>NZ_JBVJRC010000030.1:0-1029 GCF_055608005.1 Lentzea sp. NPDC036955 | reverse complement strand
CTTCTTACCAACTTCGGTTGGTCAGAGGCCAGTACATCAGCGAACGTCTGATGCTGGTTGCTCATGGGTGGAACGTTGACTACTCGGCACACTTGGTCGTCTTCTCCTTCTAGTACTGCTCTTCGGAGCGTGGAACGTTGAGGGAAGCGGGGAGTGTGTCGGGCACGCTGTTGGGTGTCTGAGGGAATGATCTTCCTTCAGTGCCGGCCCCAGTGCACTCGAGCGTCATGCTCGGGGTGATGGGTGGTTGGTCGTTGTTTGAGAACTGCACAGTGGACGCGAGCATCTGTGGCCAAGTTTTTAAGGGCGCACGGTGGATGCCTTGGCACCAGGAACCGATGAAGGACGTGGGAGGCCACGATAGGCCCCGGGGAGTCGTCAACCAGGCTTTGATCCGGGGGTGTCCGAATGGGGAAACCCGGCAGTCGTCATGGGCTGTCACCCTTGCCTGAACACATAGGGCAAGTGGAGGGAACGCGGGGAAGTGAAACATCTCAGTACCCGCAGGAAGAGAAAACAACCGTGATTCCGGGAGTAGTGGCGAGCGAAACCGGATGAGGCCAAACCGTATGCGTGTGAGACCCGGCAGGGGTTGCGCATACGGGGTTGTGGGATCTCTCTTTCATGGTCTGCCGGCCATGAGACGAGTCAGAAACCGTTGATGTAGGCGAAGGACATGCGAAAGGTCCGGCGTAGAGGGTAAGACCCCCGTAGTCGAAACGTCAGCGGCTCGTTTGAGAGACACCCAAGTAGCACGGGGCCCGAGAAATCCCGTGTGAATCTGGCGGGACCACCCGCTAAGCCTAAATATTCCCTGGTGACCGATAGCGGATAGTACCGTGAGGGAATGGTGAAAAGTACCGCGGGAGCGGAGTGAAATAGTACCTGAAACCGTGTGCCTACAAGCCGTGGGAGCGTCGGAACAAGGCTTGCCTTGTTCTCGTGACTGCGTGCCTTTTGAAGAATGAGCCTGCGAGTTTGCGGTGTGTTGCGAGGTTAACCCGGGTGGGGAAGCCGTAGCGAAAGCGA
>NZ_JBVJRC010000029.1:0-1070 GCF_055608005.1 Lentzea sp. NPDC036955 | reverse complement strand
CTGGTTGTTCTTCCAGAACCGCACAGTGGATGCGTAGCGTCTTCGTAACAAGTCCTCGGCCTATTAGTACCAGTCAGCTCCAACCGTTACCGGTCTTCCACCTCTGGCCTATCAACCCAGTGGTCTAGCTGGGGGCCTTAACCCACAAAGGGTGGGATACCTCATCTTGGAACGAGCTTCCCGCTTAGATGCCTTCAGCGGTTATCCCTTCCGAACGTAGCCAACCAGCAATGCTCTTGGCAGAACAACTGGCACACCAGCGGTCCGTCCGTCCCGGTCCTCTCGTACTAGGGACAGCCTTCCTCAAGTATCCTACGCGCGCGGCGGATAGGGACCGAACTGTCTCACGACGTTCTAAACCCAGCTCGCGTACCGCTTTAATGGGCGAACAGCCCAACCCTTGGGACCTACTCCAGCCCCAGGATGCGACGAGCCGACATCGAGGTGCCAAACCATGCCGTCGATATGGACTCTTGGGCAAGATCAGCCTGTTATCCCCGGGGTACCTTTTATCCGTTGAGCGACCACGCTTCCACAAGCCATGGCCGGATCACTAGTTCCGACTTTCGTCCCTGCTCGACCCGTCAGTCTCACAGTCAAGCTCCCTTGTGCACTTGCACTCGACACCTGATTGCCAACCAGGCTGAGGGAACCTTTGAGCGCCTCCGTTACTCTTTGGGAGGCAACCGCCCCAGTTAAACTACCCACCAGGCACTGTCCCTGATCCGGATCACGGACCGAGGTTAGACATCCAATACGACCAGAGTGGTATTTCAACGATGACTCCACAACCACTGGCGTGGCCGCTTCACAGTCTCCCACCTATCCTACACAAGCCGAATCGAACACCAATACCAAGCTATAGTAAAGGTCCCGGGGTCTTTCCGTCCTGCCGCGCGTAACGAGCATCTTTACTCGTAATGCAATTTCGCCGGGCCTGCGGTTGAGACAGTCGAGAAGTCGTTACGCCATTCGTGCAGGTCGGAACTTACCCGACAAGGAATTTCGCTACCTTAGGATGGTTATAGTTACCACCGCCGTTTACTGGCGCTTAAGTTCTCAGCTTCGCC
>NZ_JBVJRC010000027.1:0-1301 GCF_055608005.1 Lentzea sp. NPDC036955 | reverse complement strand
GAAAACCTGGGGGATGACCTGTGGTTAGGGGTGAAAGGCCAATCAAACTCCGTGATAGCTGGTTCTCCCCGAAATGCATTTAGGTGCAGCGTCGTGTGTTTCTTGCCGGAGGTAGAGCACTGGATAGGCGATGGGCCCTACCGGGTTACTGACCTTAGCCAAACTCCGAATGCCGGTAAGTGAGAGCGCGGCAGTGAGACTGTGGGGGATAAGCTCCATGGTCGAGAGGGAAACAGCCCAGAGCATCGACTAAGGCCCCTAAGCGTACGCTAAGTGGGAAAGGATGTGGAGTCGCACAGACAACCAGGAGGTTGGCTTAGAAGCAGCCACCCTTGAAAGAGTGCGTAATAGCTCACTGGTCTAGTGATTCCGCGCCGACAATGTAGCGGGGCTCAAGCGTACCGCCGAAGTCGTGTCATTGCAGCAGATAGCCCCAACGGGTGCTGTGATGGGTAGGGGAGCGTCGTCTGCCGGGTGAAGCAGCCGCGGAAGCGAGTTGTGGACGGTTGACGAGTGAGAATGCAGGCATGAGTAGCGATTCACACGTGAGAAACGTGTGCGCCGATTGACTAAGGGTTCCTGGGTCAAGCTGATCTGCCCAGGGTAAGTCGGGACCTAAGGCGAGGCCGACAGGCGTAGTCGATGGATAACCGGTTGATATTCCGGTACCCGCTGTGAAGCGTCAAACATCGAATCCAGTGATGCTAAGCCCGTGAAGCCGCCGGCTGAGTCTTCGGACGAGGTCGGAGTGGTGGAGCCGGTGACCCGAGCTGGTAGTAGGTGAGTGATGGGGTGACGCAGGAAGGTAGTCCATCCCGGGCGGTGGTTGTCCCGGGGTAAGGGTGTAGGACGGTGTGTAGGCAAATCCGCACACCATTGAGTCTGAGACCTGATGCCGAGCCGATTGTGGTGAAGTGGATGATCCTATGCTGTCGAGAAAAGCCTCTAGCGAGTTTCATGGCGGCCCGTACCCTAAACCGACTCAGGTGGTCAGGTAGAGAATACCGAGGCGTTCGGGTGAACTATGGTTAAGGAACTCGGCAAAATGCCCCCGTAACTTCGGGAGAAGGGGGGCCACATCCGGTGATCCGATTTACTCGGTGAGCTGGGGGTGGCCGCAGAGACCAGCGAGAAGCGACTGTTTACTAAAAACACAGGTCCGTGCGAAGCCGTAAGGCGATGTATACGGACTGACGCCTGCCCGGTGCTGGAACGTTAAGGGGACCGGTTAGCTTGGATTCGTCCAGGCGAAGCTGAGAACTTAAGCGCCAGTAAACGGCGGTGGTAACTATAACCATCCT
>NZ_JBVJRC010000026.1:0-1320 GCF_055608005.1 Lentzea sp. NPDC036955 | reverse complement strand
CTAACCGGTCCCCTTAACGTTCCAGCACCGGGCAGGCGTCAGTCCAT
Source organism: Lentzea sp. NPDC036955 (assembly GCF_055608005.1). Lineage (NCBI taxonomy): Bacteria > Bacillati > Actinomycetota > Actinomycetes > Pseudonocardiales > Pseudonocardiaceae > Lentzea > Lentzea sp. NPDC036955. The sequence continues at coordinate 1,273 of NZ_JBVJRC010000026.1, read as the reverse complement.
ATACATCGTCTTGCGACTTCGCATGGACCTGTGTTTTTAGTAAACAGTCGCTTCTCGCTGGTCTCTGCGGCCGTCTCGCCCTAGCCTGTAAAAGGCTTCAAGCGCTACGGCCCCCCTTCTCCCGAAGTTACGGGGGCATTTTGCCGAGTTCCTTAACCACAGTTCGCCCGATCGCCTCGGTATTCTCTACCTGACCACCTGTGTCGGTTTGGGGTACGGGCCGCGTGAAAGCTCGCTAGAGGCTTTTCTCGGCAGCATGGGATCACTCTACTTCGCCTCAATCGGCTACGCATCACGTCTCAGGATATGTGAAGCACGGATTTGCCTGTGCTTCTCCCTACACGCTTGCACCAGTACTACCACTCACTGGCGGAGCTACCCTCCTGCGTCACCCCATCGCTTGACTACTACAAGTTCAGGTCCCGCGCTCCACTTACCCCTCGATCCCGAAGGATCTTCGGAGGGCTTCGGGCGGTTAGTATCACAAGGTTCATCATGGGCGCGTTCACACGGGTACGGGAATATCAACCCGTTGTCCATCGACTACGCCTGTCGGCCTCGCCTTAGGTCCCGACTTACCCTGGGCGGATTAGCCTGGCCCAGGAACCCTTGGTCATCCGGCGGACGAGTTTCTCACTCGTCTTTCGCTACTCATGCCTGCATTCTCACTCGCGTAGCGTCCACGGCTGGATTCCTCCGCCGCTTCAACCGCTACACGACGCTCCCCTACCCATCCCAGCACAAGGCTGAAATGACACAGCTTCGGCGGTGTGCTTAAGCCCCGCTACATTGTCGGCGCAGGACCACTTGACCAGTGAGCTATTACGCACTCTTTAAAGGGTGGCTGCTTCTAAGCCAACCTCCTGGCTGTCTGTGCGACCCCACATCCTTTCCCACTTAGCACACACTTAGGGGCCTTAGCTGGCGTTCTGGGCTGTTTCCCTCTCGACTACGAAGCTTATCCCCCGCAGTCTCACTGCCGCACTCTCACACCACGGTATTCGGAGTTTGGTTGATTTCGGTAAGCTTGTGGGCCCCCTAGACCATCCAGTGCTCTACCCCCGCGGTGAAACATACGACGCTGCACCTAAATGCATTTCGGGGAGAACCAGCTATCACGGTGTTTGATTGGCCTTTCACCCCTAACCACAGCTCATCCCCCAGGTTTTCAACCCTGGTGGGTTCGGGCCTCCACGCGGTCTTACCCGCGCTTCACCCTGGCCATGGCTAGATCACACCGCTTCGGGTCTAGACCACGCGACTATGACGCCCT
>NZ_JBVJRC010000024.1:0-1353 GCF_055608005.1 Lentzea sp. NPDC036955 | reverse complement strand
GCGGTCACGGTGGCGGGGCGCTCGAACTCGTCACGGTCCTCGGGACCGGTCGCGCCGGTCAGCGTCGTGATGGTCATCGCTGCACCTCCGCAAGAGTGGCCTCAGCCGTGGACTTGAGTGCGTCGCGGACTTCCGCCGCGGTGTCGGTCGAGCCCTTGAAACGGGCCAGGATCGCGCGTGCAGACGGGCGTGCCGGAAGGTCTCCGGCCTCGATCGCAGCGCGCACCTTGGGCATCAGCGCGGCGGCCTTCGGGGAGAGTTTCGGCTGTACGATCGCGGTGTCGTCCTCCCGCACGGGCGGCACCACCGACAACTGCGGCGCACCGGTCGCCGACGGCTCGTCAGCTGACGCCGCGGCCTCGACCGGGCTGAGGGTGACCGGAAGGATGAGCCCTCCGACGATGGTCAGCGCACCCTTACGAGCAGCCACCCGGTCGGCCTTGCGCTGGTGCCGCACGATCACCCTCGCCACAGCCCGGTCACGGCGTGAGGACTCCGGGCCGACGCCGTAGCGGTCCACCCACGCCGCACGCCACGCCTGGTCCGCCGTGACGTCCGCACCCCGCGCCATCGCGACCGACGCAGCTGCCCACGACAGCCGCGGGAACCGCAGCCACCGCAGCAGCCCGCGCCGCATGTCCGCCGCGCTCCGGCCATCGGCCGCAGCCTTGTCCGCGTTGTGTCGCACGTGGTGCAGCAGTACGCCCAGCAGCGACATCGCCGCCAGACACACACCCGCTACCACGCCGTAGTCCGCGGCACCGTGCAGAAGCTGAATCGCCGCGGCGACCGACGCAAGCACCCACATCCACGTCATCAGCGAGCCGATCGGCTCACCCCGCCGGCCGCGGTGATGCGCCTCGAACGCGCACACCCACGCACCGGACTCCACCGCGAGCGGGAACAACCACGACAGCGCGCCGAGGTGCAGCGTGGTAGCGGCGAACTCCTGCTGCGCCTTCCACGCCAGCGAGATGGGCGAGACGATCACCGTCGCCCACAGCGCCGACAGCAACCACGCCGGAATCCGCTCCGTCAGCCGCTCCCTCGCGGCCTTCCGCCGGTCACGTGCCTCCTGCCGCAAGGTGGCCTGCCGCTGCGCCCGCCGGTCCGCCAGCTCCGCGGCCGTCATCGCACGCGCCTGTTCGGCCTGGACCAGGGTCAGCGTGGCCTGCGCCCTGCGCTCATCAGCGGCAGCGCGCTGCTGCTCGGCAAGGCCCTGCGCGGCGATGCGCTCAGCGCGCCGGTCGTAGAACGTCGCGGTCATCGAACACCCTCCTCAGCAGCGTGCGCACGGGAACGGATCGAGTGCCCGGACAGGACCGGACTGTGGGGCGGGGACAGGTGCCGCAG
>NZ_JBVJRC010000023.1:0-1399 GCF_055608005.1 Lentzea sp. NPDC036955 | reverse complement strand
TGAACAAGGTGTTCCCGACGCACTGGTCGTTCCTGCTCGGTGAGATCGCCCTGTACAGCTTCATCGTGTTGTTGTTGTCGGGTACGTACCTGGCGTTGTTCTTCGACCCGTCGATGACGGAGGTCACCTACAACGGGGCGTTCGAGAACCTGCGGGGGATCGAGATGTCGCGGGCGTTCGCGTCCACGCTGGACATCTCGTTCGAGACCCGTGGCGGGTTGTTCGTGCGTCAGGTGCACCACTGGGCTGCGTTGCTGTTCATGGCGGCGATCGTGGTGCACATGTTCCGGATCTTCTTCACCGGTGCGTTCCGCAAGCCGCGTGAGATCAACTGGGTCATCGGCATCGTGTTGTTCATGCTCGGTGCGATCGAGGGCTTCCTGGGCTACTCGCTGCCCGACGACCTGCTCTCGGGCACCGGTCTGCGGGTGATGGCGGCGCTGCTGATCTCGTTCCCGGTGATCGGCACCTGGCTGAACTGGTTGATGTTCGGCGGTGAGTTCCCGGGCACGGACATCATCCCGTTGCTCTACACCGCGCACATCCTGCTCATCCCGGCGATCATCCTGGGGTTGATCGGCGCGCACCTGGGTCTGGTGTGGTACCAGAAGCACACCCAGTTCCCCGGTGTGGGCCGCAAGGAGACCAACGTCGTCGGTGTGCGGATCATGCCGGTGTTCGCGGCGAAGGGCGGCGGGTTCTTCGCCGTCGTCGTGGGTGTCATCGCGATCATGGGCGGGGTGTTCCAGATCAACCCGATCTGGAACATCGGCCCGTACAACCCCGCGCAGGTCTCGGCGGGCTCGCAGCCGGACTGGTACATGGGCTGGACCGACGGCCTGGTGCGCATCTGGCCGGCGTGGGAGTTCTACCTGGGCAACTACACGATCCCGGCGCCGTTCCTGCCGTTCATCCTGGGGTTGCCGCTGCTGACCGGGATCGCGGCGGTGTACCCGTGGATCGAACGGCGGATGACCAAGGACTACGCGCACCACAACCTGCTGCAGCGCCCGCGTGACGTTCCCGTCCGCACGGCGCTGGGGTGGATGGCGATCACGTACTTCATGGTGTTGCTGCTGATGGGCGCGAACGACATCTTCGCCTACCAGTTCGACATCTCGTTGAACCTGACGACGTGGATGGGCCGCATCGGCATGCTGGTCCTGCCGCCGATCGCGTACTTCATCGCCTACCGCACCTGCATCGGGTTGCAGCGGGCGGACCGTGAGGTGCTGGAGCACGGTGTGGAGACCGGCATCATCAAGCGGTTGCCGCACGGTGAGTTCATCGAGGTCCACCAGCCGCTGGGCCCGGTGGACGACCACGGCCACCCGATCCCCCTGGCCTATCAGGGTGCGTCGGTGCCGAAGAAGATGAACAAGCTCGGTTCGGCCGGGCA
>NZ_JBVJRC010000022.1:0-1447 GCF_055608005.1 Lentzea sp. NPDC036955 | reverse complement strand
ACTGCTGCCTCCCGTAGGAGTCTGGGCCGTGTCTCAGTCCCAGTGTGGCCGGTCGCCCTCTCAGGCCGGCTACCCGTCGTCGCCTTGGTGAGCCATTACCTCACCAACAAGCTGATAGGCCGCGGGCTCATCCTGCACCGCCGGAGCTTTCGAACCGCTTGGATGCCCAAGCGGGTCAGTATCCGGTATTAGACCCCGTTTCCAGGGCTTGTCCCAGAGTGCAGGGCAGATTGCCCACGTGTTACTCACCCGTTCGCCACTAATCCCCACCGAAGTGGTTCATCGTTCGACTTGCATGTGTTAAGCACGCCGCCAGCGTTCGTCCTGAGCCAGGATCAAACTCTCCGTGAATGTTTACCCGTGATCGGGTGCACACATCACGAGAGCGGAACATCGGGAGGAATAGTCCCGACGTTCACAGCGTCCTCGCTGTGTTTTCTTCAAAGGAACCTCGACCATCCGAAACCGGATGGACGGGGTATCAACATATCTGGCGTTGACTTTTGGCACGCTGTTGAGTTCTCAAGGAACGGACGCTTCCTTTGTACTCACCCTCTCGGGCTTTCCTCCGGGCGCTTCCCTTCGGTCTTGCGTTTCCGACTCTATCAGATCTTTTTCTCGACCTGACCCCCGGTCAGCGGGGTTTGTCTTTCCGGCCGTTGCGGGCCGTTCCGACGAGTGAGACTTTAGCGGATTCCCGGCTCCCGACCTAATCGGGGTCCTGCTCCCTTTCGGGTGCGGATTCCTCATTCCGTGAATACGCACGACAATGACGCGCCGGCAGACAGACTGCTGACGTCGATCAGTAGTGGTGCTCACGGGATGGCTGTCCGGGGCCGACCGGAGTCGGTGCTCACGTCGGACAACTCGGAGAACAGTACGGATCCCCCAGGTGCGTGTCAACTCGCTGCGGTCCCCCGCCCCGGGGGCGTAGTCTCGTGGGCATGACGACGCGTACGCACAGCCAGTTCTGGTGGGCCGCCTGACGGCGGTCGTCCTGCGTATGCACCCACGGCCGCCGCCTCGGCGGCCGTTCTGCTTTCTCCCCCCGGAGCTCGAGGGGCGGCCGCCCCGGACAGCGGCCTCGACGCTCCACAGGAGAGGGAGAAGTGATGACTCGGGTCTTCAGCGGTATCAAGCCGACCGGACATCTGACGCTGGGGAACTACCTCGGGGCCATGCGGCGGTGGGCCACGGTCGACCAGTACCGGGCGGACGCGCTGTTCTGCATCGTCGACCTGCACGCCCTGACCGTGGACCACGATCCGGCGCGGGTGCGCCGGCTGAGCAGGCAGGCCGCCACCCTGCTGCTGGCCTCCGGGCTGGATCCACAGCGGTGCACGGTGTTCGTGCAGAGCCATGTGGACGAGCACGCCCGGCTGTCGTACCTGCTGGAGTGCGTGGCCACGGACGGCGAGATGCGCCGGATGATCCAGTACAAGGAGAA
>NZ_JBVJRC010000021.1:33640-77577 GCF_055608005.1 Lentzea sp. NPDC036955 | reverse complement strand
CGCCTCCCGCTGGTCCGCTGCCCAACCGCCTCCGGCGTTGGGGCCAAAGGGATTCGTAGGTGTTTGCGTGTACGATGTGGACTGTCTGTTGTGGAGTACTAGCACTTCTGTTTCGTAGCAAGGGTTTTCGATCCGTAAGTTGTTGGTCTTCGTAGCTTGCGGGGTTTGTAGGTGGTTTCCTGTTTCGTAGTAAGGGTTCTGAACGTAGGTGGTTCTGGTAGTCGTGATTTTTGTTGGTGTGCATGTGTTTCTGGTGTCTATCGCATCGTGGTTGCCCATACTTCTGTTTCGCAGCAAGGGTTTCCGGTTCGTAGGTGCTCTTGTGTCGCATGTGGATGGTAATGTATGGCTGTGTTGGTGGGTTTCCTGTTGTGCTGCATAGGTTTTGGTACGCAGGCGGCTGCCACAGGTGGCGCATTACCTGGTGCGTATGGGCTTCTGGCCGCTTTCGTAGTCCTGTCCCTGTTCTTCCTTTGTGCCGCAAGGGGAAGTGCTCAGAGGCGAACTGGAGGGGCGTACGCGGCCGGGCAGCAGGCGGGTTGGCAAGGCCGTGACCTGCGGTTAATCACGTCCAACCGGTTCGCGCTGCGCTCACGAGGCTCTGACCTGCGGTTAGTCACGTCTCACGCGGGCCGGTGAAGCCTGGATTGCCGCCTCCGGCGGGAACGCCGTCCAGAAGGCCCGTGACGTGCGTGGGTTGCTCGCGGCGGTACTCCCTCGCCGCGATGCTCCGCGCCGCTCTACGAGCAGCACAGCAGGCCTAAAGGCGCCAGGACGAGACCGATGGGGGACGTCCCAGCCAGCAGCTCGACCTGGCGAGCGCGAAAGGCCGGCGGATCAGCACATCGCGCAACACCCTGACCAGCACAAATCACATCCCCCCGGCCGGAAACCCGCCGAAAGGCCAGCAGAACGACCGCGCTGCCCAGGAACAGGAACAAGCCGAGCCGGTCGACGCCGAGCCGGTCGACGCCGAGCCGGTCGACGTCCAGGGCGCGGCGACGTCGAACCGCGGACCACCACGAGCAGCACGAGCACCAGGCCCCCGCCGTCGACCCACCCGCAAGGCCCTCACCAGCACGAATCACATCCCCACCCGATGCTGAACCGCGGACTCCCCCCACGCCGTCGAGGCCCACGTGGCCGAGCAGGCCGACGCCGAACCGCGCGGACCACCACGAGCAGCACGAGCACCAAGCCCCGCCGTTAACCCACCCGCGAGGCTCTGACCAGCACAAATCACATCCCCCTGCCGGAACCGGGGCGGAAAGGCCGGCCGAACCGGTCCACGCCGGCGAACCGCGGACCCCCACCGCACCACGAAGACCAGGCCGCCGACACCGAACCAGGCCAAGACCACACGCCGCGGGCCGACGCCATGGCCGAACTGGAGACCGAACTGGACGTCGCCGAGCAGGCCGAGGGGCCGAGGCCGAACAGGTCGAGGCCGCCGAGGTTCGAGGTCGAGCTGGAGGCCGAGCTGGACGACGCTCGCGCCCTCACGCGAAAGGCCGGCCGACCACCCGACCTAACACCACCTAACACCCCTCACCAGCACAAATCACATCCCCCAGCCGGAAGGCCAGCGGAACGACCGCACTCCCCCGCAACCACGCAGGCCGGACCGGTCAACGCTGAGGGCGCGCAGCCGAGAACGAGCCGGACGACGCCGAGTCGGACGAGGACGAACCGCAGACCACCCCGCCGATCCAGGCGCGCAAGGTTCGAGCAAGACCGGGCCGGTCCAGGCCTCCGACGTCGAGCCTCGCCAGAGCCAGGGCCAGCGGAACAACCACACTCCCCCGGAGCCGAGCAGGCCGACGTCGAGCAGCCGGTTCAACGCCGAACCGTGCCAACCTTGACCAATGAAGCCTCGGCGCTCAGCGCAATCCCGCAGCGTCACGCCGCGTCCGCCCAGACCAAGGGCAGGGCGTCGGCGCGGTTGAGCCGGCGCAACGACCACACCGCGAGATTGATTGTGGCACCACTGCTGCATCGACACCGGGCCGCCGGGCTCGAACGCCAGGATCTTGCCGACCTCACCCAGGGTGGCCTTGCAGCCGCTGTCGGGGATGTCCGCGGCGGTGATCGTCGTGGCGTGCCGGACCGGGCGGCGCATGTAGCGCTCGCTGGCGTAGCTCAAGACCTGCTGGGGCCGGTACCAGGTGGTGCCGTCCCACCAGTGCCCGCCGAGCCGCGTCAGCAGTGCCCAGTCTCCGAACCACTCCCCGCAGCCTCCAGCTCGGCAAGTGCCGCTTCCCCGCTAGCCGCAGATTGCTGTGCCGACGACTGGCGGTGGACGACCGACAACCTCTGTCAGCCGTCCACCGCCGCCGAGGTGACCAGTCCCTGAGGCGGCGCGCTGGCTCCCATAGGCACGACGACTGCGGCCACCAGCAACCCGACCGCCAGCAGGCAGAGCGCCGGGAGAAGGTAGAACCGGAGGCTTTCCCCTGCGTCGTAGGGGAGCCGGGCGGCCAGGGCCAGCGCGACGAGCGTGGTGGCCGTCCAGCCCGCGGCCACGGCCACCCCGTAGCCCGAGCGCACGACCAAGGCGACGGCCAGCGCGGCCGCCACCCCCGCCCCGGACGCGAGCAGGACGTCCGTCGAGACCTGCTCTTCGCTGATGTCCGGGGTGATCGGGGCCACGGTCGCCAACCGGGCGACCGCCACAGTCACGGCCACGCCGAGCGCGATCACCGCCGCGGTCCACCGGCCAGCCGCCCTTCTCCGTATCTCGGCGAGCACGATCATCACCTGTCCGGCGAGCAACGGCCATGACGGAGTGGTGGCGATCGCGAGCAAGGCCAACACGACTGGTTCCAGGCCGACGTTGCCGGCCTGCTGCACGGTGGCAGCGACCTGCTCGGGCACCGCGAAGACACCTACGTACACAGCCGCCGTCCCTGCACCCGCCCACCATCGAGCGCCTCTGCTCGGCGACAGGCCGAACGGCTGCACGAGCAAGGTGCCCATCATCGATGCCCCGGCGATCAGGAAGGCTGTGAGCAGCCACAGCCACGAGGTGTAGCCGATGTTCTCCCACGGGGTGATGATTCCCGTCGGCGCGAGGTTGAGCCCGATCACGGCGCCTACCGGCAGCCCCAATTGGGTCAGCACCCGACGCGGCGCGAAATCCCGAACCGATGCCGCACCATCCGCCCCGGCTCGCCGCACCGCTCCCCACGCGGAGCCGAGCAGCACACCCGGCACCAGCGCGACCAGAAAGGCGGTCAATCCGGGGTGATCGGCGCCGGCGAACAGCGGCCGGACGAAGTACGACACCAGCAGCATGGTGCAGCCCGCCAGCGCGCCGAAGGCGACTCCCTCGACGGTGCGCGCCGCCAAGTCCGCCATCCCGTTGTCCACAACGGCGATCCTCCGGTCGAACGACGGGTGCAGGGCCGTGAACCGCCGCACCACCCCTGGGCCCGAGGCCCGCTCCGTCCCCTTCCGGTGGGTCAGCAGGGCGCTCAGCGCGGCCTTGCCGGTGTCGTCGGCCGCGCTGAGCAAGTCGGCCTCGTGCTCGCGCCCCCGCAGGACTCCACGGGCAACCACCCACAACACGGTGAGGAGCAGGGCGCACCGGATGCCGTAGACGAGCCAGAACTCCTGCGACAGCCAGAACTCCCGCGACAACCAGAACTTCCCGGACAGCCAGAACTCCCGCGTCAACAGCGCCGCGACCGTGCTGTCCGGCTGCAGGGCCTCACGCACCACCTGGTCCACGACGGGCACCGCCAAGATCAGCGGTGTCGCCCACCAGACACCTCGGGTGAGCCACACACGTCCCAGGTCACCGGCAACGACGTGGGCGCACTCGTGGCGCACCACCGCGCGTGCCTGGTCGGCGGGCAGCGTCACCACGCCTCGCGGCAGCACGATGTGCACGCTCCCGGCGATCCGTACGGTGAACGGCTCGCGGCAGTCCGAGGCCAGCATCACCTGCGGGACGACCCGTCCGCCCATGGACCGGATCGCCTCCGCGGCGGCGCGCTGCCACCGCTGTGCCGCCAGCCGCATCCGGCCGGCCCGCCGGTAGAGCGCCTGGGGCAGCAGGCGCACCAGCCCCATCCCGATCAGCAACGCCACCACGGAGCCGGCCAGGTCGAACCCGATCCGGCCGCGGTCGGCGACGGCCTTGCACCGGAAGAAGGCCTTAGACGGCTCCAACGGGTCGGAGGTGGTCACGGTCTCTGACAGCGCGCCGCACTCTCGCAGCGTGGCCCCGTACCGCTCGCCGAACAGCGCGTAGAACTCCAGGTCGGCCGCGAAACCGGCCGCCAGGACGGGGATGAGCAGCAGCAGGGCGTACCGGGCCAGGGTGAACGCCGCAAGCCGGGGCGTCGATGTGGGGTGAGGTGCGGCCGTAGCCTGCGGCGCGGTCACACCGACGGCGGCGTCGGTGAGGCGGGCGCACCGGGCGCGGCAGGAGTCGCCTCGCCGAGCAACTCGGCAACGACGCGGCCCGCCACCTCCCGCGCGGCTTGTTCGTCGGCGTCCTGCTTGACCAGGTGCACCACGACTACGGCCACGACCTGGTCGCTGGCGGCGGCGTCCACCGGTTCCGGTGCCCCGCCCACCTGTCGACGTGCCCTCGCCCGTCGAAGCCGCTCCCGGATCGCGTCGTAGGCGCCCCCCACCATCTTCTCCGCGACGATTCCGCCCAGGAATCCGACCGCCGACAGCACGTAGGGGGTCACGGTCACCAGTTCGATCCCCATGCCCACCGGGGCACCCGGCCGCACCCCGCGTACGGTGCGCAGGGGGTCGTCGACGAAGTCCTCGACGATGTCGTCGAACACCTCGGACTCCGCCGGATACCAGTCGGCCACGACCGCTCGCGCCACCTCCACGTCGATCGGCGACAACGCCGCCAAGACCTCGGACAACTCGCGATCTTCGCGTAAGGACACCCTCGCGCCCACCTCTCCGTCGGGTATGCCTGATCATGTATCGCCGTTGCCGGGACCATCGTTAGGGCCCGTTTGCCGTCGACCTCCTGTCCGCTGAAGTGCTAGCGCGTGTCCAGTGAGGCCCGCCCCCGGCGGCTCCGGAGCGAGCCTCACTGCGCGAACACCGAGTCGGCCCCCACGCTCAAGACCACCGTCGTCGAGACGACCGGCCCGCACCGCAACCCGCCGGTCCCCACCAACATCGAGATCACCAGCGTTCTCCCGCACGAGACGACGCCCAAGAAGTCCACGGACTCGGCCAAGGAGCTCGCCGACGCCACCCACGCAGTGGCCGCCAGGCGTTCGATCACCTGTAGCACCACGAGCAGCGCAACGACCGCCATGGTGGGCCTGGAACGGCGTAGAGTGCCCGTGCAACAACGGACCGGACTCCACGCCGTACTCAGCTGTCGCGGACGTCAGCGCGGGCTGATGAGCCAGTTGAAGAACGCGGTCGCGGCCGCGGTGGCTCCGGCGCCGACGAGCAGCGCCTGGGCGATGTGCTGCCCGGCCCAGACGCTGAGCGCGACCGCGGCACCGCCCGCCAGGACGGCGAGCAGGAGGATGAGCGCGGTGCGCGGCGTGAACAGGTGCCCGTCGCCAGAGCCGTCGGCGGGTCCGGGGGTCGTGCGGGACATCGGTCTTCCCCTGTCGGTGATCGTGACCGGGACCGCCCCGGCCGTTGCCGGGGCTATAGGCCGAGAACCGCAGGTCAGCCTACAAAAAAGTTCTCCGAAAAAATCTTGAGCGAATCCGTAGGCTTCCGCCGCCGACCCGACATACGAGGGTTCGTGTCGTCGTGCAGTTCGGCGGCGCGGGCCATCGTCACTTGAGGGCGCGCGGAAGAACGGGAGTGTGGGTTGCAGGGGTCGCAGGCAGGTGGAGCGCACGTCGCGCTTCCGGCTGCCGTGGCTGCGGACCTACAACCCGAAGTAGAAGAATCGCCGATCGAGGCGGCTCTCGCCTTCGCCCGGCTGTTCAAGCCGCCGTCCGGCCACCCGCGGTTCCCCTTCGTCGACGTGCCCAGCGGTCCCAGCCCGCTCGGGATCGGCGCCGAGAACCCGGCGGAGATCCTCAAGGCCGCCGAGAACCTCGCCCGACGTGAAGCCGACAGCGAGTTCTACAACCGGATCACCGCCGCCGGGTTCACCGGCCGGGAGTACGACCTGCTCATCGCCGACCTGATCGCGTACACGTTCCCAGTCATGATGTCGTGGCTGGGCCGGGGCACGATCTTCAGCTACACCGCCCAGCGCGGGCGGCCGGTCCCCCACGACGAGCGCGACCAGGAACAGCTCGTACGTGATCGCGACGGCCGCGCGGAGCTGGCCTACGAGATCATCGCCGAGGCCATCAAGCTGTTCCGCGAGAAGGGCTTGATCGGCCAGGGCTGGACGTTCGAGGGCGGCGCGGCGTTGACGACCTTCTTCGTCGGCGCCGGCGTCGCCGTCTTCCCGACCGTGTGGCGGCGCTGGCGCAAAGAGCAGCAACGTGACCGCCTCGTCGACCACGTCGAGATGATGATCGAGGTCGACTCCGCCGCCCGCAAGGTCCTCGACACCCGCATCTGCGACGACCCCGCCGACGTCGTGATCGCACACGGACTCGTGCGCGCCGAGCTCGACACCATGCCGGACAAGCTCCGCCCGGCAGCGGAGCTGATCGTGTTGCACGGCTGCTCGATCGTGGAGGCCGCCCAGCGGCTCGGGACCTCCGCCGGCTCGATCGAGCAGCGCCTGCGCCGCTACCGCCGCCAACGGCTCGGCGACGCCGCCAGGAACAAGGGGGACACGTGAACAGGCAACGCACCCAGGACGACCAGAGCGACCAGGACTTCCGCGAGCACGCGAGGTACCTGGCCACCGCCATCAGCGCCCGCGGCACCAAGGACAGGGCACTGGCCTTCATGTTGGCAACGATCGCGGACGTACCCAGTGACGTGCTAACTCAGGCGGCGTCGCACCTCCACGCTGCGATCGAATCTGAGGACGGTGTCACCCCGGAATCCCGCGCTGAGACCGTCCTCAGGCTGATGCAGCAACCCGAAGACCTTCAGCGCCAGCAGCACAATAGGTCCGGCACAGCTGCAACAGCGGCTCACGAACACCTCGTCGAGCTCGCGGCTCACCTTGAGCAACTCGACGAGGCGTTGGAGCTCCTGCGGCTGCTCCACGCATCGTCACTCGGGACCCCACGCGCACGAGCAGCACGCCGAAGCACACCAGCCACAGCCGTGAAAGCGGTACTTGACCGGGTCGAAGCACGCGCGCGTCCCCAGCGACCCGAGCCGGACACCGTGCAGACCTTCGACGACCTGCGCCACCAACTCCAGGTCCTGAAAATCAACACCGGTGACCCCAGCCTGCGCGAACTCGCCAAGCTCACGAAGACCACCGAGGGCGTCCACCCCGTCGGTGCCAGCACCCTGTCCGAGGTCTTCGCTGGCCGACTCGTTCCACGGATCGAGTTGTTCATGAGCATCGTCACCACGCTGCTCACGCAGTTCGACACCAACACGGACCTGCTCGGGCTCCCGCAGTGGCGGACACTGGCGCCCTGGCGCGACGCATGGACACGAGCCCAGTTCAACCACACACGCCCGGACCTGCAACGCACCCACCGAGTCGGCAACGTCATCCCGCTCAGAGACCAGACAACAACATCGGGCTCGGCCCACACCTCTCAGCTGGACATCCCCTCGCCGCCCCCGCCCCCGCCCCCACCCGAGGAAGACGTAGCTGCTTGGTGATCCGAAGACCACGACCACGTGAACCGGCCGCGGCACCACGCCCGGCGTTGATCAGGAGCCCAGCCAGCGGCCGCCCAGGCCAGCCTCGTCAACGCCGAGCACGTGCTGGGTGGGCGGCAATGGCGATCACGCCAAAGCGCCGCATCGTCGCGCGCTCGAGCACCTGCAGCACCACGCGCTGGCAACACCACGAACGAGGCCCGCCCCAGCAACGCTGGGACGGGGCCTTTGGTCAGACCGGGTGACCTAGCCCGGCCGGCAGGGGTTCATCAGGCAGTACCCGGACGCCGGAGCCGTCAGCGCTGGCCAGCGCGCGCACCACCACTCGACCGCATCGAGAGCACATCTCCGCACCTCATCGGTTATGTAGAGGCTCGTCGTCCAGGACTCGCCGGTCATCGGGCGGCAGCGGGGCGTGGAAGGTCAAAGACAGTGCCGGAGGCGGTTGACCTGCGCGATCAGCTCCATCGCCTGCTCGGGACGCAGGCCGGGCTGGTTGGTGATGGTCAGCGCCCCGCAGCCAATCCTCGGTCATCGTCCGCCCTGACAACGGGGAAGTTCGGAGTCGGGCCTTGACGTGTTTTGCGTTTGAGCGCATGAGGCCCACCGATAGGCGTACAAACCCGGCCTCCTTCCAAGACCGCGCGGTTCCCCAGCACGTCTCGCCAGCAGCCGAACAAAACTCCTGGTCACCCCGAGTGCGGAGCCCACCGAGGAGCAGCACAGCCGCTACCCGCGCGGCCAGCACCCCCAATAACTCCTATATACGGCGGCTGGGATGCGGTGAAACCGAACTTTGAGCCGCCCGTCCGGTGACACGCATCCGAGATACTTGCCGCATGGACCAGACGGCGAAGTACCTCGAGCGCGCAAAACAGCGCGTCCGTGAGGTACTCGACGTTGAACACGCCGTCGTAGGCGCCGAGCTGACTGCGCGCATCAGCGAGGCCGGCTTCAACAAGTCCGGCGAGAACATCGATGCCCACCACGTCACCAACGCGCTGCGCGAGCTCACCGCGGCGGGCGACATCGTCCAGGTCGACCCCGAGGCGACCCGCGGCAAACACACCATCAAGACCATCCAGCCCGCTGACCAGCGGCGGCGCAAGACCGCCATCGCACGCGCGGCCGCCCGCAAACGGCTGCTGTACGCCCGCTACCTGAGCTGGGCAACAGGCTCAGTCCGCTACCCGCACGGACACATCGGCCCGGCAGGAGAAGAAGCCGTCCGCACCGCGATCCTCGCGTCCGGCCAGCTGCAGCCCGAACGCGCGGACTTCGGCCCGGTGAACTCCCTTCTCGGCGTTTCCCTACCCGGCGAGCTAGACAGTGCCGGCTACCACGTACCGAAACTGCTCGGTGTACCGCAGCGGCCGATCACCGTGATGGTCGAGGTCAAGAACGTCCGCGGCTGGATCTACCCCGGCAGCGAAGAGCTCTACCAGCTGCTGAACAAGGCGCTTGTTCTTCAGCTCGCACGTCCTGACCAGCTGATTCTGCCGGTGTTCGTATGCAGACGCGCCCACATCACGGCGTTCTGGATGGCCCAGCAGCTCGGCTTCATGATCGTCGACATGGAGCTGCAGTACATCGGCAGCCCGGACCTCGACAAGCCCGAGCACTTCGATGAGGTCCGCGTCGAATTGCACTTCGACGACCTGCGCATCGGCACTGGACCAAGCCTGCGTACCAAGGACCGCCTTATCAAGGTCCTCCCCAACCACGCCACGAACATGGCGTCGGCTTGGATGGAGACGGTCGCAAACGAGGAGATCGCGGAGCTGATCCCACAGCTGCGCACCGCGAACTACTTCGAGCGCAACGACCTGATGGAACAGCTCCGCGACGCTGTAAAACGCGCTGGCCACAAGGGCTTCTAGCTGCCCAGGTTGCGCATACGCGCTAGCCCGGCAGGTGTTGGCCAGCAGCCGCCGTGCGGTGCCGCGTTCGGCGACTGTTCGCGGCTACGCCCCGCGCCTGTCTAACCTGGACCCGCCCGCGGCAGTGACCGGGCTACGACGACGTCAGCCGCCATCGCGGTGGGGTGGCAGGGCTGGCTCGGAGCTGCCGAACTGCTGGTGGAAGTCCTCCGCGAGCTGGCGGGCCGCAGCATGCAAGGCGGGGACGTCGCCGTCGGCGTCGAACGCGGCCTCCACCGCGAGTGGGACCCGCACCGGCCACGTCTCGTCAACGCCGGAAGGGGTACCGATCGGCGATGCCGATCGGTACCCCTTCCGCCTCACGTCAGCGCCGACGCAGCGGCTGCTTCACCACGTAGGCTCGCTCCACCGCGGATTCGAGAGTTACTCGACTCGGTCGGGGTTGGATGGGTGACGGCGCCACCAACCCAGCAGTGCAGTCAGGATCAGTGCGCCGCCCAGTCCTCCGACTGCCCCACCCATCCCCGGAACCCGGTCGTGCAGCAGGGCGGTGGCCACGATGAGCCCCAGGTAGACCGTGCAGGCGATGATCCAGAAGCGCACCCGCTTCGACTTGGCCGGGCGATCGGACATCAGAAAAATCCCTTCAGTCCTGAGACGAACTTTGCGCCGCCGCCGAAGCCGATCGTCGCCATGCCGCTCAATCCGTCGTCGCGAACTTCCTGCCGGGTACCGCCGCCCAGCGCGGAGCCGAGCCCTGCGCCCGCGCCTCCACCGAGTGCGGCCATCACGCCGCCCGCCGCGACGCAGCCCGCTCCCGCCGTCGCGGGACAAGACAATGCGAGTGCCCCGACCGCTGCGCCGCCGATAACTCCACCAACCGCCGCGCCCCATGTCGAGGCCGTGCTGGCTCCGGTGGGGTCGCTGTTGTTGATCGGGTCCCCCTGGGCGTAGTTGTACGGGTTCGGTTCCTGGCCGGTGGGGTCCGGTGACCGGAAACGGGCGAACGTGCTGTCGTACACCCGGTACCCCATGAAGTAGGTACCCAGTTGCAACTGGTACGCACCCAGGTATCGGAACGGGTTCGCGGTGGCCGCGGTTCCGGTCGCCGTGACCGTGCCGTACGGGGTGTAGTCGTAGTCGGCGACCAGGTTGCCGGAGGTGTCGACCAGGCCGATCACGCTGCCCTGGTGGTCGGTGACCGCCCCGTACCGGGCACCGGCGCCGTCCTTCAGCCCGATGAGCAGTCCCTCGGTGTCACGCGTGTAGCTGGAGCGCTTGCCGTTGTCGACGGTCTCGGTGACCCCCAGCGCGGTGTGCGTCAGGACGTGGGTGACCTGGTTGCTGCCGGCGGTCTCGGTGATCGTTCTGGGTTGGGTCTGCTGGCTGGTGTCGTAGCGGACGTCCAGCACCTGGGTCGTGCCGGCGTGGCCGGTGAGGACCTGGTTGGTGGGGCTGAACGTGTACCGCGATTCCGGGTTGGTCGTCGAGGCGTGGTTGCCCGCGCCGTCGAACGTCACGGTCGTGTCGTTCGCTTTGGTGGCCTGGTCGGCGGCGTTGACGGTGTAGGTGCGGCCTTCGCCGGAGAGCAGGTTCGTGGCGTTGTCGTGGTTGTAGGTCGTGCCCGGTGCGGTCTTGAGCCTGCCGGCGCCGTCGTAGGTGAACGACCGGGTGCTGTTGCCCCTGGTCTTGACCTGGATCTTGTCGGTGTCGGTGCCGTCGGGCTTGGTGTAGCGGTTGGTGGTCTTGAGCAGCTCGGCGCCGCCGGGCCGGGTGACGGTCACCGAGGTCTGGCGTCCGGAGTTGTCGTAGCCGGTGGTCTGCACGGCGCCACCGGGGAACGTCGTCGTGGTGCGCCGATCGGCGTCGTCGTAGGCGAAGGTCGTCGTGCCGCCGTAGGAGTCTTGCAACGTCGTGAGGCGGTCGGCGGCGTCGTAGTCGTACTTCGCCACACCCGTCGGGGTGGTCAGCGTCTTGACGTTGCCCGCCTTGTCGTAGGTGTAGGAGACGACCTCGGTGCCGCGGGTGACCTTCTCCAGCAGGTTGCGCGGGTCGTAGTCGAACACCCGCGTCGCGTCGGCGGTCTGCGTCCTGGTCAGGTTGCCGTTGGCGTCGAAGGCGTTGGACTGCAACACCGTGCCGTTGTGCGTGATGGTCGTGACGCGGTCGAGCTTGTCGTAGCCGTAGACGATCTTCTTGCCGTTGCCGTCGGTCACGCTGTCGATGCGCGACAGCGCGTCGTAGGTGAACGTCGTCGGCTTGGCCGGAGCGGGCGGGACGACCTTGGTCAGGTTGCCGTAGTCGTCGTACTCGTAGGTGGTCTTGGCCTGCTTGCCGTCCGTTTTGGACGCGACCAGACCCATGCGTTCGGTGTAGGTCAGCACTTCCAGGTCCGCGTTCAGCCCCGTCGAGCGGATGCTGGTCACGTTGCCGTTGCCGTCGTAGGTCCGGGTCACCTGGTTGCCCGACGCGTCGGTGATCTGCGTCGGCAGGTGGGGGTGTGCGGAGTCGGTGTAGCCGACGACGTTCTTCGCGCCGGTCGCCAGTTTCGTCCCGATCAGGTTCTGCTGCGGGTCGTAGTCGTAGGTCGTGGAGTGCTGCAGCCCGTTGGTCGTGACGTTGACGTCGCTGCTGGCCGTCCAGGTGCGCGACTGGGTGTGGCCGAGAGCGTCGGTGGCCTTCGTCTGCCGCCCTGGCGACTCGAACTCGTGCACCGAGCTGTGCAGGTTCGGGTCGGTGACCTTCGTCCTGTCGCTGCCGTCGTCAGCGTAGGTCGTGGACGCGCCGGTGCCGTCGCGGGTCGGTTTGGTCAGCTTGGTGACCTGCGAGAACTGCGGGTCGTACTCCAGCCGCCACGTGTTGCCTCGGCCATCGGTGACCGAGGTCAGCAGGCGTCGCTCGGTGTCGTAACCGAGCTTGACCTTGTTGCCCGCGCGGTCGGTGAATTCGCTGATCAGATCGCCGGTGTAGACGTAGTTGCCGAACGTCTGCCCGGTCGGATCGGTCAGCGAGGCGTCCCAGCCCTGCGCGTCCCGGTTGAACGTGGTGACGCGGCCCTGCGAGTCGGTGATCGACGCCAGGGATCCGTCGGGCCGGTAGCGGTTGGTGTTGGCGTTGCCGTTGCGGTCGGTCTGCGACACGAACCAGCCCTGGCCGGTGAACAGCCACCGCTCACCGGAGTCGTTGAACGTGACGACATAGCCACCCTCCGGCGTCTTCGTCAGCGACGCGCGGAAGTGCTCAGCGGGAGCGAAGGTGCCGTCCGCGTTCTCCGGGAACTTCACGCAGTACCCGTTGGGGCCGTGCAGGATCCGCATCTTCGCGCTGTCAAAGCCGGGGTCCTCCAGCCCGACCTCGGTGCCGCTGTGAATCCAGTTGTACGCGGCCTGCGCGTTGTAGAACCGATCGGCCGACATGTTGAGGCCGGTGCCCTTGATGGTCAGTTCACGATAGGACAACACGACGTTGCGCGTGTCCAGGTTGACCAGCAGTTCCAGCCGGTCACTGATCTGATGCCGCTCCATCGGATACCACGGCAGCACACCCCGATTGGAGTTCAAGCAGGTCGCCCGCATCGTCGAGACCTCGCCCGACGCCCGCCACGGCCGGTCCGGCGGCGCGCCGCCCACGGGCGTGCGGTTCACCTCGATCGTCGGCTTCTCCGGTTCCGCAGCAGCGGGAGCCGACGCTCCACTCGCTACCAGAGCCGTAATCACGGCACCGCTGAACGCGCGCAGCACAAGGCCGCGCAGCAATCTGCGCTTCATCCTGTTCTTCCCCCTCAACGAACGTACCCGCCCCCCGGCCGGCACGAACCCCAAGCTAGCGACAGATCAACATCGCACATACCGCCACGAGCAGTGATCGACTCAGCCGATCGCCTGCCGTACCCGCTCTTATTCGGGGTCAAACTCCACATTCGGCCAAAACCACAGCGTGGCGTCTCGCGCTGGATTGCTGGCGCTGCTCACCGGCGGCGCCGCCGCGGGCTTGATCCTGCTCGCCGAGCGGACGCCCGCCGAGGCGGTCCTCGGCGGGTGCGTCGCCTTCGCCGGCGCGGTGAAGTTCTTCAGCAACCTCATCAGCCCGAACAACACCTGATCCCCTGGAACAGGACTTCGGCGGCCAGGACTCGGGCGACATCTCCCCCGGCTCGAACAAGACGAACGACGCCGACACGAACGCCGCCTCGCAGAGCACCCGACAGCACGCCGGCGTCGAACATGACCACGAGCCACGGCACGAACCGCGGTGAGGCCCGCCCCGACGGCTCCGGAGCGGGCCTCACCGCGCGAACACCGAGCCGGACCTCACGCTCAAGACCACCGTCGTCACCGAGACGGCCAGCGCGCATCGCAACCCGCGGTCCCCATCAACGCCGAGATCACCATGTCCTTCCCGCACGAGACCACGCCGCTGGACAGGTCCGCGAACCCCGCCAAGGAGCTCGTCGACGCCACGCACGCGGCGGCCGGCAGCAGCGGCGAGACCGTGCAGCTCACCAGGACGTGCTCGAGCAACCGCGGCACGACGGCGTTCTTCATGGCGGAGAACCCGCGGCAGGTCACGAAGCAGGCCCGTCCCGGCAACACCGCGACGGCGAGCTGGTGCACAGCGCCCACCACGGCCGCGCCGACCAACTTCTTCCCACTTCCCGTTTCCCGCTGGTGGCGTTCCCCAAGCCGCGGAACACGACCACCAACACACCGAGAAGTTCGAGAAGACCGAGGAGGAGAACGCCGACGACACGACGCACTCCCTCCGCTCCACCACGCGCCCGCCCGGCTCCTTGAACAACACCACCGGCATCACCAAGCACGAGGGCCAGGCCACCAACGACAGCGCGCAGCGGTGAACTCGCACGCCCTACGTCGACATCGCCGGTATCCGATCACGCTGGGGGCGCTGGCAGGTCACCCGCGTCGACGAGCTCGCCGACCACGTCGCCGGGACCGCGCGACGCCGGCAGCGCGGTGGCCTGGATCGCCCGACGTGACCGGGTGTGTTCGGGTGGCGTGCGAGGGTGCTGCGAGCGGGTTCTGCTGCTGGCCGCGGGTGATTAGCGTCGATCGGGGCCAGCGACAGCGCGTGCGGCACCGGGTGGGTAGACGCCATCGGGTGCCGACGGTGCGAGGACCTGCGCTGTCGCTGGCCCGCCGGCCGTGTGCACGGCGAGCGAACGCGGAAAGCCGAGGTGAGGTCATGCGAATCGCACGATCACGCGACTTCCTCCGCGCCCCGATCCGAGCGGGTCCTGCCGCTAACAGGGATCCCGCGGAGGGCACCAACATCCAGACAACGCCGTGCCCCGTCCTGTGCCGCGTCGGCGCATAGTTCGGCCTGTTGGAGCGGCTTCTTCATTGAAGTCCCGGTTCGGCTTGTGTGGTTCTAGTACGCACGAACGCACTACACAAGCCGAACAAACTCGAACACCCCGCACGTGACCAGCCGTGAAGGCGGGGTTGTCCAGGGTTGTCGCGTGGACAACACCCGCACGAGGCCCTGTGAGCGCGGTCAGCGAACGAAGTCCTGACAAGTCGTGGACACGCGAACGGCCGGTGCCGGGTGCAGCCGGGGGAAGATCGAGGCACCAACGCGTTGCTCGCCGGCCGCTAACCGGGACGCGCACATCCAGACACCGCAAGGAGAACGACCCGATGTCCCCGTTCCACAACCCGCGCCGGCAGCGACTGGCATGGTGGTGCCTGCCCTGGTGGTGGTCGTGGTTCACGCCCTACCTGCTGCTGCTCGTCCTGTTCGGCGTGCTCGTGCTCGCGCTGCTCGCGAACGGCGTCTCCGACGTCGTCGCCCTCGGCGTGCCCGCACTGCTCAGCGCGGTCGCGGTGCGCGCGATCGCTCGGATCGCCGCTCTGCCCCGGCCCGTGGCCATGCAGCCCGCCGCCGTCGAGCCGCCCGCGGTGCGCCCGCCCGCGACCGGCCGAGAGCTGGGGCGGTGACGGCACGATGCCCCGTCCCGAGGTACCGATCGACGACGCCGGCCCGATCGGCAAGTTCGCCACAGAACTGCGTGACCGCAGGCTGCAGGCGGGCCGGCCCGCCTACCGGGAGATGAGCAAGCTCGCCCACCTGTCGTACTCGGTGCTCGCCGATGCCGCGGCGGGCAAGAAGCTGCCGTCCTGGGAGACCACCGAGGCCTTCGTGCGGGCGTGCGGCGCGGCCGACGACGAGGTCGAGGACTGGCACACGTTCTGGCAGGACACCAAGAACGCGATCCTGCAGCTGCGGCGACGGGTCGGCCAGGCCGACTACGTGGTCACCGCCCGCGACGGCGCCACCGGCGCGGCACGCCGCGGACGGTTACGGCCGGTCGAGGTCGCCCACGCCGGCCCCGACCAGTGCAGACCTGACCCGGACAGCGTTCGCACCTTCGACGACCTGCGCTACCAACTCCAGGTCATGAAGATCAACGCCGGTGACCCCAGCCTGCGCGAGCTCGCCAAGCTCATGAAGGCCACCGACGGCGTCTACGCCCCCGGTGCCAGCACTCTGTCCGAGGTCTTCGGCGGCCGGCGCGTGCCGACCATCGAGTTGTTCATGCGCATCGTCACCACGCTGCTCACGCGGCTCGGCCCCTCCCCCGACGACCTGTTCGGGAACCCGCCGCGGTCGCGGACGCCGGGCGCCTGGCACGAGGCCTGGGCCCGGGCCCAGTTCAACCACAAGCGCCCGGACCTGCAACGCACCCGCCGGGTCGGGAACGTCGTCCTGCTCAGCGACCACGACGAAGGACCGGTCGGAGCCGTCGTCGCGGAGATGGACATCGAGGTCGCCGCGGCCTACCTCGCCGCCATGCCGCCCAGCGTCTCCGCCGGCATCATCAAGGACCTGCCCACGAACAAGGCCCAGCAGATCCTCACCACCATGTACCGGCTACACGACCCCACCACTCCCTCGGCACCCACCGTGACGGGTACCGCCGGCACGCAGACCGGCAGCGACCCCGAACTCGGCGGCGGCATCAGCATCGGCCAGTAGTCGGCCGCCGTGCGGGGCCGCCGTGTCCGGCGAGGTTGGTTCCGATGACGTCCACCTCGCCGGACACGTACGGCACGATGTCGATGTCCGGCACGACGATCGCGACGGCGAACAGCGACGCGAACAACGACGCGGCCCCGCCCCAGCAACGCTGCGGCGGGGCTCGCCACGTCAATCGAGTGCTCTGCCTGCCGGGCAAGCCCGGACGCCCGCGTGGTCAGTGGGGTGGTGCGGCCACGCCGCGCGTTCCGGTCCGACGCGGGCCCACGGCCGCGGTCGAGCCCCAGACCACGCGCGGCGGTTCCTCGTAGTGGAGATCGCGGCGCTCACCGTGGTGTACCAGCGCGTCCACGAGGAGCTCAACGACAACAAGAGGGCGCTGAACGCGTCGAAGTTCTTGTCGGACTTCACGACCGCCACGAACATCGCCAAGTACTTCTTGACGCCCCTCCTCACGAACCTCGCGATGACCGCGACGACGCCGGACGCGACGACGAACGTCACGAAGTCCAGCACGGGCAACGCAACGCCGAGCACCGAGAACGCCGAGGCGGACGCCAAGCCCACAACACTCTCGTCCGCGCGCGGCCTGCCACCGGCAACGCCCGCAGCCGTGCCCTTGGACTTTTCGAACTCCTCGACGGAATTGAACGGCACCGACCTGCGGCAGCGGATCACCTGCGGGATCTCGGCCTGCAGGTGGCGCCAGTGGCGATCGGCATCGCGATGGTCGCGCTCGCCCAACTCCGCCGCCCCGTGTCGTACACCATCGGGCACGGCAACACGCCCTGGGAGTATGCGCGATCTTGCCCGACGCTGCCCGAGATCCCCCCGGCTCTGGGGCGACGTCCCAGCCCAGCCGGTAGCTGAGCGGCGTCGACGTCGAGTAGTACTAGACCGACGAGGTCACGTTGTTCCGCTTCGCGCCGCGAAGCACCATTGCCAGACACTGGAGCGGGTCAACCCCGTGTCGTTCGTGAGTTGGTGACCGGCGCCAGGACCCTCAGGGCCGCGGCGAAGGGCGAACGCACGAGGACCAACGACGCGCGTGACGTCTTCGCAGACGTCAGCGCCGCCGTTGGCCCCGGCAGTTGCCGAACCTGGGCCAACAGATCCGGCGTGGTTGAGGCTCCACATCCCACTCCAACGAGCTGCTGCCTCAGCGCTGTAGAGCGCATGAAGAAGCTTGGCCCCAAGAGCTTGTCAACGTGCGGTTCCTGGACGCTCTCGGACACGCGAACCAAGCAGCCCTCCCCACGAAGGTGAACCAGGCCGAGTGAGCTGCGGTTTTGGACGTGTCCGGCTAGGTCACTGGATTTTGTCAGGCTGACAATCTGACGGTCGTAGGACAGCTCCGGACGTACTCGTAGTTCACGCGCACAACATCGCGACAAACCACTGCTCTGCTGCTCTTGTGCTCAGGTACGTGTCATCGAGGACGATGAGTTAGTCCACGCGCGTGCTCACCCGTCGGCCAAACGGGACGCGTCTTCCACTCCAACGCAGCTCAAGGGAGATCCCCCTATGTCGACGCCTCAGCAACCCTCGCAGTGGTTGCCCTGGTGGTGGTTCCTGCCTTACCTCACCGTTCTCGCCGTCTTCACGGCAATGATCGCCGTCCTGATCGCCGTGGGTGTCTGGCCCGCTGTGGCGGTCGGTGTCCCGGCGACCCTGAGCTTCGTGACGGTGAGCGCACTCACGCGCATCGCCGCCATCAACCCCGCTGGGCGTCCTGAACACCTCCGGAACCCCTCGACGCCATCCGCTGCCGAGCATGCGGGCGAAGCGGGCGCCGCGGAGCTGGGTGAGAGCACCAGCGACGACGAAGGGAACCGGTGAACGATCATGGGTCGCCACCAGAACCCGATCGTCGACACCGGTCCCGTCGGCATCTTCGCGCTCAAACTGCGCGAGCGCCACGACCGCGCACGGCGTGAACTGCGCGAACCTCTCACCTTCCGTGAGATCTCCCGCGCAGTGCAGATCTCTCACACCGTGCTTGCCAAGGCCGAAGGCGGTCACGAGCTCCCGACGTTCCTCGTGGTCGAGGCGATGGTTAGGCACTTCGGTGCGGACACGGCCGAGGTGCACCAGTGGCGGGACGACCACGCCCAGACTGTCGCCGAGCTAAAAGATCTCCGCCGCGCGAACAGCGCGAGCAGAACCATTACACCGCAGGACGGCCACCGCTCATTTCAGCCATCGGTAACCGCCCTGCAGCTGCGTCAACGACTGCTCGTCGTCAACACATACGACGAACTGCGGACACAACTTCATGCACTGAGGACCTTTGTCGGAAATCCCTCGTACGGAAAGATTTCATACGAGTGCACCAAGATTTCCAGAGCAGCATCATTTTCCCCCCAAGGAACAACAACCTCGTCCCTGTCCGCGATCTTCACAGGGAAGCAGAAGCCAAAACACCAGGCATTAATGAAGATTGTTTACGCACTCAACCAAGGCGCCAGTGGAAGAGATTCGTTACCGTCGATGCACGATTGGGCTGCGGCCCTCGCGCGCGCCGAGCACAACGACTCCCTCAAAGAACCCAATCCCCACGTAGGCGCAACGGCGCAGCTCATCGCCGACATGTCTCCCAGGGCGGCCGCCGAACTTCTAGGAGGCATGCCTGTCGAGATCTCCAGCAGCTTGCTGCTGGAGATCTCGACAGCTGGTAAGGGACAGTCGATTGTCGCGGCAATGCTGACGCTGGCATCGACGCAGCACCGACTGAGCGTGGTGCCGGAAGCGTCGAACGTCTTCACGATCAAAAATGATCGCGGCAGCGAAGCGGTCTGACCATAAATAGTGAACAGCGGGACTCGATGTCACCAGATGGTGGCACCGAGTCCCGCTTTTGTCCTACGAGCCGGCACATGTCGGGGCTGACACCGCGCAGGCCCGCAGTGCCAGCCTCCACAGGACTACGTGATCAGGGCTCGAGCATGGCGTCGGCGAAGGCAAGAACGTCGTCGTGGTTGCACGTGTCGATGGCAAGACCTGCGCAGGCGGTCAACAGCCAGACGCGTCACGTTGCGGAAGTGGCGGGCTAGAGCCAATGCGGCGGTCCGGCGTACGTGACGGCTGCGGCTCGGGGCCCGCGTCGAAGTCCAGATCGACGACGCGGAGTCCTACGGTGGTCGCGCGCCAGGACATGCCGGTGTCACCGGTGATCATGGTGACCGGTGCGCCGGCACCGAGCTGGATGTTCAGGGCGCGGTCGGTGATCTCGTCGTCCGGGTCGGGCATCCTGCGGTGGCCCGGCGCGGTGGAGACGATCTCGACGGTGATTCGGCCGCGGGCCGGGTGCTCCGGGCCGGAGCCGGGATCGGCTTCGCGCAGTACGCCTTCGGCCTCCCGTACGGCCTTGATGATGCGGGCCAGCGAGTAGGCCGCCCGCCAGCGGGTCTTGTGGTTGCGCTTGGACCTGTCCAGCTCGTCCACGACAGCGATCGGGACCAGCAGAAGCACCGGCGCGTCACCGGCGCCCACCATCCCGGCCAGGTCCAGGTCGTCCAGCTTGTCCTCGTGTTCCAGGTACACGTTGGTGTCCAGCACCAGCCGCCAGTCCCAGCTGCGCCACCTCGTCACCTCCTCCAACCCGGTGATCGCGAACTGCAGCGCATCGGATCGCGCGGTCAGCTCGTTGGTGACCATCGTGTTGAGCAGCCGGTGCCGCTGGTTATCTCGGCCGAAGAGGTCCCTTGCGGTGAAATCGCCGTGGAACAGCAGCTCGTAGGTGCGGGTCCGCACGAGTCGATCCGCAGCTTCCGAGCCGATCGTCGAGCTCAACCGGTGGGCGGTACTGTCCACCCACTCCAGGTACTCCCACAGGCGCCGCAGCGAACCGAACTCCTCCTGGCCTGCGCCCACCGAGTGCAGGTTGTCGACTTCGGCCTTGAGCGTCCGCAGCAAACCCTGCACTTCGGACGGGGCGATGCCCGGCAGCGGGGTGACCAGCATCGGCAGATGCTCCCACGACACCGATCACCGCGCGCACCACAGCATCGAGGTGCTCCGTCACCTCGATGTCGGGGTCCGCCGTCCAACAGCAACGGGTACCACGGGCACGCAAGCCGGTGGTGACCCCGAGATCTGCCTCGCTTCGAAAGTGGACAGGGAAAGGCCACGGCATCGGCGAATCGCCGTGGACCAGCTCACCCGCGCCGCCCAGCAGCCCCGCGGACGCTGGCCACCACCAGCCAGCGAGGGCGAGTGCAGCTTCGCGGGATGCGCACGCGCTCTAGACGCGTTCTCCAAAAGCGCTAGCGCGTCAGCGTGACGCACGCCCCGTTAACAGCGAGCGTCACCACGTCAACGAGACGCCCGCGCCGCTGCTGGCCAACACCGACGACGCCGCGTGGCTCGACGCCGACCTGGCCGCCCGCAGCGCCGAGCTGCAACGGCCGCCATGACGAGCTCGGCCTGGACGAGCAAGCCTTGGCGCTACTCGACCGAGTGCACCGCGACTTCCGGCCGAGCCAGCACGCACCTACCCGCCGCATCACGGGAGAGGGCTCAGGACGAATGCGGCCAGGCGAAGTCCACCACCACATGCTCGAGCGCCTGCAGCACGACAACGTGTATCACGACGCTCCCCCGGCGAGCAGCACCGGCGCCGAGAGCGGCGCGCTCGACGACCCGCCACCAACGCCACCACACCACGACGACGCCCGGCCGAGGCGCGGTGCACGTGATGGCCGACACGGGTGAGCACCCGTCAGCGGATAAGGCCGCGGACGACCTCACCGCTCAGCAGCGGCTTGTCCTCGGGGCCCTTGACGTACGGGCCCCGGTAGATGACCTTGTGCCGCTGCTCGGACGGGTACCACTGGCGGACCTTGTGCATCCGCACCACCCACCGATGACGCCACTGCCGACCCGGCTCCCCAAGGTCGTCCTCGCCGGCCGGTGCGGCGGCAGGCCGCAGGCGTGTCACCCGCACCTCGGGCGAGACGCCGGCCTTGTCCGCGGCGACCCGCGCGGAATGACGGACCTCGGCAGGCTCGGTCACGGCGACCTGCTGCTCGCACAGGCGCCAGAACGCGTAGAGAAACCGCATCGCGAAGCTGTCGTCGTGGTCCTCGATCTCACTGCCCGGCGTGTACTCGCCGATCACCCGGTCCTCGTCGAACCCCAGCTGCCGCACGCCTTCGCGGGCCTGGTCGCCGCTGCGCCGCGCGACCTGGAGGAAGTCGGCCAGGTTGTCGCGCTGCTCGTCGGTCGGAGTCAGGCCGAAGGGCCAGCAGCGCATGGCGTCCAGCATCAGCGGCGGCAGCGGGGTTCCCTGCGCGCGGGCCATGTCCTGGAAGTCGAGGAACGAGTCAGGCCGTACCGGGCCGTGCGCGTCGTGGTACACCGAGAATCGCACCGCGGGCTTCTGCTCGAACCCACCGCGTTCGGGGTCGGGCATCGAGAGCTCGATCGGGGACCGCCAGTGGTAGGCGCGGTCGTCGCCGAGATTGCCGTTGATCGCCTTGACGAGCAGCGGATGCGGCAGCACCAGCACACCGGACGGGCTGGGCAGGTCCTCCGCGGACAGCAGGCTCAGGTCGTCCAGGGTGAGCGTCTGCGCTGCGGCGACCACCACGTCGCACATCTGCGGGCTGATGATGTAGAGGTCGGCCTCGCCCAGCCAACGAGCCTCGTCACCCAGCACCCGCTCGGCGGCCTGCATCCAGTTACCCGGCCGCCACGACTGCGGATAACCCAGGCCGACCAGCAACAACGACACCGCCACCGACTGCGCCGTCCGCACGTCGGTCTGAGCGCTGAGGTGCTTCACCTTCACCTGGAAGTCCGACAGCATCCGCGACGCCTGCCACGCCCGCGCGATCGGCGCGTCCCGCAGAAACCGCATGGTCCCGATCCGGGCATCCCGCGCCGCACGAGCGCCGCCCGCCGCCGTCCAAGGCTTCACCTTCCGTTCCCCCACCCCGCACCCACGCCTTCGTCATCGCGGCCACCGGACACCTCATCGTCACCGATCCAGCGGCAACCCAGCAGCGCGGCACGCCCACCACCCGACGTAACACTCACCATCACCCGGATGCCAACCGCCAGGACGCAGCGGCCGTGCGGGTCTCTACCGGCTCCACGGTGGCGTCGAGGGGTGGGGATCCGCGCCGCCTGCTCGACGACGCCCCTGCGCTCGTCGACGTCGACGAGATGTGGACGACGGACGGCACCGGCATCGGGGACGCGCGGGCGACCCGCCGTCGGCGTCACGCACGCCGAGACGTGCGCCCGGCAAGCCCGAGGCGGTTCGAGCTCAGCTCAACCCGCTGGGGAGCTGAACATCGCGTCAGGCAGGTCCTGGCCGGTCATGCGTCGCTGCTCATCTTCCTCGGTCGGGGTGCCGAGCACCCGCGCGATAACGTCGAGCGCTCGCTGCGACAACGCGTCGTCGTTGATCTTGAAGCGCGCCGGGCGAACCTCACGGTTGGCCCACCTGACGGCAGGATTGCCGACCTTGCCGGTGCGGAACTGGCGGTGAGGATCCGGCATCCGGTCGATCAGGCGGTACCTGTGCAGCAGGTCCGTGGCACGCCAGGTGGCCCGTGTGATCCGGAATATCGCCTCCCGCTTCTCGGCGGTCACGAACACACCCTGAGCTTGATGGTCAGCGGGAAAGGTGTGGCGCAGGTATGCCAGCAGAAGGTAGACCGCCAACTCCGTGTCGGTCAGCGCGAACACCCACAGCTCGGTGAAGAACTGCCGTGGAATGCGGATGCCGGTTCCCGGCACCAGGTAGGCCGGGTGCTCCTCGGCGGTGCTCGCCTCCGACCGCAACGCGAACGCGTCGTAGTCGCGGCGCCCGCCTGCGTGTCGCGCGATATAGACCAGGTGCTCGTCCTCAAGCGCACGCAGTGCTTCGGTGATCTGCCGGATACGCAGTCGCTGCGCGCTTCGGCCGGTGTGGGGCGTCGGCGAGGTCTCTGCCAGCACGAGCTCACGCCAGGTCCCGTAGTTCTCGTCGGCCTGACCGATGATTGGCCGCACATTGCGAACCCGCTCGCCCGGTTCGGCGCGGCACTGCGCGTCGAACAGCAACAACAGCAGCAATCGCAGCTGCAGACCACGTGACTTGATCAGCCGCGGCAGCACCGGGCCATGAGGGTGGTCGGGGCGCCTGCCGACGAACTCCTCACGCACGATGATGGACTCCGGCCGGCGGCCCCGCTCCCACACTTCCCTCAACCCACTGCGCACTCCGGCCGACAGCGGCTCGCCGCCCCGGTCACGCGCCTCACGCAGCGCCCGCACGCGAGCCAGGCGTGCGGCCTGTTGCCGCTGGGCGTACCCGGCCCCCGCCTCGGCGGTCATCGCTTGTTCCGCAGCACCAGCACGAACTGGGTGAGGTGCGAGAGCACCAGCAGGCAGTGCCTGCGGGTAGCTGGCCTGCGTGCCGTGAGCGCGATCAACGCCACCAGCACGACGCAGATCGTCACCACGCTCACTGGAAGCGCGAGCACCGCCAGCACCCAGCTCCCGGAATCGAATCCAACACCCATGTCGTCGTCTTCTGACCTTCGAGCACAAGCCTGGGCGGCCGAGCTCCTGTCCTGCCGTCGCAGCGGGCGATCCTCACCGCGACCCAGCAGCTCGGTGAACACCGTGCTGCGAACACCACGATGAATGATCAACTTCGGTTTGTCCCGCGTGATCATCTCGGCCTGAACACCTCTCAACGGCCACAAATCTCTTCACTTCGTATCAAGGTCTTTGTGGCCGTTGAGAGGTCGTCGTTGAAGGGGTTGGATTCGTAGGCCCCGAGGCCTCGACAGCCCGCGCCTGACATGGTGGCGGTGCCGCGCGACATCCGCCGCTGAGCTGCGCTGGTCGTCAGGTCAGGTTGATGCCGTTGGGGAAGTCGGTGATGTCGAGGGTTCCGGCGAGGTCGCCGTAGCCGGCCATGATCTGCTCCGCGAACTCCTCGGCGGCGCCGTCGAGGTCTCCGGCTTCGAGCAGGTCGGCCAGGACGTCGCCGTCGATCTCGGCCTCGTGGATGTCGCGGGTGCCGTCGGTACCACCGCCGTAGGCGACGGGGATGCCGGCGCCGATCGAGGCGTGGGTCTTGCCGCGCAGCGCCTGGGCGGACCGTCCGGATAGTCACAGCGGTCGGTGTCGCGTTCGCGGTCGGCGCAGGTTCACAGCGTGCGCAGCACTAGCTGGGTTCAGCTCATCACAGACGGCACCGCACTACGCTAGCGGCACACGGAGGTCACAGGGCAAGTACCCGTAAGAGTCGGGAGATCAGTGTGGAGCAGGTGCCGCCGCCACCTTCAGAAGCGGGGAAGGCCATCGCGGCAGAACTGCTTCGCGTGCTGCAGGCCCATCCAAGGTTCTACGGCCGTCGTCTGCAGCCGTGGATGTACAAGATGCGTGAGTGGCCGGGCAAGGTTGTACCCACGAACGAGATCCAGATCCGGGCGGCGGTGCTGACTCTGATCAGCCGCACACGTTGGCCCGGTTCGGAGCGCAGCACGTTGATCGAAGAGTTGACACCGCTGTACGAACAGGGTTGGTGTAACGACGCGATTGTTCGGGCGATGGAGTTCAACCCCGACGGCGAACGAGCGTATGCCTGGCACACTGGCACGGACGACGGCAAACACCGTGGCGTGCTCACCGACTACATCCAGTCGCGTCTAAGGACTTGGCGCCAGGCCGACCCTGACAGCCTCGCGAGCGTGAAAACCCACATTCCCCCAGCCCCGATCGAACGCGCGGTGTCATTCGACGAGTGGGCATATCGCATGTGGGAGGTCTACGGCGATGGGGAGCGTAATGCCACCAGCAATCACATAACCGCTGAACAGGCCAAGGCGATCTACGACCGCAACCACCGCCATCGAGGTACTCCGCTCGACCGAAGTCGGCAACGCGCTCAGCGTCACCGGAAGGCCACGCTCAACCTTGAAGAACTTGGCAGCACCATCCCTGTGGTGAACACCGTCCCCGAACACGCGTTTCTTGACGCTCACGATGACCTTGCGCTCATTCTCGACTCCGATGTGCTCAACGCACTGCACGCGTTTGTCTCGGCACGTCAACGAGAACACCGCCACCTATCGACACTGCGTAATGCACTTTCGCGCGCCAGACACAACGCCGCAATCAGCCGCCAGAGGGCATCGTTGCCCGAAGTCGCCCGACTCGTTGCCAGTGTAGTGGATGCGAATGGAATCGCCGCTTCTCACGCTAGCCTGCGCTACTTGATCGAACGAACACGTTGATCGGCTTTGATGTGAACAGTTCAGATCTTGCTGAGTGCTCAGGTTCGAAACGAGTTGACGTCCTGGTCTGGGACTCGAAGAGGATCCCCCTCGGCGGTACGGTGTAGCCATGAGTCAGCCGCAGGACCGCGAGCCCACCGATGCGCCGGACGCCGCAGTCCCGGCGCAGGCCGCGACCGATGCCTGGGCTGGGAGTGCGCAGGCGCGCTGGGAAGCTCGGATGGCGGCTGGGTTCGTCATGCTTCAGGACCTCGGCCCACGTCCGCCCGCCGAGCTCATGCAGCAGGTACGCAAAGACCTGCACGGCACGTCCACGCCGCAGTCCGCCGGCTGAGCCGTGCTCACCGGTCTCAGCGGCTGGGTGCTCGACACACCGGCCATCGCTCTTTTCGCCCAAGGACACCCGTACGCCCGTGCCGTGGTCTGGGCCAGCATGGAAGATGGCAATTCCCTCGCCATCCCCGGTGCCGCCCTCGCCCAGGCCTACGCCGTCACACCCCGGCACGACCACGACGCCCTGCGGGCGCTCGTCGAGCTGCCGATCACCGTGGTCGACCCGCTCGACGCTGTACGGGCACGAGACGTCGGTGAGCTCTTGGCCGCAGCCGACCAGCCTGAGGCGCTAACCCACGAGCCGTCGGCCTTGGCCGCGGCGCACGCGGTGCTGCTGTACCGGCTGCGAGACTGGCCAGTGGTCACCGACCGCACGATCCTGCTGCACGCCATCCACCCCCGAGTCGAAGTCCGGCTGGTCCGGGACGCCTGAGGACAGACCAAACTCGGTGTGTCCGAGATGGCCCCACAGATCAAGCGCCCGTTCAGACCACTGGTCCGATCGGGTGATCACGGGTGCGGAGTCCTGACACTCGACCAGTGCGGCGCCACTCAGTCATGACACCGTCCCCGCTGACTCTGCTGTGAGGAACCGATGCATGAGGCGCTCACGACGATCGGGCTCGTGCTCGGACCGTCACTACTCGGACTGGCCGGGCTGGCCCTACGGCTGCGATGGCACGCCCTGTGCGACCAACGACGCCAAGACACTCTGCGCGCGCTCACCGCGCACCTGCCCACCACCGGTGTCGTCGTCGAGATCCGCGACGTCCGCGACGACGGCAGCCACCTCGAGATCCGCACGACGCCAGCCGCCGATCCGCACCGGCGGCCCAGGTGAACGAACCCGACCGTGCCGGGTCCGCCGGCGCCGCTGCCACTAATAGCGAGCCGGGCCCCACCAGTGCCAGGACCGAGGCCGACGATGCCGCGTTCGCCGAGTTCTACCGCGCGCACGCAAAATCGCTGGTCGCATTCCTGCTCATGCAGGGAGCCAGCCTCGCCGACGCCGCGGAACTCGCCCAGGACACCCTGAGCACCGCATACCAAAGCTGGCTCACCATCGAGCACCCGAAAGCATGGACCCGCCAAGTCGCGTCACGCGCGCTGATCCGCCGCAAGCTCACCGAACGCGAAACCCCGGTCGACCAACTCCCGCACCCCAGCGCACTGCTGCGCGGTGACGTCGACATCGAACACTGGGAACGCCAACACGACCTGCTGCGCGCACTGAAGGGGTTATCCCACCGGCAGCGGCACGTCATGGCACTGCACCTGCACGGCCTGCCCAGCACCGAAATCGCCGCCGAACTGGGCATCACCCCCGGCGCGGTCCGCGAACACCTCAGCCAAGCCCGGCACACCCTGCGAACCTGGTTCTTCCCCAAGGACGGTGACGCGTGAGCACCGACGACCCTCAGCTCGAAGCCCGGCTCGACACCGGCAGCGCCGCCCTGAACGCCGCCCTGGACGACGTTCTCGACCTCGACGCCGGACTCGCCGACGCCCGGCTCCCCCGCCGCGGCACCCAGCTCACCCGCGCCCTGGACGACGTCCTCGACCTCGACGCCGGACTCCGCCACATCATGCCGACCCCAGCCTGCCCCCAGACGTCACCGCGCACACCCGAGTCCGAGCCCCCGAGCACGCTCTTCGCGTACGCCGCCAGGTTCGCCACGCTCCCCGTCCACGAACGGCTCGCCTCCCGCACCTGGTTCCCTACAGACGATCTGGCCACCGCACGAACGGCGCAGGCTCTGAAAATCCATATCCAGTCCCTCGCGCGCGTCCTCGACCTCACCCGTGACTACGTCCTAGACCATGACCGCGTCGGCGCCCGCGACCGCGCTCTCGCCATCGCCCGCGATCTCGCTCGCAACCTCACCGTCGCCCGCGACCGCGTCCTCAACCTCGTTCACGCCCTCGGACCCGACCGTGACCCCACCAACGACCGCGTCATCGATCTCGCCGTTGATCTCGCCCACGCCATCGCCCGCGATCTCGTTCACACCCTCGCCATTGCCCTCGACCTCACCTACGACCGCGACCGCGTCCTTGACTCCACCGGCGACCGCGTTCTCCACATGATCAGCAACCGCGTACTCATCTTCATGAGTGACCTCACCCGCGCCCGCGACCTCACCCGCGCGCGCGGGCGGATTCTCGCTTTCGATGGCGACCCCGCCCTCGCCCGTGCCCTTGCCCGTGCCCTCGCCAGCGACCTCACCGAGGCCCTCGACAACGTCCTCGACCTCGACGTCAACCTCGCCCGCGCCCGCTCCCTCGCCCTCGCCCGCGCCCGTGCCCTCGCCTTCGAGCAAGCCCGCATCGACCGCCTTACCCTGGGTCGCCGTCGCGCTCACGATCTCCCCCACGATCTCGCCCACGCGCTCCGTCTCGACCGCGACCTCCGCGAGGTCGCGCATCAGGACTTTGATCGTTGGCTGATCAGTGCGATTGACCAGCTGGATACAGCGTTGAACAACATGGTCGCCTGCGACCTCACGGACGTTGATCTGCACGGGATCCCGCTAGACGGCGTGCGCTGGTCACCGACTACGACACAATGGCCGGCGCAGTGGGCGGAGCACATCCGGCACAACTCTGTCCAGATCGACGATGACCTGTACGAAGTCCAGCCGGGAACCACCTACCGCCATCACCACATCCCCACAACCTGACCGTCAAAGGCTTCCTGAGGGTGTCGGGCCTTTGATGGTGGAGACCGCGGTCCATAACTGGTTGGTGGAGTCGCCGTGGCCAAGGCCGCGCGATAGGCGTGGAGTGGTGGCGGGCTGTCTTCCAGTATCAGGACTCGAGCATAGCGTCGACGAAGGCAAAGACGTCCTCGGCATTGCACGTGTCGGCGACAAGACCTGCGACAGTTCACTGAATTTCGCGCCGGTCGTCTACCTCCGCTTGATCCACCGATCGGCCAAGTGAACCGCACGCCACCTACCCGACGACGCCTAACGCCACAGGATCTGGCGATACCCGCCGCTAGGCTGCGTTGTCGCTCGCAGGGCAATGCATCGATGGGTGAAGGGTTGCGCGATGGGATTGTCGGACTGGTTAGCCGGGCGAGAGCAGAAGCAACCGCCGCACGACCGCCAGCCTGTGCTTCGGGAGGACGAGGTGAAGACCCAGTTTCAGCCATTCATCCCCTTGCAGGAGATGCCGGCCGCGCACCAGCCCGCACCGTTTCTGGGCCCGCGGACGTTCGACAGAGTTCCTGGCTTCGTGTTCTTGTGCTGGGAAACCACGGCCGGGGTCCTGGCGGCCGCGTATCCCGTGCTCGGTCAGACGCGCTCGTCGCGGTCGCTGTGGGTGCGGGAGTTCGACTCGAGCATCCGCTGCCTGATCGAGGTCGCCGATCAGGGGTTTCAGACGCCCGATGGTCCGGACGTATACGACCAAGCGCTTAAAGAAGGTTCCCGTCAACAGCTGTGGCGCTACTACGCGCGGGCGATTGGGCAACCGGCGCCGTACTGGCCGTGGAACCTGAACTTCCAGGAGCTGATCGAGCGGTGGAGGCCGGGCAACGAGGCGATCGTCGCGGTTCCGGAACAGTCACCGGACATGACGCCGTTGCTGCAGCTGGCTGCGCTCTACGAGCACGGCAGCCCCACTCACCGCGTGCTGATGTACTACTACCTGCGCGGTGTGAAGGACGCATCGTCCGGCACTGCGGTCGCGCTGCAGTGTTTCGATGACGCCGACGATCCCGACAGCAACATCTTCAAGAAACTGCGGGACCAGCTCGTGCTGGCCGCCCTCGCCATCGAGGCCCCCGAGCCCAGCAGTATCGACGATCTGGGCGAGCACGCCCTGCGGGCGGTGTTCTCCGGCCTGATGGAGCGCCGGGACACTCTCACGGTGCAGGTGGTGCACGCCCTGCGTCAGTGGGGCGTGAGGGAGTACATGCCGTTCGCGACCGTGGAGCGCTACCGGGTCGGGAAGGTGGCGATGCTCGGAGAGTGGCTGCCCCGGCTACAGGAAGTTCCGCCCTACGTGCCCAACCCGGGCTTCGCCGGACTCACCAGCGACGTGGATCGTCCCGGACGGCGGTTCCTCGACCCGGCCACCGGAGCCCCGGTCCTTGAAGGACTGGGGCATAACGGAGAAGTCGAGCAGTACATGACGCTGCTCCCCCGCCGACTGCCCACCACTTCTCCGCTGGCCGAACTGATCATCGACGGTGCCGGCCACTCGAACTGGATCCGCGTCGAGGACGGCACGCTCTACCCCGCCCCCGCCGGTGAGTACGACGTGTCCTGGGGCTACAGGGGATCCGGCTACGGGCCGCTCGTCGAGCGACTACTCGACGACATCACCTCACCACCGATCGACAGCTGGATCGACCCGTCCGACAACGAGCTGACCGCGCTGACCAAAACCCCGATGCCCAACGGCACCGCCCTACCTCGCGCGCAGCTCGAAGCCGCCCGCCGCCAGCGGAGGTCACGCTGGGAATAGATCAGGTCATGTCCTCAGCGGCTGGAGCCCGTCCGCTTGGGGTGAAGGCGATGCTCGCGCGCCTTGTCCGCACGCGAGCATCGCTTTCTGGTGGGTCAGCGGTCGGTGTCGAGTTCGGCGGCGCGTTTGCGATCGGCGCGGGCCCACAGCCGCAGCTGGGGCCAGGACAGGCGCAGCGGGCCCTTGGTGGTGGAGATCGCGGTCCACAGCTGGCTGGTGGTGTCGCCGGAGCGCAGGGCCGCGCCGTAGGCGTGGGCGTTGGCGGGGTCGTCGCCTAGGGCGACGCGCAGCAGTGCGCGGTAGGTGGTGGCCGGGGTGCCGCCGCCGTAGCCGTAGCCGAATGCGTCGCGGTGTCCGCCGGGCAGCAGCGGTACCGGGTCGACGCGCATCTGGCCGTCGGCGGTGGGTGTGAGCGCGAGCAGCGTGGTGGTGGTGGTGCCGAGCTCGGCGTCGCCGGCGAGCACGGTCTGGTCGGTCCATTCGCTGACCTGGTCCAGCGAAACCGGCCACTCGGCGAAGCTCCAGAACGAGTCGTGGGTCAGCTCGGCGACCAGGACGTAGCGGCCGTTCGGGTCGCGGTAGGCCTCGCGGACGCTGTCGAGGCGGTGCTCGCCCAGCACGCGGTGCACCCGGCGCAGCCGCAGCGCGGCCGCGACGTCGACCGGGGTCAGGGTCTTGCGCCAGGCGTCGACCACGGGACCGCCCCAGGGGGCGGAGTAGGAGGCGTAGCCGTCGTCGGCGACCGGCACGTAGTCGCCGGAGGCGTCGCTGATCGTGCCGGCCATCTTGGCCGCGGCCTTGAGCTGCCAGCGCAGCAACTCGATCGCCTCGGCGTAGGCCTCGCCGCGCGGGTCGTCGACATCCAAGTCGGCCTCGATGGCGCGCAGCTCGGCGAGCTCGGTGCCGACCAGGTCGGTGTCGGTGACCAGCCGGGCGCCGGTGAGGCGCTGCTCCAGCTCGATCGGTGGGGCCGGGCGGACCGGGCGGCACACCAGGTACCAGCCCTCACCGGTGTCGGGCAGCCGCTCGTGCGCGGCGCGCACCGTGCCCAACCCCTCGGCGGCGTCGACGGCCAGCGCCGCCCACGCGGTGGGGAACTCACCGGGCAGGTCGTGCTCGAGCGCGCGCTCGAGGCGGGCCTGCACCGCGGGCCAGGCGGTGACGGTGTCCGGGCAGGTGAACGTGCGGTCGTAGGACAGGGTCTGCTCGGCGTTGTCCACCGTGTCGGTGTCGTCGACCCACAGCGGGATCGGACGGCCCAGCACCGCGGCGATCTCGGCGATATCCATCTGCCCCACCCAGTTCGCTCTCGGCTCGGCGGTACCGGCGAGGTCGGGGACGCTGCGCTGGATCCAGCGGCGAAAGCCCCTGAACATGCCGGTGTCGGCCTGCTCGTCGGCGTCGTCGCCGGTGGTGACCAGCTGGTAGACGTAGGCCTCCGGGGCACGCTGGCGCAGGTGCGCGGACAACTGCTGCTCCAGCGGCATCATCACGACGGCATCGGCCCACCAGCGCGGCTCGATCAGCTCGGCGGCGTAGCGGGCGAGCCGGTCCTTGTGGTCACCGCCCTGATCCCCCAGCGGCTGCAGATAGATGACGTGGCCGTGCTCGGTGTCCCACACGATCACGTACATCGCCTTGTCCCGCCGGCCGAAGCGCACCACACCGCGCTGCAGCTCGGCCGCCGGGCTCGTGGCCGTCGGCGCCCGGTACAGCCACAGCGACTCCGAGCTGACCGCCCGGCCCGTGCGGGCACACCACGCGTCGATGGTCGAAGCCCACCAGAACGGCCGGCCACCGGCGTCATGGCCGTTCGGGCGCGGCAACTTCGACGGCGTCTCGGCGAACATGCCCCGCGCGCGGCCCTCGGAGATCCCGGCCCGGCGCGCGAACTGCGCCAGCGTGTACGGTTGCCGATCCATCGGCTGACCCATGCACTTCCCTCCTATGCCCGAGCGGTTTCGCTCGCACATGGCAACCATACACAACAGCCCAAGCGGAAACGCTTGGGCTGAGGTTGATTGCACTCGAATGAACGAGCGGGGATCAAGCAGAGTGCGCGAGAGGAACAGCGCCACACGAATCGGCGCTGAGGATCGAGGGGCTCCACACGCGGGATCATGCTCCGCAAGGGGAGCCGGGCTCGTGCACATGACGTGGCTCAAGGCGCCACAGCAAGCTGATGCGACAAGTACTGCAGAGGCAGCACGGCGTGATCGGGTGCGGTGCGCGCAATCAAGCGCGGTTGATGGGGCGGTGCCCCACCGCGCCAGCAAAGGGGCACCACCTAACCCGGAGACGTCCAAGCCACAGGACACGCTCGTCGGGATGACCGCCGGCGGCATTGCTCCCTCATCACCGGCAGTACAACCCTAAAAGATCCAGACGCTCGATGCAGGGCGGCAGGACGATGTGGGACGGGCCTGTCCCAACTGTTTGTCCTGCTCATCGTCGTTTGGAAAGGCATCTTCCAACGGCGAGCGGCGACCTGGGGCCCAGATCGGGACGAGGTGGGACGTCTCAGCGGGCAAATTCGGACGCACATATGTCCGATCCGAGTCACCGATACGGGCAGGATGGGTCTGGTCCGGTAGACGCTCGACGGGGAGAGCGACCAGCCGACGGTGGTGCGCCAGCCGCCGTGCTCAGGCCTTCTGCCCGGACGATCCGTGATCCGTTCAAGTCCAAGCCACAGTCTGGAGACCGTTCCCGTGCCTCTTGCTCTGCTGACGCCACCGAGATGGCGCCGCGGGGTTGCAGTCCCCGTTGCCCGAGTGCTCGCCGCGAGCGCGCTGTTCGCCGGTGTCGTCGCGTTGCCAGCGACCGGCGTGTCCCGGCGGATCGTCGAACTCGCCGCAGCCGGGGCCGTGGCCACCGTTCTTCTCGCCTGTCAGCCCGCTCGCGGGCGACACAGCGGGGATCGCCTGCGGAGCCGGGGGTGAGTGCGGAACAGCGAGTTGGCCATCGTCATGTCGTCGAAGCCGAGCAGTCCCGTGTCACGGGACGATCACGTCAACCGTCCGCGGCGTGCGACGGTGCGGATACATCAGCCAGGAATCGAGTCGATGAAGTGGGGGCCGCAGGACGCCCCGCCGGGCGCCCGGCGGCTGACCGCGCCCGAGCGCACCTTTGGCAGCGTTGAGGAGTTCCTCGACGGCCTGCGGCAGATGCAGCGCGCCACCGGCACGTCGTTTCGCATGATCGAACGCAGGACCGACGGCAAGCTGCCCCGCACGACCGCGCACAACATGGTCAAGCCGCAGCGCGTCGTGCTGCCAGCCCGCGCGGAGCAGATCGGGTACTTCGTCACCGGCTGCGGCGGGTCGGCGATGGACGCGAGCTTCTGGCTGGAGCAGTGGCGCCGGCTGCGGTCCGGCCGGAATGAACACCGCGCAGCACGACCTCAGCCACATCCTGACGCACCGGCACAAGCAACGTCGGCACCCGCGTCGCGGTTCGAGACGCTGCCGGTGTCGCTGCCGCCGGGCAAGACCATCGGGAAGCGGATCAAGAGGCTGGTCGAGCGCCGCTTCGCGATCTCGATCAAGGGTGTGCTGGTGGTCGTTCTCTACACGATGCTGATCGTCGTGGTCACGCTGGTCGTGCCGCAGCTGTTCACGCGCTGAGCACACCGGGGCCTCGTCGGTCGGCACGTCACGAACAAGCTGGTCGGCGGCGCTCTACGCGTTCGCGGGGCGCCGAGGACCACGGCGGCGAGTCGTGTCTGCGCACCGCGGCAGGCTCGCGGGCGGCGTGACGAACCTCGAGGAGGCCGAGACGACCTCCGGCAGGCACGGCGGGTCGCCCCACACCGATAGAGCTCAGCGAGGGGATGCCGATCGTGGAGGAGGCGACGGTCGACAAGTTCGAGGGGATCAGGAGCGAGGCGAACACGGAGCCCGAAGGCCGGCTCGGGCAGCTGGCGGAACTCCTCGCGCACCCGCGGCGCCTGCGCCGAGAACGTGCCCGCCGGGATCGGCGCGATCTCAGCAGCGCCTGACCACCGAATATCCTGGGGTGGCGGCACCAGGGTGCTTGGGCTCGCCGCAGCAGAAGGCAATGTCTCCTTGTGCGTCCCATGTAAACCGCAAGCCCTCCAGTCTTACTTAACTGGAGGGCTTGACCTGGGCGGTTCTTGCGCCAACAAGAGTCCGCTCGCTTCCCCATTGCGCATGACTGGACCAACAGCTATGGCATCGGGTGCACGTCTCCCAACCGGGTGACGGCTCGTACAACGTAGCAGCGATGCCCGGAGAGCGGGCCACCTAGCGATTCCTCTCACAACAGGAATATTCGCACCCTTGACATCGGCTGTGGCCAGTTTGGAAGTCGCCTACCTGCCGCTATACGCCTATCCGGTCGCCACGCAGGCGATCATGAGCCCTCGGGCGCTGTCACCTATTTGGGCTTCCAATTAGAGAGTATGGAGGCTTTTGCAAGTGTTCTGGAAGCTCTTGGAAGAATTGGGAACGAATTGGAAAGCCAGCATCACGCCATACATCCGATCATGGGCTGACCAGGGCAATAGTTCGGCGTCAGCCGAGTTGCGTAACCGTGACCCCGTGCGGCAGTCTGATCGTCACCTTCAGAAGGGCAGCGAATAGAACAAGATCATCCTGGGCCGCACCGGCGAGTAGCGCCAACTACTCGTCATCACTTGCGGCACGTTTTCCTCAAATGACTGGACCAATTTTCTTCGGACGGGTTGCGGACCTTCACGGGCGCAGCCCGCTCCGGCAAGCAGCTGACGGCAAGGAGAGTGCGCTTGTCCCCGAACGACCGGCTCGTGCATCGAATCGGGAGTCCCCCATCGGACCCCGCACGAGCTGCTCTTACCTACCCCCTCGTGCTCGTGCTCACGCTCGCGCTCGGTTTCACCGGCTGGCTGATGGCCCAGGGCTACCCCTGGCACCAGGCCGCGATGATCACTTTCTCGATCATCGCCGGGACGATGGTGATCACGAAAACCCCGTGGGGACGCGCGGTGCGCGGGCTCAGGCGTCTGCGCCTGGCGCAGGACGACGTGGAGCGCATCGAGGCGGCACTGCGGTGAACGAGCAGCAGACCGTGGCCGAGTTGATCGCCAAGCACGGAGGAGCGTCAGACCAGCCTCTCCGCGTACGCACTCGACGCCGTGCCGAGGAGCAGAAGACGACGGCGATCAAGAACTTTCACAGCAACCTCGTCGAGGTGCTCAAGGAGTTCTCCCGCGACGGCCAGGCACGTGTCGCACAGGCCGTGCAGGAAGCGATCAAGGCCGACCACCTCCTGGGCTGGCACACGTACATGATGTCCCTGACCAACGGCAACGTTCCCCCCGAGCGCGTAGCGAAGCTCAGCCAGGTCTACGCGCTCGTGAACGGACCCAGCTCCTTCTTCGCGACCGGCCAGCAAGACCCGCACGCGCACGCCGGTGTCGCCCAGCGGGCAGCTCCACCTCCTGCTTCGCCTGTGCGACGCCCGGCTCCACCCCCTCCGCCTGTGCGACGCCCGGCTCCACCCCCTCCGCCTGTGCGACGCCCGGCTCCGCCGCCCAACACGGCGGGCATGACGGGTGCCGGCCTGCCACGCCGCCCTGCGCCAGGACCACCGCGGCATCAACCTCTGGTCGGTACCGCAGACTGGGAGCTGACAGCCACGAACGTCGCGGACTTCATGAGGCTGCTCCGGCTGGTACAAGACCGCTCCGGCCTCAACGCCCACCAGCTGGCCAAGATCACGGGAATCCCGGTGAGCTCGACCTACCGGATGTTCAGCGAGAAGACCACGACGCTCCCGACGAAACCGAAGTACATCGGAGGCCTGATGGCTGCCTGCGGGCTCCTGCCACCGCAAATCGAGCGCGTGATGGCTATCTGGAGAACCCTTCGCTTCGAGCAGCAGGCAGCGAAAAGCACCGCCAACGCCGCACCGGTAGCCAGCACTTCGCCGGCTACCAACACGTCACCGGCAGCAAGTGCCTCGCCGGCAGCCTCCGCCGTGCCAGCTGCCGGCCCCCCGGCTGTCAGCGCCTCGCCGGCGGAACCGCAGGAGCCTCGCGAACGCGCGCAGGGGCGGCCCGACCCCTCACCTCGCCCGGCACGCTCATCCCGACCGCCTCGACCGACCGCAGCGCAAGTGGCCGCGGCTCGTGATTTCTTACGGGAGAAGGCGGCGGTCTCGAAGACGGAAGCCTCGTCGGACGAGAAACCTGTCTACCTCACCAAGCGCCCCGGGGTTCCCACTCGGCACGCCCGTCGTGCGCGACGAGCTCGCCGCGCACGCCTGCTGAAAACGCTCATGTCCAGCATCGTGTCCGCGCTGCTGGTGGCAGGAGCGCTCACCCCCGCAACGAACGACCCGATAGCGCGCAAGCTTCATCCCCACTACGACGTGCCCACAGTGGACGATCGCTCCTTGAGGATCCCGACGACATCGGCACCTGCGCCGATGATCGAGAAGGAGCCAGCCACCACCGTGCTGACCATGTGAGCAAGCCAGACAACGACAACAACCCATCAACGAAGCCCACCCGCGGCCTGACCGCGATGTTAATCAAGGCGCCGCGGCGAGCTGCAGCACAAACACGAACAAGGCCCGTCCCGGCGTTGCCGGGACGGGCCTTCGATCATGCCGGGCAGAACACCGCAGATCGGCGGCGATCTCTTCTGGGCTGGCCATGAGGTGTTCCTCCGTTGCTGTGCTCGGGCCGGAGTGGCCGTCGCGCGGGGGGTATTTCAGGGCCGGGGGGACCGGTGGCGCGGGTCAGTTCAGGTTGATGCCGTTGGGGAAGTCGGTGATGTCGAGGGTTCCGGCGAGGTCGCCGTAGTCGGCCATGATCTGCTCCGCGAACTCCTCGGCGGCGCCGTCGAGGTCTCCGGCTTCGAGCAGGTCGGCCAGGACGTCGCCGTCGATCTCGGCCTCGTGGATGTCGCGGGTGCCGTCGGTACCACCGCCGTAGGCGACGGGGATGCCGGCGCCGATCGAGGCGTGGGTCTTGCCGCGCAGCGCCTGGGCGGCAAGAGCGGGGCCGGCGGCCTGGGCGGAGGCCTCGGCCTGGGCGATGGCGTCGGCGACGGTGGCGGCGATCTGCTGTTCGGTCTCCAGCTCGCGTGCGGTCTGGGCGGACTCGAACTCGGCGTCGAGGTCCTGGCGGACCAGCGCGCGGGCCAGCTCGATCACGGCGCCGACGCGCGAGGCCGGCGGGTGGGCACCGAGCCACCGGCGGGCGGTGCTGGCCGCCTTGCCCTCGTGGGCGGCGATCCAGGAAGCAGCACCGCGGCCGTGGTGCTCGCGGATGACGTGTACGGCGTCGGCATGGTCGCCGATCTGCGCGAGGGCCTCGGTGAGGGTGGCTTCGTAGGTGGCGATGGCGTGTGCGGCGCGGGCGTCGGCCTCGGCGCGGATCTCGTCGGCCTCGGCCTGGGCGTCGGTGGTGGCGGTGGCGATGAGCCGTGCGGCTTCGGCTCGGGCGAGGTCGTTGACCAGGTCTTCGAACTTCATGCGGCGGCTCCCTGGTGTTCGGCGGCCTGGAGCGCCTCGCGCCAGGTCTTCGGCCGACGTCGGCGGTAGGTGGTGAGCAGGTCGTCGGTGATCCGCACGGCGCGGCTGATCTTCCACCGGCCGGGCCGCGTGCTGATCTCGATGGCGGTCAGGGGCGTCAGGGTGCCGGTGGTGGTGTCGCGCAGGTAGGGCACGGTGACGCCGTTGACGGTGGCCAGGGCGTCAACGGTGATCCAGACGGAGTCGCGCAGGCCGCCGTGCACGGTCCACCCGGCGGTGGTGAGCTTGTCGAGTGCGCGCAGGGCGTTGGCGTTGGCGGTGGCGATGATCATGTCGTACCAGTCCGGGCGCAGCCATCCGGTCGGCTTGCGGGTGCGGGAGTCGACGTTGTAGGCCGGGGAGCGCAGCAGCGCGATGAACTGGGAGTACAAGCGCTTGAGCGGCAGCAGGGCGATCTGCGCGGGGTGGGTATCGGGTTGGCCGGCGCCTGCGGTCATGAGGGTGGTCCGGCCCTGTTCCACGGTCTTGGCCCACCGCGCGCAGCGCTTGCCGTAGGCGGCCTGGCTCGTCGTCTTGCGGGTGCGCGGGTCGAGCACCTCGACGGTGTGCCACACGACCGCCTCGGCCACGTCCAGGACGATGCCGTGGTCGCGCGCGAGGTAGGAGGCGAGCGGGGTGGGCAGGGTCGAGCCGGGGACCAGGCGTGCGAAGACCGCGCGGGCGTGCGAGGGCAGTCCGGACACGTCCGGTGCCGAACCGAGCACGAGGTAGCCGGGGATCTTGACCAGGTCCAGCAGCTCCCACCCGGCGAGCTGGTCGACGTCCAGCTCGATCGGATCGCCGTCGCCGAGCAATGCGCTGGACATGGCGGCGAGGTACTGGGCATTGACGTCCAGCTCGACGACCAGGCGGCCGGGCTCGGGCGGGAGTTCCGTGTCCAGCCAGCCGAACCGCAACGCCATGTGCGCGGCCTTGGACAGCTCCCACACCCGCGAGTCGGGCGAGATCGGCACGGGGCGGCTGATCTTGGGGTAGCGGTCGGCCAGCCACATCGCCAGGCACATCGCGGTCCAGCCGGTCCACGACACG
This sequence comes from Lentzea sp. NPDC036955, assembly GCF_055608005.1. Lineage (NCBI taxonomy): Bacteria > Bacillati > Actinomycetota > Actinomycetes > Pseudonocardiales > Pseudonocardiaceae > Lentzea > Lentzea sp. NPDC036955. The sequence goes on along the minus strand of NZ_JBVJRC010000021.1, from coordinate 38,378 downwards.
TACCGCAGCGGGTCGCCCTCGACCTGCAAGGCGTGGTGCCAGGCGTCCAGGCCCGCGGCCATCTCGTCGTCGGAGATTTCGGGGACCGGCCGCTGCTCACGCTTGGCGCGCAGGGTCAGCTCCGCGCGCACCGAGTCGGCGAAGGCGCGCAGCTCGTCGACCGCGCTGTGCCGGTCGCGGAAGCGCGCGGGCCTGGCGGTACGCCGGGATGCTGCGGCGGCCGGGGCGGCCGGGGCGACGTGCTGCTCGACCATGGAGGCCGGGGCCGACGTTGCGGCGTCGGGAGTCGCGGGACCGGGCCGAGGCGCGGGTGCGGCTGCAGGTGCGGTGGCGCCTGCCTCTTTGGCCAGCCGGATCTCGGTCTTGCGCGCGGCACGCCCCACGGCCTTGACCTTGTTGAGCATGGACTCCCGGCGGTCAGCGGGGGCGAACTCCTCGACCAGGGCGTAGACGTCGAGCAGCACGCCGGTGTCGGTCTGGCCGGCCTCGCGCAGCACGGCGGTCAGCTCACCGCGGCCGATCAGGTCGGCCCAGGTCTCGCCGCTGGTCATGACCGCCCTCGACCGGTGACCGTAGGATGGGTGGTGAAGGACATGGAGAACCCCATTCTGTGTGTCCTGCCCCGGTCGGTGTGGCTGCACTGGCCGGGGTTTTTGCTTGTCAGGGTGTGTGCTGGGCGGGCGGCTCGTCGGGCATCGCGCCCTCGCCGAACAGTCGCTCGGCGGCGGTGAGCTTCTCCAGGCGCAGCGCCGCTTCTCTGCGGATCAGGGCGTCGGCGGCCGTCTGGGAGTCGTGGTTGCGCAGCGCCAGCTCGGCCGCGTCCTGCACCTGTTGCGGGTTCGGCTGGCCGGTGTGTCCGGGGGGCAGCGCGCCGGGAATGTCGGTGGCCAGCTGAGTCAGCAGCTCGGCCTGGCCGGTCGGCGCGACGTCGAGGCGACCGAGCGCTTCGGCGACGCGGGCCGCCACGACCAGGCGGTGCAGCAGCGGCGACATAGGGCCGGTGATCCGCTGCTCCAGCGGCCACGTGCTCACGGTCAGCAGGGCACGCACCGGGCGCAGGGTGCTGTGGTGCAGAGTCGGCGCGATGTAGAACGCGCGGCCGTCCGGCGCGGATCGCCAGGAGCGTTTCTCGTCGCGGAGCAGGCTGGTTGCCACGCCCAGCTCGACACCCCACAGGCCCCGGCACACCTGGTCGATCAGCCGTGGTGCGGCGGGCACCGTGAGCAGCGTCAGCACCTGGTGGACACGGTCACGAAGAGCGGTGGCCGCTCCCCTGCCCGCCGAGGCTGGCGGCATCACGGGGACGTCTTCGACCTGGACCAGGGCATGCCAGGCCCGTTCCGCGCGGAGCAGCTCGGCGCGCAGTGCGAACGCGCGGTTCGTCTGCTCGTCCGCGAGCGCGGCACGGACCCGCGTACGCAGGTCCGCCATCTCCGCTTCGAGCACGTCTAGCGAGTTGCCCATAACCACACCATACCAGTGTTCCAGGAAATTCCAGCAATAACCTGGTTGGCCGTGTCGCTGCTGGTCAAGAGGGCAAGAAGGCTTATCGAGCCTGCGGCGCGGCGGCGATTTCCTGGCGGAACAGCGGGCCCTTCAAGGTGGCGGGCCTGGCCATGTGGGCTCACCAGGCGTGTCGTTACGCTTCGTGCCTATGAGAGCACTTTCCGTTATTCCACTTCTGCTGGCAAGCCTCGCCCTCGGGTTGGCAGGATGCGGCGCGAATCTCACCGTCGAGGAGAAGTACAAGCACCTGCGCGAGGTCGCCGAGAAGGGCGCCGACGCGCACTTCGCTCTGATCAACGAGAACAAGGAGACCACCAGAGAGATCTGCGACCAGCACTACTCCGTGTTCGTCCCGGACGGCGCGCCCCACGAGCAAAACGGCTCGTTCAGCAGTCCGGAGTGGCGACAGCTGTCCAAGGACTACTTCATCGACAGCTGTGTCAAAGGCGAACCACGCGTGATCCAGACGCGCTCGACCGCACCCAGTGCAACGTCCACTTCGTCGCCTCCATCGTCTGCCCCCGCGGCTCCCTGAAACGGACCAGCGCAGGCGTCTTGGAGTCGCCTGCGCAACCATCACGACAGGTGGTGCTAAGGAGTGGTCGCTGGTCCGCCGGCCTCGTCGAGCGTGCGGTCTGGAAGCAGGCCGCCGGGACCGAACAGGGGCCGTCCCCATGCCCGGCAGATCTCGTCGGCGCGTTCCAGCCACTCCCGCCTGGTGTTCACGCCCTCCATCGGCACGCCCCAGATTTCGGCGACCTCGTCGGCGCGCAGCGGCCTGTTCCAGTCGTCGACGCCGATCCGACCGGGCTGGGGCGCGTATTCGAGTAACCGCAACGCGGCTTCACGTGCTCCCGGCTCGGCCGCGAAGATGGCGGAGATCCGGCGCTGCAAGTCGTGGTCCTCCGGCTCCGATGCCCTGACGTGCCGGCCGTAGCGTCCGCCACGGCTGAGATCGGCCAGGGCGGGCCGGGGGCGGCGGGCCGGAGGTTCGTGTGACTGGTCAGGCATCAGGGCCTCCACGTGTCGTTGTCGTTGCCGTATAAGGGAAACCGCCACGAGACGTTGGCCGTGGTCACACTTCCTCGAAACGCTGACGGCCGAAGTCGGCGACCATGCGCACGCTGCCGGTCGGGCCGAAGCGGTTCTTGTCGAGGTCGAAGTCCACCAGGCCGCTCGGGATCGGCTTGCCCTGCTCGTCCTCGTCGAACACTTTGTTGAGCAGGATGACCGCCGAGCCGAACCGCTCCAGCGCGCCGGAGCCGTACATGTCGGTCATCTGCAGTTTCCGCTCCGCGAGGGCGGCACCGCGGTTGGGCTGGACCAGGGCGACCACCGGAACGCCGAGTTCTTTCGCCATGTCGTCCAGCTCGCCCACCACGTACTCGATGCGCTCGCGCTCGGGCAGGCGCGGGTCGTCGGCCTTGATGAGCTGGACGTAGTCGATGGCGAGCAGCTGGCAACCGTGCCGCTTGACGTCGACGCGGGCCTGGGCGCGCAGCTGGGCGGCGGTCATCCGGGGGTCGCGGATGTGCACACGCCGGCCGATGCGGGCCAGGGCAGCGTTGACGGCGTCGCGCGTCTCGGCGAGCAGGTCCAGCTTGGGCCGCATCATCTCGCTCATCGGCACGCGCGCGGCCGTCGACAGGAACCGCCGGGACAGGTCGGACCGCACCATCTCCAGGCTGTACACCCCGACGTTGTACTCGCGTTCGGCGGCGTCGGCCGCGATGCATTGCAGCGCAACGGTTTTACCCGCGCCGGGCATACCCGCGAGGAAGTAGCACCCTCGGCCGCGCCAGCCGCCGCCGAGGTGTTCGGCGTTGAGCTTGGGCCAGGGCGAGGGCACCACGGTCAGGCCGAGCTCGGCTTCCTGCTGGGCCTGCTCCCAGGCGTCGAGCAGCGTCGAGGGCCGGTCGATCGTGCCGACGCTGGTGTCGATCGAGCCCAGCATCTCGATCGCGCGGTCGACGTCGCCGTTGCGCAGGCTCTGGTAGGAGGCGGTGAGCACCTGCTCGGTAGCGCGGTGCCGGTGCCCCTCGGCGATGATGTCGACCAGGGTTTCGGGGGAGCCGGGCAGCAGCGACAGGCTCAGGTCGGCCAGCGACGCGACGAACTCCTCGGCGCCGGGCCGGTCGCGCAGGTGCCAGGCCACCGCGGGCACGTCGGCGTCCAGGCCGGCCTCGGCGCGCTGGACCAGGTACTCCCACACCTCCTGGTGGCGCAGGCCGGTGAAGTACTCGGGGGGCAGCTCCAGCACCGTGCGCGACATCGCCAGCGGCGTCTTGAGCATCATCGCCAGCAGGATCAGCTCCTGCCTGCGGGTGTCGCGGCTGACGGGGTCCTCGGCCTCGGCGAACACGTCGAGCACCGTCGTGGCGGACGACGTTGAAGCAGCGGTGGTCTTAGCCATGGTGAGCAGGCCTTTCGAGCTGGGCGGCACAGGCGTGACGGGGCAGGAACTGCGGCTACTGGGCGTGGGCCGCCGACACCGCGGCGAGCAGGGCGTCCCGGCGGGCCTCGATGAACTGCCGCGCCGCTGCCGGGACGATGACCTGCACGTACTCCAACGCGCCCGCGTCGCCGCGTTCCGGCGCACGCCAGTCGCGAGTGCCGAGGAGCTGGTCGGCACGATCAGCTCCGGACTCCCCCATCGCCAGCAACCGCTCTACTTCGGCCTCTCCGGCCGACAGGACCCGGTCCCGCGAGTTACCACCCTCCGCAGCACCGGCGAGGCCGTCAGCGGGCCGCTCAGGGCCAGCAACGCTGCCCTGGTGATCATTGCCGGACGGGGTGGACTGGCCCCGCCACGGCAGGGTGTCCTGCTCCAGCGGCTCGGCCTGGATGCGCTGCACCCACTCGTCGAGTTTCGGCCCGAACGCCCTGACCAGGTAGACCACGCCGTTGGCCTCGGGCAGCGCCAGGCACGCGATCTCCGTGGCCTCGGCCAGCGTGACCTTGCCGCTGGTGATCGCCGCGCACATCGCCGCCTGGATCGCGTTCACGTCGCCACGGTTGAGCACGAAGCCCGGCTTGTTCTTCTCCCGCTTCCACCGCGCCCAGTCCAGCCGCCGGATCACCGTGCGCACCTCGGCTGCCAGGCGCTCGTCCCGGCCCGTGGCGGGCGGCATCGCCGTCCCGCCCGGCACGGGCTCGATCGATCCTTCGATCTCTCCTTCGGAGATCGAAGATCGATCAATCTTAAGGTGGCTCCCGTTTTGGGAGCCAGTGC
>NZ_JBVJRC010000021.1:0-33542 GCF_055608005.1 Lentzea sp. NPDC036955 | reverse complement strand
GCTGACCTGCGGAAACTCACCCTGGCTCCCAAAACGGGAGCCAGGGTCCGAAACGTGGCTCCCAAAACGGGAGCCAGTGCTGACCTGCGGAAACTCACCCTGGCTCCCAAAACGGGAGCCAGGGTCCGAAACGTGGCTCCCAAAACGGGAGCCAGTGCTGACCTGCGGAAACTCGACGCGGCCCACTTCGGACCGACGGATGGTTACATGACCGATTCGCGGCTTTTTTCCCGCTTCGCGCGCAGCCGCGTACGCGGCGTCCCGGTCCCGCAGGAACTGCTGATAGAACTCGCCGAACCTCGTGGGCCCCTGGTAGCCGGGCGGCGGATCGATCGAGATGTCGAACTGGTCGGGCAGCTGCCGGCCGCCCGCCCCGCGGATCTGCTTGCCCGTCGCGGGGTCGACCCCGGCGCGCACGATCGTCAGGAAGCCGATGGTCTCCAGCTCGTCCAGGAACGGCCCGAGCTTGTTGGCGGCCATGTCGACGGCGTACCCGATCGCCTCGCGGTCGAGCTCGCGCCCGCCGGTGGCCGGGCCGCTCATCGTGTAGACGTCGATCAAGAAGGCCGCGATCCTGCTGGCCTTCGCCGACACGCCGCTGTAGTCCACCCAGCGCGGCGAAAGGTTGACGCTCGTGCCTCGCGTCAGTCCCAGCGCTACCCGCTGGAACTGCAGGTCGTGACGCCCCTGTTCACCAGGGACGTTCTCAGGACCCGGAAGCGGACGACGGACGTCGTCCTCCTGGTCGTGCCCCATGCGTCATGACTCCGATCATGTGACGCACGAGAGATGTTGTCGCGAACCGCGGCCCACGTGTCGTACCCTGGGCGTTGAACGTGCGTGTTCGAGGCTGCATCCTCGTGCTCGTCTGCCAGACCAAGGCCGGGAGTTGGCGCTCCCGGCCTTTGGCATTTCTAAGGCCCTGATACTCCCCCTAAGCGACGGGGAGTACGTCCTACCTAGTCGGCGTGTCGCTGCCGTTGGGCGCTTCTCTCTGAAGCGGGACGGCTGGGCTGTCCCGCTTAGTCACCATGTACGCGACGGGTGTAAGCCAGGTGGCCGTCCAAGTCGAGCTTCCTGTAGCCGTCGAGCGAGGTCGGAATCTCAGGCTCCAGCCCCAGGTAGCGCAGGATGTTGCTGGCACCGTCGACGGCCGCGTCCAGGTTGCCCACCCTTTCAACAGGGATGCCCTTGTCCAGCAGCAGGCGAAATACCTCATGGGTGAGCTGCAGGGGGTCGTACTTCGTGGTGTCCACAGTCGTGTCTCCTATCAGCTTGACCAGGTCATACCGGTGATGCGCTCGTACACCTCGATGTAACGCTGCCGGGTGGCTTCCACAACCTCAGCCGGCATCTCAGGGCCAGGCGGGGTCTTGTCCCAGCCTGTGCTGGTTGACCAGTCGCGAACGAACTGCTTGTCGTAGGACCGCTGGCCTTCAGGCCGACCTGGTTCCCAGTCCTCTAGCTTCCAGAAGCGGCTGCTGTCGGAGGTGAGCACCTCGTCAGCCAACGTCAACGCGCCGTTTGCGTCCAAGCCGAACTCAAGTTTGGTATCGGCGATGATGACGCCCTTCTCCAGGGCGAGTTCGGCGCCGCGTTCGTAGATCCGAAGGGTGAGGTCACGAAGTCGGTCCGCGATGTCCTTGCCCACCTCGTCGACCACGTCATCGAAGGTGATGAACTCGTCGTGGCCGGTGCCGGTGTCGAGCTTGGTCGTGGGAGTGAAGATCGGTCGAGGAAGACGGTCGGCGTCGACGAGGCCAGCAGGAAGGTCTACACCGGACACGCGACCGTCACGTTGGTACTCACGAAGGCCGAGACCTGTGAGGTACCCGCGTGCGATGCACTCCACAGGCAGCATTTTGAGTGGCTTGCATCGCATTGCGCGTCCCGCGAATTCGTCGGGAACGTCGTCAACAGAAATAACGTGATTGGGGACAATGTCGCTTACCTGATCGAACCACCACGAGGAAAGCGCAGTGAGCAGTTTTCCCTTGTCCGGGACAGGTGTGGGCAGTGCGACGTCATAGACAGATACTCGATCGGAGGCGACAAGGAGAAGGTCACCACCGTCCAATTCGTAAAGATCACGAACTTTTCCGGAATGAACCCGCTTCACTTTTCACTCGCAATCTCGTAGTCATAGTAGGCCCAGCGGCCTTCTTTTGCGATTGATTCGCCGAACTCGGCGACCCAGCCAACCGCGTCAGTCCACCAGTTTCGGCCAAACATCACGGGCGAACCAACAGCGATTCCTAGTGCAGCTGCTACCTCGGGCGATGCACTGCCTGCAGCTTTTCCGTCCCGGCCGTTGCGTAGCTCGCGACCAGTGTTTTGCGCAATGTAGTTGATCGTTCCTGCTCTGATCCGCTCTGGCACGATGAGGGCAGGGCACGATTCAGCCAAGGCGCCGTCAAACCATGAGGTCGACGTCGACTCAGCTTGGTCGTCGGCGTTGTATGTGATGCGCTGGCGACGGATTACCAACGCACCGATAGCTATGTTCAGTGCTTCGGCTACATAATCGGGAGCGGACATCACTTCGGCAGACTGAATGCGCGCATAGTGCCCCGGCGGATAGATTAGACCAGTCCTGTGCACGGTCGTGAGCCTGTCTTGGGCGGACCGGTGCCGCGTACGTGCCGTGACGACCGTACCGATTCCTTGCTTGCCCTCTACCAAGCCTTCCGACCGAAGAGTGCTGAGCACCTTTGCGGCCGTGGCATGCGCGATATCCCACTCTGCAGCGAGCTGGCGCGTTGACGGCACAGGATCACCTTCTGCCATCGCGCCAGACAGGATCTGCTCGCGGAAGTGCCTAGCCACTTGCATGTAGGGCGGCTCAGGGCGGTCGACAGTGGGCACGGGCGTGTCTCCTCATCTGGAGTTGCTGGTGTTCTAGCACAGTTGGCATAGCCGAGGCCAGGCCAGGGGATGCTCGTCACCCGTCGAGATATGTTCTAGAACACCCTATTGACAGTGTTCTAGCACACCGCCTAACGTCGGAGCCCTCAAGCAAGGGAGGCCCCGGCGGGTCACAGCCGCCGAGGCCTCGGACACCGGATCACTCAGGGAGACCCGATGGACACCATCATGGCAGCTCAGCGCCCCTTCTCGTCGGTCACGGTCCCGATGTTGCACCTGCAGGTGCTCGACAAGGAGACGTTGCAGGCCCAGGACAACGCGTACCGCCTGTACGACTCCGAGCTGTCCGACGAGGCCCTCCTGCGCACCGCGCACGCCGAGCTGCTGCTGGCCCAGGCGAGCGGCCTGCGCATGGTCGGGTCCTCCGCCCCGGTCAGCATCGGCAACAGCTCCCCCGCCATCAACAACGAGGTCGTGCTGGGGGTGGCGGCGTGAGCGAGCGGAACTGGCAGACCGAGGGCACGTGCGCGCAGCCGGGCGTTGACCCGGAGCTGCACTTCCCCACGACCAACGCCGCGGGGCGCCTGGTCTCGCCGAGCGCGATTGCCCAGGCCATCGACGCCATCCGCATGTGCGGCGGCTGCCCGGTCATCGAGCGCTGCCGCGAGTGGGGCATGACCCAGGAGTTCGGTATCTGGGGCGGGCTGACCGAGCAGCAGCGCCGGTCGATGCGCGCTGGCCGCTCGTCGCTGGCCCGGTCCCGCCGCTCCATCGACGAGCTGGTCGCCGAGATCCAGGCCTCGAAGCCCGCGCAGCAGGTCTCCGCCGACCTCAACGCGTTCGCGAAGGGTGCGTGACCGGCGATGACGATGACCGAGCCGACGTCGTGGCAGGACCAGGTCCGTGCGAACCGCGCGGCCCAGGCCGAGCAGCGCCGCCAGGACCAGGCGCTGCAGGCCGAGCAGCGCCGCGCGGACTACGAGGCCGCCGCCGAGCGCAAGCGCGCCGACGCCGCCGCGCAGGCCGAGCAGCGCCGGATCGACAAGCTCGCCGACGACCAGCGCCGTGCCGTCCGTCGCGCCGAGCGCGACCGCCGCCGCGCCGAACGGCTCGCGCGACTGCCGGAGCTGGGCATGTCCGCGCTGTGGGCCACGATGATCGTGCTGCCCGTCATGCTCGCGTGGCAGGCGCAGGCCGACTTCGCGCAGCACTCCCTGCACATCCCCACCCCGCTGCACCACCTGTTCCCCGCGGTGATCGAGGTCGCCGCGTGGGTGTGCGCGTTCGAGGCCCACCGCCGCATCCGCGCCAGGCTGGACGCGGGCAACCTGCCCCGCTGGATGTGGGTGCTCGCCGGCATCGCCGCCACCATCAACGCCGCGCACGGCATCGAGAAGGACGGCGTGCCCGCCGGCCTCGCGCTGGGCGCGCTGTCGATGCTCGGTGTGCTGCTGCACTCGATCCGCCAGTCCCTGGACTCCGACACCGTGCACGAGCGCACCCGCACGCCGCTCGCCCTGTGGCGCCGGGTTCGGTACCCGCGGCTGTCGACGGCCGCCGCCAGCATCCGCGCCGCCCGCGGTGTCGACGCCACCACCGCCTGGACCCTCGCGTGGGTCGACCGCTTCGGCGTCGGCCCGGACGCCACCCGCCGCGACCGCGTGCTCGGCAAGCTGATCGTGCGCAAGCAGCTCCGCGACGACCGCAAGGCCGCCAAGGCAGGCGAGCTGCACATCCTCGGGGGAAGGGTTCAGCAGGGGTTCGCCCCGGCCGTCCGCGCCTTCGTTGACGCCGAGCGCGTCGCCGCGCTGGAGATCGCCGCCGCCGCCCAGGCCGACGCCCGCGCCGTGGTCGACCAGGCCCAGGACGTCCTCAACGCCGCCGCCATGGTGTTCGGCCCGGCCGCCCTTACCGAACCGTTCGCCCCTGCCGGAACGGCCTCTGAACAGGGCGGACGCCTCTCCGCCCGCGCGGCCGAGCTGCTGCCCGCGCTCCAGGAGGCGATCAAGAACGGCACCGTTCGCACCGCGCCGAGCGTCGCCCTGATCCGCAACTGGTGCAGCGAAGCCCGCAACGAAGGCCTGGGCGTCCCGGTGGCGCAGGAGCTGCGCGACGCCGTCGCCCACCTTCACCTCGTCGAGGACGGCCAGGCCGACGAGCAGACCGAGCGGAGCGCGTGATGCCCGGCCGCGAGCTGATCACCGTGACCCTTCCGAACGGCACCACCGCCGTGGCGAACGGCACCCAGGACGGCCTGCCCGCCTTCGCCTGGGGCTCGGCCCCGGCCGGGCTGGTCACCGTCCGCCAGCTCGCCGCCGAGAAGCTGCGCCCGGTCGGTGACCCCGTGGCCCTGCTGGTGTGGGGCCGCACCCGCCACGACGGCCGCTACGCCCGCTGGGCAGGCCTCTACGACGTCGACCGGGCCGCCGACAAGCGCCCCCTGACCCCCGCGATGCGGGCCGCGATCGATGCAGCGCTCGCGGCCCGCCGGGTGTGCCAGATCTGCGGCCCGGTCGACCACTACGTCCGCTACGGCCTGTGCAGCCCCTGCTACGCCGTCGCAGGCCCCGAAAAGCCCGCCTGACCAGCCCGAATCACATCCCAACTCCAGATGGCTCCCACTCCGCAGAGGACAGCCCCGTCGCGACGGGCTGGGAGCGCGCAGGACGACCCGATGCGCAGGCCCGGTCACCACTGACGGACACCACGGTCGCCGGTCTTGGACCTTGAGAACTACATAGCGTGTATGCGGCGCAGCGCCACCGTCCTCTTGGCCAGCCGAAAAATCCATTTGTTCGGATTGCTGGTGTATGACGGTCCGCGCTGCTTGCTTCAACGATCCGTTGAATGCCGCTCGCTCCACCCACCTGTCGACTTGTCCAGGTAGGTGGAACGGGCGGGAAGCAACGGATCAACCGCCTATCAGGAGACCGCAGAGAACTCTTCCGAAAGGTTCCGCTACATGTCTTTTTCCGAACGCGACTATCCGTGCGCGCGCAGTCTCGGCGAGATGGCCACGCTCGCCTCCAAAGGTCACTTCGCCGCACTCGCCGTCGACTTCGCCCGGTAGATACACGGCGAGGACATCACCGATACGCAATTGCAGGGCCTGCTCGCCGCCCGGCTCGACACGCTCGCCGCACCCGGCAACAGGGCCGTCCCCGACAGCGTGCCGAGACGCCTCCCGCGCCACCACGTGTGACACCGGCCAGACACGAGATCAACTGGAAACTGGCAACTGGAAAGCCGCTGCTGGAGAGTCCGCCGGCAATCCCTACGCGCTCGTGCGCGCTGCGCGCGTGAGAGCCGAGCGTAGCAAGCCTTCCAGTTGCCAGTTCCGCAGCCCCCTGGCACCCCGCCCCGCGGCCTCCCCGCAGCGCCTGGAGGAGGCCGCAGACGCACACCGGAAACCGATGCAACAACGTCCTCTGTGACGTTTTCCGAAAGAAGGTAAGAAATGAGCTGGCTGCTTTTCGCCGCAATGCTCTTCATGCTGATCAAGCTGCACAAGAAGTGGAAGAAGTGGTCTAAGTGGTGGGTCGTAGGAATTGTCTCCGCGATTGCCGCTGCCGCTTTCGCGAGTACGAATCTCGGCGGCTTGATCGCCCAGCTGATCGGCAAAATCCTCGGTTTCCCGGCGCGGTGGATCGACGTGACCCCAGCAATGGTCGCGGCCCTGATCGTGATCTGCCTGATCCCGGCCGTGATCTACGGTCTCGTGCACGACAAATCAGCGGATAAGCCCGAGATCATCGCGCTTTTCCTGCTGCCGCTGCTGTTCATCATCGCGTCCGGCCCGGTCGCCGCCGGCGGCGGAACGCTCACCGAGGCCCTCGCCGGCTTCGGCTCCCAGGGTCTCGGCTACCTGATCAAGGACTGACCACGTGGCAGGTCACCGCGCCAGCAGCGGCGATCTCGACCGGTTCGCCGCGGCTGTCGACTACCTCCGCACCGCCCTCGCCCGGACCTCCGACGAGCAGCGCCAGGCCGTCGTCACCGTCGTCACCGCCGACCTCGTCACCCAGGCGGAAGCGCTGCTCGCCCGCTACCAGGAAGGCCCACGCCGATGACCCACCCGCCCGTTTCCACGGATCGCACCGAGCCGACCACCGCGTCGACCGCCGGCGCGACCGCGCCGTCCAGCACCAGCGCCTCGGTCGTCGAACAGAACCTCAGCACCCCGCCCGCGCCGGTCACGCTCGCCGAGCACACCCACGCCATGGCCGAGGACCTGCGCCGTGCCTGGACGCCACCCGACGTGTGGCGAACAGGCCTTCCGCCACTACAAGAGATCTGGGTCCACGAGCTGCACGGCACGCACCTGCCCGACGACCCGCGCGCCCGCCGGCTCGCCCAGGCCGGCTTCGTCCTGCGCCTGCCTGTCCTGGCGCTCCTGTACTGGCTGGCCTGGGTGTGGCGCTGCAACTCCCGCGTCCTGGTGGCCGCCCTCCTCGTCGTCGCGTTCGTGCTCTTCCTCTGACCCCGCCCCTCGAACCTCGAAAGGAGGCGCCATGTTCCTGCTCTGCCTGTTCGCGGCCTACCTGCTCGTGCGGCTGTGGGAGGACACCACCGCCACGATCCGCGGCGACCAACCCCCACGGCACGCCTACCGCATGGCCAAGCTCGCCGCTCGCGCCGAGGCCGAGCGGCCGGTCCCCGCGGGTGCGTTCCGCCGCTACGCCGCCGGCCTGCTCGACGACGCCTGGGACAGCGCACATCACAAGCGTGAGCTGATGGCTGGGCACCGTGCGGAGAAACGAGCGCGCAAGGCCGCCGCGAAGATCGAGAAGGAGCGCGACAAGTGGGCGCGCGAGGACGGGAAGACACCGGACCCGGCCGGGTTCGACGCTGTCGCCCCGAAGGTCGCGCCGGTCGGGGAGATGCCCGCCGCCCCGGACGCGCCGGCACCGTCCGGAGCGGACGGCACTGCTCCCCCGGCCACGCCCGCGACCCCGGCCGCGCCAACCGCCGCGCCAACCGGCGCGGCGACGTCGGTTACTGCCAGCGCGCCGACCGGCACGGAAGGTCCGTGGTCACCCGGATACGTGTGGACCGCGACCGCGCCGAAGCTGGAGGAAGCCGGCGGTGTGCGGCCCCGGCCCACGAAGCCATCCGGCCTGGCGACCGACGAGCTGGCCAAGGACCTCACCAAGCGCTACCAGGACGTGCCGGACGAGGTCATCACGCACGGCTACAACGAGGCCGTGATCCCCGGGCCGGAGATTCGGCAGCACGAGCTCGCGCAGCGCTGGTCGGACTCGCTGGCCGCAGGAACCTCGACCTGGTCGATGACCACGCGGCAGTGGCGGTCCCTGCCGCTGCCGGTGCGGGTCGACCTGCTCGACCAGATCCGCCGCCACCCCACCGCCACGATCGTCTCCTCTCCCGGTGAGGAGGACGTCGAGGCACTCGCTGCGCTGGCCAAGCGCTACGACGGCCACCTCGACCCCGCGCGGATCTACAGCTCGCTGGAGGACCTGTCTCCCGAGGCTCAAGAGCGGGTGCGGCAGGTCCAGGCTCGCCGCGCCGCCGAGGTAGAAGCCGAGCGCGAGGCCGAGAACGCCGAGGTGGCCGCGAAGCTCAAGTCCTTCCGGGACCAGCAGTCCGGCGGGCACCAGCACCCGGCTCCCGACCAGCCCGCGGACCAGGCCGCCGCCGAGACCACCAGCACCGAGACGCCCGCCGACGCGGCGACGAACAGCACCACGGAGGAACCCACGACCGACACCAACAACGTCATCCCGATCCGCCGTCCCCAGACCAGCACCTCAGCCACTCCCGCCATCGCGACCGCGATGCCTACCCGAATGGAGCTCCCCATGACGTCCACCGAGATCACCGGCCTCGAATCCGCCATCGCCTACGCCGGCGAGATGCAGACGTTCTGCCAGGGCACCTTCGAGCAGATCTCCGCCGCGGTGCCGAACGGCGACCAGGCCGCAGCCTCGTGCGAGCAGGCCCACGCCAACCTCGCCAACGGCGGCGTCACCGGTAAGGCCCTGACCGACGTCGCCGCCGTCCAGGAGCAGGTGGTCAATGCCGCCCGCGAGCTGCAGGGAGCGCTCGCGAGGTACGAGGCCGCCGCCGCCTCGGCCGCCTCGCTCAAGGCGGAACTGGAGGCCGACCGCGTCGTCCAGGAGAGCTACAACGCCCGTCCGGACGCCGGCAACAAGGAGTTCGTGACCAGCCACTAGCCCGCAGGGCTTCGGTGCCGCGCATCCGGTTCTTCGGCCGGATGCGCGGACGCCGTGGCCGATGCGAGCCCCGACTCGACCCGTCACCACCTGCGCAACGGCCAGAAAGGAACCCTCATGTCCACGACCCCAGTGACCGAGCCGACCACCACGTCCCCGGTCCCTGGGGGCGTCCTGCCGGACCACGCCTCCGCCGACCGCACCCCCACCGCCCACCCGAGCTGGACGGACCTGCTCACCGAGGCTGAGCGGCTCAACCGCGCCCAGCTCATGCCGCACTACATCACCGCCACGCTGCTCGCCCTGGCCGAGATGATCCACACCATGTCGGCCCAGGCCGACGCCGCCGGCGCCGCGGCGTTGCTGGCCGGAAGCGCCTGCGCGGTCGGCGGCGGCATCGGCTTCCTGCTGCTGCGTCGCCGCCACGAGTGGATGCAGGCCTGGGCGCTGTGGGCGGCCCTGGCCAGCGCCGCCAGCTCTCTGTGGATGGTGCTCGCCGTGCTCGGTGGTGTCACCTGGGGCACCCTCGCTGCTGCGCTGGCCATCGACACCGCCGCCGGTGCCCGCTGGTGGGCACACCACCGCCACGGCCTGCGCCCGCAGACGCCGGCCGACACCGGTGAGGGGGACGACCAGGAGGACGTGCCGATCGGCGACGCCGAGCTGGCCCGCTTCGCGCGGCTGTGGGCCGAGAACGTCGGCAGCACCAACGGCGTCGTCGCAGGCTCGGTGCTCGTGCCGGTCGGCCCGTTCGAGCACGGCGTCGAGTACACGCTGCAGCTCGTGCCCGGCAAGCAGGACCTGGACATGGTGCTGGGTGCTCTGAGCAAGATCGCGACCGGCCTGCGCTGGTCCAAGCAGCAGCTGGTGATCGAGTCCTACCCGGCGACCGACACCGACGCCATCGCCGACTCGTCCAAGCTGCGCCTGCGCGTCGTGCTGCGCTCGCCGATCAAGCGTGACGTGTACTTCCGCGGCCCGCGCTACGACAACGGCAACATCACGCTCGGTCCGTACGCGGACGGCGTCGGCCACGCGACGTGGCGCCTCTACGGCCGCGACTCGATGTGGGGCGGCATGGTCATCGGCGGAACCGGCTCCGGCAAGAGCCGCTTGCTGGAGATCATCGGCCTGGTCGCGCTGTCGACCGGCCTGACCTACGTCATCCACGTCGACGGCCAGGACGGCATCTCGTGCCCTTCGCTGTGGCGCCACGCTCACGAGCGCTACGCCAGCCATGAGGTCGAGGCGGTGCTCGCCCGGCTCGACGCGATGAAGACCCACCGTCAGCGCAACCCGCACATGCCCGACCCGGCCGGCGCCAGCACGGCCGCCGACTACGACGAGGAGGAGGACGAAGAAGAGAAGGGCGGCTTCACCCCGTCGCCGGACTACCCCGGCGTCCTGGTGATCGTCGACGAAGCCCACGTCGTGATCACCAAGGAGACCGTCGACCGGTGGGCCGCCCTGGCCCGCGAGGCCCGCAAGGTCGGCATCGCGATCATCATGGGCGACCAGGACGGCAGCCTGGAGACTTTCCTCAAGAGCGTGCTGCGCGGCAGCCTGCGCGCGGGCAACGCGGTCGGCCTCAAGACCGACGAACGCGCCCAGGGGCAGATCGTCTCCAACGGCCGGTTCAACCTGACCGACCTGCCAGCCATCCCCGGCTACGGCTACACCCTCGGCGTCGAAGCCCGGCAGGCGCCGTACCGCAACGAGTTCGCCCCCTCCGCGAAGAACAAGCGCGAGATGGCCGAGGCCGGCACGCCACTGCCGGACGACGTGCTCACGATCGGCCAGTGGTACCGGCAGGTGCGCGAACTCCGTGTCGAGCGCCTCGACCCCGGCACGCTGGCCGCCGGTGACGCCGCCGCATCTGCGGTCGTCAGCGCAGCCAGCATGAGGGACGCCATCACCCGCGGGCAGACCATCACGCGCGGGAAGACGGCGGGCGCGCTGGACCTGAAGCTCGTGCGGCTGACGATGCCGACCGTCGCCGCCCCAGCGGCAGCCCCGGTCCCCGCGCGGGAACCGGACAGCGGGTCCACGACGCTCGTGTGCGAAGAGCTGAGCGAGTCCGCCCGCCGCGTGCTCGACGCCGTGCGCAACGGGCACGAGACGCCTCACCAGATCGCCGAGGTGCTCGACCTGACCCGCCAGCGGGTCGGCACGCTGCTGCGCGGACTGATCGACGCCGACCTGCTCACCAAAACCGGTGCCGGTCCGTCCGTGCGGTACGAGATCACCGAGCAGGGGCTCGCCGTGGCCTGACCCGCAACACACTCGTGGGGCCTGCTCCGACATCCGGAACAGGCCCCACGAGACCACCACGAGGTGATAAATCGTTTATCACCAGCAGCACACTCAGATCAGGCGATGGTGCGGTACACCTGGTCAACCACGTTCACGAGCTTCGCCGCGTCCTTGTCGTTGGACAGCCCGTGACCGCGCTGGTCAGCGGTGACCATCAGCAGCACCGCCCGCTGCAGCTCCCGGTCCTCGAACCGGCCGCCGGTCTTGAGCCAGCCCTCGAACCGGTCGCGGAAGTACTTGATGACGGTCGGGTCCGTGGTCGGGCCGACGACCTGGAACGCGGCTTTCGCCGCCACGTAGCGGTTGATCACCAGCGGGCGCAACCCGCCCAGCCCGGCCGCCGTCGACCACTGCTCAACCTCATCAGCCATGCACACACGGTAGCGACCACGTCCCAATCACCCAGCTCCCGGCCCGCCGGCCGGTGATGGTGCCGCCCGCCCCGTACTCTCCCCTCCCCCCCCGGCGGGGCGGGCGGTGCCATGTCCGTCCAGCACAACCCGGAAGGAACCACCGCAATGAAGCTCACCGACGCCCTCCCGCTCGTCATCGCCGACACCCGCAAGGCCAACCCCGAGGTGCGCAGCGACCAGGAGGCGGTCGACCTCGCCCGCACCTGCACCGCCGAGGACCTCGTCGTGATCGACGACAAGCCGACCAAGGAGGCCTACCGGGTCCTGCTCGCCGCGTCCCCGGCGGACATCGCCAAGGCGATGTCCCGCTAGCAGCCCAGTTCGCCTCTTCCACCAACGATGCCGCCCGCTCCGGACCAGCCGGGGCGGGCGGCGTCGACTACGTGGACAGCGTGCGGAAGTAGCACTGCTGCTCCGGCCCGCCCTGGTCCGGCGGCTCGAACCGCCAAGAACGTCCGCCGGACCAGGGTGCACCACCTCACCCGGTAGCACCCCGAGCGCAGGCCCGCACAGTGTTCTGCACACACGTGCGCACGGGCAACGCGCGAACCCCCTTCACCTCGACCCGAAAGGGCCTGTTTGCCATGCCCAAGACCAAGTTCACGCCCGCGGGTATCCCGGTCCCCGAGGACCGGCGGCCGTGGTCGACGCCGTGGCCTTACTACACGCCCGTGGACATCACCCCACCCGAGCTCACGCGCAAGGGCCTGCCCGGCAGCGTCGCGGAGGGCTGGTCGGAGCCGTACCTGACGCCCGAGGACGTGCCGAACTGGCCCGCCCGCGTGGCCATGGCGCTGGTGCCGTTCACGTTCGACGTCTGGCGGTGGCCGCTCAACCCGGCCGGCCGCACCGGCAAGACCGGCCGCAACCTGGGCCGCTGGGGAGAGAACTGCTCCGCCGACCCGATCGTCGTCGCCGGTGACCTCGACCGCGACGGCGAACGCTACGTGCTGCTGATCCTGCGCGGTGACACCAAGCAGTGGGCCATCCCCGGCGGCATGGTCGACCCCGGCGAGACCGCCCCGGCCGCGCTGGTGCG
Source organism: Lentzea sp. NPDC036955 (assembly GCF_055608005.1). Classification (NCBI taxonomy): domain Bacteria; kingdom Bacillati; phylum Actinomycetota; class Actinomycetes; order Pseudonocardiales; family Pseudonocardiaceae; genus Lentzea; species Lentzea sp. NPDC036955. Next base: position 20,718 of record NZ_JBVJRC010000021.1, on the reverse strand, counting down.
CGAGCTGCGCGAGGAAACCGGAGTCGACCTGGCCGGACAGGCGCCGGCGATCGTCGCGTGCGGCTACGTCGATGACCCGCGCAACTCCGACCACGCCTGGATCTGCACCACCGCCGCGGTGTACCGGCTGCCCCACACCGTGCTCGCGGTCGGCGCCGACGACGCCCTCGACGCCGCCTGGTTCCCGTTCAGCAGCCTGGTGGCGCTGGTCAACGCCGTGCAGAAGAAGGACCGCGGGCAGCTCTACCCCGCGCACCTGCCGCTGCTCACCGCCGCGCTGAACCACCTCGACCAGGCCTGACCAGGAAGGGCGATTCCCATGCACAACAGCGACACGTGCTTCGTCTGCGGCGATCCGATCTCCGGCGGTCACGTCTGCTCCGCCTGCAACTGAGACCCCGTTCCGCCGCCAGGTGGGCGGCTCGAACCGCCCCGGCCTTCGCTCCGCCCGCCTGCCCGCCGCGTCCCGGCGGACATCGCCAAGGCGATGCCCCGCCAACAGCCCAGCACCAGGAGAACCCGATGTCGACCAGCACCAGCCCCGTCACCCTCGTGCCGTTCGCCCGCCACGACGACGGCACCGGCCCCGCCTCCTACCTCGCCTACACCGCAGGACGCACCCACCACGGCCTGATCGCCGGCGACCCCGCCACCGGCAAGACCCGCGTCCTGGAGACCATCACCCGCGGCCTGCTCGACCAGATGCCCGCCATGCTGGTCCACCTCGACGGCCGCAGCGGTGCGTCCTCGTCGGCGTTGTGGCGGATGGCCGCTGCCCGAGGCGGCCCCGACAGCGTCGACTCGATCCTCGACGGGTTGGAGAAGCAGCTCCACGGCCGCTGGCAGATGCTGGCCGACCAGCGCCTCGACACGCTGGAGCCCACCGACGACTTCCCCCTCGTGGCGGTCGTGCTCGACGAGATGCACGGACTGCTCGACCGCTCCCGTGCCGATCGGCTCGCCGCCTTGGGCCGCGAGGGCGCCAAGTGCGGGCTGATGCTGCTGGCCACCACCCAGGTCCTGCACCTGTACGACGCCTTCGCGGGATCGGACCGGCTGCGCACCACCCTGTTGTCCGGCAACCGGATCGCCCTGCGCACCAGCGACATGGTCAGCCTCGACGTGCTGGCCCGCCACGGCTTCGCCGGGCTCGACATCACCACGGCCGGCGACGGCTTCCACGCGCTGCCCGGCCTGACCGCGAGCAGCTCGCCGTTCAGCCTGACCCCCGCGTGACCACGGCCCCCGACCCACCCGCAGAACAGAGGAGACCGCCGGTGCTGACCTCGCAGCCGGGCAAGGACGACATCCAGTGGCCCGACACCGACCCCGACGACCCCGAGAACGCGGCCTGACCCGACCCCTGCCGCCCGACTCGCACGACACGGAGAAGCCCATGATCACCGACGGCGCCGCACGGCGCATCGCGAGCGAGTACCACTCCGGCCAGGCCAGCGACTCCTACAGCTTCACCTCCACCGGCGCGATCACCGACCCGGCCGCGCTCGTGCGCGACCTGCACCGCGGCCTGGACCGCGAGCAGCTCAACGACCCCGACCTGGTCGCGCTGGTCGACTACATCACCTGCACCGGCAGCCGCAGCCCGGTCCGCGGCTGGTCCCAGCTCTGGGACTGACCACCTCCCCGCCGTGGCGATAACCCGGCTATCGCCACGGCCCCGACCAGCACGCCACGCACGCCCATCCGAAACGAGGTCGACATGACCGTTCCCTTCAAGGCACGCCAGCGGCCGAACGGCACGTACGGCGTGTGGTGCACCGGCGCGCAGACCTGGGCCGTGCACCTCACCAAGACCGAGACGCCCTACGAGTTCGAGCACGAGCAGGACGCGCGAGAACTGGCCGAGCAGTGGACCGCGACCGTATGAGGCTGTCCACCGAGGACCAGCAGATCCTCGAACACGTGCTCAGCGGTCCGCTGATCGACGCCACCGTGACCGGCCTCGTGTACGTCGACGAGTCCTGCCGCGTGGCCGTGTTGTTCGGCCACCCCGCCGTCGACCTCGTGTGCCTGGGTTGCGAGATGGCCGGTTCCCGCGACGGGTACGGCACCAACTCGGCCGGTGTCGTCGCCTGGCACCGCACCAGCTGAACCCCCGGCTCAACGGCTCCCCCACCGCCCGCCCCGCGCACCTCGCAGGGCGGGCGGTGCCACGCCTGCCCACATCACAGGAGACCCAGTGAAAGACGAGAACGCGCACCGCATCACCAGCGTCGTGGTCTTGGCCCCGCATGTCGACACGCGGCAGTGGAACGTGCTGCTGATCGAGCGCGTGCACGGGCCCTTCGCGGGCCACTACGCGCTGCCCGGCGGCGACGTCGCCGTGCACGAGGTGCCGGCCGACGCCGCCCGCCGCGCGCTCGTCAAGGAGACCGGCCTCGTCCTCTCCCCGCACATGCCGCTGATCGAGCTCGGCACCTACACCACGCCCGGCCGCGACCCGCGGGGCCACGTCACGAGCATCGCTTACCTGTCCCTGATCACCAGCACGAGCATCGCCTCCACCGGAGACGCCACCGCCGTGTGGGTGCCCGTGCCCACCGCGCTGGACACCCAGCTCGCCTCCAACCACCACGTCATCCTGCGCGCCGCCCTGGCCGCCGCCGACTACCCGCCCTTCCTCTGAACACCAGCCCCGCCGAACACAGCAGCGCCAACGTCCCGCACTTCCTGCCACCGCTCCCGGCTGAACGGGCGTGCCCACTCATCCCGCCCGTTCAGCCGGTCCCACACGACGAGCAGCCACTCATGCCCATTCGGCCCGAGAACGAGCACCGCTACCCAGCCGACTGGCCCGCGATCAGCCTCGCGATCAAGCAGCGCGCCGGATGGCGCTGTGAGTGCCGCGGCGAATGCGGCCGAGACCTCCGCCACCTCGACCGCGACCGGCGTTGCCGCAACCACCACCACCAGCCGGCCTACGGCACCGGCAGCCGAGTCGTGCTCACCACCGCCCACCTCGACCACGTTCCCGAGCACTGCGACCCGGCCAACCTGCGCGCGATGTGCCAGGGCTGCCACCTCAACTACGACACCGCCCACCACGCCCAGACCCGCCAGCACACCCGCACCGTCGCCTTAGCGGCCTCGATGTACCTGCTGTTCGACCTGCCCGCCGCACCACCCGACAGCGCCGACCCGGAAGGACTCACCCCGTGACCAACGAGCCCGACACCTCCACGCAGACCGCCACGGCTCCCCGCGACGCCGTTCGCCGCTTCCTGGGCCACCGCCGCGCCGACGCCGCCCGCATCGCCGCCGGTCTGCGTGACTGGTGGAACACCGTCGACTGGGCCGAGGTGCGCTACATCGCCTCCGGTGTCGCCCCGATCGCCGCCGTGCTCGGCGGCCTGGCCCTGATCGCGTTCCTGTTCAACGGCATCGTCAACGCCGCCCAGCAGAGCGACGTCGCCCGCCTGGGCCAGCGCATCCTCGACTCCCAGGTGGTGCGCCTGGTCATCGAGCCCATCACGGCCTACCTGACCGAGCACTCCAGCGGCCTGTCACTCGCACCCCACGGGCTGGCCCAGGCCTGGGCCAGCGCCTGCGCCGTGCTGCTGGTGTTCGCCTGGGCCGGATCTCGGGGCGCCCGCATCGGCTGGGTCCTCGTCGGTGCCGCCTCGGTCGCCATGGCCTACGACGGCGCCCAGGCCGTGCACGCGCCCCTCGCCGCCGGAGTCACCGCGCTCGCGTGGATGGCCGGCAGCGTGCCCGCGTTCGTTCACCACCGACGCGACCAGCACACGGTCGTGCTGACCGCGCCGGAACGCCGCCCCGCCCCGGCCCTGCCGGCGCCCTCGGCGCCCCGGCCGAGCGCCGACCAGCAGGACCTGATCGACCTGTGCCGCGCCCGCGCCGAGGACCTGCTGTTTCACGCGCGCCTGAGCGAGCTCGACGACGACCGTGAGCGCTGGACCCGTGCCAGCTGCATCGCCGCCGACCTGATCAGCCTCGTGCAGTCCGGCCAGTACATCCCCGAGTACGCCCACAAGCTGCTCGACCGGATCGACCCCCAGCACTACCTCACCGCGCCCAAGTACACCGACATCACGGCCGCCCGCGTCTACCTCTCGCTCGCCAAGATCGCCTACTGACAAGGACCTGGCCATGACCGCGATTCCCGCCCACATCACCCCCCACCAGCTCATCGTGATGCGTTCCTGGATCGCTGACTGCGAGTCCGACTCCGAGCAGGCCGACGACCTCACCGACGCCGAGGTGATCGAGAGGGTCGGCAACCACCACGCCGGCGGCCTCAACGGCTTCCTCGGCCTCTACGACCACGACTTCGGCGAGAGCTGACCGAGCCTTCTGGGAGTGCGCATGACCTCGATCGACCCGGCCGACTTCACCAGCGACCAGCTCGCCCGGATGCGCGCCTTCGCCCGCGTGCTCGCCTGGCCCGCCAGCGACTCCGGCGACGTCGACCAGCTCACCGACGCCGAAGTGGTCTCCATGATCGCCACCCGTTACGAGGGCGGCGTTCCGGCGTTCCTCCAGCACCTCCCGCACTAGCCCCTCACCGAACAGCGAAAGGGCACCACGCCATGACATTCACCATCACCTGGGACGTCGTCGTCGACCACAGCGCCGACCCCGACTACTGGTCGGTCTACACCGCGCGGCCGGACGGCGGCCTGACCTACACCCACACCCTGTCCACCGCCGAGGTCGTGCACCTGCGCGACGTCGACAAGGTCAAGGTGACCGACCACCGCACCGGCCAGCCCTGGACCGGCAAGTGACGGCCCGCCTGGTCGACCCCGCGACCATCCCTGACGGCGCCCGCGTCGAGCACACCGAGTGGGCCGACCAGTTCCGCCCCCAGCTCGGCACCGTGGTCCGCATCAACGGCACCCGCGCGGTCGCCTGGGACAACACCACCGCCACGAACCCGCTCACCGAACAGCTCGCCGCCAAGCTCGTGCAGCTCACTTGAGCGCGCCCGGCCGGACAGGCTCAACGCCTTCCACAGCACGCCTGTCCGGCCGGCCTTCCCTATCACTCCAACCAGCCAGAGCTGGAGCGCCTCATCATGACCGACTCCGACAGCACCGTGCGCGACGTCCTCGCCGACTCCCGCACCGAAGCCACCCGAGCAGACCAGAAGGCCACCGCCCTCTTCGCCCTGATCGGCCTCGCCCTCGGCGGCCTCTACCACTACACCCAGCAGCCGATGCCGAAGATCGCACTCGGGTGCGCCATCGCCGCGGGTCTCCCGCTCGCCTACGCCCTGGTGCGGCTGCTGCTGTGCATCCGCCCGCGCCTGAGCTCGACCACCGTGCCCGGTACCTGGCTCGACACCGCGGTCAACGGACCGACCTCGCTCTACGAAGCGGTCACCAGCAACGCACCCGAGGAAACCGTCCTGCGCGCCCGCTGCCTGGATGCCTCCCGCGTCGCCGCGGTGACCCGCACCAAGTTCGGCGACATCCGGTTCGCGGTCGACTCCATGCTCCTGGCCGCCGCGCTGCTCGCCGTCTCTGTCGTGCTCAAAGCCGTCCTGTAGGAGGTGCTCACCCGATGGCCCCCGTGCCCTTCCAGCACCATCCCACCAAGATGGTGACGACCAGCCGCGTTCTGCCCGGTGGAAAGGTCGACCTCTGGCTGTTCCAGTACAGCCCCACCCCGTACGTCGCCTACACGACCCGCGCCGAAGTCGTGCTCTACACGGACGGCGTGTACGAGGTCACCCAGAACACCCGCCTGGTCGGCGTCACGCGCGAACAGGACACGGCCTTCGCCCTGGCCGAGCGCGCCCAGCTCGGCGAGCACCTGCCCACGGTGGTGGCCGGGTGACCGCGGCCGGCCTCGTCGACCGCGCCCCGGTCGCGTACGCGCTGCCCGCGCCGTGCTGGTGGATCGATCGCGACGACTGCTGGGAGATCACCCACCACCCCACCCGCGCGGACGCTGAAGCCGACCACGCCGACCGGGTCCGCAGCGGCTACGGCTGGGTCCTCTCGATCAGGGAAGCGTTCAAGGTCTACCCCGGCAAGCCCCGCCGGGAGCAGCTGCGCTGCTGGAAGGTCACCTGCCCCGAGTGCGGCACCGCCCAGCACATCCAGCACCGGTTCGAGCGCTGCGTCGACGGATGCGGCCACGAGATCACCACCGAGCAGATCCCCGACCCCAACCAGATCCCGCTGTTCAGCCAACACGAAGGAGACACCGTGTCCGCCACCTTCACGAGCTGCCCCAACCGCCACCCCGCCAACGGCCAGCCGCACCCCGGCGGGCTGCACGGCGTCTGCAAGATGTACCTGTGCCCGTACAACGAGCACCACGTGATCACGGGCGGCACCTACGACGCCACGACGAACACCTACACCCACCCCGACGGCTCCGTCACCAACAACTACAAGAAGTAGCCCCACCCGAGCACCGCACCTCACCATCGTGAAACGGCCGGCGGACTCCCTGACTGGGGAGTCCGCCGGCCGTTTCCGCGTGTCCGGGGGCTAGTGCTCGACCCGCTCCAACAACACGCCCACCAGCTCCGAGAACGCCTCAGGCGTCAGGTGTTCCTGGAGCTGGTTCGCGATGGTCTGCGGATCGTCGTCCAACGCGATCATGACCGGCCCGGAGCCCTTTACGGCGTAAAGATGTGGCCCCTGAGCAGCAGGTTCGTCTTCACGAGATGCCGGTGAAGGCGCTGGGGCACGAGGGCTCTTCTTCCTGTCGCTCGAAGCACCCGCAGCGTTTACGGCGTAAATACCTGGCTTCTGACCAGCGGTTTTACGTTCCGTCTCCAACTCACGCCAGGCAGCTTCCTGCTTGCTGACCGCAACCCCGGCCAGCTTGCGGGCGTCCTCGATCCGCAGCGCACCGGCGTTCAGCGCCTCGCGCAGCTTCGGTCCCAGCTTGAGCAGCTTCACCCGCTGGCTGACGAACCCTGGCGACACCCCGATCCGCTTCGCGACCTCACCCTGACTGCCGAGTTCCTCGGCCAGCTCCTTGAGCGCCTTCGCCTCGGCCAGCGGCGGGTACTCCGAGCGCTGGATGTTCTCCACGAGCACCGCTGTGCGGATCTTCCCCTCGCGGCCCAGGCGATCCATCACCACCACCGGCACCTCTTCGAGGCTCGTGAAGCGGCACGCGCGCAAACGATCGTTGCCGAACAGCGCGACCCAGTCGTGCGTGCCCACCTCTTCCTCGTACTGAGGAAAGTGGCCGAGGTACAGCTCGTAGCGCATCACGCCGATCGGCTGAAGCAGGCCGACTTCCTCGATCGAGGCACCCATCTGCTTGAGGTACTCCTCGGACGAGTCGCGCTCGTTCTGCGGGTCGTTCACGATCGACGCGATCGGCACCGTGCGCAGGACGTGCTGGCTCTCGTCGATGACTACATCTCGACGCCTGCCCATCAGGCCGCCCGCCTTCCGCCGTAGCCGCACTCCAGCGCAAGACTCAAGAAGTCGTTGCGCGCCTCGGTCGCGGTGCGCCCCTTCGGGTACTGGGTGACCACACGTCCCTCACCGGACGCGGTGGTGTGCATCTTGTAACGGCGGATGACCGTTCTCGCGCACTTGAGCTTGTTGTCCGACAGCCATGTCGTCAACGCGTTGAGGTCGGTGAGACCGTCGCGAGGGTCCCAGTTGTTGCGGACACAGAGGTACGGCAACTCCCGTGTCTCGATGAAGTTGCGCACCGTCCTCAGCGTTGGCTCGTACGCCAGCGGTTCGGGCGTGATCGGCACCAGCACGTCCGTTGCTTGCTCCAGCGCCCGCGTCAGAATTGCCGGCCGCGCAAGAGAACCAGGAGCGTCGACGAACACGTGCTCGTAGTCCATGCTCGCGAGTTTGCTGACGGCCGCCATGTTGTCGTCGATCTGGTCGAAGTCGAACGGCAACAGGTCCAGGTTGGTGCGCTCCGCCCACCACACCGCGGACTGCTGGGGGTCGATGCTCGCCACAAGCACGGTGGGCGCGGTCGGATCGCTGCCGAGCACACTGGCGAGGGTCGCCGCGAGATTCACGGTGACGGTTGTCTTTCCCACGCCACCTTTTTGGCTGAAGATGAGATGTACTTGCGCCACGAAGGCCTCCGGAGATCCGTGCACTTCCCCGCCCCGAGTGGGCGGGTACTTCGGACTGGCGACAGCCTGCCAGGTCGCTCGCTCCCGAACTAGCGCGACTCACCGCATCGACTGCACCCGGAGCTGCACGACATCCTCACCGGCCCAGAAGCCCACTACCGGGCCGATGGTGGGTACTGCACGCCCAGCGGGATGGGTGAGCAGGATCGACAGGGTGCGGTGCCCAGCGGGCCAGCGGGCGACAGCGGTTCGTGCGCGCAGCTGCGCCAGCACGTCCGCAGCGGTGGCCGGGCCGAGCAGGACGGGGATCGTGGACGGGCTGGTCAGTGATCGGGTTACGGGAACCGGTGCCCAGAGCTGCCGCACCTGGGCGAGGCGTCCCCACGAGAACCACAGGAACAGCTGTTCGTCGACCATGCTGTGCACCTGGCCCTCGGGGGCGAGTGCGGCCTGCAACGCCTCGCGAGTCGACGCCGACGTACCCATCTCCGTCAGGTCGACCTCGGCAAGCAGTACGAGCCCATTCCGAAGGCCGGCCAGCACCTGCCCCAGCGCGTAGTCCTGCCCCACGCTCCACACGTCGCCCCCGACCTGGCCGAGCACATCGAGCAGCGGAGACTGCCTGTTGGTCTCCCGCCAACGGCGCACCGCAGCCAGCCTCCCGGCGAGCGACGGGTTGGCCGACCAGCTGCGCCCTTGCGCCTCGGCGATCTCGTCTCCCGCGCTTGCCACGATCAGACCGTACGGCCACGAGCCGCGTAGATCGCCCCGATACCTCTCGGCCAGCGTCCCGCACCGCGTCAGGGGGTCGTGAGAACATGAGGTCATGTGCCGTGCACACCGCCAGTGCCCGAACTGCGGGGGCCGTACTCCCGCAGAGCGGCGCGAGAACGCGCGGATTCGCAAACAGCGCAGCGTCGCCGGAAAGGCACTGCGCACGGCCCTCAATCGAGGAGATCGTGCCGCGGCTCACGAGGCCGAGCTCCGCCTCCGTGCCATCGAGGGTGGCGACGCCACGGCCGACAGAGTCCTGGACGGTCTGCGGTACCCGTACGGGCTGCCCGAGGCCGACCTGGCCGCCCCGGCCACCAGTGCGGAACCCGAGCCCGAGGAACTGAGCCAGACGAAGACCGCTGGTCCCGCGCAGATCGATGCCTGGCTGGCCAATCTGCGCCAGCGTGGCTACCGGATCGTGAGCACCTCCGAGGAACAGGCCGGCCGAAAGCTGCGCGTGACCGCGAGGTACGTCCAGGCCACTCACACGAATGACTGCGGCTGATGTGCATCAAGGGAGGCGTCCGCTGTCCCTGCGACGAGTACGGAGGCCCGCACAACAGCCCGGCGAAGTGGCGCAAACGCCAGGCCAAGCACCGCGCCAAAGTGAAGCTGCTCAAGGCGATTGAGTCCGGTGACGCCGACGCGATCACCGTGGCCCAGGAGCACTACAACAGCTTCGCCCGCCCGCAGAACGCCGAACACGTTGAGGCAGAGCAGCCGGAATCACCCGCCTCCAGCTGCTGAAGCACCGCGCGTCCCGAGTCGACCGCTCGGTCATGAGCAACCCTCGATTCTCACCACTCCGGGGTCAGCCAGGCCGCTCGTCGCGAGGAAAGTCCGAGCGTGACGGCTTGGCCGACCGCTTACCGACTGCACACACGCGACACGGCGCGACGGGGCGCGCACGTGCAGCTGCGCGACCAGCACCCTGGGGCTCAAGGCCGATCCGCAGCCGCCAGCGAGCGGGCAGCCCGTCCGCCTCGAGGGCGTCGGGGACGACGAGACCGTCTGACCGCGCTGAATCTGATGCCGACGAGCACGGCGGCCAGGATGAGCGGCACGGTGAGCGCGAACAGGTGCGGGTGGATCATGAGCGGCGTGAACGCGACCAGGTGGCGCAGCCACCGTGGCGGAGGCGACGGTGCACGACCCATGAGACCTCCCCAGGAAACGCTGTGCTGGGCTGATCGGCCGACCAGTAGTCGGGGTCGGAGCTGTGATCGACGACGGATCAAGCGTCAACTGGACAAGAAGTGGTCATGTAGTGCGTAAACCCCCCGCTGCACGCAATGAGCAGACATCCTGGTGGGTCGACGGAGTAGCGGCATCTTGAGACGGACCGCCGGTCTCTGTGCTAGGAGGTGGCTCGGTCGCTCTTCAGGGAAGACGAAGTGACGCTGAATCCGATCGGCGGGGGTATCACCCTGGTGGGGGGTTGCGGAGCCGAATTTGGTTAGCAGTGGCTAACGGTCAGTAATGATCTTGACTGGGACATGCCGGTGTAGTCGATCTCGCCGAACAACTTCTCACCTGCAAAGACAGTGCAACTACCGCCTCGCCGTACTATCCGGATGAGTAACGGCGGTCACAAGCCATTTGAGTGTGGCGTGTGCTCGTGGTTACGTTGAGTCGGCAGCTGGCCTCGTATGGGTCCAGCGACACCACGGCCGTCGGGCAGCCGTCATACGTCAAGCCGGCCTCGGCCTCTTCAGGAGAGGGTCCCGGGGCGGGCCGACACGTGTAGGCGAGTCCAACGGCCTACAGGTGTCTAACCAACGAGTGGCTGGCGCGGGTCCCGTGACGGGTGGTCCCCGGCCAGGTTGTTCCCAGGCTCGCTGGTGATGCTGTTCCAAGGTGCTGCGCCGGTAGATGCAACCAACCCGCATCTACCGGAGTGGCAGGGCTCGTGCAGCTCGCCCTGCTCGAGTCAGGGAGCCAGCGCTGGTTGCCGCCGGTGCTGGCTGCCTCTAATTTCGCTACGCCGTCTTGTCGCTTGCCGCGACAGTATCGTTACATTCCATTCGGATACGAATAATTATCCGGGATAAGCGTACTGCTACCCGTCGGTCACAACTCTAGGCAATGTGCCCGTCATCCATATGGGTGAAGTGCGCTACATCACAAAGCTGGTGAAGATCACTCGCCCGCTTGATACGGATCTTCTTTACGCAGGTCAAAGCTCTTCTGGAGTTAAGTGGCCTGAGGCGGCCAGGTAGCTCCACTTCGGGTCACGATGCGCGAGGGTCGCCACTTCGTGGTAGCGACACTGCCTCAAGAGAGCGGATGTTGGCCAGAGTTTTCGTATGCAATGCCTCGAACGCCGCACTGAAGTGCGCAAACGTGCCCGCAGTCCGTTCCGGATGGCGGAACTGCCTGTCTGGCTTTGCACCCATGACGCGTATCGGGGCCTGGCCGCATAGTGTCGAATGACTAGGCACGCGTCCTCAGCTGTCACCGCACCACGGTGTCGGCGAGCTCGAACATGGGTTCCGCATCGCGACCACACGGGTTCTCGAAGCCGGCCGGACAGCGCGCGCAGCCGCTGGAGAGGAACGCAAGTGCAGGCGCCTGGGCAGCCGTCCTACTGGCGCTTGCCGCGGCCCACGTCGTTGACGACGACAGATGTGATGCGTGGTGGCAAGCCGATGTGGTTGCCTCGTCTGCTGCTCCCCCGGCCAAGCTCCGCGTGGCGCCGACGTTTCCTGATCCCGCCGCTGAACGCCCGCGAGTCGACGCCAGCTCGTGGACAGACGAACGGTGTTGGTGCCGGGATGGAAGGCCCCCTGCCTTTCATCCCGGCACCAACACCGTTCGCGTCCTGCAAATTTGTTGTTTTGGCTGGTGACAGACGTGTCACAGCGAAGAAGTCGATCGGTACCGGTGGTGGCACGGACGCTTACCCGAACCTGCGTACGGTCTATGAGGCAGGAGAGTTTGGAGACACTCGAACGCATCGACCGGGCGGTTGCGGGGTGGAACAGCGCGGTGGCGGTGCCTATCCGACGTCAGCACTGTGAGCGCGAAGCTGTCCCAGGCGTGCTCAGTACAACCGGATCCGTTCGAGATCAGCATCCGGCTGCTCCTGGACGTACACGGCGCCACCCGTGCTCATCGTCTGCTGCAGGTCGCCGTAGATCTGCAGAGCACGGTTGACCAGGTCGGTCTTGCTGAGCCCGGTGAGTTCCATGAGCCGCTGCAGACTCGTCTGAGCCGGGCGCACGAGATTCACGGTGACTCGTTCGAGCGCCTTCAGATCCTTCTCTGACAGGCCTTTTTCCAGTGTCTCCACGTCATTGCCCATCACATAACCTTCCCAACCCTGTCGTTACGAAACGACGGCAGCACCGCTCACCGCACTCCGGCCAAGGAGAGTGAGCAACATCAAGATCAGCCTCCTGCCCCACCGTTGCCGCGGTAAATCGGGGCCCTGATCTTGTGACGGGTGTGCTCCGAGCGCTCCGTACTCGTCACTATGAGAGCAATAGTGCACTTACTGACGTGTAATGTCAACACCCGTGCGTACGCCATGAGAGTGATGATGTATGAGTGATGGCTCTCAGCGTCTCCTAGCGTTTCTCAGCTCATCTAGTTCTACTCGGCTCTACAGGTTTCCTTTGCTGTGCGGTACTCTCGCGACTGGAGACACGCTCCGGGCCCCCAGCCCGAAGTTGCGAACGACTTCCACCCCCAGGAGAGTCCCATGGCAAGCACCACTCGTCCGCCTGCTGGCGACGACGACAATCCCGTTTCCGAACCCGGTACCCGCCCCCCGGTGGAGGACCTCGGCCACGAGATCCCTCACACGGACCTCAGCCACCAGATGCCCACCGGTAGCGCGTTCCCGCTGATGCCGCGGGAACGCGTCGGGTTCAAGGTCGTCTTGCCGGACGGCACCGAGTTCTCCGGCGGGCTCGAGACCCTGCCGGGCTCCAGCACCAACAACGCGGGCGCGCACCTGGTGGCGTGCGTGAGCTCGATCGGGGTCGCCAGCACCCCTGTCGTGCTCGGCTACCTGGTCGAGGCGCCCCTGCAGCCGTGCGTCATCGGCGGAGGGGTGCTCGGTGCTCTGAGCCTGACCCTCTACTACGGGACGCGCGCGCTGAAGGCGATGATCTGCGCCCGCAACGCTGATCGAGAAGCGCGCCGTTGGGAGCTCGACAACCCGGCGTCCCGCTCGGAGTAGCGCCTGATCGTGGAGGGTGCGGCGCCGGTGCTCGAGGCGCTGCACCCTCCACATCTCCGGCCCACCGCGGGCAGCGCGCATCAGGCGAATGCCACTCAGCACGGCCGACGACGTCGTCGGCCGTGCCGAGCAGGCCCAGGGCCGCGGTGAGTATGACGAGCTCCTCCGGAGTCTGCGGCCGCACTAGGACTTGCTGGTTACGACGTACCCGCGCCACGGCGCCGTGCGCTCATTCGGATCGTGAGGAGATGCATGTCGACTCCCAGCGGGGAGCAGATCGCCGATCGCGCACTGCAGTTCAAGACCGTGGTCCTGGTGCAGCAACTCACGCTGATCACCCTCGTCGACGAGGGCCGGGCGGTGCTGCGGGCACATCAGCAACTCACCGGCGTCGGGCCGCACGATGACATCCCGTTGGTGTTCACCGACGGCCCCGGCCACGACCAGATCGCGTTCTCCACGCGCGAGGTGCTCGCCTCGGCCTCGAAGCTGCCCGGCGACGCCGTGCGCGACCTCATGACGATGAGCATGACGACCGCCGCGACCGTGCTCGGCCAGATGATCAAAGACGGCGGGCACCGCCGGCCGGACGTACCACTGCTGCAGTTCGCCCTGCACTTGCGTAACGCGGCCGCTCACGGCAACCGCTGGAACCTGCGTGGTGTCCAGCCCAAGTACCCCGCCGCGTGCCGGTACCTGACCATCACGGCGGATCTGCACCACCAGCAGGCTGCCTGGGGCACCGTCACCCCGCTGCTGTTCTTGTACTTCCTCGACGACCTGGCGAACTACTTCGTGCCCGGACGGGTACCACCACAGCGCCCTGTCTGAAGGCGCGCGGTCGCGGACGTCGGCGAGCGTGTCGGGCAGCTCCGCGCAGATCTGGCGCAGCTGCGCGACGGTGACCGCGTGGGCCGGGCCGCGGCCGCGGCGCACGTTGGCCTCGGCCAGCTCGCGCACGTACTGGGCGAGCGCGACCATCGCGGTGCCGATCGCCACCGGCTCCACGGCCAGGCCGAGGTCGTGCAGGGTCATCAGCACGCCGTAGACGCGGCGCTCGATCGTGGCCGGCGCCAGCTCGCGCTGCACGTGCCAGGCGGCGAACCCGACGAACGCACCGGTGGTCGTGGTGGTGGGCGGGATCTGCAGCTTGGCGTAGTAGCGCTGCCAGGCCTGCCAGTTCGCGGCGTACGTGCGCGTCGTCTCGTCCGGCCGGCGCACCTACTGCAGTGCGGCGACCTCGAGGTCGGCGAGCCGCCGCTGCAGCACGATGCCGCTCAACTCCTTCGCCGAGCTCGCGAAGTCCGGGAACCCGGCCGCGGCCGCGTCGGCGCTCGCGGTGCCCGGCGTCGCGTTGCTCGCGCCGGACTTCGTGCCGTTTGTCGTGGCGTCCGGCGTCGTCTCGGTCGTCACGAGGTTCTCATCGGTCATCGTGACGTTCTCGGAGATGGTCGTCGAGAAGTACCCGGCGACGGTCGTGAACGCCTGACAATGAGGCAGGAGGTGCTACTGTATGCTTATGCGTAACACAGTAATACGATTAGTAAGACAGGGGATATTATGGCGACGCTCACGGTACGTTTGGACGACCACGATCGCGATGACCTGGAGCTGCTGGCCAAGAGCCGGGGCGTGACACTCAGCGAGCTCGTGCGGCAGACACTCCTGCAACTGGTTGGCCGGAATGTTGAGGCCCCGCGCCACGTGCCGCCCAGCCTGGACATCACCCAGCGACACACATTCCGGCTCCTGCACGAGCTCATTGCCTCGGTCGGGCCGGAGAGCGAGCGGGACTACCACCGCCGCCTGGCCGAGGTGCTGGAGCAGGGCTACACCGTCGAGTACGAGTCGGTCTTCGGCGCGATCGTCCCGGAGATGCCCAGTACCGACGCGACGCTGGTGTACGACATCCTGGACATGTTCACCGTCCTGGAATCCTGCCTCGAGCGGCTCGATGAAGACGCGCGCGCGTCGCTGGGCGAGAACGCAGACTTCCTGCTGAGGTTCCAGGGCTTCGACTACAACGACTCCTACGAGCACCGGCTGCTGACCTTCGCGAAGCACCTCATCGCCGACGACAAATGGCCGGCCCTGGCCCACCACTTCGACGATCGGCACGCCGAGCACGAGGGCGGCAACTCGCACATGCCGATGCTGCACTCCTACCAGCAGTTGCTTGCCGCCTACACAACGGTGTTGAACGAGCGGAAGAGCGTCACCAGGTCGATCCACGAAGCCTTCCGGTTCGACGCCGCCGCCCTGCGTGCGGTGCTCGCCGCTGTTCGCTGATCATCTCGGTCGGCAGCACCTCGATCTGGAGGTCGCCGCGGGTCGACGAGACCAGCGACCCGCTGACACTGCGCGACGACGGCTAGATGAACCGGCCGTGGTGTCTGCCAGGCATGATCAGAGGCCCGTCCTGGTGTTGCCGGGGCGGGCCTTGCTCGTGTTCGTGCCGAGGTTCACCGTCGTGACGAACCTCAGCACGAACCTAACTGATCGAGGGCATCCCGATCGACATGGTCGCCAAGGCCGCCGGCCAGGACCGCGTCCCCGTCATCCGGCGCCTGGACCTCACGACGCTGGGAGTCGGCGTGGTCTCGCCGTTCCCGCCCGCCGCCGCGTGCGTGCTGTCGACGAGCTCCTCGGCGTCGTTCATGACCGTGCCGGGCGGCGTCGTCTCGATGTAGGTGAAGTCGGCGGCTGGCTCGCCGAACGCGCCGCCCGCGACGCGCCCGCTGCCCTCGCGTTGTCGTTGGCTTGGTCGTCGACGTCGACGAGGTGTGGTGTGGTGTGGTGCGCGCCGCCTCGCCGCCGCTGTGCAGGCCTTCCTGCACTCCGGCCCTCGCTGATCGAACCCGCGCCGCCATGAGGTCGACGTCGCCGAGAGGCGTCGGCGTGGCCCGTGCCGGCCGTGATGCACCGACGCGGCGGCTAGTGCGGGAACTGGGCGACCGCGATGTCGGTGAATCCGGCGGCGCGCATGATCCGGGCGTAGTCCTCGAGCCATTCCAGCGCGGCACGCCGCGGGTCGTCGCCGTCGAGGTGTTCGTAGATGGTCCAGGTGACCAGGCCGTTCATGGCGTAGACGGTGCGTAGACGGTGTCGTCGGCCGCGCCACGCCGCCAGGTCGCGGCGATCTCTTCGAGGCCAGGGGAGAGCTTGGCCGCCTCGCTGGTGCTGGACGTGCACCCCTACTCCGAGGTGCTGGAGCTCGCGGAGCACGTCGGCGCCGTGGTGCGCGCGGTGCTCGGCGCCGACGCCGAATCGTCGGCGGGCGCAGAGTTCCGGCCACACGTGACGGTCCTGTACGGCGCGGAGTTCGACGGCACCGGCCTGGCTCGCCGCGGTGTCCGAGGGACTGATCACCGACGTGGTGCTGACGATGCCCGCGCGGGCCGTGCTGGTCGACGTCCTGCAGGACCCCAGCACGGCCGGCGGCTACCGGTGGGCGATCGACACGGCCGTGCCGATCCTCATCAGCGGCTGAACACCGCGGTTCAAGGGCAGCACCGCGTCATGCCGCGCGCATCGCCCGGATCTGCTCGACCAGCGACTCCCGGTCGATGCCAAGACGCTTCGCGAGGTCGGTCAGCCCGAGGGAGACGTGCACGCGCGCGCACCCCGGCGTGATGCGGAGCTCCGCCGCGATCTGGGTGGGCTTGAGGCCGCGGTGGATGTAGCGCTCCAGGACCTCGCGCCGCCGGAACGGCAGGTTCCCCAGCTGCTGGTCGAAGTTTATGCGCTGCTGCCAGACCGACGACTTCGGCAGCACACGCCGCGGTGGCTTCTCCCGGAGGCGCAGCTCGGCAGCCACCTGGGGCAGCTGAAGCGCCAGCCGCGACTGCGCCACCTTCAAGAAGCCCTTGACGGTGACGCGGCTGACGTCGAGCACCTCGGCGACCTCGTTGATGCTCATGCCCTGCTCCATGATGAGGAGCAAGACCTCGCGGGGACCCAGCGGCAACCGCTCGATCGCCGCCGAGATGGCGATCGCGTCGGCGACGAACAAGCTCTCGTCGTGCACCGGCGGAGCAAGCGCGTCCAGCGCGGCCACAGGGACCTGCGTGTCGGTGACCGCGCTGATCCGCTGGGCGTACCGCCGTGCCGTGGTGTACAGCCACCTCAGGGCCGCCCCGTGCGTGTCCAGCCGTCGCAGACCGCCGATCGCGGCGAGGAAGGCCTCCTACGCCGCGTCGTGAGCCAACTCGTGGCTGAAGCCCTTGGACCTCAGATGGGCGACGACGCTCTTGAAGTACCGGGCGTAGAGCTGGTCGTACGCCTCCCGGTCGCCCTCGTTCACGAACTGTGAGACGAGATACTCGAGCCTCGTCTTGCCAGAGGAGTTCAAGCCGGGGATGACGGTAACTGAGCCGGTGAACTCGGTGGGGCGCCGAACACAGTGGAGCTGGCGACAAGGCGGGGAGCCGCCCCGTGGGGGCGGGCGGCTCTTCCTGCGGTGGCATCGGTCAGGCCTTCACGATCGCGGTGACGATCGCGAGCGGGATCATCACCATGAGGAGCTTGGTGATCTGTCCGGGCGTCCACGCTGCTTGGAAGGCCATGTAGACGACGAAGATCCAGGGGGCCTGGCTGAGCAGCTGCTTGGACAAGGCCGGCACGACGGCCTGTCCGGGCTGAGGCAGCCACTGGATGTTGGCCTGCCCGCCAGCCATCTGGGCAGGCGGGAACCACGGTGCGGACATCTCTAACTCCCTGCTGACGGGCCCCGGAGGAGTCCCCTGTGATGATCTGGTTTGGGCTCTCTTGCTTTTGGAGAGAGGGCGGATTCTGAGTTCGTTCCCGACCACACCGGGTGGGGGGAAGTCGGCGGCTCACAAGGCTTCGTTGGACGGGACGTGAGGGTCAGTGCTCGTCCTCGTCGTCCCACATGCCGCCCTGACCACCATGAACGACACAGAACTTCGCACCACCACAACCATCCTTTCGCGATTTTCGTCCTCAGAGTTGGGGCAGATGGTATAGGAGTACAACCCGAGTGAAGTGATAGTTCAAACAAGGGCTAGTAATTATCGGTCTCATGCGCTTGGGCTGTTCGGTGGCTTTGAAAGCCGAGTCTCGGTGCGGTGAACCCCTGCTTGCCAAACATAAGGAAAACCCCGCACGAGTTCGGGCGGGGTTTTCCTGGCTCCCGTTGGATCGCCTCATCTGTTGTGGTGCGAGTTAGGTGCAGCTGATGTGACGTTAGGAGGTGTCTTACCAGCTGTGACCTGAGGTGAAGGGGCATTCCTCGCCCTCGTCTGTGTCGCAGGGCCAGCCGTCTACGCACACCTGATGATCTCTCAGGAAGGGGTCGCCCTCACGGAATCGGCGGGGTGGAGCGTAGTACGGGGTCGTGACTGATTCTTCGGCGCTTTCTAAGGTTTCCATATTCGTATCTCTTTTCTGCTGTAATTGTCTCAGGCATTTTTCCCTCGCGGTTGTCTCGCCTGATCGGATCTGTCTACATTAGGTTAGGCGCGCAACACAGAGGAGTCCATAGCGTTTTGCTGGCCCTGAGATGGCTCGTGAAAAAAGTGAATACCCGGAAGGGTGTCGTTAAGGGAGATCAGAGAGAAAAGCTGAGGGTCTCTAAGTCGGCTGAGTTTCCTTACCTTGCGCTCCTGCGAGAGGTCTGCGGACGCGAAGCCCACTGCTCAGCCTGGGGGGTCCAGCGTTCCTGTCGCTGCCGACCGGCGCGCGACAACTCGCCCGCGATCGCGCGTGTGCTGCCCGAGGAGCTCCTTGGCGCTGCTGCACTCGTGGGAGCTGGGGGGGCTGTGTCGCAGGCTGGTGGTGGTGCATTCCGCCGGACAGTCCCACTAGTGGGTGTGTCCGGCGGAATGCATGGCTCCCCTGCGATTGATGGCCTTGGCGCCCTCCTGCTTGAGGGACCGGCGTCCCTCAAGCAGGAGTTCTCTCGGTGTTGGCCTCCCTGCATTGGGGGAGATCTGCGAGCGGTGTGTCTCGTGCTCAAGGTGCCAGCTCCTGCGGCTTCGCCGTGGATCTGCCAGGGGACGTCGTCGAGGTGCGCGTGAGTCCGGGCGCCCGCGGGTCGGCGTGGGTCGCTGGGGTTGACGGACTGGGTGCGTGGGGACGTGTTATTGCTGGTGGGGCGTGTTAGGTGGTGTTAAGACGGCGTGGTTGGCCGGCGTTCCCGCGTGGTGGTCTGACCGACTCGTCTGCACGACCGGCTCGGCGTCCGCTGGGGACGTGATTAGTTGCTGTTCAGCGCGCTTGCACTGCGCGGCGGCCAGGAGATGGCGCACCCGGCTGGCGCCGAGCAGGTGGCACCGGAGGGCTTCACCGGCATCGTGGGCAGGGTGCGCAACTTCGTGGTGCACGGCGACATCCACGTGCACCACGAGCACCACGAAGCCGGCGGAGGCCGTCATGACCGGCACAAGTCCGGTGACGGCGGTCGTGACGCTTTTCGTCTCGGCGATGGTCGTGACGACCGGGACGAGCCCGGCGATACGGCGCCTCCCCGGCGACGCGGCCTGTTGGTCGTCGCGCTGGGCAACGCCCAGATGTTCCGGCGCCTCATGCTGCTGCTGGCGTTCGCCGCGGGTGGTGCTACTCGGTATCGCGGGCATGGTGATCGTCACCTTCTTCGAGCTGATCACGCCCTTCGTGCTCATGCCGATGGTGATCACGGTGGCCGCGGTGGTCGTGCTGACGCGGCAGGCGCACGGGCTGCGCAGTGGGTTGACCGACGTGCTGCGCGACAGCCAGCCGCCCGAAGAGCGTTTCCGCGACGACGGCTAGGTGAAACCGGACGTGGTGCTCTGCCCGGCATGCTCGAAGGCCCGTCCCGGCGTTGCCGGGACGGGCCTCGCTCGTGTTCAGGCCGAGGTTCACCGTCGTGACGAACCTCGGCACGAACCTCGTAACGTTCGTGGTCGTGCTGCTGCTGGAGGTGCTCTGCGGCTCGGCGTCGACCAGTTCGTCCTCGGTCGCGCCCCTCAGCGTTGATCGGCTCGACCTGTGTGGTTGCGGGGGAGTGCGGTTGTTCCGCCGGCCTTTCCGGCAGGGGGATGTGATTTGTGCTGGTGAGGAGTGTTAGGTGGTGTTAGGTCGGGTGGTTGGCCGGCCTTTCGCGTGAGGGCGCGAGCGTCGTCCTGTTCGGCGGCCTCGACCTGCTCGACCTCGACCTCGAACCTCGGCGGCTTCGGCCGTCGTGTTCGACGCCGGCCTGCTCGACCTCCAGTTCGATCTCGATCTCGGCCTGTTCGACGTCGGCCAGCTTGGTCTCCAGTTCGACCTCGGCCGGCTCGGTCTCGGCCTGCTTGACGTCGGCCGCTGAGGTCGAGCAGGCCGAGCTGCTCGCCCTCGATGTCGGAGGCTCGGCCCGGTCCGGCCCGGCCTTGACCTCGAACCTCGCGCGCTGCTCGACCAGGAGGCGCCGCGGGCTCGACGTCGTCCGGCTTGGCCGGCCTTTTCGCCTCCCGGTCCGGCGGGGGATGTGATTCGTGCTGGTCAGAGCCTCGCGGGTGGGACGACGGCGGGGGCCTGGTCCTCGTGGTGGTCCGCGGGTTCGGCGTCGTCCGGCTCGGCTACGTGGGCTTCGACCTGGCCCAGCCCGGCTGCACCCTGGGCGGCGTGGGGGAGTCCGCGGTTCAGCATCGGGTGGGGATGTGATTCGTGCTGGTGAGGGCCTTGCGGGTGGGTCGACGGCGGGGGCCTGGTGCTCGTGCTG
>NZ_JBVJRC010000020.1:0-82904 GCF_055608005.1 Lentzea sp. NPDC036955 | reverse complement strand
ACCATGCCCATCACACCGACAACGGTCCCCACGGACCCAGCGGCCGAAGCGGCACCCGACAACGCGTCCAGCTGACCACCCGCCGCGGCACGGTAGGCATCCGCGGCAGGACCCGTCCAGGCAGAAGTGCCGTCGACCGACGCCTTGTACTCGGCGGCGACCTTGCCCACCTCGGCCGAGACGTTCTTCCACGTCGTCGAGTACGACTCGATCACCGGCGGGTTGCCCGCCAGCCAGTCCAGGGCCTCCTTCAACGGCTGCATGTGCTCCATCAGGAACGAGGCCGCAGAGGACAGCAGGGTGCCGAACGGGTCGATCGCCATCGAGGCGGCGTCGGCGGCCAAGCCGAGCACGCCGAGGCCGCCCTCGATCCAGTTGCCCTCGGAGATGCCGTTGTAGGCGTCCATCGCGGACTCGGCGATGGAGATGCCCGTGGCCCAGCCGTTGTCACCGGTGCCCGCGTTGAAGAAACCCGACGGCTCAGCAGGTGCCTGGGCCACCAGCGGGTTGGGTGACGACATCAGGCTCCGCCCTGGAGGGTCCGCACGATGGAGTCTTCCACCGCCTGGTAGTGCTTCGCGGTCTCGTCGATGCGCTTGGCGGTCGCGTCCATCGCCTCGGCGACGCCCTTCAACGCGTCCATGCCCCACTGCTCGACGGGGTCCAGCAGCATCCGGAACGGCTGGCAGATGATGCCGTACGCGTCAGTCGGCATCGACACGGTGTTCGCCGCGTCGACGGCTCCCTGCAGCCTCCCCTGGAGGCCCTGCAGCGCCTTGACGTGCGCTTCCAGGACGTCGGACGTGACGTTGAAACCACCGGAAGTCATCGAACCCCCTCAAGTTCGAGCAGCGGACAGGATCAGGAGAGCACGGACTCCCCGCCGAAGTCGTCGTCGTCCGAAGGCGGACGGCGGCGCGGCGGCGGTGGTGGCGGGGTGGGACGGGACGGCGGTGCGTCGTCCTCCACGCGGAAGCTCAGCTCGTTGCGGTGCTGCGGCGCGGCCGGCGGGTCCTCCGCGGGCGGTGCCGGGAAGTTCTTCTTGGCCTCGTTGAACAGGACGTTGGCGGTCTCGTCCTGGGTGCCGATCGTCTCGGCCATCGCGGCCTGCAGCAGCTCCGGGATGCGGGACTGCGCGCGCTGCAGCAGCTTCATGATCTCGCCGCTGACCTCGGCCATGCGGCGGCCGGCGGCGGACTCGTTGATCACCAGGTGCTGCAGGATGCCGTTGGACCCGATGGTGAGCTCCACCGCGCCGTCGGAGGACCGCTCGGAGATCGTCATCCCCTGCACGCGCGTCGCCATCTCCTGATAGCGGGCTGCGCGCTCCTGGACGTTCTTCTCCCAGCCCGCGAGCATCTGCTCCGACCCGGCGATGTCCTCTGGCACCGTGGTTCCCCTCCTACTGCGGTGGCGGACTGACAGGATGACGCAGCCGGGGGTGGTCCCGTTCCACGAGTGGAGCAAATCGGCTGCGCAGACCAATGGCGTTCCACTGAACGGACCAGTGGAACGCCATCAGGGGCCGACGTGCGTCAGCCGACCTTGATCAGGTCGACGACGAAGATCAGCGTCTCGTTGGGCTTGATCACGCCACCGGCGCCGCGGGCGCCGTAGCCCAGGTGCGGCGGGATGACGAGCTTGCGGCGGCCACCGACCTTCATGCCGGCGACGCCCTGGTCCCAGCCCTGGATGACGCGGCCGCCACCGAGCGGGAACATGAACGGCTCACCGCGGTCCCAGGACGCGTCGAACTGCTCGCCCGTCGAGTGCGAGACGCCGACGTAGTGGACGACGACGCGCTGACCGGGCGTGGCCTCCTCGCCGTCACCGACGGTGATGTCCTGGATGAGCAGGTCGGCCGGCGCCGGGCCGTCGTGCGGGTCGACCTCGGGCTTCGTGGGGGCCATCACAACTTCCTCTCGGAACGGGGTTGTTCGCGCCCGATCCAATCACGCGTGTGGTCGGACGGCCGAATGGCCTACGCGGACCGGCCCTTGCCCGTCTCGTAAAACCCTGTTGATCCTTGAAGAACTCCCGGCTCTGCACCGGGAGCACAACAGAAGAAGGAGATGATCATGGCGGCAACCCTGCACCGCCTCCGGTCATGGCTGGGCGCGGCACTGGTGGCGGCGACGCTGCCGATGGCGGCGATCAGCGCGGCCGAAGCAGCTCCGACCCCTCCGGTGACCGACGGCGAGCTCGGCGCGCAGATCGTCGGCGGCACGCGCGCCAGCACGTCCACCTACCCCTTCGTCGTGTACCTGGCCACCAGCAGCGGTTTCCAGTACTGCGGCGGCACCCTGGTCGCGCCCAACAAGGTCGTCACCGCGGCGCACTGCACCGAGGGCGACTCGGCCTCGGCGGTGCGGGTGGTGGCCGGCCGCGACGACAAGAACTCCACCGCGGGCACCGTCGCCCGCGTCACGCGCATCTGGATCCACCCCAGCTACACCGACGTGACCCGCGGCTACGACGTCTCGGTGCTCACGCTCGACCGCAACCTCAGCCAGACCCCGATCAAGTTCGCCACCTCCGCCGACAGCGCCCTGTACGCGGCCGGCACCAGCTCCACGATCCTCGGCTGGGGCACCACCTCCAGCGGCGGTTCGGCCTCGCGCTACCTGCTCAAGGCCACCGTGCCGCTGACCAGCAGCTCCAGCTGCAGCAGCTCGTACGGCAGCGACTTCAACGCCACGCACATGGTCTGCGCCGGGTACGCGCAGGGCGGCACGGACACCTGCCAGGGCGACTCCGGTGGCCCGCTGGTGGCGGGCGGCAAGCTGATCGGCATCACGTCGTGGGGTGAGGGCTGCGCGTCCGCGGGCTACCCCGGCGTGTACGCGCGCGTCTCCACCTACGCCACGCAGATCCAGCAGCAGATCAACTCCTAGCTCACCCCGAGAACGCCGGAAGGGGTTGCCGCGACGGCGGAGCAACCCCTTCCGGCCCTCGTTCCGTCCTGGTGGCATGAACGGCAGAAAGCTGTTGGCCGGCGCCGCCGTCGTGGCCGTGACCGGGGTCTGTGCGAGCTCCGCCGTGCGGGACGAGACCTTCCCCGCGCCGATCGTCGACCACGGCCCGGTGCGCCTGGTCGCGTACGACTCCTGCGAGGGCGCGGTGGAGGAGCTGCGCTCCGCCATGGCCCCCTACGTCACGGCGTTCGGGCTGGGCGGGAGGCGGAACTTCCCGCTGACCGCCGCCGAGGGCATGGCCGCGGACTCCTCGGCCGGTGTCGCGCAACGCGAGGCCGTGCCGAAGGCCGCCACACCGCCCGCCGAGCAGCAGGGCCACTCCACGACGAACGTCCACGAGAAGGGCGTCGACGAGCCGGACCTCGTGAAGACGGACGGAAGGCGCGTCATCTCCATCGCCGACGGCAAGCTGCGCGTCGTCGACGTCGCGAGCCGCTCCCCGTCCGGCACGCTCGACCTCGGCGACCGGCACGCCACGCAGCTGCTGGTGTCCGGCGACCGCGCTTTGCTGGTGGTGCAGAACCCGGTTCCCATCCACGACGCCGGCTTCGCACCCGACGCCCGCCCGTACCCGCCCGGGGCGCTGGAGGGCAGCGAGATCGTGCTCGTGGACCTCAAGGCGCTCAAGGAGATCGGCAGCCTCAAGACCGACGGCGGCTACCTCGACGCCCGCCAGGTCGGCGGCACCGCCCGCGTCGTCGTCCGCTCCTCGCCGCGCCTGCCGTGGGTCTACCCGGACCAGACGACGAACGACGCGGGTGCGTTGCGGCGCAACCGGGAGATCCTGCAGAACGAGCCGATCACGTCCTGGCTGCCGCGCTACGAGCTCGTCCAGGACGGCGCGAAGACCAGCGGCACCCTGGTCGACTGCGCGAACGTCAGCCACCCCGCGGTGCACGCGGCGTCGTCGATGCTGACCGTGCTGACGTTCGAGCTGTCCGGCCGGCTGGGCACCGGTCAGCCGGTGTCGATCGTGGCCGACGGCGACACCGTCTACGGCACCGACCGCACCCTCTACATCGCCGACGACCACCGGCTGCTGCCCGAGCTGCCGGACCGGCCGGGCGTCGCGCGCCCGGTCACCACGGCGATCCACCAGTTCGACATCGGCCAGGCGGGCCCGCCGAAGCACGTCGCGTCCGGTGAGGTCCCCGGCACGCTGCTGAACCAGTACTCGCTGTCCGAGCACGAGGGCGTGCTGCGCGTCGCGACGACCTCGGGCACCACGTCGCGGTGCTGCTGGCGGGCAGGCGACGCCGGGAGCCCGCAGCCCCCGCCCACCCAGAGCGCCGTCACGACGCTGCGCCGCGACGGCGACAAGCTGGCCCAGGTCGGCCGGGTCGACGGGCTCGGCAAGGGCGAACGCATCTACAGCGTCCGCTTCATCGGCCGCACCGGCTACGTCGTCACGTTCCGCCAGACCGACCCGCTCTACACGCTCGACCTCAGCGACC
Organism: Lentzea sp. NPDC036955; assembly: GCF_055608005.1. NCBI lineage: Bacteria > Bacillati > Actinomycetota > Actinomycetes > Pseudonocardiales > Pseudonocardiaceae > Lentzea > Lentzea sp. NPDC036955. Next base: position 78,475 of record NZ_JBVJRC010000020.1, on the reverse strand, counting down.
CGGTGCGGCCCAGGGTGACCGGCGAGCTGAAGATCACCGGTTTCTCCGCCTACCTGCACCCCGCGGGCGACGGCAGGCTGATCGGCGTCGGCCAGGAGGCGACCGAGCAGGGCCGCACGACCGGCACCCAGGTGTCGCTGTTCGACGTCCGCAACCCCGCGGCACCGCAGCGGCTCGCCCAGTTCCACCTGCCGGACTCCAGCTCCGAGGCGCAGTACGACCCGCACGCGTTCCTGTTCTGGCCGCAGGACGGCACGCTCGTGGTCCCGGTGACGACCTACAGGTCGGCCCAGAACGCCACCTCCGTCGTGCTCAGGGTCGACGGCGACCAGCTGCGCGACACCGGCCGCATCACCGAACCGCAGACGCAGCAGTACGGCGGAGCGCGGCGCACCATCGTGATCGGCGACCAGCTGTGGTCGGTGTCGGCCGCGGGCGTGCAGGTCGTCGCGCGCAACGGGCTCGCGCAGCAGGCCTGGCTGCCGTTCTGACCGTTCCGAGCGAGCGCCCTAGGCGACGTACCCCGGTCCCGCCGGTCCGACCGGTCCGGCGGGCCGCACCGCCTGCTCACCCGACAGCAGCCGGTGCGACAGCACGGTCCCACCGGCCATCGCCGCCGGGATCACGACGAGCGCGGCCAGCGGGATCAGGCACAGCAGGTAGGTGGGCACCGCGAAGCCGAGCACGAGCGAACGGCGGGTGGCGAGCAGCTTGCGGCGCTGCTTGAACGTCCGGCCGCGGCGCGTGAACGGGATGCCGGTGAGCTCGATGCCCAGCAGGTAGCCGTTGATGCACACGGCGAGCACCGGGATCAGCGTCTGCCCGACGATCGGGATGAACCCGCCGAGGAACAGCGGGACCGCGAACAGGACCGAGGTACCGACCAGCAGCAGCGTGCCGCGCAACCCGACCACGAACCCGCGCCAGAACCCGACCTGCTCCGCCTCGGGCACACCACCGAGCTCGTCCTCGACCTCCTCGGCGATGTACTCGTAGAACGGGCCGCCGATCATCAACGTGATGGCGGTGAACAGCAGCACGCTCAACCCGAGCGCCGCCACGACGACGGAGATGCCGACGGCGACCTCGACGACGCCGCGCGAGGTCTCGCTCCACGAGTCCGCGAACCCGGTGAGCCACCCGGCGACCGAGTCGATGTTGGTGAACAGAAGGGTCCAGCCGGTGATCATCAGCACCGCGGTGAGCACCGCGGGCAGCGCCCCGACCAGCACCCGCTTGGGCGAGCTGAACACCAGCCGGAAGCCGCGCAGGAGCAGTCCGAAACCGGCACCGAAGTCCTTGATCACGCGCACGAGGGTAGTCGGCCCGCCCCGGCGGGAGGCGCCGGATGCGGGACGAAGGGTGCGTTCGGGACCTTTTCGAGACCGCGGGGCCGCTCAGGCCGACGCGATGCAGGCGGTCCCGATCCGGCGGAACCCGACCCGCTCGTACACGCGGGCGACCTCCTCGCCGGCCGCAGACAGGAACACCAGGCCGGCACCCCGGTCCAGGGCGTCGCGTGCGAGCGCCGCCGTGACCGCACCACCGAGACCGCGGCGCCGTGCCGCGGGCAGCGTGCCGACCCCGACGACCTCCACCACGTCACCGGCCCGTTGCGCGGTGCCGACCGCGAGCACGCCCTCACCCGGCAGGTCGGCCACGGCGTGCCGGTGCCGGGTGTCCGCCGAGGTGGTTCCCGCCTCCGCCAGCGCCGCGTCCCGTTCGGCCGCACCAGTCTCGCCCGCGGCGGTGCCCGGTGAGGAGAACGCCAGCGCCGCCACCGCGGTGACCTCGGCCGGTCGTGTGCCCAGGACGCGGACGTGCGGGTGCGGCTCCGGCAGGCGGGCCGGGTCGAGCACCAGCAGCGGCGCCTGCAGCACGTCCATGCCCGCCTCCCGCGCCACGGCCAGCAGGTCCGGTGTCGTCTCGTGCACCCACTCCAGCGCTTCCGGCACGCCCAGCGACCGCTGGCGCTCCCGCACCGCGAGCACGTCGGCCACCGACGGGCGCCCGTCGGGGAACCGCGGCCGCGCGTAGTACGGGTAGCCGTCGCCTGCCTGGAGGAACAGCGTCAGCTCGCCGTGTTCCTCAACGCGAGATCCCGGTCGGGCCACAGAGTCGTAAAATCGTTCAAGAACGTCCCACACGGCTGATCACGCTAGCTACCTTTGGCGGTATGACGCACCGCTTTTCCCGTCTCGCCACCGCGGTCCTCGCTCTGCTGCTGGTGCTGACGGCGTGCGGTGACGACCGGCAGGACCGGTTCGCGAGCCCCGGCGCGCCGAAGACCTCGCCCAGCGGCAAGTTCGTCGCGCACGCCGAGAGCGCGAGCGAGGTGCGGGTGACCGACCGCAACGGCGGTGACGTGTTCCGCAAGTCCTACGAGTACGCCACCAGCCACCGGGCCGACGGCATCGGCGTGGTGTGGCTGTCGTCGGCGGACCAGCTGTGGGTGGTGGTGCCCAACGACGGCACCGAGCGCATCGAGGCCGGCCCGGACGGCGAGTGGCGTGCGACGAAGGCCGAGCTACCCCGGGAGATCTCGCGGCTCGGGTGAGGCCTTCTCCGGGTCCTCGCCCTGCTCGATGCGGCGGCCGCGTTCCAGTTCCGCGTCGAACTCGGCGCCCAGCAGCACCGCGATGTTCGAGATCCACAGCCACACCAGGAAGACGATCACGCCACCGAGCGAGCCGTAGGTCTTGTTGTAGGACGCGAAGTTCGCCACGTAGATCGCGAAACCGACGGTCGCGAGCGCCCACAGCACGATCGCGAGCAGGCTGCCCGGCGTGACCCAGCGGAAGCCCGGCTGCCGCACGTTCGGCGCCGCCCAGTAGAGCACCGCGAACGCGAGGCTCACCAGCAGCAGGATCACCGGCCACTTCACGACGTCCCACACGGTGACGACCGCGTCGCCCAGACCCAGCCAGTCGCCGACGGTGTCCGCGACCCCGCCGGTCAGCACCAGCGCGCCGAGGGTGAGCGAGATCAGCACGACCGAGCCGAGGGTGAGCCCGAGCCGCAACGGCACGAGCTTCCAGAACGGCCGGCCCTCCTGCACGTCGTACATGGCGTTGCAGGCCCGCATGAACGCACCGAGGTACCCCGACGCCGTCCACAGCGCCGTCAGCAGGGCGACGATGCCGAGCACGCTGGCGGCGTTCTGGCTGTTCTGCAGCTCCTGGATCGACGACTTGATCAGGTCGCCGGCCTCGCCGGGCGCCACCTCGTCGACGTACTTCAGCAGCTCCTGCGTCGTCGTCTCACCGAGCAGCGCGAGCACCGACGTGAGGACGATCAGACCGGGGAACAGCGACAGCACCGCGTAGTAGGTGAGCGCGGCCGCCCAGTCGGTCAGGTTGTCGTCGTTGAACTCTTTGACCGTGCGCTTGAGAACGCCCCACCAAGCGCCCTTGGGCAGCTTGGCGGGGCTCTCCGGGGCTTTACCTGCGGGCACGGCGCCGCCAGCTCAACGATCGCGTACCCGTGCCGACGCCGGCGAGGTGCAGCGCGACCAGCAACAGGCCGAGCGTCACCAGCGTGTTCAGCGTGACGACGCTGCCGAGCGAGATCTTCGCGAGATCGAACAGCAGGGCGAGGCCGAACGCCACTGCGGCCGCTATTGCCAGCATGTGATCCTCCACCTCATGGGTCGATGTGAGCTGCGGATACCCACTCGACCGGTGGTGAACCACACCGTTCGGAGCAATGGTCGTGCCATGATCCGCACATGGATGTCCAGCGCTGGCACGCGGCAGCGGTTCCGTGGTGGGTGACCAAGGCAGGGCTGGTCGGCGGCTGGGTGCTCGCGTTCGTCGTCTCCGGTGCGGCGGGGGAGGCTCCGTGCACGACGGCGCGGCCCTGCCTGCCCGACCCGCTGTTCGCGCTCGCCGTGGTGCCGTTGCTGGCGGCACCGCTGCTGTTGCTGTTCGGCCGCGTGCTCACCGGGTGCGCGATGGGCGTGCTGTTCGGCGTCATGGAGCTCGCGCTCGACAACGACCCGACGGCGAACATCGCGTTCGGGCTGCACGCGGCGGCCTGCGCGGTCGTCGCGGCGTTGACGGTCCGGTCACGTGCGGACCAGCGCCAGGCGGCGGGCCCGGTGGTGGTGATCCTGCCGGACATGCCGCCACCGCGCGGGGTGCTGCGCATCGTCGCCGTTCTGCTGGTGCTGTTCGGTTTCCTCACGTTCGTGCAGTACGACCTGAGCTCCGACGAGGTCGCCGGGCACGTCGCGCAGGCCAGCCGGGTCGACGCCGAGGTGGTCGAGGTCAAGGACGCCTACCAGGTGTGGGTGGAGCTGCCGGAGGGGCAGCGGACGGCGTTCGAACCGCTCGCCCCCGACAGCTACCAGGTGGGCGACAAGGTGCCGGTGCTCGCGGACGGCCCGTGGGTGCGGATGGTCGCCGAGCCGGAGGACGTCACCTGGTGGCTCACGCTCGGCGGTGCCGCGGTGTTCTTCGCAATCATGCTCGCAGCGCGGGAACGGCGCCGCCGCTCGCTGTGGACCGGCCCGGTCACGGCGGTGCGGGTGCAGGCGCACCCGCTGACCGTGCGCCGGATTCTGTTGCGGTACAACAGGGAAGACGTCGCCACCGTCGCGGTGATGACCGATCTCGGGCTGGACGAGCCGCTGTACCACGACACCGAGGAGTTCGGCGCGGTGTGGCGGGGCGAGGAGCCGCCGCCGGCGCAGCACGAGCCGGCGGAGGTCGTGATCGCGGGCGAGTGGCACCACGGCGGGCAGGTCGCGGTCGTGGTCGAGGGCGAGGTCGTGGCGACCACCACGCTGACCCGCGTGCGGCCGCGGCACATCGTCCACAGTGCACACCTGCCCGGCGAACCGGTCACCGGGACCGCGCCGGTCGAGCTGCCGCACGCCATCTGGCCGGGTGACCGCAGACTGGTCGAGGGCGTGGTGCTGGCGCTGGCCGCCGTGGGGGCACTGGTCGCGGTGCACCACTACCCGGACTGGGTCGTGCTCGGGCTGCTGGGCATGCAGTGCGCGGTGTCGGCGGTGACGCGGTTCCAGCCGTTGCTGCGCCTGGACGCCGGCGCGGTCGTGCTCCACACCGGGATCTGGAGCTACCGCGTGCCGTGGCAGCAGCTGCACGGCGTGCGCCGGTCAGGCCCGCAGCTGATGCTCGCGTTCGGCCCGACCGGCGACGTGATCACGACACCGCAGTTGCCCGACCCCGAGGCGGGCGAGAAGGTGATGGGGGCGCGGTCGCGCGCGTTGATCGCCTTCCACCGGCACGAGAACGTGACGCGCAAGCTGAACGCGTCGCTGTTCGTCGGCCTCGGCTACATCGGGTTGTTCTTCTTCGTCTGACTCAACGCAGTCGTGCGACGGCCTTGAGCAGACGGTCCACATCGGACTCGTCGTTGTACGGGCCGATGCCCGCGCGCACAGCGCCCTTGTCGCCGAGGCCGAGCCACCGCGAGCACTCCAGCGCGTAGAAGTGGCCGGCCGGCGCGTTGACGCCCTCGGCGCCGAGCCTGCGGTACACCTCGGCGGGCTCCAGGCCGTCGACCGAGAACAGCACCGTCGGAGTGCGGTTCGCCGCCTTGCTGTAGACACGGGCACCGAGCTCCAGCAGCCCGTTCTCCAACTGGTCGCGCAGCTTCAGCTCGTGCTCCTCCAAGCCGTCGAGGGTGCGCATGAACTCCACGGCGGCGGTCGTGCCGGCCAGCAGTTCGTAGGGGAGCGTGCCGAGCTCGAACCGTTCCGGCACGGTGTTCGTCGAGGGCAGCAGCTTGTCCGGCCGCAGCGTCTCCAGCAGCTCCGGTGCCGCCGCGAGCACCCCCAGGTGCGGGCCGAGGAACTTGTAGGGCGAGCACACGAAGAAGTCGGCGTCGAGCTCCTCGACGTCCACCGGCACGTGCGGGGTGTAGTGCACGCCGTCGACGAAGACGAACGCGGCCATCTCGTGCGCGGCGTTCGCGATGGCCTGGATGTCGGGCCGGGTGCCGAGCAGGTTCGACGCCGCCGTGACCGCCACGACCCGCGTGCGGTCCGACAGCAGGTTCGTCACCGCCTCCACCGGCAGCTCACCGGTGGCCCGGTCGAACGGCGCCCACCGCACCGTGGCCCGTGCCGCCTCGGCCGCCTGCACCCACGGCCGGATGTTCGCGTCGTGGTCCATCCTGGTCACGACGATCTCGTCGCCCGGCCGCCAGTTCTTCGCGAGCGTGCGGGCCAGGTCGTAGGTCAGCTGGGTCATGCTGCGGCCGAACACGATGCTGCCGGCGTTGAGGAACTCGGCCATCGTGCGGCGCGCCGTCCGCACGACCTCCTCGGCCCTGCGTTCGGCCGCCGTGACCGAACCCCGGTTCGACACGGCGCTGAGCAGCGTGTCGCGGACGGCGTCGGCGACGACGTCCGGCACCTGCGACCCGCCGGGGCCGTCGAAGTGCGCGGCGCCCTCCCGCAGGGCCGGGAAGTGGGAGCGGACTCGGGCGACGTCGTAAGCCATGCCCTCATGGTGCGGCAGCACCCAGGAAACGGGAAAGGATCAACCGGAGGGTCGTCACCTGTTCGGCCGGGTCGAAGTCCGGGTCGACGAGCCGCGTGTAGAGGACGTCGACCAGGCCCTGCGCCCAGCTCGCGGCGGTCCGCGCGCTCACCGGCAGCACCACCTGGCCCTCGTCGTGGGCCCGTTGCAGCAGCGCGGCGAGCTCGTCGCGCACCACCACCTCGTTGCGGCTGATCAGCGCGGACAGCTCCGGGTCGCGGCTCGCCTGCGCCACGACCTCCAGCACCAGACCGGCCACCACGCGGTCCATGGCCGGTGCGGCGAGGTGCTCGACGACCAGCTGCACGCCCTCCCACGGCGTGAGCGCGCGCGCCTGTGCGAACACCTCGGCGTTGTCCTGGCCGTCCTGCTCGAAGATCTCCTCGAAGATCGCGCGCTTGGTGGGGAAGTAGTGGAACAGGCTGCCCGTGCTGATGCCCGCCCGCCGGCAGATGTCCGCGACGGTCGTGCGTTCGAAGCCCTTCTCGGCGAACAGGCCGGCCGCGGTGTCGGTGATGTGCCGTTTCTTCCGCGCGTGCTTCGCCGGGTCTACGGTGCGCACCGGTAGTACTGCCTCTTCTTCTTGTCCTTGACGCAGACGCCGCGTTTGCGGACCTCCCGCGCCAGCTCGGCGGCCTCGCCGTGCTCGTACCGCGTGATCGCCTTCTTGCGTGCGGCCAGCAGCGCGTTCACGTCCGGCGGCAGGCCGGGCGTGTCCTCCACCCACAGCCGGAAGTCGTCGGCGAACGGGTCGGCGTCGCGCCACCGGTAGCCCTGGCCGGTGAACGCCTGTTCCAGCCTGCTCGCGGAGATGTCCGTGCTCTCCCGGGCCAGCTCGGCGCCGTTCGTTCCCAGCAGCACCAGCTGCCTGCCCTCGCTGAACGCGGACTCGACCTCGGCGCGGGTGAACTCGAAGCTCCTGTCGTCCCTGTGGAGCGCGACCCGGTCGTGCCCGACGTCCACGGACAGCATGTCCGCGGCCCAGATCAGCGCGAACACGAACCCAAGCCCCGCGCCGACCACGGGCGCACCGATCGTCACCCACGGCTCGGGAAGCTCCGTGACCAGCCTGAACACCCCTTGGAAGGGGAACCAGCTCAGGCCGGCCACCCAGTTCGCCGCCAGCTTCAGCCCCCAGACCGCGGCGGCACCGATGGCCGGGCACAGCACCCACATGCCGTACCGGACCGCCGCGGTCTCCTGCACCGTCGTCATGCGCCAATACTATATCGAGCGCTCGGTTTATGAATGTCGGTGGTGCTTTCAGGGCGGTGGTTGTCCGCAAGCGGTCTTAGCGTCCGGGCATGGACTGGAACAAGGAGCTGACCGACCAGCTCGACTGGCACTGGCGCCACCAGCTGCGCGCACGGCTCGACGGGCTGACCGACGACGAGTACTTCTGGGAGCCCGTGCCCGGCGCGTGGACGGTGCACCGCGACGGATCGATCGACTGGGAGCACCCCGTGCCGGAACCCGCGCCGGTCACGACGATCGCGTGGCGGATGGCCCACGTCGTCGTCGGAGTGCTCAACGCCCGTTCGGCGGCGCACTTCGGCGGACCGCCGGCCGACTACCTGACCTGGTCGTACGCGACGACCGCCGACGAGGCGCTGCGGCAGCTCGACGAGGCCTTCGCGCGGTGGCAGGCGGGGGCGGCGAAGGCGGACCTGACGGTGCCGTGCGGTCCGGCGGAGCCGTTCTCGGACCTGCCGTTCGGTGCGCTCGTGCTGCACATCAACCGCGAGTTCATCCACCACGCCGCGGAGATCGCGCTGCTGCGCGACCTGTACCTCCGCCGGTAGTCACCACAAGGTGCCTACTTACTAATAGTTTGCGCTAACTGCATGATGATCCCCGTTGAGGGCATCGAAGGGGAGAACATGCGAGTCATCACGCAGAAGACCGTCGGCGACGCGTCCGTGCTGGAGGTCGCGGAGGTGCCGCGCCCGGTGCCCGGTCCGGGTCAGGTGCTGGTCCAGGTGGGTGCGGCGGGCGTCAACCCGGTCGACACCTACGTCCGCGCCGGCGGGTTCCCCGCGCTCGGGGAGCCGCCGTTCACGCTCGGGTGGGACGTCGCGGGGACGGTCGTGGAGCTGGGGGACGGCGCCGAGGGGTTCGCGGTCGGGGACGACGTGTTCGGGCTGCTGCCGTTCCCCGGCGCCGGCGGCGGGTACGCCGAGCACGTCGTGGCCGACGCCGCCGACCTGGCGCCGCGGCCGTCGTGGCTGACCGTCGAACAGGCGGGCGCGGTGCCGATGGTGGCGCTGACGGCGTGGCAGGCCCTGATCGGACGCGGCGGTCTGTCGGCTGGTCAGACCGTTCTGGTCCACGCGGCCGCGGGCGGCGTCGGGCACGTGGCGGTCCAGCTCGCCAAGGCGCGCGGCGCGCACGTGATCGGCACGGCGTCGACGGCCAAGCACGACTTCCTGCGTTCGCTCGGCGTGGACGAGGTCATCGACTACCGGCACGAGGACTTCACCGCGATCGACCCGGTCGACGTGGTGTTCGACACGATCGGCGGCGAGTACGCCGAGCGGTCCGCCTCCGTGCTGAAGCCCGGCGGGGTGCTGGTGTCGATCATCCCGGGCAACCCGGGGTTCTCCGCCGAGCGCGCGGCCGAGCTCGGAGTGCGGTTCGAGCTGTTCGAGGGCGTGTCGGCGTCGGGTGCCGACCTCGCGGCACTGCCCCCGCTGCGGGTCCGGCTCGACCACGTCGTACCGCTCGCGGAGGCCGCGAAGGCGCACGAACTGGTCGAGTCGAAGCGCACCACCGGCAAGGTCGTCCTGGTGCCGTGACACTGCGTTTACCGTCCGTTGACCCACAGCCCTGATCGTGTGCACAACATCCACACGATCGGGGAGTGCGAATGGCACGGTGGAGTCCGCTCGCGTTAGTCATCGGCTTGTTGGCGGCGGTCGGCCTGTACGGGGCGACCGCCGCGACCGCGGCAGCACCGCTCACCGTCGCGCAGGCGATCAGCCAGCAGAACGGGTCGTCCGCGACGGTCAGGGGGTACGTCGTCGGCCAGCCCACCGCGACCACCACCGTCGTCCGCTCCGGGTTCCCCAGCGACTACGCGCTCGCACTGGCCGACACGGCGGCCGAGACCGGCACGTCGCGCATGGTCTACGTGCAGGTCCCGTCGTCGTTCCGGTCCGCGTGGGGCCTGAAGACGAACCCGTCGCTCATGGGCCGGCTCGTCGACGTGACGGGCTCGTTGAGCGCGTACTTCTCGCACGCCGGCCTGACCTCGTCCACGGCGTTCGCGTTCGCCGGCACCACGACACCGCCGCCGACCTCGACGACAACGACGACTTCGCCGCCGCCAAGCGGTGACTACTACGCCGCGGCCGCGGGCAAGACGGGCCCGGCGCTGAAGTCGGCGTTGAACGGCATCATCCGCAACCAGACCAAGCTCAGCTACGACCAGGTCTGGGACGCGCTGAAGGTCACCGACGAGGACCCGGCCAACCCCGCGAACGTCGTCCTGCTCTACAGCGGCCGCTCGCAGTCCAAGAGCTCCAACGGCGGCAACGCCGACGACTGGAACCGCGAGCACGTCTGGGCCAAGTCGCACGGCGACTTCGGCACCGCCACCGGCCCCGGCACGGACGTCCACCACCTGCGGCCGGAGGACGTGTCCGTCAACGCCGACCGCGGCAACAAGGACTTCGACAACGGCGGCACCGCCCGTTCCGAGGCACCCGGCAACTACGGCGACGCCGACTCGTGGGAGCCCCGCAACGCCGTGAAGGGCGACGTTGCGCGCATGCTGTTCTACATGGCCGTGCGCTACGAGGGCACCGACGGCTTCCCCGACCTGGAGATGAGGGACGCGGTCAACAACGGCACGCAGCCCTACCACGGCAAGCTGTCGGTCCTGCTGCAGTGGCACCGGCAGGACCCGCCGGACGCGTTCGAGCAGCGCCGCAACCAGCTGATCTACGACCGCTTCCAGCACAACCGCAACCCGTTCATCGACCACCCGGAGTGGGTCGCCGCTATCTGGAGCTGAGCCGTTCGAGGAAGGGGCGCTGCGCGGAGACGATCTTCGCGCTCGCCTCGTCCAGGCCGAACCACTCGACCCGGTCCACCTCGGGGAACGTCCTGCGCTGCCCCGACCTGGGCGGCCACTCCAGCTCGAACGTTCCCGGCGTGACCTGCGCGGGGTCGAGGTCACCCTCCAGCGCCCACACCGTGATCACCTTGCCGGACCCCTTGACCTCCCCGAGCGGGACCAGCTCCCCCTCCGGCACCGGCAGCCCGAGCTCCTCGGTGAACTCGCGCCGCGCCGCCGCCTCCGGCGTCTCGTCCTCGGTGTACTCGCCCTTCGGCACGGACCACGCGCCCGCGTCCTTGCGCGCCCAGAACGGGCCGCCCATGTGCCCGAGCAGGACTTCCAGCTGCGACGTTCTCCTGAACAGGAGGATTCCGGCGGACCGTTTCACACTGTCCAGCATGGCGGACTGGGTTTTGCACGTGGACCTCGACCAGTTCATCGCGGCGGTGGAGGTCCTGCGCGATCCGTCGCTGCGCGGCACACCCGTGGTGTTCGGCGGCAACGGCGACCCGGCCGAACGCGCCGTCGTGGCCACCGCGTCCTACGAAGCGCGCGCGTTCGGCGTGCACTCCGGCATGCCGCTGCGGACAGCGTTCAAGAAGCTCCCCGACGCCGTGTTCCTCCCCGTCGACCACGCCCTGTACGAGTCGGCGTCCGCGGACGTCATGGCGGTGCTGCGCTCATTCCCCGTGGTCGTCGAGGTAGTGGGCTGGGACGAGGCGTTCGTCGGCGCCTCGGTCACCGACCCCTTCGAGCTGGCCCGGTCCCTGCAGGCGGCGGTGCTGTCCGCGACCGGCCTGCACTGCTCGGTCGGCATCGGCGACAACAAGCTGCGCGCCAAGCTCGCGACCGACTTCGGCAAACCGGCCGGCGTCTTCCAGCTCGTCCAGGCGAACTGGGCCGAGGTCATGGGCCACCGCCCCACGTCCGCGCTGTGGGGCATCGGCGCGAAAACCGCCCGCAAACTCGCCGAACTGGGCCTGACGACCGTCACCGACCTCGCGACCGCCGACCCCGGCGCACTGGCCGCCCGCTTCGGCCCGCGCATGGGCCCGTACTTCCGCACGATCGCACTCGGCGCCGGCGACACCGTGGTCAGCGCAACGCCGTGGGTGGTGAAGTCCCGCTCGCACGAGAAGACGTTCCAACAGGACCTGACGTCGTTGGACGACATCCGTCGCGAGGTCGTGGCGCTGGCCCAGGAGGTGGCCACGGACGTGGTCGCCGAAGGCCGCCCAGCCGTGCGCATCGGCGTGAAGGTGCGCTTCGCACCGTTCTTCACCAACGTCCGCTCGATGAAACTGCCCGCACCGACGTCCTCCGCTCACGACCTGGCCGACGCCGCCCTGACCGTCCTCGCCTGCTTCGACCACAACCGCCCGGTACGCCTCCTGGGCGTTCGCGCAGAATTCTCTGCCGATGAGGTCGAACCAACGCCTTCTTCTTCGACGTATGAGTAAGTAGAAGATTTACCCGCAAGGAGAAGAAGATGATCGCCACACTGACCCACCGCGACCGCGCCGTTCTGCGCGCCGTCGCCGCCGGCCGCTGCCAGCTCTCCGGCACCGCACTCCTCGTCGACGGCCTCGGCTGCACCGACCAGTTCATCGGCACCCGCCTGACCACCGCGGGCCTGATCAGCGCCACCCCCGGCCCCGCCGCACTGACCACGGCCGGCCAGGCCGCACTCGCTGCCTGACCCATCCGGCTTCTGCGTCAGGCAGTGGTTGTCGAACCGATAGTGCCTTTCTGGGGTGCGGAACTGTTCGGCCGCTTTCCGGATCTTCTCCGCTGTTGCTTTCTCGCCCTCGGTTTCGATGACGCGCCCGTCTGATGTTCCGCTGGAATGTGGATCGTGATTTCCTCCTGCGCGGGCGACAAGCGAGCGTTTCGCCGCGTGCGCGGCCCACGCACCGCGACCGCCGTCTCGAACGGCGTGGTGACCCCGGCCGTTCAGCCGCCAGGTCAGTCGCGTCCCCGCTGCCGTGACGACCAGGTCGCGATCCGCTCCAGCCGCGCGCCGCATCTCCAGGCTGTCCACGCCACGACCTCATGGACCACCTCAAATCCATATGGGCCAACTCAAATCCATTGGCCCCGATGGGGACCATTGATCCCATGACCCCGCTCACCCGCGTCCTGCGCACCCTCGGCGGTCCCGCGGTGCTCGACGCCCTGACCCGCCTCCCCGGCAGCGAACTCACCACCGCCCTCCTCGCTCTGATGCACCGCCGCGCGGACGCGCTCTCCCCAGCCGACGTCCTGCGCCGCTACCGCACAGACCGCTTCGTGGCGCCTTACGCCGTGCCTTTCGCTGCCCTTCGCGCTCTTGAGGACCGCCTGCTCGCGGCGCTTCCGCCATCGTTCTCGGTGGTCGGCCTCGCGCCGGTCGTGCCGCTCGGAACCTGCTCGGCGGTCGCGGCGGTGGACCAGAACAACGTCCTCTCGACGGTGCGCGGCACCGAAGTGGCCGCCGACCCGACCAACGCGCTCGCCCTGGAAGCGGCGGTGCGCCGCACCGAGCTCTCCGCACCCCACGGGGAGGTCGTTCGGCTGGCGGCCGTGCAACGCGTCGTGCGTGCCCAGCAGTTCGAAGGCGCCGGACGCTTCGCGCACTTCACGCTGTTCGGCGCGGTGACGGCCGGCCGCGACCGCGGCTCCCTCGCCTTCGAACGCGACGCCTTCGCCGAGCACGTCGCGTTCCTGCGGCAGGCGTGCGGCGACGTCGAGGTGCGGGTGAGCGTGCTGGACCCGCGCTTCGAGGCACTGCGCGGCGACCTGCCCGCGGACCCGTCACGCACCCCCGGCTACTACCAGGGCCTGTGCTTCAAGGTCTACCTGCACGGCGAGGAGATCGGCGACGGCGGCTTCGTCGACTGGACCCAGCGCCTGCTCGGCAACCGCAAGGAACGGCTGCTGATCAGCGGCGTGGGCGTGGACCGGCTCGCGATGCTCCACGGCTCGGCGGACTGAGCCGTCGTCGGCCCGTCCGGATCCTGCGGGGGTTCCATCGGGCGGCCCGCCACCCGCGCGTCGCTCGGCATCGACCGGTTGGCCTGGCGGGCGTCCGGCGAGTTCGAGCATCGGGTAGGCCGGTGACCGTCGCAGGCCCGTGGGTATCGCAAGTGAGGCTGGCGCTGCCGCCCCTCCCGCGTTCCTTGTCTGCGGGGCGGTGGAGGGTGTGGGTTTCGGACATCTGACAGACGACGCTCTGAGGGAATCAGGACAAGCTTCACTCGACCGGGTGGTCGGCGGCGGGCTGGCGGGCGGCGTAGCGGTGGGTCAGCTCCTGTTCGCGGTCGGTGGGCCAAGGGCAGCGGACGTCGCCCTGGGTGGCGGCGAAGAAGAGTTCCATGTGCACGTGCCAGGCGGCGAGTGCTTCGGGGCCGTGGGCGTTCTCTTGGGTGAGGGTGACCGTGGTGCCTTGCAGGTGTTCATGGGTGAACTCCCAGCGGACGACGCCCTGCGGCGTGCCGTCGTGGAGCCACTCGTACTCCAGGAGGTGCGGGGGCTCGGCGCGGGTCACGCGGCCGGGAGTGAGGCCGGGGTGCGCGGCGCGGGGCGGGACCGTGACGGTGGTGCCCTCGGTGAGGACGGACCAGACGTCGTGCAGCGGGATCCAGACGAGGTCGCGGACGAAGACGATGCCGGCCGGGGTGTCGGTGCCCTCGTCGAGGCCGAACTCGGCGATGTGGTGCTCGATGCGGGCGAGGTGGTCGGTCGGGGGCTTGAACTCCGTGCCGTCTGCGTGGGCGACCAGGGCGTCGAGGCAGGTGGTCCAGCCGGGGGCGTCGCGGCCCGCGGACAGCTTCGAGGTGATGACCGCGGTGAAGACCAGCAGGCAGCCGTCGGGGGTGGGCAGGAGCTCGAAGCGCAGCACGTCGTTGTGCCAGCGGAACGCGAAGACCTTCGGCGGGTCGGACTCGAGCAGTTCGCCCTCGCCGCCGTCGGCGTCGACCGGGGCGGCGTCCGGGAACGTGAAGCGCATCGCGCGGCCGTCGAGGGTGACCTCGGCGGGGAACCAGTGCTTCATCTCGGCCGGTTCGGTGACGACCCGCCAGACCTTCTCCGGCGAGTGCCGCAGCCGGCGCTCGAAGCACAGGACGGGCTTGCCCTCGATCATCCGCAGTTCGGCGTCCACGGGTCAGTCCCCTTCGATCTCGTCGAGCCGGCGTTCCAGCGCGTCCAGGCTCTCCTCCCACATCGCGCGGTAGGGCGCGAGCCAGGCCTCCACCTCCGCCAGCGGGCGCGGGTTGACCCGGTACCAGCGGCGTTGGGCATCGGTGCGCACCTCGACCAGACCGGCCTCCCGCAACACCTTCAGGTGCTTCGAGACGGTCGGCTGGGTCAGCGTCAACCGGTCGACGAGGTCGCCGACCGGCCGCTCGCGTTCACGCAGCAGGTCGAGGATCTCCCGGCGACTCGGATCCGCCAGCACGGCGAAGGTAGATGCCATGCCAGTAATATAGCCCATGAGGCATATGCGTGGTCAGTCAGCCAAGCGGATGGCCACCTCCGTCGTCCACTTCGTCGGGTCGGGTTGCACGGCGGGGTCGGTGAAGAACGTCTCCAGGCGCGCACCCCGGCGGTCGCCGTCGCGGTCGAACGGCAGGTCCCGCGCGAGCAGCCGCCCGGTCACCTCCGCGAGGCCGTCCGGGTGGCCCTCGTACGCCTCCACGGCGTACCGGCCGGCGGGCAGCGTCGAGCAGAACACGTCGCCGTTCGCGGGCACCTCGGCGATGGTGGGGATGGCGGCCTCCACCTCGAACTCGGTGCCCGTCACGCGTGAGTACCGGAAGAACGGGGCTCCGAGGATCGGTAACTCGCGGTCGGCCAGCCACTGCATGACGTCCGCGAAGCGGTTGGCGACCTTGCCGAACGTCTCCTGCGTCACCGTGTCCTTGATCGCCGCATATGGCTGCTCTTCCCGGGTTTCGATGTCCATGGGTCCAAACTAGCCAGGACCCCTGACAAAAAATCTGCGATCCGCTGGAGGCCGCGCGGTTACCGTGGCGGTCATGCACCGCGTCCTCAACGTCGCCAGCTCCCCGGTGCGCGACCTCCTCGCGCTGACGTCCCGCCCCGAGGTGATCTCCTTCGCCGGTGGGCTTCCCGCTCCGGAACTGTTCGACCTGGACGGTCTGCGCGCCGCCTACGACGAGGCGTTGCGGGACCGCTCGGTGCTGCAATACGCCCCGACAGAAGGGAATTCCACGCTGCGCGGCCTCGTCGCCGAACGGTTGACGGCGCGCGGACTGCCCACATCGGACGTCCTCATCACCACCGGCTCGCAGCAGGCGCTCACGCTGGTCGCGACGGCACTGCTGGAGCCCGGCGCCGTCGTCGCGGTGGAGGAACCGACGTATTTGGCTGCGTTGCAATGCTTCCAGCTGGCGGGAGCCCGCATCGTCCCGGTCGCGAGCGACGCCGAGGGCCTGGACCCGGCTTCGTTGCGTGAAGTCGTGGCCGCGCACCGTCCCTCGCTGCTCTACCTGGTCCCGACGTTCGCGAATCCGACCGGCTGCACGCTGTCCGCCGCTCGCCGCGCCGAGGTCGCCGAGATCGCCGCCGCGCACGACCTCTGGGTCGTCGAGGACGACCCGTACGGCGAGCTGCGGTACCGCGGCGACGCCGTCGCCCCGCTCGCATCCATCAGCGATCGAACGATCTACCTGGGCAGCTTATCGAAGATCGGCGCGCCCGGCATGCGGCTCGGCTGGCTGCGCGCTCCAGGCGACCTGCTGCGGACGCTGGTGGTCGTGAAGCAGGCAGCCGACCTGCACACGTCCACTGTGGACCAGGCTGCCGCGGCGATCTACCTGGCGCGCAACGACCTCGACGCGCACGTCAAGACGTTGTGCGCGGAGTACCGGCGGCGGCGCGACACGATGATCGACGCGTTGCCCGCGACCGTTCCGGACGGCACCACGTGGAGCGACCCGGACGGCGGCATGTTCGTGTGGCTGCGGCTGCCAGGCGAGGTCGACAGCGCGGTGCTGTTGATGGAGGCGCTGGAGCACGACGTGGCGTTCGTTCCGGGAGCGCCGTTCTTCGCGACGACACCGGACCACGCGACGTTCCGGATGTCCTTCACCACCAACACTCCCGAGGAGATCGCGGAGGGAATGTCACGGCTCGCCGGGGTGCTGCGGTGAGCCTGCTCGACGACGAGGCGCTGTGGCGCTCGTCGGTCGTGGCGAACTGCGCCATGAACCGCGAGCGCGGCCTCGCCGGGTACCGCCGCGAGCTCGGCCTGGACCTGCGGCTGCCGTCCGGCACGAGGTGGGTCGACCTCTGTTGCGGCTCGGGCAAAGCGCTTGCGGAGGCCGCACGCGCCGACGTGGCGATCACCGGCGTGGACCTGGTCGACCACCACGTGCCGGAACGCCTGGGGCTGCGGTTCGTGGTGGTGCCGGTCGACGAGTGGGAACCCGCGGCGGCCGTCGACCTCGTCACGTGCGTGCACGGGTTGCACTACGTGGGCGACAAGCTCGCCGTGCTGACCCGCGCCGTGTCGTGGCTGGCGCCCGGTGGCCGGTTCGTGGCGAACTTCGACGTCGCCAGCGTGCGTCGCGCCGACGGCAGCCCGTACGGCCGTGTGCTCACCAAGGCGTTGCGCGCGGCCGGATTCGGTTACGACACGCGGAAACGCCTGATCAGCTTCGCCGGTGAGGGGCGGCCGGCGTTGCCGTTCCGCTACCTGGGCGCGGACGACAGGGCCGGCCCGAACTACACGGGTCAGCCCGCCGTGCACTCCTGCTACGACCTGCTCAGCTGAACAGTTCGAGCGCGTCCTGGTGGTGCTCGCAGCGGCCACCGCCGGTCGCGATCGCGCAGGGCACGCCGCGCTTGGTGAGGGCGCCGCACTGCAACGCCGGGTCGTGGACGTGGCACAACCCGCTCGCCCCCGCGGTGATCGGGCACGACGTGCCCTTCTTGGTGGGCGCGCCGCACGGGTTCTCGCTCGGCTTCTGCGGTTGCCGGGGTTTGGCCGCCTTCTTCGGCTTCGCCGCGGGCTGCGTGATCTCGCGGCCCGTCACCTCCTCGACGCCGCGCACGGCCAGGCGGTCGGCGCGCTCGTTCTCGGGGTGGCCGGCGTGGCCCTTGACCCAGTGCCACTCGACGTCGTGCTGGTTCGCCGCTGCTTCGAGGCGGCGCCACAGGTCGGAGTTCTTGACCGGCTCGCGGGACTTCGTGAGCCAGCCGTTCGCCTTCCAGCCGTGCACCCAGGACGTGATCCCGTTGCGCACGTAGGTGCTGTCCGTGTAGAGCCGCACAGTTGAGCGCCGGGTCAGGCCCTCCAACGCCATGATCGGGGCCATGAGCTCCATGCGGTTGTTCGTCGTCGGGCCGATGTCACCGCCGTAGATGTCCTTCTCGTGCGTGCCGTAGCGCAGCACCGCACCCCAGCCGCCCGGTCCCGGGTTGGGGCTGCACGCACCGTCGGTATAGATCTCGACCTCCATGCCCGATGAGGCTACCGACGAGGTCTGACAGCGCTGCGGTGGTGGTTGGCGGCGGTGATCAGGTCGGCCTCGCGGCCGTGCCGGGCAACGGCCTGCAGACCCACCGGCAACCCCTCGCAGAACCCGGCCGGAATGCTCAGCGCCGGATGCCCGCTCAGGTTGAACGCCCAGGTCAAGCTGGTGTTCACGCGCTCACCCGGCCCGTCGTGGCCGTGCGGCGGACCGGGCGTGCACGGCGTGAGCAGCAGGTCCGTGTGCTCGAAGAACGCGTCCAGGGCGGGGTTCGCGCCACAGCGTCCGGCGAACCAGTCGGCGGCGGGGTCCGCCAGGACGAGGTCGGCCGAAGCAGGCCGCAGGGCGAGCGCGGCCGCGTGCGCCACCGCGATCTGCTCGGCGTCGACGGTGGCGAAGCCCAGGTCGGGGGACCAGGCCGCGGTCACCGAGGCGGAACCGGCGCAGCCGAGGTAGAGCGCCAGGTCGTCGGGATGGCGGGCGAACACGCCGACGGCCGAGCGTTCGGAGGAGGTCGTCTTCAGTCCGAAGACGCCGCACCACGCGGCGGGGACGCGGATCGAGCCCGCGCCGTCCACGCCGGTGGCCAGCGGCACGACACCGGACGCCACGGCGACGGCGGAACCCGCCGAGGAACCGCCGGGAGTGCGGTCGGGGTGCCACGGGTTGCGGGTCACGCCGTGCGCGTTGCGGCCCCAGGTCTGCCACGGCGTGGTGCCGTCGGGAGTGGTGGTCAGCCCGATCGGGACGCAGCCCAGGGCCGTCAACCGTTCCCGGTGCGCGCGCCGCTCACCGCGTTTGACGGCGATCGGGACACCGGCGAGGGGCAGGGACGCGGAGCGCACGCGGCGGTCCACCTCGGCGGCGTGGTCCAGGCAGTCGAAGACCTCGGTGAACGCGCGGAGGTGCGGTTCCACGCGGGCGAGGCGATCCAGTGCGGCGGCGACCTGGTCCACGGCGGTGGTGGCGCCGGTGTTCACGGCGCGGGCGATCTCGGTGGCGGTCAGTTCGGGCACCGCGCACATCATGGGGGAGGATCGTGCGGGTGAAGTGGACTCGTGCTGTGCACCACCTCGGAGAGCTCGCGGAGAAGTGCGCCGAGCTGCCGACCTCGTTCTTCCGGTTCCAGGTGGTCGAGCTGTGGGTCTTCGGCGACCTGCTGGACGTGCCGCGGGACGTGGACATGATCGACGTCGCGCTCGTGGTGGACCTGCCGGTCGACGAGGTGCCGTGGCGCAGCGAACCGGTCGGGGCGGAGCACTGGGCGAACTCGACGCGGCTGTCGCGCAACCCGTTCGCGGCGCACTGGCGGTCGGCGGGCGCGCCGGTGTGGAACCACCGGATCGAGCGACCCGCGCTGGTGTGGAGCGCGGCCGGCGGGATCGCCGAGGAGACGCTCGTCGCCGTGAGCGACGGCACGGGTGAGCTGGTGCGCCAGGCCGCGCCGTCACCCGACGAGCTGCGCAAGCGGGTCGAGGAGGAGCTGGAGGTCAGCCTCGCGGCGTTGCGGCGGGCCCAGCAGACCTACACCGACCACCGGTGGGCGCCGGGCAAGCTGACACCGCACGCGGACGCGTTGTGGCGGGTCAGCGGCGGGTACCTGGAGCTGCTCGACGTGGTCAACTGATCCGATTCCACCCCGGCGTCCTGCGTGCTGGGTTACGTTCCGCGCTGTGCAGAACACCCGTCGTGAGCTCGGCTGGCTCTGGGGGCCGGTCGCGCTGGCGCTCCTCGCCCTGTTCACCGTGAGCGACGCCGACCTCGTCTCCACCCGCGGCGAGACGTTCGAGCTGAGCAAGTACGCCGTCGCGACACTCGGGATGCCGCTCGTGGCGGCGGTCGCCGGGGTGTGGTTCTCGCGGCGGTGGCCGTGGCTGCTGGTGGCGGGCACCCTCGGCGTCCTCGTCGCGACGACCGAGTCGCACGTGCACCTCACGAGCTCCCGGCCGGGCATCGCGAGCATCGTCGGGTCGCTGGGGACCGCGGGGGCGGTGCTGGTCGTCCTCGGCGCGCTGTCGGCGGCACGGGACGCCGCGCTGGCGGCGCTGGTCGTCGTGGTGCAGCTGCTGGGAACGGTGTTCCTCGGGCTGTCGTGGCTGTCGAGCCCGCTGCGGCCGGCGGCCCTGGAGATCACGCTGGCCGGGCTTGCGGTGACCGGAGCGGTGCTGGCGGTGTTCGCGGCACGAACGGGCAAGGTGACCGTCGAGTCCCTCGACCGGCGCACCAAGGTGGTGGGCACCTTCGCCGCGCTGCTGCCGGTGGTGGTGGCGGTGCTCGGCCACCTCGTCGGACAGCCCTCCGCACCGGTGGTGGCAGGGGTGCTCCTGCTGGCCGGTGCCACCGCGCTCGCGATCGCGCTGGGACGGGGCGCGCTGCTCAGGATCGCGACGGCGGGGCTCGTGCTGTTCGCGGTCGCCGCGCCGATCACGCTCGCCATCTACATGTCCGCCGGCAGCGTGGCCAACTACGCGCCCGCCGCACTGGTCGGTGTCGGGGTCGGGTTGCTCGCGGCGCAGCTGCGACAGCCGACGGTGGTGGCGGCGCTGGCGTGCGCGGTGCTCGCCGTGCTCATGGTGACGGTGGTCGAGCTCACCGGCGAGTACGCCGACGTGACGCAGGGCGGGCTGGGGGCGCTGGTCATCGGGCTGGCCATGGCGGCGGTGACGTCGTCGGCGGCGACCGCCGCGCCTACGTTGCTGCACCTGCGGGTGTTGCCGGTCGCGTTCGGGCTGGTGCTGGTGGGGTTCGCCGACGGGTTGCGGCAGGTTGTGCAGCCGGTGCTCGACTACGGGCGGGTGTGGGGGCAGTTGCCGGAAGCCGAGTACTTGCCGGTGTGGGGGTTGGTGCTGAGCGTGGCGGCGGCCGCGCTGGTGGTTGTGGCGATCGTGGACCGGAGGGCGAAGACCGCCACACTCGTGCGTGCCAACCCGGGTGGGCAGTCTTGACGAGAGCGGCGACGCCGGCGCCGTGTCAGGTCCTCTTGAAGTTCATCACCACGTCTTGCGCCGAAATCTCGCACAAGGCCAGCGGTTTCCGTGCGCGGATCCGGATCTCGGGTTCGACGTCGTCCAGCAGCTGGGCGACCTCGGGTGATCCCTGTGCGATCTCCTGAAGAGCCCGGAGCCGGTGGAAACTCGTTCGTGCGACCGAGTTCTTCACATCCGCGTCGGTGACGTCCACGAACGCGGCCACATCGCCCAGGCGGGCGCCCATCACGATCGCGCAGAAGCGGTCCTGGTCCGTCACCGGAGCGACACCGTGGACGAGGCTGCGAACCCGGTCGAGCTCGCGATCAAGCCACTTCGACGACGGCAGTGCGCTGAGCGCCCAGCCCATGAGGAAGGGGTGAGCCATGTTCGGGTTCAGCTCGGTGCGGGTGATCTCGGGAACGGGCGCGTTGCTGACCCGGAGCCGGTGAACGGCCCAGCCGATCTCATACCAGTGTTCGCGCTCGTTGTAGATGATGGACTTCTCGATTCCGGCGGAGACCTGCGCAGCCAGCTGGTCGGTCACCCACGCCGCGCCGGGTACCTGCAGCCGGGTCGCGCAGCCGTGCAGCCGGTAGAGGTCCCACAACGACAGCCGGTCGGCGACGGTGTCCCTGCCGAGCCCGACCACGAGGTCGACCAGCTTCTTCGCTTCGTCGCGCTTCCTGGTGAGCACGAGTGACTCCGCGAACAGCGGCAGGGCGGCGAGGTCGGCGGGGCGACACCGTTCCAGACGTCGCTGAACGGCCTCGAAATTGATCTTCATCGCGATCTTCCACGGCCAGTCGCGCTGGCCGGGCACGGCTTCGCTCCACGTCAGGAACATCCGCAGCAGACCCGTCAGGCGCTTCACACACGTGATCCCCTGAAGGCTCTGGCTCTCCAGCCACTTCCGGTACAGGCCGGTGGCGGACTCCTTGTTCGAGGCGGTGGGCAACCAGCCGAGCTGGGTCAGGTAACGGGTGGCGCGGTACTGCTCGATGGGGTCTTGCAGGTGCAGGGCCTCACGGAAGAACGTTCGCCACACGTGCCGCCCGCGGGTGTCGTTCAGCAACTGCGCGCCGGTGCCTTCGGCGGCGCGTTCGGCGGCGTTCAGGAAGTCCAGCCCGGCCAGTGGGCTGTCGTACATGGCCTGTCGTGCTCTCCGCGCGAGCAAGGTGAGCTGCGCTGGTTGCGCGCTGGCGGTGTCCTCGTCGTCGGTCTCCACCGCCTCTGGCTGCGCCAGAGCCGTCACGACGGTTCGTGCGACGGTGCGGTCCAGGTGGGCCAGGTTGTGCATCGCGGTAGCGAGCTCCGCGGCGTTGTAGATGTTCCTGAGGCGCTTCTCGATGTCCTCCGCGTCGCCGAGCACCACGTTGAGCACGTCCTTGCCCGCGTCTGTGACACCACCGGCGATCAGGGTCTCGGCTGCGGCCGCGCAGGCCACCGTTGCTTCCGACGTCGAGATGCCCTGCATGTACTGCGACGGCATCTCGTTGAACGCCTCGATGAACCTGCCGATCAGGTGCGGGAAAAGCGCGCGCCCCAGCCGGTGGTAGTGCATCTGGGCCTGTGCGTTCTGCATCCCGATCATGCCGTTGAACACGCCCTCGTCCCACAGCCGGCCCTGGAGGCTGCGCAAGAAGTCCCAACCGAGGTCCGCGTGCTCTCCCAGCCTGAGGGCGAGCTGCGGACCCCAGTGGCTGACTCCTCGGTTCACCGCGTGGACGATGACGTTCAGCGCGATCTCCACGAGCTGCTTGCGGTAGGACGCCTCGGTGCCCCAGATCTCCTTCAGGAGGTGGTACCTCGTCGACGACCGCGTGTCGAGGCGGATCCGTTCGACCACCCAGTCGAAGCCGAGGTCCTCCGCGACCAGCGTGCCGAAGCCGGCGTGCTCGCGGAGGACGTTCTCGTCGATGGCCGTCAGTGCCGCGAGCAACATGCCGGTTCCCTTGCCGTCCCGCTGCTTCCTGGCGATCTCCGCCAGGTCCTCCGCGAGCTCGACGTCCGGCTCGTAGCCGCCTCTCGGGTAGAGGACCTGGATCGCCCTGTTGAGGTGCAACCGGCGAGTCGTGTTCAGCAGCATCGCTGTGTCGGCAGGGGGCGTCGAGGAGCGGATGATCTTGCTGATCTCGTCGCTGAACGAGGTGAGCTCGTTGAGGACCCTGTTGGCGAAGACGACCCTGATCTCGCCGATCTGCGAGAGCACGAGGTGCACGTCGCGCGCGGACTCCCCGGCGAGCGCCCGCAGCAAGGCGGGCTTCGCAGCGTGCAACCTCTCGGTCCAGTCCTCGTCGGGCTTGTCGAAGTGCACCCACAACGCGAGCCTGAGCAACGTCAACGTGAAGCTCGCGTCCGAAGGGGGGATGCCCAGCAGTCTGCGGACCTCGGGGTGTTCCGCGATCGCCTCGTGGCGGTCCGGGTGTTCCGACCGGTTGATGGCCCGCGTGGCCAGTTGGTCGACGCGGTACACCAGCAGGCACTCCATGAGGGAGGTGTGGTCGAGACCGGTCAGCAGGTCGCGCGCACCCTCGATCACGATCTCGTCGATCTTCGGGTCGTTGAACCTGAGGAGGAGGTTCAACAGCCCGTAGGTGTCGTGTTTGCTGGCGTAGCCGATCCGCAGCGCGTGTTCCGCGGCGTTGCGCACCCAGCTCAGGCAGTGCCCGAAGAGGTCGCCGTCGATGGACGTGCGGTAGCGGGAGACGACCCCCGCGACCATCATCAGCGTCGACTGGCGGAGGTCGATCTGGAGTCCGCTGATCCGGCTCGCGAGCAGCTCGCACAGCTCGTCGACCCTCTTGCCGAACAGGCCACCGGAGGACCGCAGGAGCGCGGCGATCTCGTCCGACCCGGCCGTGGTCAGCCACAGCTTGAACTCGTCGCTCTCGGCGAACTCCTCGATGACACGCCGCGCCAGCACCGGGCCGTGCATGCGCAGGCTGAAGATCGCGGTCGGGATGGTGTTCCTCGTCGGCTTGTCGTCCGACTTGGCGGCACGGCAGAGCTCCGCCGCGGAGTACCTGGCGATCGCCGCCTCACCCGCTTCGGCTCGCGGGCGCGCGGGGTCTGCCGCGCCGGCGAGCTGATCGCAGGCGAGCAGGATCCGCTCGCCCGCTGACACGTTGTTCAGGGTGAGGTAGCCCGGCACAGCGGTGGGGGAGAAACCGAGCTGGGGCAACTCGTCGACATCGAGGAAGTCGGTCAGCTCGGCCTGAGGGTTGGGACGCTTCAGGATCACCCTCGTAGCCGCGATGGCCAGCGTTTCGCGTTGGTCACCGGTGAGTCGTGCGAAGACGCCGGAGTTGTCCTCGACGTCCTCGTCTTCCCCCCGTGCGACGCGCAGGAGCTCGTCGCACAGATCCCGCAGGTTCGCGTCGTTGCGCTGCGTGATGTCGCGGAGCTGATCGTCGGTGAGCTCGCCGAGCAGGTCGGGCAGGCTCTTGCGCAGCGACTCGGCGAAGTCCAGGCTCTGCTCCGGCCCGCTGATCGCGTGCACCACGGGACAACCGCCAGTGGTCCACTCGGCGCCGGGCCCCGACTCGAACTGGGGCAGGGCGAAGATGGACACCTCGAGCTTCTGCGCGACGTCGCGGAGGATGTCAGCGATGTCGCCGGAGTTGCTCACCGGGCGCATCCCCATCAGCACCAGCAACCGCCGCTGGTACTTGCGTTCCGGTTCGCAGGCGAACGCCGCCCTGCCCACCCGGATGAGCTCGTCGCGCGTGGTGAGCTCCTGGTCGGAGTCGGTGTTCAGCGTCACGCACTGCCAGTTCAGGGCGGTCATCTGCGTGGTCACCTGGGTCACCGTCACCCGCTTGCCGCACTTGGTCCCGCCGCCGAAGAGGACGACCGGGACCTCGTCCCTCCACAACATCTGCTTGACGATCTGGCTCTGCTGGGTCCGGATCTCCGGCAACGGATCGTTCTTCGGGGTGACGTCCGCCTTGCGCCACTTGCAGTCCGCCAGCACTGCGGCGAAGCGCTCGCGCCTCCAGTTCGCCCAGGCGTCCTCGAAGAGGAACGCAGCGAGCCCGGCCAGTCCGCGCTGATTGTCGTCGGTCGTGCGTTCATGGTCGGCTGTTCGCAACAGCCAACCTGTCGTCGTGGGCACGAGCAGGGCGTTGAAACGGCCGTCGGCCTTGACCGCATCGTGGTGCTTCGAGATCTCGTCCTTGGACAACGGCGCGAACTCGGAACCGGACCACCTGCCGACCGCGACGATGCCGGTCGGTAGCGGGATTCCCGTCGTCGCGGTCAGCAACGAGACGCATTCGGCCAGCACCGTGGAGGAGTCGTGCAGCCACCGCGGCGCACGCGTGACGAGTTCGGGGATGCGTGCCAGCTCACGAGGTCCGAACTCGCTCATGGCCACCCGGACGACCTCCAGCGCCTGTGTCCGCGAGTTCGGCACTGCTTCCGCGGGAACGACGATGACGGCCGGGACCTCATCGTCGTGGTACGTCACGGACATCGGTGTGCCGGCGGGGAGCGGGGTACCGGGCGCCGGAGTTCTCGCCTGCGCCAGCTGAGCTTGCAGTGCGCTGACCTCGTCGAGCAGGCCTTCCTCGATCAGCTCCAGCGCGCCTGCCTGCTCGTCGCTGTTCAGCAGCCGCTCCACCAGCAGTTCGACCGCAGGAGCAAAGCGGCGTGCGGTTGCGGCGGGCAGACCGTCCACGTGCTCGGCGTTCGCTGCTAGGTCCCTGAGCACCCGTGAGAGCTCGTCGATCGTCGAGTCCTCGCGAGCCAGGAGGTCGGCTTCGACCAGGACGGCCGTCAGTGCGTCGGGCGATTGCAAGATCAAGACCTCCGTTTCACTCGAACTGGCGTTCCCGCTGCGGAACACCGCTGGGCGGACGGACAGGTGGTGCCAAGAACGTCGCTGGCTGGTCTCCAGACGTAACAGTCGTCGCCCGTTCAGCCCAGCCGCAGGCTGACCAGGGCGGACCTGGTGGTGACCAGGAGCAGGTCCGCCCTCGTGAACGCGGCCGCCACACCGGCTTCGTGGAGCGGCACGTCGAAGGACTGGCCGGTCGAAAGATGCCAGACGCGCACCGAGTTGTCCTGCGTGGCTCGCACCGCGGCGACCCAGCGATCTCCCACTGCCAGGCTTTCCACACCGTTGAGGCGGCCGAGCGCGTACGCGGGTCTTCCGGGCGCATCGACCCACAGGACTTCGTCGTGCATCCATGCCGCACTGATGCCGTCGTAGGACAACGCCAAGGCGCTGGAGTAGCCACCGCGGTACCCCGTGCGGACGGTGGGTCTCGCGGTGCTGTTCCTGTTCCACAGGTGCAGAAGGCCGGTCTCCGTCGCAACCGACAGCACGGTGCGGGCGATGCACACCGCTTTCGCGTCGGGCACGTCGACCGGTTCCTGGAGCGCTCGGCCGTCACGGCCGTCGATCATGTGCAGCACGCCGTCCCCGAGCGCGGCGACGCGGAGGTCGGTGTCGACGGAGACGGCCTCGATGCGCTCGGCTGCTTCGACGGCGATCAGTTCCTTTCGCGCGCAGTCCCAGATCGCTACCAGGCCGGTGTGGGTTCCGAGCACCACCACCGGCTCACCGTCGACGGTCGTCACCGCGCATGCTGATATGTCCCTGATATCGGCGTGTCCGAGCCGATGTGCCACCTCGAACGAGGAGGGGCTCCAGACGGTGACGACCTCGTCGTCGTGGACCGTCACGCAGTGCGCCGCGTCCGACCCGCTGTCGACGGCGACGAGGGTGATTTCGTC
Organism: Lentzea sp. NPDC036955; assembly: GCF_055608005.1. NCBI lineage: Bacteria > Bacillati > Actinomycetota > Actinomycetes > Pseudonocardiales > Pseudonocardiaceae > Lentzea > Lentzea sp. NPDC036955. The sequence goes on along the minus strand of NZ_JBVJRC010000020.1, from coordinate 51,717 downwards.
GGTGTCCTCCGGGCAGGGCCGGTAGCGCTGCACCTCGACCGGCACACCGGTCACCCGCGCCTGCTCGGCCAGGTGGGTCAACCCGGCCGCGTGCGCGTGCAACGCCAGCAGGATCGACCGGGACGGCCGGGGCAGTGACGAGTGGCGGATTCGATGCCACACCTCGAGGAGCGGCTCTTTGCCCACCGCGCGCAAAGCTTCGCCGATGGCGCTGCTCGGAGCCGCCAGGAGGAAACTGGCGTCGTCGAGCAGGTCCACGCCCTGAGGCCTGGCGGCCACTCCCGCCAGCAGTTCCAGGTACACGTGATCGGCGGAGTCCCAGTGCCGTTCGTGCCCCCCGTTCGTGGGGATGAGACCGAGCAGAGCGGGGAGCAACGTTGCGTCCGAAGTCCGGTATGCGCCGCCCTGCAGGCTGAACCGCAGCAGCCAGGTGTCCTTCTCCTCGTCGTGCGTGAGGTACCTGCCGAGCCGGCCCACGACGACCAGGACGTCGTCCTCGGTGCACGGCTGGTTCGAGAGCGCTGTGGCGAGCCGTGCCCATTGACGGACCGTCAACGGCTTGCGCAGAGCGAGTGGCGAGAGCAACTGGGAGACCCGGGAGTGCGAGTGGTCGGTGGCGAGCTCCTGTTCGCAGTAGCCCGTCAGAACCCTTCCCACTGCTGGGACCGCTTGGTCGACGTCCCCCGTATCCACCAATGCTCCCGCCGCGTGCGCGGCGGCCTGGAAGGACTCGCAGCACTGGTCGGTCACCTCGTCGAACCTGCGTGCCAGCTCGGCTTCCCTGCTCCGCGTATCAGGTGATCTGGTTGCGCGGAATCGCAGGTAGTCCGGTAGGTCGGCCGCGTAGTCGTCGAGGTCGACCCGTCGTGCCGCCGCCACGGACGCGAGGACGCTCGGAGGACCGGCCACCACCACGCGGAGCCCCGGCCGTTGCGCCAGAGCCACGACCTGATCCAGCACGTCCTGTGTGGGCGGTTCCGTCGCGGACACGTCGACCAGCAGAACTGATCGCTGCGTCTCCGTTGCGGTGTGACCGAGCACCGTGCTCATGGGTGTCAGGCGGCTGAGCGGGAGGTAGTCGACCGCCAAGTCGGACCGCACCCGGCCCGTGCGCCGTTGAGCGACGGGCGGCACCGCTGCCCAGAGCTCCCTGGACGTGGTGATCTGGGTCCAGCGCAGCAACGCGGTCTTCCCCGAGCCGCGCGATCCGGTGATCACGAGCGGGCCCGGCCGGTCGTCACCCAGGTGCTCGTCGATCGCTGCGAGGGCCTCTCTGCGTCCGGTGAAGTACCAGCCCGGCTGCTCAGCCGCCTCCACGCCGCGCGCGGACCCCACCCAGCTGACCAGACCGTCCGGCAGCTGCCTCGGCATGTGGTGCGGGTCCAGCAGCAGACCGCACGTGTTGTTGGTCAAAGCGATCAGATTGGCCTGCTGGGACGCGGTGTCCAGGTGCTCGTTGATCACGCCGACGAACTTGGTGATGTCGATCTGTTCCTGGTTCCCCTCGGCTGAGGCCAGGCTCGCGGTGAAGGCCTCCGCGAACTTGCCCACCTCCGCGTTCTCCAACCTGCGGGCCGCGGAGATGACCCACAGGTTCGGTCCACGGCCGCTCGTGCCAGACGCCTCGGCTTCCAGCTTCACGATGTTCAGCCCGGCCGTGCCGGACATGCACGTGTCGACAATCAGGAGGAAGTCGTCGAGGACGTGCGTGTTGAGAGCCCAACTGGCCAGGTTGGCCGCGGGGACGAAACGGGCGCTCGGCGTCACTGGTTTGCCAGGGGGCGGTGGCGTGGCGTCCGCCGATGGCAGGAACAGGGTGTTCGGTGTGGAGACGACGCCGTGTCCCGTGTAGTAGACGACCAGGCTCGCCCGGTCGCCGTCGCGGGAGGTCGCCTCCCGCTCGGTCACCCAGTCTTCCAGCGCCTGCTCCAGCTCGACCGGGCCACGCCGGTCTTCTTCGGGCGGCTCGATCTCGGTGTAGCCGAGGTTCGTGAACGCCGCGCGCATCAACGCGACTTCCCGGGTCACGTCGTCGGCGTCGAGCTTCCTGTGGCCGGAGTAGTCCGACAGCGCACCGATCAGGAAGAAGCGCTCAGCGGAGTGCATCTATCAACGCCGTGGCAGTGCTCAGGTTCCGAAGGTATTGGGACGCGTCATGACCGCGGATGATGGTGTTGATCGCCGGCCGATCGTCGATGCGGCGGTCGTACGGCGTCCGCAGCTTCTTCACGAGAGCGACCGGATCCTCCTTCGCCGCCACGTTCACCCACGTCCGCACCGACCCCGGCCACTCAGTTCCGCGCGACAGGGCGGGCGAGATCCGCTTCATGATGCCGGGAAGACCCAACGGAGATCCCAGGGTGATCAGGGTGCGGGCCGGCCACTCCGGATGTGCGCGCAACGCCTCGTACGCGGCGACGCTGCCCAGCGAATGCGCGACCACGACCTTCGTGTCGTCCTCCATCGCGATCTCGATCTCCCGGTGCACGGCCGCGCGGAACGCGGTGTCGGCGAAGTACCTGCGCACCTGCTTGATCAGCCACAGCACCCCGGACGTGGTCGCCGAACCGAAGAACGGGGTGTTCACCAGACCGCGCAGGGCTGTCTGGAACGAAGAGGGAAGACCCAGCTTGTCCTGTCCGGAACCCGCAGGCGCGATCCCGGCTGCTTCGACCATGCCGAACAGGATTTCCTGCTCGAACTCGTCCAGGTCCTCGGGGTCGTCCGCCGTGATCCCGGTGGTGCCCTTGCCGTCCAGGTAGAGGTGCCCGTAGTAGGCGACGCGGACCTCTACGGAGTGCGGATCGGGGTGGTGGTTCTCCTGCAGGCCGATGCGCACCCGCTCGGTCCACTCCCGCTGAGTAGCGGGACCGGTCGCCTGATCACACCAGATGCCGTGCACACCGAGAATGGCAGCCATCGAGCCAGAATATCCGCGGAGCACCTCCCGCGACCGCGGTTCTTCCCAATGTCGTTCGGGACGTACCGGGAAGATCACGATCGCCTAGGTCACCGGCCGCAGGCGGCGCGCCACGCCGCGAGAGACAGGTGCTGCTCGCCGAGGGTCGAGTCGTCGCCGGCGTAGAACCACGTGTTGCCGGTGAAGCGGTCCTGCCTGCACCTCCCCAGGAGAGCGAATCAGACGAACGGTGAACGCATCTGGGACCGCGTAGCGAGGACCGCGTGGGCGACTTCGATCCATGGGAGAGCAACCGCGGCTGAACGTCCGCGTCCGGGGTGCTCGACACCTGCACCTACACCGACGGATGGGTCTGATGATCGCTGGTGTCGCATCATCGCGTGGACTACCGCTGTACACACGCAACGCCGACGACTTCAAGGGCTCGAAGTCTGATGACGGCAGTGGGGAGCCCACCTCAGCGGGCTCCCCACTCGGCCGAAAGTCACCAGCCGCGGGCGCGCCACTCCGCGAGGGACGGGCGCTGCTCGCCGAGGGTCGAGTCGTCGCCGTGACCGGGGTAGAACCACGTCTCGTCGGGCAGCACCGCGAACACGCGGTCCTCGACGTCGTTGATGAGCGAGGCGAAGTTGTCGGGCGAGGTGGTCTTGCCCACACCCCCCGGGAAGAGTGAATCTCCGGTGAAGAGGTGCGGGTGGCCGTCCGGGTCGTCGTACAAGATCGCGATCGAGCCCGGGGTGTGGCCGCGCAGGTGGATCACCGTCAGGGGGACTTCTCCCACGTCGATGGTGTCGTTGTGGTCCACGAGGACGTCCGGTGCGACGGGGAGGACCGCGGCGTCCAGCTCGTGGGCGGCGGTCGTGCAGCCGTGGGTGGTGGCCAGGGGTTCGAGTGCCTGCCAGTGATCGGCGTGCTGGTGCGTGGTCACGATCGTGCGCAGGGCAGGGCGCGTGGGGAGTTGGTCGAGCAGGGCGGACAGGCGCTCGTGGTCGTTGGCCGCGTCGATGAGCAACGCCTCGTTCGTGGACCGGCAAACGAGCAGGTAGGCGTTGTTGTCCATCGGTCCGACGGAGATCTTCGTGATGGTCAGCGCGGGGAGGGTGCGGCTGGCCGCGGGGCCGCCGGGCTCGACGTGACCGGTGTAGTTCTCGAGTACGTCCACGGTGGCTGACGGTAGTCGCTCCGGGCCGTGCGCCGCACACCTTCAGGTTGCATACAGGTTGCACTCATAGGGTAAGTAAAGGTCGACAATCCGTCGCCGCGTACTCCGAAGGCACCAACCCGCATCGACGAACAGGTCCCCACCTCTCGTGATCCCAGAGCAACGGCACAAGTCCCGGACGACCCGGCGGGTCAGCTGGGACGTCCTCAGGGTCGTCGCCATCGGATGCGTGCTGCTCCACCACGCCACGCTCACGAGCGTCAGCAGCCACCCCGACCTGGGGCCGTTGCCGTTCACCTTCCCGATGTCGATGGGCGCCAGCACCCTGATGGTCGTCTCGGCCTTCTTCGCCTGCGCCACCCTCAGCCACGGCCGGCCGGGCCGCTTCGTGTGGAGAAGACTCGCGCGGCTGCTGCCCGCCTACATGGCCGCCGTGCTGCTCACCTACGCCGTGCAGAGATGGGTCGCGCCGGAGGGGTGGAGCCAGCTCGACGGCCGTGACGTCGTCTACAACCTGCTGCTCGTCAACCAGTGGTTCCCGGACGTCGACATCGTCGACTTCGCCTACTGGACGGTGCCGGTGCAGATCTGCGCGTTCGTCGCGGGTGCGCTGCTGGTCAAGCGGTTGCGCGGGACCGGGCTGCGGGTCTTCCTGTGGGGGCTCGTCGTCACCCCGCTGCTGCTGCGGCCGTTGCTGGACCACTCGTACGCGCTCTTCACGATCTACAACGGGTTCGCGCTGCACCGCGCGCAGCTCTTCGCCGCAGGGATTGCCATCTGGCTGTGGTCCAAACACCGGATGGGCACGGCGCACCTGGGCGCACTGCTGACCGCCACGTTGGTGGCACAGGCGGTTCACACGACCGAGTACGGATCGACGATCGGCTTCGGCGTGCTGCTACTGCTCGTGTGCGCGGCGGCCGCTGGACCCGATTGGGTGTTCTTCAACCCGGTCCAGCGGGCCGTCACGTGGCTCGCGGGCATCTCGTACGGCGTCTACCTGGTGCACCAGCAGATCGGCACCGTGGTGATGGACCGCATGCACAACGCCGGGCTGCGGTCCTGGTGGCTGCTCGCCGGCTTCCTCACCTCGGCGGTCGTGCTCGGCTGGGCGCTCACGAAGTTCGTCGAACGGCCCGCCTACCGGCTGCTCACTCAGGCCCAGTCGGGCAGTTCCGGCAGCTCGCCGCGCAGCTCGGAGCCGTCGGAACGGCCGGTCAGCCACGCCAGCACGGCGCTCGCCGGCCCGCTCACCGAGTTGCGGCTCTCCGGGCCGGTGAGCTCCCAGCTGCGCTGAGCGCCGCCGGGCAGGGTGACCTCGACCGAGAACGCGTCGACACGGCCCTCGAACTGGCGCAGGACGTCGTCGAGGAACTCCTCCACGAGATCGGCCGGCAGGTCGTCGAACGTCACCCCGGCGTCGAGGTCGACCAGGTGGATCCACAGCTCGCGCAGTCGCAGGAACGGCACGGACGACGCCGGGATCGACGCGCCCTTGGGCGAGGCGACCTCGGAACGCCAGGCGTGCGCGGGCAGGTCGCGGCAGGCCGCGTCGAAGCGCTGGCAGGCGGAGTCGAGGTCGGCCCTGATCACCTGCAGCAGCCTGCGGGAGCCCTCCTCGATGTCGGCGTCGCGGTCCGCGCGCGACGCGTACGCCTGGTGCTCGACCCCGGTCTTGGCCCAGGTGAGCAGGTTCACCAGCGCGTCGGCGTTGCGCGCGAGGTGGGTGACGACGTGCCCGCGGGTCCAGCCGGGCAGCAGGCTGGGGCCGCGCACCGCGGTCTCGTCCAGCTCCTCGACGACCTCGTACAGCACGTCCGTCGCCTGCCGCACCGCGGTCAGGTGCCGGTCGGGCACTCCCCGCGGCGACGGCACCGACGTGTGCTGCGTGGACGGCGTGTAGGTCATGTGCTGCCTCTCCCCGACGTTGAGGCTGATCGAAGTGCCCAGCCTAGGAGGTAGAGCCTGTTCAGGGGAATGCGGAAGCCGCCCGATCCGTTTTTGTCGGTGGTGGCACCTAGCATGGTTCGCGGGTCGGTCACAGCCTCCGGAACGGTGCTAGTACGCTTCGAACGCTTGTTCGGAAGAGTGTGGCGTGAGTGACCCGCCAATCGCAGCCGAAGGGACCCCAGTGGCAGACCGTCTTGTCGTTCGCGGCGCCCGCGAGCACAACCTGCGCAGCGTGGATCTCGACCTGCCGCGGGACAGCCTCATCGTCTTCACGGGGCTGTCCGGCTCCGGCAAGTCGAGCCTCGCGTTCGACACGATCTTCGCCGAGGGGCAGCGCCGCTACGTCGAGTCGCTGTCGGCGTACGCGCGCCAGTTCCTCGGGCAGATGGACAAGCCCGACGTCGACTTCATCGAGGGCCTCTCGCCCGCGGTCTCCATCGACCAGAAGTCCACGAGCCGCAACCCGCGCTCGACCGTCGGCACCATCACCGAGGTCTACGACTACCTGCGCCTGCTCTACGCCCGCGCCGGCAAGCCGCACTGCCCGCAGTGCGGTGAGGCGATCGGCAAGCAGACGCCGCAAGAGATCGTCGACCAGGTGCTCGCCATGGAGCAGGGCACCAAGTTCCAGGTGCTCGCGCCGGTCATCCGCGGCCGCAAGGGCGAGTACCTCGACCTGTTCCAGAACCTGCAGTCGCAGGGCTACTCGCGAGCGAAGGTCGACGGGGTCGTCCACGCGCTGGGCGAGGTGCCGAAGCTCAAGAAGCAGGAGAAGCACCACATCGCGGTCGTCATCGACCGGCTGAGCGTCAAGGCGTCGTCCAAGCAGCGCCTGACCGACTCGGTCGAGACCGCGCTCAGGCTCGCCGACGGCCTGGTCGAGCTGGAGTTCGTCGACCTGCCGGAGACCGACCCGAACCGGGTCAGGGGCTTCTCGGAGAACCTGGCCTGCCCCAACGGCCACCCGCTCGCGATCGAGGACCTGGAGCCGCGGTCGTTCTCGTTCAACTCCCCGTACGGCGCCTGCGTGGTCTGCACCGGCATCGGCGTGCGCAAGGAGGTCGACCCGGAGCTCGTGGTCCCCGACGACGAGCTGACGCTCGAAGAGGGCGCCATCGCGCCGTGGGCAGGCGGGCAGACCGCCGAGTACTTCACGCGCCTGCTGCAGTCGCTCGGCGAGACCATCGGCTACCGGATGGACCAGCAGTGGCGCCACCTGCCCGCGAAGGCGCAGAAGGCGATCCTGCACGGCATCGACGAGCAGGTGCACGTCCGCTACCGCAACCGCTACGGCCGTGAGCGCTCCTACTACGCCAACTACGAGGGCGTGATCCCGTTCCTCGAACGGCGCCAGGAGCAGACCGAGTCCGACTACATGCGGGAGAAGTACGAGGGCTACATGCGGGAGGTCCCGTGCCCCGCGTGCGCCGGCACCCGCCTCAAGCCCGAGATCCTCGCGGTCACGCTGCACCACGGCAAAAAGGGCGACAAGTCCATCGCCGAGGTCTGCGCGATGAGCGTCGGCGAGTGCTCGGACTTCCTCGACGGCCTCAAGCTCGGCAAGCGCGAGTCGATGATCGCGGGCGCGGTGCTCAAGGAGATCCAGGCCCGCCTGCACTTCCTGCTCGACGTCGGCCTCGACTACCTCTCGCTCGACCGCGCCTCCGGCACGCTGTCCGGCGGTGAGGCGCAGCGCATCCGGCTCGCCACCCAGATCGGCTCCGGCCTGGTCGGCGTGCTGTACGTGCTGGACGAGCCGTCGATCGGCCTGCACCAGCGCGACAACCACCGGTTGATCGAGACGCTGACCCGGCTGCGCGACCTGGGCAACACGCTGATCGTCGTCGAGCACGACGAGGACACGATCCGCACCTCCGACTGGGTCGTCGACATCGGTCCCGGCGCCGGTGAGCACGGCGGCAAGGTCGTGCACAGCGGCCCGTACAAGAAGCTGCTGAGCAACAAGGAGTCGATCACCGGCGCCTACCTGTCCGGCCGCAAGTCGATCCCGATGCCCGCGAAGCGCCGCAAGATCGACAAGAAGCGCCAGCTCACGGTCGTCGGCGCGCGCGAGCACAACCTGCGCGGCATCGAGGTGTCGTTCCCGCTCGGCTCGCTCACCTCGGTCACCGGCGTGTCCGGCTCCGGCAAGTCGACGCTGGTCAACGACATCCTCGCGACCGTGCTCGCGAACAAGCTCAACGGCGCCCGCCAGGTGCCCGGCCGGCACACCCGGATCAAGGGCCTGGACCTGGTCGACAAGCTGGTGCAGGTCGACCAGTCGCCGATCGGCCGCACCCCGCGGTCGAACCCGGCCACCTACACGGGCGTGTTCGACCACATCCGCAAGCTCTTCGCGGCGACGACCGAGGCGAAGGTCCGCGGCTACCAGCCGGGCCGGTTCTCGTTCAACGTCAAGGGCGGTCGCTGCGAGGCGTGCGCGGGCGACGGCACGATCAAGATCGAGATGAACTTCCTCCCGGACGTCTACGTCCCCTGTGAGGTGTGCAAGGGCGCGCGGTACAACCGCGAGACCCTGGAGGTGCACTACAAGGGCAAGACGATCTCCGAGGTCCTCGACATGCCGATCGAGGAGGCCGCGACGTTCTTCGAGCCGATCAACGCCATCCACCGCCACCTGAAGACGCTGGTCGAGGTCGGTCTCGGCTACGTGCGGCTCGGCCAGCCGGCACCCACGCTGTCCGGTGGTGAGGCGCAGCGCGTGAAGCTCGCCTCCGAGCTGCAGAAGCGGTCGACCGGCAAGACGGTCTACATCCTCGACGAGCCGACGACGGGTCTGCACTTCGAGGACATCCGCAAGCTGCTGGGCGTCATCAACGGCCTGGTGGACAAGGGCAACACCGTCATCGTCATCGAGCACAACCTCGACGTCATCAAGACGTCCGACTGGATCGTCGACATGGGTCCCGAAGGGGGCTCCGGCGGCGGTATGGTCGTAGCAGAGGGCACACCCGAGCAGATCTCGCAGGTGGAGGAGAGCTACACGGGGCAGTTCCTGCTGCAGGTGCTCGGGAATGAGGAGGTGTCGGCGGCAGGGTGATGATCCCACTCGATGCGCTGGCCCACCGCGAGCGCGCCCTTGCGGCGTCGCGCGGCGTGCCCGTGGCGTACCCCTTCAGCCTCGTTGAGGCGCTCGACATGTCGGAGCAGGCACTCCGCCGTGTCGCGGCTGTCGGCTGGTTGCGAACCCTGGAACGGCTTCCCCGCCTCGCCGACAAGTGAACTAGGCGCCGCTCGGGCCCTGCTTGAGCGGCACTGGAGCGGTGGTGGAGCCGGATTCCCGGTCGTGGGGAATTGACCTCTCGATGTGACTTTTGTCGAGGGACTGTGACTCCCACGAGCTATCCGGGATGATTCTGACGTGTCACTCAACCGCTACCGGTTCCGCAGCGTGTGGCATGTCTGCGCGCCGCCGGCAGCCGTGTACGAGGTGCTGTCCGACATCGCGAACTACCCGCGGTGGTGGCCGGAGGTCAAGTCGGCGACGAAGATCGACGACGAGACCGGTGAGCTCCGCTGCCGGTCGTTCCTGCCCTTCGACCTCGTCATCCGGGCGCGGCACAGCATCCGCAACCAGCAGGCGGGTCTGCTGCGCGCGACGCTGACCGGTGACCTGGAGGGCTTCGCCGGCTGGGAGATCATCGGCCGCGACGGTGGCACCGACCTGGTGTTCGACCAGGAGGTCGTGGTCAACAAGGCGCTGCTGCGGCGGCTGGTGCTGATCGCGAAGCCGTTCTTCCGCGGCAACCACGACCTGATGATGCGCGGCGGCCTCAAGGGGCTGAAGCAGCAGCTGGAGGTCCGGGCCGCGAGCCGCCCCGAGTCCTGACCTCGGCGTGGGCGCCCGTTCCGCACGACCGGCCGCCTGTGTGCGCGGAACCGGGTCAGCCGCTGGCGGACAGATGGCGCACCAACCGGCCTAGCTGCTCGGCGTGTGGTCGCCGGCTGGAAGAAGTTCAAGATCTTTGTGAACCGGTGGGGCGCGCCCTGCGTGTGGAGGGCGGTGGTCGCCGCGGCGACCGGGCCCACAGGGGAGAGAGGAGCCCCGGCGGGATGTTCCCGTCGGGGCTCTTCCCGTCTCTCACCGCAGGCGCAGCAGCACCGCCTGCTCCGGTTCCAGGACCGGCAGCTGGACCCCGACGTCCGACAGCACGGAACCGGGCAGCTCCACGGTCTCCCAGCGCGCGGGACCCCGCTGCGTCAGCCGCGGTCGGCCGGCGGGCGCGTCGAACGAGAGCCGGTACGTCCGCTCGGGGTCGAGGCCCGGCAGCCGCACGCGGCGCGGCTTGGTCTGCGTCGAGGTCGTGAGCTGGACGTAGGCGAAGAACGCCTCGGACCGGTCGGCGGCCACGACGCCGTGCACCCACGCCGCGGGGTCCGGGTGGTCGGAGTGCACGACGACCCCGCTGTGCACCAGCGACCGCACGTCCTTGTAGTACTCGATCACCGCCTGCAGTCCGGCGCGTTCGGAGTCGGTGGCCGAGTTGATGTCCCACTCGATCCCGAAGTGCCCGAACAACGCCGTGGCCGCGCGGAACGACAGGTCGTGCACGCGCCCGGTGGTGTGCGACTTCGTGGGACCGACGTGCGCGCCCATCAGCTCCGGCGGCAGGAACACACCGGTCCACCGCTGGATCAGCTGCCGTTCCAGGGCGTCGTTGCAGTCCGACGTCCACACGCGGTCGGTGCGCGCGAGCACGCCGAGGTCGATCCGCCCGCCGCCGGACGAGCAGCTCTCGATCTCCACGTGCGGGTGCCGCAGCCGCAGCTCGTCGAGCAGCCGGTAGAACGCGGCGGTCTGCGCGTGCACGCGCGAGCCGATGAGGTCGCGGTTGTGGTCCCACTTCACGAACGCGATGTCGTTGTCCGCCAGCACCGACGACACGCGGTCGAGGATGTACGCGTAGGCCTCCGGGTGCGCGATGTTCAGCACCTGCTGGTGGCGCGACGGCGGCGGCAGCACGCCGGGACGCGGCCCGAGCACCCAGTCCGGGTGGGCGCGGTAGAGGTCGGAGTCCGGGTTGACCATTTCCGGCTCGAACCAGAGGCCGAACTCCATGCCGAGCGCGCGCACGTGCTTGATCAGCGGGGTCAGCCCGTCCGGCCACACGGTCTCGTCGACGAACCAGTCACCGAGCCCGGCGGTGTCGTCGCGGCGGTGCCGGAACCAGCCGTCGTCCAGCACGAACCGCTCCACGCCCATCGCCGCGGCGGTGTCGGCCAGCGCGGTCAGCCGCCCCAGGTCGTGGTCGAAGTAGACGGCCTCCCAGGTGTTCAGCACGACCGGCCGCGGCCGCCGCGGGCGTTCCCGCAGCTGCCGGTGGAAGGCCGCGCTGATGCCGTCGACGCCCGCCGGCGAGTAGGCCGCGTACAGCCACGGCGTCTCGTACTCCTGGCCCGCGGCCAGCGTGATCTCGCCCGGCAGCAGCAGCTCGCCGCCACCGAGGACGGGCGTGCCGTCGACCTGGTTCTCCGCGTACGTCACGTGGTTGCCGCTCCACGCCACGTGCAGCGCCCACACCTCGCCGTCGCGGAACGAGAACCCCGGCGTGCCCGCCAGCAACCCGATGGTCGCGTCGTGCCCGGTGCGCCCGCGCCGGCTCTCCCGCACCCACGAGCCGTGGTGGAACGCCTGCCGCTGCGGCTGGCGTTCGCGGCTCCAGCGGCCGGTGAAGTCGAGCAGCTCGGTGGCGTGCGACGGGACGGGCAGCGCGGTCTCCACGCCCTCCAGCGCGTACGGCGTCGTGCCGTCGTTGCGGACGACGTGCCGCAGCCGGAGCATGCCGGACTCCAGCAGCTCGACGGTGCCGGTGACGGTCAGCTCGGCCGCCGCGTCGGAGGCGGCGTAGCGGAAGATCCGGTCCTCGGCCGAGGACGAGGTGACCTGGAGCGCCGGGGCGAAGTGCTCACCGCCGCGGTGCCCGCGCAGACCCGGACGGCCGGAGTACCCGGCACCGGCGTCGGGCAGCAGCGCGAGCGGGACGGGGACGTCCGGGGTGTTGTTCGGGTTGCTCCACGAGACGACGCCGGCCAGGCCGCGCAGTGCGGCCTGGCCGAGGTCCCCGAGGGTGCGCCCCCAGTGCGCCACGACCGGCAGGCCTGCACCCTCGATGGTGATGACGACGCTGGAGGTGTCGTCGTGCAGGTGCACGACCTCCGTGTTGCTCATGCGGGCCCCGTCCACATCAAACACAACTGAACAATGTGCCGATCCTCAGATCCGGGGCCCGCGTTGTCAAGCGTTGGAACTTGTTGGGTTTTGTCCGATCAGATGATCAGACTGATGAGCGCCGCGACCACGAAACCGACCACCGACAGGATGGTCTCCAGCACGGTCCACGACTGCAGCGTCTCCTTCACCGACAGCCCGAAGTAGCGCGACACGATCCAGAACCCGCCGTCGTTCACGTGCGAGGCGATGATCGAACCGGACGCGATCGCCATCACGACCAGTGCGAGCTGGGGCTGCGAGTAGTTCAGGTCCGACAGCACCGGTGCCACGATGCCCGCCGTCGTCACGATCGCGACCGTCGCCGAACCCTGCGCGATCCGGATGACGCAGCTGATCACGTACGCCAGCGCGATCACCGGCAGGCCGAGGTCGGACAGCTCACCCGCCAGGGTCTTGCCGATGCCCGTCGCGGCCAGCACGGCGCCGAAGAAGCCACCGGCACCGACCACGAGCAGGATCATCGCGACCGGCTTCAACGACGCGGCGGACAGCTCCGCCACCTTCTCCCGCGTCATGCCGCGCCGGAAACCCAGCAGCCAGAACGCGAGCAGCACCGAGATCGTCAGCGCCACCGCGGGCGTGCCGAAGAACGTCGCCACCGAGTACAGCCGCGTGCCCTTGGTCAGCAGGATCGAGCCGAACGTGCCGGCGAGGATCAGCACCAGCGGCAGGCCGATGATCGAGAGCACCAGGCCGAGCGACGGCGGGTCGCGGTCGTCGCCACCGTTCTCCGCCCGCGCGACCTCGGCCGCCGCCAGCATCTCCTCCGGGACGGGCACGTTGATGCGCTTGCCGATCCAGTACGAGTACAGGACACCGCCGACGAACCACGACGGGAGCGCCACCGCGAGACCCATGATGATGATCCAGCCGAGCGACACCCCCAGCAGACCGGCTGCCGCCACCGGTCCCGGGTGAGGTGGCATGAACGCGTGCATGACCGAAAGGCCCGCGAGCAACGGCATGGCGAACAACACGATCGACTTGCCGCTGCGCTTGGCCGCCACGTAGACGAGCGGCGCGAGCACGAAGATGCCGATGTCGAAGAAGACCGGCACACCGAAGATCAGGCCGGCGAGGCCGATCGCGACCGGCGCCTTCTTCTCGCCGAACGCGTTCATCAGCTTGTCCATCAGCACCTGTGCGCCGCCGGACGCCTCGAGGATCGCGCCCAGCAGCGTGCCGAGGCCGATGATCGCGGCGATGTGCCCGAGGATGGAGCCGAAGCCCTTCTCCAGCAACGAGTCCGAGGCCTTCTGCGCCGACCCGACCAGCTGCTCCACCGGCACGCCCGCGAGGAGCGCAACCAGCAGGGCGACGACGATCAGCGCGATGAACGGCTCGACCTTGAACTTGATGATCAGCAGGAGCAGCACCGCGATGCTGACCACCGCGAGGGTCAGCAGACCCGGTGTTGAGTGTTGCAACCAGTCGATCACGGGCGGCTCCTGAGTGAATGGCCTGGCAATGCGCCGGTGGCGGTTCCGTCGTCGATCACCGGCACCCCGTTGCAGAACACGAACGGGATGCCGGTGGCCTGCTGCCTCGGCTGGTCGAAGGTCGCCGTGTCGGCGATCGTGGCCGCGTCGAACAGCACCAGGTCGGCCGCGAACCCCTCGCGGACCAGACCCCGGTCGGTGAGCCGCAAGCGTTTGGCGGCCCGGCCGGTGAGGTGCTCGACGCACTCCTCCAGGCTCAGCACGCCCAGCTCGCGGACGTAGCGCGCGAAGTAGCGGGGGAACGTGCCCCACGCGCGCGGGTGGGGGCGGTCGCCGACGAGCAGCCCGTCGCTGCCGCCGGTGTGCGCCGGGTGCTTCATGATCGCCTGCACGTTCTCCTCGTGCCCCACGTGCATGAGGCAGGAGGTACCCAGGCGTTCGTCGACCAACACGTCGAAGTACAGGTCGGCCGGGGTGCGCCCGAGCCGTGCCGCGGACCGCAGGACGCTCGCGCCGACGAGGTGCGCGTTGCGGTCGTTGCGGACCCCGTTGATCTCGATGGAGTCCCAGTCGACCGGCACGCCGTGGCAGCCGTCCGAGCCGATCTCCTCGATCTCCGCGCGGATGCGCTCACGGGTGTCCACATCGGACAACCGGGCCAGCGCGCTGTCCGGTCCGCCCTCCGTCGCCCAGGACGGGAGCAGCGCGGACAGGTACGTCGCGCCCGGCAGGTACGGGTAGGTGTCCAGCGAGATGTCGGCACCGCCCGCGATCGCGTCGTCCAGCAGCGCCAGCAGCTCCGGTGCCCTGCCCTTGTTCACCGGGAAGTTCATCGTGGCGTGCGCGAGGTGCAGCGGGCAGCCGGAGCGCTTCGACACGTCCACCATCTCGGCGTACGCCTCCAGCGCGCCCGCGCCGTAGCTGCGGTGGTGCGGGCTGTAGAAACCGCCGTGGCTCCCGACGACCTCGCAGAGCTGCACCAGCTCGGACGTGTCCGCGTACATGCCGGGCGTGTAGGTGAGCCCGGAGGACATGCCGAAAGCGCCCTCCGCCAACGACTTCGCGAGCTCGTCCTTCATCGCGAGCAGCTCGGCCCCGGTCGCGGGCCGGTCCTCCCAGCCGACGGCGAGCATCCGCAGCGTCCCCTGCGGCACCAGGTACGCGGCGTTGACCGCGATGCCCTGGTCGAGCCGGTCGAGGTACTGCCCGACCGAGCGCCAGTTCCAGTCGAAGCCCGGCGGGTCGTCGTTCCACCCGGCGAGCTGGCCGCGCAGCGTGGCGAGCACCTCGTCGTTCACCGGCGCGTAGGACAGGCCGTCCTGGCCGAGCACCTCGGTGGTGACCCCTTGCGAGACCTTCGCCAGGTGGTCCGGCTCGGCGAGGATGCGCAGGTCCGAGTGCGAGTGCATGTCGATGAACCCCGGCGCGAGCACGAGCCCGTCCGCGTCGATCGACCGCGTGGCGGAGATCCCGCTGCCGATGGACGAGATGACGCCGTCCTTGATCCCCACGTCCGCCTGGTAGGCGGGCGCGCCCGTGCCGTCGGCGATCAGTGGTCCGCGCAGGACGACGTCGTCCATCAGGGCACTCCCCTTCTAGAAGTAGGTGCGGATCAGGTCGACCACGGTCGTGCCCTGCACGACCGGGATCAGCTGCCACTTGTCGAACACCGTGCAGGGGTGCGACAGGCCCAGCCCGACCCAGTCGCCGACCCGGACCGTGGCCTCGGGACCGAGCTTCAGGAACGCGTGCTGGTCGTTCAGCGCGGTCACCTCGGCCTGGGTCAACGGGGCGACCGCGCCGTCGCGGCGGCGCAGCAGCTGCGGCTCCGGCAGGCCCTCGTCGAACGACGCGTCGCGCTTGCCGATCGTGAGCAGCGCCAGGTCGCGCTGGGGCCGTGAGGTCACCTGGGCCCACGCCTTGAGCGCCGGCCGGAACGGCTCCACGCCGTCGATCCGCGCGAACGGCGAGATGCCGCGGTAGAAGCCGTCGTCGTGCGTGATGTACGCGCCGCTGCGCAGCACCGGGGTGACCGGCATCGGCCACGGCTGCGTCAGCGTCGCCGCGACCTGGTCGAAGTACGCGCTGCCGCCGGCGGTGACGACCACCTCGTCGAGCTCGTCGAACAGACCGGCGTCGGCGAGCTGGACCACGAGCCCGCGCAGGTCGGCGAGGTAGCGGTCCACGACGGACTGCGACGACTCGGACGCGTCGTGCGCCAGGGCGCCCTCGTAGCCACCTGCTCCGACCAGGCGCAGCACCGGGCTCTGGGCGGCCGCGCGGGCCACGGCCAGCGCGGTCTCCACGTCCCGCGCGCCGGTGCGGCCGCCGGGTGCGCCCAGCTCGACCAGCACGTCCACCGGGCGTCCCGGCTGGAGCTCCTGCAGCGTCTCGCTCATCAGCGCGACACCGGCCTCGGAGTCGACCCAGCAGCTGAACTCGAACCGCGGGTCGGCGTCCTGCTCGGCGACCAGCCAGCGCAGGCCGGCCGGGTCGAGCAGCTGGTTGGCGAGCAGGACGCGCTGCACGCCGAACGCCCGGTAGACGCGTGCCTGCGACGCGTTGGCCGCGGTCAGGCCCCAGACGCCGTGCTCGATCTGCCGCTGGAACAGCTGTGGCGCCATCGTCGTCTTGCCGTGCGGCGCGAGCTTGACGCCGTGGTTGTCGCACCACGTCGCCATCGTCGTCAGGTTGTGCTCCAACGCGTCCGCGTCGAGCACGACCAGCGGGCCGACGAACTCGTCGGCGAACAGGTCGAGGCGGCGGTCCGCGACCTCGCCGATCGTCGAGCCGAAGACGCTCGACGGCAGGCCCTTGAACCGCCAGTCGACGCGTTCGGACCGGATGCCGGCGACCGCGGAGAGGTTCATCTCCGTCAGTTGTTGCATATTTTGCAACTCCCATTGCGCGATGTGATGCTGGAGTGTGTAGCATTCGGGTGCGCCGCCGTCAACGAACACCTCTGGAGCACGCATGCGGTTCGAACACGTTGGCGGTGTCGTGTGTCTCGGCGAGACCATGGTGATGATGGTTCCGGCTGAACCCGGTCCCGTGCACCTGGTGCGCACCTGGCACCGCGCCATCGGCGGTGCCGAGTCCAACGTCGCCTGCCACCTGTCGCGCCTGGGCGTGTCCTCGTCGTGGGTGAGCGCGGTCGGCGACGACTCGTTCGGCCGTGCCGTGCTCGACACCGTCGGCGGGTTCGGCGTGGACGTCTCCGGGGTGCGGGTCGACCCGGCGCGGCCGACCGGCCTGTACGTGAAGGAGGCCTCGCCGCACGGCAGCCCGGTGCGCTACTACCGGCGCGGGTCGGCGGCCTCCGGCATGGGCCCGGAGATGGTCGACCGGCTCGGCCTGGACGAGGTCGCGCTCGTGCACCTCAGCGGGATCACGGCCGCGTTGTCCGACTCCTGCCTCGCCCTGCTGCGGGAGCTGCTGCGCAGGCCGCGGCACGGGTTCCGGATCTCGTTCGACCTGAACTGGCGGCCGGCGCTGTGGACCGACCGCGACCCGCGGGTGCTGCGCGAGCTCGCCGACCTGGCCGACGTCGTGCTGGCCGGCGCCGACGAGGCCGAGCTGGTGTGGGGGACCGGCGACCCCGCACGGCTGCGCGCGTTGCTGCCCGGCCCGAAGTCGCTGGTCGTCAAGCACGGCGCGGACGGCGCGACGCTGCTGGAGGACTCGGGTTCGTGGTTCGAACCGGCGCTGGAGGTGCGGGTCGTGGAACCCGTGGGCGCCGGTGACGCGTTCGCGGCGGGGTTCCTCGCGGCGACCCTGGCCGGCGAGCCGCCCTCGGTGCGGCTGCGGGCGGGGCACCTGCAGGCGGCCTCCGCTTTGCTGACCGCGGAGGACGTCGGCGATCCTTTGCCCGGCGACGTGACAGCACGCCTGCTGCACGCCGATCCGCAGACCTGGGCCGCCGCCCGCCTGGAGGGGTAGATGAGCCAGAGCCTCGACCGCGCGCTCACGCTGGTGGGCCAGCTCGCGA
The DNA here is from genome assembly GCF_055608005.1 of Lentzea sp. NPDC036955. Classification (NCBI taxonomy): domain Bacteria; kingdom Bacillati; phylum Actinomycetota; class Actinomycetes; order Pseudonocardiales; family Pseudonocardiaceae; genus Lentzea; species Lentzea sp. NPDC036955. The sequence goes on along the minus strand of NZ_JBVJRC010000020.1, from coordinate 34,005 downwards.
CCGGCCCGAAGACGCTGGACGAGCTGTCCGGCGTGATCGGCGTGCACAAGTCCACGACGCTGCGCCTGCTGCGCACCCTGGAGACGCACCGGTTCGTCCAGCGCGACGGCGTGCACCACTACCGGCTCGGCACGGCGCTGTTCGACCTCGCCCACCGCGCCCTGGAGGAACGCGACGTGCGCCGCGCCGCCGAACCCGCGTTGCGCGAGCTGAACTCCAAGCTCGGCTACACCCTCCACCTCGCGTCCTATGAGGACGGTGAGGTCATCTACATCGACAAGTACGAGTCCTCGCACCCGATGCGCATGTACTCCCGCATCGGCCGCCGCGCCCCGCTGCACTGCACCGCCGTGGCCAAGATCCTGCTGTCCGGCCTCCCGCCCGCCGCGTTGCAGAAGGTGCTGGCGACCATGGAGTTCCCGCGCCTGACCGCGAACACCATCACCGGTCGCGCCGGCTACCTCGCCGAACTGGACCGCGTGCGCGCCAACGGGTACGCCGTCGACAACGCCGAGCACGAGGACTTCATCCACTGCATCGCCGCACCCATCCGCGGTGCCCGCGGCGAGGTGATCGCGGCCGTCTCGATGTCCGTGCCCAAGGTGCTGCTCGACTTCGACGGGCTGCTCGCGCACCTGCCAGAACTGCTCGCCACCGCAGAGGCCGCTTCCGTCGAATGCGGTCACGTTCCGAGGTAAGGGGATTTTCCGTTGTCCAAGGTTGAGATCAAGACTGCCGACGCGCCGCAGCCGGTGGCCCGCTTCTCGCAGGGTGTGCGCAAGGGCAACATCCTGCAGGTGGCAGGCCAGGTCGCGTTCGACCCGTCCTCCGGTGAGATCGTCGGCACCACCGTCGCCGAGCAGACCCGCCAGACGTTCGCGAACCTCAACGCCGTGCTCGCCGCCGGTGGCGCGTCCATCGACGACGTCGTGATGATCCGCGTGTACCTCACCGACACCGCGCACTTCGCGGAGCTGAACGAGGTCTACGGCGAGTTCGTCACCGACCCGGCCCCGGCGCGGACCACCGTGTACGTGGGACTGCCGGCCGGGTTGCTGGTGGAGATCGACGCACTGGCCGTCGTGGACTGACGACCCGCTCGGCGGGCTTTTTCGCCCGCACAGCGCGCCGGACACCGGCTACTGCGGTTTCCTGGGGGCGCACCTCCCGGCCGGGAGGTGCCCCCTTCGCCGTGGGGAGACCGAGGTTGACAGCGGAGAAGGCCAACACCCGGATGCAGGCCGCCCTGCACGCCGTCCGCCCGCCCGCCCGAGGTCGGCCTGCCGCCCGCGCTCGCGGACGTCGCCGCGGCCGGTTGGACCACCGAGGGGTCGCGGTACCTGCTGCGGGGACTGGAGTCCGGGGTCCTCGACATGCCGCTCGCCGACACGCTCGACGAGCGGATGGGGGTGGCGCTCGCCTTCGCCCGCGAGTGCCTGCGCCAGGCCGAACGACCGGTGACGGCGTTGTTCTCGATCTCCGAGCCGTACGACGACGTCGTGCCGGTGACCACGCACGTGGCGTTCTGGACGCATCGGCGTGAGGCCGAGGACTTCACGGACTCCGATCAGCAGCTGATGTTGTTGAGCACCGAGCCGACGACGTTCCTCTACGCGTGCGACGAAGAACAGCGCGCGGTGATGGCCGACACGGCCGCCGCGCTCGACCTGCCGCACGACGAGGCGGTGGCGCTGGTCAACGCCTGCTGGAGCGACCTGAGCAGGCGCTATTCACTGCTCTACGGCGGGTGGCTCGGCCGGCAGAGCGGTGCGGAGTGGGCCGCGCGGATCAGGGCGGGGACCGCGGCGGCGGAGTGATCATCGACGCCGGATTGGTCACGTGGCAGCATCCGCCCCATGAAGTGGTACGCGGACAGACCGGTCAGGCTCACGCGTCAGGTGGTGGCAGACCTCCTCGCCGTCGGGTGGGTGGCGCTCTGGATCTGGGTGGCCACCACGGTCCACGACTGGGTGCTCGAGCTGCGGGCGCCGGGCGACGGGCTGGTCAGCGCGGGCGTCAGCATCCGCGACGTCTTCACCAACGCCGCCGGCAAGGCCAGGGGCGTCCCCTTCGTCGGGGAGGACCTGTCCGGGGCTTTGGGCAACGGCACCAAGGCCGGCGAGACCCTGACCGACGCGGGCAACGCGCAGATCGGCGTGGTGCAGGACTCCGCGTTCTGGCTCGCCGCGGCGCTGGTCGTCGTCCCGGTGCTGTTCCTGCTGATCACGTGGTTGCCGGTCCGGCTGCGGTACGCGCGCAGGGCCGCCGGGGTCGCGCGGCTGCGCGACAAGCCGGACCTGCTGGCGCTGAGGGCGCTCACCAGCCTCTCGCCGCGGCAGCTCGCGAAGTTCGGCGGAGATCCCGCGGTGGCGTGGCGCACCGGCGACACCGACGTGATCGACGAGCTGGCCCGGCGCGAGCTCGCCTCGCTGGGGGTGCGGGCATGACCGCGATCGCGGTGATCGCCGCCGTGGTGTCGCTGTGCTCGGTGGCGGTGGCGCTGTGGCAGGCGCGGGAGGCGAAGAACGCGCAGGAGGCGGCGCGCAAGGCGCAGGAGGAGGCCGCGGCGGCCCGCAAGGCGGTCGAGCAGGCCACCTCGAGCGCGTTGCAGGCCAAGACGGCGGTCGAGGAGTCGCGCAAGGCGGCCGAGGACGCGCGCAGGGGCGTCGACGAGGCCCGTGGCGCGGCGGTGAGCGCTCAGGACGCCGCCGGTGCCGCGCGGATGCTGGCCGACGAGGCGCAGCGGGCGGGGCAGTTCGCGATCGAGCGGGTCGAGGAGGTCGCCGAGAGCGTCTCGGCCGAACGGCGGCGGCGCGGCATGCCCTCGTTCGAGATCACGCCGGGCGCACCGGACGAGTTCCACCTCAGCTACGTGGGCGGGCCGCCGGTGCTCGACCAGGTCACCGTCTCGGTCGTGCCGGGCTCGCGGGTGCTCGGGCTGTCGGTGGGCGACGAACCGCCGGGCGAGCAGGTCGAGATCGGCCCGCTGCCCAACGGCGCCAGCGTCGCGTTCCGCGCCGCCACCGGCCAGCGGGCCTCACCGGTGTTCTCGGTGAGCGCCCAGCCGTGGGAGCCCGTGGTCGTGCGGGCGGATCAATAGACGGGACCGGTGAACTTCTCGCCGGGGCCCTGACCCGGCTCGTCGGGCACGACGGAGGCCTCGCGGAACGCGCGCTGCACCGACTGGAGACCGTCCTTCAGCGGTGCGGCGTGCGGGCCGAGGTACTCCGACGAGGCGGTCACCAGGCCGGCCAGCGCCGTGATCAGGCGGCGGGCCTCGTCGAGGTCGCGGCGCGGCGAGCTGTCCGGGTCCGGGTCCGCGAGGCCGAGGCGCTCCGCGGCGGCGGACAGCAGCATCACGGCCGCACGGCTGATGACCTCGATGCTGGGGACGTCGCCCAGGTCGCGGACGTCGTCTTCAAGGGTGCCTTCAAGCGGATCGGTCACGCCGCCCATTCAAGCAAGCGGACCCCACCCGGCCTCGATTCGGGGGTTGACAACCGCGTCTGCTACTATTTCCGACGCGACCAGCTCCCGCTCGTGCGGGAGCGGCAAGTGGAGCCCCGCTCCCACCCGCGATCACCGCTTGTTGAGGTGGCCGGGTCCGGTCCTCCTGGCAGCAGGGCGCACGGGTGCCCTCCGCCAGGTCTGTGATCGGTCGGAAGCGGGCCCTGTCGTCATCGACGACGGGGCTCTTGTTTTTGGCGCAAACGAGTCTCAAAGGACGTGAATGACAAGTCCCTCGAACCGCGGTGCACCCGTCAGCACCGAGCCGCGCATCAACGACCGCATTCGGGTGCCGGAAGTTCGTCTGGTCGGGCCGAATGGTGAGCAGGTCGGGATCGTTCGCATCGAGGACGCGCTCCGACTCGCGCAGGAAGCGGATCTCGACCTCGTCGAGGTCGCCGCTCAGGCTCGCCCGCCGGTCTGCAAGCTGATGGACTACGGCAAGTTCAAGTACGAGACCGCGCAGAAGGCGCGCGAGTCCCGTCGGAACCAGCAGCTGACGGTCATCAAGGAGCAGAAGCTCCGGCCGAAGATCGACCCGCACGACTACCAGACGAAGAAGGGCCACGTGGCCCGCTTCCTCTCGCACGGGAACAAGGTCAAGGTGACCATCATGTTCCGCGGTCGCGAGCAGTCGCGCCCCGAGCTCGGCTACCGGTTGTTGCAGAAGCTGGCGGAGGACGTCGCGGAGCTGGGCTTCGTCGAGTCGAACCCCAAGCAGGACGGCCGCAACATGATCATGGTGTTGGCGCCGCACAAGAACATCAAGCCGCGTCCGGTCAAGCAGGAGCAGGACGGCGTCGTCGAAGCCGACGAAGCCGCCGAGGCCACCGAATAAGGACGCATGGCCGCCCCCGACCCGGTGGGTAGCACGAGACGAGGACGGAAATGCCGAAGAACAAGACGCACAAGGGCACCGCGAAGCGAGTCCGGGTGACCGGCAGCGGGAAGGTCGTCCGCGAGAAGACGGGCAAGCGCCACCGCCTGGAGGTCAAGTCCAGCCGTGAGACGCGTCGCATGGCCGGCACGACCGTGGTCTCCCCGGCCGACGCCCCCCGCATGAAGAAGCTGCTCGGTCTCTGACCTGCTTCGACCCCCTAGCTAATTTCGGGGCGGCAGCACCAGGCTCTGGTGAGCACCGCCCCCATGAGATCGACAGGATGGACCCGTGGCACGCGTCAAGCGGGCTGTGAACGCCCAGAAGAAGCGCCGTACCACCCTCGAGCTGGCCAGCGGCTACCGCGGTCAGCGTTCGAGGCTGTACCGCAAGGCCAAGGAGCAGGTGCTCCACTCGCTCAACTACGCGTACCGCGACCGCCGTGCGCGCAAGGGCGACTTCCGCAAGCTGTGGATCCAGCGCATCAACGCCGCTGCCCGCGCGAACGGGATGACCTACAACCGCCTCATCCAGGGCCTGCGCCTGGGCGGTGTCGAGGTCGACCGCAAGATCCTGGCCGACCTCGCCGTCACCGACGCGACCGCGTTCGCCGCCCTCGTCGAGATCGCCCGTGGCGCGCTCCCGGCCGACGTGAACGCCCCGGCCGAGGACAAGGCCTGAGCCACCACGCACCCGGTCAACGACCCGAGGCAGCTCCGTTCACCGAACGGACGCCTCGGGTCGTTGCTGCTCGCCACCTGACCCGCCGCCAGGGCCGTGACAAGGCAGGCCGGTTCCTCGTCGAGGGCGCCCAGGCCGTGCGGGAAGCACTCGCCTGGCGCCAGGGCGAGGTCCACGAGCTCTTCGTCACCGCGACCGCCGCCGACCGCAACCCCGAGCTGCTCCGCACCGCCGCCGACGCGGGCATCCGGATCAGCGAGGTGACGGACAAGGCCGCCGCGTCGCTGTCCGAGACCGTGACACCGCAGGGTCTCGTCGCCGTGTGCGACGCGGTCCCGCAGCCGCTCGACCGGGCGCTGTCCGGTTCTCCGCGGCTCGTCGCGGTGCTGTACGGCGTGTCCGACCCGGGCAACGCCGGCACCGTCACCCGCGTGGCCGACGCGGCGGGAGCCGACGCGGTGATCTTCGCGGGCGATGCGGTCGACCCGCACAACGGCAAGTGCGTGCGCGCCTCCACGGGCTCGCTGTTCCACCTGCCCATAGCCCGGTCCCGTGACGCCGGTGAGGTCTTCGCGGCCTGCCGCGCGGCCGGTCTCACCCTGGTGGCCGCCGACGGGTACGCGGAGCAGGACCTGGTCGAGGCCTCCGCCAAGGGTGAGCTGAACCGGCCCACCGCGTGGGTGTTCGGCAGCGAGGCGCACGGGCTGCCCGACGACGTGGTCGCCTCCCTCGACACCGCGCTGAAGGTGCCGCTGTACGGGGCCGCCGAGAGCCTCAACCTGGCGACGGCCGCCGCGGTCTGCCTCTACGCCTCCGCCCGCGACCAGCGCAGCTGACCGGGCCGCGGAAAACCGCTGGCGCGCAGTCGCGTTTTTCGTATCGTGTGCCGGTGCGCGAACCCGAGATCGAACTCCTCTGCTCCCAGCTCACCGCCTACTACGTCTTCCCGGACACGGCGGTCGAGATCGCCGCGGTCCTGCGCGGCCGGCTCGCTGAGGGCGCGTACGCCGGCGTGGACGACGAGCGGTTCGCCGCGCTCGTGACCGAGGACCTGCAGAAGGTCAACGGCGACAAGCACCTGCGGCTCCTGCACAGCCACGACGAGGTGTCCGAGTCCGACCAGGGGTCGGCGTGGGACCCGGTGGCGTACCGGCGGGAGGCCGAGCTGGACGCGTTCGGCATCACCCGCGTCGAACGGCTCGCCGGCAACGTCGGCCTGCTGGCACTGCGCCTGCTGCACGACGCCGAGATCGCCACCCCGGCCGTCACCGCGGCCATGACGCTGCTCGCCCACACCGACGCGCTGATCATCGACCTGCGCGCCAACGGCGGCGGTGACCCGCACACGGTCGCGTTGATCTGCAGCTACCTGTTCGACGAGCCGGTGCACCTCAACGACATCTACAACCGGCCCGCCGACTCGACGCAGCAGTTCTGGACGTTGCCGCACGTGCCGGGCCCGAAGTTCGGCGGCACCAAACCGGTGTACGTGCTGACGAGCGGCCGCACGTTCTCCGGTGCCGAGGAGCTCAGCTACAACCTGCGGCAGAACGAGCGCGCCACCCTCGTCGGCGAGACCACGAAGGGCGGGGCGCACCCCGGCGACCGCTACCGCGTCGGCCCGCACCTCAAGTCGTCCATCCCGAACGGCCGTGCCATCAACCCGGTGTCCGGCACCAACTGGGAGGGCGTCGGTGTCGTGCCGCACGTCGAGGTGCCCGCCGCCGAGGCGTTCGACGTCGCGTACCGCGAGGCCCTGACCCACGTCCTGACCCTGGGCTCCGACGGCCCGCGCCGCGCCATCCACGAGGCCGCGACCGCCGCCCTCACCTCGGTGTGACCGCACGCGGGGCCCTTTCGTGCTCTCCTGGTGAACGAAAGCTCCCCGCGTGCACCCGCTTCTGATGTCACGCGGGAGTCCTTCGTTTCCCTCAGGGGAACGAAAGGGCCCCGCGTGACGGTCAGGAGAGGCGGGCGGTCAGGGCGCGGACGAGGGGGTCGGTGCCGGGGGTTTTCTGCTGGGCGCTCAGGGCGTCCGACAACGCCGAGAGCACCTCGCCGACCAGTGAGTCGTCGGGGAGCAGGGTTGCGGCGCGGCGGGCCTCGGACTCGGAGCCCTCGGGGTCGCCCGCCTCCAGCAGCACCCGTGCCGAGCGCACGACCAGGAACGTCCGCCAGCCGTCCTCCGACAACGAGGTCGCCAGCGCCTCCGCCTCGCGGTTGTACTTGATCGCCAGCGCGTACTCACCGGCCTGCGAGTGCAGGAACGCCCTGATCGCCGCGATCTCCGCCTGCCGCCGGGTGACCTCGGTGAGGTCCTCCAGCGACGGCAGCAGGGCCTCGGCGTCGTCGAGGGCCGAGCGGGTCTCCCGCACCGCCTCACCGGGCAGGGCGGAGGCCAGCTCGATCAGCGAACCGACGGCCTCGGAGACGTTGCCCTCCGACTGCCACAGCTCGGCGGCGGCGCGGTAGGTCGCCGCCGCCTCCTCGTGCTCGTCGGTGCGGTGCAGCACCGAGGCGAGCGCGTCGAGCAGGAACGCGCGGCGGCCGACCTCCTCGGCGGGCAGCAGGGCGGCGGCCTCCCGCAGGTGCTTCACGGCGTCGGGCAGCTCGTCGAGCGTGCGGCAGACCTGGCCGAGCCGGAACACGATCTGCAGGCGCAGGTCCTCCTGGCCTTCCTGCACCAGCCGCAGCGCCTCCTCCAGCACCTCGGCGGCCTCGACGAACCGGTTCGTCTGCACGTAGCCGCCGCTCAGCGCGAAGCAGAAGTGCGCGGTGTGGCCGGGGGAGAGGTGCACGCGCGAGACCGCCACGGCCTCCCGCAGCTCCGCCAGGCAGGCACCCTCCTGGTCGAGCTCCTGGATCGCGGCCACCTGGTACCAGCGCGCCTCCGCCGACTCCGGCAGCGGGAACGACGACACGAACGCCGCCGCGGTCGCCAGCGCCTCCGGCACGCGCTGCTGCAGGGTCTCGAGCCGCAGCCGCATCCGCAGGCCCTCGAAGCGGGCGTTCGGCGGCAGGTCACCGGCCAGCGCGGCCACGACGTCGGCGTACGCGCCGTCGAGGTCCTGCTGCCGGGCCTTGTGCTCGGCGGCCTGCACGAGCACCCGGCCGCGCAGCTCCGGAACATCCCAAGAGGACGCGAGTGCCATCATCTCGCCGGCCTGGTCGTGCTGGTGCTCCTCGTCGAGGAGCTCGGCCAGCGACAGCGCGGCGATCGTGCGCGTGTAGTCGGTGGTGGCCTCGGCCAGGCACCGCTGCGCGAGCTCCCGGCCGTTCTCCAGCTTGACGGCCATCCTGGCCCGGTAGCGCAGCGCCATGTCCGCGGGCAGTGCCGCCAGCAGCGCCTCGAAGTGCTCCTGCTCGAACGGCGCCAGGCCGCTCGTGATCCGGCGGATTCCGGCGTGCGCGGCCAGGTCCGGCGGCAGCAGCGCGTCCATGTCGGCGGGCAGCGAGTCGAGCATCCGCCGCGCCTGCACGAAGTCACCGCTCTCGTACAGCTCGACCATCCGCGTGGCGATGTCGACGGGGTCGCCGAAGACGACCGGCTCCTCCGCCGGCGTCGGCGCCGCGGCCACCGGGACCGCCAGCGGCACGTGCGGGTAGTCGGCCTGCTCCAGCGCCTTCGTCACGCGCTCGGTCCACGCCGGGGTGCCGTTGCGCTCGTCGAACGCCTTCGCGAGCTCGACGGCCCGCGCCGACAACCGGTCGAGCAGCTGGGCCGCGGTCAGCGTGCCCACCGACGGCACGTCGAACCCGACGTCGGCCGGGAGCCGCTTCAGCAGCACGGAGGCGCACTCGGCGAACGACATCTCGTCGGCCGGCAGCTGCGTCGCGGTCACCTTGTGCAGCGACCGGCGCAGGATCTCCTCGCCGCGGTCGAGGTTGCCGGTCAGCGCGCAGAACCGGATGTGCTCGTGCACGTACGAGGTGATCTCGTCGTCCTTGATCAACCGGTACGCGGTGGTGTGCGCGTGCGCGGCCTTCTCCAGGTCGCCGATCTCCAGCAACGGCCACAGCAGCGCGCTCAGGATGCCCTGCGGCTGCGTGGCGCACCCGGTGTTGCCGGACAGGCCCTCCCAGCCGTGGCCGGCGGCCTCGGAGTGCCGGCCGAGCCGCGCCAGCATCCACACCTGCTCCTCGACCACGCACGCGTCGCAGTCGGCCATCGGGCCGGACTCCGTGGCCAGGTACCTGCCGAGGTGCTCGCGCACGCCGTCCAGGTCACCGACGTGGTAGGCGTACTCCGCGCGGGCGCCGTGCACCGGCTGCACCGAGTACCCGAGCCGGCCGTAGCGGTCGGCGAGCTGCCCGATGACGGCCTGCAGCTGCTCCAGCGAGAACCGCGGGTCGCGGCGCAGGCCGGTGGAGATCCACTTGTGGGACCAGTCGAGCGAGTGGCGCTCGTAGTCGTTGAACGCCTCCGGGTCCTTCTCCTCCGCGCCCAGGCACCACGCGAACGGCGCCAGCATCAGGTCGTAGCGCGACAGGTAGTAGGCCGAGTCGATCATCGCGATCCGGCACGACACCCCGAGCGGCAGGTGGCCGAGCGCGTCGGACATCCGCGCCACCCGTTCCAGCGCCTCGTGCTTCGGCATGCCCGTGGGCATGTTGTAGGCCTCCAGGAACGCGTTCTCCGCGTCCTCCTCGGTGAAGTCGGCCATGTCTCACTTACCCCCAACGGCGCGGTCGAGCAGTTCCAGGAACGAGCGGTTCAGCGCCGCCGTGTCCTTCGGTCGCATGGCCCGCCGCGCCTGCAGGACGGCGTGCACGTACAGAGATTCGAGCGTCAGCTCCACGAGCGACGGGTCGGTCAGCCGCGCGAGCCGCTGCACCAGCGGGTTGCGGCAGTTCAGCACGAGCTGCTCCGGCCGGCCGGAACCGGTGTCCGCGGTCAGCTGCCCCAGCAGCTCCGCCCACAGCGGGTCGGCGTCGGCGGCGGTCTGCTCGGTGTCGAGCCTGCGCTGCTGCTCGGCGTTGCTGATCAGCAGCGCGGGCAGCGAGACCGGGTCGAAGTCGCGGACCACGGCGTCGCAGTCGTGCCGGTCCAGCGCCGCCGCGCCCTCCGCGAGCCGCAGCTTCAACGCGGCCTCGACGTCGGGTTCCGGATCGGCCAGTGCCGCCAGCAGCTCGCTCGGGGCGACCCGCCGCGCGACGGCGGGACCGTCGAGCGCGCTCAGCCGGTTCAGCAGCTCCATGTCGTAGGCGTAGCCGGCGTTGACCAGCCCGAGCCCCTGCGCCGCCGCGACCGGGGCGAGCTGGTGGAACTCGTCGACCTCGGGGATGTAGAGGATCGCGCCGTGCTTGCGCCTGAACTGCCGCAACGGGATCGCGCCGTCCGTGGTCTCGAACGGCAGCCACCGCTCCACCAGCCGCAGCATCTCGTCGTCGGACCGGGCCAGCGACTTGATGCCCAGGTGGTGCGCGGCCAGCAGCTCACCCGCGCGGCGCGGCTCGATCGCGTCCAGCCGGATCAGCCAGTCGCGGATCTGCTCGCCCAGCTCCTCGCGCACCGCCAGCAGCATCTCGTCCTGGTACAGCGACTCGCGCGACGCCGTCGGGCGGATCGCGGACGCGTCGACCACGCACCGCACGAAGTACGCCCAGTCCGGCAACAGGCCCTCGACGTTGTCGCCGACCAGCATCCGCTTCAGGTACACCCGGTGCGTCTGGCGCGTCCCGGGGTGCACGCCGGAGGGCAGCACGAACGCGACACCGGTCAGCCCGGCCGCCTCGACCTCGATCGGGATCGCCTCGAACGGCGTGAACCCCAGCACCTGCTCGCAGTAGGCGGACAGGTCCGCGTCCTCGTCGTCCCACGGCCGCAGCCCGCGCGTCACGACCTCGCCGTCCACCGTGACGACCGCGGGCAGCAGATCGCCGTAGTCGCTCACCAGCGGCCGCACGACGTCGGCTTCCAGCCAGTGCTCGTTGCCGCGCGACGCCCGCAGCACCACCGTCGTCCCGACGGCCACCTCACCGTCCACGGCGGACACGGAGTAGTTGCCGGAGGAGTCCGCCTGCCACCGCACGGCCGCACCACCGCGGGCCGAGCGCGTGATCACCGTCACCGAGGAGGCGACCAGGAAGCACGACAGCATGCCGACGCCGAACTGCCCGAGGAACCCCTCGCGGGCGAAGCCCAGGTCGTCGCGCTTCGAGGTGCGGCCGAGCGTCGACAGCAGCCCATGCACCTCGTCCTCGGTGAGGCCCACACCGCTGTCGGTGATCGTCAGCTCGGGGCCGCAGGTGATCGAGACCTCGGCCGGGCAGGACGGGTCGAGCTCGCGCCGTGCCGTGATCGCGTCGACGGCGTTCTGCAGCAGCTCGCGGACGTAGACGCGCGGGCTGCTGTACAGGTGGTGGCTGAGCAGGTCGATGATGCCGCGCAGGTCGACGCGGAAGGTGTGCGACATGATGCCGCCCATCCTAAGGACGCGATCCACACCGGCGCCGCCATTTATGTGGAACGGCCCGGGGCGGTCAAGTGGGCACCCACTAGGATCGGGGAGTTGATTACCGAGTCCGTGACGGGAGCTGTCCTACAACCATGTCCGGAGCCAACGACCCGTACGACCCCAAGCAGGTCGCGGCGCTGTCGGCCGAGCACCTCGACGCCGCCGTGCAGAAGGCGCGCGAGGCGTTCGCCGGGGCAGCCGACCTGGAGGCGCTGGCCGCGGTCAAGCCCGGCCACCTCGGCGACCGGTCGCCCGTGCTGCTGGCCCGCCGCGAGATCGGGGCGCTGCCGCCCAAGGCCAAGGCCGACGCCGGCAAGCGGGTGAACGAGGCGCAGTCCGCGATCAAGGTCGCCTTCGACGAGCGCCACGCGGTGCTCGCCGTCGAGCGCGACGAGCGGGTGCTGCGCGAGGAGACCGTCGACGTCACGCTGCCCTGGGACCGCTTCCCGCGCGGCGCGCGCCACCCGATCACCACGCTCGCCGAGCGCATCGGTGACGTCTTCGTGGCCATGGGCTACGAGGTCGCCGAGGGCCCCGAGCTCGAGACCGAGTGGTTCAACTTCGACGCGCTGAACTTCGGCAAGGACCACCCGGCGCGGTCGATGCAGGACACCTTCTACGTCGCGCCGGCCGACTCCGCGCTGGTGCTGCGCACGCACACCTCGCCGGTGCAGGCCCGCACGCTGCTCGACCGCGAGCCGCCGGTGTACGTGGTGTGCCCCGGCCGCACGTTCCGCACCGACGAGCTCGACGCGACCCACACCCCGGTGTTCCACCAGGTCGAGGGCCTCGCCGTGGACAAGGGCCTCACCATGGGCCACCTCAAGGGCACGCTCGACGCGTTCGCCCGCGCCATGTTCGGCGAGGACTCCCGCACCCGGCTGCGCCCGTCGTTCTTCCCCTTCACCGAGCCGTCGGCCGAGGTCGACGTGTGGTTCCCGGAGCGCAAGGGCGGCGCAGGCTGGGTCGAGTGGGGCGGCTGCGGCATGGTCAACCCCAACGTGCTGCGCGCCTGCGGCGTCGACCCGGACGTCTACTCCGGCTTCGCGTTCGGCATGGGCCTGGAGCGGACGCTGCAGTTCCGCAACGGCCTGCCCGACATGCGCGACATGGTCGAGGGCGACGTCCGCTTCACCCAGCCTTTCGGAACGGAGGCCTGAGCCGGATGCGCATCCCGGTCAGCTGGCTGGTCGAACACCTCGGTTTCGACGAGATCCCCACCCCTGACGAGCTCGCCGAGGCGTTCGTGCGCATCGGCATCGAGGTCGAGGAGGTGAGCCCGCTCGGTCCCGTCACCGGCCCGATCGTCGCCGGTCGCGTCGTCGAGATCGAGGAGCTCACCGAGTTCAAGAAGCCGATCCGCTACTGCAAGGTCGAGGTCGGCCCCGAGCAGGTCAACAACATCATCTGCGGTGCCTCGAACTTCGTCGAGGGCGACTCGGTCGTCGTCGCGCTGCCCGGTGCCGTGCTGCCCGGCGGCTTCACGATCTCGGCGCGCAAGACGTACGGCCGCACGTCCGAGGGCATGATCTGCGCCGCGGACGAGCTCGGCATCGGCGACGACCACTCCGGCATCCTCGTGCTGCCCTCGGGCACCGCGACGCCCGGTGACGACGCGATGGAGCTGCTCGGCCTGAACGACAGCGTCATCGAGGTCTCGCCGACACCCGACCGCGGCTACGCGTTCTCGGTGCGCGGCCTGGCCCGCGAGATCGCCTGCGCGCTCGACGTGCCGTTCGGCGACCCCGGTGTCGTCGAGGTCCCGGAACCGGAGGGTGAGGCCTGGCCGGTCCACCTCGAAGACCGCGCCGGCTGCTCGCGCTTCGTCGCACGCCGGGTGACCGGTGTCGACCCGACCGCGCCCACGCCGTGGTGGATGCGCCGCCGCCTGATGCTCGCCGGCATGCGCTCCATCTCGCTGCCGGTCGACGTCACGAACTACGTGATGCTCGAACTGGGCCAGCCGCTGCACGCGTTCGACGCGGCAGCGGTCCAGGGCGCGCTGACCGTGCGCCGGGCGGTCGCGGGCGAGAAGCTCACGACCCTGGACGACGCGGTGCGTGCGCTGGACGTCGACGACATCGTCATCGCCGACGACTCCGGGGTCGTGTCACTGGCCGGTGTCATGGGCGGCGCGTCGACCGAGGTCCGCGACAGCTCCTCGGACATCCTGCTGGAGGCCGCGAACTGGGACCCGGCGTCCATCGCCCGCACGGTCCGCCGCCACAAGCTGCCGTCCGAGGCCGCCAAGCGCTTCGAGCGCACGGTCGACCCCGCGCTCGCCCCGGTCGCGCTGGAGCGGGCCGCGAAGCTGCTCGTGCACTACGGCGACGGCGCGATCAAGCCCGGCCGCACCGACGTCGGCGCGGCCGTGCTGCCCGAACCCGTGTCGATGCCGATCGACCTGCCCGACCGCATCGCCGGCGTCCGCTACGCCCGCGGTGTGACGGCACGGCGCCTCGGCCAGATCGGCTGCCAGGTCGCGGTGACCACCTCCGACGACGGCCAGACGATCGTCACGGCGACGCCGCCGACGTGGCGTGCCGACCTCGTGCAGCCCGCCGACCTGGTGGAGGAGGTGCTGCGGCTGGAGGGCTACGACACGATCCCCTCGGTGCTGCCGCCCGCGCCCGCCGGTCGTGGCCTGACCGAGCAGCAGCGCCGCCGCCGCACCGTGTGGCGCACGCTCGCCGAGGACGGTTTCGTCGAGGTCAAGCCGTTCCCGTTCATCGACCCGTCGGTGTTCGACGCGTTCGGTCTCGCGGAGGACGACGTCCGCCGCAACACCGTCGGCGTGCTGAACCCGCTGGAGGCGGACAAGAACGTCCTCGCGACGACGCTGCTGCCCGGCCTGCTGGAGACGTTGCAGCGCAACCTCGCCCGTGGCGCCAAGGACGTCGCGCTCTACAACGTCGCCCAGGTGACGTTGCCGCGCGCGCAGCAGGTCCCGGTGCCGTCGCTGGGCGTGGACCGCAGGCCGACCGAGGCCGAGGTCGCCTCGATGCTGGCCGCGCTGCCGCAGCAGCCGCTGCACGTCGCCGGTGTGCTGACCGGCCACCGCGAGCTGGCCGGCTGGTGGGGCAAGGGCCGCATCGCCGACTGGTCGGACGCCGTCGAGGCGGCCCGCCGCGCGGGCCAGGCCTACGGGGTGACCCTGCGCGTCGTGGCGTCGGACCTGCTGCCGTGGCACCCCGGCCGCTGTGCCGAGCTGCGCGTCGGCGACTGGCCCGTCGGCCACGCCGGTGAGCTGCACCCGAAGGTCGTCGAGGCGCTGGGCCTGCCCAAGCGCACGGTGGCGTTCGAGCTCGACCTCGACGCGCTGCCGCTCGACGACCACCGCCCGGCCCCGGTCGTGTCGCCGTACCCGCCGGTGCTGCTGGACGTGGCGCTCGTCGTGGACGCGTCCGTGCCGGTGCAGTCGGTGTCGGAGGTGCTCGGCGCGTCCGCGGGCGAGCTGCTGGAGGACATCCGGCTGTTCGACGTGTACACGGGCGAGCAGGTGGGCGAGGGCAAGAAGTCGCTCGCGTACTCGCTGCGCTTCCGCGCGCCGGACCGCACGTTGACGGTGGAGGAGGCGACCGCGGCCCGCGACGCCGCCGTGGCCGCCGCCGGTGAGCGCGTGGGAGCATCGCTGCGCGCCTGACCGGTCACTCGCGGTGAAGCCCGGGGTTCCGCGGAGTCCCGGGCTTCACCGCGTCATGGGACGAGTGCCGTTGTCCAGAAGAACTGCCGTACCGAAGAATCGCTCGATCGGCTGAATCCCCGGAACCGGGATTTGGGGTCAAACCGGCAGGTGGTGGCCCTGGGTAGCTGTCAAGGTGCCGAAGGTCCTTCATTACAGGGGGAGATCGGCGCCCGACAGACGCTTGCGCAGTACGTGAAGGTTCTCCAAGATTGGCGGCGCGGCCCGCTGGGCCGAGGGGCGAAGCGATGAACCACCGGGCGAGTCTGGTCGCCGGTCCGGTGGGGAGCTAGAGGCGAACCCACCGCCTGGAGCAACAACTCTGGAGAGTTGCGCCATGCGTAGTTTGGGTCCCCGACTGGAGATCGCCGTGTCGTTGACGATCCTCATGGTCGGCGCGGCCGTGGTGGCGGCCATGCACCTCACGTGGCCGGAGCCGCAGGTCCCGGCTATGGCGTACTCCGTCAGCAGCGGCGAGTCGGGGATGCAGCAGCTCAAGCCGTTCGAGATCAACGACATCTCCGGTGCCCCGGTCGAGCTCACGCCGGGTGCGGTGGGCCAGCGCACGGTGCGGCTGTCGAACCCGAACGCCGTCGGCATCATCGTCGAGAGCCTGTCCGCGGTGCCCGGTCAGCCGCTGGACGCCACGCAGCAGCGCGTCGAGGGCTGCCCGGCCGGTGTGCTGAGCGTCGTGCCGCTGACCGACGTCGTGGAGATCCCGGCGGGCGGAGCGGTCGAGGTGACCATGAAGGTCCAGGTCGCCGCGGACGTCCCCGCGGTCTGCGCCGAGCTGGTCTTCCCGCTCACCTACTCGGGCCGCGCCAAACACGGTTAGTCAGCCGCTCCCGCACCGCCGGCCACTCGTCGGCCAGCACGGAGTGGACGACCGTGTCGCGGCAGGTGCCGTCCGGTCGCGTGATGTGCCCCCGCAGCACGCCTTCCCGTTCCGCGCCGAGCTCCTCCACCGCCCGCTGCGACCGCACGTCCCCGGCGTCGGTGTACCAGGCCACCCGCACCGCGCGGCGCGTCTCGAAGGCCTCGGTCAGCACCAGCAGCTCGGCCTCCGGGGTGATCTCGGTGCCGTGCCGGTCGGTGCCGACGACGGTGTACCCGATCACCAACCTGCGGTGCTCCGGCACGACCTCGTAGAACGACGTCGTGCCCACCACGCGGCCCGTGCCGTTCTCGACCTGCGCGTACGGCTCGCGCGTGAGCACCGCGTCGGTGACCCACTGCCGCATCTCGTCGACCGTCCGCGGCCGGCTCGGCAGCCACGTCCAGAGGTCCGGGTCGCGGGTCGCCTCGAACAGGCCCTCCGCGTGTGCCGGCGTCAGCGGTTCCAGCCGGACGTGCGTTCCCCTCATGTGGTCAACCTAGAGGTGTTTGAGGGCTTCGCGCCGTGACAACGGCGACAGGCCCGGCCGCGCGGCCACGAACGCCCGCACCCAGCCCGGCTCGGTCTTCGCGTACTCGCGCAACGCCCAGCCGATGCCCTTGCGCAGGAAGAAGTCCGGGTCGCCGGCGTTCGCGTCGACGCACGCCGTCAGCAGTTCGGTGTCGGTGGCCGCCTTGGCGCCCAGCTGGCAGATGACCGACGTCCTCCGCCGCCACCGGTCCGGGTCGGCCGACCACTGGAGCACCACCGGCCGGACGGCCGCGGGTTCCGAGCGCAGCAGCGGGCCGATCCGCTTGGCCGCGATCTCGTCGACGTGGTCCCACCACGCACCGGTCACGACCATCTCGTCGAACCACGGCAGGAGCTCGGCCGACTGAAATCGTTCGTCCCCGCTCAACGAGAGCGCGACATACCGTTCCTCGCGAAACTCCGCTTCACGCCACAACCGCTGCACGGCGCGGAACCAAACGTTCCGGTCGTCGATTCGCGGCAACGTCCTCAGCAACGCCGTGCGACCCGGCTTCGGCACGCCCAGGAACGGCATGTCCGACTTCATGTACGCCCGCATCTGCGGTGCCTTAACCGGGTCGGCCAGCGCGGCCAGCCCCGTCCGCACGGCGTCGACCAACACGTCCTCGGCAGTCACAGCGGCACTGTACGACCGGAGTCCCGCTCGCGCGGGCGTTGACCCGACTGCCCGAGGCCCGGCGGTCGATCGGCGCACACTTCTTGAATTTCGCTACGCACAATGCCCGGCCTAGCTAACGAAAACGCAAAACATCTCCGGCCACACCCTCACGGTGAACAAGAAACACTTGTGCGCGCACTACAGTTCGCTTTCATGCGCGTGCTGATGGTGGTGGTGGCGCTCGTGCTCGGCAGCATGAGCGCGACCAAGGCGGAATCCGCGGATTTCCTGGACCTGCCGCTGCTCAACGGGAACGGTGAGCAGCGCGGTGGCGTGCACCCCGACCTGCCGGCCGACCGGGTCGTCCTGGAGCGCGCGCTCGACTCCGCCCGGTCGAAGGGCCTGCACCCGACCCGCTACCAGGCGCTGCTGTGGCAGTACTGGGTCGTCCGCGCCGCCGACGACGCCGGGGTGCGGCTGGCCGACTGGGACCCGCAGCGCCCGGCCGAGCACAACCGGCCGATCATCTTCGCCGTCTACGACTTCTACGCGCGGCTCTACCTGGCGCACCCGGACACGTTGCGGTGGATGGGCTTCGCGAACATCGGCGCGCCCGCGTTCGCCGCCGGCATGCTCGACCTGGGCACCCTGCCGGAGCTCCGGTTCTTCTCCTCGATGCTGATGTCGATGCAGAAGCACATCTTCATGGACCTCGGCGCGATGCACGCCGCCTACCTCGCCGGGGGCATCGCCGCCGTGGAGGAGATGCGCGACGCCGGGATCATCGACGCGGCGACCACCGCGGCCTGGGCGGACCCGGCACGCGCGGTGCTCGCGTTCTCGAACCGCGAGCAGAACCTCGTGATCCCCGACCAGTTCGACCGGATGCGCGCCCGCCTGCTGCCGCCCGGCGAGATCGTCACCTACGCGATGACGGTGGCGGGACCGATGCCGGTGCCGGGCGCGCGGACCCCGGCGCAGTACCGGCCGCTGCTGTGCGGTCCGCTGCCCGCGTTCAACTACGCGGACCGGGTGGCCCGCTGGGACTTCCTCAGCCACGACACGGTGCCCGCCTACGAACGCCTGACACCCGAGGCGGTGCGCGGGATCGTGACCCGGCCGTTCGGCGAGCGCGTGGCCGAGTACCGGGCAGCCGCGCGGCTGCTGGACCTGATCCTCCGGCTGCCCGCGCGCACAGCGGCCTGCGGGTTGTCGCTGCTGACCGGCTGAACCGGATCAGTCGTTCCCGCGTGGAACCGGTGCGCGCTGGGTAGGCTGCCGACCATGACGTCGTACGACTACGACCTGATCGTCATCGGCTCCGGCCCCGGCGGCCAGAAGGCGGCGATCGCGGGTGCGAAGCTGGGCAAGCGCGTGGCGATCATCGACAAGCAGGAGATGGTCGGCGGCGTCTGCGCGAACACGGGCACCATCCCGTCCAAGACGCTGCGCGAGGCCGTGCTGTACCTGACCGGCATGAGCCAGCGCGAGCTCTACGGCGCGAGCTACCGGGTCAAGCAGGACATCACGATCTCCGACCTGATGGCCCGCACCCAGCACGTGATCGGCCGCGAGGTCCAGGTCGTGCGCGCGCAGCTGCACCGCAACGGCATCGACCTGCTCAACGGGTTCGGCCGGTTCGTGGACGAGCACACCGTCGCCGTCGACGGCAGCCACCGCGGCGACCACACGCGGATCACCGGCGAGTTCATCGTCATCGCCACCGGCACCACGCCCGCGCGTCCGTCCGTCGTGGACTTCGACGAGGAGCGGATCCTCGACTCCGACGAGGTCTTCGCCCTGCAGGAGATCCCGTCGTCGCTGGTCGTCGTCGGCGCCGGCGTGATCGGCATCGAGTACGCGTCGATGTTCGCCGCGCTCGGCACCCGCGTCACCGTCGTCGAGCAGCGCGAGCGGATGCTGGACTTCTGCGACCCGGAGATCGTCGAGTCGCTCAAGTTCCACCTGCGCGACCTGGCCGTCACGTTCCGGTTCGACGAGAAGGTCGTGGACGTCTCGGTGTCGGAGTCGGGCACGATCACGACGCTGGCGTCGGGCAAGCGCATCCCGGCCGCCGCGGTCATGTACTCCGCCGGCCGCCAGGGCTGCACCGAACACCTCGACCTCGCCGCCGCGGGCCTGGAGGCCGACCGCCGCGGCCGGCTGTCCGTCGACGAGCACTACCGCACGCCGGTCGAGCACATCTACGCCGTCGGTGACGTGATCGGGTTCCCCGCGCTCGCCGCGACGTCGATGGACCAGGGCCGCCTCGCCGCCTACCACGCGTTCGGCGAGCCGGTGCACGAGCTGACCGCGTTGCAGCCGATCGGCATCTACACGATCCCGGAGATCTCCTACTGCGGTGCCACGGAAGCCGAGCTGACGTCGTCCGCGGTGCCCTACGAGGTCGGCATCTCCCGCTACCGCGAGCTGGCGCGCGGCCAGATCGTCGGTGACGCCTACGGAATGCTGAAGCTGCTGGTGTCCACTGCGGACCGCAAGATCCTGGGCGTGCACGTGTTCGGCACGGGCGCGACGGACCTCGTGCACATCGGCCAGGCCGTGATGGGCTGCGGCGGCACGGTCGACTACCTCGTCGACACGGTGTTCAACTACCCGACGCTGTCCGAGGCGTACAAGGTCGCCGCGCTCGACGCGACGAACAAGATCCGCGCGCTGGACAGGTTCAGCGGTCTGTGAGACCGGCGTCGTGAGCGACGATGGCGGCCTGCACGCGGTTGGCGCAGCCGAGCTTCGGCAGGATCCGGCTGATGTGCGCCTTCACCGTGCCGGTCGCCATGAACAGCCGCTCGCCGATCTCGGTGTTCGACAGCCCTGACCCGACGAGCCGGAGCACCTCCCGCTCGGTCCCGGTGAGCGCGTCGACCTTGCGGCGCGCCTCCCCGCTGGTGTCCGGTGCGGTCAGGTGCCGTTCGATCAGGCGCTTCGTGATCTGCGGGGCGAGGATCGGCTCGCCCCTGGCCGCCGTGCGCACGGCCGTGATCAGCTCCTGCGGCGGGGTGTCCTTGAGCAGGAACCCGGTTGCGCCCACCTTCAGCGCCTGCGCCACGTAGGAGTCCTCGCCGAACGTCGTGAGCATGACGACGTTCGTGCTCCCGGCGATCTGTTCGGCGGCCTTGAGCCCGTCGCCGCCGGGCATCCGGATGTCCAGCAGCGCCACGTCGACCCGGTGCGCGCGGGCCTGCTCGACGGCCTGCCTGCCGTCGCTCGCCTCGGCCACCACGGTGATCTCCGGGTCGTTCTCCAGGATCAGCCGGATGCCGGCGCGCATCAGCGTCTCGTCGTCGGCGATCAGAACTCGGATCACGCGCCCACCCTACGGGCGCTCCTGCTCCTTGGAGATCAGCCTGCCCTCGCGGAAGCACAGCTTGTAGAGCAGGTCCGCGTCGTGCGAGCTGCGGAAGCGCGAGCAGCTGTCCACGCCGAGCTGCCCGAACCCGTACTGGTCGAACACCTCCTCCTCGGTGGTGACACCCACCCGCAGCGAGTCGAAGTACGGCGCGTTCATCTGCGTCGGGTTGAACAGCGCGAAGACCAGCAGCACGATCAGCGCGCCGCTGATCGGCAGCAGCGCGAGCAACCCCAGGCAGCCGCCGCCGAGCACCCGCGGCACGGTCAGCACCTCGGCCGCGAGCGGCGGCGGCACCTCCGCCACCTCGGCGGCGAACTGGTCGGCCTGCGGTGCCGGGTGCAGCGGCACGTCCGCCGCCACCCGGAAACCGCCCTCGTGCGGCGGTCCCGCGCTGAACGCGCCGCCGAGCAGCCCGACCCGTTCCTCCAGGCCGGCCAGGCCGCGCCGGGTGCCCCTGCCGGGCACGGTGGTGGTCGGTCCGTTGAGGACCTGGATCCTGGCCCGTCCGCCCTGGACGGCGACCTGCACCCTGGTGCGGGCCTTCGGCGCGTGCTTGCGGACGTTGCTCAGCGCCTCCCCGACCACCCGGTGCACCGCGCGCCGGGTCCGCGGGTCGGCGCCGTGCAGGTCGTCGCCGGACCAGTCGAGGGTCACCGCGACGCCCGCCGCGGCCGCGTTCTCGACCAGGTTCGCGATGTCGGTCCTGGTGCCGGTGTCCTCGTCGAGCGACTCGGGTTCGGGGTTGGTCCGCAGCACGCCGAGGATCTCGCGCAGCTCGGCCATCGCGAGCGACGACGTGGTGCGGATCAGCTCGGCCTGCTCCTGCAGCTGCGGTGCCCTGCGGGCGGTCGTCAGCTCCAGCGCGCCGGCGTGGATGGAGATCAGGCTGAGCCGGTGGCCGAGCATGTCGTGCATCTCGCCCGCGATGTGCGCGCGTTCCTCGGAACGGGCCGACGCGGCGGTGAGCGCGCGCGCTCGTTCCAGGTACTCGTTGCGTTCCCGCAGGAGCCGGACCATCGGCCTGCGGCGGCCGAGCAGCATCCCCGACACCGCGGGGAAGAAGATGAAGAAGACCGACCCGACCGCCGCGCCCAGCAGCGACTCGGCCGGTGGCGTGGTGCGGTAGCTCTCCTGCAGCAGGCTGAACCCGACTTGCAGCACCGTCATGAGCCCCAGCAACGCCCACAGCCGGCCGAACCGGGAGACGCGCCGGCACGCGGCGAAGACCACGAACATCGTCACGGCCTGCGCCCACAGGTTGTTGACCGCGAACAGCGGCGCGGTGAGCAGCAGCGCCCACTCCGGCCGCAGCGGCGCGAGCCACACCAGCACCGCGACCCACAGCGCGGTCGCGACGGTCAGCGCCGGGTGCGGGACCGGCGCCAGCGGTGCGAGCAGCGGCACCAGACCGACCAGGAACGCCAGCACCGGCCACGCGACCCTCACCGCGCCAGCTCCCTCTTCGTCGTCAGCAGGCCCTGCCGGGTGAAGCAGAGCTCGAAGTCGTGCCCGTCGTCGTCGCGCACGGGGTAGCGGTAGCAGCCGGGCCCGTCGGCGGGCACGCCGAAGCCGTGCGTCTCGGTCACCTCGGCCTCGTGCGTGACCGCCACCCGGTAGCCGTCGAACTCCTGCCGGGTCATCTCGCCGCGGCCGAACACCGCGATCACCACCAGCACCAGCACCGTGCCCACGGCGGGGACGACGGCGAGGACGCCGAGGCAGCCGCTGCCGACCACCCGCGGCACGGTGAGGACGTCGGCGGTGACCGGCGGCGGCGCTTCCGCGACGGCACCGGTCGCGCCCGTCTCCTCCTGGACCACCGGGTGCGCCGGCAGGTCGGCCGCCACCCGGAACCCGCCCGCGAGCCGGCCCGCGTCGAACTGCCCGCCGATGAGCGTGACCCGTTCCTCCAAGCCGATGAGCCCGCGCCGGGTGCCGCCACCGCGGGGTTCGCCGCTCGGGCCGTTGACCACCTCCACGCGCACCCGTTCGGCCACGTGCACCGACACGCGGGTCTGGGCTGACGGCGCGTGCTTGTGGACGTTCGTGAGTGCTTCACGCACGACCCGATGAACGGCCCTGCGCAGCCGTGCGTCGGCATCGGCCAGATCGTCGCCCGTCCACCGCAGGTGCACGGAGACGCCCGCGTCCTGCGACGCCGCCACGAGCCGTTCGACGTCGGCGCGGGTTCCGGCGTCCTCACCGGTCTCGGTGGCCGTGCCGAGAACGCCGAGGATCTCGCGCAGCTCGTCCATCGCGACCGCGGAGGTCTTGCGGATCAGCTCCACCTGCTCGCGCAGCTCCGGTGCCTGCTCGGCGGCGGCGGCCTCCAGTGCGCCCGCGTGCGCGGTCAGCTGCCGGAGCCGGTGGCTGAGCACGTCGTGCATCTCGCTCGCGATGTGCGCCCTGGTGTCGGACCTGGCGGTGCTCGCGGTGAGCACACGCGCGTGCTCCAGGTAGTCGTTGCGCTCCATCAACACCTGCGTCAACGGCTTGCGGCGCCCGACGAGCGCACCGGCCACGGCCGGGAAGACCAGCAGGAACACCACCGAGAACCCGGTGCCGAGCAGGTACTCGGTGACGTTGTCGCCGTTGAGCCACGAGTGCAGCCCGCCGAACCCGGCCTGCAGCGCCGCGGTCGTGGGCACCAGCAGCCACAGCTGCCGGGCGGGGACCGTCCTGGCCACGCGGAAGACCACGAGCGAGGTGGGCGCGATCGCGAGCAGGTTGTTGACCGCGTGCAGGGGAGTGGTGAGCAGCAGCGCCGCTCGCGGCCAGCGAGCACTGACCGGCACCACCGCCGCGGCCCACACGGCGGAGGCGACCACCAGCCACGGCGCGGCGGGCCGGCCGAGCGGTGTCATGAGCGACATCAGCGCCAGCAGCAGGGCACCGCCCGCCCACAACCCGTCGCGCAGCCTCACGTTCACGGCGATCATCCTCGCCGACCGCCCCGGTGGCGCCCAGCGCCACCCGACCCCAATCCCCCAGCCACCCAGCCACGTTTTGCCGGCACGCGGGGACCCCGCGTGCACCAGGAGAGTACGAAAGCTCCCCGCGTGCACTTTCAGTTGAGTGAGTTTGCATGAGCGTGCATAATCATTCGTATGACAGTGAGGATCGCGGTCGCGGGCGCCAGCGGGTACGCGGGTGGCGAGCTGCTCCGCCTATTGCTGGGCCACCCGGACGTCGAGATCGGTGCGCTCACGGCCAACAGCAGCGCCGGTGACCAGCTGCTCAAGCACCAGCCGCACCTCCTGCCGCTCGCCGACCGACAGCTACAAGACACCACAGTCGACGCCCTCAGGGGGCACGACGTGGTGTTCCTCGCACTTCCGCACGGCCACTCCGCCGAGCTCGCGGCTCAGCTCGGCGACGACACCGTCGTGATCGACTGCGGCGCCGACCACCGGCTGACCGACGCCGGCGACTGGACCCGCTGGTACGGCGGCACGCACGCGGGCTCGTGGCCCTACGGCCTGCCCGAACTGCCCGGACACCGCGAGAAGCTGGTCAACGCGCGCAGGGTCGCCGTTCCCGGCTGCTACCCGACCGTGTCGTCGTTGGCGCTCGCACCGGCCGTGGACCTCATCGAGGACGAGGTCGTCATCGTCGCCGTGTCCGGAACGTCCGGTGCCGGCAAGTCGCTGAGGACGAACCTGCTCGGCTCCGAGGTCATGGGCTCCGCGAGCGCGTACGGCGTCGGCGGCGCGCACCGGCACACGCCCGAGATCACCCAGAACCTGAGCGGCGTGGCCGGACGGCCGGTCAAGGTCAGCTTCACGCCGGTGCTGGCGCCGATGTCGCGCGGCATCCTCGCCACGTGCACCGCCACGCTGCGCGACGGCGGTGACGTCCGCACTGCCTACGAGAAGGCGTACGCCGACGAGCCGTTCGTCCACCTCCTGCCGGAGGGCATGTGGCCGACGACGAACGCCGTCCTAGGGTCCAACGCCGTCCAGCTGCAGGTCACCGTCGACACGGACCTGAACCGCCTCGTGGTCGTGGCGGCCGTCGACAACCTGGCCAAGGGCACCGCCGGTGCCGCCGTCCAGTGCATGAACCTCGCTCTCGGCCTGCCGGAGACGACCGGCCTCTCGACCGTTGGAGTCGCACCGTGAACCGCAGCAAGGGCGTCACCGGGCCCCAGGGCTTCCGCGCGGCCGGAGTCGCCGCCGGGATCAAGGAGTCCGGTGCCCTCGACCTGACCCTCGTCGTGAACGACGGGCCGCAGGACGCCGCCGCGGGTGTCTTCACCACCAACAAGGTGAAGGCCGCACCCGTGCTGTGGTCGCAGCAGGTCGTCCAGTCCCGCCGGCTCACCGCGGTGGTGCTCAACTCCGGCGGCGCCAACGCGTGCACCGGCCCCGAGGGCTTCCAGGACACGCACGCCACCGCCGAGAAGGTCGCCGAGGTGCTCGGCACGGGCGCGGTCGACGTCGCCGTGTGCTCCACCGGCCTGATCGGTGAGCGGCTGCCGATGGACAAGGTCCTCACCGGGGTCGAGACGGCCGCGAAGGAGCTCGCGTCGTCGCAGGAGGCCGGTCTCAACGCCGCCACCGGCGTGATGACGACGGACAGCCGCCCGAAGCAGTCGTGGAAGGACTCCGGGCAGGGCTGGTCGATCGGCGGGTTCGTGAAGGGCGCGGGCATGCTCGCCCCGAACATGGCCACCATGCTGTCGGTCCTCACCACCGACGCCAGGATCTCCGGCGAGGAGCTGGACCGGGCGTTGCGCGCGGCCACCTCCAAGACTTACGACCGCCTCGACGTCGACGGCGGCACCTCGACCAACGACACCGTGCTGGTGCTCGCCTCCGGCGCCTCGGGCGTCGAGCCGTCCTACGAGGACTTCCTCGCGCTGCTCACCGAGGTCGCGGGCGACCTGGTCAAGCAGCTGCAGGGTGACGCCGAGGGCGTGACCAAGGAGGTCAGCATCACGGTGAAGCAGGCCGCCACCGAGGCCGAGGCCGTCCTCGTCGGGCGGACCGTCGCCGAGGACAACCTGGTGAAGACCGCGCTGTTCGGCTCGGACCCCAACTGGGGCCGGATCGCGATGGCACTGGGCCGGGCCGACGCGCAGATCGACCCGGACGTGCTGCAGATCCTGATCAACGGCGTGTCGCTGTACCGCAACGGGACCCGCGACCGCGACCGGTCCGAGGCCGACCTGTCCGGCCGTGACATCGAGATCGTCATCGACCTCAACGTCGGCGAGGCCGAGGCCACGATCCTCACCACCGACCTGTCCCACGACTACGTCGAAGAGAACAGCGCATACTCATCGTGAACGCACAGGAAAAAGCGGCAGTTCTCGTCGAAGCGCTGCCGTGGCTGGAACGCTTCCGCGGCGCGCTCGTGGTCGTGAAGTACGGCGGCAACGCCATGGTCGACGACGAGCTGAAGAAGGCGTTCGCCGAGGACATGGTGTTCCTGCGGCTGTGCGGCCTGCGCCCGGTCGTCGTGCACGGCGGCGGCCCGCAGATCAAGTCGATGCTCGACCGGCTCGGCATCCACAGCGAGTTCCGCGGCGGCCTGCGCGTGACCACGCCGGAAGCCATGGACGTCGTGCGGATGGTGCTCGTCGGCCAGGTCGGGCGCGAGCTCGTCGGCCTGATCAACCAGCACGGCCCGTACGCGGTCGGCATCTCCGGCGAGGACGCGCACCTGTTCACCGCCACCCGCCGCGGCGCACTCGTGGACGGCGAGGAGGTCGACATCGGCCTCGTCGGCGACATCACCAAGGTCAACCCGGACGCGGTGCTCGACATCGTGCGCGCGGGCCGCATCCCGGTCGTGTCATCGGTGGCGCCGGACGTCCACGGCGTGCCGCACAACGTCAACGCGGACACGGCGGCCGGCGCTCTCGCGGTCGCTCTCGGCGCCGAGAAGCTCGTCGTGCTCACGGACGTCGAAGGTCTGTACGCGAACTGGCCGGACCGCTCGTCGCTGCTGAACCAGGTCCGCGCCTCCGAGCTGGAACGGATTCTGCCGG
Source organism: Lentzea sp. NPDC036955 (assembly GCF_055608005.1). Lineage (NCBI taxonomy): Bacteria > Bacillati > Actinomycetota > Actinomycetes > Pseudonocardiales > Pseudonocardiaceae > Lentzea > Lentzea sp. NPDC036955. Next base: position 7,408 of record NZ_JBVJRC010000020.1, on the reverse strand, counting down.
GCCTGGACAGCGGCATGATCCCGAAGATGGAGGCCTGCCTGCGCGCGGTGCGCGGCGGCGTCCCGCAGGCGCACGTGATCGACGGCCGGCTGGCCCACAGCGTTCTGCTCGAAGTCTTCACCTCCGAAGGTGTCGGAACCATGGTGTTGGGGGACAAGTGACCACGCGTTGGCAACAGTCCATGATGGACAACTACGGCACACCGTCGCTGCAGCTCGAACGCGGTGAGGGCGCGCACGTCTGGGACGCCGACGGCAACCGCTACGTCGACCTGCTGACGGGTCTCGCCGTCAACGCGCTCGGCCACGCGCACCCGGCGATCGTCGAGGCGGTCTCGACGCAGATCGCGAAGCTCGGCCACACCGGCAACCTGTACGTCAACGAGCCCGCCCTGAAGCTGGCCGAGCGCCTGCTCGACATCGCGGGCGAGCCCGGCAAGGTCTTCTTCTGCAACTCCGGCGCCGAGGCCAACGAGGCGGCGCTGAAGATGGCCCGCCTCACCGGCCGCACGAAGGTCGTCTCGACCGTCGGCGGGTTCCACGGCCGCACGATGGGCGCGTTGACGCTCACCGGCCAGGAACCCAAGCGCGCGCCGTTCGCACCGCTCGTCCCCGGTGTCGAGCACGTCCCGTTCGGTGACGTGGCCGCACTCGAAGCCGCGATCGACGACGACACGGCGGCGTTCATCGTCGAGCCGATCCAGGGCGAGCAGGGCGTCGTCGTCGCTCCGGCGGGCTACCTCCAGGAGGTCCGCCGGATCACCGCCGAGCACGGCGCGCTGTTCATCCTCGACGAGGTGCAGACCGGCATCGGCCGCCTCGGCACGTGGTTCGCGTTCCAGCAGGCCGGGATCGTGCCGGACGTCCTGACGCTCGCCAAGGGCATCGGCGGTGGCCTGCCGCTGGGCGCCACCATCGGCTTCGGCGCGGCGGCTGATCTGTTCAAGCCCGGCCACCACGGCACGACCTACGGCGGCAACCCGGTCTGCTGCGCCGCCGGGCTCGCCGTGCTCGACACGATCGCCTCCGAAGGCCTGCTGGAGCACGTCTCCGCGGTGGGCAAGGAGATCGCCACCGGTGTCGAGGCGTTGCACCACCCCGCGATCACCGGGGTCCGGGGAGCCGGTCTGCTGCTCGGCATCACGCTGCGCGAGGCGGTCTCGGCGAAGGCCGCGGCGGCCGCGCAGAAGGCCGGTTACCTCATCAACCCCATCCAGCCCGACGTGCTGCGGCTCGCCCCGCCGCTGGTGCTGGACGAATCCGACGCGCAGTCGTTCGTGGCCGCGCTGCCGACCTTCTTCGAGGAGCAGGCGTGACTCTGCGGCACTTCCTCCGCGACGACGACCTGACGACCGCCGAGCAGGCCGCCGTCCTCGACCTCGCGGACACCTACAAGGCCGACCGGTTCACCGCGAAGCCGCTGGCGGGCCCGAAGTCCGTCGCCGTGATCTTCGAGAAGAACTCGACCCGCACCCGGCTGTCGTTCGAGGTCGGCATCGCCCAGCTCGGCGGCAACCCGGTGATCATCGACGGCCGCTCCATGCAGCTCGGCCGCGAGGAGACCATCGAGGACACCTCGCGAATCCTGTCCGGGTACGTCGACGCCGTGGTGTGGCGGACATTCGCCCAGGCCCGCATGGAGGCGATGGCCTCCGTGTCGCGGGTTCCCGTGGTCAACGCGCTGACCGACGAGTTCCACCCGTGCCAGGTGCTCGCCGACCTCCAGACGATCCGCCGCCGCTACGGCACGCTGGCCGGCCTCACGCTGACGTACCTCGGTGACGGCGCCAACAACATGGCGCACTCGCTGCTGCTGGGCGGCGCCACGGCCGGGATGCACGTCCGCATCGGCGCACCGGCCGGTTTCGTGCCGAACCCGCAGTTCCTGGAGGACGCCAAGAAGCGGGCGGCCGAGACCGGTGGCTCGGTGGCGCTGATCAGCGACCCGCGCGAGTCGGTCGACGGCTCCGACGTGCTGGTCACCGACACGTGGACGTCCATGGGCCAGGAGAACGACGGCAAGGACCGCGTCGGCCCGTTCCGGCCGTACCAGGTGAACGCCGACCTGCTGGCCGCGACCGGCAAGCCGGACTCGACGGTGCTGCACTGCCTGCCCGCGCACCGCGGCTGGGAGATCACCGACGAGGTGCTCGACGGCCCGCAGTCGCTGGTGTGGCAGGAGGCGGAGAACCGGCTGCACGCCCAGAAGGCGCTGCTCGTGTGGTTGCTGGAGCAGTCGTCATGACCCGCACCGCCCGGCAGGGCCGCATCGTCGAGATCGTCAGCCAGCAGGCCGTCCGCAGCCAGTCCGAGCTCGCGAAGCTGCTGGCCGCGGAAGGCATCGAGGTCACGCAGGCCACGCTGTCGCGCGACCTCGACGAGCTCGGCGCGGTCAAGCTGCGCGGACCCGACGGCGGTGCGCCGGTCTACGTGATCCCGGAGGACGGCAGCCCGGTGCGCGGCGTGCAGGGCGGCACCACCCGGCTGGTGCGGCTGCTCAGCGAGTGGCTGGTGTCGGCCGACTCGTCGGGCAACCTCGCGGTGCTGCGCACCCCGCCCGGTGCCGCGCAGTTCCTGGCCAGCTCGCTCGACCGGGCCGCGCTGCACGAGGTCGTCGGCACGATCGCCGGCGACGACACGATCCTGGTCGTGGCCCGCGAGCCGATGACCGGCGCGGAGCTGGCCGAACGGCTCACCGCGCTGGCCTCGGTCAACGGCGATGAATGACCACCCGGTGCACGCCGTCGTGACGTTCGACGAGGGCGTGCCGGTCGCGGTGGACGGCGAGACGCTGACCGTGCCCGAGGCCGTGCGGGAGCTGAACTTCCGCGCCGGCGTGGTGCGGTCCAGCCTCGGTTCGGTGGCGCTGCGGGTGGCGCGGACGGCGATCCGCGGTGGCTCCGGCGAGGTCGACATCACGCTGTCCGAGGGGCGCGTGGTGGGCATCGTCGCCCGTTCGGAAGAATCCCTCTACGACTTCGCTAGCTGAAAGTTGCGTGCAATGAGTTCCTTGTGGGGTGGCCGGTTCGAGTCGGGACCGGCCGAGGCGATGGCCCGCCTGTCGCTGTCGACGCACTTCGACTGGCGGCTGGCGCCGTACGACATCGCCGGCTCGCGTGCGCACGCCCGTGTGCTGCACGCGGCGGGCCTGCTCACCGACGACGAGCTCGCCGGCATGCACAAGGCGCTGGACGAGCTGCTGGCCGACGTCGAGTCGGGCGCGTTCACGCCGGTGCTGGAGGACGAGGACGTCCACACGGCCCTGGAGCGCGGCCTGATCGACCGCGCGGGCGCCGAGCTGGGCGGCAAGCTGCGCGCGGGCCGGTCCCGCAACGACCAGGTGGCGACGCTGTTCCGGATGTGGCTGCGCGACGCCGCCCGCCGGGTCGCCGCGGGCGTGCTGGACGTCGTGGACGCGCTGGCGGGACAGGCCGAGACGCACTTCGGTGCCGTCATGCCGGGCCGCACCCACCTGCAGTCCGCGCAGCCCGTGCTGCTCTCGCACCACCTGCTGGCGCACGCGCACTCGTTGCTGCGCGACGTCGACCGCCTGCACGACTGGGACGAGCGAGCGGCGTTCTCGCCGTACGGCTCCGGTGCGCTGGCCGGCTCCTCGCTGGGCCTGGACCCCGCGAAGGTGGCCGCCGACCTGGGCTTCTCCGCACCGGTCGAGAACTCCATCGACGGCACCGCCGCACGCGACTTCGCCGCCGAGATCGCGTTCGTGCTCGCCATGGTGAGCGTGAACCTGTCGCGGATCGCGGAAGAGGTCATCATCTGGACCACCGCCGAGTTCCGGTTCGCCGTCCTCGACGACGCGTGGTCGACCGGCTCGTCGATCATGCCGCAGAAGAAGAACCCGGACGTCGCCGAGCTGGCGCGCGGCAAGTCGGGCCGGCTGATCGGCAACCTCACCGGGCTGCTGGCGACGCTGAAGGCCCAGCCGCTCGCGTACAACCGCGACCTCCAGGAGGACAAGGAGCCGCTGTTCGACTCGGTCGAACAGCTCGAACTGCTGCTCCCGGCGTTCGCGGGCATGGTCGCGACGCTCAAGTTCGACGTCGACCGGATGGCCTCGCTCGCGCCGGCCGGGTTCACGCTCGCCACGGACATCGCGGAGTGGCTGGTGCGCGAAGGCGTCCCGTTCCGCGTGGCGCACGAGGCCGCGGGTGCGTGCGTGCGCGCGGCGGAGTCCCGTGGCGTGGGCCTGGAGGACCTCACCGACGAGGAGTTCGCGGCGATCTCGCCCGCGTTGACGCCTTCGGTCCGTTCGGTGCTCACGGTCGAGGGCTCGATCGCGTCCCGCAACGCCCACGGCGGCACGGCACCCCCGCGGGTCCGCGAACAGCTGGACGCGTTGGTGGCCAAGGCATCGGCGGCCCGTGAGTTCTAGGCTGCTCACCCGGGAGGAGCTGGCGGTCGACCCGGTCGACGCGTCCCGGCTCCTCCTGGGGTCCTTCCTGGAGACCGGCGGCGTGCGCGTGCGCATCGTCGAGGTGGAGGCGTACCGGGGCGGCGACGACCCGGCGTCGCACTGCTACCGCGGCAAGACGCCCCGCAACGAGGTCATGTTCGGCCCGGCCGGCCATCTGTACGTGTACTTCGTCTACGGCATGCACTTCTGCGCCAACGTCGTGTCGCTGACCGACGGTGTGCCCGGTGCGGTGCTCTTGCGCGCGGGGGAGGTCGTCGAGGGCGAGGACATCGCGTTCTCCCGCCGCCCGGCCTCGCGTTCCGCGGCGGAACTGGCCAAGGGACCCGCACGGCTGTGCAAGGTCCTCGGGCTGGACCGCGGCTCCAACGGCCTCGACCTGACGTCTGCTGACTCGCCGGTGCGGTTGTACGCGGGCGACCCGGTGACGACCGTGCACTCCGGACCGCGCGTGGGTGTCGCCGTGGCGATGGACGTGCCGTGGCGGTTCTGGATCGACTCCCCGTCCGTGTCGACCTACAAGCGCGGCGGGAAACGGCGCGCGAACCCGGCACCGGAGTCGAGCTGACCCGTCCGGTGAGGACGGGACGGGCGGGGTGACGTGCTCGGCCACCCCGCCGCCGTCGGCTACGGCCGCACCGTGGTCCTGCGGTACCAGGCCCTGCGGTGGTCCACCGGCAGCGCCAACCGGGTGATCAGGCTCGTCAGCAGCGTGCCGATGAGCAGCCAGAGCACCGCGGCCAGGCCCTCGTTGAACAGCACCGCCACCTTGGGGCTGTCCGGCGTGAACAGGCCCTCCAGGCCCAGGGTGATCCCGTCCGCCCAGCCCGCGACGAACTGGAAGAACCCGTTGGTCGCGTTGGCATCGGCGATCACCAGGAAGATGTGCACCAGAAGCACGATGGCGAACACCCAGCACACGACGTCGATGACCGCGCAGACGCTGTGCACGGTGCGCACCTTGCGGTACGTGTCGTCGCGGCGCTCGACCACTTCCTCGACGACCGGCTCGTTCACCCGCTCGTTCACCCGCTCGTTCACCCGCTCGTTCACGCGCGGCAAGCGCTCGGTGGGCCGCCGTAACTCCGCATCACGTGGGTCCGTCATGGCGCTGGCGTACCCGTCCACGTACCGGGTCGAAACACGTTGGACCAGGTAGGCGACAATGAGACGCGTGAGCGAGCACATCCTTGACGAACTGTCCTGGCGCGGCCTGATCGCGACGTCCACCGACCTCGACGCACTCCGGAAGGACCTGGCCGCCGGCCCGCTCACCCTCTATTGCGGTTTCGACCCGACGGCGCCGTCGCTGCACGCGGGCAACCTCGTGCCGCTGCTGATGCTGTCGCGGTTCCAGCGGGCGGGCAACCGGCCCATCGTGCTGGCCGGCGGTGCCACGGGCATGATCGGCGACCCGCGCGACACCGGCGAGCGCACGCTGAACTCGCTCGACACCGTCGCCGAGTGGGCCGACCGGATCCGCGGCCAGCTGGAGCGGTTCGTCGAGTTCGACTCCTCGGCCACGGGCGCCGTCGTCGAGAACAACCTCAACTGGACCGGCCAGGTCACCGCGCTGGAGTTCCTGCGCGACGTGGGCAAGCACTTCTCGGTCAACGTCATGCTGTCGCGGGAGACGGTGAAGCGCCGGCTCGAGTCGGACGGCATGTCGTACACCGAGTTCAGCTACCTGCTGCTGCAGTCGAACGACTACCTGGAGCTGCACCGCAAGTACGGCACCTCGCTGCAGATCGGCGGCTCCGACCAGTGGGGCAACATCGTCGGCGGCGTCGACCTGATCCGCCGGGTCGAGGGCAAGCACGTGCACGCGCTGACCGCACCGCTGGTCACCGACGCCGAGGGCCGCAAGTTCGGCAAGTCCACCGGCGGTGGCAACGTGTGGCTCGACCCGGAGATGACCTCGCCGTACGCCTGGTACCAGTACTTCGTGAACGTCGGTGACGCCGACGTGCTCCGCTACCTGCGGCTCTTCACGTTCCTCTCCCGCGAGGAGCTCGGCGAGCTGGAGCGGGAGACGGCGGAGAAGCCGCACCTGCGCTCGGCGCAGAAGCGGCTCGCGCAGGAGTTCACCGACCTGGTGCACGGCAAGCGCGCGACGGAGCAGGTGCAGCTGGCCTCTCAGGCGCTGTTCGGCCGGGGCGAGCTGCGGGACCTGGACGAGTCGGTGCTGAAGGCCGCCCTGGCGGAGGCGCCGACCGGTGACGTCCGGCTCGCGGACGAGCCCACGATCGTCGACCTGCTGATCGCCGGTGGGCTGGCGGACAGCAGGGGAGCCGCGCGGCGCACGGTGAACGAGGGCGGTGCCTACGTGAACAACGCGAAGGTGACCGACGAGGAGTGGAAGCCGTCGTCGTCGGACCTGCTCCACGGTGAGTGGCTGGTCCTCCGCCGCGGGAAGCGCAACAACGCCGGCGTGCGGGTAGCGCTCTGACCTGGGTTTACAGCTGTCCGAAGGCCGTCTGCCCCGCACGGGGCGGGCGGCCTTCGATCTTTCTGAACGTGATCGCGGTCACAGTGTGCAGGGGATCGGGGCTGCGATAGCGTGTTCGTGGGTCCTGTACGGGGCTGTTGACCTGCGGTTTCACCACCGCGGGTGAACGGTTTGCCCCCGATTTGACCCCGAGTTGGCGTGCGTGTAACTTTCTCCATGTCAGCGCGGAACGGGCCGGGAACACCGGAACGGAGCGCGACGAGGGTCACGAACCAAGCTTCCACGGACTGTGGTAGAGTGGGTGACCGAGAAACGACGAAGACCCAGCCGGTAGCTCGTCTGAGCTCAGAGGCCAAGGGCGTCGGAAGTTTCAACAACAAGCTTATGTACGACACAGCCTCGGATCGAGTCGCCGTGCGGCGGACCGTGATGATGAGCGCGTGTTCTTTGAGAACTCAACAGCGTGCCGATAACACAGCCAGTAATATGAATACTCCTCGTCAGGAGTATTCCTTTGAGTAGCTAGAC
>NZ_JBVJRC010000019.1:0-84075 GCF_055608005.1 Lentzea sp. NPDC036955 | reverse complement strand
CAGCCGGGGCCGACGAGGTTCGAGGCGGGGTCGGCCATCGCCGACGAGGACGGCGGTGCCATCGAGGTCGCCGACGTGGTCGCGGTGGTGGAGCTCGAGCTGGCCATGTCACCCGAGCCACAGGCCGCACCGAAGAGGGCGAGCGAGGCGGCGCCGACGGCCAGGACGGTCTTGCGGACGGTCTTGTTCATGACGGGACATCTCCAAGGGGTTTCGAGCAGTTGATGTGAGTAGTTCGCACCGCATGGCCGATCGGATGGGTGCGGTTATCGGTTCGTTACCGAAGAATCCGCAAATCGCGCGCGACCTGCACAAATGAGTTTTTCGTCCACAGTGGACGCACAACCGGCGTGGAATCCCGTCTGTCATGCACTCTTCCGTGGACCAATCCATACTCGGTACGGACCCGAAGACCCCGGGTGGAACAAGGAGACATCGCACCCGACTTCACCCTCACCGACGACAACGGCGAACCGCGCACCCTGTCGGCCTTCCTGGCCACGGGCCCGGTCGTGCTGTTCTTCTACCCCGCGGCGATGACCGGCGGCTGCACCGAGGAGAGCTGCCACTTCCGCGACCTGGCGGCGGAGTTCGGCGAGGTCGGCGCACACCGGATCGGCATCAGCCCGGACACCGTGTCCAAACAGCGCACGTTCGCCACCACCTACGGCTTCGACTACCCGCTTCTGTCCGATGCGGACGGTGCGGTCGCGAAGCAGTTCGGCGTGTGGCGGCGGTTCAGCCCGCTGCGCGCGAAGCGGCGCACGTTCGTCATCGACATCGACCGCACGGTGCTCCGCCTGATCAAGGGCGAGCTGAACTTCACCGTTCACGCCGACGAGGCCCTCGCGGTCCTGCGAACGCGCGCGGCCGAGATGTCTTGACCCGGCCAGTCGGCACGGCGCCGGATTTCACCTAGTCTGTGATCATGGCCGAGCTGACCTCCCCGACGCCCCAGGAAGCCTTCGAGTTGCTGCTGTCGGGCAACCACCGGTTCGTCGCCGGTACGCCCGAGCACCCGAACCAGGACGCGACCCGCCGCACCGAGATCGCACCGGCGCAGCGCCCGTTCGCCGTGCTGTTCGGGTGCTCGGACTCGCGACTGGCCGCCGAGATCATCTTCGACCGCGGTCTGGGCGACCTGTTCGTGGTCCGCACAGCGGGCCACGTCGTCGGCGCCGAGGTGATCGGCAGCGTCGAGTACGGCGTGGACGTGCTGGACTGCCCGCTCGTCGTGGTCCTCGGCCACGACGCCTGCGGTGCGGTCGCCGCCGCGTGCGCGGCCCTCGACGAGGGCGCGGTGCCCGCCGGGTACATCCGCGACGTCGTCGAACGGGTGACCCCCAGCGTGCTGGCGGCACGCGCCGCCGGCCGCGTGGAGGCCGACGAGGTCCTCGCCGAACACGTCAGCCGCACCGTGGACCTGCTGCTCGACCGCTCCCGCCTGCTCGCCGACCGGGTCGCCACGGGCAAGGCGGCCGTCGTCGGCCTCTGCTACCGGCTCGCCGACGGCAGCGCACGCCTGGTCGCGGCGCGTGGGCTGGACGTTCCGGTCACGGCGGACTAGCCACGACCGCCGGTGGGACTCCTGCAGTTGGGGCGTCCTGCTGTCGGCGGGAGTCCTGCGGTTAGGGCGTCCGTCACGACGGCATGGCCCGGTGTCGGCGGGAGTCACGCGACCAGGGCATCCCGCCACCGACCGGACTCACGCGGCCTGGGGCGTCCCCGTCACAGCGGACATCCGCCGCCGACTGGACGCCCCGCCATGAGCCGAACTCCCGCCACGTCCGCGTCCACCTCCGGCCGCGCCGCCTCAGTCGGTCGGCCGGGGTCCTGCGGCACGGTGCAGCCGGTTGGCGATGGCGAGCCCCAGTCCGGCCTCCTCCGGCGGTGAGGCCACGACGACGTCGCAGTCCCGCTGGTCGAGCTCCCGCAGGAAGCCGTACAGCCCCCGCGCGTAGGCGGCGTCCGAGTCGGGGACGCGCACCACGGCGTGCACGTCCGGCTCGGCACCGGCGTAGGACGCGGGCACCAGCACCCCCACCCGGTGCCCCATGCCCTGCACGAGCTCCGCCTCGGCGACGACCTGCTCCGGCTCGACGAGGACGACCCGTGCCCGCGGCGCGTAGTGCGAGGGGTGCTGGCCCGGCACCCGGACGCTGCTGGTCGAGTGCACCGCCACGGGCACGCCCAGCACCTCTTCGAGCTCCTCCCGGGTCACGCCGCCGGGCCGGAGCACGCTCGGGACGTCACCGGTGGCGTCGACGATGGTCGACTCGACGCCGACCGCGCAGGGGCCGCCGTCCAGGACGAGGTCGACGGCGTCGCCGAGCTCCGCGCGGACGTGGTCGGCCGTGGTGGGGCTGACCGAGCCGAAGCGGTTCGCGGAGGGGGCCGCCACGCCGCCGCCGAACGCCGAGAGCAGCGCCAGCGCCACGGGGTGGTCGGGCACGCGCAGGGCCACCGTCTCCAGGCCGCCCGTCGCCTCCAGCGGTACTCGGGCACCGCGGCGCAGGACCAGCGTCAGCGGTCCCGGCCAGAACCGCTCCGCCAGCAGCCGCGCGGTGGCGGGCACGTCCTCCGCCCAGTCGGCCAACTGGCCGGCGCTGCCGATGTGGACGATCAGCGGGTGCGTGGGCGGGCGGCCCTTGGCCTCGAACACGCGGCGCACCGCGGCCGGGTCCTCGGCGTTCGCGCCCAGGCCGTAGACGGTCTCCGTGGGAAGGGCCACCAGGCCTCCGGCGCGGAGCACGCCGACCGCCTTCTCGATGTCGTTGGTTCCTGCTGACACCGGACGATCCTCCCACCCGGCGCGACCTCACCCCGCGGCACGGGTGGAGGCGGGGGGCGCGGCCTGCCGGTCACGCCCCCGCCGATGTCGACCGCCCGACGCCCCGGTCCACCGGCGCCCGACGGGACTCCTCTCACCGCACGCGGCGAGAATGCCCGGACCGCACCCGGCCAACCACGCTCCGGTACACACTTTCGTGTGCGATCGGTGCTGCTCAGGCCTGTGAAGGCGGTGCCGTTCGTATCGTCGCCGGAGTGGGAGACGAACGGTCAGCCGGGCAGGACGTGTCGGAACTGGGCATCGAGATGCTGCCCGTCGCGCTGGCGAACCTGCGCGCCGAGCTCGCCGAGGCCCGCGGCTTCATCAGCGACCTGGCCGGGATGGCACCGGAGCAGGCCGACAGCTCGTGGTGCGACCGGCTCGACGACGAGTACCGCGACGCGGGTGCCGGGCAGGCGGCGATGGCGCGGCAGCTGGAGCGGTGGCGCCGGGACCACCCGGACGCCGCCGGCCTGGACGAGCTCGCCGCGCTCGTCGCCGACGTCGAGCCCGTCCGCCAGGAACTGCTGCGGCAGCTCGCACGGCTGCGCTGCGCGCGGGCCGTCCCCGACCCGCGCCAGGCCCCCGATCCGCGCCAGGCCCCCGACGCGCGTCTGACCGCGCCGGACGAGGCCTGACCCACACCGCCCGTTGATCGACAACCCGTGCCCGGCGTGACAGGCTGGAAACGGGGATCTCGGGAGGAGTGACACCAGTGGAAGCCAAGACCGACCTGCGGGACAACGCAGTGGTCCTCCAGATCACCGGCGAGGTCGACACCTACACCGCGCCGCTGCTGCGCGAGCACCTGGACGAGGCGTTCGCCCAGGCCGCGGACCGCCGGCTCGCGGTGGTGCTGAACGTGACGGACGTGTCGTTCATGGCGTCGTCCGGGCTGTCCGTGCTGGTCGAGTACCACCTGCGCGGCGTCGACAAGGGCACACCGCTGCGGGTCGTGGCACCGGCCGGGAGCGTGCTGCGGGCCCTGCGCGCGACCACTCTGAACGAGATGATCGAGCTGCACGCCAGCGTGCCGGAGGCACTTTCCGGCCGCTGAGGCCGAAAAAGATGTTTGCGCTCGAAGAATGCGGGAACCAGGCAGGCAGCCGACAGCCGACAGGAAGGCCGCCATGCCGCCGGACCGCCTCCTCGCCGACAGGTACGTGCTCGCCGAGTTGCTGGGCACGGGTGGCATGGCCGACGTCCACCGCGCCTGGGACACCCGGCTGCAACGGCACGTGGCGGTCAAGCTGTTCCACAACGGCTCCGAGGTCTCCCACGAGCGGAGGTTCGACAACGAGGTCAGAACCCTGGCCTCGCTGTCGCACCCCAGGCTCGTGGACGTGCACGACGCCGGGACGAGCGACGGCACGCCGTTCGTCGTCCTCCAGCTCATCGACGGCTGCACGCTGCGCGAGCGCATCAACAGCGCCCCGCTGACGGTCGGTGAGGTCCGCCTGCTCGGCGCCGACCTGGCCGAGGCGCTCGCCCACGTGCACGAGACGGGCGTGGTGCACCGCGACATCAAGCCGTCCAACATCCTGCTCGACGAGGACGGCAACGCCCACCTCGCCGACTTCGGCCTCGCCCGCCTGGTCGGCACGACCCGGCTCACCAGGTCCGACCAGGTCGTCGGCACCGCCGCCTACCTGGCACCGGAACAGGTGCGCGGCGAGGACCCCGGCAGCGCCGTCGACGTCTACGCGCTCGGCCTGGTCCTGCTCGAATGCCTCACCGGCCGCCGCGAGTTCGAGGGCAGCGAGATCGAGTCGGCCGTCGCCCGCCTGCACCGCCGGCCCGCGGTCCCCGACGACCTCCCCACCGACCTGCACCGCCTGCTGACGCTGATGACCTCGCTGTCCCCACGTCGCCGCCCGACCGCCGCGGACTGCGCCCGCATCCTGCGTGCTTCTGACGACTCGGCCACGCACATCGCCCTGCCGCAGCCCCGGCGCCGCCTGCACCACGTCCTCAAGGCCGCGGCCGTGGCGACCCTGGTCGCCACGGCCGGTCTGACCGCGGTCGTGCTGGCACCGCAGCCGCCCGTGGAGTCCGCACCCGCCCCGTCCACGCCGTCGGCTCCCGCCGCGACGACCACCGCTCCCCCCGCAGCGGTTCCGGTGCCGGTGGCGGTGGCGGTCGAGCAGCAGGCCGAGGTCACCAGCCCGCAGCAGGTCCAGCCCGTCCCCCAGCCGAAGGCGGGCAAGCCCGCGTCGCCACCCGGCAAGAAGGCCGAGAAGGCCAAGGGCCCGCACGGCAAGCGCTGACGGTCACCGCTGCCGCTGGCGCTCCTTCCACCAGTTCACGGCGAACCCCGCGGCCAGGAGGGCGACGGGGACGAGGAGGATCCAGGGGCTGTCCGGAACGTGGTCGTACCGTCCGGAAACTTCAGCAAGGATGACCATGGACCCGGCGTACCCCCGTGCCGCGAACCGGCAAACACGGGGGCGTCCGGGTGGCCGAACGGACTGCTCCGCCCGGCCACCCGGCTACGACCTGGCCGACGACGGCGCTACCCGCGGAGCCGTGGGTCGCAACATCGGCACGAACGCGTCCCGGTGCACCCAGGCCAGGTGGACCTCGGCCGCCGCGAGCACCACGGCGAGCACCGCACCACTGGGCTCCAGCAGCACGTGGAACCCGAAGATCCCGACCACCAGCGGCGCCAGCAGCGCCAGTGCGAGCGGCACGAACCTGTTGACCAGCAACATGATTCCGGCCACCAGCTCGACGACCTTGGTGACGGGCACGATGAACCCGCTCTCCCCCAGCGCGGTGGCGAACGCGACCGCCTCGGCCGACATGCCGTCGGTCGACTGCGACCCGATCCCGAACAGGCCGGTGAACCCGGAGAACGCGAACAGCGCTCCGAACAACACCCGCACGACAACGTTGATGTACTTCACGGTCTTCCCCATGCGGATCATCCTGGAACCTCCACGAAACTGGAGGTAAAGGCCTGTTCGCCCGCAGCAGAAGGCACTGGCCGGACGCACGGGGGTCAGGACTCATCCGGTTCCCGTCAGCACCTGCCTGTCCAACGTCCGCACCAGGTCGTGTGCGCGGCCGAGGTGGCGTTCGGCGGCGCCGGGAGCACCGTGCCGCAGTTCCAGCTCCCCCAACGCTTGCAGGCACTCGGCTTCGTTGCGGCGGTCGCCGTTGCGGCGGAAGACGCCGGCGGCGCGTTCGAGGGCGGGACCGGCCCTGGTGGGGTCGTCGAGGCCGGCGTACACGCTGCCGATGCGCTGCTCGGCGTAGGCGGCGCAGCGCTCGTCGCCGATCTCGTTGAAGATGGTGAGCGCCTGGACGAGGCAGCGCAGCGCCTCCGTGCTGTTGCCGCAGGTCTGCCGGTACTGGCTCATCGTCCGCAGGATCACGGCCTCGCGGTGCCGGTCGCCGAGCTCCCGCGCGATGCGCAACCCGTCCGCGATCACGGCGCCGGCGTGGCAGCCGTGGCCCTGCTGGAACCACATGAAGCCGATCGAGCTGCGCAGCTGGGCCTGCATGGGCGGGTGCCCGACCCGGTCGAGCAGGGCCAGCGCGTCACCGGCGCAGCGCAGGGCGAGGTCGGTGCGGTCGAGCACGCGCCACACGGTGGACAGGCCGGCCAGTGCGAGCGCCTCCCCGCGCCGGTCGCCGAGGTCGCGGTACAGCCGCAGGGACTCCTCCAGCGCCGTCCGCGCCTCGTCCAGCTCGTCGAGGTAGACGTGGACCTGGCCGATGCCCTGCAGCAGCGCGGCCTGGCCGTGCGCGTTGCCCGCGGCACGGGTGGCGTCGAGCGCGATCCGGTGGCTGCGCCGCCAGTCCTGGTAGAGGCTGCGGTGGTCGTAGTACGGCACGAACGCGAGTGCGAGCTCCCACACGAGCTCGTCGAGTCCCCATTCGGCGCCGAGCTCCACGGCCCGCAGCAACGTCGCCCGTTCGACGTCGAACCACGCGACCGGGTCGGCCACGACGTGGTCCGGCTGCCAGCGGTCCGACCGTCCGGGGGTGTGCTGGAACAACGCGGGGTGGAACAGGTCGCGGGCCTGCTCGGCCAGGGCGAGCCAGGCGCCCAGCACCCGCCGCACGGCGGCACGGCGTTCGGTCTCGCTGTAGTGGTCGGCGGCGGCGCGGGCGGCGTAGGTGCGCAGCAGGTCGTGCAGCCGGTACCGGGGTTGGCCGGCGGCGTCGGTGCCGACCAGGCGGAGCAGGTTGGCGTCGACGAGGGCGTCCAGCACGTCCTCGGCGTCGCGCTCACCGGTGAGCGCGCCGACCACCCACCCCGGCAGGGTCTCCGCGCCGAGCAGGCCCATCAGCCGGAACGCCCGTCCGGCCGCCTCGGGCAGCTGCCGCACGCTCAGCTGGAAGCTGGCCCGCACGTCGAGGTCGCCCACGCGCAGCTCGGCCAGCCGGCGGGACTCGTCCTCCAGCCGTTCGCGCAGGAGCCCCAGCGTCCACGCGCCGCGGCTGGCGAGGCGTGCCCCGGCGATCCGGATGGCCAGCGGGAGGTACCCGCACAGGCGGACGATCGCGTCCGACGCCTCCGGTTCGCGGTCGATCCGGTCCGCGCCACCGACCCGCGCCAGCAGCGTGCGGGCGTCGGCGGGAGGCAGCACGTCCAGCTCGACGTGGTGCGCGCCCTCCAGGTCGGTGAGCCACCGCCTGCTGGTCACGAGCACCGCGCACCCGTCGGACGGCGGCAGCAGCGGCCGCACCTGACCCGCACCGGCGGCGTCGTCGAGCAGCACCAGCACCCGGCGCCCGGCGAGCCGGGAGCGGTACAGGCCGGCCCGCTCGTGCAGGCTGTCCGGCATCACCGCGTCGGTGACGCCCAGCGCGCGCAGCAGCTCCGCGAGCAGCGCCGCGGGATCTCTCGGCACGGCGGCCGTGCCCGCCAGGTCCAGGTACAGCTGGCCGTCGGGGAACCGCTCGCGCGCACGGTGGCCGGCCTTGACGGCGAGCATCGACTTGCCGGTGCCGGGAGCGCCGACGACCACCGGCACCCGTCCACCGGTGAGCAGCCCGAGCACCGCGTCCAGTGCCGTCTCCCGGCCGGTGAAGTCGGCGATGTCGGCCGGCAGCTGGCGCGGCTGCCGGGTCTCCGGCTCGCGGATGGCGCTCACCAGGTCGAGCGCCGGGTCGGCCCGCAGCACCTGGGCGTGCACGCGTTGCAGGCGGTGGCCGGGGTTGGCGCCGAGCTCGTCGGCGAGGAGCCGGCGGACGTCCTCGTACACGGCGAGGGCGTCGGCTTGGCGTTCACCGCGGTACAGCCCGATCATCAGCAGTTCGCGCACCCGTTCCCGGTACGGGTGCTCGGCCGCGAGGCGGGACAGCTCGGCGACGGCGAGGCCGTGCTCACCGCGCAGGAGGTCCAGCTCGGCCAGGTCTTCGAGGGCGGCCAGGCGGTACTCCTCCAGCCGGATGCGCTCGGTCTCCGCCGCAGGGGTGTCGATGCCGCTGAACGCCGGTCCCCGCCACAGCGCCACGGCCTGCGACAGCCGTTGCCACGCGGAGGCGAGGTCACCGTCGTTCCTGGTCGTCCGCGCCTGGGCCAGGCCTCGGGCGAACACGGCGCTGTCGAGCTGTTCGGGCGCCACCCGCAGCCGGTACCCCGAGCCCACCGTCTCCAGCACGCCGCCGTCGTCACCCAGCGACCGGCGCAGGTCGCCGACGCACTTCTGCACGAGGTTGAGCGCGCTGCGCGGCGGTCTCGTCCCCCAGGCGCACTCGATGATCCGGTCGCGGTCCACGCAATCGTTCGCGTGCAACAACAACAGCCCGAGGACCTGGCAGCTCTTCCCGGGCCTGAGCCCTACCGCGTCCGATCCCCTCCACACGACCACGGGTCCGAGGACCCCGAACCGAAGATCTGGCATCGCGCTGTCCCTCCCCGTCGCCAACGGTACGCCGACCAGTGACTTTCCGTGAGATTTCCGTGACGGTGCAGCACCGCCCTGCACAGTCCTGAGCAGACCGGAAACCGTTGCGAAGGGGACAGCGATGAGCTTCGTCGGAAGAGCAGCACGATCGGTGATGACCGCACTGCCGCTGGCCGCCGTGGTGGTGGGCGCGGGGGTCGTGTCGGCGGCACCCGCGAACGCGGCGGTGTCGTGTTCGGGCACCATCAGCTACAGCGACACCATCGGCGGCGTCGGTGAGCTGACGATCTTCTACAACAGCTCCGACGGCGGCACGAACAGCGCCTGCTTCTACCACCGGGGCGCGGCCTACGGGGTAGCCGCACCGACCTACGTCCGGACCTTCCGCTGCGTCGAGAGCAGCGGCGAGGGCCAGCCCTGCACGATCGACCGCTCCTCCACCCCGGACCTGGACAACTACCGCTACTACGCGGGGCCCAGGGGCGTCACGGGCACGGCCAGCCGCTGCGTGGCCGCCGTCGGCTACATCGACTGGCACGGCTTCCGCTACCAGATCAGCAGCGGCCGGCAGGGCTGCTGACCGGCGCCGGGTCCGCACGTCACGTCCGACCACCAGCGAGGAGAGATCATGTTCGGGAAGTCCATTCGCAACTGCGGGATCGCCGCCGCCGTCATCGGGCTCATCGCGGCGGTCCCCGTCCAGGCCGGCGCGGCACCGGGGGTGCGGGCGTCGTTCGAGGGACGGACCATCAACCTGGCCCGGAGCTGGGACGGCGCGCAGGTCTGCGCCGAGCTCGCCCTCGGCGACGTCCGCTGTTTCCGGACGCCGCAGCAACTCGCCGCCGCCACGCGCGAGGCCGGCATCGCGGCGGCGGAGGACTGCAAGAACACGTGGGTCTGCCTCTGGGCCGACATCAACCACACCGGCAGGCGGCTGCAGTGGAACCTGCCGGGCAAGAAGAAGCTCGCCGACTGGGGGTTCCGCGACCAGGCCAGCAGCGGGGCGCTGCACCGCATCCAGGGCGGGGCGACGCTGGTCAACTACCGCACCGCGCTCCCGAACCAGGAGGCGTTCCTGCGCGCGGGCGGCATCTACTCCGACTTCCGCGAGTTCGGCTGGAACGACAAGGCCGACGAGATCCAGGTCGGATAGGTCGCGGTCGCTTTCGCCGGCCATCGGGGGAACGTCGGCCCGCGGTGCTCCCCGGCCCTTTCCTGAATTCGCCATTCGACATCCTTGGCGGCAGTTTTGCCCACGCGCGCAGCTTTCGTGCCGATCCGCGCACCCGGTACTGGATCTTCCGGCCGCATCCGGACACCATGTACCGAACCGTCGGAACGAGGGAGTGTGCGCCCGTGGTCAGGGTGGGCAGCATGGACGAGGCCGAGCGCCTCAAGAATTCGCTGCGGGACGGGAGCGTCGCCGAGGTCGTGGGGTCGGCCGCCGGCATCGGTGTGGGCGGCCTGGTGGGCGTCCCGACGACCGGTGCGGACCGCATCGAGGTCGACCCCGCCGACTTCGACCAGGCCATTCGCCAGCTGCACCGGCGCAGGGACGAGCTGGCGGGGCACCTCGCGGACAGCGCCGTGCTGGCGGCACCGCTGCCGGACGGCAAGGGGCCGGTCGCACGGCAGATGCGCAAGGCGTTCGGGCTGCGGGCCCGCGACGTCGAGGGTGGCGTGCGGGCCGCGTTGCAGTCCTACGTGCAGCAGCTCGACCTCGTGATCGACGCGCTGGAGAACGTGAAGAAAATGCACGTTGCCGTTGACGAGAACACCGCGGCGGCATTCAAGGGGCAGGCATGAGCGGGCGCGACAAGGGTTACCACTCCGAGGAGCACAAACCCACCGCGAAGCAGCTCAGGCGCGAGCGGAGGCGCAGCAGGGAACGCCGCGCGAACCTGCGCGAGGAGGCGTTCGACTCCGGGACCATCCGCTGGGAGGTCTACACCCACCAGCAGATGTGGAACATGGTGCACTCGGCTGACCTGCCGGGGATGTCCGTGCGGACCGCTCAGTGGCAGGAGCTCGCACCGCAGCTGCGCCACACCTCGCGCGCCGTGCAGGAGGTCGTCAACCGGCTGACCGCGTCGTGGCGCGGGCCCTCGGCCGAGCTCGCGGCCCAGGCGGCGACGGCGCTGACGTCGTGGGGCGAGACGGTCGGCGACTCCGCCGAGCGGGTCGCCAGGGGCATGGACACCTACACGACGGTGCTCCAGGAGACCAAGCGGCGGCTGCCGGAACCCGTGCACTACTGGGCGGAACGGCACTTCCGGGAGGGCTACGACGTCAAGGTGGCCGACGGGCCGCAGGGGCTGAACCTGCTCGAACAGCTCACCGACGACCACATGCCGACCAAGACCGAGGCGCGCAACGCCAAGGCCGAGGCGGTGGCCGTCATGCAGGTCTACGAGAACGAGAGCCGGCACACCCGCTCCACGCTGCCGGTGTTCGACACGGCACCGCCGACCGCGCAGCAACCGGGTCCCACCACACCGCCGCCCACGGTGGTCCTGGGGCCCGACCCCGTCCCGCGCCCCGATCCGGCGCCGAGGCCGGGGCCGACGCCCACGCCGCAACCACCGGAGCAGGTACCGGACGTTCCGGTGCCGCCCGCCGCCGACGACGACACGGGTGTGGCCTCGGTCGGCCCTTCCGCCACGGGAACGCTCAACGGCACGACGACGTTCGGCGGACCGTTCGGCACCTCTGGACCTCAGGGAACGCACGGGACGCACGGCTTCCTCGGCGGCGCGTCCGGCGGCACGTCCGGTGGCACCGCGCCGGGGACGCCGGGCGCCGGACCGGGAGTGCCCGGCGGCGCCACCGGTGTGCTCGGCCAGCAGGCCGGCCGGGGCACCGCGGCGGGCCTGGGCGGCCGCGGATCGGCCGGTGTCCCCGGAACGCCGGGGTACGGCATGGCGCCGCCGTTCGGTGGCGGCAACGACGAGGAACGCCACCACACCAACCGGTACGCGGAGAAGATGGACCTCCTCGACGACATCCCGCCGGGTGCGCCGCCGGTGCTGGGCGAATGAGCGACGGCTACGTCACCGACGTCGCCGCGGTGCGGGCCGCGGCGACCCGGCTGGACGGCACGGCTGCCGAGGTCGAGGCGGTGACCACCGCACTCGGCCAGGGCTCCGGCGGCGACCTCGGCCCCGGCGTCACGGCGGCGGCGGACGAGCTGCTGCGGTCGTGGGCGGACCGGACCGCGGCGCTGCGCACCGAGCTCGCCGAGGCCGCCGACGAGCTGCGCGCGGCCGGTGCCGCCTACCGCGACGCCGACGAGCTGCACCATGGCTGACTACCGGGGCCTCGGGTTCGACCCGGTGCCGGGCGATCCGGGCACCGTCGCCGCGGCGAGCGACCGCTGCCGCCACCGCGTCGAGGTCCCGGCGCCGCCCACCGGGTGGACGGGCGCGGCGGCGGACGCGTTCACGGCACGGCTCGCGCAGGTGCGCGACGAGCTCGAAACCGCGCAGCGCACCCTCGGGGCGGCTGCCGATGCGTTGGACGACTGGGCGGGGACGGTGCTGGCGAACCAGCGCAGGGCCGAGGAGCTGGACCGGCGCGCACGGGCGCTGCGGGGTGCGGTCGACGACGCGGACAACGCCGTGGTGATCGCGTCGTTCCGCGGCGGACCGGAGCACGTGGCCGCCTCCGCGCGGCTGGAGGAGCTGCGCGGCGAGCTCGACGGCGTGCTCGCGGCCGCCCGTGACCTGGAGGCCGACCACCGCAGCGCCGCCCGGCGGGTCGAGGAGCGGTTGCGCCGCCTCGTCTCCGGCGGTGTCGAGGCGGCCGGGCACGTGCCGAGCCGCGCCGACCTGTTCGACGGGATCGTCCGTGCGTTGAACGACCACTCGGCGCTGGCCGGTGCGCTGGCCGGTGTGCTGGTCACGACGCCGCGCACCGCAGGCACACCGGCGGGCGGGGCGGCCGCCTTCGCGTCGGCACTCGGTCAGCGGTGAGACTCACGCCGGTACGGGGCGTCATCCCGGTCGCAGTGGGCTCGGTCGAGACGACCTCCGCCGAGCTGTTGGCGTTGCTGCGGCAGCTGCGCGGCCCAGACCGGGCACGTGACCCCGGCCTGGAGGTCGCGGCGACGCAGGCCGCCGAGCTGGCCCAGCGCCACCACGCGAGCTTCGTGGCGGTCGTCGAGCACCGCGACGCCGACCCGGCGGTCCTGGTGGCCGGCCTGGTCGCGGTGGAGCGCGCGCTCAGCGCGGAGGCCGCGGAGGAGCTGTGCTTCCACCTCGCCGACGCCGGTGGCCCCGGCATCAAGGAGCTGACCACCGCCACGACCGGCACCGGCTACCCGGTGGCGATCGTCGAGCGGGTTCCGGTCGACGGCGTCGGGGCGCAGCTCCAGATCGTCGTGCCCGACCCGGCGCGCCCGCGGATCGCCGTGTTCACCCTGCACTCCCCCAGCGGGCGCGGGTGGCTGGAGCTGGCGGGCATCACCGGGCGGTTCGTGAACGGGGTGGAGTTCACCTCGCCAGAGCGCGCCGGCGGTACTCCGTCGGCGGCTGCCCGACCAGCGCGCGGAAGGCCCGGGAGAAGTGCGTCGCACTGACGAACCCGCAGTCGCGGGAGATCTCACCGACACCGCGGTCGGCCTTCGCCGGGTCGGCCAGCAGCGCCTTGGCCCGGTCGATGCGCAGCACCTTGATCCGCTCGGCGACGTTCGGCTCCCCCTCGAACACCTGGTAGAGGCGGCGCAGCGAGATGTTCAGCGCCTTGGCGACCCGCCCCGGCGTCAGGTCCGGCTCACCGAGGTGCGCGCGGATGTGCTCGAGCGCGGCACGCCGATGCCCGGTGGCGATGTCGGCGCGTTCCAGCTCCTCGCGCAACGCGCTGCGCAGCACCAGCTCCGCCAGCCCCACCAGGTGGTGCGCCGCGCCCACCGGGTCCAGCACGTCGCGCGCGGTGACGAGGTGGCCGACCGCGCTCGCGAACGCGCTGCGCAGACCGGCACCGACCGCGACGGGCTGGAACATCAGCGGCCGCAGCTCGCGCACTCCCGTCGACAGCCGGGTCTCCGGCACGGTCAGCATGATCGCGCCGACCGGCAGCACGTGCAGCGAGCAGTCGCCGAACACGTGCACGGCCTCCGGCAGCGACCGGTGCACCGGGCACCTCATCAGCAACTGGACGGCCGCCGGCGTCCGCGCGGACGGCGCACCGGTGAACGCGGCTTTCGCCGCGGCGGCACCGGAAGCACGCACGACCAGCACACCGCTCGCGACCTCTGCGTCGTGCTGCACGCGGTCAAGACTAACCACGGGAGTCCTCATGGCACGGCGTTTGCCCGCAACCGGCGCGGTGGTCCTGTCCCACCTGGAGTTCGACCTGGTGTGGGAGGACCTCGGCTTCGGTGACCTGCCCGCCGCGCTCGACGTGCCGTCCCACGGCGCCACCGAGGACGAGCGCGACCAGCTGGCCGTGGACGTGTTCGCGGAACTGGCCCGCGCCGGCCTGGCGGACGACCACGGCGACGTCGTCCCCGAGCTGGAGGAGCTGCTCGGGATGCTGCGCCACCACGCGGTGTCCGTCGACGCTCTGGTGTTCGGCGACCAGCCGTGGCGCGTCCTGGCCGCGGTCAGGGGCAGCCGCGGCGTGCTCGCCGTGCTGAACAACGAGGAGCTGGCCCTCGAACCCATCGCGCGCACCGACCTCGTGCGGGCCGTGGCGAAGCTGCTCGGCGACCACCCGGCCGGACCGGGCGACCAGGTGCGGCTGCCGCGCCCGGCGTACTCGGCGGCCCTGCGCGGACACGTGGAGAGCGGGTACCACGGCCTGGAACGGGCCCTGGCCGACGCGGGTGTGCGCGGCAGCGCGATGCGCCCGCTGATCACCATCGCGGAGGCGGGCCGGCTCGGGGCGGGGCAGCTGGCCGTGACCGGCAGCCGCGGGCGCTCGCCGGTGCTCACCTGGTCGGACACCAGGGCGGGCCGGTACGTCATCACGACCGAGGCCATCCGCGACGAGCAGTGGGTCCGGGTGGTGCCCGCCGACCTGGCCTGGATCACCCGGCGCCTCACCGACATGCTGGCCGAGGCCTCGTAGTCCGGTCCGGTCAGACCGGCACGAGCTCCGCCAGGACCGCCTCGTCCAGCACGGCCGCCAGCACCGCCTCCCCTTCCTGCAGCGCCTCCTGCGCGGCGCACTCGACGAGCCGGTGGATGCGCGCCGCCAGCGCCGCGGGCCGCACCGCCATCGCCCGCGGACCGAGGTCGAGCCCGACGAGCTTGCCGTGCAGGTCGACCGTCACCACCACGTCGTCCTCCCGCGCGGAGCAGGTGATCGCGTCCAGCGCGGCACGGACGCCGAGCGGTTCGCGGTCGTCGTCCTCGGCCAGCATCTCCTCGACGGTCTGCGGTTCGTGCGTCATCGGACCATCCAGCTCTCGGGTGTCGTGGACTCGATCTCCTCGACGAGCGCGGGGTCGGCGTGGATGCCGAGCGCCTCCAGGTGCTCGCCGCCGAGAACGTGCCTGGCGCGTTCGCCGGCCCGCGCGGTCGCCGTGCGCACCAGGGTCAGGATCTCGTCGGCGAGTGCGGCGCGGCCCAGCCGCATCGACCGCTCGGTCAGCGTGATGGCGCGCAGCCCGCCGCCCACGCCGACCTCGATAGCGATGCCCGTGGCGTGGTGGGCGTGTCCGGTGGTCACGGGTGCACTCCTCCGTAGAACTTGGTGCTGCTGAGCTGGTGGGTGTTGCGGCGCACCTGGTCGCCGGAGTTGCCCTCGATCAGGGTGACCGTGTTCCCGTCGACCTTCTCGACGATGCCGATGTGCTTGCTGGTGGCGGGGCTCTGCGGCCCGGTGCCGAACAGCAGCACGTCGCCGGGCCGCACGTGCTGCTTCAGGTCGCCGTTGCCGTAGGCCTTGCCGTTTCGCTGGCCCCAGCGGTAGACGTCCCCGGTGAACGGCAGGACCGGGATGTCCACACCGGCCCTGCGCCACATCGCCGTGGCGAACGACGAGCACCAGAAGGTCGTCGGCCCGTACGGGTTGCGGTTGCTGCCCGGCGGGTTCTCCCGCGTGCCGATCTCGCCGCGGGCGGCGGACACGATCTTGCGCACCTTCGCACCGGACAGCTTCGTCGCGCCACCGCCACCGCCACCGTCGCCGCCGCGTCGTGCCGCGCGGGGGTCGGCGATGCCGTCGTCCTGGATCTCCTTGGTGAGCGCGCGCAGCTTCCGCCCGGCTTCGTCGAGCTCGGCCTTGACCTGTCGCACGGTGCGCACCGACTCCCGCGTGTACTGCGGCTCCAGGTCGGCCGCGGCGGCCACCGCCTTCATCAGCGCGGCCCGCGATCCGCTCGCGACCCCCGCGTCGAGCAGCGCGGCGGCCTTGGTGACGTACTCGTCGACCAGCCGTTGTGCCGCGGTGTGCCCGGTGAGCAGCGCGCTGCTCGCCCCTGCCACCACCTTCTCGGCCTCGGTGCCGGCCGCCGCCGTCATCCGGAGCTGCTTGCCCAGCCGGTCGGACCGCCGTTCGAACTGCTCGGAGTTCGCCCCCTGCCAGTGGCCGAGCGCGGTCCCCGCGGCCTTGCGCACGGCGTCGCGCTGGTCCTCCAGCGCACTGCCCGCCTGGTGCAGCGCGAACTGCACGCGCATCGCGTCGTCCGCCTTGCCCGCCAAGGCGTTGCGGTGCCCGACCATCCTCCTGGCGAACTGCAGCGCCATCGCTCGCGTGTCCACGTCATCCTCGCTTCAAGTCGTCGGCGATCGCGTCGTCCTGCGCCCGGTAGGCCCCCGCCATGCGCCCGGTGGAGCGCGCCAGCCGGTCGGCGTTGCGGCCGACCCCGTCGACCTGCCGGTGCAGAGCCGCGCCGAACGCCTCCAGCGCCGACGCGAACCCGGTCTCCTTGCCGATCCGCCCGAAGCTGTCGTCGGCGATCTTGCCGACCTGCCGGACGTGCCGGGTGCCGATCGCCGCGATGTCGTCGGCGATGCCCCTGCCCTGCCGCACATAGCGGTCCAGCGCCTCCGGGTCCACCGCGAACCCGCCACCGCCCCTGCCCCCGCGCTCCGGCCGTGCCGGCGCCCGCCGCGGGCTGTCCTTCGCCGCCCGGCGCGCGATGTCGAGGTACTTCCGGTAAGCACCGTTGGTGTAGGTCGACCACGGCGTCCACGACTTTCCGTCGCCGGAGATCGCGTTGGCCACCTTGGCATTGGTCCGCGGGTCGAACAGGTCGCGGTTCGAGTCGAGCCCGTGCTGCCGGCGCCGCTCGGGCCCCATCGCGCCCAGCATGTTGATCTGCCACAGCCCGTAGGAGTCGTCCGGCGGCCGGCTGTTGTGCGCCCGCGGGTCCCCACCGGACTCCGCGAGGGCGACGGCGATCGCGATCGTGAGGCCCTGTCCTTCGAACCCGGCGGCACGGGCGTGCTGTGCGATCTGCTCGGGGCTCAACCTGCTCATGCCGGTGAGCTTGGCCGGTGGCCGATCACCGCGACAGGGGCGTTGCGCGCTGGGACAGCTCCAGTGCACGGCTGGACCAGTGGCCGTGCACCGGAGCCGTGCGACCGCCGGTTGATCCAGATCACACAAGTCGTTGCGCCCCAACGCCTCCCTCCCGGGAACATTCGCCGGCCCCGCTTCGTCTTCCGGGTGAGTGTTGCTGCGACTGGAGAGGAGCAGGGGGAAGTGGAGCTGTTGCCGCTGCGAACCGACTTCGACGTGCGCTGGCGCGGCTACGACCAGGACCAGGTCCAGCACTACGTGCACGCGGCGGAGAGCGAGACGACAGCGCTCACCGCCGACCGCGACGCCGCCCTGGCCCAGGCCGAGTCCCTTGCCCGGCAACTGGAAGCCGCCCGCACGGAGATCGCCGAGCTGCGCGCCCGCGTCGACCGGATCTGCCGGACGCCGATCGACCCCGAGGCGCTCACCGAACGCACCCGGCGCATGGTCGAGCTGGCCCACGCCGAAGCCGAGGAGATCACCACCCGCGCCCGCAGCGCCGCCGAGCAGGACTGGGCGAACGCCCACCGCGCCGCCGAACGCCTGCGCCAGCGCGCCGAGCACCTCGTGACCGACCTCGACCGGCGCCGCGCGGACGTGGAGACCGAGCACCGCGAGCTGATGACCCGCGCCCACGCCCAGGTCGAGACGATGACCCGGCACGCGGAACGCCGCCGCCGCCAGCTCGACGACCAGGCCGCGCAGCTCCGCCGCCAGGTCGAGGCGGACTTCGAGCAGGCCATGGCCCAGCGCCGCGCCGAACAGATGCGTGCGCTGGAGGAGCAGCAGCGCTCCGCTCAGGCCCGCGCCGAGAAGACCGTCCGCGACGCCACCGAGCACGCGCGGCGGATCGTCACCGAAGCCGAGCACCGCGTCGAGGTCCTGCGTCAGCACCGCAAGCGCATCGGCGACCAACTGCTCGCCGCACAGGCACTCCTGGCCGACATCGAGCCCGTGCTGGCGGCGTTGCCCGAGGAGAACCTGCTGAAGATGGACGTCATCCACCCCGATCGGCGCGCTCGCGAACCCGTTCACCGCTGAGCACTCCGGATCGTCGCCTCAAGCACCGCCACGGACGGGTCGGCACCTTCCTCCAACCGCTGGGGTTTCCGCGAGGAGGGCGAGGCCGGGTGGCGGCCGCTGAGCACGTCGAGATCAAGGTGGCCTGGCGACAGCGCAACGCTGGTCCGGCAGACTCCGAGACCTTCACCGGAAGGAGCCTGCCGTGAAACATGTTCTCGACGCGTACTACTTCTCTCCCGAGAACCGCGGCCGGACCCCTGTGAGGGTGGACTCGGAGGCGAAGCTCGACCAGGTGCTTGCCGATGTCCTGGCCAACGAACAGCCCCACCCGACTGTCGTGTACCTGCGGGATCGCCCGAAGGTCGGTGCGCTCAAGCTCCCGGACCACCAGCTGAAGTTCGACATCGATGTGCCACACCGGGTCGCGGCCATGCACGCCATGGGACCACCGAGTTTCGCGGCCGACGATGATCCGGTGTCACGGCCCGGATCAGGCCGTTCTGTCTCGTCCGAGATGAAGGACGACGAAATGTGTGCGTGGGTCACCCGCCGGACCGATGAACACCCACACGGGAATTCGGCCACCCGTCCCGATGATCGGGACATCACGCTGTACGTGGACGTGGACACGCGCACCCGGTTCCCCGCGGATGCCCTCATCCCGTTGGCAAAGCTCAAGGTGGCCTGCTGCTGGAGCTCGCGGAAACAGGTCAACGCCCCACCTGCGTGCACTGGCAGGAGTCGGACGTCTCCTGATCCACCCCGGGCCGGAGCTCAGAACGCGTACCGGACCCGCAGGTACGGAGCCTGCTCCGCGACCAGTGCGAGGAACGAGTCGAGCAGTTCCCGCTTGAGCCCCCGCCGGTACCGCACGTTGACCCCTCCGCCCTCGCTGCGCTTGACCTCCTGCAGGTCCGGGCGCCACAGCAGGTCCTCCGCCCGCGGGTGCCAGCGCAGGTTGACCTCGTGCAGCGGCTGGTTGTGGGTGAGCATGATGACCTCGGCGGCCAGCTGCGCGCGGGTGGCGGGTGAGACCGCGTCGCCGAGCGACTGGAACAGCTGCCGCCAGTCCTCCAGCCAGCCGTCGTGCACAACAACTGGGCTGAGGTTCACGTGCACCTCGTAGCC
Organism: Lentzea sp. NPDC036955; assembly: GCF_055608005.1. Classification (NCBI taxonomy): domain Bacteria; kingdom Bacillati; phylum Actinomycetota; class Actinomycetes; order Pseudonocardiales; family Pseudonocardiaceae; genus Lentzea; species Lentzea sp. NPDC036955. The sequence continues at coordinate 64,764 of NZ_JBVJRC010000019.1, read as the reverse complement.
GGCGGCGCGGAAGTCGTCGAGGGCGGCGAGGCGGTCGGCGACGGGGGTGGTGCGGATGTCGAGCAGTTTCGCGGTGCGTTCGGGCATCAGCGAGAAGCGGACGCGGGTGCGGCCCCGCGGGTCCCAGTCCAGCAGGTCGCGGTTGACGTACTTGGTCGCGAAGGACGCCTTGGCGGTGGGCAGGCCGCGGAACAGCCGCACCAGGTCCCGCACGTTGTCGCTGACCAGTGCGTCCGCCGAGCAGTCGGAGTTCTCGCCGATGTCGTAGACCCACGCGTGGTCGTCGATCTGGCCGGGCTCGGTCAGCGGGCCCTGCCGGGCGACGTGGCGGGCCAGGTAGCCGGTGATCTGGTCGATGTTCGCGAACACCGTGATCGGGTTGGAGTAGCCCTTGCGCCGCGGCACGTAGCAGTAGGCGCAGGCCATCGCGCAGCCGTTGGCGGTGGACGGGGCGATGAAGTGCGCGGAACGGCCGTTGGGGCGCGCGCTCAGCGACTTCTTCACCCCGAGCACCAGCGCCTCGCGCTTGATCCGCACCCACCGCTGGGCGTTGGCCTCGTCGCCGTGCAGCTCGGGGATGCGCCAGTGGCTGTCGACCTCGACCCGCTGCGCGTCCGGGAACCGGTCGAGCACCTCGCGGCCGCGCGGCAGCAGCGCGGCAGCGGGCTCCACGTAGATGCGGGTCGGGTTCAGCAGCGGTGTCGAGGTGCTCACCCCTGCAGTGTCCACACGGCACCGACAAAAACCGCGCGCATGCGCCCTACCAGGGTGAACACGTGGCGCAACTCTCCTCCGGCGACCCCGTCACGTCTGCTGGATCTCGGAGATCTGCAGGTGCCGGGCGCCCCGCAGGGTCAGCGGGATGTTCAGGTAGTCGGCACCGGAGCGGGCCATCCAGATCCACCCCCGCAGCACGCTGTTCGGGTCGAAGACGTGGCAGTCGTGCCGGGTCCAGGCCAGGCTGCGGCTGAAGCCGTTGTACTCCTCGACGTCGAGCAGGTCGATCTTGAGGCTGTCGCCCTCGGTGCCGGCGACGCGACCGGTCTCCCAGCTGACCTCGGAGAGCACGGTCGGGCAGCACTCGACGGTGACCAGGCCGAAGCGGGCGGTGTGCAGGCGCCTGCCGAACGGGGCCAGCGCCACCTTGCACGCGAAGACCAGGACGCTGGAGGCGTCGGTGTGCTCGCCGAACAGCAGGCCGGTGTGGAAGCCGGCGATGTGCACGTCGCGCAGGTAGACGACCGCGTTGTTGCCGCCGCCCGGCAGGACGACGCCGGTGGACCACGGGATCTCCGGCTCGACCACCGCGGGCAGCGGGTCCGGGGTGCACACGCGGACGCCGCGCAGGCGGACCTGCGGTGCCCACAGCAGGTTCAGGCCGGCCAGCGACGGGTTCGACGGCACCTGGACGGCGATGTTCGTGACCGCCACGGCCACGCGGTTGAAGCCGCCCCACACGTTGCCCTTCGGCGAGGCGATCACGGCCGGGGGCATGCCGGTCGCGAGGCCGTCCCAGGTGGCGGTGACCGTCGACTTCAGCATGGTGCCCGCCGCCGTCTGCCGGCCGTCCGGGATGAACTGCAGGCCCTGCTGGGTGCCGGCGCCGGCGAGCTCGACCGTGATCTGCGGGCCGGAGGTGCGTTCCGGGAACAGCAGCTGGCCGGCCGCGTGGGTGGGGCCGGGGCGAGGTCGGGCCGGTGGTGTGGCGAGCAGGTAGGTCCTGGCGTCGAACTCGACGCGTGCGTAGCCGTTCGCGCGTGCGGCGAAGGCGCAGGCCGCGTCGATCGCGCGCTGCACGGCGGCGGTGTCGTCGGTGCGGCCGTCTCCCCTGGCGCCGAAGTGCGCCACCCGGAAGACGTGCGAGCCGGTGGCGGCCTCGGCGGCGGGGGTGGTCGCGGCCAGCAGGCCCGCACCACCCGCGGTCACCACGCCGGCACGGAGGAAAAGGCGACGATTCGTGTGATCGCCCGTTTCGATCATGAATCTGATCATGATCGAAACGGGTGATCAGCGTCAATTTGCGACAGCCCCGCACGGGGAAAGCATCAACTCATCGAGTGAACGAACCCCATTCTCCGCACATTCGCCCGATCCGGTGAGCACCATTGACGGCCACCTCACGAATCGGCCCTCGCGGGCACCGGCGTCACGGCCCAGGGCGGTCTCCACCGAGCCGCCGCCGATGTCGAGCAGCAGCAGGCGCCCGCCCAGACGCGTGCCGGTTCGAGGCGGGCCGTCGCGGCAGCGGCGTGCCGGACGGAAATCCGAAGAACATTCCCGGCCGATCGAATTCGCCGACGCGCACCGGACCTGCAAGACCGCCGGGATCGTCGCGGAGAAGCACACCACCGGGCTTCCAGTAATGTCATTCGCGTTCGCTGAGGTGAGCTTGAGCAGACAGGTGCCCACCTCCACGTGGTTTCGCCGTGCAGTGGAGGATTCTGGATGAGTGGCACGAGTGCGCCGGCCGATGTCCTGGCCGGTCAGGACGCCGCGCGAAGAGCGGCGGAGCTGCCGGAGCTGCGGCAGCTGCTCGCCGGGCTCACCGCCGTGCGCGACGGCGACTTCGGGATCCGCCTGCCCGACGACTCCGACGGGCTGCTCGGCGAGATCGCCACCGTCTTCAACGGCATGGTCGACCAGCTGTCGCTGTTCACCTCCGAGGTCACCCGCGTCGCGCGCGAGGTCGGCACGGACGGGCGCCTCGGCGGACAGGCCGAGGTGCCGGGCGTGTCCGGCACGTGGAAGGACCTCACCGACTCGGTGAACGCCATGGCGGGCAACCTGACCAGCCAGGTCCGCGACATCGCCCAGGTCGCCACCGCGGTCGCCCGCGGCGACCTCAGCCAGAAGATCGACGTCGACGCGCGCGGCGAGATCCTGGAGCTGAAGAACACCGTCAACACGATGGTCGACCAGCTCTCCTCGTTCGCCGACGAGGTCACCCGCGTGGCCCGCGAGGTGGGCAGCGAGGGCCGGCTGGGCGGTCAGGCCGAGGTGCCCGGCGTCGGCGGCGTGTGGCTGGACCTCACGAACTCCGTGAACTTCATGGCGGGCAACCTGACCGACCAGGTCCGCAACATCGCCCAGGTGACCACCGCCGTCGCGCGCGGCGACCTCAGCCAGAAGATCACGGTCACCGCGCGCGGCGAGATCCTCGAACTGAAGAACACCATCAACACGATGGTCGACCAGCTCTCCTCCTTCGCCGACGAGGTCACCCGCGTCTCGCGCGAGGTCGGCACCGAGGGCGCCCTGGGCGGTCAGGCCGACGTGAAGGGCGTGTCCGGCACGTGGCGCGACCTCACCGACTCGGTGAACTTCATGGCGGGCAACCTGACCGCGCAGGTGCGCTCCATCGCCCAGGTCGCCACGGCGGTCGCCCGCGGCGACCTCAGCCAGAAGATCACCGTGACGGCCCGCGGCGAGATCCTGGAGCTCAAGGACACCATCAACACGATGGTCGACCAGCTCTCCTCCTTCGCCGACGAGGTCACCCGCGTCTCCCGCGAGGTCGGCACGGACGGGCGCCTCGGCGGCCAGGCGGACGTGAAGGGCGTGTCCGGCACGTGGAAGGACCTCACCGAGTCCGTCAACGTCATGGCGGACAACCTCACCGCGCAGGTGCGCTCCATCGCGCAGGTGACGACGGCGGTGGCGCGCGGTGACCTGAGCCAGAAGATCCGCGTGGACGCGCGCGGCGAGATCCTGGAGCTGAAGGAGACCATCAACACGATGGTCGACCAGCTGTCCGGCTTCGCCGACGAGGTCACCCGCGTGTCCCGCGAGGTCGGCACCGAGGGCAACCTCGGCGGCCAGGCGACCGTGCGCGGTGTCTCCGGCACGTGGAAGCACCTGACGGACAACGTGAACGTCATGGCCTCCAACCTCACCAACCAGGTGCGGTCGATCGCCCAGGTCGCCACGGCGGTGGCCCGCGGCGACCTCAGCCAGAAGATCACCGTCGAGGCCAAGGGCGAGGTCGCCGCGCTGGCCGGCGTGATCAACACGATGGTCGACACGCTGTCCGCGTTCGCCGACGAGGTCACCCGCGTGGCCCGCGAGGTCGGCACCGAGGGCATGCTCGGCGGTCAGGCACGGGTGCCGAACGTGGCGGGCACCTGGAAGGACCTGACCGACAACGTCAACTTCATGGCGAACAACCTGACCAACCAGGTCCGCAACATCGCCCAGGTCACCACCGCCGTCGCGCAGGGCGACCTGACCAAGAAGATCGACGTCGACGCCCGCGGCGAGATCCTGGAGCTCAAGACCACGATCAACACGATGGTCGACCAGCTCAGTTCCTTCGCCGCCGAGGTCACCCGCGTGGCCCGCGAGGTGGGCAGCGAGGGCCGGTTGGGTGGTCAGGCCGAGGTCGAGGGCGTGTCCGGCACGTGGAAGCGGCTCACCGAGAACGTCAACGAGCTGGCCGGGAACCTGACCCGCCAGGTGCGCGCGATCGCCGAGGTGACGAGCGCGGTCGCCGAGGGCGACCTGACCCGGTCGATCACCGTCGAGGCCTCCGGTGAGGTCGCCGAGCTCAAGGACAACATCAACTCGATGGTGGAGTCGTTGCGCGACTCCACGAAGGCCAACGAGGACCAGGACTGGCTGAAGTCCAACCTGGCCCGCATCTCCGGGCTCATGCAGGGCCGCAGGGACCTCGCCGTCGTCGCCGAGCTGATCATGGACGAGCTGACGCCGCTGGTGTCGGCCCAGTTCGGCGCGTTCTACCTGGCCGACGACACCGAGGACCGCCAGGAGCTGCGGCTGATCAGCTCCTACGGCCACCCCGACGACGGTTCGCGGACCACCCGGTTCCGGTTCGGGCAGTCGCTCGTCGGGCAGGCCGCGCGCAGCCGCCGCACGATCGCCGTGGACGAGATGCCGGCCGACTACGTCGCCATCACCTCCGGTCTCGGCCGCACCGCGCCGGTCAACCTGCTGGTGCTGCCGATCGTCGTGGAGGACCAGGTCCTCGGCGTCATCGAGGTCGCGTCGGTGCACCGCTTCACCGACATCCACCGCGACTTCCTCGACCAGCTGATGGAGGCCATCGGCGTCAACGTCAACACCATCATCGCCAACGCCCGCACCGACGAGCTGCTCACCGAGTCGCAGCGGCTCGCGGAGGAGCTGCAGTCGCGCTCCGGTGAGCTGCAGGCCCGCCAGGAGGAGCTGCAGCGCTCCAACAAGGAGCTGGAGGAGAAGGCGGAGCTGCTCGCGATCCAGAACAGCGACATCGAGACGAAGAACCTGGAGATCGAGCAGGCGCGGCAGCAGCTGGAGGTCCGCGCGCAGGAGCTGACGCTCGCGTCGAAGTACAAGTCGGAGTTCCTGGCCAACATGAGCCACGAGCTGCGCACCCCGCTCAACAGCCTGCTGATCCTCGCGCAGCTGCTGGCCCAGAACCCCAGCCGCAACCTCACCCCGAAGCAGGTCGAGTACGCGGGCATCATCCACTCCGCGGGCTCCGACCTGCTGGGGTTGATCAACGACATCCTCGACCTGTCCAAGATCGAGGCCGGCAAGATGGACATCACGCCGGAACGCGTGTCGCTGCGGCGGCTGCTGGACTACGTCGAGGTCACGTTCCGCCCGCTCACCTCGCAGAAGGGGCTGAGCTTCCAGCTGAACACCTCGCCGGGCACGCCGCCGGAGCTCGTCACCGACGACACCCGCCTGCAGCAGGTGCTGCGCAACCTGCTGTCCAACGCGGTCAAGTTCACCGAGACCGGCGGTGTGGAGCTGCGCATCGGGCTCGCCGACCCGGACGAGCTGCCGCACGCGGTCCGCGCGCACGGCCAGGCCATCCGGTTCCAGGTCAGCGACACCGGCATCGGCATCGCCGAGCACCAGCTGGAGTCGATCTTCGGTGCGTTCCAGCAGGCCGACGGCACCACCAGCCGCAAGTACGGCGGCACCGGGCTGGGCCTGTCGATCAGCCGCGAGATCGCCTACCTGCTCGGCGGGTCGATCACCGCGGAGAGCACCCTGGGCAGGGGCAGCACCTTCACCCTGTACCTGCCGGTGCACAGCAGCGAGTTCGCCGAGCCCGTGCAGGAGGCGGCGACGGCGGCGGCCGAACCCGCTGTCGCGGCGGAGGAACCCGCACCGGCCGCCACGCACCAGCGGCGGCTGCTGGTCGTGGAGGAACGGCCGCAGGGCCTGCTCTCCCTGGTCGCGCAGAGCGCGGTGACCGACCTGTCGGCGAGCAACGACCCGCGCGGGCCGGTGGAGGTGGTCACCGCCGTCGGCCGCGAGGAGGCGGCGGCCGCGCTCGCGACCGAGCCGTGCCACTGCGTCGTGCTGGAGCTGGACATGCCCGACGGTGCCGCGCTGCGGTTCCTGGAGGCGCTCGACGGTGACACCGCCACCCGCACGATTCCCGTGCTGGCGCACAACAACCGCAGGCTGCCGGCGCAGTACGAGCAGCAGCTGCAGACGCGCAGCAGCACCCGCCCGCTCGAGCTGCTGTCCAGCCTGGACGAGCTGCGGGAGCGGATCGCGTTGCACCTCAACGCGGACGGCCCCGAGGACGTGCTGCCCCTCGTGCGTCCCGAGCAGCCGCGGCCGCCGGCCGCGCACCGGGTGAACGGGCAGCTGGCCGGTCGCACGGTGCTGATCGTCGACGACGACGCCCGCAACCTGTTCGCGCTCAGCAGCATCCTGGAGCTGCACGACGTGCGGGTGCTGCACGCGGAGAACGGCAGGGAGGGCATCGAGGCGCTCGTCAGCCACCCGGAGATCGACCTGATCCTGATGGACGTGATGATGCCGGAGATGGACGGCTACGCCGCCACCGCCGCGATCCGCTCCATGCCCGACCACGCGGAGGTCCCGATCATCGCCGTCACGGCGAAGGCGATGCCGGGCGACCGGGACAAGAGCATCTCGGCGGGCGCCAACGACTACGTCACCAAACCGGTCGACGCCGACGACCTGGTGGCCTGCGTGCACCGGTGGATGCGCACCCGGTGACCGCCGACGAGGCCGGTGTCGGCCGGCTCGCGGGCACCGTCGCCCGCCTGCACCGGGAGATCGAGCAGGCACGGGCGGCAGCGGACGGCCGGGCGCTGGTGGAGCTCGCCAAGGGCGTGCTCGTCGAACGCCTGCGCTGCGGTCCCGCGCAGGCGGCCGAGCAGCTCGCCCTGCTCGCGGACCGGGCGGGCACCACCCAGTTGCAGCTCGCCGTGGAGATCATCAACGAGGTCTCCGGCGACGAGCTCACCGCGGTCCCCGCCGCGGCCGGCGACCACACCGCCACGACGGCGATCCGGTTGCGGACGGCGGAAAGCGGCGCTCTGCACGCCGACGACACGCAGTCGGTGGCCCAGTCGCTCTTCGACCACGCGCTGGCCCCGCTGGGCGCGAGCGCCGTGGCGATCTGGCTGGCCGGTGCGGACGCCTCGCTCACCCTCGCCGGGCACGCCGGGTTCGGCACCGGTGAGGCGCACCGCTGGCGCTACGTCCCTCCCGGCGTGCCGACACCCGCACGCCGGGCGCTCCTGGAGCGGGAGGCGGTGTGGATCGGCGACCTGGGCGCGTCGGGGCTGCCGTCGATCGGTGCCGGCCTGCTCGGCCGCGTCACCGTCCCGGCCGGCACCGGCGGCCGCATCACCGGCGTGCTGGAGATCTGCTGGCCCACCGGGCTCGCACCGCAGCCGTTGAGCGTGCACAAGCAGGTGGAGGCGCTGGCGGAGCTGTGCGCCGCCACCCTGGACAGCACCGCGGTCGTGCGCATGGCCGACCACGCGGCACCCGCGCCGGCGGAGCTGGTGGACCTCGCCGACGGGCTGCTCGACCCGGCGTTCGTGCTGGGCCCCGAGGTCTCGCCGGAGGGCACGATCACCGACTTCCGCATCCACCACGTCAACAGCCGGTTCGTGGACCTCGCCGGACGGCCGCGGGCCGCGGTGGCGGGCCGGTCGTTGCTGGAGGCCTACCCGCTGGCCGCGACCGAGGGCGGCCTGTTCGACAAGGTCGAGCACGTGCACGCCACCGGTGAGCCGTTCCGCGCAGAGCACATGAACCTCGCCGCGCTGATCGACGAGGTGCCGCTGACGGTGACCGCCGGGGTGAGCATCACCCGGCACGGGGTGCTGGTGCTGGTCGTGTGGCGGGTGCAGGACGAGACGACCCGCCTGGCGAACCTGCTGCAGCACGCCCAGCGCCTCGGCCGGGTCGGCGGCTTCGAGGAGGACCGGCTCACCGGCGCGATCGTGTGGAACAGCCAGCTGCACTCGCTCTACGGACACGCCCCCGGCGCCGATCCCGTGCCGCTGGCGCAGATCGCGGCGCACGCCCACCCGGACGACGTGCCGGCGCTCAACGGGTTCGTGCAGACCGTGCTGCACGACCACCGGCAAGCGTCCGCGGCGTTCCGCCTGCAGCGCACCGGCGGTGTCACCCGACACGTCCGCGTGATCGCCGAGCCCGTGCTCGACCCGCACGGCACGCTGCTCGCCGTCCGCGGCGCCTACCAGGACGTGTCCTCCCAGCACTGGACCGAGGTGGCGCTGTCGGCCACGCAGGACCAGCTGGCGATCACCGCGCAGGAGGCCGCGGAGCGCAACAGGCTGACGCTGCAGCTCCAGCAGGTGATCATGCCGCCGACGCACCCCACGCTGGAGGCGTTCGGACTGCGGGTCGCGGTGCGTTACCGGCCCGCCGCGCAGGAAGAGCTGGTCGGCGGCGACTGGTACGACGCCGTCGTGCTGCCGTCCAAGCAGATCCTGGTGTCGGTCGGCGACATCACCGGTCACGGCATCAAGGGCGCGACCGGGATGGTGGTGCTGCGCAACGCGTTGCGCGGGCTGGCCGCCACCGGCGCGGGACCGGGCCAGCTGCTCACCTGGCTGAACCTCGTGGCCCACCACCTCGCCGACAACATCTTCGCCACCGCGATCTGCGGCGTGTACGACCCGTTGACCCGCGTGCTGCGCTGGGCCCGCGCCGGTCACCTGCCGCCGGTGCTGATCAGGGACGGGGAGGGCGAGCTGCTGCCGATGCTGCCCGGCACGATGCTCGGCGCCCTGTCCGAGGCGACCTACGTGGAGGGCGAGGTCGTGCTCGAACCCCGTGACACGCTGCTGCTCTACACCGACGGCCTGGTCGAGCGCAGGGACCTGCCGCTGGACGAGTGCCTGGAGCAGCTGTGCGCCGCCGTGCGGGAACCGCGGGCCGACCTGGACGACCTGCTGGACCACCTGCTGACCCAGAGCCGGTCCGACACCGACGACGACACGTGCGTCGTCGGTGTCCAGCTGCCGTGACGAGGAGGTGCCGACCGTGTCGCTCAGCCACCCCGGCCACCAGGCCTTCTTCCGCAGCTTCGACCTGGAGGACTACCACGACGACGTCGCCGGAATCCGGGCCCTGGCGCGGCTCGCGCTCACCGGGTTCGGCGGCGACGACGTCGGGGACGTGCTGCTCGTGCTCAGCGAGCTGGTGTGCAACGCCTTCGACCACGGCCGGGGCCCGCGCCGGTTGCGCCTGCACGTGGCGCCGGACCCGTGCGTGGTGCGCTGCGAGGTCGACGACACCGCGCCTGAGCTGCCCGTTCTCGGCCGGTCGCGGCTCGGCGGCTGCCGCGGCCGCGGGATCGTGATGGTCGACCGGCTGGCCACGTCCTGGGGCACGAGCCCCGGTGACGGCTGCAAGACGGTGTGGGCGGAGCTGCGGTGTGAGCTGGGTCCGTCCTGACGGTGCCGGGTTTCGCCGCCCCCGGCCGAGGTACTCCAGTCGTGCGATGCCGACAGGGAGGAGGCCGCGACGTGGCTGCCGAGTGCTCTGTTGACGGCTGGCACACGCTGGAGCTCGTCAGCGCCGTACCGGACACGGCGAAGATCCGCAGGTGGACCAGGTCGATCCTGGGCGACCTGGGCGAGGACGACCTCCTCGACGTGCTGATGGTGATCACCGAGCTTGCCGCCAACGTCTTCGACCACGCACGTCTGCCCGCCCGCCTGCGGTTGCGGCGGTCGGACGAGCCGTGCGTCGTCAACGTCGTGGCTGAGGACGCCTCGCCTGACTCGCCTCTGCTGCGGCCGTCCACGCCCGACTCGGTGCGCGGCCGCGGCATGGTGATCGTGAACCGGCTGGCCGAGCGCTGGGGCGTGGTGCACCGCACCGTCGGCAAGGCCGTGTGGGCGGTCATCCCCTGCGCGCCGGCGCGGTGATCAGCTGACCAGCCGCAGGTCGCGCTGGTCCAGCAGCCGTTCCAGCGCACGCCGGCTGCGGCTCACCGGTTCGTCGATCAGCAGGCGTTCCGCACCGTAGGCGCGCACCAGCGGGTGCAGCTCGTAGAGCCCGTACCCCTTCTGCTCCACCAGGTGCGCCTCGACCAACGCGTCGAGCAGGCCGCGCGTCGGCCGCCCGCTCAGGTCCGCCAGCACCGCCACCGCGTGCACGTCGAAGGTCGTGCAGGGGTGCAACGTCAGCAGGCGCAGCAACCGGCGCGCGTCCGGGGGCAGCGCGCGGTCGGAGAGCGCCAGCGTCGCCCGCAGGCCGCCTTCGAGGGCCAGCGCGGTGAGCGGTTCCAGGTAGTCGGTCAGCGTCCAGCCGGGGTGCTCGCGCAGGTGGCGGCCGATGACCGACACGGCGAGCGGGTGGCAGCCGAGGAGCTCGACGATCGAGCCGACCGGGCCGGCGTCCGCGGTGCGCGGCGCTGCGCTGAGGCGCAGCAGTTCCAGCGCCTCCCCGGCGGTGAGCGGGGGCAGCGTGGTGGAGCCGAGGCCGGGTAGAGCGGTGCGGCTCGTGATGAGCGCGTGGCAGCCGGGTGGGGGCAGCAGCGGCCGCACCTGGGCCGCGTCGGCCGCGTTGTCGAGCACGACGAGCGCGGAGGTCTCCGCGACCTTGGTGCGGTACAACCGGATCCGGTCGTCGAGGCCGGGTGGGATCAGATCGCCCGGTACGCCGAGCACCCGCAGGAACGACTCCAGTGCGGCGGCGACGGCCACGGGCGGGCGCACGGGGTCAAGCCCGCACAGGTCCAGGAACAGCACCGGGCCGCGGACCAGACCGCGGCGAGCCCACGAGTGTCCCAGGTGGACGGCCAGCGCCGTCTTCCCGATGCCCGGCATCCCGGCGAGCGCCACGACACCGCCGGAGGCGAACCGCTGGAGCAGGTCCCGCCTGCCGACGAACGCGGGAAGGTCCTCCGGCAGCTCGGTGCGCACGCGGCACAGCCGGTCGCGTCGGTCTCCCCCAGCACCCGGCGCAGCGCCTGCCGCCACTGCCCCAGCAGCGCGACGTCGCCGTCGACGAGCACCTCCACGACGGCAAGAACCAGGTCGACGTTCGGCCGCCGCCGCCCGGTCTGGAAGCAGTTGCCGACGGTCGAGCGGGCGGGCCACTCGGTGCGCGGGCGACCGGCCCCGTGCCACGACGCGTGGATGCGCCGGGTGATCTCGGTGATCGACGGACTGCCCGCGTCGACCTTCAACCCGCGCAGCTGCACGACGTACTCGTCGAGCGTGCGCGGTCTGCTCGGAGTGAACACCGAACGCCCCCTCAGCGAACTTGGAACACTCGTTTCAAGATAGTCGGGCTGTCAAGCACCTCCCGTGCACCGCACTCGGGAGCCAAGGGCTGGACCTTGGAGGGATCAGGGAGCTCCTGGACGACATCAAGGAGGTCGCCGTCCAGCAGGGGCTCACACGAGAGCGCTGAGCGCGGCCTTCACGGTCGCGTTCAGCGCTTTCCGGTCGGCACCGGCACGAGAACGCAGGTTCACCCCGTAGGCGAGCATGGCGAGCATGTCCGCCGCCTGCGCGGGAGCGAGCCGCAGCCCCGGCTCCCGTTCGAGCGCCGCGCGCAGCGCCTTGCCGAGCTGGTCGTGGTGCTCGTGCAGCACCGCGCTGATCTCCGGGTCGTCGTTCTCGCCGTTGGCGTGCGCGTTCGCCACCATGCACCCCCACCGGGCGTGCGGGCCCGCGCACCGGACCTGGACGAGCCGGGCGAAGAACACCTCGACCGCCGCGAGCCCTGACTCCTCGCCGGCCAGCTGGTCGAAGACCGGCTGGGACCGCTCGCGGACGTAGCGGCGCAGCGCCGCCAGGTAGAGGTCGCGCTTGCCGCCGAACGTCGAGTACAGGCTCGACCGGTTCAGGCCGGTGGCGGTCACGATGTCCTGGATGCCGGTCGACGCGGCACCTCGCTTCCAGAACAACGCCATGACCTCGTCGAGAACGGCGTCCGGGTCGAAGTGCTTCACGTCGGGCATCGTTGCCACCTCAGGACTAACTTGAACCGTTCCAAGTTAGTCCTGCCGGCGGGCCCGCGCAACCGCCGTCCAGAGTCGTCCACGAACCCCGGCGCGCGACCGGTCCCGGCAGAGCATCGAACCATGATTCCTCAGCTCTGGACCTCGGCCTACGGTCGCCGAGGCAACGCCCTGACCAGGTTCGCCGCGCGGCTCGCGGTGCGCACGACCGAGTTGCTGCGCGCTCTGGCCCGCTGCGAACGCGACACGTTCATGTCGCTGTAGGAGGCCGGTCAGCGTCCGAGGGGCTTGCGGAGCTCGGTCGCCTTCGCGGGCCCGTACATCGCGACCAGCGTCTGGTCGAGCAACTGCTCCGGGGTCAGGTTCCGCTGCTTCGCCACCTCGGCCAGCCCGGTGTCGGCCAGGTCCAGCAACGGGCGCAGGTCGATCTTCCAAGCCCCGTCCTCGCGCGCGAACTCGAACCGGTACGGCGCCTGCTGCCCGCGGGCGATCACCTCGGTCGACGCCTTGTCGCCGTCGACCTCGACCTCGCCGACGGCGAGGTTGGACACGCCCTGCTCCCCGACCAGCCCCCGGTCGACCGCCGCCTTCACCACGTCCTTCGACGACGCGGTGCGCAGGACCGCGGGGTCCAGCGCGCCCCGCATCACGTAGACCGCGAGGCGCACGCTGAGCAGCGAGGTGGCGAGCTGCTGCTCGGTGGCGGTGAGCGCCAGCGTCCGGTAGTTCTCGTAGACGTCGAAGATCGGGCCGGCCAGCACCGACACCGCCGCGGCGCCGTCCTTGGCGAGCACGGCCTTCTGGTAGGTCTCGAAGGCGGCGCGGACCGCCGCCGACTCGTCGGCGGAGGGCCGGGTGCTGGTCGAGCCGGACGCCGCGGTGGGGGCAGTGGCCGGTGCTGGGGTGCCGTAGGCGGCCACGAGCAGGCACAGCGCGGCCAGCAGGAAACGCTTCACCCGAAGAGCCTAGTCGGTCAGCGGTGCACGTAGGCCGCCAGCCCGCCGAGCTCCTCGCTCGCGATGAACACCGACCGCACGTTGATCAGCGCCTCCTCGACGTGCGCGGCGCAGCCCCAGGCCGCGTCGCCCCACGAGTCGGCGACCTTGATCTCGGCCGGCGCGCCGCACCCGGCGGTGCCGCCGAGCTGGCACTGCTCCGGGCGCGGCGTGCGGGCCTGGTTCTCGGCGGCGGCGCGCATCTTGGCGTTCAGCTCCGCGGCGGCAGCGGCCCGCCGTTCGGCGTCGGCGCGCAGCTCGCGTTCCGCCTCGACGGCCTTGCCCAGCTCCTCCAGTGCCGCTTCCGCGCGGGCCTCTGCGGCACGTTTGGCCTGGTCGTCGTGGTGGCGTTCGATGGCGAGGGCCGCGGTGCCGGTGAAGACCTGGATGAGGGCGAGGTCGGTGTCCTGCGGCACCCTGGGCGTGCGGTGGTACAGGGCGAAGGTGCCCAGCAGGCCGCCGTCGCGGGCCAGGATCGGCGTCGACCAGCAGGCCCCCAGCCCGGCGCGCTCGGCCAGGTGGCGGAAGTCGTCCCAGAACGGGTCGGTGGCGATGTCGGCGACCACGACCGGTTCCCGCCGGTGGGCCGCGGTGCCGCAGGAACCGACGCCCTCACCGGTGGCGATGCCGTCGATGGCCTCGTTGTAGAAGCCGGGCAGGCTGGGCGCGGCACCGTGCCGCAGGTGCAGGCCGTCGGGATCGGCCAGCAGGACGGACACGAACAGCTCCTGCGGCACCAGCTCCTCGATGGAGCGGGCCATCCCGTCGAGCACCTCGGTCAGCGGCGCCTGCCGGGCGATCTGCTCCAGCAGGGCGCGGTGCTCGGCCATCAACCGCTGGGCGTGCTTGACCTGCGTGGTCTCCACCCCGATGACCCGCACGCCGACCACCTCGCCGGACCGGTCGCGGCGCGCCTCGCAGGTGACGTCGAAGAACGCCTCCCGCGCGTCCGGGCCGTCCCCCAGCACGACCCGCACGTCACGACCGGTGCGCGCCTCGCCGGTGCGGTGGACCTCGTCCAGCAGGGCGCGCAGCCCCTGCTCGGCCGGCTCGGGCAGCACGTCCGCCAGCGGCTGCCCCGGACGGGCCCGGCCCTGGCCGATGGACGCCGTGAACGCGGGGTTCGCCGTCCCCAGCACGTGCTCCGGTCCCGAGAACGACGCGAAGATCGCCGTCGACTGCCCGAACAACGCGCGCAGGTCTTCCTCCGCGCCACCGCCACCCGCCGTCACCCGCGACACCTCGACCTGGTCCCGACCGTCCAAAGCGCTCACGCCCGCATTCCCACCCTCATGCGTCGCAGGCACGCTGCTGGACCTCGGACGCTGTTCCACTGTTACCGCACTCCTGTGAGCGGTGCGATCGTACGCACCGCCGGTGTCCCCTCAGGTCATCGCACCTCGGAACCGGACACCGAGGAGCACGGTGTCGTCGGTGTACAGGACGATGTCGTGCATGTCCGCCACGATCGTGGACAACGCCAGGTCGAGCGGCTGGTCCGCGTACGCCTTGGCGGCGGAGGAGAGCCGGAGCTCGCCCTCGTCCACGTCGCCGCGGCTCTCGACCAGCCCGTCGGTGTAGAGCAGCAGCAGGTCCCCCGGCGCCAGCACCGTGGTGTTGATGCCGGTGCTGCCGGGCACGGGGAACCCGACACCGCGGCCCTTCGCGGGCAGGTAGGCCGTGTCGCCGGTGCCGGGCACCAGCAACGCGGGCGGGTGGCCGCCGCCGGCCAGGCGCAGCGCGCCCGTGCGCGGGTCGAGCCGGGCGACCAGCAGGGTGGCCATCAGACCCTCGTTGATCTCGGCGGCCCGCCGGACCAGGTCTTCGAGCGGGTAGCCGTCGAGGGTCAGGGTGCGGATGGTGTGGGTGACGTTGAGGGCGTTGCGGGTGCAGGTGACGCCGTGGCCGACGGCGTCGACGACGGTGATCTGCAGGGTGCCGTCGGCGAGCACGAACCAGTCGTAGAGGTCGCCGCCGGTGGGGGCGTCGCGGTCGGCCGGCCGGTAGTGCACCCCGAGCTCGACGCCGGGCACGACCGGGGGCGGTGGGCGCAGGGCGTCCTCCAGCTCGCGGAAGATCACCGCGTGGGCCCTGCGCAGCTGTTCGTCCCGCTCCTCCAGCTCCACGTACATCGCCACGACGCCGCTGTTGGTCTCCGCCAGCTCGTGCTTGAGCTGCAGGTGCTCGCGCTCCAGCGAGTCGGTGCGGGCCAGGAGGGCGCACAGTTCGAGGTCGGTCGCGGCCTGGTCGTCCGCCGGGTCCGCCCGCACGGCGACCTGCGGTTCCACCTGTGCGGGCAGGTGCCACACGGCGGCGGGCGCGTCGACCGGTTCGGGGAGCAGGGGCAGGTTCAGCGGCCGGGTGCGGTCGAGCGGCTCGACCAGCGGCAGGGTCACGACCAGGGTGGCCGTGCCGCCCGGCTCGGCCCTGAGCTGCCCGTCGACGGCGGCGCGGTCGGCGGGGTCGGCGGGGTCGGCGGCCAGGTGGTGCTCGCGCGCCAGGATCGTCGCGCTCTGCACCAGGCGGGCGCGCAGCTCGATGGACACGCCGTGCTCGTCGCACAGCGAGCGGAGCCGCGCGCGCAACGCGAGGACGCCGTCGGTCGTGGCGGAGGTGACGGGCTGTTCTGCGGTCACGACGCCCATCCCACCACGGTCACGGTGGTGCCCTCGCCCACGGCGGTGTCGAGGGTGAACTCGTCGACGAGCAGGCGGATGCCACCGAGCCCGTGGCCGAGTCCCGCGGACGTGCTGAAGCCGTCGGCCAGCGCCGCCGTGACGTCGCTGATGCCGGGCCCGTGGTCGCGGACCTGCAACCGGAGCCCGCGCCGGCCGTTGAGCCCGACGAGCCGGGTGATGGTCATCGCCCCACCACCGCCGTGGACGTAGGCGTTGCGCACGAGCTCACTCGCTGCCGTCACGACCTTCGTCTGACTGACGAGGTCGAACCCCGCCGCGAGGGCCGCGGCACGCACGGCGTGCCGGGCGGCGAGCAGGTCCGACTCGGAACGGATGGGGTGGACGGTCTCGCCGGTCGGCGCAGACCGGTCCCCGGCTGGGAGGTCGACGTGCACCTCACCTGGCCGCACGGGGCCGGTTCCGGTGCGGTCGCGCAACCTCGCAAGTCGCCACTGCAGCCCCAACCGCCGGATGTTCCCGTCACTAAACTATTGTCGCACAACAAAAGTTAGCAGAAGACGCCGACACGTGGGCGCGGTTGTGGCACGGGAGCACCGATGGGGGGACGACGGTGGTCAGGCGGTCTGCGTTCCCGGCTGGCCGTCGCCGTCGTCGACGCCTTGGACGGACGTGGCCGCGTCCCGCAGCTGCCGCAACCCGCTGACGAGCGTGGACCGGGCGGACGGCGGCAGCGTGTCCACGACGTCGCGCAGGTGCTCACGCCGCCGTTCACGCAGGTCGTGCAGGTACGCGCGGCCGCGGTCGCTCAGCGAGAGCTCGACCTCGCGGCGGCTGGTGGCGCTCAGGCCGCGTTCCAGGAAACCGACCGCCTCCAGCCGGTCGCACAGGCGGCTGACCGAGGACGGTGCGGCGTCCAGCGCCTCGCCGAGCGCGCGCAGGTTGGCGCCCTCGGACTTCTCGAGCACGAACATCACGCGCAGCTGGGACACCGACAGCGGAGCGGGCGACACGTCCTTGCTCCGTTCCCACATCACCTCGATCTGCTCGACCACCTGGGTGAGAACCCGGAGCACGTCGTCGACGGAGGCGTGTGGCCGAATCCGGTTCACGTCCCCCACTGTCGCATCCTTAGTGTTCCCGTGTCATGTCCGGCCGCGCCCGCGACACGGGATCGACACCCGGCACAGAAGGCAGGCACCCCGTGACCGCACAAGCGGTGAACAGATACCTCGTCGTCGAGCAGGCCCTCCGGGCCGCGGCACCGCACGAGCTGCTCGACGTCACGCGCACCCAGCTGAGACAGCTGTACCAGGCCGAAGCGGTGCAGCTGCTGCTGGCCGACTACGCGCTGCTCATGCTGCAACCGGTCGCGGAGCTGCCGTACACGAGCAGCCCGATCCCGGTGAACGGCAGCACGCCCGGTCAGGCGTTCGGCGCCCAGCAGCCGTTCGTCGAGCACCGCGAGGGCACCGCCGTGACCACCTACCTGCCGGTCACCGTCCGCGGCGACCGGCTCGGCGTGCTCGCGGTCGACCTGGCGGACGTGCCCGGCCAGGACGACGTGGCGGAGCTGGGCCGGATCGCGCAGACGCTGGGCCACGAGATCGTGGTCGCCGAACGCGACACCGACCTGTACCTGCAGGCGCGGCGGGCGACGCGGCTGACCCTCGCCGCGGAGATGCAGTGGCAGCTGCTGCCGGGCCGGTCCTGCCGCCGGTCCGAGTACGACCTCGGCGGCCAGCTGGAACCCGCCTACGCCATCTACGGCGACAACTTCGACTGGTCGACCAACGCCGAGCACCTCACGCTGACGGTCACCAACGGCATGGGCGAGGGCATCGACGCCGCCCTGCTGACCAACCTCGCGGTCAACGCCCTGCGCAACGCCCGCCGCGCCGGCGTCCCCCTCGCCGACCAGGCGGCGCTGGCCGACCAGGCGATCTACGGCCAGCACGGCGGCCGGGTGCACGTCTCGGTCCTGCTGCTGCAGTTCGAGCTGAAGACCGGCAGGGTCGAGGTGATCGACGCGGGCTCGCCCAGCATGTGGCGCCTGCGCGGCACCACCGCCGAGCGCGTCACGTTCGAGGACCAGCTGCCGCTGGGCATGTTCGAGGACACCCAGTTCTCCCCGCAGGAGTTCCACGTCCGCCCCGGCGACCGGCTGATCTTCGCCAGCGACGGCGTCTACGACGTGGCCTCCCCCGCCGGCGAGCGCTACGGCGAACGCGCGCTGGCCCGCGCGATCAACCTGACCCGTCTGCTGCCCGCCGCGCAGGTCCCCAGGGAGGTCCTCCAGCAGCTCGCCGGGCACCGCAGCGGCCTGACCGTCGACGACGACGCGATGGTGCTGTGCCTGGACTGGCACGGCGCCGACCGTTCCTGACCGAAGGTCCCGCGCCGACGAGGACCTTGGCCTCCTGCCAAGATCGCGAACGGGCCCTAGCGTGATCAGGAGACCTGTCACCGGCACGAGGACCGAACTTGAGCGACGCCACGCCGGACGTCACCGCACCCGGTGGTCAGTGGGCCACCATGCGGCTGATCCACCCCGCCCCCAGCCTCGCGCAGGTGCGCTGGTGGGTGCGCCGCGCCCTCGCCGACGAGACGACCTCCAGCTCCGAGGCCGTCGTGCAGGTCGTCAACTCGCTGGTGAGCAACGCCTACCGGCACACCTCCGCGCCGCGCGCCACCACCCTGATCCGCCACCGCACCAGCCCGTACGTCCGCATCGAGGTGGAGGACGGTGAGCGCACGGCTGCCCTGGTGCCGACCGCCCCCGTCCGGTTCCACCTCGGGCTGCGGCTGGTCGCGGGGCTGAGCACCGCCTGGGGCGTGCGGGCCCGGCACAACGGCAAGGTCGTCTGGGCCGACGTGACCAGGACCGGACCGGTGCGCATCCCGGTGCAGCGCGGGTGACGCGGCCTTGCCTTGACGTGGGCGTCAAGGTTTAGCGTCTGCGGTCATGAGGATCGGCGAACTGGCCAGGCGAGCCGGCACCACGACGCGGGCGCTGCGGTTCTACGAGTCGCAGGGACTCCTGGAGGCGGACCGCAGCGCCAACGGCTACCGCGAGTACGACGAGCACGACCTCCGGCTGGTCGCGGAGATCCAGTCGCTGCAGTCGATCGGGCTGTCGCTGGAGGACACCCGCCCGTTCGTGGCGTGCCTGCGCGCCGGGCACTCCTCCGGCGACTCGTGCCCGGACTCGCGGGAGGTCTACCGGCGCAAGCTCGCCGAGCTGGACGCGTGCCTGGAGCGGCTGGGCGCGGTGCGCGCGTTCCTCGTGGACAAGATCGAGGCCTTCGACCCGTGCCGGGTGGACGAACCCAGGGAGTTCAAGTGCAGCTGACCGACGCCACGTTCGGCGAGAGCGTGCGGACCGGGACCGTGCTGGTCGAGTTCTGGGCGCAGTGGTGCGGGCCGTGCCACATGCTGTCGCCGGTGCTCGACGAGATCGACCGGGAACGCGACGACCTGACCGTTCTGCGCATCAACGCCGACGAGAACACGGCGACCGCCCGCGACTACCAGGTGATGTCGCTGCCGACGATGCTGCTGTTCCGCGACGGGGTGCCGATCCGGTCGATCGTGGGAGCGCGACCCAAGTCGCGGCTGCTCGCGGAGCTGGATGCCGCCCTGACCGCGTGAGCGTCCTAGATTGGGCACATGCTCGGTCTGGAACTCGTGGTGGTGCTGGGCGTGTGCGTGCTCGTGAGCAGCGTCGCGGCCGGGCGGTTGCGCGTCGCCGCACCGGCCCTGCTGGTCGTGTGCGGCGCGGTGCTCGGGTTCGTGCCGGCCCTGGAGTCGGTGACCCTGCCGCCGGAGGCGATGCTGCTGATCTTCCTCCCGGCCCTGCTGTACTGGGAGAGCCTCACCACCTCGTTGCGCGAGGTCAGGTCGAACCTGCGGGTCATCGTGCTCACCAGCACCGTGCTGGTGATCGCGACGGCCGCGGCGATCGCGTGGGTGGGGCACGCGCTGGGGCTGCCCTGGGGACCCGCGTGGGTGCTCGGCGCGGCGCTGGCCCCGACCGACGCGACGGCGGTGGCGGCGATCGCACGCGGGCTGCCGCGGCGCACCACCACGATCATCAAGGCCGAGTCGCTGATCAACGACGGCACCGCGCTCGTCATCTACGGCATCGCGGTCGCCGTCACCGTCGGCGAGGCGCAGTACAGCGCCGGGCTGGTCGGGTGGCGGTTCCTGCTGTCCTACGCCGGTGGCGCGGCGGCGGGCCTGTTGTGCGCGTGGCTGGTGGTGCTGGTCCGGCGGCGGCTCGACAACCCGGTGCAGGAGAGCGTGGTCAGCGTGCTGACGCCGTTCGCGGCGTTCCTGGCGGCCGAGGTCGTGCACGGCTCCGGCGTGATCGCCGTGGTGGTCGCGGGGCTGACGCTGAGCCAGATCGGGCCGCGGCTGGTGCGGGCCGACGCGCGGCAGCAGTCCGAGGCGTTCTGGCGGTTGTCGACGTTCCTGTTGAACGGGTCTTTGTTCGTCCTGATCGGACTGCAGGCCCATGGTGCCGTGCGCGCGTTGGACGGCCCGGAGGTGTTGGCGGCGTTCGGCACCATCGGTTTGGTGGCGCTCACGGTCGTGGGCTCGCGGGTGGTGTGGAGCTACACCACGCCGTACATCATCCGTGCGCTCGACCGGCGCCCTCAGCAACGCGCGCGACGCGTCGGCGCACGGCAGCGCATGGTCACCACGGCAGCCGGTTTCCGCGGTGCCGTGTCGCTGGCGGCGGCGCTCGCGGTGCCGGAGACGACCGCGTCCGGCGCGCCCTTCCCGTTCCGCGGGGAGATCATCCTCATCACGTCCGGTGTCGTCGTGCTGACGCTGGTCGTGCAGTCGCTGCTGCTGCCCGTGATCGTGCGGGCGTCGCACCTGCCCGAGGACACCGCGCTGGACGAGGAGCTCCGGCTCGCGCAGTCCACGGCGTCCGAGGAGGCCTACGAGGCGTTGCCCCGGCTCGCGGACGAGGTCGGCGTCAGCGACGTCGTCTACAAGCGGGTGCTCGCCGAGTACGACCACCACCTGGAGGTGATCCGCTCTACCGCGAGCGGTGACGAGGAGGCCACCCAGGCCGAGGCCGAGTACGCGGCGCTGCGGCTGGAGCTGATCGCGCACAAGCGGGCCACCGTGGTGCGCCTGCGCGACGAACGGGCGATCGACGACATCGTGCTGCGCACGGTGCAGGCACGGCTGGACGTCGAGGAGGTCCGGTTGTCCCGCCGCGAGGTCGAGGACTGACCAAAAACCCCCTGCTCTTCCGGCATCTGCAAGGGGGTTAGTTGAACAGGGTGCGGGACAAAGTGCGCACGGACGCCATGAGCGAGCGGTCCGGCGGGGACGGGGGTGGTGGCGGCAGCATCGCCAGCGCCTCCTCGTCGGTGGCGGAACGGGCGGCGAGCGCGGCCGTGCGCAGGACCTCGCGGTCAACGCCGGGACCGCCCCTGATCTCGAACTCACGGCCACCCTCGGTGCGCACATACATCTGGCCATCGGTGAAGCGCTCGTAGCGCAACGCCGGCGACTCGGTCTCGCACACCTGCGCGCCGAAGGTGCACTCGCCGAAGCCCGCGCCCAGCCGGGGTCCGACCGAGACGTACCGGGCGCCGGGCAGCAGTGAGCGGTCATCGGGGGTGAAGTGGGTGCCCTGCGGCGAAGCGGACCCGGCCGAGTAACCGGGCACCACGGCGGTCGCCACGCCGTCGGTGACCCGTGCGGTGAGCACCGCCTCGCGCAGCACGGCCCGGTCGAACGACGGCGGCGCGGTCAGCAGCAGGCGCGTGGTGCCGACGCGGTGGGCGTAGCCGATGCGGACCGGCGTGCCGTCCAGGAAGAACAGGCCGGGGCGCTCGACCTCGCAGCGGTCCGTGAACGGGTAACGGGAGTCGTGCGGCTCGAACCGGCAGTCCGGGCCGTCCGGCAGCGCGTGCAGGGAGACGTCGGGCGACGGCGCGTTCGGGTCGAGGTCGTCGGATACGAGGTGCCACACCCCCTGGGCCGGCACCAGGTGGTAGCCGGGCACCGCGGTCACCATCATCGACGTGCGCGGCACCTGGCTCACGGCCAGGCGTTGCTCCACATCGGACGGCAACGCGCCCGCGAGTGCGCGCAGCATCAGCAGCGCCACCGCGACGAGCACCGCGAACGAGGTGAGCGCCAGGTACCAGCGGCGCAGCAACACCCCCGCCACCAGCGCGAACAGCAGGGCCGTGGCGGGCCACCACAGCCACGGGGACTCGCTGAGGCCCAGGCGTGCCTCGTCGGACACGCTCCAGGCGAGCAGCCACGCACCGGTTCCGGCGCCGCCGACGAGCAGCGCCCAGCACACCCGCCCGCCGACGTTCCCGGTGAGCCACGACTCCCCCGGCGCCACGGACGCCGCGGCGGTCAGCGCGGCGACGAGCACCACGACCAGGACCCCGCCGACGACGACGGCCACCACCGGGCCGCCGAACAGCGACACGACCACGGGCCCGATCCCGCACGAGACGACCAGCGCGCCGGCCACCCCCGCCAGACTCACCTGGGCCAACGCCGGGCCCACTCCGTGCCGTTCCCCCATGTGCACCACGCGGTCACCCTGTCAGCTCCCCGGCGCGACGGGAACCGCAGAACTGCTCAACCGGTGGAACCTGAGGCCGCGTGCGGGGAGAGCGCTCTCACAGCCTTCCTGTCGCACGGTACGACGAGACGTCCGCGCTGTCAAAGAACCGGTCTTGACACCTCGCGGACCGGAGCGGGAACCTGAGTGGGAGAGCGCTCTCCAAGCCGGTACCCACCATCGGCAGGAGGACACAGTTGTCCAGAAAGCTCAGCGCACTGACGGCAGCGGCCACCCTCGTGGCGGCAGTTGTCGTCGTGCAGCAAGCCCAGGCCGACGACCTGGTCACGCACCACGAGTTCCAGGCGAACTGCTCGGTCACGCACCACCTCCCGGACGACCCGATCGTCTTCCCGGGGCTGGCGGGCGCGTCGCACCTCCACACGTTCCTCGGCAACCCGTCCACCAACGCCCGCACCACCACCGACTCGCTGCGGGCAGCCCAGACCAACTGCAGGACGCCCGACGACAGGTCCGCCTACTGGTTCCCGTCGGTCTACAACGGCGACCAGGTGGTGCCGCCGAACTTCCCGCAGGTCATCTACTACAAGTCCGGCATCCTGAGGTACCAGGACGTGGTGCCGTTCCCGCCGGGCATCCGGTTCGTGGTCGGCAGTCCCGGTGCCACCCAGGAGCAGTTCCGCACCGCGCCCGGCGCCGTGGAGGGCTGGGAGTGCGGTGACAGCTCCCACAACTGGGACATCCCGGCGCACTGCCCGCCCGGCACCCAGCTCAACATCCGCTACCAGGCACCGAGCTGCTGGAACGGCCGCGACCTCGACTCGGCTGACCACAGGTCGCACATGGCGTACCCGGACCGCGCGACGCTCGTCTGCCCGTCGTCGCACCCGGTGGCGGTGCCGATGATCGAGTTCAAGATGGCGTTCCCGGTGTCCGGTGACATGTCGCGCGTCCGGCTCTCCAGCGGCCGCGGCTACACCTGGCACTACGACTTCATGAACGCCTGGGACGCGCCCACCCAGGCCGCGCTGGTCCGCCACTGCATCAACGGTGGTCTCCAGTGCGACCCGCGTGGATATGACCTGTACAAGCCGCAGAGGGGTGCCGCCCTCGGCCCGGACTACCGGTTGCCGAGGTAGCGTTCTCCCCTTCCCCGCACCCCGGGGCGGCGCGTGCCCTGGGGTGTTCCCCTTCCACCGCGGAGCAGAACGGGCGCCGCGACCGGGGTGGCCGCGGCGCCCGTCAGGCGCTCATCCCGCTGTCAGGGGTAGCTCACGACGTAGCGGACCTGGT
The DNA here is from genome assembly GCF_055608005.1 of Lentzea sp. NPDC036955. Taxonomy (NCBI): domain Bacteria; kingdom Bacillati; phylum Actinomycetota; class Actinomycetes; order Pseudonocardiales; family Pseudonocardiaceae; genus Lentzea; species Lentzea sp. NPDC036955. The sequence goes on along the minus strand of NZ_JBVJRC010000019.1, from coordinate 41,040 downwards.
TCGCGAGGTCCGCCTGCCCGCCGGTGCCGTTGATGACGTTGGCGATCGTGCCCACACCGCCCAGCGACACCGCGACCAGGTGCGTGAACCGCACGCCTGCCCGGTTCGGCGCCTCGAACGCGTTGTCCGTGACCACGCCCGGGTTGGCCTGGTTGAAGCAGTACACGCCGACGCCGAACGCCTGGTGCGTGGTCACCGAGTCGGCGACCTTGTAGCCGGCCCAGCCGCGCTTGGAGCCGTTCATCCACGCCGCCTGGTTCGGCGGGTCGTACGGCAGCTCGTTCTGGTAGAGGTACACCCGGCCGCCGTTGCCGTTCCAGATCAGGTTGTGCTGCTGGTAGTGCTCGACGAACAGGCCGTAGGCGATGACGTTGTCGCCGTTGACGACCACGCCGTTCTGGCCGGGGTTGGCGGTCCAGCTGACGCCCTCGCCGTGGTCGGCGCGCCAGACCCAGGTGTGGTCGATGATCGTGTTGCGGCTGTTGACCCGCATGCTGACCGTCGCCTTGCCCGCCTGGGAACCGCCGACGCGCAGGTACACGTCGTGCAGCGAGGTCGGGTTCGCCGAGTGGTCCGCGGTGCCGGCGTCACCGATCTCCAGCAGCACCGGGGAGTTCTGCACGCCGGCGTCGACCAGGAAGCCGGCCAGCCGGACACCGTCCACATCGGACGTGGTGAGCGCGGCCTTCCCGGTGGTCGGCGTCAGCGTGGCGAGGCCCAGGCCGAGCACGACGGTGTTCGGGCGGGTGATGCGGATCGTGTCGTCGACCTGGTGCACACCGGGCGTGAGCAGCAGGTGCTTGCCCTGGGCCAGTGCGGCGTTGGTGGTCGCGACCGGCGTGCCGGGCTTGACGATGAAGAAGTCCGCCAGCGACACCGACGTGCCGGGGTTGCCGTTCTCCCAGCTGGTGCCGCGGGAGTTGGTGCGCAGCGCGGGCAGGAAGACCCGGTACTCACCGGAGCCGTCGAGGTACAGGTACGGCTTCTCGCGCGTCACCGGAGAGGTGTCCACGGTCGTGTGCGACGGGTTCGGGAAGTGGTCGGCAGGGGCGCCCTGCGTGCCGGCGAACACCATGTTCCACACCGAGCCGGACCAGCCGCCCGCGAGGTTGCTGTTGCGGGTGAGGAACTGCTGCTGCGAACCGGAGACGACCACGCCGTCGATCTTGCTGTCGACGATCAGGCCACCGCTGGCCCAGCCGTCGTAGCCGTTCCACAGGTGCGCCTGGCCACGCAGGTGCATCCGCCGGTACGCCGTGGCCTGCGACACCGCCCAGCGTTCGATCTGGTTGGCCGGCAGCGTCACCGACAGGTTCTCCGCGCCACGCCAGAAGTTCTGCGTCGCGTTGCCGAGGTTGTTCGGGTCGTCGCCCTGCTGCAACCAGTCGGCCTCGACGCGGATGTGGCCGTTGATGTTCACGTCGTCCGGGTTCAGCCCCAGACCCGCGACCTGCGTGTAGAACCGCAGGTTCACATCGGCGTTGTAGCTGCCCGGCTTGAACAACACGGCGTAGCGCTGCGGCCCGAACTGGTTGGTCTTCATCTGCGCGGAGATCGCGTCCAGCCGCGACTGCATCTCCGACTGCGACGACCCCGGCCCGTACACGAACACGTTCGGCCCGAAGTCCGGGTTCCGCGGGTCCGTCGGCGGCACCCCGGTCGAGTCGGTCACCGCGTTGACGCTCAGCTCCCACAACGAGTAGCCGTACCCGGTGCCGCGCTGGGTGCCCAGCACCCGCACGTACCGGCCGGACCCGGTGACGTCCAGTGCCTGCGTGCCGCCGGTACCGGTCGTGGTCGAGTACAGGGTGCTCCAGGAGCTCGCGTTGTTGCTCACCTGCACCTGGAACGCCTTGCCGTACGCCCCCTCCCAGGCCAGGGTCACCCGGCAGACCTGCTGCGTGGAGCCGAGGTCGACCTGCACCCACTGCGGGTCGGAGAACTGCGACGACCACCGCGAACCCGCGTTGCCGTCGACGGCGGCGGACGCCGGGGTGCCACCGTTCTCGGTCGAGGACGCCGTGGCGGTCTTGTTGAGGGCGACGTTGGCGGTGCCGCACGCGGCGGCACCGGCGGAGGTCGAGGTCGTGGCGCTGACGGTGGTCACGAGACACAGGGCGGCGGCGGAGAGCGCGGCCACCCTGGACAGGGGTATGCCCATGATCCTGCCTGACACGAAGGGGCGTTGAGCCCGGGACGGGTGGCGACCGGTCGCCGTGAGAGCGCTCTCCCGAACGTTAACCCCGTGTGTCGGACAGGTCAATCAAGCAGAGGCGCGGACGACGAGTTCCGGTTCGAAGATGACGGATCTCGGGCGTTGTCCCGGTTTTTCCAGGTCGGTGAGCAGCAGCTCGGCCATCGCGGCGGCCATCTGCTCGACCGGCTGCCGCACGGTCGTGAGCTGCGGGCGGCACGCGAGCGCGGGCGTGCTGTCGTCGAAGCCCACGACCGCCACGTCGTCGGGGACGCGCAGCCCGTGCTCCTGGATGACGAACACCGCCGCCTGCGCCATCAGGTCGTTGGCGGCGAAGACGCCGTCGAGGTCGGGGTGCTCGGTGAGCAGCCGGGTCATCGCGGCCCCGCCGCTCTCCGCCGTGAACCCGCCCTCCGCGCTCGGCACGTACGGGAAACCGTGGCGGGCCATGGCATCGCGGAACCCCGCGAGCCGGTCCTGGCTCGCCAGCACGTCGAGCGGGCCGGAGATGGTGACGACGTCCGTGCGCCCGGACGCCACCAGGTGGTCGGCCGCGAGCCGCCCGCCCGCGCGGTGGTCCATGTCGACGTAGCTGACGGGCGTGGGCGCGCCGGGCCGGGCGTAGAGCACCGAGGGCACCCCGGCGGCCAGCAGCCGGGCCGGCAACGGGTCGGCGGGGTGGGTGGTGACGAGCAGCGCGCCGTCGGCACTGCCCTGCCGCAGGAACTCGACCACCTCGGTCCTGGCCGGTTCGGAGTCGGCGAGCATGAGCACCGGGTGCACGCTGTGCGGGCGCAGGAAGTCGACCACGCCCGCCGCGACTCGGCCGAAGAACGGGTCGGTGAACACGTCCGACCCGCCGCCGGCACCGGAGATCACCAGCGCGACCGTGCCGGTCCTGCGGGTCACGAGGGACCGGGCCGCCCGGTTGGGCGAGTACCCGGTCTGCTCGATCGCGCTGCGCACCGTCTCCTGGAGCTGAGGGTCGACGTTGCGGGTGCCGTTGACCACGCGCGACACGGTCGCGCGCGAGACACCCGCAACTCTGGCGACGTCCTCCAACGTGGGTGCGCTCTTGCTCATGCCACCGGTTGTACCACGCAGGGAGAGCGTTCTCCCAACATCAGGACGTGACGCGCACGTCCTTGATCGCACCAGGCCAGAAGTCGACGTTCTGGCCGTTGTACTTGGCTCGTCCCACCGTGAACGCGCCGGTGCTCACGACCGCCGGACCCGCCGCCGCGGTGGCGACCAGCGCGCCGTCCACGTAGAGCCGGATCTCGCCGCCCCTGCGCTCCCCCTTCAGCTCGTACCAGCGGCCGATCTCCGGCGTGGTCTCGAACCGGGCCCGGTTGCCGCCCGGCGTGCTGAACGCGAACGCGCCCTGCCCGTACTGCAGGTAGAAGGGGTTCTCCCGCTCGCGGCCGTCCTGGCTGACGGCGGTGGCGTAGTTGCCGGGCACCTCGTCGAGCCGCACCTTCGCGGACACCGCGTAGTCGCCGGTCGTGTCGACCACCGGGCCGTAGGTGTCCGCCGAGCCGTTGTGGAACTGCAGCGCGCCGTCCTTCCAGGTGGCGCCGGTCGGGCTGAGCGTGAGCGGGTTCTTGCCGGTCGAGTCCTCGGCGACGGCTCCCCTGGTCTCGTCGAGCTTCCACTCGCCGCTGCCCGCGTACGGGTACGGCTTGCCCGCGTTCGCCCCGGCCTCGATGACGCGCCGGTTGATCTCGCGGACGGGACCGGGGTCGACCTTGATGCGCTTGCGGTCGTAGGTCCACAGGCCGTTGAGCTCGCCCTCCAGGTCCGTGACCTGGGTGTAGACCGACGCGGACAGCTCGGCGCGAGCCTGACCGAGGTAGAACGTGCGGGTGTTGTCGACGTACTTCGCCGTCAGCGCCGCCTTGTCCGCCACACCGCTGTAGATCGCGATCGGCGCGCCCGGCCACTGGTGCCCCGGCGTGCGCAGCGTGAAGCCGCCGTGCTCGCCGTCCACCACGACGCGCTTGCCGTCCGGGCGGGCCGGGTCGGTGTTGTTGTAGTCGTGGTGGTCGAGCACGTCACCCCTGCCGCTGTCGCCCTTGGACGCGCAGCAGTTCACGCCGCTGTGGGCGTTGACGATCCGGCTCGGGTCGGCGGCCTTGACCTGGTCGGTGATCTGGCCGGTGACCGTGCGGTCCCACTCGCCCCAGCCCTCGTTGAACACGATCCAGGCGTAGATGGACGGGTAGTTGTGCAGCTGCTCCATCAGCTCGCGGCCCTGGCTGACGAAGGCCTGCTGCGCGCCGGGGTCGTTGCCGTCCTCCAGCGACACGAAGTCCTGCCACACCAGCAGTCCGAGCCGGTCCGCGTGGTAGTACCAGCGGGCGGGCTCCGCCTTGATGTGCTTGCGCACCGCGTTGAAGCCGAGGTCCTTCTGCGCCTTCAGGTCGAAGACCAGCGCCTCGTCACTGGGCGCGGTGTTCAGGCCGTCCGGGTAGAAGCCCTGGTCGAGCTGCATGAGGTTGAAGACCGGCTGGCCGTTGAGGGTCAGCTTGGGCGTGCCGCCGACGTTCGCGATGCCGGTCGAGCGCATGCCGAAGTAGCTCTTGACCTTGTCCTTGCCGAGCGTGACGTCGAGCTTGTAGAGGTACGGGTCGTCCGGCGTCCACAGGTGCGCGTTCGGCACGGGCAGCGCCAGGTCCGCGTTCGCCGGCCCGGTGACGGTGCCGACCTGCTTGCCCCTGGCGTCGCGGGCGACGGCCGTGACGGTCCCGGTGCCGGCGGACCGCACGTTGACCGTGAGCGTGCCGGTGGCCAGGTCCGGGGTCGTCTTGATCCCGTCGATGCCCTTGTCCGCGACCGGTTCCAGCCACACGGTCTGCCAGATGCCCGACGACGGCGTGTAGAAGATGCCGCTGGGGTCGGGCGACTGCTTGCCCTTGGGCTGGTGCGGGCCGGTGGTGTCGGTGACGGCGACGACGATCTCCTGCTCACCGCGCTTGAGGGCGTCGGTGATGTCCGCGCTGAACGCCGTGTAGCCACCGGTGTGCTCGGCGACCAGCGTGCCGTTCACCCAGACCTTGGCCTGGTAGTCGACGGCGCCGAAGTTGAGCTTGAGCCGCTGCCCGCTGCCGATCCGCCAGTCGTGCGGCACGGTGACGGTCCTGCGGTAGAACATGTGGTCCTCGTGCCGTTCGAGGCCGGAGAGCTGCGACTCGACCGGGTACGGCACGATGATCTTCTCCGGCAGCTTCTTGCCGAACCGCGGCTGCTCACCGGCCTTGGCACCCGCGAACTCCCACGGCCCGTTGAGGTTGAGCCACCGGTCGCGTTCGAGCTGCGGCCGCGGGTACTCCGGCAAGGGGTTGCGCGCGTCGAAGTTCTCGCCCCACGGCGTCCTGAGCCGCTCGGCCGAGGTGTTCTTCACCGTGCGGGCCGTCTTCTCGACCTTCCGCCCGTCCACGGCGAGCGCACCGGCACCGTCGTAGTAGATCTTCACCCGCTGGCTCTTGAGCACTTCCTCCGCGAGCCGCACGGTCACCCTGCCGCGGCTGGCCGTGACGACCGAGACCGGCATCGGCGTGGCGTCGACCTCGACCCGCAGGTGCTCCCTGAGGTCGGACGTCCCCGTGACGCGCCCGTCGAAGTCCGCGGTGAGCGTCCGCCCGTCCTTCGAGACCTGCGCGCTGCGCGGCACGACCCGGAAGTCCGCGGGCGGCGTGAACGCGGACTCCGGCACGATCTGCTTCGGCGTGGTCGCGCTCGACCAGCGCAGGTACATGTTGGCGCCGCCGACGTCCTGGAACATCTCCAACCGGAAGTCGTACTGGCGCCCCGCGGTGAGCGCGACCGGCGCACTGGTCTGCTCGCGGTCCCAGTCCCCCACCCAGTGGTCGATGACCGGCTGCCCGTCCACGAAGAGCCGGAACCCGTTGTCCCCGATGGCGTGGAACGTGTAGTCACCGGTCTGCGGCACCGCGATCTGCCCGGTCCACCGCGCCGTCGTGTGCTCGGTGCGCCCGGCCAGGAACCCGAACGTCGAGGTGAGGTCCGAGTGGTTGACCTCGGCGTCGAGCACCGTGCCGGCGAGGTTCGCGAAGTCCCTGGCCCCCGGCGCCGACATGCTGAAGTACTCGCCCTTCAGCCCGTGCACGGGCTCGGCGGCGCCGGCCGGTGGTGTTCCTGGCATGACGCCCAGTGTGAGCAGCAGGGCGAGGAGTGCGGGGGCGGCTTTCCTCATCGGCGAGATTCCCCTTCGAATTTACAACGTTGTAAGAGCGCTCCCATACATCCACGCACAGGGTTCGGAGTCCCTGCTACGGCCGTTCGGAGGTATCAGGCATGTCAGACCGGACAAGTTGCCGGACAGGCAGCGGCGCCGATTGTCATCTCGTGAGCTATGCCTTTCGTGCGGCCCACACGGAACGTTCGGTGCGCACGGCCAGATCGGTGCGGTGCAGCAGACCGGTGGGGCTGTGCGGGTCGAGGAGGTCGTCGAACGCGGCCAGGTCCTCCGCGGACAGCACGTCGTCGACGGTGCCGCGCATGCGCCGCAGGCCGGCCAGTGCGTACCGACCGACCACTTCGGACTGCGGGAGGTGGATGGCGAGGGTGCGCTCGGCCTCCACGGTGAAACCGGCGGCGGTCAGCTTCGGGCCCCAGTCGGCGCCGCGGTGCGGGACGAGGTCGGCGTGGCGGCGGTCGCTGGCGGCGTGGATGCGGTCTTCGAGGTCGGTGCCGAGGAAGCGGGGGAAGCCGGCGAGCTCGACGACCGCGAACAGGCCGCCCGGAGCGAGGACGTCGTGGACCTGACGCAGGGCGCGTGCGGGGTCGGCCATGTGGTGCATCGAGGCCGATGCCCACACCAGGTCCGGGGTGCCGAGGTCGGGCCAGGTGGTGTCCAGGTCGGCCTGGACGGTGGTCACGCGGTCGGCGAGGCCGAGCTCGCAGGCCTTCTCGCGCAGGCGCCGCAGGTGGTCGACGTCCGTGTCGACCGCGGTGACGTGCGCCTCCGGGAACTCGGCCAGCAGCGCGAACGTGCCGGCGCCGGTGCCGCAGCCCAGGTCCACGACCTGGCGGGGGCGGTCGACGGGCAGCCACCGGATGAGGTCGGCGGTGTGCTCGGCGACCACCTCGGCGTCGAGGTCGAGGATGTCCGCCATCCCGTGGTCGTGGCTGTGGCCGTGACCAGCGCCGTGTCCGTGTCCGTGCTCGTGGTTCATGCAACTCAAACTAGGACCGCCGTGCGCCAGATGCACGGCGTCTTGCGCAGGAAGCAAACAGGTCGTCCTCAGCCCTGCCGGAAGCGCAAGATCAGCCCGTTTTCCGCTCGTTGTGCCCCCGCCGCGCCTCGCGGTCGAAGATGCCCATGACCTCGCACGGCCCGCCCGCGGTGCCGATGGCGTGCGGCAGCATCGTCGGGAACTCGGCGGCCTGGTTGGTCTCCACGCGGTACCGGCGGTTGCCCAGCAGCAGGATCGCGGTCCCGGACAGCACGACGAGCCACTCGTGCCCGGAGTGCGCGCGCAGGCCCGAGGGGCTGTCCGGCGGCGGGGTGGTCATGCGCTGGCGGATCACGGTGATGCCGGGCTCGGCCCTGATCGGCCAGCGCATCTGGCCGTGCGCGCCGTCGATCAGCGGGCTGACGATCACGTCCTCGGTGTCGGTCTCGACGAGCTGGTCCAGCGAGGTGTCCAGCGCCCGCGCGAGCACGACGAGCTGGTCGAGGGCGAGGCGGCGCTGACCGTTCTCGATGCGGCTGAGCGAGGACGGGCTCAGCCGCGCGCGGGTCGCCAGCTCCTCCAGCGACCAGCCCTGCGCGAGCCGCAACGCGCGGATCCGTTTGCGCACGAGGCTGTCCAGCTCACCATCTTCTTGCGTCATGCGCACGATCGTATGCTCGATCCGCAAGGCGCACCTACCGTCGGTGCCATGACGAAGAACTTCGACGCCGTGGTGATCGGCGGTGGTGCCGCCGGACTGAGCGGCGCCCTCATGCTGGCCCGTTCCCGCCGCACCGTTGCCGTGGTCGACAGCGGCACGCCCCGCAACGCGCCCGCCCACGGCGTGCACGGCCTCCTCGGCCACGACGGCATCCCGCCCGCCGACCTGCTCAAACGCGGCCGCGAGGAGGTCGAGGGCTATGGCGGGCAGATCATCGCCGGCGAGGTCGCGGCGACCGCACGGGTGCAGGACGGCTTCACCGTCACGCTGAGGGACGGCCGGGTCCTGCACGCCCGCCGGCTGCTCGTCGCCACCGGGCTGCGCGACGTGCTCCCCGACGTGCCCGGCCTGGCCCGCCACTGGGGCCGCGGCCTGGTGCACTGCCCGTACTGCCACGGCTGGGAGGTGCGCGACGAACCGATCGGCGTGCTCGCGGTCGGCCCGGCGTCGGTGCACCACGCGCTGCTGTTCCGGCAGCTCACCGACGACCTCGTCTACTTCGCGAACGGCACGGGGCTCGACGCCGAGACCCGCGCGAGCTTCGCCGCGAAGGGCATCCGGGTCGTGGACACGCCCGTCGCGGAGGTCGAGTCCGACGGCGACGACATCAGCGGCGTCCGGCTCACCGACGGCGAGGTCGTGCCGCGCCGGGTGATCGCCGTCGTCACCAGGATGCTCGCCCGCACCGAGGGCGTCGAGGGGCTCGGCCTGCCGGTGGAGGACCTGCCCAACGGGCTGGGCCGCCGGTTCGTCAGCGGCGCGGCGGGCACCACCGACGTGCCGGGCGTGTGGGTCGCGGGCAACGCCACCGACCCCACCGCGCAGGTCGGCGCGTCCGCCGCGGCCGGAGCGCTCGCGGGCGCGCACATCAACGCCGACCTGCTGCACTGAGGTCAGCGGAACGACTTCAGCGCCACGTAGTCGGCGATCGCCTGCTGTCCCCTGATGTTCGCGTGCACGCCGTCGCCGGTGTCGTAGAGCGGGTTGATGCTGTTGGGCCGCAGCGGGTCTTCCAGCACCTGGTCGAGGTCCACGACCTCGGCGCAGGTGCCGGAGCAGTCGCCGCCGCGCTTCACGAAGTCGTTGACGGTGTGCCGGTCCACGTTGTTCTGGTCGCTGTAACCGGGTCGCGGCGTGATCGGCGTGACGTGCACGTCGATACCGGCCTTGCGCAGACGGTCGAACACGGCGCGATAGCTGGTGACGATGTCGTTGGCCGTGCAGCCGTTCGCGATGTCGTTCGTGCCGTAGTAGTAAATGACGTCGGTGACGCCGTGCAGCGCGAGAACGTCCCTTTCCAGCCGTGACAACGCATCGAGTCCGACGAACGCATCCGGTGTCCTCGGGCAGACGGCGCTCGTCGTGCCACTGACGCCCGCGTTGGCCACGGCCAACTGCTGGTCGGCGGGCAGTTCGGCCACGATCCGCCGTGCGAGCACGTCCGTCCAGCGCTTGTTCGTGCCGAGCTCGGTGCAGCCCGGACCGCAATTCGTGCTGCCGACGCCGTCGACCACCGAGCTGCCGAACGACACGATCGTCCCCCGCAGCCGCGGGTTGAACACGTCCACGGCGCTGACGAGGTACGTCGACTGGACGCGTTCGGTGTAGGCGGCGGCGCCGGTGTCGGCCGTGTGGTCACCCGAGCCCGCCGGGGTGAGGTAGTTGTCGCGGAACGCCGACTCGTGCCGGCCGGGGACGACGTCGCCGCTGACGTACGTGCTGACCGCGAGGTCGGTGCCCGGCGCCGTGTCGAGCGGGGTCCGGTCGCTCCACACCTCGCCACCGGCCGGGATGGTCACGCTCCGGCGCCCGCCGAACGTGACGTCCACCGGCCGGGAGACCGCCGCGTCACCGGTGCTGAGCCCCGCGGTGGTGCGGTCGACGGTCAGCGGCTGCCGCCCGAACGTGTTCTGCAGCCTGACCCGCACGGCGTTGCCGCCCTGGCTGAGGTGCGTGATCATCCGCAGCGACTGGTCGCGCACGGCGACCGGGGCGAGGTTTTGCTGCGACTGCGCCCACGAGGTGAACCAGCCGGGCCGACCGGCCTCGGGGGCGGCGGGCGCGAGGACAGCGGCGAGCACGACGGCGATCACCTGGATGGGTAAATCCATGCGCCGTAGAGTGCCCACTCACGCACGTGCTGTAATCATGTGCTGTGTCACAGCCGTCTCACTTGGCCGGTGGCGGCACGTCGCCGAGCCGCACGGACTGCGCCCGCGGGTACTTGCGGCCCGCCATCGGCACCGGCGATCCGGTGAACGACACCGGTGTTCCCGCCAGCAGCAGCGTCAGCCCCTCCGGCAGGTCGTCGCGCGAGACGAACCACGACCCGCCCTTGGAGTCGGTGATGAAGCCGTGCGACTGCCCGGACTTCCAGGTCGCGACCGTGCCCCTGCGGCGGCCGCGCGGTGCGCCGACCGGTGACGCCACCGCCTCCGACGAGCGCACGAACGCCCGGCGCAGCGGGTAGTCCGGCTGGTCACCGGGCGCGAACAGCTCGTCGAACCCCGGCGTGAACGGCGTCGCGGCCCGCAACGGCGCGGCGGTGCGCGGGGTCCACGAGGGCATGTCCTCCCCCGACCGCACGTCCACCACCGGCAGCACCACGTGCACGCCGCGCGCGGTCAGCCTGGTCACCAGCGGCGCGAAGTCCGCGTCACCGGTGAGCAGGACGACCCAGTCCAGCGGCACGGTGGTCGCCCGGTCCCAGGCCTCCAGCGCGAGGTGGACGTCGACGCCCTTCTCCTTGCCGCCGTGCAACGGCATGTCGTGCCGCGTGATCCCGGCGGCGTTCAGCACCGCGTCGAACGACGCCGCCGGGGTCTCGATGCGGCCGCGCACGTAGTGGGCCTCCGCGACCACGCACTCGTCGAGCGGCCGGCCGGTCTCGGCGTGGACGAACCAGCGCACGGCGTCGTGCAGCCCGTCCACCGAGATCCGCGCCGCCCGCCGGTGCGCGGTGGCGTAGAAGTCGCTGAGGTAGGCGAACCACGTGCCGTCGTAGAACACGCCGATGCGGACGATCCCCATCGGACAGACATTACCGACCCGGTCAGGGCGTACGGATCGCCCGACCCCGGCAGCGCGCGTCCCGGCTCCGCGCCGGGAACAGTCCACAGTTGATGGTCAGTAGGGTGGCGAGCGTGAGCTACCGCTACGAGATCACGCAGGCGGTCGTGCGGCAGGGCATCATCGCGATCGTCCGCACCACCGACGCCGAGTCCGCGGTGAAGGCCGCCGTCCCGTTGCTGGACGCGGGCCTCACGTCGCTGGAGCTCCCGCTGACCAACCCCGGCGCGCTGGACGCCATCCGCGAGCTGCGCGCGAGCCACCCGGACGCCACCATCGGCGCCGGTTCCGTGCTGGACGAGACCTCCGCCGTCGCCGCCGTCCGCGCGGGCGCCCGGTTCCTGGTGGCGCCCAACCTCGAACCGGCCGTGATCCGCGCCGGTCACCGCTACGGCGCCGCCGTGCTGCCCGGTGCCGCCACCGTCACCGAGGTGGTCCAGGCGCTGGAAGCGGGCGCGGACGCCGTGAAGGTGTTCCCGGCGCCCACCCCGCGGTGGGTCGAGGACGTGCTCGCCGTGCTGCCGCACGCGCCGCTGGTGCCGACCGGCGGTGTCGCACCGGCCGACGTGCCCGCGTGGCTCGCGGCGGGTGCGGTGGCGTGCGGGGTCGGGTCGGCTCTCGCCCGCACGCCGTTGGCCGAGCTCCAGGCGCTGCTGCGGCCGTAGCACCACGGGTTCAGTCGATCTGCACGACCACCTTGCCCCGCACACCGCCGTGCTCCAGCGCACCGTGCGCGGCAGCGATGTCGGCCAGCGGGAACACCCGGTCGACCTGCGGGCGGATCGCCCCGGTCGCGACCAGGCGGCCGAGCTCGGCGATCAGCGGGGCGGTCGGGTTGCCGCTGAAGAAGCGGGTCCAGCGGGTGCGGTGCAGCGCGTGCGCCGCGATGTAACCCAGTGAGCGGACCGGGCGGTCGAGGTCGAACGCGATCGCCACCAGCCGCCCGCGCGGGGTGAGCAACCGGCGGAAGGCGGGCAGGTCGGTGCCGACGGTGTCGAGCACGACGTCGAAACGCCCCAGATCGCCGGGCGCGCGGTAGTCGACCGCCTCGTCCGCTCCGAGCCCGGTCACCAGGTCCAGGTTCTTGGCACTGGCCAACCCGGTCACGTGCGCCCCCATCGCCTTCCCGAGCTGCACGGCGATGTAGCCGACGCCGCCCGTCGCTCCCCGGACGAGCAGCCGCTCACCGGGCGCGAGCGCGGCCAGGTCGCGCAACGCGGTGATCGCCGTGGTCCCGACGGGCAAGGCGGCGGCCTGCACGGCGTCGAGCCCGGCGGGAACGTGGTCGAGCCGCTCGGCCGGTACGGCCACGTACTCCGCGGCCGAGCCCATCCGCCGCCCCAGCACGCCCCAGACCAGGTCACCCGCCGCGAACCTGCTGTTCTCCGGCGCGACGACCTCGCCGACCAGGTCGATGCCCACCCGCTTGGGAAAGCTCTTGCCGCTGAACGGGCGCAGCCGCCCGGCACGCATCGCCAGCTCGCCGCCGTTGACCGACACGGCCCGCACCCGGACCAGGACCTCACCGGGGCGTGGCCGCGGGACGGGCCCGGTGGTCACGGACAGGACCTCAGCGGGCCCGTACCGGTCGTAGGTCGCGAGCCGCATCGAAGTGGAAACCATGCTCCAGTTCTACGACCGGAACCGGACGGTGTCATCCACTTCGCTTAAAGTGAGAGGGGTGTCGACGACATCGCCTCGCTTGCGCACGGACGCCGCCGCCAACCGGACCAGGATTCTCGACACGGCACGGGAGGTCTTCGCGGCGGAAGGGCTAGCGGTCCCGATGAGCGAGATCGCACGCCGCGCCGGCCTCGGCGTCGCGACCCTCTACCGCCGGTTCCCGACCAAGGAGGACCTGGTCGCGGAGGCGTTCTCCGAGCAGATGCACGAGTGCGTCGGCCTGCTCGACACCGCCCTCGCCGACCCCGACCCGTGGCGCGCGTTCTGCCGGGTGATCACCCAGGTGTGCGCGATGCAGGCCAGGGACCAGGGGTTCTCCAAGGCGTTCATCACGGCCTTCCCGCACGCGGTGGAGTTCAGGACGCTGCGCGAGCAGGCCGAGCGGGGCTTCGCGGAACTGTTACGCCGCGCCCAGGCGGCCGGTGCGCTGCGCCGCGACTTCGACCCGGCCGACCTCGCCCTCGTCCTGCAGGCGAACGGCGGAATCCGGGCCAGTACGCCCGAGGCGACCGCGGACGCCTCCCACCGGCTCGTGGCCTACCTGCTGCAGGCGTTCCGCGCAGAAGGGGCCGGCCCGCTCCCTCGTCCCGTCACCATCTCGCTCGACGCGGCGTTGAGCTGAGCCGGTTATCGGGCCGAGTACCGCACGCCGGACCAGTACACCGGCGTGAGGCCGGCGAGCCGCCCGTCACCGGACCGCACCACGGCGAAGTCGCTCTCGACGACCGACCGGTCGGCGCTGGTCGCCCGCAGGCGCAGAACCGCTACCCGGGAGCCACCGGTGGACCCGGCGTCAGGTTCGAACGACACGACGACAGGACGATCACCGCCCGGGGTCTGCCCCGACGAGCGCGCGTCGTCCACCAGCCCTCTGCAGATGCCGGGCACCTGCGCGACCGACTCGCAGAACCGGCCGTGGTCACCCGCCGGGGCCAGCCGCACCGCCTCGTCGAGCAACGCCTCCGCCTCAGCCCGTTCGATCGCGGGCCCGTCGGACGGCATGGCCGCGACCACTCCGGCCAGCACGGACGCGAACACCACCGCCCCGACCACCACACCGGCTCGCCTGCGTGCCTGCAACTCCCCCATCGCACCAGCGTAGTGACCACGCGCAGCGGTCGGCTGGACTTAATCGATACGACACCATCGGGCCATGCGCCAGCAGTTGTGAAGGAGTTTCACGTACTGCACCATCGGCCCTCATGCGCCTGATCACGCTCACCGCCGCCGTCGCGCTCGCGATCGCCGCGGCACCGGCGACCGCCGCCTCCGCCGCGACCGCCCCGAAGATCGCCACCTACAACGTCTTCATGCTGTCGCGGAACCTCTACCCCAACTGGGGCCAGGTCGCCCGCGCCGACCTCATCGACAGCACCGGCACGCTGAACGGCCAGGACGTCGTGGTGCTGCAGGAGGCCTTCGACAACACCGCCTCCGACCGGCTGCTGGGCAACCTGCGCGACACCTACCCGCACCAGACGCCGGTGCTGGGTCGCAGCCGGGCCGGCTGGGACGTCACGAGCGGCGCCTACCGCGACGAGACGCCCGAGGACGGCGGTGTGGCGGTGCTGAGCCGGTGGCCGATCACGACACGGGTCCAGCACGTCTACCGCGACGCGTGCGGCGCGGACTGGTTCTCCAACAAGGGGTTCGCGTACGTGCGCATCGAGGCGCCGAGCGGGCCGCTGCACGTGATCGGCACCCACCTGCAGGCGGAGGACTCGGCCTGCACCAGCGCGCCGGGCGGGTACCGGGCCAAGCAGCGGGCCGAGATCAGGGCGTTCCTCACCGCACGCGCCATCCCCGCCACCGAACCCGTCTACGTCGCGGGTGACCTCAACGTCGTCCGGGCGAGCGCCGAGTTCGCGAGCATGGTCACCGAACTGGGCGCGCGGACGCCGACGATCACCGGGCACCCGTACTCGTGGGACTGCGCCGACAACAGCGTCTGCCGCGACCAGTACGGGCCCGAGTACGCCTCGGAGCACCTCGACTACGTGCTCACGGTCCAGGGACCTCCACTGGTCAACGAGACCCGGCGGGTGAAGAGTCCGGAGTGGACGATCTGGTCGTGGGGCCGCAAGCACACCTACACCGACCTGTCCGACCACTACCCCGTCTTCGCCACGGGCTGAGCGCCCGCCGCAACACAGCCGCTTCGCTCACGCAGGTTGCCAGCTGTTGTGCCTTCGCCGCCCCAAGTCCCCCGCCCCTTGCTCTGCTGGCGTCTGCAAGCAGGGGGCGGGCAAGACTTCTGGCCAGGTGCTCAGACGTATCGGCGCAGCAGGTCTTCTTCGGTCTCCCGCCGCACGACCGGCCGCGCCACACCGTCGCGGACCGCGACGACCGGCGGCCGGCCGACCTGGTTGTAGTTCGACGCCAGCGCGTGGTGGTACGCACCCGTCACGGGCACCGCCAGCAGGTCACCGGCGTGCACGTCCGCGGGCAGCGGCACGTCCTGCGCGAGCACGTCGCCGGCCTCGCAGTGCCGCCCGACCACGGTCACCGGCGCCCGGCGGCCGCCCCGCCCGACGAGCCGCACCGCGTACTTCGCCCCGTACAACGCCGGCCGCGGGTTGTCGCTCATCCCGCCGTCCACCGCCACGAACGTCCTCGCCGCCGACCGCTTCACCGCGCACACCCGGTACAGCGTCACCCCGGCGTTCGCGACGATCGACCGCCCCGGCTCGATGAGCAACCGCGGCACCGGCACCCGGTGCACCCCGCACTCGTAGCTCAGCGCCACCCGCACCCGGTGCGCGAACCCGGCCAGGTCGAACGCCGGCTCCCCCGGCAGGTACGGCGCGCAGAACCCGCCACCCAGGTCCAGCTGCTCGATCCGCACCCCGCACGACGCGATCAACCCGACCATCCGCCGCACCGCCTCCTCGTACGCGGCCACGTGCCGCACCTGCGACCCGATGTGGCAGTGCACCCCGACCAGCCGCAACGACGGCTGCTCCGCCACCCGCTGCACCGCCTCCAGCGCCACACCGGACGCCAGCGAGAACCCGAACTTCTGGTCCTCCACCCCGGTGGCGATGGCGGCGTGGGTCTGCGCGTCCACACCGGGCGTCACCCGCACCATCACCTCCTGCCCGTGCCGGGCGAGGGAGCCGAGCTGGGCGATCTCGTCGAACGAGTCGACCACGACCCGCGACACCCCGTACGCGAGCGCGGCTTTGAGGTCCTCACCGGTCTTCACGTTGCCGTGCAGGACGATCCGCGCGGCCGGAAACCCCGCGACCCGCGCCAGCGCCAGCTCCCCCGCGGACGACACGTCCAGCGAAAGCCCTTCGGCGGCCATCCACCGGTACACCTCGGGACACGGCAGTGACTTCCCCGCGAACACCACCTCCGCCTCGGGCAGCGTGCTGACGAACGCCCGTGCCCGCGCACGCACCGTCGCCTCGTCCAGCACCTGGCACGGCGTGCCGAACTGGGCTGCCAACCGCGAGACGGGCACTCCACCGATGACGAGGTCCGCGCCGTCGAGCCGGGTTCCGTCCGGCCACAGGCCCTGTTCCGGCACCGGTCCGGTGGAGCACCCGGTGCTGGGCAACAACTCCGCGAGTGTCATGCCGGTGATTGCACGCCGGTCACCGGTGCGGTGTCAGGGCCCGCGACGAGTCCCTGACACGGTGGGGACCCGCTTTGACGCGATCCTGACGGGCCGGGTGGCCCGGACCACATCGGCGATCGGTTGCGCAGGTGGTACCGCACGGCTCGGCGCCCAGGTGCTCCCGCCCGCCGTGCAGTTCACCGAGCCGCGGCGACCGGAGCGAGCACCGGACGCGGTACCCGCACCACGCGGTGTGCGCAGGCCTCCAACCTGGCAGCGACCGGCTGGCCCTCCCAGATCAGGACGTCGAACTCCCCGTAGTCGGCCAGCGCGGTGAACGCACGATCAGCCGACGCCACGGCGAAGCTGCGGCAGCCCTGCTGATGGGCATACCGCGCGTGGCACAGCAAGGCGTGTTCGGCGGCGTTGGCGTGCTGCGGCACCCGGCACGCGGCGATCCCGAGCTCCGCCAGCACGCTGAGCGTGAGGTCCTCGTGCGTGCCCGGATGGCTGTAACCGGCCATCACGTGATGAACCGGCCCGGCCGCCGCCACCAGCGCACCCACCCTCGCGCGCAGCAGGCGAGGACGCGGCTGGTTCGGTCCGACCACGTTCTCCAGGTCGATCAGCAGTACCTTGTCCGTTGCCTCCACGAGTCCGATTCTGCGGCCGTAGACGCGCTCCGGCTCGTTGCCGTCCCCGACCGGGTGACACCAGTCCACACGCAACACCGCGTCGCACAGCGTGCCCGCCCGCCGAAAGGGCCCCTGCCCACACCGGTTTCACCGGCATCCTGCACGCTGAAGCCCTTGGCAGCGATCTTCCTCGACAGGAAGAACGATCGTCCAAGGGCTTCATCCGTGATCAACCAAGGCCCGCACTTCGCCGCCCCGGGCTGAAACTCGGGCTAGTCCTTCCAGGGCACCTCGTCGCGCAGCCCCTCGTTGATGGCGAAGGCGTTCTTCACCGCGGCCTTGAGCGCACCCTCCACCCAGCGGCGGTGACGGCGGTCGCACGCGTCGTTGGCGAACCACACCCGGCCCACCGGCCGGATCACGTCCTCGTAGAAGCCCTCGCTCATCTCGAACGCGCGGAACAGCGGGCCGATGCCGCACGCGTACCAGTCGAGCGCCCAGTCCTTGTAGACGCCGAACTCGAAGGTGTCCCGCGCCTCCGGGTGGATCTTGACCAGGTCCTCCAGCGCCTGCTGCACGCTCTCCTCGCCGGCCAGCGGCGTGTAGGGCATGCTGTCCTGCTCCCAGCAGTAGGACGCGATCATCACACCCTTGCGGTAGCGGGGGTCCTGACCGGCTGGCGGGTAGACGATGTTGCGGATGGCCAGGTCGGTCACCGTGAGCCCGTGCGTGATGCCGTACGCGCTCTCCCACCACCGCTCGCTGAACTGCATGAACAGCTTGTGCGCGCGGCCGTAGTAGGTGTTGCGGATCGCGTACCACTTGTCCGGGTCGAGGCCCTGGATCTCCATGTGCCGCAGGGCCGCGAACGGCACGGTCACCACCACCTCGTCCGCGACGACGGTGTGCGATCGGCGACCCGAGCGGTAGTGCACGCGCACCCCGCTCTCGTCCTGGTCGATGCCGTGCACCTGCGCGCCGAGCCGGATGTCGTCCATCAGGTACGGCTCGAACGCGCGGGGCAGCGACTCTGCTCCGTCCACTATGTACGTGAGATCGCCGAAGACGTCCTCGTAGTAGTGGGAGAACCACTCGACGAGCGAGAAGTGGTAGCGACCCTCCAGGTTGAACAGCGGGCCGAGCATGGACAGCGCGCCGTCACCGAGCCCGCGCTCCTTGAGGTAGCCCAGCAGCGTGTACTTGTCGTAGTCGACGAGGATCTTCTGCCAGGCCTTGTCCGGGCCTTCGCTCTCCATCAGGTCGATCAGCGGCTGCACGGTGTGCCGCAGCAGTTCGTGCGGTGCCTTGTCGGCCTCTGCAGTGGACAGGTCGAAGTTGAACGAGGTCGCGTCGAAGTCGCGCCGCCGCACGCCTTTGCCCTGCAGGTAGATGAACGTGTCCTCGTCGTACATCGGGAAGGGCTTGGTCGCGAGGCCGAACTTGTCCTTGATGAGCCACTGCACCAAGGGGTGCTGCTCCGGGAAGCGCATCGCGCCGAACTCGCCGTACATGTCGCCCGCGAACCCGCGGTGGGTGAGGATGCGCCCACCCAACCGGTTCTGCCCTTCCAGGACGGTGACCTCGTGCCCGGCTTCCTTGAGCAGCAAGGCGGCCGTCAAGCCCGCCATCCCGGCACCGACCACCGCGACTCGGCGCTTCGGCGCCGAACTCTCCGGCAACCCGTCCTTCAACAGGTCGAGCACGTCCAAAGCCATGACCGAACCCCTCACTCACCGTCTTCGTCCTGAGCTGGTAGGAGAGGCGGCCGTCCTCGGTTCGACCGTACTGCCGAATCAAACACCGGACTACGACACGATGGGGTGGTGTTGTCCAGGAACCACTCGACTTCGCCGTTCTTCCCAGGTGGTGGAGGTGCGGCTCGACGGAACGTGGCCCCGCCGAGCCGCAGCCTCAACCGGTGAAGATGTCGGGCAGGTGGTGATCGGTCAGTACTGGGTTGCCACGGTGACGCCCGAGCAGCCGGTCTCGCCCTTCAGGCTGATGTAGACGTAGCCGGAGGACGGGTTGCTCACGGTGATCGCTTCGGTGTTGTCGCCACCGGCCGAGCGCTGAGTGGCGTTCGCGGTGGTCGCCCACGAGCTGGGGCTGAAGAACAGGTCGCAGTTGCCGGTTCCGCCCGAGGCCGTGATCCGCAGCTGCGGCGTGCCCGCGGGCAGGGACAGGAAGAGGTAGTCGTAGTCGCCGTTGCTGACCGACCTGTTGGAACGCTGGCAGTTCTTGCCGAGCGCACGCAGGTCGCTGCCCGTGCATTCGGCCGTGCCGCCGCCGTTGCCGATGGCGACCTGCCTGGAGGTCGTCGCCGTCGAACCGCTGTTGTCGGTGACGGTGAGGGCGATGGTGTAGGTGCCGTCGGCGGTGTAGGTCTTGGTCGGGTTGGTGGCGGTGGAGGTGGTTCCGTCGCCGAAGTCCCACCGGCGGGAGGCGATGGTGCCGTCGGCGTCGGTGGAGCGGTCGGTGAGGGTGACCGTGCGACCGGTGACGGTGCTGGTGAACTCCGCCACGGGGGCCCGGTTTCCGCCGCCGCCTCCGCCGCAGTTGCCAGCCGCGCAGGCCGACAGCCAGGTGTACCAGTCGGTGTCGTACCGGGTGCCGATGGTGTTCTTGAGCAGGGTGCGCGCGGCGTTCCAGTTGCCGGCGCGGTAGTGGTTGAGCACCGCGGTCATGTCGGCGGGGTGGGACTGGAGCATGTAGCGCACGGCGAGGTAGCCCCACCGGTACACGCGTGTGGTGTCGTGGGAGTAGGTCGTGTCGAACAGCGTGCTCAGCGCGTAGGTGCGCCGCCCGGCCTCGGTGATCGCGGCGTCGTAGTTGATGTTGCGGTAGTGGTAGGAGATGTACTCGGCGAACCCTTCGATCCACCAGATCGTCGGCGTGGTCGTTCCGGCGCCGAAGTCGCCGTACATGTTGAACCGGCCGTCGAGGTAGTGGGTGTACTCGTGGTTGAGGTTCCAGATCGCGAACTGCGGGCGCAGCCACTCCGCCTCGTAGGCGATGAACCGCGGCTGGTTGCCCGACGCGGCCGGATTGCCTTCCAGGTACATGCCACCGTTGTTGGTGTCGATGCCGAACTGCGCACCCGCGTAGGTCTGGTAGTCCGTGCTGGAGTCGTACACCACGACCTCGAGCGTCGTGTTGTAGTCGTTGGCCACCGGACCTGGGTCCCTGACCACGTTGTGGAAGTAGGCGTCCTGGTTCGCCAAACTCACACAAGTGTCACGCAGTTGCGCGCTGGTCATCTCCTGGGCCCGGATGTTCAGCGACGCACTGCACCGGTGGGTGATCGGCAACACCGCGGCCATCAACCGGGCCTGCAGGTCGCAGGTGTCGTAGTAAGCGCAGTTCGGCTTGTCGTAGGCATCGGTCATCTCCGCCACCCCGACCCACAGCGGCGCGGTCGGACCCGTGATCGACGACATGCCGAGCAAGCCCTTGACCTTGGGCTGCACGGTCACGCGCAGCGAGGAGTACTGCGAGAACCGCCCGAGCTCCCGGCCCGCGTTGGACGTGAGGTAGCCCTGCTGCCCGGAGAGCAGCCCCAGGTGGCTAGACGCGAAGTTGTACAACGTGTCCAGCACGCCGGTGTCGCGCTGCACCGCCGACACGAACTCCGGAACCTGATGCCCCCGGAAGAGGACGGTGTACACGTTGTTGACCGCGTTCAGCATCCACCAGGAGGCGTCGTACGAGGTGTTGTAGCCCGTCAACATCCGCTTGACGACGTTCAGGTAGCGCGCGTTCTGTTCGGCGCTGTCGATCAGCGTGATCGCCTCGGCCAACACCTCGCCGTTGGCGTCACTGACCTCGAAAGCCCGCGAACTGCCGAAGAACCCGTCCAGACCGGCCTGGATGGCCGTCTGCAGGGCCGGGCCGTACGTCCCGACCGTGGACTGGTTGTACCAGTGCACGTAGTACCCGGCCCGCAAGTACAGGACCAGCTGCGCCGTGCCCGTCGAGTTGTTCCCGGGATACGTCGTTCCGTTGTCGCGCAACCCATGGGCAACGCTGGCCATCTGTGCTTCACGGAACGCGTGGTAGGCATCCGATCCGGTGAGGTTGAACAGGGAGTTCACGCAGTCGGTCGTCGAGCTCCGGATCTTGTCGACCAGCGCCACGCCGGTTCGGCTGGTGAAGTCGGCGACGCTGCACACGGCCGCCGCGGATCGGCGATCGCGCATCGAGGGCGGCTCAGGAGCGCGGACTTCCTCCGGCGCGTTGTAGTCGCGCCGTGACTCGGCCTCGAACGCCGGCCTCGGTGCCCGTCCATCGACCGGCAGCGGGGTCTTCGCAACATGTCGATCACTGGCCGCCAGCGGGCGGCCGACAGGGGCAGGCGCTTGCGCTCGGTTGCTGCTTTCCGCAGTGCCGGAAGCCGGCGCCGCACCGGCAGATCCGGCACTGGTGCTGTAACCCAACGTGACGATGACGACGAGCAGGGTCGTCCACACGCATCGTCGAATTCTCAATGATGTCATGGCTTGTCCTTCAACATCGGTCGCTCGAGCACGACCGTGACGGCTATGGCAGGGACCGTTCTGTGTGCGCAGCGTCACACAGCGCGATAGTCAACGTTCATGCCGAACACCGATAGGACCGTGCTATGAGGACTGCTTCCAGGGCAGACCTGGCAGCCGTTGGGGCCGGAGCAGGTGCAGCGGTTGGTGCCTGGGGACACGCTGTGGACAGTTACAGGACAAATTCGGCGTTTCGTCCAGTTCGTGCCTGACGAGGGGCAGACTTGCTTCCGGTCCGCTAAAAGGCGGGACGACAAGGCGACGAGATGGGGCTGACGTGGGTGTACGGAAGTGGTTGAGCGCAGCGGCCGTCACGGTCGTGGTCACGTCAGGATTGGCCGGCATGGCTCCGTCGGCGTCGGCGGCCACTCGCCTCGGCGGCATCGACCTGGGCGCCTACTGTCAGAGAACAGTCAATCCGGGGGACGCCAGCATCGCCTACCTGGTGGAGAACCACGCGAGGGGATGGCGCTGCGTGGACTCGATGTGGGTGGGCCCGCCCTTCGGCTGGGCGACCTACGCCGTGCGGGACATGGACCTCAACCACGCCTGCAGGTTGCAGTACGGCGGAGAGGCGTATGCGGTACTTGAGCAGAACCACGCGCAAGGCTGGGCGTGTTACCGATAGCACGAGCGTACACATCGACTGGCTGAGGCTGACCCGACTTGACCGCCTTCTGAAAGCTCCCTCACTGCCGCACTTTCCGCAGAGGGAATTCAGCTTGAGACGCCCACGCAGGGCGGATCGCCCGCTCAAGCAAGGCTTCCGCCTCTCGGGTGATCAGCCACGCGCCGGAAGTCGCCACCGGGCGGCAGCGGCATGCCTGTTCGGTGTCGTCTTCGCCGTCTTGCCCACCGATCGAACCCGGTTGGCGTGTAGGCGAAAGCGGAGGGTGAGCGGTGCGGTGGCGCCGAGGGCTGCCGGAGCCGGCCGGAGTCGTTACGGTGCCGATCGTGCCGTTCATCGACATCGTTCCGATCGGTCCGGCCGGCTCCGGCAAGACATGTCTGCTGGCCGCGATGAAGCAAGGGCTCGACACGCACTCGTCTGACGCGGTCCCCGTGCTCAGCGCGGATCCGACCACCACCTTGAGGCTGGACCAGACGTGGGGCTTGGTGCGGGCCGACGGGTCGGGGTGGCCCGCGGCCACCGACCGCGACGCGTGGGCGGAACTGTGCTTCGAGGCGTGGTGTGACGACGGGGAGCCGTTGTACGAGGTGGGACTGGTCGACTACGACGGCTCGTGCGTCACGGTGGACGGGCATCCGGTGAGCCGGACGTTGGCCGCGCGCGTCCGCAGGGCTGATGCGGTGCTGTGCGTCCTGGACGGCGCGCGGGTCGCGGCCCTGCTCGGCGGTGAGCGCGCGTTCTTCGAGCACACCATGTCCGGGGTGTGGAAGCTGGCCGCCGGCCGGGGCAAGGTCGTGCGGTTCGTGGTGACCAAGTGGGACCTGCTGGAGGGGCGTGCCACGTTGGAGCAGGTTCGTGACGCGCTGGCCGGGGTGCCCGGTTTCGCGGCGGCGGCACGGCGGTCATCGGGGTGGCGCAACGCGCCCGGCTCGGTTGGGCTGATCCCGGTCAGCGTCGTCGGCGAGGAACCAGGGCGGCAGGCGGTGGTGCCGTTGTGGTCGGCGCTGGCGCCGGTGCTGCAGGTGGCCGCCGAACGGGCCCGGCGCACGGGGCGGGGTGGTTCGGCGGCGGCCGAGGTCGGGGTGAACTGGTTGGCGCAGGCGGTGACGGCGGAGGCGGTGCGGCGGGTGCTGCACCGCGTGGTGGGCGAGGTGCCGGAGGGACGTGGCGCGCGGCGGTACGCGGGATTCGCGGCGGCGGGGGCATCGATGCTGGCGGAGGCCGCGGTCAGGACCTGGTCCGACCGGGCCACGCGCCCTGTTCACGGACAGGCGGGGCGGGCGAGGTTGCTGCGGCGTGCGGCCGAGGCGTGCCAGTGGGAGCTGGACGACTTCCGCCACAGGTTCCCGGCCTCCGCCCTGCACGGTGTCGTCTCATCGCTGCCGACGTCGTTGCGGCGCCGGGTCGGTTGAGCGCCGCCAGGACCGCACGCCGAGCAGCGCGCCGGCGACGGCGGCCGCGATCAGCACTGCCTTCCGACGTGTGGTGACCGGGGTCAGCGCGGGTCGTCGGCCGTGGCGGCCGGTCCAGGTGGTCAGGCTGCGGCCCAGGACCCACTCGCGGAACAGCCACCAGGCGTTCAGCGGTCCGGTGAGGTTCTGCAGGACGATCCAGCTGGGCAGGCACTTCACCGTGGTGCGCCATCCGAGCTGCCGGACCGCGACCGCGACCGAGGCGACGGTGACCACGATCCACAGTGGACTCCACCAGCTGCGCAGCCCGCGCACCACGCCGTGGCGGGCCACGTAGAGGGGCAGGGTGCAGATGGCCATGCCGCCGACGAGTGAGTCGACGACCTGGGAGGCGACGATGATGAACGCTCCGCCGTCCATGACCGGAGCACGGTGTTTGACCATGGTCTGGGCGAACCCGGCGGTCCAGCGGTGCATCTGGGAGAGCAGCTCGGACAGCGAGGTGGGTTCGCCGGTGTAGACGAACGCTTCGGGGGTGAAGGCGACGCGGTGACCGAGGCGGTGCAGGGTCCAGGTGAGGTTGAAGTCCTCGGTGATGTTGTCGTCGGGGTAGCCGCCGACCTCGCGCAGCACGTCGGTGCGGTGGCAGTTGGCCATGCCGCTCAGGACCAACTGCCGGTGGAACACGTCTTGGAGTGGCCGGATCCAGCCGTTGGCGATGGCGTGGTAGAGCGTGCGGTAGCGGCTGTAGGGGGTGTCGGTGTCGCGGGGCATGGCCGAGGGGCAGGTTCCGGCGTAGCCGCGGCGCAGGGTGGCCATCATCTGCTCCACCGCGCGAGGGGACAGGGTGGCGTCGGCGTCGAGCGCGACGACGGCGTCGCTGGTGATCCTGGGCAGGGCCATGTTCTGCGCCGCCGCCTTCGACCCGCCTTTGCCTTCTATGACGACCACGCCCAGACCGCGGGCGATGTCGGCGGTGCGGTCGGAACAGTTGTCCGCGACCACGATGATCTGGTCAATCGGATGGCTCTGTGCGCGGCAGGATTTGATTGTCCCCGCGATTGACGCCTCCTCGTTGTGTGCCGGGATCACCAACGACACGCTGCTCGGGAAGTGCGACCACGCCCTTTCCCCGAAATGGCCCGTGACCGTCTTCCGTTCGCCTTCGGTCAGCTTCAGGTGTGCGTCTTCCGCCCTCATTCGAGGGTGTCCCCAATCCGATTCGAACCAATGCCGACACCGTCAACAGGACCGCACCGATGCCGGTGCTGGCCAGCAAGGACATAACCCTCCCCACGTCGCGTCCTACTACACAGCATTGCTGGTTCAGCCGCTGGGTAGCGATACCTCGATCAGGTAGGACCGCGATCGGAAAGCGCCGTCACCAACCGTGACCGCGAAGCGGGACGCCGCAGCTCAGGCTCACCGAATGCGACACCGAATCACCTGCCCGGCCGAGGGAGATCAGACCACCGGCGTGTTCCCGGGAGCGTCCGGAGCGTTGTCGATGCCCTGCACAGGTGATTCCCGCGGCAGGGTGTTGCAGATGACGGAAACGCACACCTTCGGGTTGACCGGCCGGTTTGCCTATTCCTTTGTGAGATCGACGTTGTAATCCTCGGTCAGAGGTCCGCAGTCACGAAGCGGTCTCAAGGCCTGGTCGAGGAGGCACTACGCCATGCCCGTCACCACACCGGTTTCCCCGTCCGACGTCGAACTGTCGACCAACCCCGACTCACCGGACAGCCACCGTGAGCAGGTGCTGGTGCAGCTGCCCGGCTCCGGGGTGGTCCCGAAGATCGACGTGTACTTCCTGACCGACAGCACCGGCAGCATGGGCGGCATCATCGGCGCGGTCAGCGCGCGGGTGGAGGACATCCTGAACAGGCTGATCACCGCCGCGAACGCGGTCGGCGCGGACGTGAACTTCGGTGTCGGGAACTACAAGGACATGGAGGACCCGCAACCCGATCGCTTCCGCAGTCAGGTCCCCCTGGGCACGAGCACCGCGGCTGCGGCCAACGGCATCCGGGCCTGGAGCGCCGCCGGTGGTGGTTGGAGCCACGCGGAGGGCCAGTTCTACGCGCTGGACCAGCTCGCGCAGCCCCCCGGCGGGTCGATCGGTTGGCGTGCCGGCACCAAGCGGATCGTCGTCTGGATCGGCGACATGCCAGGGCACGACCCGATCTGCCAGGGGTTGTCCGGCCTGACCTACGACATCACCGAGGCGTCGGTCACCGCCAAACTCCAGGCGCAGGGCATCTTCGTGCTCGCGATCAGCACCGGCCCCAGCGGGCCGGGTTCGGGGTTGAACGCGGATCCGGTTCCCCTGTCCTCCGGTGGAGGCGTGTACGAGAGCTTCTGCGGCGCTTTCGGCGGTCTGGCCGGCCAGGGTTCGCGCATCGCCGCCGCGACCGGCGGCACGTACACCGAGGGGATCACCCCTGACACCGTGGTGCAGACGATCATCAACCTCGGCACCGCGGGCATCTCCACGCTGGGCAACGTCAGCCTCGTGCCGGGCACGGCGATCGCGCCTTTCGTGCGCGTCCACCCCGCCGGCGGTCACGGTCCCTTCACCGGCGCCCATCCCGGCACGCTGGACTTCGAGCTGGAGTTCCCCGCCGTGACACCCGTCTCCGGTACGCCGGTGACCCAGGAGGTCGCGGTGGAAGGCGATGTCGACGTGGTCGTGGACGGGGTGCGGACCGGCTCGACCCGGGTGAAGATCACCGTGCCCGACCTGGCCGGGCAGTACAAGATCCAGAGCACGCTCAGCGGCCTGTACCTCCAACTCGACGACCCCGGCTGGACCGGTGACGGTGCCAACGTCGACCAGAACACCTACACCGGCCTGGCCGCTCAGCACTGGGAGCTGATGCCGGTCTCCGGCGGCGGTTACCGGATCAAGAACTGCGACCCGGCCCGCGACCGCTACCTGGAAGTGGTCGGCATGTCCTTCGACGACGGCGCCGAGGTCCTCACCCGGTCCGACCCCAGCGGCCCGCACAAGGAATGGCTGCTCATACCGGCGGGTTCCTCTGGTGCGGGCGGCCTGGTGTTCCGCATCCAGAACCTGCACACCGGCAAGGTCCTCGACATCCAGGGCGGCAGCACGCAGCAGGACGCGCCGGTGTTCCAGTACTTCTACTGGGGCGACTACCCCGCCTACCACGAGAACCACAACCAGCACTGGCGGCTGGAACGCCTCTGACACAGCGCCTCCCGCGCATCACGCGCCGGACCGGTGCGGCCGCGGACCGTGATGCCCACCGGCTCCGGCCGCCCTCCGGAGAAGGACCGCCGACGGTCGACACGCCGACATCCGGGTTGGCCGACCGAACTCACGGTCCCCCTCAACCGAGACCGCGCCGCCGATCACGGATCTGCGACCACCTGACGACCCGACAGCGGAAGAAGGAGCAGCCCCAGCATGCCCATCACCACACCGCCGACCCCGTCCGACATCGAGCTCTCGATCAACCCGAACTCGTCGGACAGCCATCACGAACAGGTCCAGGTGCAGCTGCCCGCCACCGGCGCGATCCCCAAGATCGACGTGTACTTCCTCGCCGACAGCACCGGCAGCATGACCGGCATCATCGACGCGGTCCGCGCCAGGGTGGAGGAAATCCTCACCAGGCTGGTCACCGCGGCCGGCCAGGTCGGCGCGGACGTGCAGTTCGGTGTGGGCAACTACCGGGACCTGGACTACCCCGTCACCCAGCGCTTCCACCACCAGGTCTCGCTGACCTCCAGCTCCCCGGCCGCCGCCGGCGCCATCCACGCCTGGACCGTGGCCGGCGGCACCACCGTCGCCGAAGGTCAGTTCTTCGCCCTGGACCACCTCGCCCAGCCTCCCGGCGGCACGATCGGCTGGCGTGCCGACGCCAAGCGGATCATCCTCTGGGTCGGCGACGCCCCGGGGCACGACCCGATCTGCCAGGCCGTGTCCGGTCTGACCCACACCATCACCGAGCACTCGGTGATCTCCAAGCTGCAGGCCGAGGGCATCGCCGTGCTGGTGATCAGCACCCCCTCCGGGTCGAGCGGACCAGGGCTCGACGTCGACCCGGTGCCGCTGTCCAACGGCGCCCCTTACCAGGGCAACTGCAGCATCGGCGGCACCGCCGGGCAGGGCAGCCGGGTCGCCGCCGCCACCGGCGGCACCTACACCGACGGCATCACCCCCGCCACGATCGTCGACACGATCATCACCCTGGGCACCACGGGCATCACCACCATCGGCAGCGTCAGCTTCGTTCCCGACACCACGATCGCGCCGTTCGTGCACGTCTCGCCCGCCGGCTACGGCCCCTTCCCCGGCACACAGCCGCAGACCCTGGACTTCGCGCTGGAGTTCCCCAGGGCCACGGCAGCTGCCGCCGCCCCGGTGACCCGGGCGATCACGGTGCAGGGCGCGGTCGACGTGGTCGTGGACGGCGTGCGGACCGGCTCCACCCAGGTGAAGATCACCGTGCCGGACCTGACCGGCAGCTACAAGATCCGCTGCACCCTGAGCGGCCTGTACCTGCAGCTGGACGATCCGAACTGGACCGGTGACGGCGCCAACGTCGACCAGAACGTCGACAGCGGCATCCCGGCCGTGGGATGGCAGCTGGTGCCCGTCCCCGGCGGCGGCTACCACATGAAGAACTGCGACCCGGCCCGTGACCGCTACCTGGAGGTGGTCGGCATGTCGATGGACAACGGCGCCGAGGTGCTCACCCGGTCCGATCCCAGCGGCACGCACAAGCAGTGGCTGTTCATCCCCGCCGGGGCGTCCCAGGGCGGGTCGGTGTTCCGCATCCAGAACCTGCACTCCGGCAAGGTCCTCGACGTCCGCAACCAGAGCCTGGACCCCGACGCACGGGTGACCCAGCAGAGCTACTGGGGCGACTACCCCACCTACCACGAGCACCACAACCAGCACTGGGTCCTGGAGCGCATCTGAGATGACTCCCCAGGACGACGCCCACCTCGCGCTGGTCAACGGCGCCAGCGGCAAGGCCCTGACGGCCGATGGCCCGCGGATCCGCCAGACCTGGCCCGACAACACCGCACCGGCGCAGCGGTGGAGGCTGCGCCGCACGGCGGAAAGCCGTCACACCGTCGTGGTGGAGAACACCGCGAGCGGGCTGGTGTTGTCCGTGGCCGGCGCCGCCGGGCACAACGGCGCCGAGGTGGTGCTGGAGGCACGACGGGAGAACGGTCAGCACCAGCTGTGGCGGCTGGTGCCGCTGCGCTCGGGCTGCCACGCCCTGGCGAACCTGGCCAGCGGCAAGTACCTGGACCTGTGGGACGCCGACTCCGGTCACGAGCCCCGGCTGGCCCAGTTCGACTTCTGGCACGGACCACAGCAGCGCTGGTGCCTGCGCCCAGTCGCACACCGCCGCAACAGCCGGGCCGTGGTCACCCTGGTCCGCGACGAACCTGACTTCTTCCCGATCTGGCTCGACTACTACTCCCGGTTCTTCGCACCGCAGGACATCCACGTCCTGGAACACCAGCCCGCACCCGGCCTGCCGCCCGACGACCGGTTCACGCGCATCCCGATCCACCACGACGAGTTCAGCAGCGACTGGCACCGCGACATCGTCCAGCAACACCAGCACGACCTCGTCGACCGCTACGACGTCGTGCTCAGCACCGACGTCGACGAGATCGTCACCCCCGACCCGCGCTACGGCGACCTGAGCCGCTACATCGACCAGTTCGACCAGGACTTCGTCAACTGCACCGGCTGGGAGGTCCTGCACCAGCACGACAGCGAAGCACCCTTCGACGCCGGACGCGGTGTGCTGGAGCAGCGCTCGACCTGGTTCTCCAACCCCCTGTACTCCAAGCCCCTGCTGGCGCGGATACCGATGACCTGGCTGGGCGGCTTCCACGAACGCGCCGACCAGGCCACCAACCCCGACCCGAACCTGTACCTGATCCACCTGCACCGCATGGACTACCAGCTCTGCCTCCGCCGTCACCAGCTGCGCACCACCCACAGGACCGCGCAGGACGACATCGACAACCACCGCGGCTACCAGAACCGCATCGTCGAGCCCGACGAGTTCCACCGCTGGTTCTACCGGGACAGGGTCTGCGGCGAGCCGATCCACCCCGAACCCATACCCGAGCACTGGCGCGGCACCGTGTGACCGCGCCGGCACGGGCAGTGACCCGACCCGACCCGATCGGGGCTATCCGGCTGTGCCCGACTTTCCGATGTTCTGAGCGAGCTCAAGTACCCACCACACCAGTCCGGAGGATGCAGTGCCTCTCACCGACCTGCTCAAAGCCAAGATCGACCACGGCTTCGCCCAGCTGGACGTGGACGGCGACGGTCTGTTGACCGAGCAGGACCACGTCCTGATGGGCCGCCGCACCGCCGAGTCCCTGGGCCACGCGTCCGGCTCGGCGGAGGAGCAGCGCATCGTGGACGCCTACCTGGGCATTTGGCGCGAGCTGCACGCACCCCACATCCCCGGCGGCGGCCAGGCCATCAGCCGCGAGCAGTTCCTCGCCTCCACCGGCAGTCTCGCCGATGACCCGCAGGCCGCCTCCGCGACCGTGGGAGCGCTTGCCAAGGCGTTCCTGGCGATCGCCGACACCGACGCGGACGGCAACGTCAGCCCGGAAGAGTTCCGGAAGTTCCAGCACGGGCACTTCCCGGACCTGACCGACGAGGAGTCGGCGCAGGCGTTCCACCACCTCGACCTCGACAGCGACGGGGTGCTGACGGCGGAGGAGTTCGTCCGGGCGTGCGTGGACTACTGGACCAGCACGGACCCCGACTCGCCCGGGAACTGGTGGGCGGGCCGCGCCCTGGGCTGAGGATTCGCGACGAGTGAGGTCGACGGGCAGGTCCTCCGTCATCCCGGAAGATTTTCTCCGACGGGATGTCGACACAGCGCGCACGGCTCCGACGTCCCAGGCGAGGATGGGGCCGACCGGCTGCGTCCACGACGAAGACCAAGGGGCCGATGGTGAAGTACGTGATCATGATCCACTCCAACCCGCAGCCGTGGGGGCACCCGACCTCCGACCACCTGCCCGAGTACCGGGTCATGCCGGACGAGCAGCGGGAACGGATGAACGCCGACTTCGCGGCCATGCTCGCGGACCTGCAGGAGAGGGGCGAGCTGCTGGGCGGTGAGGCGCTGGGAGCGCCCGAGTCGTCACGGCTCTACCGCTGGAGCGACGGCAAGCCCCTGGTCACCGACGGCCCGTACTCGGAGGCCAAGGAGCACCTGGCCGGGTTCTTCCTCGTCGACGTGGAGAGCCAGGAGCGCGCGGAGGAGATCGCGGCGCGGTTCAGCGGTCCTGGTGAGACCGTCGAGCTGCGTCCCGCGATGGGGCCAGGGGGTTCCGACCAGTGACCGCACAGGTGGTCGAGGACGTGTGGCGGCAGGAGTCCGCGCACGTCCTCGCCGCCCTGCTGCACCGGTATGGCGACCTGGGCGACTGCGAGGACGCGGCGCAGGAGGCAGCCGAGGCGGCGGCGCGGCAGTGGGACCGGGACGGCGTGCCCGGCAACCCCCGCGGCTGGCTCATCAGGGTCGCGTCCCGGCGGCTGATCGACCGGATGCGCACCGACGACGCGCGGACAGCGCGGGAGAACGCCCTCAGCGCCGCACTTCCCGCCGACGCCCGCCTCTCCCCCGCCGCCGACCGGTCACCGCACGAGGAAGCCGACGACACCCTGCGGTTGTTGCTGCTGTGCTGTCACCCGGGTCTGAGCCGGTCCTCGCAGGTCGCGTTGACGTTGCACGCCGTCGGCGGGCTGAGCACGGCGCAGATCGCCGCCGCCTACCTGGTTCCCGAGCGCACGATGACGCAACGCCTCACCAGGGCGCGCTCCACGTTGCGGGCGGCAGGTGCGGTGTTCCGGCTCCCGGCCCCAGCCGACCTGCCCGCGCGCGTCGCCGCCGTGCTCGACGTCTGCCACCTGATGTTCACCGAAGGGCACACGCGATCCACCGGTGACGCACTGGTCGACTCGCCGCTGGCCGAGGAAGCCATCCGCCTCACCCGGCAACTGCACGCGGTCGTACCCGACCACGACGAGGTCGCCGGCGCACTGGCGTTGATGCTCCTGACGCACGCCCGCGCGGCTGCCAGGACCGAGAACGGGAACCTCGTGCCGCTCGCGGAGCAGGACCGGTCCCGGTGGGACCACCGGCGGATCGCCGAAGGCGTGCGAATCCTGGAACGGGTGCTGCCGCGCGGGCACGTCGGCAGGTTCCAGCTGCAGGCCGCGATCGCCGCCGTCCACGCGGAGGCCGAGAGCTGGGAGGACACCGACTGGCGGCAGATCACCCTGCTCTACGCCATGCTGGCGCAGGTGGCGCCCAGTCCGGCCGTGACGCTCAACCAGGCGGTCGCGGTCGGGATGGCGTTCGGCCCCGAGGACGGCTTGGCCCTCCTCGGTCCGTTGCTCGACGATCCCGTGACGAGGCGGCACCACCGCACTCACGCCGTACGCGCGCACCTGGTGGAGATGACCGGCGACCTGCCCGGTGCGCTCGAGAGCTACCGCCAGGCGGCCCGTCTCACGGCGAGCCAACCCGAGCAGCGCTACCTCAACGCGCGGATCGGCCGTCTCGACGCGAAGTGAAGCCGGACGTCCACAAGGGAAAATGACACACGGCAGCCACCCGGCACAGCACTACCGGGGCTTCAGGCCAGCGAGCACGACGGTGACCACGCTGTCGGCCTCGGCACGCCATTGAGGACGGTCGTGCGCCGCGGTGATGCCGTGCAACGCCATCATGACGGCACTGGGCTCGACGTCGTCCCGCACGGTGCCCTCCGCCACCCCGGCCCGCACCAGCTCGACGACGGCCTGTTCCAGCGCGAGGCCGCCTTCCGCCAGTGCGCCGGAACGGGTGGCCATGAGCGTGGCCAGCGTGCGGGCCAGGCCCCGGTGGGCGTCCACGTACTCGACCATGCCGCGCAGGAACGCCGCCAGCGCGTCCGCCGCGGGGAGCTGGGCCCGCAGGTCGCGGACGCGGTCGCAGAGCGCGGCGACCTCGCCGCGGTAGACGGCCTCGGCCAGTGCCTCCCTGGTCGGGAAGTGGCGGTACAGCGTGCCGGTGCCGACGCCGGCGAGGCGGGCGAAGTCGTCGAAGCGCAGGTCGAAGAAGCTGCCGTCGGCGAAGAGCTCCCTGGCCTTGGCGACCAGGGCGTCCCGGTTGCGCCGGGCGTCGGCGCGCAGCGGCTTGGCGGTGTTCACGCGGTGCCTCTCGTTGACAAGTGGAGACCATCTCCATATCGTCGAAGTGGAGATCGTCTCCGTTTTATCGTACTCCACGGGGTGTGCAGTGAATATCCTCATGTTCGGTCGTGGCGCGATCAGCACCGGCTGCGGCTGGGCGCTGGAGCAGGCGGGCCACGACGTGGAGTTCTACGTGCGGCCGGGGCGCGCGGCGCAGTACGGGGACGCGGTGCGGCTGGAGCTCGTCGACGCGCGGCGGCGGCCGTGGGGGCGGCGGGTCGAGCAGCGGTGGCCGGTGCGCCTGCGGGAGGAGCTGGCGGCCGATCACGACTACGACCTCGTCGTGCTGAGCGTGCCCCACCACCGGCTGGCGGAGGCCGCCGAGTTCCTGGCGCCACGCGTCGGCGGCGCGACCGTGCTGGTGCTCGGCAACGTCTGGGAGGAACCGGAGGAGGCGGTCGAGCCGCTTCTCCTCGACCGGCTCGCGTGGGGCTTTCCCGGCTTCGGCGGCGCGTTCGGCGCGGACGGCGTGCTGCGCGGGGTGCTCCTGCCGCCGGTCGTCTTCGGCACGGTCGGTGCGCCGCCCACCGAGCGTGAACTGGTTGTGCGCCAGGTGTTCCGCGCGGCCGGGTTCCGCCCGCGGGAACGGCAGGACCTCCGCGGCTGGCTGTGGTTGCACTTCGTGGTGGACGCCGGTCTGCACGCGCAGGCGCTGCGCAGGGGCGCGCTCGCCGACCTGGTCGGCGTGCCGGGTGCCTTCCGCGAGGCGCTGCGCACCGGTCGCGAGCTGCTGCCGGTGCTGGAGGCGCGCGGGATCGACCTGCGCCGGCACCGGGCCGCCGTGCTGGGGCTCCGCGCGCCCGCCTGGCTGACGGGAAGCGTCCTCGCGTGGCTGGTCGCCCACTTCCCGCCGGCCCGTGCCAGCTTCCGGACCCACTGGGACGCGAGCGCCGCCGAGCCGCGGGAGATCGTCCGCGACGCCGTGGCGGAGGCCCGGCGGTGGGGTGTCGCGGTGCCCCGGCTGGAGGCGGCCCTGCTCGGAACTTCGTGAGCCCGCACGGGCCGTGCCCGCCCTGACCAGCGCACGAGCCGACTCGTGTACACAGGAGGGTGGTTGCCGGAACAAGTTCCACCGCGAGCGGTCGGCACGGACCCGGCCGCCGAGCGCGCACAGCACCTGCGAGAACAGGAGGTGTCCCGGTGGAACTCCCCGAGAAGGAGAGGCTCCAGCTCAAGGAGATCGAGAGGCAGCTCGCCGAGGAGGACCCGCGGTTCGCCGCCAGGCTGACCCGCAAGCCCCCGCCGCACCAGCGGCTGTCCCGCAAGGCGATGTTCGCCGTCCTGCTCGTGCTGGCCGACGTCGTCGGCCTGGCGGTGCTGGTGGGTGGTGTCACGCTCGGGTCGGTCGTGCTCATCGTGCTCGGCGTCGCCGTTCTCGCCGTCTTCCCCGTGCTGGTCGTCGTCCGCGCCTGGCAGGGCACGCGCGGGAAGCGGTGACCCCGCCCGCACCGCAGTCCGGTAGCCGCTGACGCCCCACAGGAGCCGACAACTTCCATGATCATCCGACCGGGACACCCGTGCTGGGTGGAGCTGGCCACGACCGACACCGAGCGCAGCACGGCCTTCTACGGGTCCGTGTTCGGCTGGCGGTACCACTGGATCAAGGACGGCGCGGGCGAGGACTACGCGATCGCCCTCCTGGACGGCGAACCGGTGGGCGGCGTCCGGCCGCTGGAGCGCGCGACGCTGGACTGGACGCCCTACCTGGCCGTCGCGGACCTGGCCGCCGCGGGCGAACGGGTGCGGCGGCTCGGTGGCACGGCACTGGAGACCCGGCAGCACGTCCTGCCCGGTCTCGTGGCCAAGGTCCTGGTCGACGACCCGAGCGGGGCGACGGTGGGGCTCGCCCAGCCCGTCGCCGACGGCTGGGGGTTCACCGCCGGGGTGCCGGGTGCGCTCGTGTGGCTGGAGTTCGTCACGCGCGCGCCCCGCCAGGCCGATCCGTTCTACGGCGCGCTCTTCGACTTCCGGCAGCGGCAGGTCGGGGACGGCACAGCCGTCGACCACGTCGTGTACTCCACCGGCGGGGACACGGTGATCGGCCGGGTGCGGATGGCGCCGGACACCCCGGCGACCGTGCCGCCGCGGTGGATCGCGCACTTCGCCGTGCCGCCCGGTCTGGACTTCGCCGAGACGCTGCACCGGGCCCGCACGGCCGGGGCGCGGCTGCGGTTCCAGCCCTACCCCTCGCCGCTGGGTCAGGTCGCGGTGCTGGCCGACCCGCTCGGCACCCGCTTCGCGATCATCGACCCGGAGCTGGCCTCGGACTGGGACGACCACTCACCGGCCGACGACCCCTACGACGACTGACGTCCGCGCACGGGCCGCAGGTGTCGACCGGGCAGATCACCGACCCGGACGTGTCACTTCTTCACCTGAACGACTGAACGCACAGGTCAACGCAGCGAGAACGCGACTCGGTCACCACTACAGTCGTGTGGTCCCCTACTTCTTGATTCACCCTCACGGCCTAGGCGGAACCACACTGAACGGCCTACCGACGCGTGCGCTCGGCGAGCTCACGTGACGTCGATGCACACCACCGCCGCCATCTGCCGGGTCTTGGCCGCCGACGCGACCCCGGTGTTCCGCGAAGGCCTGCGCACGGTCGTGCAGCGCACGATCGGCCTGGAGTGGGCCGGCGGCACGGACCACCCCGACGTCATCCGCGACAGCGTGCGCACCACGCTCCCGCACGTGGTCCTGCTGGACAGCGCGATCGACCCGCAGGGGCGGCTGACCGAGGAACTCGTCACGACCAACCCGAGGCTGCGGGTGGCGGTCCTGCTCCGCGAACGCGACCACACCCCCGCCTCCGTGCGCATCGCCAGGGCGGCCGGGGCGCACTGCCTGCTCAGCAGGGAGACCGACGCGTCGAGGATGGTCCGCGCGATCCTCCAGCCGGCGCCGGCCGGCCACTACATCGACCCCGGGCTGCTGCTGGCCCTCAACGCGCCGGGCCCGCACCCGTCCGGCAGCGGGCACGACGTGCTCACCTCACGGCAGTGCCAGACCCTCGCACTGGTCGCCGAGGGGAAGGTGGACGAGGACATCGCCCACGCCCTGGACATCGCCGTGACCACGGTGCGAACCCACGTCCGGGAGATCCGGCGGCGGCTCGGCGCCCACGACCGCGCCCACGCGGTCGCACTGGCCTACCACGTGGGCATCCTGCCGCTGCAACCGTCGCTCAGGACCTCCGTCCGGCGGCCTCGATCGCGGTGAGCACGGCGTCGAGGTCGGCCCGGGTGGTGCGCGGGTTGATCGTGCACAGCCGCACCGCGAGCCGGCCGTCCACAGTGGTCGTCGTGACGAACGCGCTGCCGGACTCGTTGACGGCGGCGCAGATCGCCGCCTGGAGCTCGTCGGAACCGCCGCGGTGGCGCAGGCAGACGATCCCCAGGCTCGGGCCCGCCACCAGTTCGAGGTCCCTGCTGGCGGTGACGCGGCGGGCGACGTGCTCGGCCTGGTCGAGGCCGTGGTCGACGGCGGCGCGGAAGGCGGCCACGCCGAAACCCTTGAGGGACAACCACAGCTTCAGCGCGCGGGCGGCGGTGGTGAACTGCACGCCGTGGTCGGACAGGTTCGTCTCGGCGGCTGCGGGCCGGGAGACGCTGAGGTAGTCGGCACCGGCGCGGTAGCGGTCGACGGTGAACGCCCTGCGCAGCACCTCGGGGTCGCGCACCAGCACGCAGCCGATCTCGTAGGGCTGGAACAGCCACTTGTGCGGGTCGACCACGACCGAGTCGGCCTCGTCCAGGCCGCGCAGGGCGGCGCGGCCGCGGTCGGTCAGTGCCGCGGCGGCACCGTGGGCGCCGTCCACGTGCAGCCACAGGTCTTCCGCCCGGCACAGCGCGGCGAGCTCGGGCAGCGGGTCGATCGCGCCGGTCGCGGTCGTGCCCGCCGTCGCCAGCACCAGGAACGGGCGCAGTCCGGCGGCGCGGTCGGCGTGGACCGCGTGCCGCACGGGCTCCGCGCGCAGCGCCGGCAGCAGCCGCACCTGGTCCCGCCGCAGCCCGAGGACGTGGCAGGCGCGCAGCACGGCGGGGTGGGTCTGGTCCGAGCAGTAGAGGACGCCGCCCGTCGCGTTCGTGCCGAGGCGGTCGTCGCGCGCGGCGGCGATCGCCGTCAGGTTGGCGAGCGCACCACCGGGGGTGAACACGCCGCCCGCGCCCTCCGGCAGTCCGAGCAGGCTCGCGAGCCACCGTGCGGTCACCAGCTCGACGGCCGCGGGTCCGGCGCCGACCGGCCACGCACCGGGCGAGGTGTTGAAGCCGGAGGCGAGCAGGTCGCCGAGCACGCTGAGGAAGTTGCCGGCGCTGGGGATGAACGCCAGGCAGCCGGGGTGCCCGAGCCGCAGCGAACGCGGCAAGACCTCGTGGGCGAGGAACTCGACGAGCAGGCCGGGGTCGGACGGGTGCTCGGGCACGGGGTCGTCCAGCACGTGCCGCAGCTCGTGCGGTGTCGCCGGTGTTCTGACCGGCTGGGCGCGCAGGCCGGTCAGGTGGTCGACGACGAGGTCGACCACCCGGTGCCCGAGCTCGCGCATGCGTTCCGGTGGCAGGTCGAGCCAGCCCTCCTCGTCAGCCATCGTCGACCACCACCGCGCGGCGCACGGCCCTGACCCAGTCCCGCGCCTCGGCCGTGAGCTCCGGAGCCGGCCGCACGGCGGCTGCCGGTCCGCGCCACTGCAGCAGGACGAGCTCCTCCCCCGGCCGGACCCGGTCACCGGGACGGGCGTGCGGCCACAGCAGCGCCTCGCCGGGCCGCAGGCCGACGAGGTCGCCGTCGCCCTGGTGGTGCGGCACGCCGCCGTCGAGCCGGTGCACACCCGCCTCGACCCCCTCCCGCAGCACACCGCTGCGGTCGGCGGTGACGACGAGCTGGCTGAGCTCCAGGTGCGGCACCTGCACCTCCTCGACGGGCAGTGACGGCGCCACCGCGGCGAGCACGTGCGTGCCGAGGGTGGGCAGCAGTCCCGCGGCGCGTTCCTGGGCCTGCACCAGCGACACGACCGTCTGGAACCTCGGGTTGATCTCGATGGCCAGCACGGCCGCAGCGGGTGTGACGAGCAGGTCGAGCCCGAACGCGCCGAGGAACCCCAGCCCGCCGAGCTGGTCGCCCACCAGTGCGCCCACCTCGCGGCACCGCGCCGCGGCACCGGGTGGGAGGTCGTCGTCGGCGATCAGCTGGTTGCCGCAGTGCGCGCCCCAGTACGGCGTCAGCTCGGGGATGCCCACCAGCTGGTGGGACAACGCGGACACCACCGTGCCGTGCCGCGTCACGCATCCGCTCACCGTCACCGGGACTCCGTCGACGTGGACCGACACCCGCAGCGCCTCACCGGCCCACTCGCGCAGCACGTCGGCGCGCTGCCGCGGTGTGGTGACCAGGCGCGTGCCCTTGCCGGTGAGGTTGTTCGCCCGGCGCTGCACGACGAGCGGACCCGTTGCGGCGTCGGGGATCTCGCCCTCGACGACCCATGTGCGCGGTGTGTCCGCACCGGCCGCCGCGAACAGCTCCAGCGAGGTGATCTTGTCGGCCGCGGTGGCCACGGCGGCCGGGTCGGCGGCCAGCAGCCGCAGGCCCGCCGCAGCCGCCCAGGCGTGTGCGCCGATCCCGTCCTCGGGTGCGAAGCTCACCGCGAGCCCGTGCGGTTCAGCCGGTCGCGCGGGCGGCGGGAGGTCCGCCTCGCGCCGGTGGTCCCGGTGGGCGATGCGCAGCCACGGGATCACAGGCGTGGCCACCGCACCGAGGAACGGCGACCGGTCGTGCCACGTCAGGTGCGGCGCGTGCGCGCGTAACAGCCGCACGCCCTCGTCGAGGGGCACGCCACCGATGGTCGGCACGGCGGGCTCAGAGGACGGTGAAGGTGCCGGCCGACGACTGCCGGGTGATGCCTTCCGCGGTGAGGCACCGCGCGAGGTCGACCGCGGGGGCCACCTGCACGGCCTGGGCTGACCGCCCGGCGAACACGCCGCCGGTGATCGTGCCGGTCTTGGTGACCACGTCGGCGCCGGGGGCGGACGTGACGGTCACGGTGTAGGTGAACGTGCTGGTCCGCCCGTCCGCCCACCTGATCACGCGGCTCTCCGGCACGGCGGCGAGCGGTTCCAGGCACCCGGCGGTGCGGTCCACGGTGAACTCGCTGGTGCCGCCCGTGACCACACCGGTGCACGAGGTGTACTCGTCCCGCACCGACGTGCGCAGCGGTCGCGGCACCAGCACGACACCGGGCGAGTACGTCCAGGTCGACGTCGTCGTGCACGCCACGACGGGCGTGTCCGCGACCGCGGCCGCACCGGGAACGGCGGGCACGAGCGCCGCGACGACGACGCCGAGGGCGCGGCAGGACTTGGCGAGGTGGCTCATTCGGTCACGCATCCTGATCTCGAAGCACCGGGGGGTGAGCGGATCGTATTGATCACGAGTCGATCCGGGTGATCACCGGATCGGGTACACCGTGCGACACTGCGGTCCCCCTACGAGAGGTGCGCAGATGGTTCCCGAAGACCTCGTCGTGTGGCGCCGCCGGCAGGACGCGGGTCAGCCCAACCCCTGGTCGGAGGGCCTGCGGCTGCTCGCGGACGACGAGCGGCCCGCGGCGCTGGACACCGGTTACCTGACCGCCGCGGACCTCGCGAACCCCGACGTCGCCGCCAACACCAGGGCGATCGAGGAGACGGCCGCGCTGGTCACCTGGGTCGCCGAGGACGAGGACGAGGGCAGGGCGTTCGGCTACTGGCGCGGACCGGGCCACCTCCCGCTCACCGCGGCGCCCGTCGTCGTCCTCGACAACGAGGGCCAGTTCGAGCGCCTCCGCGGCAGCAGCCTCAGCGAGGCCCTCAGCGACGAGTACGGCCAGTGGGCCGACGACGGCTACGCCGGTGTGGTCGCGCGGTGCCGGGCGGAGGGCGTCCCGATCAGCGCCGACGACCCCGACGACCTGCCGGAGCCGGCCGTGTCGCCGACCCCGGACGAGCACCACGGCGCCCGGTACCGCGCGCTGCTCGCCGAAGGCGCGGCTGGATGACCGGTGTCACCGCCGGGCAGCTGGTGGCCGCGGTCGAGCAGATGACCGGGCTGCCGTGGCCGGACGACGGGCGGCTCGACTGGGAGGTCGACGGGCTCGCCGGGCACACGGACGTCCACCAGCACGTGCTGCCCCTTGCTGCCGTGCCGTCGTCCTTCCTCGACCTGGCCGACCGGAGCTGGGGCACGCGCCACCGCGCCGGTGCGAGCCGCTTCATCGACTCCGAGGTGGTGTGGTGGCGGTCCGGGGACGACGCCGTCGCCCTGGTCGGCACCCCCGCCGCCGTGGTGGTGCTGCCGGCGCGGTGGCTGGCAGAGCCACCTGCCGGAAGTGACGTGTCGCCGGTCGTCGCGGACTTCCTCTCCGGTGACGGCGAACGCGTCCTGTCCTCGGTGTGGGCGGTCTTCGGGACCCGTGACCCCGAGGTCCTGGCCCCGCTGGTCCCCGCGCTGCGCGCCGTCGAGGAGGCGACCGCGGACGTCGAGCTCGGCGGCCTGCTCGTGTCCAACCACTCCAACCTGGAGCACGCGCTCGACCGGGTCCGGCTCTTCGCCGCCGGGACGTGCCTGTGCGCGGCGTACCCCGCGCACCAGTTCTACGACCCGGCGAAGGAGAGCGGGCGCCGGCACGTCCGGGTCGTGCGGACGGTTCCCAATGACCGGCAGTGGGTGCCCGACCGCGTCTGCGAGTGCCTCGACTGCGGCCGGCGGTTCCAGGTCGAGCAGGGCGAGTACCACTACCCCTGGTGGAAGTGGACCCCGGTCGCCGGGTGACCGGGCAGACACGAACCGCTCCCGGACCCCGCTCCGAACACCAGGTGGAGCGTGCGGCCGAAGCTGAGAGCCGGGGTCTGCGATGAGCGGCTGTTCTCAGCGGCGACCGCGTGCTGCGGACCCACCGTTGAGCGTTCGGCGGGGTGCCCGCTTACGGTGGGTCGAGGAACGAGAGGTCCAACGCCCGCAGCGTCGTCGTGGCTGCTGCGGGTTCGGCGTTCTGGGAGCGTGAGTCATGAGTGCCATCACCACGCCGACGAAGCCGGCCAACGCGGCCGCGCGCGTCGCAGGGGCGGCGGCCAACGCTGCCGATGAGCGGTTCCACG
>NZ_JBVJRC010000018.1:9841-140801 GCF_055608005.1 Lentzea sp. NPDC036955 | reverse complement strand
ACCATGCCCATCACACCGACAACGGTCCCCACGGACCCAGCGGCCGAAGCGGCACCCGACAACGCGTCCAGCTGACCACCCGCCGCGGCACGGTAAGCGTCCGCGGCAGGACCCGTCCAGGCAGAAGTGCCGTCGACCGACGCCTTGTACTCCGCCGCGACCTTGCCGACCTCCTCGGCGACCTTGCCCCACGTCGCCGAGTACGACTCGATCACCGGCGGGTTGCCCGCCAGCCAGTCCAGGGCCTCCTTCAACGGCTGCATGTGCTCCATCAGGAACGAGGCCGCCGAGGACAGCAGGGTGCCGAACGGGTCGATCGCCATCGAGGCGGCGTCGGCGACCAGGCCGACCATGCCGAGGCCACCCTCGATCCAGTTGCCGTCCTTGATGCCGTTGAACGTGTCCATCGCCGACTCGGCGATGGAAATGCCCGTGGCCCAGCCGTTGTCACCGGTACCCGCGTTCATGAACCCCGACGGCGCGGCGTCGGGCTTGACCACCAGGGGGTTCGACATCACAGGCCTCCGGTGGTCTTCACGCTGGTCTGCACGGGCACCGTGACGTCCCTCCCCGAACGCGGTACTTCCTCGCTCGAAAGGATGACGCAACGCTGCGTCACGCGGTTCCGTTCGGTTCGCAGTTGGTCCGGATGGAGCAGGCCCGGTCGAGGAACCGCAAGCACCAGCGTCACCACGCGACCACTTGGCGTAGCCGTAACTGGTCCAAAAGTGTGAACAACCACAAGACCTGTATCAGCGAACCCCCGACGGAGCCTCAGGGTGCGGACCCGGCTGACGGCCGTGGTCACCCCTGGAGTCCGGAGGTGGGTGAGCGCGATGGCTCTCGACGATGGTGACGCTCTCTGGTACTGGAACGGCAACGTCTCCCGCACGAAGAACATCCCCCAGTCCCAGTGGTTCGGGACCAGCGCGCCGCAGGACTACGGCGGGCACGGGTGGGAGATCTCGAACTTCGTCGTGTACGGGAACGAGGTCGTGGAGGGCCAGCCGCACATGAGGGGCGGCGATGGCAGCTTCTCCTGGCTCAACAACAACCCCGGCAACATCACCGCCGGCGGGCCCACCTACGGCGCCTACCCCGGCAAGGTCAACTGGCACAACTTCATGATCTTCCCGTCCTGGGACCTGGGCTACGACGCGATCCGGCAGCTGCTGCGCGGG
Organism: Lentzea sp. NPDC036955; assembly: GCF_055608005.1. Lineage (NCBI taxonomy): Bacteria > Bacillati > Actinomycetota > Actinomycetes > Pseudonocardiales > Pseudonocardiaceae > Lentzea > Lentzea sp. NPDC036955. The sequence continues at coordinate 139,620 of NZ_JBVJRC010000018.1, read as the reverse complement.
CCCGGTTACGCGCACCTGTCGATCCTCGCGGCGTTCAACCGGTACGCGCCCGCCTCCGACGGCAACGACCCGGTGCGCTACGCCAACAACGTCGCCGCCGCGGTCGGGTGTGACGTCAACACCGTCGTCGGTGACCTCAGCGACGACGAGGTGCTGGAGATGCAGAACGCGATCACCGACATGGAGGGCGCGGTCGCCGGGTGGTCCTACGCGCGGGACGACTCCGCGTTGCCGCAGGCCGTCTTCGACGCGATCTGGTCGTGACGGTCATGAGCGCCCCGACGCAGACGCTGACCGCGGTCGCCGCGGACGCCGCCCACTGGGACGTCGGCGGCTACCGGATCTGGGCGAGCACGGAACCGCAGGTGCTGCTCTACCAGCGCACGGAGCTGCGGTTCGCCGTCGACTCGCAAAGACGGCCCATCGCCACCGTCACCCGCTACCGGGAGTGGACCGGCAACAGCTTCCAGACCACCGGGGGAGCGGCCACCTTCGAGTTCTCCGGCAGCCTCACCGAGGACCCGGCGGTGCTGCTGTCGTTGCAGGACACCTGGACGCGGGCGATCCGCGCCGACGGTTACCTCGGCGCGGACCCCCGTTACGTGCCGATGCCGGTGCGCGACGCCGCGCTGTCCGCGGAGGTCGACGCGGTCCGCACCACGACGACCGGCACCACGGTGCAGGTCGAGCTCGCCGCGGCCGAGGCCGACCGGTGGGCGGCGGCGGTCACGGACAAGGGCCCGGTGGCCGGAACGATCACCCTGACCTGTTCGTACCCGCGGCTGATGCCACCGGCCACGTCCGTCGTCCGGTTGCACGGCCGCAAGGTCTACAACGGACTGGCGGCGGTGCTCACCAGAGCGGAGGACGGCGAGATCTCCGGCACCACCGGGGAGATCCGGGCGGCGTGGGCCGAGCTCGTGCGCACCGGCGCGGTCGAGGTCACGTTCAGCGGCTCACCGGCGGGCGATCTGCTCGCCGCCAGGGACGCCCTCGTCGACCAGATCAGGGAGAACCTGTTCGACCTGATGTTCGCCGTCCGGCAGGAGGCCACCACCGGCCCGCCGATCTGCGTGCTGCGCTGGAAACGGGCCGCCGACGTGCCGGACCTGCCGTTGAGCGTCACCGTCGGCGGGCTGACCTGGCTCACCGGGACGACGGTGGTGGGCGTCGCGGAGTTGTTGGCAAGACTGGATTCCAGCGTTCTGCGCGACGTTAATGCCGCGGTGTCGGTGCCCGTGCAGGTGACCGTTCAGCCGTGCGAGCTCGTGGCCTCGGTGTCGGTGTCGCTGGACTTCGGCGACCTGCGGCCACCGGCGGTGCTGACCTTCGACAGGGCCGGCGGCACCCGCACGACCACGGTCACGACCGAGCACCCCGCGCAGCTCACCGTCGAGCACCGCACCCAGATCGTCTTCAACGCGCCGCACCTGCCCGTGGTGTCGGTGCACGAGACCACCGAGCCCGGATCACCGCACGTCCACGTGCGCCCGAAGCAGTGGCTGGTGAAGCAGGAGATCTTCCTGGCGGTCTTCGACGACGACCGGCCCGCCGGGCGTGCGGACGACGTGGTCAGCCTGACCGCCAAGTGCGGCAACACCGTCTGGTCGGCCACCCTCGCACCGGACGGCGTGGTGACGGTCCACTACCCGGCGACCGGAGACCGGCACGCCCTCTGCACGGTGATCGTCGCCGGTTCCGTGGGCGGGCAGCTCGTCCAGGGTTCTCGCGAGCTCCCGGCCGACACCCGTGTCGTGCTGCTGCTGGTGCAGAACGGATCGCTGCGCGTCCTCACCGGCGCCGAGGCCGGCGACGAGGTGTCCGACCGGCCGCTCGGCACACCGCTGGTGCGCAGGCAACTCCCACCGGACGCCGAGACCGGCCGGCCCCTCTCGGTGACCGTGCCCGTGGCGCTGGTGCCGCAGCCGACCACCACGTCCGGCTGGGCGGCGTCACTGGCGGCGCTGGTCGAAGCCCGCGAGCACAGGGCCATCACCCCCGCACAGGTCGCGGCCGACGCCGGCCTCGACCTCGACACCTCCTACCCGTGGCAGCGCATCCGCGCGGCCGTCGGCACGTGGCGGCTGGCCGAGGAACGCGTGACCGGCCTGTCCCCGCGCGACTGGGCGGCGCTGCTGCGGGAGTGGGGCCCGGTCTGGGCGGTCCGGCCGGACGCGCCGCACCGGGGCGTCGTCGTCTGCGGGATCGACGGCGACGGCACCCCGGAGGGGACCTCGGTGCGGGTCAACGACCCGTGGCCGCCGTTCGCGGGCACCGCCGAGCACATCACCTTCACCCGGTTCGACCGCGAGTTCGGCTCCGGAGCCGAGACCGCGCTGGTGCACGGCTGATCGCCAGGCATCCGACACGAGGAGAAACGACCATGGCAACCTTCCTCACCGAGAGCGTCCCGGTCAGCCTGTCCGGAGCGCTCGGCACGGCGGGCAACTACACGCTCTACAACTGCGACCAGCCCAACCTGGTGCTCTACGTCGCCAGACAGCCGCGGCTGATGCTCGACGACCGGGGCAAGCCCGGGGTCGCTGTCACCACCTACACCACGCAGCAGCCCGACGGCAGCATCAAGATCGCCAGTGGTGCGGCGACGATCGCCGTCAACACCACGCCGACGATGGACGCGGCGACGATCGACCAGGCCAAGGCGCTCGTCGCGGCCCAGGGCATCGCCGACCCGAACCTGGTCCGGTTCCACCCGCTCACCACGCAGAAGGGCAAGGCGCGGCTCAACCTGCCCACCATCGCGGGTGCCTCCGACCAGGCCCACAACGAGCGCGACGTCGGCACGCCCGGCGGGTCGCTGTCGTTCATGGCGAACCTGACCGAGGTCGGCGCGCTGGAGTGGGCGCAGGGCATCCGCACCGGCACCGGGATCAACGGCGACATCACGATCAGCTACGAGTACCTGCGCCGCATGCCCGACATCGGCGCCGAGGTGCGGGTGCACGGGCGCCGCATGTTCGAGCACTTCTCGGCCGCGCTCGACGTGAGCTACAACGGGTTCTTCTTCGGCGGCAGCGCCAAGATCGAGTCCGCGTGGGACGAGCTGACCCGCAACGGCACCGTCGAGGTCGTGTTCTTCAACCAGGGCCTGCCGCCGGACCTGGAGGCGCTGCGCCAGGAGATGGTGAAGACGTTCTCCCAGCAGGCGCAGAAGATCCTGTTCGAGCAGGTCTTCGCGCCGATGCCGGAGGTGGCGCCCGCCCAGGCCGAGCACGGCGGCGGGTTCTTCGGTGGCGCCGGCTTCGCGCTCAAGTGGAAGCAGCAGTCCGACGCGATCGACTTCACCCAGCGCATCGAGTTCCGCGGCACCACCTGGCTCACCCAGACCATGGACATCTCGCTGGCGGCCCTGTTCAGCGGCCTGGACCCGGCGTGCCTGACGAACGTGCCCGCGCAGCAGGCGTTCGACTCGGTCGTCCTGGTCGACGCGGACGAGCAGCTGGAGAGCGCCTCGGTGTCGCTGAGCTACAGCGAGGGCTCCATCCCGCGTGCACCGGTCTTCGGCAAGGAGGGCGGCACCGAGCGCTACACCGTGGTCAGCACCCGGCCCGGCGACGTCGTCGTCAACTGCGTCACGCAGCTCAACTTCGCGACACCGCGGTGGCCGATCGTCAAGGACGTGCAGCGGCGCACCGTCGGCGAGGGCGGTGACCAGATGGTCATCAAGGCCTCCGCGTCGGTCGGGCGCACCGAGATCTACCTGTTCGTCACCGAGAACGGGCGCATCGTCCTCAACCCGACCACACCGGCGGAGGACTTCCTGGTCCTCAACGTCAGCTACGAGGGTCCGCACCTGAGCGCGCCGCTGCGCGACTCGGCCCGCCTCGACACCGCGACACCGGTCAACTTCGCCTACCCGCTCGACCTGCAGGGCCGGCCGGGTGTCGCGAAGTTCAGCGCGTTCGGCCAGATCGGCGGCCGCATCCGGCGGGCACCGGAGACGGTGATCCCGCCGTCCGACACCGCGGTGTTCATCCTCGCCGACCTCACCACCGGCACGGTCCGGCTGGTCACCAGCGAGACCCAGCTGCCGGAGGCCGGTGACGTCGCGCTCGCCCTGGTGCGCGGTCAGGCCAGGCCGATCGTCGTGGACCTCACGCCGAAGCGCCCCGACCAGGAGACGAAACCGCACAGGCCCAGGCCGTTGCCCGCCCGTCGGCCGGAGGGCATGAAGCGGCCGCGACCGGAGCAGCCGCGCCCGGAGAAGCCCCGGCCGGAGTCGGGCCGCCCGGCGGCGCCCGGTCGTCCCGGTGAGCTGATCCGCGGCTGGACGGTCGGCGTCGAGTACGGCCGCGGCGGCACCTCGCTGTGGGTGCGGCTGGCCGACGGCACGTCACGGCAGGTGCGGCTGCGCCCGTCGGACGACTGGAGCGCGTTCGAGAAGGAGAGCCGCGACGTCGAGGTCCGCCTCGACGGCAGCGGCGAGTACGTCGACACCATCCGGACGACGCTCACCGTCTGATCCGGCCGGTCAGGGAGGAGGGAGGGCACGATGCCGCACACCTATCTGGTGCCCGCACACGCACCACAGCCCGGCGAACGGCTCGTGCACTCCTACGGCAACGGTGCCGCGGTGGTCGAGGTGGTCACCGCGGCCGACCGGCCGCGGGACGGCGACCACGTCGGCACGGGTGGTCTCCGGTTGCCGGCCAGGGCGAACCGCACCGCCGTCTCGGCCGCGCGCCGGTCGATCCGGCAGGCGCTGGGCCGCCCCGCGCCGGAGGACGAGCCCGACGTCGCCGCCTACGTCGAGTTCGTCGCACCACCGGACCCGCGGTGGCTGGCCGAGGTCCGCGACCGCGGTGTCGTGCTGCTGGGCTACCAGCCGGAGAACAGCTACCTCGTGCGGGGACGGCGCAGCGACCTCGCCGCGCTGCCCGAGGCGGTGCGCACCAGCGAGGGCGACCCGGCGATCCGGTCGGTGACCGAGCTGACCGGCGCGCTCAAGACCGCACCGCCGCTGCTCGCCGAGGACGGCGAGGACGCGGTCGTGGTGCTCGCCGCCGCCCCGCGGGAACGCGCACGGGTGGTCGCCGCGGTCGGCGCCGTCGTGGAGCTGGTGCCCGGTGCGGGCAACGACGTGCTCGACGAGCAACGCGTGCGGGTCCGCGCCCGTGTCGGCGCCGAAGGGCTGGACCGGCTGCTGGCGCTGCCGGTGGTGCTGTCGGTGGAGTCGTTCGGCGACGCCGAGCAGGAGGACGAGGTCGCCGGGCTCGTCGTGGCCGGGCAGCTCGACCTCGCCGGGCGGCCGCACGGTTCCTACGACGAGTGGCTGACCGCGCACCACGTCGACGGCTCCGGTGCGGTGATCGGCATCGTCGACGGCGGTGTCGACGTCGGCCACCCCGCGTTCGCCGGCCGGGCCGAGGACCTCGCCGGTGGCCGCAAGGACTGGCACGCCACCATGGTCGCGGGTCACGCGGCCGGGGCGTACCGGACCGAACGCGACGGTGCCGGGTTCAGCTACGGGCTGGGCACGGCACCGGCGGCGACGGTGCTGTCGCAGGACTTCGGCCGCCCCGGCCGTGAGCTGTGCGGCGAGACCACCGCGCAGGCGGGCCGGTCGATCGCGATCCAGAACAACTCCTGGGGCCGCAAGCTCGCCGACCCGATGGACTACGGCTCGGAAGAAGCGTTGTACGACAGCATGGTCCGCGCCGCGGACGGCGTTCCGCTGACCGTGTGCTTCTCCTCGGGCAACAACGGCCGGTCCGGGCTGACCCGGCCCAAGGCGGCGAAGAACGTCATCGTCACCGGCAACTCCGAGAACTACCGGCCCGACGTCGGCGGCTCCGACAGCGACGACGTCCGCGACGTCTACACCGGCTCGTACCCGTCCAGCCACGGCAACTGCGGTGACGGGCGGATCCGCCCGCACGTCGTCGCACCGGGGGAGTGGACCGCCTCCGCCGCGCACGGCGTGTTCCCCGGCGAGGTCGACTACGTCAGCGACCTGATCACGTGGGGCGGCGGGTCCTCCGGCGCCAGCCCGAAAACGGCCGGGGCGTGCGCGTTGCTCGCCCAGTGGTGGCGGCGCTGGCACGGTGGTGTGAACCCGTCGCCGGCGATGCTGCGCGCGCTCGTCGTCAACGGCGCCGAGCCGATCGACACCGGTGGCCCGGTCCCCAACAACCAGCAGGGCTGGGGCCGGTTGTCGTTGCGCGAGCTGCTTGACCCAGCTGTGGCGCGCCTCGCGTTCGACCAGGCCGACCTCCTGACCGGACAAGGGGAAACCCGCCGCTTCCCGGTCCGCGCGGCCGACCCGGCGCGGCCGGTGAAGATCACTCTGACCTGGACGGACCCACCGGGCGCGGTCGGCAGCGGCACGGCGTCGGCGAGCCCGGTGGTGAACCGGCTGGCGTTGCGCGCCAAGGAGGACGGCGGACGCACGTGGCGCGGTGGCGCCGACCGGTTCCGCGGCGGCTGGACGATGGCCGACAGCGCGCTGACCGGTGCCGTGCTGCGCGAGGAGGGCGCGGACAACCTGCAGTGTATCTACCTCCCCGCAGGCGAAGTGCGCGCGCTGGAGGTCACGGTGACCGCGCTGACGCTCACGACCGACGCGCTCACCGGCGGGTTCGAGCGGCCGGGGCAGGACTTCGCGCTCGTGATCACGAACGCCGAGGCCGACCACACCGCGTCCGGCACCACCGTGGTCGCGGGCATCGCGAGCGGAGCTCCCGTTCCCGAGCTCACCCCCGACGAGGCCGCGTGGTGGGCGGAGGGCTCGGCCGCCGAACCGGAGGCCGCACCCGGCCGGTGGCGGGAGGCCACGGACACCTCCGCGAGCGTCCTGGCGGCGACCGGAGCGCGGTTGCACGTGGTGGCGGAGGAGGCGACGGGCCTGGCCGGTGCCGCCGCGGCCGTCCGGGAGCACGTGGACGGTGTGGACGCGGTGGACGCGGTGGCACTGCTGGGGTTGCCCGCCGGCACGCCGATCACCGCGTCCGGAGTGGACTCGGTGCGGGCGCTGGCCGGACGGGCCGACGTGCACGTGGTGTCCGACGACCCGAACCTGCTGGCCCGGCTCGCCACCGCGGTCGGCGCCGGCACCCGCGTGCGCTACCGGCTCGCCGACCACGCACCGGGACTGGGCGCGGTGCTGCGCGACACCGCGGTGGAGTCCGCGGGGCTGCAACAGGTCCTGCTCACGCGGGTGCCCGCCGACGAGGGTGTCGCGGTCAGCTTCGGCGTGGTCGCGGCGGACAGCACGCTGGTGCTCGTGTTCCCGGCGCGCACGACCGCGATCTCCGTGCAGCGACCGGGAGAGCCCGCCGCCGCACCGGGTCCGGGCACGCGGGTGGTGGAGCACGCCGACCGCACCGAGCTGGTCGTGGACCGCGCGGGCGAGGTGCCCGGCACGTGGACGGTCCGGGCGGCGTTCGCCGAGCCGGTCGTGGGCGAGCCGGTCGTGGGCGAGCCGATCGCGTGGGTCCGCGGCGGTGTGGGCCTGACCGTCGAGACACCGGAGGTCGCGCCGGGCCGGCGGTTGCTGCGCGTGAGTGCCGCGCCCGGCTCGTCGCTGCGGCAGGTCTCGTTGCCGCCCACCCGGTTGGCGCGCACACCCGACCCGGAGGCCGGACGCCCGCTCGTGCTGCGGGTGCGGCCGTCGCGTGCGCACCGCGACCGGGAGAGGGGCAACCCGGAGGCGGCGGCCCGTGCCGCGTCGGTGCCCGCGTTCGGTCACGTCGTCGACCTGCCCGGCGGACCGGCGGTGCTCGACGTGCCGTTCGACGTGGTCGGCGCCGACGCCGACGGCACCGCGTTCGCCCGCCGCGCCCGCGCCGGTGTCGTCGTCACCGGCGCCGCACCCGACCTCGCCGGCCACCTGCCCCTGCAGGTCACCGGCCGCATCACCGAGGTCCGCTACCACGGCGGAACCGTCACCGGCGTGCGCGTCACCGCCGGCGCCCGCGGCCGTGAGCTGCTGGTCCGCTCCGAAGACCTGGGCGCCGCGCTCGCCGCGATGGACATCAGCCACCCGGTCGTGCTCGGGGTGCGCGGCGCCGACCTGGAGTGGGTGTTCCTGCCGTTCTCCACCACCACCTCGAAGGAGCAGCCGTGAAGGAACGCGTCCTCGCCCTCGACCTGATCGACTCCTACCCCGTCGAGCAGCCGGAACTGCTGCACGAGCCGGACGACTACGGCGTCATCCCCCGGTGGACACCGGAGGAGGTGCCGCAACGCCTGCTGTACCCGCTCTACCAGGACGTCGAGCAGGAGATCGTCGACCTGCCGCCGTTCGACCACGATCCGGGGTTCGTGGTGTGCCCCGACGAGACGCTCGACGTCCTGTGGTTCACCCCGACCTCGCTCGCCCTCACCGACTTCGCCCTGACCGTGCGCCGCGAGGTCCGCCCCGACGGCGCCGTCGTCACGACCGGCGGTTCCGCGGTGATCTCGGTGAGCGCGTACGTGGGCAGGCCGTACGTGGAACGGGTCGCACGGGAGCGCTGGACGTGGCGGGACACCCTGCCGCTGCCGGAGACCCGCCGCGCGCCGTTCACGGTGCTGCCCGCCGTGCTGCAGGGCCTCACCGTCGACCTGGAGCTGCCCGCGGGGGTCGCCGCAGCGCCCGCGATCATCACCGCCTCACCGCTGGCCGGTGCCGCGACGATCGCCGTCGAGCTCACCGAGCTCGGCGTGCTGGCCTGGCGCACCGCGCTGGAGCAGGGCGTGGCCCGCACGATCCCCGGCACGGTCCGCGCCACGGCGGTGATCCCGACCGCCAACCCCGACGACTGGTACCCCGCGGTCGAACACCACACGCTCGACACCCCGCTGAGCACGCTGCTGGCCGGCCGCGGCGCGGCCGACGTTCGCCAGGTCGACCCGCAGCAGACCGTCTCCCCGACCGTGGTCGTGGTGGGCAGCCAGCTCGTGGCGTCCTCCACCGTCACGCTGCGTCCCTCCACCGGCCAGGCACCGTCCTCTGCGGTCTTCGGGCCCGGCGGCGGGCGGGTCACCACCGCCGTCGTGACCCAGCACCCGGACACCGTCGGCGTGGAGTGGAAGGCCGAGGTCGCCTTCACCCCGCCGCGCTGGCCGGTCGTCCCCGCCTCCGGCCGGCTCGACAGCACCAGCGGGTGGATCACGATGGTCAAACCCGAGTCGTGGTGCGTCGGCTACGTGCTCGCGATCGTCCCGGTGGACGCCGCGGGCCGCCCGGTGCCGGCCTCGACCCGCGCCGGCGACCGCGTGCAGGGCGTCCTCAACTTCACCGCGCCCTACGTGTCCGGCGGCCTGCTCTCCTCCGCGTTCGACGCCGAGTACGGCCGCCCGACGAGCCTCGTGCTGCCCCGCTTCCCCGGCCAGCCGTTCGGCGACCTGGTGCTGACCGTGTTCGCCACCTGCGGCGGCGTGCTGGGCCAGGCGTCGCGCCGGCTGGGCGCGGACGACGTCGTGGTGACCGCGCTGGCCTACCCGGACGGCAAGGTGGAGCTGCACACGAGCACCGAGTCGTTGCCGGAGGCGCCGACCGGGCTCACGAAGCTCCTCGCGCGGCTCGGTGAGCTGGCCAGGGGGTGACGCCCGGCCTCACGGCACGGCGACGCACCCGGTGCCGTTCCTGAGCCGCAGCTCGGACCGGACGATGTCGAGGTACCGGCACCCGTCGCGCTCGTTCGGCTCGATGACGCCACCCTCGTGCCACTCGTTCCAGGCGTACAACAGCACGAAGTTGTCCACGGCCGACGACCGCGCGGACGCGTCGACGTCGTCCCGGACGGCGCCCAGCACCCTGCGGAAACCCTCCGGCGACTGGTCCTCGTACCAGCGAAAGGCCGCGTGCAGCTTGGCCTTGGCCTCCTCAGGGCTGTCACTGGACGTCACCGGGTCCTGCGTGCTGATGCCGATCCGCGGCCGTTCGTCGAAGTCCGACGTGGCGCACCGGACCACGGCACCGGGGATGGTGCCGAACCACTCGCGCTCCCCGGCCACGTACTGCTCGTACGAGCCGGTGAACCGCCCGGGGCAGTAGCTGCCGTCGACCCCGTGCTGCGGCCCCGGGAACCCGTTGTCGGTGGTCATCGTGATCATGACCTCCTCACCGAGCGTGGCCCTGGCCCGCGTCCGGATCGCGTCGGTGAACCGCCGCACCGCCGCGTCGTCGATCTCGTCGCTCTTGTCGTTCTCCGGCCGGTCGTTGACCTTGCCGATGCCCCGCACGTCGCAGAGCTGCAACATCGGCCGCCCGTCGTTGGCGCGCAGGATGTTCGGCTGGCTGAGGTAGTCGTCGACGAGGATCTCCGCGGCCCTGTCGATCTGCTCGGACGGCATCCGCAACGTCCCACCGGCACCGCCGCGCCACGGGTGGATGCACGGCAGCACCGTGAACTTCATGTCGCCCCGGTTCCGCGCGGCCAGGAACGCCCGCAACCCCGCCGCGTACTGCTCGTCGGCCGCGCCGGGGTTCCAGTACCAGTAGAACGCGAAGTGGTCGAGCCCCGCCCCCGTGGCCTGCTTGATGTGCCGCTCCAGCGTCTCCGGCTTCGAGTCGTCGTAGTACCCGATCGATGGCTTGAGGTGCGAGAAGTCCTCATCCGGCCAGTGCCGCACCGCCTTCGGGTTGCCGTCCCGCGCGTGTCGGACACCACCCCACCAGTCGTTCTCGAACTCCTTGCCGTAGTACCGCCCGATGCGGTCCATCATGGCCCGGTTGCCCTGCGCGTCGAACGCGCCGAAGTAGATCGCCCCAGCCCGGATCCACCGCGGGTACACGTACCCCAGAGGCCCGTCGACCTGGTCGTACCCGAGCGCCCGCATCGCCCCCAACCGCGACGCCAACGCCGGCCGCCACGAGTCGGCCGCCCCCTCCTTGTGCACCCGGTAGAGCACCTCGGTCCCCGGCTGCGGCGACACGGACAGGTGCCCGATCACCCCCTCGTACCGGAACAACGGGTCGTCCCCGGAGGTCAACTGGTCCCGCTCAGCCGCGGACGACGTGAGCATGTACGCGATCCGCCCCTGCTTGCGCAGCCGGTACAACGGCGTCGACCCCTCGAACGCCTGCCGCCGCAGGTACCCCACCCGCGCATCCGCCTGCACCTGCATGCCGTGCACTTCGGCCGCGGTCTTAGCCTCAGCCTGCGACAACGTCCAGAACAACCCCTGCTCGTGCGGCGTCGCCAACTCCAGCAAGGGCACCGGGTCGGTCACCTTGCTCTCCGGGCTGCCACTCGCGACCGCGACCGTCGGCGGGTCGTTGGAGATCGTCAACAGCAGCGAGGCCGCCAGGACGGCGACTGCCAGCAACGAGACGAGAAACCGCACGGTGCCATGATGCAGGACGACGGCGCGAAACTGTCCTTATCGGAAGTGTGATCCGAGATCGGGGGCGGCTCGGTGCCGGTGTTCTTGCTGGTGGGCGAGGCTGGGTGCCTATCGGGGTGTGTCCCGGGTGGCGCTGTGAACTGGTGCTTGACGTGCTAGGTAGAAGCACGCTCGACGGGAACCTGTGGCTCGGTTCGATCGGTTGCTCGGCGAACGGCTGTAGTCAGTCAATACTTCACTGAGGGCTCTCCGAGTAGTCGGTCGAGCTGTGTTCCAGCGCGTGGAGTGCGCGTTCGAGTCGTTTCGCCATATCGGCGCGGAGCAGCTGGCACGCCTCCTGGAACGGCACTGCGGCGACTTCGCTGATCTCGGGATCGCGCGGCGCGAGCTGCTCCACCTCGTCTTTCACCAGCACGCCGCCGTCGAAGATGAAGAGCAGCTGGTCATCCCACGGACCGTGCGGGCCGATCCAATCGAGTAGGAGTACTCGGCCCGGCTGGATCGACAGGCCCAGCTCTTCGCCGACTTCACGGACTGCGGCGGCACGCGGAGGCTCGTTGTCCTCGGCCATCCCACCGGGTAGGTCCCAGTGCTCCTTGTAGGTCGGGTTCACCAGCACAATGCGCCCGCGCTGGTCCCGGAGGAGCACGTCCGCGGCGACGCGCTTGCGAGCTTGCTTCGCGTTGCCCTCGGCGAGATAGGCGAACCGGGCGTCGTCGTCAGTCAGACCGGCCACGTCGCAGTTTGACCTTCCTTGGCGTCGGATACCTGGCTGAGCGCGCCCAGGGTGGCCAGGAAGTGCGCCACCTCGGGGACGCTGCGCGCCGACGCCAAGGTATGCCCCAGGGCGTTGAGCTGATCAAGGACGCGGGTCGAGCTGAGCGAGGCCGTCACCTTGCAGACCTCGTTGCCGAACGCGGCGGCTTCGTCGAGCCGGCCGGCGCCGATCAGGATGTTCGCCATCGTGAGCTGGCCGAATGCCCGGCTGCGGACGCGGTCGCCGGTGCGGAGCTGGATGGCGGTGGTCGCGCGCTGCTCCGCTTCGGCGTACTCGGCGAGGGCGAGGAAGCACTGGGCCGCCTCGCTGGCGAGCGACGCCTCGTCGAAGTTCGCGATCCAGTCGGCCGGCTTCTCGTTCGTCGCCTGGTCGAGCAAAGACTCAGCGGTGTCGAGTGACTCGGCGCAGGCCTGATTCTCTCCGGTGAGGGCGAGTGCTCTGGCGCGCATCGCATGCAGTCGCGCGGTGAGCCGGAGCGTTCCGTCTGCCTGGCTCGTCTTGGTGATTCCAGTGGTCGCGATTCGCAGGGCGTCGGTGTGCTGTCCCAGCTCGATGGCGAGATGCGACATCGAGGCGCAGGCATTGCCGGCCAGCGCGTTGTTCTCGGCGGCGACGGCCAAGCGGAACGCGCGCTCGAAGTAGGCACGAGCGCGGGAGTTCTGCCCACTGTCGTGGGTCATCCAGCCCGCGATCTCCGTCATGGAGGCCGCGGCGGAGAAGATTCCCGCCGCAGCGGTACCGCTGTGCGCGTCGAGCAGGAGCGGTGCGATCTCCCGGCTGAGGTAGAGCTCGACAGAGGGAAGCAGCACGCCCCCGCCGAGCCTCCGATCCGTCTCTTGGAACGCCAGCGCGGCGCCCTGGATGCGGTGCACGGAGTCAGGCCCTGACTGCCGCGTCTTCTGCGAGACCTCGACGACCCGGAGCGGCTTCTGTTCCGGGTGCAGGAGTTCGATGAGCTCAGCGGTGGTGACTTCCAGTGCGGCGGCCAGCCGAGGCTGGATGAACGCATCCGGTGGGTTCTCCAGCCGATCCCACCTGCCGACCGTCACCCGGTCGACGCCCAAGAGCTTGGCCAATCCCTCCTGGGTGAAGCCCATGGCCTCGCGGCGCTGCGCGAACGCACTTCGCCACCTGGCCAATTGATGCTCCCGAGTGTCAGTTGATGGCCATCAGCGTATCGCGCCAGTTTCGGCGAATGGCGGTTGTCCAGACGAGAATTTTGCTTTCACTCGATCAGGTCAGTCAACGTTGTGGCTGGTCAGTCGCTTGCGTGTTGCGTTCGTGTGGCACGGGCGTGCCGTCTGCGACGTGGTCAGCGGACCGGGTCTCGCCGTTTAGTCAATCCCACTCACCGGTTGGCATCCGAAAGGAGGGGATGGCCGTGTCAGCGCAGGCAGCCGTGGACCCGTCGATGACTTCGAGCAGCTGCACACCGCCGGAGCCGTTCCGCTGGTTCCCGTACCGCGGAGCGCGTCACGCCGTTCCGCGCTGCTTCGTGTTGCCGGGGAGCCGGATCGAATCACCGTGCGGCGAGCAGCTGGTCGTCCCGGAGGTCGAGCCGCCGAAGTACCCGGACTGGCTGTGGCCGGAGTGCCCCAAGTGCGACAGCGAATGGCGCAAGACGACCGGACGGCCTCAACGTTCCGAGCTTTGCGGATCGGGCTGCGCGTCGGACGAGCAGGGGTTGGACATGCCGAAAACGAAAGAACAGGGTGATGACGACCGAAGTCGGAACCGCCGAACTCAGCCGCGTCCTCGCGCCGTATGTGACGTCGTGGTCGGCTGAGCATGATCTGCACTGCACGTTGCTGGTGCGTGCGGACGGGCGCGGAGTGGGCTACGCCAACGAGCTTCCGGGAGATCGGGACGCGCACGGCGTGCTGTGGAACCGGGTCGCGGAGCGGCACGGTGTGGGTGTGCCGGAGTTCGCGCGGGTACATCCGGCGCGGCAGCGACAGGCGATCAACAACCTGCTGTGCCAGGTGTGCGCCGAACCGGCTGACCGCACCGCGGAGGGCGTCCTGTGGCTGATGCGGGACTTCCGAGGAGACAGTCCGAACTGGCCGGAGGACATGGCCTCGGTAGAGCCTCCGATCTGTGCCCGGTGTGTCCCGGTCGCGATGCAGCGGTGTCCAGCGCTCCGACGTGGTGCTGTCGCGGTCCGAGTGCGGGAGTTCAACGTCATGGGAGTGAGAGGAACCCTGTACACGCAGGGGGTCTTCGGTCTCAAGCCGGCCGGGATGGGGCATCTTCTCTACGGCGATCCGGCCACCAGCTGGATGGTCGCGGCGTCCTCGTTCCGCCTGCTCCAGGACTGCAGCTTCGTCTCGTTCGAGGAGCTGGGCATTGCGGCAGGTCTGGGATAAGCGGCTATGCCGAAGGACTTCCGGGCCACGGCGCTTGAACGCGCTATCGGGCGGCGGCTCGCCGCGTGGCGCGATGCACGGCAGCTCAGCCTGACCGAGGCCGGTCGCTTGGTGGGGTTCAGCAGCGCCAAGCTTTCGATGATGGAGAACGCCATCCAGCCGTCTGCGGTCCTGGACATCATGGCGCTCGGCTACGTCTACGGGGTGCCGGCGCTGGAGTGGCAGACCGTCGTGAAGCAGGCACAGCATGCCAATCTGGTCCGTGCGGTCACCGATGACGTCGTGCTGTTCGACCCAGTCGAGGATCTTCCGGCGCTGGTCGGTGAGGCCACGAGGCTGGGTGTGTTCGCGCCGGATGCCGTGCCCTCGCTGCTCCAGATTCCTGACTACGCGAGCATCGTGGTGGATGCCGGCGACCCTGTCCGTGGTGCGAGGCATGCTGTGATCAGGCATGCCTGGGCGCAACGGCTCCGCGACAGCGATCCGATCGTCGTCCGGGCGGTGTTCCCGGAGGCTGTGCTGCGGATGACCGTTGGCGGTCGGCGAGTGATGAAGGCGCAGCTGCTGCACTTGGTGGGGCTGAGTGAGCTGGAGACGGTCTCGATCAAGGTCGTGCCGCGCGGTGCGGGCACTTGCCCGGTGACGGGCGGGTCGTTCACGTTGCTCAGCTTTCCGCATCGCCAGCACAGCGACGTCGCGTACTTCGAGTCGTTCATCAAGGGCGAGTACGTCGAGGAGCTGGGCTTGACGGAGAAGTGCGTTCGGCACTTCGAAGCTCTCAGCACGCGGGCGCTGGACGAGGGCGAGTCGGTGGAACTCATCGCCGAGGCAGCGGCTGAGCTGTCCAACTGAACGATTCACTCGACTGAACGAATTGGGTACGGCTTTGCTGGCGTCTTGGAGCAGCTCCAAGACGCGGACTTCAACCTGGGATTGAGTGGCTCTTGGTCGAGACATTCGGCGTCGCCGAGGCTTGGCTCAGCAGGGACTTGGGCCGCGGCGCAGGTGGTTGAAACCGGCCTGGCTGAACGACACGGCCTAACCGACCTGTGTCAGCACCTGCGCCCCTGACCCGGTCGAAAACAGCTGGGCATGCCAGCCGGAACTCGGCTACCGCTACGACTGCGCTCAGGACTCGCCGTCACGCTGGCGCTGAGCGCACAGCAGCCGCTGCTAACGTCTGGCCCCGTCACGGCGGTCGACGCGCTCACCGAACCGGAACCCACGCTGTTCTGAACTCCGGCACCACCCGCGCAGGCTGCCACCCCCCGTCAGCCGACCGCGAGGAACGCCCGCCGGATGTCCACCACCACCAGCCCACGCATCGGTGCTCGGGTACTGCTGCTCGACGCCCACGACCGCGTGCTGCTCATCCACGCCTGCGACCCGCATGATCGCGACCACCACTGGTGGGAGCTCCCCGGCGGCGGCCTCGACGAGGGCGAGAAGCCGGAGGACGCCGCCCTGCGCGAGGTCGCGGAGGAGACCGGGATCATCATCCCGTCGCTGGGCCACAAGCTGTGGATCCGCGAATCCCGCTTCCACTACAAGGGCCGCGACCACCACCGCGAGGACCACGTGTTCCTCGGCCGCATCACCGACACCGAGCCGAAGGTCGCGCTCAAGCCCACCGAGAACGAGAAAGCCGGGTTGATCGAGCGCCGCTGGTGGTCAGCGCCAGAACTCCACCAGTGCACCGACAAGCTCCTGCCTGCCAGCCTCCCGAATCTGCTCGACGACCTTCTCGCCGGCGCACTGAGCGCGGCACCGCTGCATCTGTCCGACTGACCGACCAGGGTTCGTCCCACGGTCAGAGGATGCTCCACGGCTGGGCATGATCGTCACCCAGTTGAGCGATCCGTCGTGTGACCTCTGCGGCCTGCGGGGTTCCCGGCGCGGACTTCCGCGCGTTCGTGGTGATCATCCTCAGCTCGCGGAGATCCCTGAAGACCTCGTAGCCGTCCCACTCCCGGACGTCACGTCCGTAGCGCTCGCAGAAGTTGTCGTACTGCTCCGGAGGGAACCCGAATCTGCGGCAGTGGACCTCGATCGTCACGAGGTCCCATTCCGCGGGGCCGAACACCGCACTTTCCCAATCGCAGAGGACCGCCTGACCGCTTTCGTCCCACAACGTGTTGCGGTGCTGGGGATCGCCGTGGATGAGGCGAGGCTCGCTGAGCTCGACCTGCTGCAGCCGAGAGGTGACGTCGCTGAGATGTCGCTCCAGCCGGTTTCGCTCAGCAGCCGACACGATCGTGCTGGAGTCGATGGAGCGCCGGATCGCACCCAGGGCATCAAGTTGCGGCAATTCGATCGGCGCTGTTGTCAGTCTGTGCAGCGAGAAGAGCGGCTCAGCGATCTCGCCGGCCGACATCTCGCGGTTCTGGGGGAGGTAAGGCCACAAGGTCACTGCGCAGCCGGTTATGTCCAGCGGCTGCTCGATGTCGAGCAGCGACAGCGTGGGAACGTGCCGCTCGGACAGCCAGCGCACCAGCCTGACGACGTTCTCGGTGTGCCGGATGTTCGGGCGCAGGACCTTCACGATCACCGGTGCCGTGACGAGCCGGTACACGGCGTTCGTCTGATGCCTGAGCAAGACCATCCCAGCCGGGTCGAGACCAGCCCGCCGGCTCGCCTCGGCCGCGACGAGCGCGGTGCGATCAGGTTCGAACGTGGATTCAGTCAGGCGTGGGAGTTCGTGGATCGCCGCCATCAGTTGTTGCTGACCGGCGCCACGAGTTCGCGCAGCTCACTGACTGCGGGACGCTGCCACCGCTGTGTTGGTATGGCTTTCACGACATCGGTTGCGCGTGTCAGCACGATTCGCGTCCGGTGCTCTCCAGGAAGTTCGAGAAGCGTGTTCACCGCCAGCGCGCACGCGTCGTCGATGTCGCCGTCGGCAGCCTCGCCGACGGCCTGGTCCAGCTTGATCAGCGCCGGGTCGATGACCAGCGTCGGATCGGCACGGTAGCGGTGCAGGGCTTCCTGCTGCACCTGACGAGCGCGGTCGAACTCGCCGAGGTAGGTCAGGGTGCCGGACAAGTACAGCAACAACCGCTTGTCGTTGAACTCGAACGCGGCGTCAGTCGATGGTGTGTCGAGCTGGTCAGCCAGACGCTGGGCGGTGGCCATCGCGCGTTCGGCGCCGTCGGCGTCGCCGAGCCGCGCGAGTGCGCGCCCTTCGGCGGCCGCGGCGAGAGCGGTGGCGCTGCTGACCGCACCCGCGGCGAGCGTCTGAGCTTTCTGCGCCAGGGAGACGGTGCGTTCCAGACGCCCGTAGTAGTACGGGAGCATTGCTTCCTGTGCGCGAACCTGCGCTCGCAGAAGGCCGTCGGTGGTGTCGTCAGCGGCCAGACGAGCGGTGCCGTACCAGGAGCGCGCGCGGGTGACCTGACCGAGCTTCATCAAGGCGTCCGCGTTCAACAGGCTGAGCACCGCGGTTGCCGTGGACAACCGTTCCTGCACCTTTGCGGGCTGCCGCTCGTCGGCCAGCTCGCGTACTTCGAGGAGGTCCGGCATCAGGTCGTCGAGCATCTCGGCGGGCGGGGTGTGGGTGTAGCTGTCGATCCAGTCGACGATCCGTTCTTCGATCAGCTCCAGGCGTCCCATCGAACCGAGTCCTTTCGAGAGGGTGCCGTCGACGAGGCTGCGCGTTTGGTCGAGACGTGCGAACAGCGTGTCCTGAGTGGACGGCTGGGCGGGCCAGATGACCGAGACAGCGGTCGCGCCGTCTGGGGTGGTCTGGGCGAGTACGGCGTCGAGATCCGCAAGCGACAGGTCGAGCGCGGTAGCGAGCCGCTTTCGTTGCCGTGCCTGCGGTCTCTGGCCTGAGCGCCACCGTGCGACGGTTGAACGGTCAACTTCCAAAGCCTCAGCCAGGGAGTCGATCGTGAAACCGGCGTCCTCGCACGCTTTGATCAACGCGTCGCGTTTTGGGCTCATCGACGTCCTCTCCGTCGCCTCCACCCTACGGTAGCGGACGCGCATTCTTGCAGGTCAAGCCAGATATGCGTACAAGATGCGCACGGACTGCGACCGAACTGCGCACTTGATGCTCTGGTCGAATGACTCGGGTCCCACTTTCCTGGAGAGAACCATCTGGCGGTGAACAACCTGTCGCCGATGTCCATGGGAACGCACAAGGTGGGTGATGGCTGTGGCGGTCGTTGTTGTCGTGGATCTGACGCCAGCGGAGGCCACGGTTCTGGCCCGAGCTGCCGTGGTGGTGACTTCGGCGCTGGATTGCAGGGAGTTGAACGCGGCAGAGCATGGCCTCCTGTCGTTCCGGGCGGCAGTATCGCGTGCGCTCGCGAACGAGATGCCGCGGGCTTCGGCAGAGCGGCCACTGCGATTGCAGCGGCAACGCCGCCAGGCGAGTTAGCGGTCTTGTTCAGCGAACTTCGTCGTCGATCTGACGACCGTCTCGAACCAGCGGCACGAACGAAAGCACAGGAGAGATGACGAAAACCGACCAGCGCAGTCTCACCGTGGCACCACACGTAACCTCGTGGTCTGCTGAACAGAACCTGCAGTGCAGCGTGGTCGTGCGCCCCGACCGCCACGGAGTCGGTTACGTGAACGAGCTGCCGGGCTACCGCGATGAGCACGGCGTTCTGTGGATGAAGGTCGCCGAGCGCCACGGTGCAGGCAAACCCGATTTCGCGCGGGTCCATCCGGCACGGCAGCGACGGGCGATGAAGGAACTGCTGTGCCAGGTCTGTGCCGAGCCGGCTGACCGAACGTCGGACGGTGTCCTGTGGTTGATGCGGGATCACCGGGAGACCGAGGGACCGGACTGGCCTGAAGACATGGCGTCGGTGGAACCTCCCATCTGCGTTCCATGCACAGAGATCTCGTTGCAGCGCTGTCCTGCGCTTCGTCGTGGTGCTGTCGCAGTGCGGGTTCGCGAGTACAGCGTCATGGGAGTCCGTGGCACCTTGTACCGGCCCGGCGTGTTCGCGCCGCAGCCGATCAAGATCGAGCACCTCGTCTACGGTGACCCGCTGACTGGTTGGATGGTCGCGGCGTCCTCGTTCCGCGTGCTCCAGGATTGCAGCTTTGTCTCGTTCGAGGAGCTGGGCATTGCGGCAGGTCTGGGATAGACCGCGATGCCAAAGGACTTCCGGGCCACGGCGCTCGAACGCGCTATCGGGCGGCAGCTCGCTGCGTGGCGCGATGCACGGCAGCTCAGCCTGACCGAGGCCGGTCGCTTGGTGGGTTTCAGCAGTGCCAAGCTTTCGATGATGGAGAACGCCATCCAGCCGTCCGCGGTCCTGGACATCATGGCGCTCGGCTACGTCTACCAGGTGCCGGCCCTGGAGTGGCAGATCGTCGCCAAGCAGGCACAGCATGCCAATCTGGTCCGTGCGGTCACCGACGATGTCGTGCTGTTCGACCCAGCCGAGGATCTTCCGGCGCTGGTGGGTGAGGCCACAGGCCTGGGTGTCTTCGCGCCGGATGCCGTGCCCTCGCTGCTCCAAATTCCCGGCCACGCGAGCATCGTGGTGGATGCCGACGACCCTGCCCGTGGTGCGAGGCACGCCGCGATCAGGGAAGTTTGGGCGAGGCGGCTTCGTGACAGAGATCCGATCGTCGTGCGGGCGGTGTTCCCGGAGGCTGTGCTGCGGACGATCGTTGGCGGTCCGCGAGTGATGAAGGCGCAGCTGCTGCACCTGATGGAGCTGAGCGAGCTGGAGACCGTCTCGATCAAGGTCGTGCCGCGCGCTGCGGGTGCCTGCCCGGTGACGGGCGGGTCGTTCACGTTGCTCAGCTTTCCGCACCGCCAGCACAGCGACGTCGCGTACTTCGAGTCGTTCATCAAGGGCGAGTACGTCGAGGACGTGGGCTTGACGGAGAAGTGCGTTCGGCACTTCGAAGCTCTCAGCACGCTGGCGCTGAACGAGGGCGAGTCGGTGGAACTCATCGCCGAGGCAACGGCTGAGCTGTCCAGCTAAGTGACTCACTCGACCCGGCGTGCCTGGCCGGTCGTGGCGGATCGCACAGGTGGCCAGACCGAGGGACGCCTCGTGAATGTCGATGGCCATGAACGTTGAGTCACCACAGTTGACCAATCTGTGAGGAACTTCTAGCCGCGCCCGACTCGCATGAGCGACACGACGGACCTGCGGGTGCCGACAGCGTGTGGTGAGGACTCGACTCGTTCAGAAAGATGTTCCGAGAGTTGGAATGAGTTCTGGACACGTCTTGGGTCGCTTGGTTCACTGTCCGCACCCAACAGGGAATCCCTGTCACCGCCGTGATTCCAGGAGGCGAATTGCGCTCGTCGGACCGGTGAGCTCGCACGCCGGCCGACTCGGAAGTCGAACACATCGTGGCTGCCTGCATCGGACGAACAGTTCGCTGCAGCAGACGACACATCTTGGTTCAGGAGGTTCGATGTCCAAACCGTCGTACGGGGTCGGAGAGCTCGATGCCGCCTCTTTGCAGCCTGACGAGATGGAACGCCTCTTCCGAGCGCCGATCATTGCAACGGTCAGCACCGTGAGTCCGGCCGGGTACCCGCAGTCCAGCCCTGTCTGGATCAAGTACGACAACGGTCGGTTGCTGTTCTCCGCGGCCAGCAACCGGGTCAAGATCCGCCACCTGCGAGCGAACCCGAGGGTGAGCGTAATGGCGTTTGATCCCGAAAGCCCACGTAGCTACGTTCACGTACAGGGCACGGTCACGATCACGCCCGACGGCGCGATGGAACTGATCGACGAACTGTCGCTCGCCTACTGCGGCAAGCCTTGGGCATCGCAGCGCGGCGAGGAACGGGTAGTGGTGCGGGTGGAGCCCTCCAAGATATTCGTGCGGCGGTAAGTCTCATGATCGAAGCCGTGTTGTTCGACGTAGACGACACCCTGATCGACTACGGGAAAGCCGAACGCGGCGGAATCACCGCTTACCTGCAGTCTTTGGCCGTGGCCTGCGATCCCGCCGCCGCGGTAGCGAGGTTCGGTGAGTTGCAGGGCTACTACTTCGATCGCTATCTCGCTGGCCTGATCGACTACGTCGGGCAGGCGACCGCCCTTGCGGCCGCGATGATCGATTGGCTGGAACTGTCCCCGCTGGACGATCCGTACGACTGGTTCTTGGGCTATCGCCGGCACTACGAAGCGTCGCTGACCCTGTTTCCCGATGTGCTCGACGGGTTGGCGGCACTGGGGGACATTCCGCTGGGCATCGTGACCAACAGCGACTCCGTGTACACCAGAGTCAAACTTCGCCGCACCGGGCTGCTTGCGCGGTTTGATTGCATCGTCGGAGTGGACACCGCCGGTGTGTCGAAGCCTCATCCTCTGATCTTTCAGAGCGCATGCGCGGAGATGGGGCATCTCCCTGCCGTCGTCGCCTACGTCGGCGACAAGAAGCTCAGCGATGCCCAGGCCGCGGACTCCGCAGGCCTGCACGGTGTGTGGCTGAACAGGTCCAATGACGGCACCGGGGGCTTGACCGACCTCCGTCAGCTCGCAACTGCTCTCGGGCTGTGCCCCGATCGATCGCCATCACACCGCGCGACCGTGGCAGCAGGAGTCCGATCCGGAGTGATCGGTGCCGAGGTGGCTACCTGTGATGGATGACCCGTTCGACGCTCAGCAGGCTCAGGGCGTGTTGAAGGCGGCTTGTTCGACAATCGACCTGGACTCCGGCGACGCGGAGCTCATACGTCTCGGCGAAAACGCCGTGTTCTGGCTGCGATCACGCTCTGTCGTAGCACGGATCAGCCGCAGCAGTGCCCAGGCCGCCCAGGTGGACCGGGAAGTGCGATCCGCCCGGTGGCTCGCGCGGATGTCCGTTCCTGCTGTTCGCGCGCTCGATGTCGACCAACCCCTTTTCTTGGACGGGCACGTCGTCACGTTCTGGGAATCAGCGAGTACGAAAAACGACCATGGCAGCCCTGCTGACCTGGCCGGCTTGCTGCGCGATCTCCACGCCCTGGAAGCACCTCCGGAACTTGATCTTCCAGTCGCCGACCCGTTTCGTCGTGCACGCACCTGCCTCGATCGCGCAAAAGCACTGAGCGAAGAGGACCTGTTGTTCGTCAACGGCCTCCTGAACGACCTGGCGGCCAGGTACGAGAACCTCTCGTTCGCCCTCCCTCAAGGCGTCGTGCACGGCGACGCGAACGTGTGGAACGTCTTCCTGGACCACCGTGGAGCACCTGTTCTGGGAGATCTCGACACCTTGGCGGTAGGACCACGGGAGTTGGATCTCATGCCCGTGGCCTTGTACCACCACCGACTCGGGTGGCACACCGCAGCCGAATATCGGGGTTTCGTCGGCGGATACGGATTCGACGTGAAGGACTGGGAGGGATACGAGGTGCTGGCGGATGCGCTTGAGATCGAGCTGATCGCATGGCTTGCGCAGAACGCCCATCAGAGCCCCGCAACCTTGGCCGAGGTCGTCAACCGCATCGAGACGATCCGCACCGGAGCTTCCAGGCTCGGGTGGACCCCGTTCTTGTGAGCTCGGGAATTGCTTCGTGCTCTGCCAGGGCGTCCAGAGGTCAGCCGCAAATTGGAGCTGTAGACGATGGGGGAACCAGCCGTGGCCATCCGTCCCGAGCCGAGGAACGGCTCCAGGAGCTTTCGCGACTACCTGGAAGTGTTGGACGAGCTCGGTGATCTGCGCGAGATCGACTGGAAGGTCGACACGGACCTGGAGATCGGCGCGATCATCCGGCACAGCAGTGAGACGTGTGCTCCGGCGCCGTTGTTCACCAACATCCTGGGCCACGACGGGTACCGCGTGGCCGGCGCTCCTCTGGCCTACAGCTCTGATCCCGGTGCCAGGATGGCCAGAGTCGCGGTCGCGCTGGGGCTGGACCCGGCGACACCCGGTCCGCGCATCGTCGAAGAGCTCGCCGCCGCACTGCGCAACGATCCGATTGCCCCGGTCGTGGTGCAAGAGGCGCCCTGTCAGGAAAACGTCCTGCTCGGCGACGACGCGGACTTGACCGACCTGCCGGTTCCGCTGCTGCACGTCGGAGACGGTGGCCGATACATAAACACGCTGGGCATCTTCGTGCTGAACAGCCCTGACCGGAAGTGGACGAACTGGTCGGTCGCCCGCGCCATGCTGATCGACGGTCGGCGCATGACGGGTGTGGTCAGCGGGGACCAGCACAACAACGTCATCCGCCGGATGTGGCAGGAGCGAGGCGAGCCGATGCCGTTCGCACTCGTGCAGGGAGCACCGCCCGCGGCGTTGTTCGTGGGCGGGATGCCGCTGCCCGACGGCGTGAACGAGGCGGACTTCCTCGGTGGTTACTTCGGCGAGCCGATGAAGACCGTGCGGTGCAAGACGGTGGACGTCGACGTTCCCGCTTCCTCGGAGCTTGTCATCGAGGGCTACCTGGACATGGACGAGACCTGGCCGGAGGGACCGAGCGGTGAGTACCACGGCTATCTCGGCTCAGGTACTAAGTTGCGCCCGGTTTACCACATCACCGCGATCACTCATCGAAACGACCCGATCCTGCCGGTCGTCTGCGGCGGCAAACCCGTGGACGAGGACCACACCATCTGCGGACCCGCCATCGCCGCCGTCCTCCTGAACGAGCTGCGGTCAGCCGGACTGCCGATCACGTCCGCCTGGGTCGTTCCAGAAAGCGGATGCACCATGCTCGCGGTGTCGGTTGCACCGGACTGGCGGCAACGCACCAAGGCGACCTCGTCCGAGTTGGCGCGGCGCGTGCTGGAGGTGTGCAAGGCACCTGGCGCCGTTCACGCGGGCTGGTGGATCAACAGGCTGATGGTGCTGGATCAGGACATCGAGCTGTCCGACCACCGCGATCTGATGTGGGCTTGGGCAACCCGGTGCCACCCTGCCACCGGACGTCAGGTCGTCACCGACCAGCGGATCCCGGCGGGGGTCGTGTCCTACGACGACGCGGAACGCAAGGCCGCACGCGGCCCGGTCGAAGTGCTGGACTGTTTGACCCCTGCTGACCTACTTGCGTCGCGGAGCACCGCGTTCGCCGACAACTACCCGGTGGAGCTGCGTCACAAGGTCCTCGTCGACCTGTACGGCGACCGCCGGGCAGGCAACGGAGGTTCGCTCGCATGACCATGGGGGAGCTGAGTGTCAACGGGCAGCACCGTCGCCACCTGGACGAGCTTCATCGCGGCCGCGACCTGCCCGTGGTGGTCGGGATCAGCGGCGGCAGCGGGATGATCTACGGAATCCGTCTGCTCCAGGTTCTGCGAACGTTGGAGATACCGTCCCACCTGGTCATCTCCGTCGGTGCCCGGAAGGCGCTGCCCTACGAATGCGACCTGTCGGTGCGTGAGATCGCCGCGCTTGCGGATGTCCACCACAGCCCCTCCGACATGGCAGCCGCGATTTCCAGTGGTTCGTTCCGCACCAGGGGCATGATCGTCGCTCCGTGCTCCGTGAAGTCGCTGGCGCAGATCGCCACCGGTGTGTGCGACACCTTGTTGACCAGGGCAGCCGAAGTCACGCTCAAGGAGCGTCGGCGTCTGGTCCTGATGGTGCGGGAGACGCCTCTCACCTTGACGCATCTGCGGAACATGGCCACGGCCACTGAGAACGGTGCGATCATCGCGCCGACGGTGCCGGCCTTCTACACCCGCCCGCGGACGCTCGACGACGTCGTGGACCACACCGTGGGTCGTGTACTGGATCTATTCGACCTCGACACCGGAGCGTTTCCCCGCTGGGCATAGGGAAAACAGGCACTCAGCGGGGACTCAGGCCGCGCTGCGCGAACGCCGTCGTCGACCGCGGCACGAGCCGAGGAGCCGGCACCTCCACCGCACCCTCCACGTCCCCGCCGGCGATCACGTCGAGCATCAACCGCGCCACCCGCGCCCCGTACCCGGCCACGTCCCGGGCCAGCGCCGTGATCGCCGGCCGCATCACCTGGCACAGCTGCGAGTCGTCCCACGCCACGACCGAGAGGTCCGCGGGAACGGAGAGCCGCATCTCGTCGGCCACCGACATGCCCGCCACGGCCATGATGCTGTTGTCGTACAGGATCGCCGTCGGGCGAGTGGGGGAGCTGAGCAGCCGGCGGGTGGCCTGCGCGCCTTCCAGGCCGGTGTAGTCGGTGTGCACGACGTCGGCCGAGTCGAGGGCGCACGACGCGGCTGCCGTGTGGAACGCCTCGTCGCGGCGGCGGGTGTGGAGCAGGTCGGGGAGGCCGGCGATGCGGGCGATGCGGCGGTGGCCCAGGGCGGCCAGGTAGCCGACGGTGTCGGTGGCGGCTGCGGCGTCGTCGGCCCAGACGTGGGGGAGGGTGCCGGTGCCCGTGGGGCCGCCGACCACGACGGTGGGCAGGGCCAGTTCTTCCAGCAGGGGGATGCGGGGGTCGTCGGCGCGCAGGTCGACCACGATCACGCCGTCCACGCGGTGGCCGCCCCACCAGGACCGGTAGACGTCCAGCTCGGCGTCGGCGTTCGCCACCACCTGCATCATCAGCGCGTAGCCGGGGGCGGCCAGCACCGACTCGATGCCGCTGACGAGCTCCATGAAGAACGGTTCCACGCCCAGGGTCGTGGCGGGGCGGGGGAGTGCCAGGCCGATCACGTTCGTGGTGCCGCCGGACAGGACGCGGGCCGCGCTGTTGCGGTGCCAGCCGATCTCGTCGGCAGCGCGCTGGACGCGCTGGCGGGTGCGGTCGGAGACGCCGGGGCGGCCGTTGAGGGCGAACGACGCCGCACTGATCGACACGCCCGCGCGGCGTGCGACGTCGGAGATCGTCGGCCGCTTCAACCCCGGACCTCCTCGTTGGCTGGTGATCTCAACCTAGCAGGTAGCTAAAGCGTTCGATGGACATAGCCAGCGAACGCGTCTATCTTCGACCAGATAAACAAATAAAGCGCTTTAGTTCATCGGCTCGCCGCCGCAGCCACCGCGCAGTCCCGCCCGACGAGGTGCGGGGTCGACGAGGAGGAGAGCGAGTGCGACACACGAAGACAGCGCCGCAGCGTTTCGGCACGGCATTGGTTGTTGTCCTGACCGCCCTGGCCACGGTGTCACCGCCGGCGCAGGCGTTCCCCAGGTCGTCACGGGAGCAGGTGATCGACTACCTGGGTTCGGTCACCGGCCGGTACGTCGTGTCCGGTCAGCACAACAAGGAGCCGGCGAGCAACCCCGGCCAGTACACCCAGCAGGTCAAGGACATCACCGGCCAGTACCCCGGACTGTGGGGTGGTGACCTGATGTTCCGGCCTGAGGACGTGGCGAACCGGCAGCGGGTGGTCGACCAGGCGAAGGTCGAGTGGGCCAACGGGTCCCTGGTCGCCCTGACCTGGCACGT
Organism: Lentzea sp. NPDC036955; assembly: GCF_055608005.1. Lineage (NCBI taxonomy): Bacteria > Bacillati > Actinomycetota > Actinomycetes > Pseudonocardiales > Pseudonocardiaceae > Lentzea > Lentzea sp. NPDC036955. Next base: position 112,895 of record NZ_JBVJRC010000018.1, on the reverse strand, counting down.
GTGCACGCCCACCGGCCCGAGCACCTGCCAGTTCGACGGCGGGGTGAAGACGCAGATCGGCCAGAGCCAGTTCACCGAGGTGGTCACCAGCGGCACCGCGCTCAACAACGCCTGGAAGCGCCGCCTGGACGAGGTCGTGCCCTACCTGCAGCAGCTCAAGAACGCGGGTGTGCCGGTCCTGTTCCGGCCGCTGCACGAGATGAACGAGGCCTGGAACTGGTGGGGCAACCGGCCGGGACCGGAGGGCAGCGCGAAGCTCTACAAGATCACCCGCGACCACCTGGTGGGCAAGGGGCTCGACAACCTCATCTGGGTGTGGAACGTCCAGGACAACCCCGCCGGCAACTGGGCCGCGTACTACCCCGGCGCGCAGTACGTGGACGTCGTGTCCCTCGACGTCTGGTACAAGGGCCTGCCCAGTTCCGGTGACTACCAGCAGGTCCAGAACATCGCCGCCGGCAAGCCGATCGCCCTCGCCGAGACCGGGAAGGCGCCGAGCGCGGCGTTCCTGGACGCCCAGACCCGGTGGAGCTACTTCATGATCTGGTCGGAGCACCTGCGCGGCAACAACACGGCGGCGGAGGTCCAGACCGCCTACTTCCACCCGCGCACGCTGAACCAGGGCGAGTTCACGATCCCGGGCGCGTAGCGCCGGCGGGTGCTGCCGGTGCGCTCCACGACGCCGGCTCCGGCGGCGACGCGGGCCAGGAGGTCCTGGCCCGCGTCACGACCGTGCGGTCAGAGGCGTTGCAGGGTGTAGGTCCCGCTACCCGCCTTGTTCACCAGCACCACGCCGTACCAGCCGGTGGCCGGCGGGGTGAACGTGATGGTCTCCACCGCGCCGGGACCGCCGACCGCGGCACCGGCGGCGACACTGGTGCGGCTGCGGACGTAGGTGGCGGACTGGCCGGCCACCGAACCGACGAGGAACAGCTCCGCGTCCTGCGAGGCGCTGCCCGGCGTGACCTTGATGGTCACCGGCACGCCCGCGGTGAGGCTGGTGTCGCGCACCGCCACGACCTTGGTGCTGGACATGGCGATGGACTGCGCGGACGCCGCGGGCAACGTGGTCGAGCCCTGGGCCAGCTCCAGGCTGTAGCCGCCGGTGCCGGAGGAGGCGTTGACGCGCGGGTAGAAGTCGCCGAGCGGCGTCGTCCCCGAGTTGGAGTTGATCGCCACGAAGTCCACGACACCGGCGGCCAGGCTCGCGCCCTTCTGCACGGTCTGGGCCTTGTCGTCGTACACGCGCAGGTCGTAGTCGGCGCCCGCCGGTGAGCGCAGGGCCACCACGGACCACGCATTGGTGGTGGTGTTGAAGGAGAAGTTGTGCGGCACCGGGGTCGGCCGGGAGACCGCGGTGTTGTTGGCCAGCGGGTCGCGGAAGGTGTAGTCGATGGTGTTCTGGTAGAGGGACGCGAGGCCGCCGTTGGCCGCGGTGTTGAAGCCGTCGGCGGTGCGGTGGGCCCAGAACTCGGCGAACGTGTTGGACTTGTGGTTCAGGAACGTCGTCCAGATGTTGCCGGGGTTGCGGCCGCTCTCGGCCAGCCGGTCCCACGGTGCCTCGTCGGTGCTGTCGGACAGGTCGATCAGCGCGCCGGCGACGCGGCCCTCCACGGTGTCGCCGTTCTCCCACGGGAAGCTGCCCCACCACGGGTTCCAGGTCGAGCCCCAGGTGGCGCTCTCCAGGTCGATCCAGTTGCCGTCCGCCCAGTTCCACACCGGGTCGTTGTAGACCTGCACGGGGGTCCACTCGGCGAAGCCCTCGACCCAGGCCAGGCCCGCGGTGCCGTGGGTGTGGACGCCGTGCGGGCCACCGGCGCCGGGCACCGGGCTGAACTCGTAGACGTCGTCCATCACCGAGTGCGTGGCCTCGTGCACGGTGACGTCGCGGGAGTTCGGGTCGTTGGCCATCAGGTGGATCTGCCGGGTGGGCGGGTCGTAGTAGGTGCCGGTGACCGAGTCCCAGCGCCAGTTCACGACCACCCGCGGGCAGGTCGCGCCGCCGGCGTCGTTGGCGTCCCAGCAGGCGCCCGGCTTCCAGTTCCAGAAGTCGTTGATGGCGTCGTAGGCCTGCACACCGCGCTGGTGCAGCGGGTCACCGGGCTGGAGCTGGCCGAAGTTGTGCGTGGTGCCCGTGGCGAGGTTGGCCGCGACCGGGCTGTCGTAGGAGTAGACGGTGCCGGTGCCGGTCTCCTGCACCCGCCACATGTTGTTCTCGGCGACGAACCGGACGTAGATGTCCTGGCCGCCGTTGGCGAGACCGCCGTCGGTGTCGGTGTTGTCGAAGCAGACGGAGTAGTTGCCCGCGCCGTCGGTGGCGACCACGCCGAGCAGGTCGTGGGCGTCGTTGACGTCGCGGTCCCACACCTGCACCCCGTAGTTGGGGGAGCTGCGGACGACGGCGAGGTTGTCGGTGTAGGCCCAGCCGCCGGTGACGCAGGCCGTTCCGGCCAGTGCGGTGGTCCCCTCGACCTGAGCGGTGGGCCTGGCGGGGGTGGTGGCGGCGGGGCGGTGGGTCAGCTGCGGGGCGACGCGACCGGCGGTGACCACGGCCGGTGCGGTGGTGGTGTGCGCGGAGCCCGCCATGCCGGGGGAGGACTTGCCGCCGCGGTCGGCGACGGTGAGGTACACGTGGTCGGCGGGGATCGGGGAGTGCTCGTCACCGGCGGACACCGCGCGCACCGCGATGTCGGCGGGACCGGCCGCGGTGGCCCTGACCCGGCCGGTGAACCGCTGGGTGCCGCCCGCGGCCAGTGCCGTGCCGCCCTCGGCGCGACGCACCCCACCGCGGTCGGCGGGCGTGGCCGGGGTGACCTGGCGGCTGCCGAGGCCCGCGGGCACCTGCTCCCATTCAAGGCCCGCCGGCAGGTCCACCTCGACGCGCACGTCGGGGCGGGCGAACTGGGCGGCGACCTCCACGGTCAGCACCGCGGACTCGCCCACGGCGGGCAGGGCGGCGAGCCCGGCCGAGACGGACACGCAGCTGCGCCACTGGTGCCGGTCGGAGACGTGCGGGTTCGGTCTCAGCGCGCAGGCCTCGGGTCCTCGCGCGGCGTGCGCTCCCGGCGGGGCGCCGGTGACCAGGCCGCTCGCGGTGAGCACGACCAGTGCGGTCACCCATCGGGCACGCGCCTTCGCTGCAGACATCGCTCACCACTCCTCGTGCGTCGAAAGTGCTTGGGAGCACAACGATCGCCGCGCGACGCCGGACCGGACAGGCCCACTGCCCCCGCGGAAGGGGTGGACCACTGCGGGAGGTCGCCGAAAAATCCGCGCGGCAGATCACCGGCGCCATTACCGTTGTGGCGGGCGGAAGGGGGAGCGTGGCCGGTTCGCAGCTGGTGGGACGGGAGCGCGAACTCGCTGCGGCGGCGGAGGTCCTCGCACGGGCGCAGGAGCGCACCGCGCGGTTGCTGCTGTCCGGCGAGGCGGGGATCGGCAAGAGCGCGCTGTGGGAGCGGGTGCTGGCCGACGCGGCGGAGCGCGGCTGCACGGTCCTGTCGTGCCGTCCGGTCGAGTCGGAGGCCCAGCTGGCGTTCGGCGGTCTGGTCGACCTGTTCGACCGCCTGCCGGACAGCGCTTTCACGCTTCTGCCGCAACCACAGCGCACCGCGCTGGAGGTGGCGCTGCTGCGCCGCCAGGCCGACGAGGGCGCGGGTGACCAGCGTGCGGTGTGCCTGGCCGCGCTCAACGTCGTCCGCTCGCTGGCCGCCGCCGCACCGCTCGTGCTGGCCGTGGACGACGTGCAGTGGCTGGACGAGTCCAGCGGCCGGGTGCTCGCGTACGTGGTGCGCCGGTTGGCCGAGGAACGCGTGGCGGTCGTGGTGTCCGTGCGCGACGGGGACGGCGGTGCCGTGCCGCTCGGGCTGGCCGGGCAGGACCACCTGGTGCACCTGCGGCTGAGCGGGTTGAGCATCGGCGCGCTGCACCGGTTGGTGCGCGGTGCGGTCGGTGCGCCGTTGCCCCGGCCCACGCTCGTCCGCCTCCAGCGGGCCAGCGGCGGCAACCCGTTCTACGCGCTGGAGCTCGCCGGTGTGCTGGACGACGGTGGTGCGCCAGGACTTCCGCTGCCGACCCCGCGCGCGTTGGGTGAGCTGCTCACCGACCGGATGGTCGCGCTGCCCGCCCACAGCAGGGAGGCCCTGCTCTACGCCTCGGCGCTGGCGCAGCCCACCGTCGACCTGGTCGCCCGCGCGATGGGCGACGCCGAGTCGGCGGACGAGGCGCTGGCCGACGCGGAGGACCACGGTGTGGTGGAGGTGCTGGCGGGCGCCGTCCGGTTCACGCACCCGCTGCTGCGGTCCGCCGTCTACTCGGCCGCGCCGAACGGGCGCCGCCGCCGGGTGCACCGGCGGCTCGCGGAGGTGCTGGACGACCCGGAGACCCGCGCCCTGCACCTGGCGTTCGGGGCGAGCGGCCCCGCTCCCGAGGTGGCCGACGCCCTGGGCGAGGCCGCGCACCTGGCCCAGCAGCGCGGTGCGCTCGAGAACGCGGCCCGGCTGTGGGAGCTGGCGGCCGGTCACGTCACCGAACCGGAACGCAGGGCCGGGCTGCGGGTCGCCGCCGCGCAGTGCCTGTTCTCCGCCGGGGACGCGCAACGGGCCCGCGAGCTGTTCGAGGCCGCCGTGGCCGATCTGCCCGCCGGCCCGCACCGCGCGGTGGCGTTGCTGGAGCTCGCGGTCGCGGTGTTCTTCGGCGGCGGCCCGGTGGAGGCGACCGCGCTCAGCGACGAGGCGCTGGCCTGCGCGGGGGACAACCCGGTGCTGCGCGCGACGACGTACCTGCGCCGGTCGTTGTTCTGCCAGAACGACACCGCCGAGCGCTACCGCAACACCCACCAGGCGCTCGACGAGATCACCGGCCACGAGGAGGAGGCGCCCGACGACCTGGTGGCGTGCATCCTCGTCAGCAGCGCCTACTACAAGCTGCTCGCCGGACTGGGCCTGCACCACGACTACCTGCGGCGGGCAGCGGAGCTGGTCTCGCCGACGGCCCAGAACCGGGACGCGCGGGCGGCCCGCAGCCTGCTGCGCGTGGTCGCCAAGTACACCGACCCGGTGCGCGGGCGGCAGGAGTTCGCCTTGTCGCGCCGCGCCTCGCTGGACCGGGGCGACGAGGCGATCGCCGTGCACGAGCTGGTGCACCTGGCCGAGCTGGACGTCTGGCTGGGTGACTGGTCACTGGCCGCCGCGGAGGCAGCGGAAGCCGTCGACGCCGCCGAGCAGACCGGACAACGACCGTGGGTCGCCTACGCCCTCTACACCCGCGCCCTCGTCGACGCCCACCGCGGCGACCACGACGAGGCCTGGGAGGCGGCGACGGAGGGGCTGCGCATCGCCACTGACCTCGACGACTCGTGGGTCACCGTGCACCTGCGGGCCGTGCTGGGCTTCACCGAGCTGTCCCGGCACGAACCGGCGGCGGCCAGGGAGCACCTGCTCGCCGCGCTGGAGCTGTGCGCGGCGGTCGGGCTGGGCGACTTCCCGCTCAGCTCCCTGTACGGCGACCTGGTGGAGGTGAGCGCGGAGCTGGGGCTGGTCGCGGAGGCCGAGGCGCTGCTCGCGGACCTGGAGCTGCGCCGCGACCGCGCGCCCCGCCCGTGGGTCACCGCGGTGGCCGCCCGATCCGCCGCCCTGGTGCGGATGGCGCGCGGGGACCTCGCGGGCGCGCAGGAGGCGGCGGAGGCAGCGCCGGAGCTGCCGATGCCCTTCGAACGGGCCCGCGCCGACCTCGTGCGCGGCCGGATCATGAGGCGCCGCAAGGAGAAGCTCCTGGCGCGGGAGCTGCTGCTGGCCGCCAGGCAGGAGTTCGAACGGCTGGGCGCACGCCGGTGGGCGGCCGAGGCCGACACGGAGCTGAGCCGGCTGGGGTTGCGCCGCGACGACGAGCACGGCCTGACCGCGACCGAGCTGCACATCGCCCGGCTCGTGGCCGGCGGGCTGAGCAACCGCGAGGCGGCCGCGGCGGCGTACGTGACGACCAAGACCGTCGAGGCGCACCTGAGCCGGATCTACCGCAAGACCGGTGTGCGCACCCGGCGCGAGCTGAGCCGGTTGGGGTTCCTGCGGGAGCCGCGGGACTGACTGTGGGGTCGTTCCCCGATTCCCGCAGGGGTGTCCCCGCCGCAGGCTTGACCGCATGACGACGGAGCCGGCGGGTCAGCTGTTCCTGGTGGAGTGCTACCTGCCCGGCGCGGCCGCGGAGGAGGTCGCCGCGGCGATGTGCTCCGTGGTGGCCGCTGGTAGGGGAACCACGGCGTTCGTCTGCTGCCTGGCGATACCGGGCGACGACACCTATTTCGGCCTCTTCGGCGGCGGCACGCCGGACCACCTGGAGCTGACCTTCCGCAGGGCCGGGGTGCCCTTCGAGCGGATCGTCGAGGCGACGCGGGTCGGTCTGGACGCGGCCGGGGAGGCGTTCGCAGGACAGGGGGAACGATGCGCGACCAGGAGAGCCTGACGGTCCCGATCGGGCTGGACCGCGGTACCGGCAGGCCGTTGCAGGAACAGCTGGCCGACCAGCTCGCCGCGGCGGTCGACCGGGGTCAGCTGGCCAGCGGCCACCGGCTGCCGTCCACCCGGACGCTCTCCGAGCGGCTGGACGTCTCGCGCGGCGTGGCGCTGGCGGCCTACGAGATCCTCTACTCGCGCGGCTACCTGGAGAGCCGCCGCGGTTCGGGCACCTACGTCGCGGGCCGCACGGCCGCCGTGCGCACGCTGCCCGCGCCGAAGGCCGGTGCCGAGCTGGTCGACTGCACGCCGGGTCAGGCCACCCGCGACGACTTCCCGCTGGCCGCGTGGCGTGCGGCGTGGCGGCACGCGAGCTTCCAGCCGCCGCTGACGTGCGACCTGCCCGCCGGTGGGCTGCCGGAGCTGCGCCAGGCGGTGGTCGAGCACCTGCGCCGCACGCGCGGCCTGGTGGCGGACGACCACGAGGTGCTGATCACCACCGGTGTGCCGCAGGGCGTGCAGCACGTGCTGGCCGCCTTGGCCGGTCGCGGACGCGTCGCGGTGCAGGACCCGGCACCGCCCGCGCTGGGGCAGGCGGTCGAGTACGCGGGGGCCACGGCCGTGGCGCTGCCCGCGGACCGGGACGGCCAGTGGACCGGTGTGGTGCCGCCGTCCTGCACGGCCGTCGTGGTCTCACCTGACGGGCAGGTGCCCGCGGGCGCGGTGCTGCCCGCGTTGCGCCGCGGCCAGCTGGCCGACTGGGCCCGGCGCGAGGACGGGTACGTGGTGGCGGTGGCGGTGGACCACATCGCGCCGTCCGCGGCACCGCTGCCGAGGCTGCTGCACCTGGCCGGCCCGCGGGTCGTGGTGGTGGGCGACTTCCGCACGGTCTTCGACCCGTCGCTGCACGTCGGTTACGTGCTGGTGCACCGCAGCCGCGCCGACGAGGTGACGCGCAGCGTGCGCCGCGGCCACGACCAGCCCTCCGCCGTGGCGCAGTCCGCCATGGCGCACCTGCTGGCCGAGGGGCACGTGACGCGCAGGCTGCGGCGGCTGGAGCGGTCGTTCGCCCGCAAGGACGTCCTGGTGCGCGCGGCTCTCGCGCCCCTGCGGCTCGCGGCACCGGGTGTGCCGGGCGTGGTCGTGGTGCACCTGCCCGACCACGTCCGCGCCGCGCAGGTGCAGGCCGAGCTGCGCCTGCGCGGCGTGGTGGTGCCGGTGCTGGCGGCCTACCACCTGCCCGGCCGCCCGGCGGGCAACGCACTGGTGTTCGGGCACGGGCACCTGTCCGACCGGGCGCTGCGCACGGCACTGGACGCGCTCACCACCGTGCTGCGCGCCGACCACGCCGTCACCGACCGGGCGTGCGGCCTGTAGTGCGGGCCGCTCGACGACTCCCGCGCAGTCCGCGCGGCGAACGCAGGAAGAACGAAGGGGAGGGGTTCTCATGAACGTCCGCAAAGCAGTTCTGGCGGCCGCACTGGCCTTGGCCGCGGCATTCGCGGTCACCGCGGGACCGGCGGCAGCGGTGATCGGTGCCGACCCGGTGGCGCAGCAGGACGCCGAGCGCGAGGGCGGTGGCGGCGAGGGCGGTGGCAGCGCCTGAGACGAGCAGGCACGGCGCCGTTCCCCTCTGCGGAGGGGAACGGCGCCGTGCCGTGTCAGGACTTGCTGTCGTCATCGCCGCCGCGGCGCAGCTCCCTGCGGGCGTCCGAGATGGACCTGGCCAGCTTCGGCAGTCGGCTCGCGCCGAACAGCAGCACCACGACGAGCAGCACGAGCAGGATCTCCGTCATGCCCAGTGGCACGGCACACTCCTTTCAGGACAGTGCGACGGTGTCGGTGTGGACCAGGCGGGTGGCGGCGGTGCCGCCGTTGCCGTCGCGGTGGACCTCGAACTCCTCGACGGCCAGCCGCAGCGCCCCGGCCCCGGTGGGCAGCGTGACCGTGCCGGTCCAGGTGTGGACGCCGCTGTCGTTGACCGGGGTGGAGATCGTGGTGGCGAAGCCGCCGCCGGCGGGCTGCCAGCGCAGCACCGGGTCGGTCACGCCGTCGAGCTGCCGCTCCACGGTCACCCTGACCTCGTTGGGACGGCCCGAGTGGGTGAGCGAGGGACCGGGGCCGGTCACCTGCACGGTCCGGGTGGAACCGCTGCCGGTGACCACGACCGCCCGGTCCGGTGCGAGCTGGGTGAAGTCCGCGGTCGCCACCGCGGACAGGTGGTGGCCGGGGATCGAGCTGGGCTGGTAGCGGGCCAACGCCAGGCGCACGAACGGGAAGTAGCTCTTCAGCGGGTCGTCACCGGTGCGAGTGATGCGGATGTCGCAGAACCACAGCCCGCGCGCCGAGTCGTAGGCCACGTCGTACGCGGCGAACTTCAGCTGGGTGTCCGGGAACTCCGGCACCGCCATGCCCGTGCCGTAGATCGCGGCCTGCGGGAACGAGCTCGCGGTCACGTCGTCGGGCATCACGGTCGAGTGCATCGCCGCGTCGGCGCCCCAGGCCGTGACGACGTTGCGCAGGTGCTCCGGTGCGTCGTTGACCGTGTCCGGCCACATGAGCACGGCGAGCTTCTCCCCGTCACCGCTGGAGAACCACGGCCGCTCCAGGTACACCCGCAGCCCGCCGCCGCGCCGCACGCTCTGGCCCGGCGCCGGGTTCTCCCAGCGGAAGACCGGCAGGACCTGGCGGATCCTGGGCGCGGCCGGACGGGCGGTGCTGGGGATGTTCTGCTCCAGCACCGCAGGCGCGCTGCGCGTGTCCGGGCGGACGAACGACACCTCCAGCGTGCGGCCCGTGGTGAGGCTGCCGCCGTTGGTGCGCCGGAACGTGCCGGTGGCCGCGTCGGTGACCACGTAGTCGCCGGGCGCGTGCTCCGGGCTGCTCCCCGGCGGGGCCTGCCGGTACTGCCGGTGCGTGTCCCTGTCGGCCACGACCAGGTGGGCGGGGTCGATCGGCACGCCGAGGGTGTGCTGCGTGCCGCTGAAGGCGACCTCCCTGCGTTCGCGGAAGAACTCGCTGAAGCAGGTCACCGCCCGCGCCTCGTACCGCACGCGCCGGTGCTTGGTGTCGCCGAACTCGTGCCGTGCCTGGAACTCCAGGGTCTCCGTCGCCGGGGCCGGCCCCGGCACCTGGCTGACCGGCACGGTGATCGGCGCGGCCCGGAACGTGCGGTCGGGCACCGGTTCCGTGACGCCGTCGTCCACCGGCATCCGCCAGCTTCCGGCGAACTCCACGCTGCTGGTGCTCTTGCGGCTGACCTGCACGGACGGGCCGAGCACCACGTGCGTCGAGCCGGCCTGCCCCTCGACCGGCCGCCGGGCGGTGACGGAGCCGATGCCCGGCACGGCGAGCGGGGTGCGCACGGCGTGCGTCAGCGTCAGCGTCCTGGCCGGGGTGAACATCCAGTGCCGGCCGCCGACGACCGACTGCCGCAGCGCGGTCACGCTGACCTGGTTGCCGGGGTGGGCGGCGTTCCACTCGGCAGCGCCCTGCTCGACCAGCGGCCACAGCGCCATCAGGTCCAGGTCGGCCGCGTCGAACTGAGCGGAGAGCTGGAGCCGGTAGCTGTCGCCCGGCATGAGCCGCACGGTCAGCACGCGGTCGGTCCCGTTCCACGACCAGCCCGCCGTGCCCTGCTGGAGGCGGATGCGGAAACCCTTGGCGTTCGGCCACGTCGCCGGGTCGGCCGCGGTGATCGTCGTGGACGTGGTGGCGCCGGGCAGTCCGCGCACGAGGATGCGCCGCGCCAGCGGTTCCGGCAGGTGGGGAACGGGCAGCTGGTCGGTGTCGTAGTACCAGTGCCGGTCAGCGGGTGCCGGCAGGGTGCGCGCCGAGGCGTGCTGCTCCAGCACGGCGGCGTCCCGTGCGGCCAGGTCGGCGTAGGCGACGGCGTCCACCGGCCGGCCGGTGGTGGTCCGGTCGAGCATGCCGTGCTGCTCGGCGACCTGGACGGTGGTGCGCGGCGGCAGCACGTGCCGGTCGGCGGTGCCGACGTTCGTGTCGCTGCCGGTGTTGCCGCGCAGCACCATCACCTCCAGCGACTCGGCCGCACCCGGCACCGACCGCAGCAGCACCTCGGGAGCGGAGACCGGTTCGAACCGGCGGAACGTCTCCGCCGCGGTGCTCAGCGCCGAGTCGGTGAGCGCGTCGGCCTGCTCGGTGGTCAGCGAGTTGCCGGCGATGTCCACCGCCCGCGCCCGCAGCCGGTAGCGGCGCCCGAACCGCAGCCGCGGCAGCGCACGGGCACCGAACGTGGTGCGGAACGGGAAGTCCGGGTCGGCTGACCCGCTGCCGTCGGCGAGCCCGTTGTCGCCGGCCAGCGACTTGCCGGGCCGGCCGACGGCGAGGCTCCAGCCCGCCCAGTGCACCAGCGACTCCTGCAGGTACAGGTCCTCGTCGCCGCCGGCACCGGAGGTCGTGGGCGCGGTCTGCGCGGCCGTCTCCTCCAGCACCTTCACGTTCTCGTCACCGCTGCGCACGAACACGTACGCGCCGTCGCGCCACATCAGGGAGAACCACTGGCCGGCGGTCTCGTCGCGCACGTCCCACCGGTAGCCGCGCACGACGTCGTCGGCGGTGAGCTCGACGTCGTCGGTGATCTTGTCACCGCCGGAGGTGAACGCCGCGTCGTTGACCTGCCGGCCGCGTTCGACCTTCTGCGCCAGCCGGACCGCCCGCGACAGCCGGCCCACCGAGAAGCCGGCCGTGCGCAACGCCGGCAGCGCGTGCTCGTCCGGTGTGGTCGCACTGCGCTTGACCACCTGCCCGCCGCGCTCGACCCGCAGCCGGGTGACCGTGTCGGCGAACTGCCGCACGGCCAGCGCCGCGGCGTCGGGATCGACCTGCACCACGGCGAACCGGTCGGTCTCGCCGACCCGCAGCAGCCCGTCGCGCAGGTCGCTGTCGGTGTCGAGCGGGCTCGCGGCGAACACGTGCCGTGCGCCCTTGCCGATCCGGCAGCGCATCAGCGGCCGCACGTGCACCTCGGACTCGCTGCCCAGCAACGGTTTCAGGTCGGTGACCACCCGGACACCGGTGACCCGCTCGTTGCCGCGCACCAGGTTCAGCACGGCCGGATCGGCCGACTCGAAGTCGAGGACCAGTCCCAACAGCCGCTGGAGGTGGTGGTGCTCGCGGGTCATCGCGACGGCCTGGTGGAAGTCCAGCTTCGGCGCGGCCAGCGGCGGCAGGTCGCCGGTCACCGGCGCGCGCCTGCGGTGGAACCGCTCGGCCTGCAGGAACGTCAGCGCGACACCGTCGGCGGTCGAGGCGTCGCCCGGCCGGAACGGCACCGCCCACCGCGCGGGGTCCTGCGGGTCGAGGCTGAACAGGGCCTCCAGCCGGTCGCGCAGCCGTTGCTTGCGGTCCAGGCCGGGTCCGGAGTGGTCGCCGTCGAACTCGAACCCGACGGCACCGAACGCGTCGCTGGCGGTGAGCTCGTCGAGCGTCGGGAACTCCTCGGGGAACCGCGCGCCGAACCGCCCGTAGCGCTGGTGCACGAAGTCGCGCACGTGCTGGGTGGGGTAGGAGCGGATGCGCCGGCGGGCGAACCGGGTCAGCGCGTGCCCTTGGACGTGCGAAGTGGGCGTGAACAACGCGGTCCAGTGCCGGCTCACCGGTGTGGACACGCGTCTGGCCGTGGCGCGCACGGGTCTGCCGCTCTGGTCGAGGACACCGGGGAACTCCAGCTGGAACGCCGCCGCGGCCACCCTGGCGGGCCAGTCGGTCCAGTCGGGGAAGGCGCTCAGCTGCGCGGAGCCGGCCGTGGGCAGCAGCCGCGGCGCGACGTGCACGGAGAACCGGACGAGGTCCAGGCCGGTGGTGACCCCGCCGGGCAGGACGGTCCAGGTGATGGTCTGCTTGCTCATGATCAGGCTCCGACGGGGGCGAACGCGGCGCAGTACCCGGCCCAGTCCTGCTGGGTGAAGGCGGCGCCGAACGGGTGGGCCGGCAGCTCGGGTGCGGCGGCGAGGGCCGCGCGCCGGGCCGACGGTGCGGGCGTCTTGGCGAACTCGCGGCGGGTGCGGACGGTGAACGTCTCGCTGAACAGCCACAGCTCGATGGACACGGTGATGCTCGCCTCGCCGACGAGCACCGAGCTGCCGTCGGCCTTCTCCTGGTAGGTGAGGCCGAGGTAGAACTCGACCGACACGGACACCAGGCCGAGGAACCGCAGGCTGCCGCGCATCCGCAGGTAGGCAGCGAGACCGGCCTGCTGGCGCACGACCTCGGTGCCGTTCTCGACGACCTCGACCTTCTCCAGCAGGTACGAGATGCCGCCGAGGGCCTCGATGCCGCCGCTGGCGACGCCCAGGTCGAGCGCCAGCGCCGCGCCGAAGACGAAGCCGACCTCCAGCCGTTCCAGACCGTCGGCCCCGAGCGCCACCCCGGCGTAGCCGCCGCCGGTGAACCCGAAGATGCGCAACGAGAACGGCCGTTCGCGGGTGTTCAGGTCGAAGTTCACCCGCACCGCGCTGCCGTCGAACGGGATGGCCACGGCGGCGTGCACCGTCAGCTCGCTGATCTGCAGCACTCCCAGCGGGATCGTCGGCACCGCGAACCGCAGCCCCGCCTCGACGCCACCGGTGCCCGCGGTGATCTCCAGCTTGCTGCCCAGGAACGAGCACAGCTCGGCCAGTTCCTCGACGTACTTGAAGGCGTTGTGGAAGCTGACCTCGCGCAGCCCGCAGTCCACGGCCGTCTTGCTGCCGCTGCCAGAGGAGTACCGCAGGAAGTCGAACTCCAGCGAGATGATCCGCCGCGGCCCGGTGGTGCCGAACAGGTGCAGGGCGAAGTCGCGCAGCTCGGCGTTGACGCGGTAGCCGGACTCGACGCCCGCGTCGACCGGGTGCGTGTAGACGGCGAGGACGGTGAGCGGGTCGGTCGTCCCCAGCGGCTCGAACACCGGCAGCGCCTTGGGTCCCGCCTCGATCTTCGGCGTCCAGAGCATGGTCCACTCGTGGGCGCCGATGTCGTCGCGCAGCCGGTGGCTCATCCTGGGGGCGTTGTCCGGAATGGACGCCGGCGGTGAGGTGAGCGCGGGCAGCAGGTCCTTGACGGGAACGCCGCCGAGCACCTTGGCCTTGGTGACGTCACCGAACATCTTCGCCGGGTCGTACACCTCCTTGGCCGCGTCGACCGGCACGACGGTGACCGGACCGTTCTTAGCGGACATGGCTTTGATGTCACCGCTCGGCGTCGCCATGCCACCGGTGGCGGCGGCCGAGAACGCGAGCGGTGTCTGCGGCGCTGCCGGGTGCAGCGCGAGGTAGACCCCGCCGGGGTTGTTCGTGGAGTGGTCGATCCCGTTGACGAGGTAGGCCTCGGCGTACTCGAACGGTGTCGCCCCCACCGCCCCGCCGGTCAGCGCGGCGACCTCCGGCAACCGCACCACGGCCCGTTCCAGCACGGGGTGGAACGGAACCTGGCCGGTCGTCTTCGCGGAGCCGAACACGATCCGGTCCACGTTGCTCGCGGTGCTGCCGGGCGGGTAGGTGCCGCGGTGCGCCAGCGCGACCTTGTGCCCGCCCGTCTCCGCGGTCCGCAGGGCGAGGACCTCGGTGGTGGTGCGGGTGTTGTAGGCGGTGTGGATCGCGTCGAGCAGGTCGTCCGCGTTCTGCGAAGTGGTCGTGGAGTCCGGCACGAACAGCACCGGAACGGTGAAGTCGACCTCCTGCCCGTCGTGGTCGACGCCGCGCAGGTGGAAGGGGAGCGGCGTCGTCGATGCCGACGCTGCCTTCGGGATGAACGAGGTGGCGATCCGACCGCCGGCGAAGTCCTGCGGTGTGGCCAGCGGCGGGGTGATGCGCGTGAGGACCTCGATCGCGGCGAACGGCACCTCGCGCCCGCGCCGTGCGAGCGTGGTGTCGGCCCAGTAGGTGCGTCTCGTCTGCTGCACGACGATGTGCTGGGTCCGGTGCAGGTAGGCGTACCACGGTCCGGGCGTGCCGTCGGGGTTGGGCCTGCGCCCGAACCGGCGTTCCGCGACGTCGACCAGCGAGGCGCGATGTCCGTACGGGAACAGGAATCCCGCGTTCTCGGTGCGCACCAGGTGGTCACGTCCGAGACTGGCCCTGTGCTGCCATCCCTTGAGCTGCAACGAGCTCGTGGACGGGTACCTCCACGTCCCCTCGGCTTCGAAGGTCGCGCCGAGGCTGCTCAACGCGACCCCGGTGGCCTCGACGGGTTTGGGCAGGGACGGGTCGAGCCCGGTGCGCAGCGTCGGATCGGCGCTCAGGCGGACGAGCGCGAACCGCTGCCTCGGCCCGAGCACGTGCAGGACGTCGTCGGCTTCGGGCACTGACGACGGAGTGCGCACCCACGACGCCATCTGCGGGTCCGCGAGCCAGATCGCCCGCAGCGCACGGGCCTCGGCGTTCTCCTGACCGGTCTTGGCCGCGAGCCGGGTGTGCCACAGCTCGGTCCACCCGTTGCGCGTCACCGGTCCCGCGGAGTGCCGCCACCCCTGGTTCTCGTCGGGGGACAGCAGCACCCGCCACGGCATCTCCAGCGCCGTCTCGGTGTCGATCGGCGCCACGAGCGCGGACGCGGTCTGCGTGGCGGTGGCGGTCGCGGTCAGCCGCGGCGTGAACGCGGCCCACGCCAGCAGGGCGTCCACCGTCGTGGCCATCGGCAGGGCGGAGGTGATGTCGAAGGCCAGCCGGCTCGGTCCGGCGACCCTGGTGGCGAGCGGCAGGTCGCCACTGGTCAGCGGAGCGGCGAGCTGCTTCTCCAGCACGGCCTGCGGCGGGAAGTGCACCACCATGAACGCACTGCCCGCGGCGACCTTGCGCAGCTCCGTCCCGTTCGCCGCCAGGTCGGCGTTGAACAGGTCGATCCTGAGGTTGAGGGCGTCCTCGCGGCGCCTCAGGTGCAGCGTGCGGGTGGCGGTGGCGGTGAGTGCGACGTCCGCCGTCGTCTCGCCGGGTCCTGTCCCGCCGGCCCTCGCGACCGCCAGCACCAGACCGCCCGCACCCGTCAGGTACAGGAACCGGCGGCGGCTGACGGTCTTGTCCTCGTCGTGCGCCGGCCGTTCGTCATCGCTCATCGCTCGTCCTCACCGGGTCGTGGAAGTGCGTTCCAGCTTCGGGTGAGGTCGTGCGGGGCGGCAGGTCCACTACTGGTCGAGCTGTGCTGGGCCACTGCCCGCGGCGGTCGGGCTAGGGTTGCGCCAGTTCCTCCAGCGCCTTCTCGACCTCCAGCGACGGGTCGGCGATCCGCGCCGCCCGCAGCGCGCCCGCGAGCACGGTCATGAGCATCTCCGTGACCTGGTCGACGTCGAACGCGTGCTCGCTCAACAGGTGGTCGCGTGCGAGCTGGTCGGCCGCCGTCGTGTACATCCGCATCACGGCCCTGACCGCCGGTCGTGCGAAGTCCAGTCCCAGGTTCTCGCACAGCTTCCGGTTGCCGTCGTCGCGCACGCGGTCGAACGACTCCTCGACGCCCCACGGCTGCAGCAAGAGGTTCAGCGCCAGGTCGCGGTGGGCGGCCAGGTACGTCAGGTGCGCCTTGTGGGACTGGCGGATCCGCCTGCCCAGCGGCACGGCCGGGTCGCTGACGTGCAGGTTGAGCACCTCGGCCCCGATGGCGCACAGCACCTCGCCGTAGAGGCCCTGCTTGCTGCCGAAGTGGTGGAACACCAACCCGTGCGCGACGCCGGCCGCCCGTGCGATGTCGGCGGCCTTGACGTCGTCGTAGCCCGAGGTCATGAACAGCTCACGTGCGGCGGCCAGGACCTTCTCCCTGGTGGCGGCGGCGGAGGCGGCGCGGGTCATGAGCTCCACGCTAACAGCTCGTTGACTCGAAGTCAGCGAGACGGTATTCATTGATTACAAGTCACTGACTTTCAATCAACGGAGTGCGTCATGACGAAGACCTTGATCATCGGAGCGACCGGCACCGTAGGCGGCCTTGTCCTGGAAGAGGCCGTGCGCCGCAACGTGGACGTGCGTGCGTTGGTGCGCAACAAGGAACGGGCGAACCTGCCCGGCACCGTGGAGGTCGTGCAGGGCGACCTGGCCGACCGGGAGTCCGTCGCGGCGGCGCTGAAGGGCGTCGACTCGGCGTTCTACGTGTCGCCGCACGAGACCAACGAGGTCGAGATCGCCACGATCTTCGGTGAGGAGGCCCAGCGCGCGGGTGCCCGCCTGGCGTTCGGCGGCTTCCACGTCGAGGACGACGAGGCGCGTGCGGCGGCGAGCCGTGCCATCCCGGCCTACGGGCCGAAGCTGGCGCTCGCGGCGTTCCTGGCGAGCACCGACACCCGGCCCGCCATGTTCAGCCTCACCAACTTCGACCAGAACGACGAGGTCTTCCGCGCGGACATCGAGGCGGGCGTGTTCCCGACGCCGCTGCACCCCGGCGGGGTCAACCGGATCGACCTGCGCGACGCCGCCGAGGTGATCACGAACGCGCTCACCGACCCCGGGTTCGAGGCAGGCGCCTACCAGTTGCTGGGGCCGGAGTCGCTGAACGGCGAGCAGAGCGCGCGGATCTGGGCGGAGGCACTCGGCCGCGAGGTCGTCTACACCGGTGCCGACCCCGAGTGGCGCAAGGCGTTCGAGCGCAGGCTCTCCGGCCAGAAGCTCGTGGACTGGATCCGCAGCTTCGAGCTGCTCAGCGCGGCGCCGATCGGGACCGACCCCGTCGAGGTCGAGACCATGACCAGGCTGCTCGGCCGCGCCCCGCGCACGCTGCGCGACTACGTGCGCGACTCGGTGAACCGCTGATGGCCGCGTCGCTGTCGAGCTCGGGGGCGTTGTGAAGATCGGTTTCACGTTGCCGCAGGCGGGCGGGGTGGCCTGGCAGGCGCCGCGGGTGGCCGAGTTCGCCCGCGCGGCCGAGGGGCTGGGAGCGGACAGCCTCTGGGTGATCGACCGGTTGCTGTCGCCGGTCAACCCCACGACCGGTCACAACGGGGCCGAGAGCTTCCCGGACGAGTTCCGTGCCGTCCTGGACCCGTTCGTGCTGCTGAGCGTTGCCGCCACGGCCACGGAACGCGTGCTCATCGGCAGCAACGTCCTCAACGCCCCGTGGTACCCGCCCGCGCTGCTCGGCCGCGTGCTGACCTCGCTCGACGTGCTCAGCGGCGGCCGGCTCGTGCCCGGCCTGGGGATCGGCTGGTCGCCGGAGGAGTTCGAGGCGGTGAACGTCCCGATGTCCGAACGCGGCACCCGCCTCGACGAGACCCTCGACGTGCTGGAGCAGCTGTGGACCGCCGACCCGGCCGAGTACCGGGGGAGGCACTGGACGCTGCCCGCGACCCGTGCCGCGCTGAAACCGGTGCGCCGCCCGCCGATCTACCTGGCGGCGTTCGCGCCCGCCTCGATGCGCCGGGTGGCCCTGCGCGGTGACGGGTGGCTGCCCGCGCTGGTGCCTCCCCGCACCACCGACGTCGAGGCGGCGGTGAACCGCCCGCTGGCGGCGATCCGCGGCATGGCGGCCGAGGCGGGCCGCGACCCGGCCGAGCTGGACGTGATCCTGCGGATCTACCCGTCGGTCCGCTCCGCCACCGCGGTGGCCGACGTGGCCGCGTTGATCAGGCGGGTGGAGGCGGAGACCGAGGTCCGGCACGTGCTGGTGGACCTGATGTACCTCGCCGACGACGTCGACCACGTGCTGGAGCTGGTCGAGTCGGTGCTGGAGAACGGCCGCTGAGCGCGGACGGACCCGCCCGACGATCGCCGGCACCCGCACCGGTCAGAAGGCGCTGCTGGACATGGTGCGCAGCCGACCGGGTTCAGCTACGACCAGGCTGGAAACCCGACCGGCGTGAGGCCACCCGTGCTGATGGGGCGGTACAACCTGATCAGCAAACGGGCTCGATGACGAATGGAGATCATCCCGACATGAAGGTGTCCAGTCGACGGAACCGCGCGTTCGCCGTGCTCGGCTTGCTACTGGCCGGGGCGCTGGCAGGTGTGGCGGGCTCTTTTCTGGAAGAGGCGACCGGCCAGTTCTGGCTGCGTTACCTGCCGATGGTCGTGGTCGTCGTCGTCGCCGTGATCGCGATGTTCCGCGCGGGACTGATTCCGTCGAAGAAGTGACCTGACGAGTTCGTGGAGGCGCAGTCCGGCGAGCAGCGTGTTTGGCAGGACATGGTGCACCAGGCCAAGATTCACCGTGCACGTTCACCACACCGTCGTCGACTCACCGGTCGGGCCGCTGACCCTGGTCGGCGAGGGCTCGGCCCTGATCGGCCTCTACTTCGACGGCCACCTGCGACCTCCGCGCCTCGGCGACCTCGGTGACGCCGATCCCTCGGCGTTCGACGAGCCCCGCCGGCAGCTCGACCAGTACTTCGCCGGGCAGCGGCGGAGCTTCGACCTCGAACTGGCGCCCCAGGGCTCGGCGTTCGAACGGAGCGTGTGGGCGCTGCTGACGTCGATCCCGTACGGCCAGACCCGGACCTACGGCCAGTTGGCCGCAGAGCTCGGCGATCCGGGCGCCGCTCAGGCGGTGGGCAACGCCAACGGGTGGAACCCGATCAGCATCATCGTGCCCTGTCACCGCGTGGTCGGCGCCCGCGGCAGCCTCACCGGCTACGCGGGCGGGCTGAGCCGCAAGCGCTACCTGCTCGACCTCGAAGAACCTCCACCGGAGCAGGACGGCCGCCTGTTCTGAAGGCCGGTGGTGACCGCGGCCGGCAGTGGCAAGGGTCGCCAGGGCAGCGCGCCAGGCCAGTCAGCGGGCACGGGATGCGGCAACTGGCCGGTGCGGCAGAGCGATACGGCCGACTCCGGCGTCCCGGTAACCCGGATGGGCCTTGCTTTATCGCTCAAGAAGGGCGAACTCTGTGGTCCGCGCTCGCTTTCTCCGCCAGCAGCACCACAACAGCGAGAGCTGCCGCGATGCACGCCTTCACCGCCGCCATCGGTCGACCACGACAGGAGAGCAGCACATGCGCCGGAGAAAGAGCGGTCTCGCGATCATGGCGGCGGCGGTGGCAACCGCCATGACGGCCGTGATCATCACGAACCCCGTGTCAGTCCAGGCGGTCGACGCGCCGGCGTGCGCGGTCGGGTACCAGGTCGACCAGTGGAGCAACGGCTTCGTCGCCCAGGTCAAGGTGACCAACAACAGCGCCCCGATCGACGGTTGGACGCTGACCTGGACCTTCGCCGGCGACCAGCGCGTCACCTCCGGGTGGAGCGCCGACGTCACGCAGTCCGGCAAGGTCGTGACCGCGCGGAACCAGGCGTTCAACCGCGGCATCGCGACCGGGGCGTCCGTCCAGTTCGGATTCCAGGGGACCTTTCAGGGCGTCAACGAAACACCGGTGGACTTCACCCTGAACGGCGTGCGGTGCAACGACACCAACCCACCGACGACGACAACGACAACTACGACCACGACAACGACGACCACCTCGCAGGAACCGCCCCCTGGTTGCCCGAGCGGCGCGTTCTGCGACGGCTTCGAGAACCAGACGGGGACGACGCCGGCCGGTGACTGGTCGCTGACGTTCCCGAACTGCCAGGGAACCGGCACCGCGACCGTCGACAGCTCGACCGCGCGCAGCGGCGGCAAGTCGATCCGCGTCAACGGCCGCGCCGGCTACTGCAACCACGTGTTCCTCGCGACGCCCAGGAAGACGACCGGATCCAGCCTGTACACCCGGTTCTACGTGCGGCACACCACCGCGCTGCCGGAGGCGCACGTGACGTTCGCGGCGATGAAGGACACCGCCGACGGCGGCAAGGACCTGCGCATGGGCGGCCAGAACCGCGCCCTGCAGTGGAACCGCGAGTCCGACGACGCCACGTTGCCGGAGCAGAGCCCCAACGGGGTCGCCCAGAGCACCCCGCTGGCGGTGGACCGGTGGACCTGCGTGGAGTTCGGGATCACCGGTTCGGAACTGCGGACCTGGGTCAACGGCACCGAGGTGCCGGGTCTGCGCGTGGACGGTGTGTCCACTCCGGACGTCGACGCGCAGTGGTTGCGCCGCAGCGGGTGGAAGCCCGCACTGACCGATCTGCGGCTCGGCTGGGAGAGCTACGGCAGCGGTGACGACACGCTGTGGTTCGACGACGTCGTGATGGCGGCGTCACGGGTCGGCTGCTCCTAGGTCCTCCGCGCGGCCGGCACGATCGGGACCGGTCGTGCCGGCCGCCCGCGACCTCGGCCAGGACTCGCCATCGCCGAATCGTAAATCGACTAATCACCGCGCTGAATTTCTCCGCAATTCGACACAATCGAACGACATTCGACTTGACTGTGTGTTACGCCACTGTTAGGACTGATTCTGGGAGCGCTCCCAATCACCTGAGGCCGACTTCCTGGAGATGTCATGGCAGAGCGTCGAAACCACTCGGACACCGCGGGTTCGCAGCCCGTGCGGCGACGGACCCTGCTGGTGGCGGGCGCCGCGCTGCCGGTGCTGGCGGCGGGGGCGACGCCGGCCGCGGCAGCCACCTCGGTGGTCGTCGAACCGTCGAACGTGCAGCAGACGATCCTGGGCTTCGGCGGGATGAACCACACCGTCTGGACCAGTGATCTGACTGCCGCCCAGCGTGAGACGGCGTTCGGCAACGGCGCGGGCCAGCTCGGGTTCACCGTGCTGCGCATCCCCGTCCACGAGGACCGCGCCAACTGGAGCCGCGAGGTCGCCACGGCCCGGCGCGCGGTCGAGCTCGGCGCCAAGGTCATCGCGTCGCCGTGGAACACGCCTGCGTCGATGACCGAGACCTTCTCCGGCGGTAAACGTCTGCGGTATTCCTCCTACGGCGCCTATGCGCAGCACCTGAACGACTTCGTCGCATTCATGGCGAACAACGGGGTGAACCTCTACGGCATCTCGGTCCAGAACGAACCGGACTACGCCCAGGAATGGACGGCGTGGACCCCTGCCGAGATCGTCAGGTTCCTCCGCGAGAACGCGGGCTCGATCAACGCCAGGGTCATCGCCCCCGAGTCGTTCCAATACCGCAAGAACCTCACCGACCCCATCCTCAACGACCCCGCCGCGCTGGCGAACGTGGACATCATCGGCGCGCACCTCTACGGCACCCGCCCCGCGGACCTCCCCTACCCGCTGTTCCAGCAGAAGGGCGGCGGCAAGGAGCTGTGGATGACCGAGGTCTACCACCCGAACAGCACCGACTCCGCCGACCTGTGGCCGCAGGCGCTCGACGTGGGGGAGAACATCCACCGCGCGCTGGTGGACGGCCGCTTCCAAACCTATGTGTGGTGGTACATCCGCCGCTCGTACGGCCCGATGCGCGAGGACGGCCAGATCAGCAAGCGCGGCGCCAACATGGCGCACTTCTCGAAGTGGGTGCGCCCCGGCTACTCCCGGATCACCGCGACCGCGAACCCGCAGTCGAACGTCTACATCTCGGCGTTCAAGAGCGGGACACGGATCGTGATCGTCGCCATCAACAAGAACACGTCACCGGTGGACCACGTGTTCACCCTGCGCGACACCGGTTCGGCGACGGTCTCGACCTGGCTGACGAGCGCGACCGCGACCCTCGCGCACTACAACGACTTCACCGTGTCCAACGGGACTTTCAACGCCCAGTTGCCGGCCCGCAGCATCAGGACGTTCGTGCTGAACTGAGGCTTGTTCAAATCCCGTCGTCGAACGTGAAGAACGCCGCCGCGTCATGAACAAAGACTGTTCGTGGACAAACCAAGATCGGCGAAGTAACCATGAACCCGGTCTCGGTGGAACGTCGGTCCGTTGCGGTGATCATCAACCTACCGACGTCAGTCCGGCAAACGGTTGCTGCTCCGGGGAATCAGCGGTTGTGCCCACCCCTGCCTGTGAAAGGGGGCGCTGAACGTTCCCTGCGCCGAGGCGACATGCCGACGATGGGGTTAGCACGATGAACGAACCACGAACACGTTTGATCTTGGCCTTCGACGGGTCCTGCGGGCAGTGCCGGCAGATCTCCCGGTTGGTCGAGCGGGCCTGCGAGGGAAAGCTCGAAGTCCGCCCCCTGGGCAACCCGGACGTTCTGCGCTGGCGGGAACAGGCCCTGGGTGCGGAGGCACCGTGGGCACCGACGCTCCTCCGGGTCGAAGGGGACGAGGTCCGCGCATGGGTGGGCCGGGCGATGGCCGTGCCGTTGGTGCGACGGCTGGGGTTGCGTTCGACGGTCCGGGTGGTCCGGGCCTTCGGACAGCTCCGCGTCTCCGCGGCACCTCCGGCCGAAGGCACCGGCGACGTGATGGGGCGCAAGCAGTTCCTGCAACTCGGCGTCGGTGCCGCCGTGGTGGCCGGCCTGGCCGTCACCGGGCAGGTACCCGCGTTCGCCCGCAGCGGCCGGTCCAAGTCGCGGGCGTGGGTCGAGGCGAACATGCACCGGCTGCCGCGCCAGTACGCGGACTTCTCCACCTACCCGATGACCTACCGCAGGCAGATCTACCCGCACCTCCCGCCCGAGACGAAGCGGCAGCTCTGGCTGGACCACCTCAGCCAGTACCGTGCGAACGCCGCAGGACTGACCCCGGCCGGAACCGCAGTGCTGGACCGGGCGACGGCCATCGTGCGCGACGAGTGCACCTTCACCTCCGTTCCCGAACCGGGCTCGAAGTTCGACCGAACCCTGCGGGAACTGCGGCAGAAGGCCATCCGGCAGTTCGGCCGCGACGAGGCGAACGCCATGCTCATCACGCTCGGTCCCGTGCAAGACCCGGTCTCCTCCCCGGTGGAGGAGGACGACGACCTGGACGTCACCTGCTCCTGCTCGGACCAGTGCCACGACGAGTGCCCCGGTAGTGACCACTGCGAGTACCAGCTGCACAACTGCGCATTCATCACGGACTGCTGCGCGTTCTGGCTGTACGTCTGCAACGGGCTCTGCACGCGGTGATGCGCCGGGCGTGATCCGTTGCACCACCTGGCCCGTGCTCCGGCGAGCGCCACTTCGCCGGAGTACGGGCCATGCGTGTGGCAGAGGAGGTACCAGGCGTTCGGCAGCTCAGAGGACTGCGGTGAAGGTGACCGTGCCGCTGACGCTGGTCAAGCCCTCAGGGGTGAGGCAGGCGGTGAGGTCGGTGGCGGGCAGGACCTTGGTCTGGACGACGGTCGCGCCTGCGAACAGTCCGTCGACCACGGTGCCGGTCAGGACGAGCACCGTGGTGCCGCCGGGCTTGAGGTTGACCTCGAAGCCACCTCGGACGGTGCTGCTCTGCCCGGTGTTCCAGTGGTAGGCCGAGGTGTGGGTGGTGGAGCCGGCCAGGCAGCTGAACGTGCCGCTGACCAGTGAGGTGAAGGTCGCTCCGGTGATCTCGGGATGGCTGGGGGACACGCAGCCGCCCAGCGTGCCGGTGGCGGTGAAGTCGATGTGCCTGGGCAGCAGCGTCATGCCGGGGGAGTAGGTGCCGACCTGGGTGCCCAGTGCGCAGTTGACGTCCACCGCGGACGCCGAAGCGGGTACGTGGAACAGCCCTGCGGCGCCGAGCAGCCCGCCGACCACGGCGACGATCGATGAACGCAGACGCATGAGGATTCCCGTTCTCCGAAAATGGTGATGAGCGAATCCAGTTTTGCGATTCGCTCATCCGCTCTCAATCGGCTGAACGGCTTGTGCTGGAACGCTGTCCGCAGGCGGGTCAGGCGAGCTGGGTGATGGTGATGTTCGCGGGGCCGCTGGTGCCGGTGACGCCTTCGGGGGTGAAGCACTGGGCCGGTGTGGTGTTGAGCAGCGCCGCGGTCATCACGACGGTGGCCCCGGTGAACCTGCCCGCGGTCACCGTGCCCTGGTAGACCACGACGACCTCGTTCGCGGGACGCAGCACCACGAGCCCGACTGCGGCCACGGTGGTGGTCTCGCCGGTGTTCCAGGTGATGGTCACGGTGATGGAAACACCGCCGCCGAAGCAGGACACCAGGCCGTTGGCCACGATCGCGTACCCGCCGGAGGTGATGGTGGGGGACCCGGTGGAGACGCAGGAACCGTAGTCGGCGCTGGAGTTGATGGCGACGACCCCGGGTTGCGCGGTGACCCCCGGCTGGTACGTGTTGGCGCCGCTGCCCGTGCAGGACAGCAGCTCGGTCGCTGCCTGGGCCGTGGACGCTGTGGCGACGAGTCCGGCTGCCATCACGACCGCGACCACGGCGCCCGTCAGGGACCGCCGCACCATTGACAACAGACCTGCTGTTTCCATCGAGTCCTCCTCACGTCCGGGACCTGGCCCGATCACACTGTAATCCCGCAATAGGGCGCCAAATGAGCGAAAAACCGCTGGCTCTCCTCGCTGCAGGCGTGAGCGGTGGTGCCCTTTTGCGTGTTGCGTGAAATACACCCGTTCGGCGGATATCCGCATACGTCGCGGGCTCGTTGAAGGAGGGCGAATTCCGCGACGTGAGGACATGACGGATGAGAAGGCTTGGAGCCGGGGTGGCCGCCGCTGTGCTGGTGGTGGCCGGCGGTGTGCCGGCGAGTGCGGTGGACGGCACGCTGCCCGGTGGGATCGGCATCGCGGTGGACATCGAGACGCCGCTGCCCGACACGGTGATCCCCAAGGGCACCACCACGGTGGTCGGCACGGCGTCGATCGGCACCAGGACCGCGACGCCGAGGACGTCACTGGTCTACGTGCTGGACAGCTCCGGCAGCCTCAGCCAGGCCGGGTGGGACGCGGAGAAGCAGGCCGTCGCGCAGTTCCACCGGGAGGTGGCGCAGCAGCCGTACCTGGGCGTCGGCACCGTCGGCCTCGCCGCGTTCTCCACCACCGGCCGGGTCTTCTGGACCGGGCAGGCCGCCGGTCCGCAGTTCCAGAACGCGCTGGCGGCCCTGCAGTGGCAGGACGGCAGCACCAACTTCACCGCCGGTCTGAGGGCGGGCACCGAGGCCGCGAACGCGACGACGGAGCCCCGATCTCTCATGATCTTCCTGTCCGACGGCCGCGACAACCACGCCCTGGAGAACTTCGAGGGCGCGCTGTCCCAGGTGCCGGAGCGGGTGGACATCCACACCGTGGCGTTCGGTCCGGATGCCGAGTGCGGCAACGGCCCGCGCAGCCTCAAACGGATGGCGGACGCCACTGGTGGCACGTGCGTCAAAGCTTCCGAGGTGGGGGACCTGCCGGCCGTGCTGGGGACGTTGTTCCCCTCCGAGCTGCAGCGTCTGACGCTGACCGTGGACGGCGGGCCGGAGCTGCCGATCACCGACATCACCCCGGCGCTGCCCCAACCCGGTCCGCGCCAGGTCCGCTACACCGTCGAGACCCCGCCGCTGGACGTGGGCAACCACCCGTTGTGCGTCACCGCCCACGGCACCGACCACGCGGGACGGGGGAAGGTCACCGACTGCACCAACGTGATCATCCGCGAACCCGCGCCCGGCACCACCACGGCGGTCCCGACCACCAGCGCCACCCCGACCAGTCCCGGCAGCCCGCCGCCGACGGCGGCACTGCCCGGCAACCGGCAGGTCAGCGTCATCCCGCGCGGGGGCGTGGACACGGGCGACGGCACGGCGGCACCGTGACCGCCCGCAAGCGCGCGCTCATCGCCGCCACCGCGGCCGCACTCCTGATCGCCGGCCTGCTCACCGCCGGTCTGCTCCTGCCCTCCGGCGACGACGGTCCGGCCGCGCAACCAGCCGCGCAACCGGCTGCGGCGCAACCACCGACGACGTCCGCCGCGGCACCGGTCGAGGTGCGCATCCCCGCCCTCGGCGCCCGCTCCACCCTGATCCCGCTGGGGCTCAACCCCGACGGCACCGCCGAGGTCCCACCGCTGGACCAACCCCTCCAAGCCGGGTGGTACAAGCACGGCCCCGCACCCGGCGACACCGGCCCCGCCGTTCTGCTCGGCCACGTCGACGGTCACGGTCAGCCCGGCATCTTCCACGACCTCGCCAAGCTGAAGTCCGGTGATCGCGTCGAGGTCGTCCGCCACGACACCAGCACCGCGACCTTCACGATCAGCCGGGTCGACCGCGTCCCCAAGGACCGCTTTCCCACCGACTCCGTCTACGGCGAGACCACCACCCCGCAGCTGCGCCTGATCACCTGCGGTGGCGCCTTCGACTCGGCCACCGGTGACTACGGGGACAACGTCATCGCCTACGCCGACCTCGTGTGACCGCCGCCCGGTTCATCCGGCGGCGAGCTCGGTCAGCGGGTCGGTGTGCACCGGCGTCCACCCCAGCTCGCGCCGCGCCTTGGCCGGGGTGAGCTCCTGGTCGAGCGCGAACGCGTCGGCGATCGGGCCCATCTGCTCGCGGGCCTGCTCGATGCCGAGGGAGGCGGTCTTCCCCTCGAGTCCGGCGCCGCGGGCGCAGGCCTCGGCGACCTCCTTGGCGGTCGGGTTGGTTCCGCTCACGCCGAGGTACGCCGAGCCCGCCGGAGCCGACAGCGCCGCCACGTAGAGCCGGGCGAGGTCCTCGACGTGGATGAGGCCCAGTGGTTGCCGCCGTCGCCGATGTACGGGATCGCGCCGTTCTCCTTGCCCGGCTGGACGAAGAAGATGTCGATCAGGCGGTTGTCGCCGCCGTGGAGCAGGCCGGGGCGCACGACGACCGGCCGTCCGCCGTCAGCGGCCCTGGCCAGCACCGCGTCTTCGACGGCCTTGCGCCAGGCCACGATCGACGGGGAGTTCCACGGCGCGCTCTCGTCCTGCACGCCGTGGGTGTCGCCGTGGACCCAGCTGCCGCCGGTGTGCACGTAGGTGCCGCCGCCGACGCCGTCCTGCATCGCGGTGGCGGCCGCCAGGTCCTCCTCTCCGCTGGTGGCCTGGGCGAGGTGGACCACGGCTTCCGCCCGCGCCGCGGCGCGGGTGAGCACGCCGAGGTCGGTCAGGGCACCTCGGACCGCGCTCGCACCAGCCGCGGCCACGGTCGCCTCGGCGCGGTCGCTGCGGGCGAGCGCCTCGACGACGTGCCCGGCGCGCACCAGCTCGCCGATCGTCGCGCGGCCGATGTAACCCGACCCACCGGTGACGAAGACCCTCATGACTGTTCCTTCCTCCGCGTTCTGCTGCTCCTCCACGGTGGCCCCGGCACCCGGCATGCGTCCAAGACCTGTTCCGCGCGCTGTGATGCCGCGTCGGCATCACCGGCCTGCGATGATGGGGCGATCGGACCGGAGGTGGTGAGCGACGTGGACTTCGACCTGCGCAGGTTGCGGTATTTCGTCGCCGTGGCAGAAGAGCTGCACTTCGGGCGGGCCGCCGCGCGGCTGCACATCGCCCAGCCCGCGCTGTCGCGCCAGATCCGCGCCCTCGAGGACGAGCTGAGGACGGCGCTGTTCGTCCGCGACCGCCGGAGCACGGTCCTCACCGCGGCGGGCGAACAGCTCCTCGCCGACGCCCGCGACCTGCTGGCAGCGGCCGAAGCCGCGCACCGCCGCGTCACGGCAGCGGCCGGGGCGAAGCCGGTGCTCACCATCGGTTTCATGCCGGGCATCGTGGTCACCCCGGCGGTGCGGGCGCTGGCGCGCCACCGGCCGGAGGTCAGCGTCCGGCTGCTGCGCACGAGCTGGCACGACCAGGTGGAGGTCGTCCACGACGGCCGCGTGGACGTCAGCATCGTCCGGTTGCCGGTCGACCAGCGCGGGCTCACCGTGCGGCCGCTGTTCACCGAACCCCGCGTCGTGATGGTGCCCGCCGGTCACCGGCTGGCAGGGAAGGAGTCCGTGTCGGTCACCGAGCTCGCCGACGAGCACCTGCTGCAGGACCCCGCCGCCGTCCCGGAGTGGCGGGACATCGCCCTGGAACTGCGCAAGCGGGACCGCCCGGAGGTGCCGCGCGTGGACAGCGTCGAGGAGAAGCTGGAACTGGTCGCCGCCGGAGCGGGGATCTGCCTCATCCCCCGGTCGACGGCGATGTTCTACACCCGCCAGGACGTCATCGGCATCCCGGTCGAGGACATCGCGCCGAACCAGGTGTGCCTGGCCTGGCTCGCGACCCGCCGGTCACCCCTCGTCGACACCTTCGCCGACGCCGCGGCGAGCCTGGTGCCCTGATCCCGGCGAGCACGACGGCTGAGACGCCGTGCGGCGCGGGGAAGCCGGTCGGGACACCGTTGCCCTGCCCGCTGATGGCCTTCTGGGTACCGGAGCTGCACCCTTGCGCGAGCGTCCTGCCGGCACAGGTGACATGTGGTGCGCGATGATCCCGATGGCGAACATGACGACACCGAGGACCCAGTACACCGTGCCCGAGAGCAGGCCGACGACGAGGAACGCGAGGCCCGACGCCAGGAACACGGCCAGGTGCTTGATCGGTGCTCCGGGCGTCAGGCTGAGCGCGATGATCCGTTCCGAGTTCCAGGGGTTGCCGTGATCGAGCGGTGCCCTGCGGCCGGGCGACGACGTCTTCGTGTTCGTGTCCATTGCGGTGAGCTCTTCCTCCGGAGGTGTGGTCGAGATGTGCGTGCTCATCTGCTTCCACCATGCGTGCAAGGACGGGGAAAGGCAGGAGCGCCCGTCGGTCGAGTGGGGCGAGATCAGTTTGCCGACGCCCGGCAACGCCCATATGGTCGCGCCGGAGGCCGGCGAACATCGGGGGTCCCGATGTGCGCGAGCTCGCCGATCGGCTTCAGCTGCGCCACAACAGCGTTGTCGAGCCGGTCGGCACGGCGCGAGGTCAGGACCTCGTCGCGCGGGCCGCGTGACGGGCGGGGCCGGGTTCGAGACGGGTCGGGGGTTCCGATGACGCGGCAAGCGATCAGCATCCGCCGGGAGTGTGGCGAGGTGCCTCGATGACCCCCAAGGGCCGGCGCACGAGCCGGAAGGCGGACCCGGACGAGCTCGGTGACGCCTGGCTGGCCGCGGTCGCCAGGGACGTGAGTGCCGCGGCGGGTGACGTGCCGGTCGAGCTGCTGGGTGACTTCCTGCCGTTGCTCGCCGACGCCGCCGCGAACGGGCGCCGGCCGCGGCGTTCGGAGCTGGAGGCGGTCGAGGCGCTCGGGCGCCGTGCCGCGGAGCTGGGGGTGTCGGCCGGTACCGCGGTGCAGCTGTACCTGTCGGCGTCCTGGCGGCTGTGGCGGGAACTCCCGGTGGTGGCCCGTTCCACCGACAGCGAGGTCGTGCGTGCCGCCGCCGAGGCGGTGATGCACGCGGTCGCCGACGCGGTGGCGATCCTCGCGGACGGGTACAACTCCGCGCGGCGCCGGATGGTCAGGCGCGAGGAGGCGTTGCGGCGGGAGCTGGTCGACGACCTGCTGCGCGGTGATGCCGACGTCGGTGGCGTCGTGGAGCGCGCGGAACCCTTCGGCCTGGACCTGACCCGGCCGCACCAGGTCGCGCTGGCCGCACCGCGGCGGCGGCTGCCGGACGCCGACGCGGCGACGAGCTCGCTGGAACGCCTCGTGCTGGACCTCCTCGGCGACCGCGACGTCCTCGTCGCGGCGAAGGACGGACTGGTGGTCGTGCTCGCACCGGGGGAGTCCGAAGCGCTGGACCTGGGCTCGCTGATGCTCGCCGAGCTCGACCGGTTGCCGCGGGGCAGGCCGTGGCGGGTGGCCGTGGGCCGGGCGTACCCGGGGTCCTACGGCATCGCGCGTTCCTACGAGGAGGCGCGCGAAGCGCTGACGATGGCGGCGCGGCTGCACCTGGACACCCCGGTGATCCGGGCCGAGCAGCTGCTCGTCTACCGCGTGCTGGTGCGTGACCAGCCGGCGATCGTCGACCTGGTGAACGCCGTCCTGGGTCCGCTCCGGAAGGCCCGTGGCGGTGCGGAGCCCTTGCTGGCCACCCTGGAGACCTACTTCGCCACCGGGGACGTGGCGACCGAGACCGCTCGGCAGCTGCACCTGTCCGTGCGCGCGGTCACCTACCGGCTCGGCCGGATCAAGGCGCTGACCGGCTACGACCCCACCGACCCCGGCCACCGGTTCACCCTGCACACCAGCGTGCTGGGCGCGAGGCTGCTCGGCTGGCCGGGCGACGACACCATCGACGGGGCCTGATCAGGTTGCCGACGGTCGGCAACCTGATCACGGACGAGTTGACCGGCCGGACGCGCTGCCGAACCCGGGGTGCGCGGGGCAGAGTTGATGTCAACCGGCCGAAGTCCTCGACGAAGGAGGTTGACGTGCGTCGTGCCATGCACAGCGTGTCGATCGTGCAGACCGCGCAACACAACCGGCTCACCGGCCACCTGCCCGCGTTGAAGGACCGGCTGGAGCGGGAAAGGGCGTTCCGGCGCGAGCAGCTCGCGGAGCTCGACGCACCGGCCCCCCTGCCCGGCGACCACGCCCTGCGCGAGGTGACCGAACAGATCACCGCCGCTGCCAGGATCGCGCTCACCGACGTCGAGATCGCCCTCCTGCGCATCGACATCGGTTCCTACGGCCGCTGCCAGACCTGCCACGCGGACATCCCGTTCCGTCTGCTGGAGGCGATTCCGCAGCTGCGGCTCTGCCCGGCCTGCCGGCACGACGACACGGGCGAGCAGTCCCGTCGTGGTCGGCCGGTCAGGCGGCACCGAGCACGTTCCTCCTGGGCTCGTGGCACCACCCGGCCGAACTCATCGGTCTGCCTGACGTCCAGCGGAACCAGGTGACCGGATGACCTCCGCCGAACCGGCTCCTGTTGCACCAGAAGGGAGTGAGCGATGAGCTCCGACCACTTGGGACAGCACCTCGGTCACCTCCGGCAGCGGCCGGTCGTGGTCGGCTACAACGGCAAACGGCACGCCCGCGTGGCGCTGGCGTGGACGGCCGAGGAAGCCGCCCGGCGGCGGGTGCCGCTGGTGGTGATGAACGCCGCGAACTACCCGGGGATGACGCTCGGGCCTGCTCCCGGTCTTCTCGACCCGTCACCCCGCGGGCTGGAAGCCGACGAGGAGGTGACCGCCGCGGGTGTGGCCGAGGCGCGGGCCCTCCAGCCCCGCCTGCACGTGTCGGGCGTGACCCTGGCGACCGCGCCGGCCGACGCGTTGGCCGACGCCGCCGCGAGCGCCGGGCTGCTGGTCGTCGGCAGCCGCGGGTTCGGCCGGGCCCTGTCGGTGCTCCTCGGGTCGGTGGCCTTCTCGGTCGCGGCCCGCGCCCGCTGCCCCGTCGTCGTGGTCAGGTCCGACGGCCGCCCCCGGCCCGCCGGTGCCACACCCGAGGTGGTGGCCGGGTTCGACGGTTCGCCGGAAGCCGCCGCGGCACTGCGCTTCGCCGCGGACCACGCCGCCGCGACGTCGAGCGGGCTGCTGATCGTCACCGCCACGGGCGGGGACGTGTCCGCGGGCGACGGTTCCGACCGGCGGCTCCTCGCCGCGCGGAACATCGCGGAGGAGGGGCGCGAAGCGGTCGGCCGGGCACATCCGCACCTCGACGTCGTCACCGCCGTCGAAGACGGTCCCGCCGAGCGCGTGCTGGTGACCGCTTCTGCGGCGGCGCGGCTGGTCGTCATCGGTACCCGTGGTCGCGGCGCGTGGCGCGGGATGCTGCTCGGTTCGGTCAGCCAGCAGGTCGTCGACGGCGCTCGCTGCCCGGTCGCGGTGATCGGCGCCGACCCGCCGGTGGTCGACCTCGTCGAGGTGTGGGGCCGCGACTCGTTCCCGGCCAGCGACCCACCGGCGAACTGGTAGGGCCGCGGACTCAGCCCTGTGCGGCGCCGAGCAGCCTGGCGCGGACCTCCGCGATGTCGGCGCGGTGCCCGACGATGAGGAGCTGGTCGCCGGAGCGCGTCAGCTCGTGACCCTCCGGTTTCATGACGGTCTGCTCGCCCCGCACGATGGCGACCAGCGTCGCCGAGGCGTGGCCGTCCAGCCCCAGCTCGCTGACCGACAGGGACCGGGCCTCCGGCTCCACGGTCAGCCAGTCGATCGCCACCGCGCCGAACACGGCGGGTGCGTCGTGGTTGCCACCGGCCGGTTCGAAGTAGACACCGGCGAGCACGGCACCGAGCGTCCGCGCCTGGAGCTCGTCGAGCTGCACGGCACTGCTGGCCGCCTCCGCGTCCTCTTCGAACGTGTAGAGGTGACGCGTGCCGTTGTTCTGCACGACGACAGCGACTCGGCCACCGCTCGTGCAGCCGATCTCGAACAGCTTGCCCAGCCCTGGCAAGTCACGCCTGCGCACCGGGACGTCCATGACTCGACATTGGCACAGGCTCTGGTACCGGGCAACACGCGCTCACAGCGGATGCGCACCCGTCTGGGACCCAGTACGGTCGGGAGCGTCCGCCGCCTGCGGAAGGAGTTGCCGTGACCGTGCGAAGCGGAGGCGCGGCACCACCTGACGACGGCGAGACCCGTGCCGAGCCGGCTGCCGACTGGCAGGGGTGGACGGCCTGCGCCGCCGCGGCCGCGGGGTTCGTGCTGTGCCTGCTCGGCTGGCTGGCCGGAGGCGGCGGGTTCTCCGCCCCCTGGGCCCCGAGCCTGAATCTGCGGCTGAGCTTCACCTTCGACGGTCTCAGCGCCCTGTACGGGTTGCTGGCCACCGGTGTCGGCGCCCTCGTCTTCGCTTACGGCACGCGCTACCTGACCCTGCACCTGGAGCACCAACGCCGATCGGTGGTGGAGCGGTGGCGGTTCTGGCCGTGGATGCTGCTGTTCGCCGTGTCCATGGTGGGCCTGGCGACCGCTCAGGACCTCGTGCTGGTGTTCGTGTTCTTCGACCTGACGGCGGTGTGCTCGTACTTCCTCATCGGGTTCGACCGGGCTGATCGCGAAGCGCGGACCTCGGCGTTGATGGCGTTGCTCGTCACCGTGATCGCGGCCGTGGCGATGCTCGTGGCCGCGGTGCTGCTCTACGCGCGGCACGGCACGTTCTCCATCCCGGAGTTGCTGGCGCACAACGACTCCTCGACGACCACCGCCGTCGCGGGCGCGTTGCTGGCGGTGGCAGCGCTGGCCAAGAGCGCCCAGGTCCCGCTGCACTTCTGGCTGCCCAGGGCGATGGCGGCGCCCACCCCGGTGTCGGCCTACCTGCACTCGGCGGCGATGGTCGCGGCCGGTGTGCTGGTGATCGGCCGGGTGCACCCGCTGCTGGCCCGCACCGAGGCCGTGCTGACCGGCCTGCTGGTCGTCGGGGCGACGTCGGTGGTCGTGGGAGGGGTGCTGGCACTGCGGCGTGACCGGCTCAAGCAGGTGCTCGCGTACTCCACGATCTCGCAGTACGGCTACGTGGTCATGATGTACGGCATCGGGGGAGCCGCGGGCAACGGCGCCGCGGCGTTCTACGTGCTGGCGCACGGCGTGGCCAAGAGCGCTCTGTTCATGACCGCGGGCGCGGTCACGACGGCCACCGGCGAGGACCGGCTGTCCAGGCTGGGCGGGCTCGGCCGCCGCATGCCCGTGCTCGCCGTCGCGGCCGGAGCCGCGTCGGCAACGCTGGCCGCGCTGCCGCTGACAGTCGGGTTCTTCAAGGACGAGCTGTTCTTCACCGCGGCGTTGGAGCACGGACCGATGACCGCCGCACTGGCCGTTCTCGCCGCGGTGCTGACGTTCGCCTACATCGGCCGGTTCTGGACGGCGCTGTTCCTCGGGCCTCGGCGCGGCGAGGTGGTCACCTCCTCCGGACTGCTCGTCACCCCCGTCGCGATCTTGGCCGTGATCGCGGTGATCGGTGGCGTGGTGGTGGAACCGTTCGCGCGGCTGGCGGAGGACGCGGCAGGGGTCTCTGCCGGAGAACAGGTCGCCCTGTCCCCGGCCTACCACCTCGACGCGCGCCCGGAGAACCTGATGGCGCTCGCCGCGTGGGGGTTGGGCGGGCTGCTGCTGGCCCTGCCCCGGGTCACGGGCCGGGTGTCGCTGGCCGTGGCCGCGGCGGGGGAGCGGTGGGGACCGAGACGGGCCTACGAGGCGGCGCTGCACGGGCTGGACCGGCTGTCGTCCGTGCTGCACGACCGCGAGGTGCGGGACCTGCGCACCAGCATCGCCGCGGTGCTCGTTCCGGCCGGTGTGCTGATCGGACTGGCGTTCGCGGCCACCCCCACCGCGGGCGCGTACGTCGTCGGCCCGGTCGCGGGGGTCGACTGGGTGATCTTGCCGCTGCTCGGGCTGGTCGTCGTCACGACCGCGGTCATCGCCAGGTCCCGTTCCCGGATCGCCGTGGCGCTGGCCCTGTCCGTGGTCGGCTTCGCACTGGCGGCGCAGTACGCGTTGCTCGGCGCCCCGGACGTCGCGCTGGTCGCCGTCGTGGTCGAGACCATGCTGACCCTGGTCTTCGTCGCGGCACTGGCCAGGATGCCCGACGCCCACCCGGTGCGGGACCCGGCCGTCCCGCTGCGCAGGCGACGCCGGCGCGACGCACTCGCGGGTGCCGTCGCAGGGCTCGCCGTCTTCGTGTCGGTGTGGGGCTTCCTGTCCCAGCCGGCGCCGGACAGCGTGTCCGCGGAGCACATCCGGCTCACACCGGACGCGCACGGCGGCGACGTCGTCACGGTGATCGTGGCCGACTTCCGCGGCTTGGACACCCTGGTGGAGATCACGGTCCTGCTCGCGGCGGTGGTCGGCGTGGCCACCCTGATCCGGCGCGGGCGGCTGTGGTGAGCCCCGGTGACGACGACGACACCCCGGACTCCGTGGTCCGGGTGGTCGCCCGGCGGCTGCCCGGCCCCAGCGTCGTGGTCGCGGCCGCGCTGATCGTCAAGGGCTACGCCGAGGTGGGTGACGGCTTCGCCGCCGGGGTGATCGTGGCGCTCGCGATCTCGCTGGTCTACGTGGCCCTCGGGGCCGAGGCGGCGGAGTCCGCGCTGCCGTTGCTGCGCCACGCGCCGAAGCTCGCCGTGGGTGGTCTGCTCCTCGCTCTCGCCAGCGGGTTCTTCCCCCTCGCGCTCGGCCGGCCGCCGGTGTCGCACCGCCCCGGCCCAGGAGAACACGTCGTCAAGATCGGCGCACTGGAGCTGTTCACCCCGCTGCTGTTCGACATCGGGGTGTTCCTGCTGGTCGTCGGTGTGCTGACGATCCTGGTGCACCACCTGGCCCGGCCGAGAGGGGAGCGCACGCGGTGATCCTCGCCTTCGCCCTCACCGCCGCCGTCCTGTTCGGTTCCGGCGCCTACCTGCTGCTCAAACGGGACCTCATCCGCATGGTGGCGGGCATCATGCTGATCTCGCAGTGCGCCGTCGTCACGCTGCTCGCGTCGAGCCTGAGCCGAGGTCAGGCGGCGATCGCGGTGCGGCCCGGTGACCTGGTGAGCGATCCGCTGCCCCAGGCGCTCGCGCTGACCGCCCTGGTCATCGGCCTGGCAACGGTGGCGATGCTGTTCGCCCTGGTGCACCGGGCCATCGTGGTCTTCCGGACCACCGAGCAGGACGAACTGGCCGCGACCGAGTCCGAGCACGACGCCGGGCTGGAAGCGGAACGGCGGGCCGAACGCGAGGAGGTCGAGAACGGACCCGACGAGGAGTGGGAGCCGCACACCGAGGACGGGCTGGTCCGCTGATGCTGATGTCGGTCGCGCTCCTCGTGCCGTGGGTGTCGGGTGTCCTGCTCGTCGCGTTCGACGGGCGCCGGCGCGTGGTGACCTGGCTTGCCGTCGTGTCGCTCCTGGTGACGCTCGCCGTGCTGGGCGTCCTCGCCGTCGAGGTGTTCACCGGGGGCGGCAGCGAGGTCGTCACCGGTGGCTGGGCGCCCGGCGTCGGCATCGTGCTGCGCGCGGACGCACTGGGCGTCGCGTTCGCGTGGCTCTCGGTGCTCGTGCTGCTGGCCGGCGCGGCGCACGAGGCGATCGGCCGGGTGCGGTCACGGACCTTCCCCGGTCTGGTCGTGCTGCTCGCCGCCGGGCTGACCGGTCTGTTCGTCACGGCCGACGTGTTCACCTTCTACGTCTTCTTCGAACTGGCCATGACCGCGTCGTACGCGCTCAGCGCCTACGGGGGCAAACGGCGCCAGCTGCGGGCCGCGCTGGTGTTCACCGCGGTGAACCTCCTGGGCTCGTTCATCTTCCTGCTGTCCGTGGCCGGTGCGTACCGGGTGACCGGAACCCTCGCGATGGACCAGGTCGCCCAGCGCATGCTGACTGTGAACCCCAACGCCGCGATCCTCATCGCGGCCGGGTTCTTCATCGCGTTCAGCGTGAAGCTGGGCCTGTTCCCGTTCCACTTCTGGCTGCCGACCGTCTACGCCGGCTCCCGGCCGGCCGTCGCGGCCATCCTCAGCGGTGCGGTGGCGAACATCGGCGCCTACGGCCTCCTGCGCTTCGGCGCCGGGATCTTCCCGGAACAGCTGCGGCTGACGGGAGTGGCGCTCGCCGTCCTGGGTGCCGTGTCGATCGTCTACGGCGGGGTGCTGGCCATCGGTCGCGGCGACACCGCCGAGATGCTGGCCTACTCCGCGATCGGACAGGTGGGGTACGTGCTCGTCGCCCTGGGGGTGGGCGGACCGGTCGGGCTGACCGCCGCGGTGCTCTACAGCGTGGTCAACTCGCTGAACAAGGCGTTGCTGTTCCTGGCCTCCGGGACGCGCGGGCCGCTGGTCGCTGCCGCGTTCGCGATCGGGGCCCTCAGCGTGGCGGGGGTGCCGCCCACAGCGGGGTTCGTCGGCAAGCTCGAACTGTTCCGCACCGGGGTCGTGGCCGGCAGCGTCGCGCTCGTCGTGCTCCTCGTGGCCGGCAGCGTGCTCTCGCTGGTGTACCTGTTCCAGGTCTACCAACGCCGCTTCTGGCGCGAAGGTCCGCCGCTGGCCGGTGCGCGCAGCCCGTTGCCACAGCGGCTGATCACCGCCGTGCTGGCCCTGCTCGTGCTGGCCACCGGCCTGTGGCCGGAACCGCTGCTCGCGCTCAGCGGTCAGGCGGTCGACGCCCTGCTGGCCGGTGCCCCGGGATGACGAGGGAGGTAGGGATGCTCGCACTGCTGGTCCGTGTCGTCGTGCTCACCACGATCTACCTGCTGGTGCTGACGAGCCTGCATCCGGGGGACGTCGCCACCGGCCTGGTGCTCTCGACCCTGGTGGTGGTGGCAGCCGCCAGGGTGAGCTCGTCGCAGCCGGCGCCGAGCTCGTCGTTGCCGCGCAGGCTGGCCGGTGTGCCGGCGCTGATCGGAGGGACGGTCGTGGACCTGGCGAAGGGCACGTGGGACACCGTGCGGTGCCTCGTCGGGCGAGGTCTGCCGCACGGTGGCCTCGTCGAGGTGCCGATACCGCCCAGCGGGCCGTCCGCGGCGGCGGCCTGGGGGATCAGGGTCGGGTTCGTGCCGGACACCGTCGTCGTCGAGATCGACGAGCGGAAGGGGACGATGTTGTTGCACGTGCTCGACGCGCGTGATCCCGATGCCGTGATCGCCGCGCAGACCGACTCCTACGAGCGGCGCCAGCGCCGCGTGTTCCCCTGACCGCCCATGCCTGCCTTCGTCATCGTCCCCGCCCTCATCTGGGTGACACTGCTGCTGGTCGCCGGCGGCCTGGTGCTGGCCCGCGCCCGTGACGTGCTCCAGCGGATCGTCGCACTCGACCTCCTCGCGGTGGTCGTCATCGCGTTGCTGGCCCTGCTGAGCTTCGTGAGGGACCAGCCGTACTACCTCGACGCCGCGGTGGCGCTCGCCCTGATGTCCTTCGTCGCCACCGTGGCCACGGCTCGGTACCTCGACAGGGGAGGGCCGTTCGGATGATCTCGGTCGTGCTCGACGTGGTCGGCGGTGTGCTGTTGCTGCTCGGTCTGGTGCTGCTCACGATCAGCCTCGTCGGCGTCCTGCGGCTGCCCGGCACCTACGGCCAGCTGCACGCCCAGGGGTTGGCCACCGGTCCCGGTGTGATCGCGATCCTCGCGTCCTCGGTCGCGACCGAGGACGCCGCGACGATCACCTTCGCCGTGCTCGCGATCGTGTTCATCGCGCTGACCTCGCCCGTGTCCAGCCACGCGATCGCCCGCGCGGCCCACCGCCGCGGTCAGCGGCGGGGCGACCAGGGGGACTAGGGCCTGCGTAGAGGTAGGTCAGAGCCTGACGCTGTTTGCAGGTCTCGAGGTCGAAGGCCTTGCTCGTCGCCTTCGGCGTTCCGCGGGACGTCACCGTGATCGACACGCGTGGTCGCCCGTGGACCGGCTGAGCGCTGCGGCCTGCTCCGCGGGAACCGCCATCTGCCGCGTGTAGGGTCCGTGTAGGTCATTTCCGTGTAATCCAGGGATTCATCTCCCGGAAGAAACGGAAATTGCGCGATGTTACTCAGAATCAGCAGCGCGGTCGCCGGCGTCGCCGCCACCGTCGCCGCGCTGGTGCTCGTGCCCACCACCGCCCAGGCCGCCGCTCCCGCACTCGAGCTGCCGTTCATCTGCGGCACGTCATGGGTGGGCAACTCCGGCGCCAGCAGCGCGCACCGCAACAACGAGATCGACTGGAACATGTCCGGCACCTCGGGCAACGAGGACCTCGGTGAGCCCGTGCTCGCCGCGGCGGCGGGCACGGTGAGCGCTGAGGGTGGCGAGACCTCCGCCTACGGCAACTACCTGGAGATCGACCACGGCGGCGGCTATTCGACGCTGTACGCGCACCTCGACAAGAAGTCGGTGCACGACGGCGACACCGTGCGGCAGGGCCAGGTGATCGGCACGGTCGGCAACACCGACGGCAACACCTCGGGCCTGTCCGCCCACCTGCACTTCGAGTTCCGCAACCGGGGAAGCGGCCAGAGCTATCCCGACTACATCCGGCCGGCCTCGTTCCACGGCGACCCGTTCGACTACGCCGGCGGCACCGAGACGTACGTCAGCCAGAACTGCGGCACGGTCAACCGCGCGGCCAAGAGCGTCAACGGCGACAGGTACGACGACGCGGTCGGCATCGACCCCTCCGGCAACGCGTGGCTCTACAAGGGCAGGGCGGGCGGGGGCTTCGACGCCGCTGTCCAGATCGGTACCGGCTGGAACGACTTCTCGCGCATCGCCGTGAACGACTCCAACGCCGACGGCTGGGCCGACCTGTTCGCAATCCGCGACGGCTCGCTGCACTACTGGAACAACCGGGGCGACGGCACGTTCGCCGTGGCCCGCGTGATCGGCCCCGGCTGGAACGCCTACGAGTACGTGTCCTTCGTGGACATCAACGGGGACAACAAGACCGACGTCCTCGCCCGCGACGGCGGCAAGATGTACGTCTACACCGGACAGGGCAGTGGCGCGTTCTCCGCGCGGTCGCTGCTCGGCGAGGGCTGGTCGGGCTACGCCCGGCACACGGGCGGTGACGCCGACGCGGACGGCGACGGCGACATCTGGGCGACCAACGGCTCGGGCGAGCTCTTCTTCTGGCGCAAGGACTCCGGCGGCTACGCGACGGGCGAGCAGGTCGGCAGCGGCTGGAACGGCTTCCGCCAGGTCGTGTCGATGGACGTCAACGGCGACGCGAAGGCCGACCTCGTGGCCATCCGCACGTCGGACAACACGCTCTGGCAGTGGCTGGGCGGCGGCGCGGGCAGGTTCGGCAGGGCGACGCAGATCGGCCACGGCTGGTCCGGCTTCGACCTGGCGGTGAACTGACGTGCGCATCCTGCCCGGACTCCTGGCCACGGCCGCCGCTCTGACCTGTTTCGCCCTGCCCGCTCAGGCCGCCGGTGACATCGACCTGTGCGTGTCCAACGGCCGCACCGCCGGGTTCACCGGTGAGAAGCTGGTCGTCGCGGTGGCGGTCGGCATGGCGGAGTCCCGGTGCGACCCGCTCGCCCGGTACGTGAACAGCGACAGCCACAGCTCGGTCGACCGCGGCCTCTGGCAGATCAACGACTACTGGCACCCCGAGGTCAGCGACTCCTGCGCCTACAACGCCGCGTGCAACGCGCGGGAGGCGTACCGGATCTCCGACCAGGGCACGGACTGGACGCCGTGGTCGACCTACAAGTCCGGCCGCTACAAGGAGTTCGTGGACGACGCCCGCGCGGCCATCGGCTCTCCACCGGCGCCAGTGCTTGCGTCCAAGAGCGTGAACGGCGACAAGTACGACGACGCGCTGGGGGTGGACCCGAACGGCAACGCGTGGATCTACAAGGGCCGTGCCGGCGGCGGGTTCGCGGCCGGCGTGCAACTCGGCGTGGGCTGGGGGAAGTTCACCCGGATCGGCATCGGCGACTCGAACGCCGACGGCTGGGCGGACCTGTGGGCCATCAGCAACGGCACGCTCTACTACTGGAACAACCGCGGCGACGGCACCTTCGCCGCGGCGGCGACCGTCGGCACCGGCTGGGCGTCCATGGAGAACGTCGCGTTCGGCGACGTGAACGGCGACAACCGAACCGACATCCTGGCCCGCGACGGCGGCAAGATGTACCTCTACGTCGGCCGCGGCAACGGCAGGTTCGCCGAGCGCGACCTCGTGGGTGCGGGCTGGGCTTCGCTGTTCCGGCACACCGCCGCGGACGCCGACGGGGACGGTGACGGCGACATCTGGGCGACCGACACCGCCGGTGA
This sequence comes from Lentzea sp. NPDC036955, assembly GCF_055608005.1. NCBI lineage: Bacteria > Bacillati > Actinomycetota > Actinomycetes > Pseudonocardiales > Pseudonocardiaceae > Lentzea > Lentzea sp. NPDC036955. Next base: position 72,220 of record NZ_JBVJRC010000018.1, on the reverse strand, counting down.
GCTGTTCTTCTGGAAGCGCAGCGGCGCCGACTTCGCCACCGCGGTGCAGGTCGGGCAGGGCTGGAACGCGTTCCGGCAGATGACGTCGATGGACGTCAACGGCGACGGCAAAGCCGACCTCGTGGCCATCCGCACGTCGGACAACACGCTCTGGCAGTGGATCGGCACCGGGACCGGCGGGTTCGGCGTCGGCACGCAGATCGGGCACGGCTGGACCGGCTGGGACCTGGCGGCGAACTGACGGCGTGAGGCCGGCACCCCTCGCGGGGGCCGGCCTCCTGTCGTGCCCGCGGCACCTGGTCGACAGGGCCGAACCGGCGCAGGCCGGCCAAGATCCGGGCCACCCGTCCGCCGGGAGCGTCCCGGTGCCCGAGGCGACACCCCACCCGTCTAGACCGACGCCAGCGCCCGTCGCTGGAACACCACCAGCGCGACACCGAGCACCACCACCGCCATGCCCGCCAGGACCCCGGCCTCGACCAGGACCGACCCCAGCCCCGCCGACGGACGGGACAGGGTGAGCAGCGCGTCCATCGCCCACGAGTGCGGGAACAGGTAGCCGATCGTGCCCAGCACCTCGCCGGCCACCTCGCGCGGCCACAGGCAGCCGCCCAGCATGCCCAGCACGATGCCGACCGGGGGACCGATGGCCGGTGCCTGCTGCGGTGAGCGCACCAAGGCGCCGACCAGCATCGCGGCGCCCGTGGCGATGAGGCAGAACAGTGCGACGACCACGCCCACGCCCAGCGGGTCGCCCCACCGCACGTCGAACAGGAACCGGCTCACCACGATGATCAGCAGGGACTGCGCGAGCGCCACCGCGAACCGGCTCAGCGCCTCGCCCAGCAGCACCTGGCTCCGCCGCACCGGTGCGGCCAGGGAGCGGCGGACCATGCCGATGCGGCGGCTCTCGACCAGTGCGGCGGCGACGGCCATCGAGTTGACGAACGTGAACAGCAGCAGGTTCGCGGGTGCGGTGTAGGCGAAGCCGGTCGGTTTGGCGGGCTCGTCGCCTCCTGTCGAGGCGACGGTGACGGCCACCGACTCCTCCTTCGCCTTGCGCACGTACTGCTCGGCCTGCTCCGATGACGCGCCCGCCGCCCGTGCCGCGCGGGTCGCCTCCAGCACCGCCGCCACCTTGCCGACCGCCACGTCGATCTCGCTGCGCGCGGCCATGCCGCTGCCGCTGGTCTGGGTCATGACCAGTTCGAGCTCGGTGTCGCCCGGTGTCACGACCAGCCCCGCGGCCAGCTCGCCGCGGCGGACGTCGTCGCGGACCTCCTGCGCGGACTCCGCTCGCCGCACCTCCAGCGCCTGGTCGGACTCCAGCTCGGCGACCACGGCCGCCGACACCGGGTCGGAGGTGTCGGCGACCACGGCCACCGGCAGCTTCGCGTCCGCCGCGTCGCCACCCAGGGCCAGACCGACGAACACGATCGTCACGAACGGCATGACGACGATGAAGAACATGCCGACCTTGTCGCGCAGCTGGCGCTTCAGGTTGGCCAGCACCAGCGCGGTGACGGGACGGGGACTCATGCGAACCTGCCCTTGCGGAAGCCGAGCAACGCCACCGTGCCCGCGACGACGCCGATGCCGGTGACCACGGCGATCGGCACGAGCACGGCGGACGGGCCCGCGCCGGTGCCCGCCAGTTCCGACAGGCCCGCCGACACCCACCCGTTGGGCGTGATCAGCGAGATGCCGCGCAGCCACTCCGGCAGGTTGTAGACGGGCACGATGCTGCCGCCCAGGAACGCGAACACGAACGCCACGCCGAGCGTGTAGCCGTCGGCCTGCGCATCGGTCTTCGCGCGGCTGGCCACCAGCATCACGATCGCTGTCGCCGCGAACACGTGCGCCAGCAGCAACCCGAACACCCCGAGTGGGTTGCCCCAGCTCGCGCCGAAGATCAGCACGGACGACAGCCAGGTCGCGCACATGCTGACCAGCGCCAGCCCGAACCCGACCGCGCTCTTGCCCACCAGCGCCGTCCACAGGGGCACCGGGGCGGCGCGCATCCGGTCGAGCGTGCCGTTCTGCCGCTCGCTGAGCAGGCTGCGGGCGGTGGTGCCGACGACGAAGAACGCGAACATCACCGCCATGCCCGCGCCGTAGTGCACAGCCAGGTCGACCCGCCCGCCCGCGACCGGGTCGCCGACCAATGACAGCGCCGGCCCGGCCTTGCCGTTCTCCTCGACGAACAGCTGCACCCGGTCAGCGGGCACGCCCGCCTCCAGCGAGGCGCGCACGGCCAGCGTCCTGGCCTCGACCAGGGCCGAGATCCGGTCGACCATGCTGCGCGCCACCACACCCGCCAGCGGCGACTCGGGTGACTCCAGCACGGCCACCTGCCCGCCGCGGCCCGCGCCGACGCCCTCGCTGAACCCGGCGGGGAACACGAGGGCCGCACCCGACTCGCCGCCGTCGACCGCACGGCGCGCCGCAGCCTCGTCCGGGTACTGGCGGAAGGTCAGCACGCCCTTGAGCTCGTCGGTGTTCAGCGCCTCGCGCTGCACGCTCGCCGGGAACTCACCGCCGTCGAGGTCGACCACGCCGATGGTCGCCTTGAGCGGCGGGTCGTCGTCACCGCCCAGCGCCAACCCGAACATCGTCGCGAGCAGGATCGGCGCGACGAGCGCGATCAACGGCGCCGTGCCGTCCCGCAGCCGCGACCGCAGCTCATGGCCGCCCACGACCAGCAGGGCACGCAAAGTGCTCTTACCCAAGGTTTTCGCCCATCCCTAGCCCGGTCCACGTCAGTCCCGCAGGGTGCTGCCGGTGAGGTGCAAGAACGCCGCTTCGAGGTCGGGTTCGACGACCTCGACACCGGTCACCGCTCCCGCGTCACCGACGGCGGCCAGCAGCGCGGGCAGCAGGTGCCGCCCGTCGGCGACGAGCAACCGGATCGACGACGACCCGGTGACCACCGCCTCGGACACGCCTTCCACGGCACGCAGCTTCTCGGACGCCGCGGTGACGTCACCGTCCAGCGTCAGCTCCACCCGGTCCGTGCCGCCCAGTTCGGCGACGAGCTCGCGCTTGGTCCCGTCGGCGACCACGCGGCCCTGGTCGATGATCCCGACCCGCGTGCACACCCGCTCCACCTCCTCCATGTAGTGGGAGGTGTAGAGCAGGCTCATGCCCTCGCCGACCAGCGCCTCGACGCGGTCCAGGATCGCGACGCGGCTCTGCGGGTCCACGCCGACCGTCGGCTCGTCGAGGATGAGCAGGCGCGGCCGGTGCAGCAGGGCGACGGCGATGTTGGTGCGCCGCTTCATGCCGCCGGAGTAGGTGTCCACCTTGTCGTCACCACGACCGGTCAGGCCGACCAGGTCGAGCACCTCGCCGATGCGCGAGGTCAGCTCACGCCGCGGCAGGCCGTGGAGCCTGCCGAAGTAGCGCAGGTTCTCCTTGGCGGTCAGCTCCGGGTACAGCGCGATCTCCTGCGGCACGTACCCGATGAGCCGCTTGGCGGCGATCGGGTCCTCGTCGACGTCGATGCCGCCGACCCGCACCGAACCCTCGTCCGGGCGCAGCAGCCCGACGAGCATGGAGATGGTCGTGGTCTTGCCGGCCCCGTTGGGACCGAGCAACCCGTACGCCTCCCCCTCGTCGATGTGGAAGCCGACCCGGTCGACCACCGTCTTGTCGCCGTAGCGCTTGACCAGGCGCTCGCACACCAGCGCAGGCGTCATGTCGTCCTCTCGATCAAGATCCGCACCCGTCGATCCGCTCCGGCTGGGAGGCGCCCACCACGTTGTTGCGGAAGCGCTGGTTGCCGGGGTCGGTGCCGATCTGCAGGTCGAACGGGCTGTTGCCGGTGATGGTGTTCCACTCGAAGGAGTTGTCGGTCGAGTCGGAGCCGCCCCAGTCCGCGGACGAGGCCAGCACCAGCGCGGCGCCCATGACCGACGGACCGGTGGGTTCGTTGCCGTGCAACCGGTTGCCGACGACCGCGACGCGCTGGACGCCGATGGCGGCGATGCCGACGCCGGAGATCGGCGGTCCGGCGAAACCGAGCACGCCGGGCTCGTCGCCACCGGAGGCCAGGGTGTTGCCGGTGATGTCGTTGTCCGCGACGAGCACGTCGGCGACGCCGCCGGGCAGCTCACCCTCGTAGGTCTGGTGCAGCAGCAGAACACCCGCCGCGTTGCCGTGGCAGCGGTTGCGCAGCACCCGCGCGCGACTGGAGTTGTCGACGAACACGCCGAACGCGTTGGCGGTGCTCTCGCTGTCGGCGATCACCGCGTCGGCGGCCGGGCAGAACGCCAGCGCGATACCGCCGTACTGGCTGCCCTCCGCACGGCAGCGCGACACCTCCACCGCGGCCGACTCGCGCACGTACAGGCCCCACACCGCGTTGCCGGCCGACTCGACGTCGACGAGCCGCAAGCCGGTGGCGGTGTGCGCGTAGACGCCCGCCCCGGAGAAGCCCCGCACGGTCAGGCCCTCGACGGTCACACCGGACACGTCGTGCACGGTGATGCCGCTGACCACGTCGGCGGGCGCGTCGTGCAGTGCCGGCACTGCACTGGGCGCGACGGCACCGGGCACGATCACCGTGCGGCCGGCGCCCGCGCCGATGAGCGCCACGTCCGGGCGGCCGATCACCAGGCTGCCCTCGTAGGTCCCCTCCGCCAGGCGCAGCACCGCGCCCGGTGCGCAGCCGTCGAGCGCTTCCTGGACGGAGTCCCCGGGGTGAATGCGGACTTCGGTCGTGACCTCGGTCACGGACATCGCAGCGCTCCTCTCGGCGTGGCGATCAGTATGGCAAGGGCGACGATCAGGTCACCGCGGAAACCCCACCGGGCCATGCCCGCGACGGCCGCGCCGTCGCCGGGCTCCGCGGACCGCTCGGTGAGCCGCGCCAGTGCGGCCGAACCGCTGGCGCCGAACACGGTGTAGGCGCACCGCTCGGTCATCGAGACCCTGGTGGCCGCCTCGACCTCGGGCACGGCGGCGGCCAGCAGCGCGTCCGCCCACTCCGCACCGGGCGGCGGCGCCTCGCCGCACGCCTCGAAGTCGTGCCACGAGAACCCGCGCGGCCGGCCGCCGACCGCCTTCACGAGGCACTCCTTCACCGCCACCGCGGCCGCGGTGGCGAGGCCGGGGTCAGCGTGCAGGTCCCGCTCACCGGGGGAGGCGACGTGCCGGGTGTAGGCGGGCCCGCTGTAGGACATGGCGCGGGTGACCCTGGCGACGTCGACCACGTCCACCCCGAACAGCATCGGCGGCGCGGTCACCCGGTGACCTCGCCGAGGAACCGCAGCAGCTCGGCGGTGTAGACCTCGCCGCGCTCGATCATCGGGATGTGCCCGCAGTCCTCGACGGTGACGAACTCGGTGTTCGCGTGCCGTGGCACCAGTTCGAGCCACGGCTCGATCGGCGTCATGCGGTCGTGGCGGCCCCAGACGTACAGCGACGGGCAGGTGACCTTGTCCATCGCCGGGTCGACCCGGTAGGTCCTGGTGGCGCGGATGCTGCGGGCCATCGCGACCATCGCGGAACCCTGGCGCAGCAGCTGCGCGGTCGACTCCACCTGCTCGTCGGTGAACAGCGGCTCACCGTGGAAGAGGGCGGCCAGCATGCGGTCGCGGAACTGCTCGCCCTGCAACCGCACGTCGCCGCGCCGGTCCATGTTCAGGCCCACGTCGGGGTCGGCGCTCAGGCCGGGCGCACCGCTGACCGCGATGGCCTTCACCCGGTCAGGAAAACGGCCGGCGAGGTCGATGGCGACCAGACCTCCCAGGGAGTTCGCGCAGACCACGACCTCCTCCGCGCCGGCCGCGTCCACGGACTCCATCAGGGCGTCCCCGAGGCGTTCGATGGAACCCGCGATCTTCGCGTCCACGCCGCAGATGGGCTCTTCGGTGCGCAGCACCGGCCACCCGGCGTCGGCGAGGGCGGTGAACGGGTGGTCCCAGATCCAGCCACCCGCGAACAGGGCGGACATGAAGGCCACCAGCGGTCGCCCGCCCGCCGCGGGCCGGTGGTCGGCGGTGAAGACCGTCATCGGGCAGCTCCTGGCATCGTCAGAACAGAGCGTCGGAACGGAGAAGTCAGAACAGGGGGTCGGGGGTCGGGGTGGTGCCGCACGCGCAGGTCCTGCCCGCGCCCGCGTCGACCATCTCCTCGCAGTCGGGGCAGCGCAGGTGGAAGCTCTCCCGCTCCAGCACCCACACGCTGGTGTACGCGCCGGTGCACAGGCCGCCGCGGAAGAACTTCCGCAGGGACCGCTGGTGCGGCCGGGCGTGCACGGCGCGGACCGACTCCGGGCGGTCGAAGGCGCTGATCGTGTACTTGCGGGCGCCGATCTCGAACGTGCTCATGCCGAGGAAGCCCTTGGAGGCGCGCATCGACTTGACCACCTCGGTGCTGAGCAGGTCGACCTCCGCGCCCTCGACGTCGTCGCGGACGTCCAGGTAGGTGAACGTCAGCACCCGCGGGTAGTCGGTTCTGTCCACTGTGGTGCGTGCGCTGATGCCGTACTCCTGCACCTCGTCGTGGCTGAGCAGGAAGCGCGCCGTGTGGCCGAGCGACGAGGCCAGGGCGACCCGGTCGAAGTGGCGCCGCACGCGCACCGCGCCGTCCACGACGGTCAGCACGTCCACGCCGTCCACCCGCGCCGCACCGCCCGTGCCCGGTATCCCGAGGTAGGGGGCGCGGTGCGTGCCGGTCAGGGTCCAGGTGAGCACGGCGGTGCCGCCCGCGTCGGCGGCCGGTGCGAAGTCGAGCACCAGGTCCGGGAACCGGGTCAGCACGGCCTCGACGTGCGCGACGAGGTCCGCGCCCGCCACCGGCTCCGGGGTGTCCGGGTCGGCGAACTCCGCCACCGCGCCGGCGATGGCGGCGGCGTCGCGCTCGCGCCAGGCCGCTGCCCACCGCACGGCGGTCTCGATCAGGTCCATGCGGTCACCGCTTCCAGGTCGTGGTCCTCGGCCAGTCGGGCGGAGGTCAGCGCCACCGCGAACGCCAGGTCGGCGGTGTGGCTCACGGAGACCCGGACGCGGGTGCCCGGCGCCTCCCTGCCGTCCAGCGGGCCGATCAGGCGCACACCCGGCGGGTGACCGTGCAGGCAGGCCGCCGTGCGGCTGCAGAGGGGAGCGGGCAGCGGCAGCACCTCCACCGCACCCAGGTTCTCCGCGGTCACGGGCTCGTCCAGCAGGCGCAGCACGGCGTACTTGGCCGCGAGCCGGCCCGCCCAGTGCTGCAGGGTGCGGCCGGCGCCGGACCGCAGCCGTTCCGGGCGGGTGAACACGACCTCCAGCGGCATCGGCTCGACCAGCTGCCACGGCGCGGTCAGCTCGCCGAAGGCGACCGCGGCGCTGCCCCACCCGGTCATGCCGCGGGCTCCGGGCGGCGCAGCCTGCGCACGGCGGCCGGGTCGGCCATGCTGACGCAGCCGGTGCCGACGCCGCGGAGCAGTCCGGTGAGCACCTTGCTGTCGCCGACCTCGACCAGCGTCTCAGCGTCGGCGAGCACGCGCATGGTCTCCGTCCACCGCACCCGTTCCGTGAACTGAGCGATCAGGGCGTCCACAATGGTCGGCAGGTCCGTGGTGGGTTCGGCGGTCGTGTTCGGGACCACCGGGACGCGCGGCGAGCGCATCGGTGTCGCGCGCACCGCCTCGGCCCAGCCGTCCAGCGCGCCCGCCATCAGCGGCGAGTGGAACGCGTTGCTCACCTTGAGCGCCACCACCTTGCGGGCGCCGGCCGCCGTGGCCAGCGCGACGAGCCGCTCGACGGCGGCGGTCGCGCCGGAGACGACGGTGTGGTCCGGCGCGTTCTCCAGACCGACGACCAGCGGCTCGTCCGGCCCTGCAGCCTCGGCGGCCAGCTCCTCCACCCGGTGCGGTGTCAGCCCCAGCACGGCCGTCATGCCACCGGTGTCCGGCAGGTCGGCCATGAGCCGGGCGCGGACGGCGACCAGGCGCAGCGCGGTGTCGGCGTCGAGCACGCCCGCCGCGCACAGCGCGCTGATCTCACCGACGCTGTGCCCGGCGACGACGTCCGGTTCCACGCCGCGGTCCCGCAGGACCGCGAGCGCGGCGAGGTTGCACGCGGTCACGGCGGGCTGCGCGTGCAGGGTGTCGACGAGCCTGTCCAGCGGCCCGCGGGCGCACAGCTCCGACACCGGTTCGGGCAGCAGCTCGTCGGCGCGCGCGACCACCGCCGCGCCCACCGGGTCGCGGCGCAGCCAGCCGCCCATGCCGATCCGGACCGTTCCCTGGCCGGGGAACACGAAGCCGATCACCTGCGCACCTCCAGTCCTCTGCGCTGCCCTTGCCGACGAGCCGGGTGCCGGTCAGAGCCGGCGCCGCCGGGACGGCACCGCCGCGGCCTTCTCGGTGCCCAGGAAACCCAGCAGCAGCTTGGTGACGATCTCCGGCTGGTCCAGCGGGATCCAGTGGCTGGCGTCCTCGACGCGCTCATAGCGCCACGAGCCCTTGACGAACTTCACCGAGCCCGTCATGCCCTCTTCGAGCAGCGCCTTGTCCCCCGTGGACCAGATGCCGAGGGTGGGCGCGAGCACGGGCGGGAAGTTGCCCTCCACGCGCAGCTCGGACTCGGGGGAGCGGTTGGCGCGGTACCAGTTCAGCGCCGCGGTGAGCGCGCCCGGCTTGGCCAGCTCGCGCGGGTAGCGCTGGTGGTCGCCCTCGCCGCCCATGATCTCCTTGAACAGCCGCCACCCGTTGCGCCGCAACAACTGCTCGCTCACGCCGGGGAACTGGTAGAAGAGCATGTACCAGCTGGCCTTGCGCTGCTCGATCGACGGCGTGCTGAACACACCGGGGTGCCCGACCGACAGCACGGCGAGGTGGTCGACGCGGCGCGGCATCAGGAACGCGTACATCCACGCGATGGCGGCGCCCCAGTCGTGTCCGACGATGTGCGCCTTGGGGATGCCGAGGTGCTGCGTCAGCGCCACGACGTCGTTGACGATCGTGCGCATGTCGTACGCCTCGACCTCCTGCGGCTTGCCCGACTCGCCGAAGCCGCGCAGGTCGGGTGCGATGACCCGGAAGCCCGCCTCGACCAGCGGGTCGATCTGGTGCCGCCACAGGTAGTGCGAGTCGGGGAAGCCGTGCAGCAGCACGACCGGGTCGCCCTCTCCCTTGTCCACGTAGGCGATGTCGATGCCGTTGACGTGTGCCGACCCGGTCAGCAGGGTGTCCTTGACGCTCATGCCCTCTCCCTGAACAGCCTCTCGGCGAAGAACTCGCTGAACCCGAACTCCGGCACGTCCTCTGGCGGGACCATGTTGAGCAGGCCGGTCACCGACGCGGCGAAGTTGTCCGCCATCAGCTCGCGCGCCCGGCGCCGGCGCTCGGCCGCGACGGGACCGAACTCGCAGTGCAGCTTGGCGATGATGTCCGCGCCGAAGTGCAGCCGGTCCATCCGGAACTTCCGCTCGGCCAGGTACCCCTCGAAGGCCGCGGGGGACCAGTCGTCGCCACCGGTCAGCACCTCGCACACGGCACGGGTGTCGCGCAGGCTGCACGACAGGCCGGTGCCGAGCACGGTGTCGGCGTTGCCCGCCTCGTCCCCGACGAGCACCACGCCGTCCATGACGATCGGCTGCTCGGGGAACATCGCGACCGACGGCCACAGCTTGAGCGGCCCGATCGGTGTCGCGGCGGTGTAGACGGCCTTGCCGCGGTCGGGCAGCGACGCCAGCTCGAAGTCCGCGATGAACCGCTTCTCACCCTCCGGGCCCTGGTAGAGCTTCCGGTTGGCGGTGGGGAAGTTGATGTAGAGCCGGGCGTTGCCGTCGCCCTGCGGGAACACCATGAACATCTTCTCGTCCTCGGTGCCCATCGCCTGCACGTCCATCGGCCAGTCGTCCAGGCCGGTGACCCGCAGCCCGCCGCCCCAGTGGTGCACCGAGGTCGCCATGGACACGCCGACCTGGCGGCCGACCGTGCAGCCGCGGCCGGTGGCGCCGATGACGATGCGCGGCTTGGCCAGGTGTTCCTGCCCCGCGTGGGTCCAGCGGACCTCCGGGCTGGTTCCGGCGGTGACCTGGACCCGCTGCGCGCCCATGACCACCTCCGCGCCGCCGTCCTCCGCCTGCTCGGCCATCAGCGCGCAGACCTCGTGGTGCGGGAACGACATGGGGCCGCCGACACCGGGCACGAACCGCGTCATGTCCACGGTCTCCGCCTCGGCCGGGTCGACCGTCTCGTCCCACTGCGTCCACTCGCGGATCTCCCACGCGCCGCCGAGGCCGAACGCCTCCTCGACGCCCAGCGTCTGCGCCTCACGCAGGCCCCACGGCGCGATCCACTCACCGCGCACGATGTCCCGGTAGGTCTCCTGCTTCTCCAGCAGCACCACGGACAGGCCGTTCTGCACGAGGTTGGCCGCGGCGGACGCGCCCGCGATACCGCCGCCCACCACGACGACGTCGACTCCGGTGTGCTCGACGGTCATGCCTGCCACCTCTCCCAGGACGTGCGTTCCTTGGCCGGAACCCGCTTGGCGGGCCGGAAGTCCGTGCCGATCGTGTAGGCGACCGGTACCAGGCAGACCTGGGTGACACCGGCGGGAATCCCGAGCAGCTCGCCCACCTGCCGCTCAAACGGCAGGTGCATGCACGTGATCGTGCTGCCGAGCCCGCGGCTGCGCAGGGCCAGCTGGAACGACCAGACCGCGGGGAAGATCGAGCCGTAGAAGTTGCTGGCCCGCATGGCCCCGATCCGCACACCCTCCTGCCAGGTGCCGAGGTTGCGGGTACCGGTGGAGCCGAGCCACTCGGCGTCGATCGCGCCGATGTCCGGCGGACGGCCGAGCACGCACGGGATCACCAGCGCCGGCACCCTGGCGATGGTCTCGGCCAGTGCGGCCGCCGAGGCGTTGTTCTTCCTCATCTGCGGGTTGTTGCGGCGGCGCCCGGAGCGCGTCCACACCTCTTTCTGGTGGAACTGCCAGGAGATGTCGAACAGCTCCGCCAGCTGGTCCTTCACCGCCTGCTCGGTGATCACCACCCAGCGCCAGTTCTGCTGGTCGTTCGCGGTCGGGGCCTGGACGGCGATCTCCAGAGCCTCCTCGATCACCGCGCGCGGCACCGGCCGGTCGAGGTCGAGCCGGCGGCGCACCGACCGGGTGGTGGTGAGCAGCCGGTCGGTCTCCAGCACGTCGAAGGGCAGGCCGGTCACACCGCACCCAGCAGGGTTCCTCCGCGCACCGAACCGGGCGCGGCGCTGAGCACGAGTGCCTTGGCCGGCCTGGCCGGCAGCTCGGGCTTGGTGACGTAGGACTCGACCGTGCCGGCACGGGGGCTGGTCAGTCCCGCGATGGCCGGTGCGACGCCGTCGCGCAGCGCGAGCGCGGCCAGCGCCAGGTTCAGCGCGCCGGTGGCCGCTCCCGCGTCACCGGTCAGTCCCGCGGTGGCGGTGAGCCGGGCGGACGGGACGGCGCCGAGCACCGCGCCCGCCTCCGCCTCGTCGGTCGCGCTGCCGGTGGCCGCACCGACCACCAGGTCCACGCCGTCGGTGGGCAGTGCGGCGATGGCGCGTTCCACCAGGGCCTGCTCGTCGTCCGCTCCGGCGCTCGCGTGGGCGCTGCTCAGCACCCGCGCGTACGGGGTCGCGCCCCTGGCGGCGGCGTGCGCGGCCGACTCGACGACCAGGGCCACCGACGCCGACGCGGACGCCTCGCCCGAGTTGCGGTCGTAGGGGTCGACCTGCGCGCCGTCGCCGGGCTGCGGTGACTCGTCGGCGGCGACCACGACCACCACGTCCGCCTTGCCGGACCGGATGATCTCCACCGCGCAGTCCAGCGCGATGGACGCCGACGCGCCGCCGTTGCAGATCGTCGTGGTCGGGCCGCGCAGGCCCAGGGTCTGGCACACCGCGCCGCCGGTGGCGTTGAGCACCACGTTGGAGAAGCTGAGCACGGCGGGCTTGTTCGGGTTGGCCAGCACGCTCTCGTCGAACCCGCCGGTGCTCTCCACCGAGCCCGCCGCGGTGGCGAAGACGACGCCCACGTTGTCCAGGGCGGCGCGGGGCAGCTTCAGCCCGGCGTCCTCCCAGGCCAGCCGGGAGGCGGCGATCGCCATGCGGGACAGGTGGTTCATGTGCCGCCACAGCGAGCGCGGCGCGAACGTGCGGCCCTCCAGCGACGGCTCCGCGCCGACCGCGGTGCGGCCGTTGGCGACCGCCTCGGCGACCTCGGCGATGCCGGTGCCCAGACCGGTGACCGGTCCGAGGCCGGTGAGGACGACCTCGGTGGCGGGCAGCTCGTCGTACTCGCGCGGGCCGCCGGGGCGGCGCAGCACGAGCGAGGCGTTGTTGCCGCCGAACGCGTAGTTGTTGGACACCACGACGTCCATGTGTAGCGGACGCGCGGTGTTCGGCACGAAGTCCAAAGTGGACTCCGCAATCGCCTCGTCGGTGAACCCGATGGTGGGCGGCGCGGTCGCGGTGCGCAGGGCCAGCACGCTGGCCACCGCCTCGACCGCACCCGCCGCGCCCAGCGTGTGCCCGATGAAGCTCTTGATGCTGCTGGTCGGCACCTGAGGCGCCCGCTCGCCGAACACGGCGCGCATGACCTTCTTCTCCATGGCGTCGTTGGCGGGCGTGCCGGTGCCGTGCCCGTTGACGTAGTCCACCGCGTCGGTGTCGAGACCGGCGTCGGCGAGAGCCCTGCGCATGGCCGTGATGCCGCCGCGGCCGGTCGGGTCCGGTGCGGTGGCGTGGTAGGCGTCGGCGGACAGGCCGTAGCCCGCGACCTCCGCCAGCGGCTCCGCACCCCTGGCCAGCGCGTGGTCCAGCGCCTCCACGACCAGGAAAGCCGCGCCCTCACCCAGGTTCAGGCCGTCCGAGCGGCTGTAGGGGCCGCACGGGCGGGCGCTGAGGGCCTGCAGGCCCGCGAACCCCGCGTAGGTGCCGAACAGCAGCGGGTCGACGCCACCGGCGAGCACCACGTCCGCCTCACCGGTGAGGATCTTGTCCTTGGCCAGGCCGACCGCGTTGCCGCCCGCCGCGCACGCGGTCGAGACCAGGACGCGCGGGCCGGTCATGCCCAGCTTGCCCGCGATGACGTCACCGGTGGCGTGCATGGGCTGGTAGCCGCCCGCCGCGGTCGGGGTGGCCTGGCACTTGCCGAGGACCAACCCGAACCGCTCGCCGGGCAGCTCCGCGGGCGTGACCGCGCCCAGCCCCGCCCTGCTGACCGCCTGCCGGGCGGCGACGAGGGCGAGCCGGGCCGTGCGGTCCAGCCCGGTGTCCTCGGCCGGCAGCTGCGCGTCGATCCACTCGTCGGGCACCTGGCCCGCGAACCTGGCCTCGAACGCGGCGAACCGCTCGTCGTCCACGGCGGTGATGCCGCCCGCGCCGGCGGTGAGCCGGGCCCAGAACTCCTCCGGGTCCCTGCCCGCCGCGCAGATCACCCCGACTCCGGTGATGACCACTGGCCGCAGCGCCATGCTCGCTCCTCCTCGCAAACCCCGGGCGACCGCTCGGGGGACCAGATCAGATGATCGGGGTGCTCCAGCTCTTGGGCGTGACGTACGGGCTGGTCAGCGTGACGACCTCGGTGTCGCCGACGGTGACCGTGAGCCCGGCCGCGGCCAGGTCCGGCGGCAGCCGCAGCAGGCCGAGGGAGGACTTCAGCCCGATGCTGTGCACGGCGTGGACGACCTCGCCGATCTTCTCCCCGCCCACGGTGACCGGCGTGCCCGGCGCGGGCACCTCGGTGCCGCCGGAGAAGCCGACGGTGCGGCGCTCGGCCGTGCCCTCGAAGGCGGCCACGACGGCGGCACGCCCGACGAACTCGTCCTTGGTGATGTCCACCAGCCAGCCCGCGCCCATCTCCAGCACGTCGACGCCGTCGCCCGCCTCGTGGCGCACGACCGGCTGCCGCACCTCCAGCATCGCCAGCTCCACGGCGTCCTGACCGGCGGGCACGGCGTGCTCCAGCGCCTTGGTCCACAGCCGCTCTGCCGACTCGCGCGGCACCAGCACCTTGTACCCGTACTCGCCCGTCACACCGGTGCGGGCGAAGAGGATGTCCACGCCGTCCCACTGGCTGTCCACAACGGACTCGAACGGCAGCGCGGCCAGCTCGCCGTCGATCAGCCGGCCGACCACGCCCCACGCGTACGGGCCCTCCAGGCCGAAGAGCGCGTACTCGTCCGTGCGGTCGGTGATCTCCACACCGGGCTCGGCGTGCGCGCGCAGGTGCTCCAGCAGCCGGGTGCCCGCGCCGGTGGAGGACTCCAGCAGCAGGCCGTCCTCCCGGCCCCACACCACGACCTGGTCCACGACGGTGCCGTCCTCGGCGAGCACCAGGCTCGTCATGCAGCGCTCGGCGGTCAGGTACTCCACGTCGCGCGCCAGCACCTTCTGCGCGAAGTCGACGGCGGCGCCGCCGGAGAGCTCGATGATCCGCTCGCCGGACAGGTCCAGCAGGGCGGCTCGCTCCCGGATCGCCTCGTACTCGGCGTCGAGCGTGCTGAACCGGAGCGCGACCTCGGCGTCCAGGACGGTGCCGTGCGCGGTGCCCTCGGGGTGCGCGGCCTTCACCGGCGACGTCAGGGGTTCCATTGGCGTGTCAAACCTTTCCGGTAGGGCTGGTGGCTGCCGGGTCGGCGATGGTGATGGTGCCCTCGGCGGCGATCTGGCCGTCGACCCTGGCGCTCACCTTGAACTCGCTGAAGCCGCGGGCTCCCGCCGTGCGGTCGGCGGTGATGACGAGCTGGTCACCCGGCACGACGGGGCGGCGGAACCGCATCGACCGCACGCCCGCGAGGTAGCCGATCGGCCCCGCGCCGGCGAGGGCGAACACCACGCCGGCGAGCTGGGCCATCGCCTCGACGACGATCACGCCCGGAAGCACGGCCGCGCTCGGGAAGTGCCCCTGGAACCACATCTCCGTGGCCGCGACGTTCTTGATCCCGACCGCGCCGACACCGGGCTCGACCTTCTCGACCCGGTCGATCAGCAGGAAGGGCCACCGGTGCGGCAGGACCTCCCGGAGCTGGTCGTTGGTCAGCGACGTCCCCGCACGCACGGGCTCCCGGGTCGTGGTCATGCCGAACCGGTCGAGGCCTGCTCGGCCAGTGCCGGGTTCACGTGGTCGGCCAGGCGCGACACCGAACCGAACACCGACATGTCGCTGTCGTAGAGGGCGACGCCGAACTCGGCCTCGATCGCCACGTACAGCTCCAGCACGTCGAGGCTGTCGAGCTCCAGTCCGCGGCCGAACAGCGGCTGGTCGTCGGTGATCCACGCGGGCTCGATCGGCAGGTCGAGCCGAGAGACGATCATCTTCTTGATCTGGGCGCACGTGTCGTGCCGGGCGGCCGCCGTGGCGCGCAGTTCGTCGAGGGTCACGCTTGTCCTTCCGTCCGCTGGGTTGTCCGGCTCGGGGGTGTTCCGGCCCGGGGGATCAGCCGAGCCCGCCGCCGTTGGCGACGAACGTCTCGCTGGTGATGTAGGACGCCTTGTCGGAAGCCAGGAACGTGACCAGGTTCGCGATCTCCTCCGGGCGGCCCATGCGGCCGAGCCGGATGCGCGAGGAGTAGTCGTCGCGCAGCTTCGCGGGGATGACCTTGGTCATGTCGGTCTCGACGAACCCCGGCGCCACCACGTTGACGCGCACGCCGTGCGGAGCGGCCTCGTAGGACAGCGCCTTGGTGAACGCGATGATCGCGCCCTTGGACGCGACGTAGTTCGTCTGGCCGGGGAAGCCGCCGTCCAGGCCGCTCGCGGAGCTGAGGGTCACGATCGCCCCGCGCCGCTGGTGCTGCATGATGCGCATCGCCTCGCGGCAGGCCAGGAACGTGCCGTGCACGTTGATGTCCATCGTCTCGCGGAACGTGGCGCTGCTCATCGCGACCAGGTGCCGGTCCCGCGTCACGCCCGCGCTGGTGACCAGCACGTCGAGCCGGCCGTGCTCGGAGCGCACGGAGCGGAACAGCTCGCGCACCGCGTCCTCGTCGGTCACGTCGGCCCGCACCGCGCTCGCGCTGCCGCCGTTCTGCTCGACCTGCGCGACAAGTTCCTCGGCCTGCTCCTCCGAGCGGGAGTAGTTGACCACGACGTGCACGCCGTGGGCCGCCAGGTCGACCACGACGGCCCGCCCGATCCCGCGCGAGCCGCCGGTGACCACGGCGACCGATCCTTCGGCGAACATGGTGCCCCCTCACGTTGTCCAAGGCTTGCCCGCTGTGCACGCCGTCGTTCGGCGCAACGCTACTGACCTGCGACTTCAGTGCTCTATCACTTCGATATCCGCCTCCTTGACGTCCCCGCGACGGTGTCGCAGGCTCCTGCCCATGGCTGACTTCGAGGTCGACGTCCTGATCGTGGGTGGTGGCCCGGTCGGCCTCGCCGCGTCGATCGAGTGCTCCCGCAACGGGTTGACGTCACTGCTGGTGGAGCGGCACCAGGGGACGTCGATCTTCCCCAAGGCGCGCCTGGTGTCCACCCGCACGATGGAGCTGGTGCGGGCGTGGGGAGTGGGGGAGGAGGTCGAGCGCGCCGGACTGCCGCGCGAGGACAGCCTGGCCGTCGGCGTCGGCTCCTCGCTGACCGCGGACGACTTCCACCGCGAGGTCGCCCCGCTCGCCGAGGACGCGCCGCACAGCCCCACGTACACCTACATCTGCGCGCAGGACAGGTTCGAGGTGGTGCTGCGCGGCCTGGCCGAGCGCTCGCCCGGTGCGGACGTCCGGTTCGCCACCACCCTCACGTCACTGGAGCAGGACGAGTCCGGTGTGGACGCCGTGGTCGAGTCCGCCTCCGGCCGCGCCACCGTGCGCGCCCGCTACGCCATCGCCGCGGACGGCGGGCGCAGCACCGTGCGCGAACGGCTCGGCATCGGCGTCGAAGGCCCGCCACCGCTCGGACACATGATCAGCATCATGTTCGACGCCGACCTGGTGCCGTTGCTGACCGGCAGGATGTGCGCGCTGTACTTCATCCGCAGCGCGATCCCGTGCGCGGTGGAGGCGGTGGACAACCAGCGGCGTTGGATCATCCAGACCGGTTACGACCCGGCGGAGGGTGGCAGCGAGGCCGACTTCACGCCCGAGTTCTGCGTGCAGGTGGTGCGCGAGGCCGTCGGCGTGCCGGACCTGGACGTCGAGCTCGTCGGCGTGATGCCGTGGCTGCAACAGGCGGTGACCGCGACGCGCTTCCGCTCGGGCCGGGTGTTCCTGGCGGGCGACTCGGCGCACGTGTCGACGCCGCAGGGCGGGTTCGGGATGAACTGCGGCATCCAGGACGCGCACAACCTGGTGTGGAAGCTGGCGGCGGTGGTGGCGGGCACGGCCGGCGAGGCCCTGCTCGACACCTACGACGCCGAGCGCCACCCGATCGGCGAGCGCACCGTCGGCGAGAGCCTGGCGAACGCCTTCATCACGTTCCAGATGATGGAGGGCAAGCTGTCCATGAAGGAGGCCATCGCGCAGCAGGCGGGCCGGCGCAGCTGCGAGGGCCTGGTACTCGGCTTCCACTACGACTCCGCCGCCGTCGTACCGGACGGCACCGGCGCACCGGTGGTCGAGGACCCCTACCGGACCTACGTCCCGACCGCGCGACCGGGCCACCGCGCGCCGCACGTGCCGCTGACCAGGGGTGCGGAGGTGTTGTCCACATTGGACCTGTTCGGCGCGGGGTTCGTCCTGCTCACCCCGGCGGGCAGCGGCTGGGCGCAGGCGGCGAAGGAGGCCGGCTCCCGGACCGGCGTGGCGATCAGCGCGGTCGAGGTGTCGGCCGACGGCTCGACCGCGGTGGTGTCACCGGACTGGGCCACGGTCTACGGCGTGGGGGCGGCAGGTGCGGTGCTGGTGCGGCCGGACGGGCACGTGGCCTGGCGCAGCACGGACACCGCGTCGACGGACGCGCTGTCAGTGGCGGTGGACGCCGTTCTCGCACGTGGTTGACCGGCCCACTGGCCGGAGTGGTGCTGCCCGCCGCGCGGTGTGGCGGGCAGCACCGGTCAGGCGGGCACGTCGCGCGGTTTGGCGCGCCGCGCCGTTCAAGCGAGCATGCCGCGAGGTTGGCGGGCGGTACCGGTCAGGCGGGCACGTCGCGAGGTTGGCGGGTGGCACCAGTCAAGCGGGCACGTCGCGCGATTCGACGGGCCGCACCGGTCACGCGGGCACGCCGGTCAGCCAGCGGCGGTCCTGGCGGTGCGGTGCCGGCCGGACGCCCGCCGCCGCGCGGCGCAGCGGCAGCGGGAAGCCGTCCGCCGAGCCGACGATCCTGCTCGCCTCACCGCGTTCCTCCGCCACCCAGTCGTTCCCGAGCAGCATGGTCAGCAGCTGCCACGACTCGTCCGCCGTCAGCGGCTCCAGGAACGCCCGGTGCGCGCCCTGACGGGCGACCAGTTCGTCCATCGGGTGCCTGCTGGTGACGATGGCCCTGGTGTGCGCGCCGCTGGGCAGCAACGGCCGCACCTGGGCGTGGTCCACCGCACCGTCCAGCACCACCAGCACCCGCTTGTGCGACACCGTGCTGCGGTACAGCGCGACCTTCTCACCCGGATCGTCCGGAATGGACGCCGCGGGCACGCCGAGCGCCCGCAGGAACCGGTCGAGCACCACGGCCGGCGGCACCGGGCGGCCGAAGTCGTCCACCAGCTCGGAGTGCAGCTGCCCGTCCGGGAACCGGTCGAGGCGGTGGTGCGCCCAGCGCAGCGCCAGCGCCGTCTTGCCCACCTCACCGGGGCCCGACAGCACGACCACGCCCGGCACGTCGGTGCCCGGCGCGAGGGCGGCGTCCAGCCCGGCCAGCTCGGCCGACCGGCCGGCGAACGGCAGGACCTGGCGCGGCAGCTGGGACGGTGCCACCGCCGGCACCTCGACGCGGACCGGCGCGAGCAGCGCCGGCGCGTCGCGCAGCACCTGCTCGTGCAGCTCCCGCAGCTCCGGACCGGGCTCCAGGCCGATCTGCTCGATCAGCACCCGCCGGGCGTCCTGGTAGGTGCGCAGCGCGTCGGCCCGCCGGCCCGACCGGTACTGGGCCAGCATCAGCTGCGCCCGCGCCCGTTCGCGCAGCGGGTGTTCCGCCACCACCGCGGCCAGGTCCTTGCCGACCCGGTGGTGCAGCCCGAGCCGCAGCTCCAGCTCGGCGCACGCCTCCACCGCGTCCAGTCGCGCCGACTGCAGCGACACCGCCTCCGCGCGCAGACCGGGCAGGTCCTCGAACGGCACACCGCGCCACAACCCCAGCGCCTCGCGGTACAGCGCCGCGGCGCCCGCCACGTCACCGCTCGCCGCGCGCGGCCGGGCCCTGCCGACGAGTCCGTTGAACCGCAACCAGTCCACGGAGTCCTCGTCCAGCCGCGCCACGTAGCCGGGGCTCGCGGTGTCGACGGCCCTGCCCGACTCGCCGAGCGCCCGCCGCAGCCGGGACACGCAGATCGCGATCTGCCCGCGTGCGCTGGCCGGCGGGTCGCCGTGCCACACCGCCTCGATGAGCCGGTCCACGCTGACCACGCGGTTGGCGTCGAACAGCAGCCGTGCCAGCACCGCGCGCTCGCGGGGACCGCCCACCCGCACTTCGACGCCGGCGCGCAGGAACCGGATCGGGCCCAGCACGCCGAACTCGACAGGGGCGGGGGTCAACGCGACCGCGCCAGGTGCTTCTCGACCTCGTCGGCGGCGCGCGCCGCACCGCCCGCCTCCGCGACGGCCTTGCGCATGAGGTCCGACCTGGCCGCGATCTCCTGGTCACCGAGCACCGACGTGACCGCGTCGACCAGCGCCTCGGGCGTGAGGCCGGCGGGGTCGAGCACGGTGCCGAGGCCCAGTTCGCGGACCCGCCACCCGGTGGGCCGGTCGAGCGCGGAACCGGGCACGCACACCATCGGCGTGCCGGACCGCAGTGCCTCCATCACTGTGCCCATGCCGGCGTGGGTGACGCACAGGGCCGCGTGCTCCAGCACCGCCACGTGCGGCACGAAGTCGTGCACCTCGACGTTGGGCGGCAGGTCGCCGAGCGAGGCGCGGTCCACACCGCCGCCGGTGGTCATCACCGCGTGCCACGGCCGGCCGCGGAACGCTTCGACGCACGTGCGGAAGAAACCCTCGTCCTCGTTGAACACCGCGCCGAGCGACACCAGCACCACGGGCAGGTCGCCGGCGGGCGGCGTCCACGTCCCGAGGAAGCCGCGGTCGCCGACGCACGGCCCGACGAACGCGAACCGCTCGTCGAAGGTCTCACCCGCGTACTGGAACTCCCGCGGCACGGTGACCAGGCTCAGCGGCGGCACCTCGAACCACACCTCGTGCGGCGCGGCGGCCACCCCGTAGTGGGCGCACAGCGCGCCGATGCGCCCCATCGTGGTGGCGACCCACTCGGGCATCTCCCTCGGCCGTTCCCGGGCCGGCTGCTCCGCGGCGTCGGACTCGGGGTTGTACATGGCGTTGAGGAAGGAGAAGTGCTCGTTGGAGGCGAACACCGGGATCACCTGCGCGGCGGGGACGTCCCAGTGCCGGGCCAGCACACGGGCCCCGTGGAGCACCGAGGTGTCGTAGACCAGGCAGTCCGGCCGGTCGCCGTCGAGCTCGGCCGTCGCGGTGGCGAGCATGGCCTCGCTCTCGTCGAGCAGCACGCCCATCAGGTAACCGGGATCGTTCGCCACGAGGGCGAAGTCGGCGTCGCGGTACCGGGACGGGTAGGTCACGACGGTGGCGCCCGCCTCGGCGGCGATCTCCGCCATGCTCGGTGCGGTCAGGTAGGTGACCCGGTGCCCGCGCGCGGCCAGTTCGGTGACGACCGCGAGGTTCGGGATGACGTGCCCGTGGTCCGGGTGGCACATGAACAGGAAATGCCGCGACATTTGTCGTCCTCGCCCCGATTGTTGTGCTGGAATCCGGCGACCCTGCCGGGAGCGTGGTCACCGTAAAGCGACCGGAAGCGGCCTGGACACCCCTATCACTCCTGTTCCCCGGCCACGGACGAACGGGTCGCCGGTTGCCTCCAGGGGGTCGGTTCCAGCCACCCTGACCTGCAGATTAGGGGTTACCCCCTAGCCGGGGGCCAGACCTAGGCTGGCCGGGAAGCCGACCACAGCGAAAGGGCTGCCGATGGCCACGCTCGTCTGGGACTACTCGCGCGAATACGAAATGGAGCGCAAGGACATACTCGACGCGGTCGAGACCGTGTTCTCCTCCGGCAGGCTCGTCCTCGGGCCGAGCGTGTCGTCCTTCGAGGCGGAGTTCGCGGCCTACCACGGCGTCGCCCACTGCGTCGGCGTGGACAACGGCACGAACGCCCTCCGCCTGGCGCTCCAGGCGCTCGGCGTCGGCCGCGGCGACGAGGTCGTCACGGTGTCCAACACCGCCGCGCCGACCGTGCTGGCGATCGACGCCGTCGGCGCCACACCGGTGTTCGTCGACGTGGACCCGGACACCTACCTGATGGACGTCGCCCAGGTGGCTTCGGTGATCACGCCGCGCACCAAGGTCCTGCTGCCGGTGCACCTGTACGGCCAGTGCGTGGACATGGAACCGTTGCAGGAGCTCGCACGGCAGCACGGCCTGCTGGTGCTGGAGGACTGCGCCCAGGCGCACGGCGCGCGCCACCACGGCCGGGTGGCCGGGTCGATGGGCGACGCCGCCGCGTTCTCCTTCTACCCCACCAAGGTGCTCGGCGCCTACGGCGACGGCGGCGCGACGATCACGAACAACCCGGAGGTGGACGCGAACCTGCGCCGCCACCGGTACTACGGCATGGAGAAGACCTACTACGTCGTGGAGACGCCCGGCCACAACTGCCGGCTCGACGAGGTGCAGGCGGAGATCCTGCGCCGCAAGCTCGTCCGCCTGGACGACTACGTGGCGGCGCGGCAGGCGGTGGCCGCGCGGTACGCGGAAGCGTTGGCGGACACCGACCTGGTGCTGCCGTCGACCGCGCCGGGCAACACGCACTCGTACTACGTCCACGTGGTGCGCCACCCGCGGCGCGACGACATCCTGGAACGCCTGAAGGCGCACGACGTCCACCTGAACATCAGCTACCCGTGGCCGGTGCACACCATGACCGGGTTCGCACACCTGGGCTACGCCGAGGGCAGCCTGCCGGTGACCGAGCGGGTGGCCGTCGAGATCTTCTCGCTGCCGATGTACCCGTCGCTGCCCCAGGACACGCAGGAGCACGTGGTGGACGCGCTCAAGCAGGTGCTGGCGACGCTCTGACCGGGTCGGTGGCGGGCGGCACCGCCCGCCTCACCCGCGCGGGAGGAGGCTGCGCAGGCACAGCAGCAGGCTGCGGGCCTGGATGTTGACGTAGAAGCTGTGCCGCAGCAGCTCCTCGTACTGGTGCAGGGTCAGCCACCGGTACTCGGGGTCGTCCCGCGCGACCTCGGCGTCGGTCTCCACGACCAGGTACCGGTTGCGGGCGCCGAGGAACCGGCCGCCCTCCTCGGACAGCACGGCGTCGAAGCGGATCTTGGTCGAGCCGAGCACCTCGTCGAGGAACCGGGGCCGCGCCGGCAGGTGGTCGTGCGCCTCTGGCACGCACTGCACGGTGGGCGCCAGCTCGGTCACGTCGGCGTAGCCGGGTTCGGTGCGCGCGTGGGTGAGCACGTGCAGCACGCCGCCGATCTCCTTGACCAGGAACGCGATCACCCCCGTGCCGACCGGTTCGATCATCGGCTGGGACCACGCTCCGACCTCACGCCCGCCGGCTCGCACGTCCACGCCCACGACGGTGAAGAACCCGCCGCTGCGGTGCGCGATGACGCCGTTCTCACGCCTCCAGTCCGGCAACCCGGCCAGCGGGCCGAGGGCGACCCGCAGGTCGGTGCGGGTGCGGACCTCGGTGATCCAGCTCAGCACCTCCCCGGTGGTGTGCACGCCGGGCGTGGCCGGGTCTCCCGACCGGACCAGGGCTTCGCTGAACGGGTCGGTGGCCGCCGCGGCCAGTGCCGCGCCGCCGCCGGGCAGGCAGGCCAGCACCGTGCGGGCGTCCATGTTCACCAGGTCCGGCACGGTCATCAGGCCGGCGATCTCGCCGAGGGTGAACCAGCGGAACCCCTCACGCACCTCGACGTCGCCGTCGACCTCGACGACCATGTTGCGATTGCGCTTGCGGTAGAACCACGCGCCCTGCTCTGACTGCCGGATGTCCACCAGGACGTGGTGGCCGGAGGTGTCGCGGAAGCGCTCCAGGTAGGGGATGGGCTTGCCCTGGTGCACGCGGGTGTAGTTGCTGCGGGTGGCCTGCACGGTCGGCGACAGCTGCAGGCCGTTGGCGTTGCCCGGTTCGTGCTTGGCCTGCATCAGGCAGTGCAGCACGCCGTCGACCTCCCGCACGAGGATGCCGAGGATGCCGATCTCCGGCTGGTTGATGATCGGCTGCGACCAGTGCGGCACGAGCGCGCCGGGCAGGTCGACGGCGAGCGACTCGACGCTGAAGAACCGGCCGGTGTGGTGGCGCAGGTTGCCGGTGCCCGGTTCGGTGAGCCAGCCGGCGAGGTCGTCCAGCGGCACGCGCTCGACGTTCATCCAGCTGTGCTCCGCGGTGCGGGCGAGCCAGGCGTGCACGGCGTCGGCGTCACGCGCGGCGAGCATCGACTCGGCCAGGCGCGTCCGGGCAGGACGGCGGGTGGGTGCGGTCACCTGGGGTGCTCTCCTCTGCTCAGGTGGCGTGGACCGGCAGCAGTCCGGTGTCCCGCGCGAGGGCCAGGCCCGGTGCGGCGCGGTCGCGTTCGGACAGCACGACGTCGGCCGGAACGGGCAGTGCCAGGTCCGGGTCCACGATGGACACCGCCAGCTCGTCCGCGGGTTCGTAGCCGCGGGACAGCAGGTAGTGCACGGTGGAGTGGTCGTCGAGGGCGATGAACGCGTGGCCGAGCCCTGGCGGGAGGTAGACGGCGCGGAAGCCGTCGCCCGCCAGCTCGACGGAGTCCCACTCGCCGAACGTCGGCGAGCCGACCCGCAGGTCCACCACGATGTCCAGCACCCGCCCGCGGGAACAGCTCACGTACTTCGCGCACCCCGGTGCCGTGCGGGCGTAGTGCACGCCGCGGGCGACCCCGCGGCGTGACACGCTGGCGCTGGCCTGGGCCACGGCGAACAGCGGCGCACCGACCGCCTCGGCGAACACGTCGTGCTGGAACGGGGAGACGAACAGGCCGCGGTCGTCCGGGAACACCTCGGGCTCGAACTCCCAGGCCCCGCCGACAGAGAGTGCGCGGGCTTTCATCGACGACCTCCGTCTCAGGACGGTGATCAGCGTGCAGCGGCCCGAACCGCGTGGTCAACCAGCTTAGGGGAACCCCTATCCGCGGTTAGGGGTGTCCGGCCGCAGACCGTCCACTGAGGACTGAATCAGGTGGGCGACGGTCCTCGACACCGCGTCGGCGAGGGGAACCCGGGCCCGCCACCCGGTGGCGAGGGTGAGACCGGCCGGGTCGGCCACGAGGCTGTGGAAGTCCGACGCGGTGGCGTACGGCGGTGGTGGCACCGACAGCACCGGCACGGCCGGGCGACCGGTGTGTTCCGCGACGGTGGCGGCGACGAGCTCGAACAGCGCCCGCACCGGGACGCCCGTGCCCGAGCCGACGAGCCACGCCCGTCCGGCCAGCCGGTCGGCGTGCGCCACGGCCGCCGCGAACGCCTCGGCGACGTCCTCCACGAACACCAGGTCGCGCCGCACGTCCCCGGCTCCCCACACGGTCAGCGGCTCGCCCGCGAGCGCACGCCGCGCCATCGCGGTCACCACACCCCGGTCAGGAGAGCCGGGGGAGGGGCCGAACACGGTGGGCAGCCGCAGGGAGCAGCCGCCCGCGTCGAGCACGAGCCGTTCGGCGGCGCACTTCTGCCGGTCGTACTCCGACTCGGGGTGGTCGGTCTCGGTGCCGTCGATCCGCTCCGGCGCGCCCGGCCCGACCTGCGAGGTGGAGCCGGCGAACACGACCGTCCCACGAGCCGCGTCCACGGCCTCGGCGACGATGCCGACGTTGACCCTGGCGGCGTCGGCCGCGCCACCGGCGGCGACCCGCCAGGTGCCGCCGCCGGTGAACAGCACCAGCGGCAGCACCACGTCCGCGCCCGCGACCGCGGCGGCGACCGCGCCGGGCTCGGTCAGGTCGGCCGCGACGACCTCGGCCGGGAACGGCGGCACGCCGGGACCACGTGCCACCACCCGCACCCGCGCGCCCCGCGCCGCCAGCCGTGCGGACACCGCGGAACCCACGAACCCCGACCCGCCGAGCACCGCGACGAGAGCGCCGCCCAGTTCTCCCGGCACGCTCACACCACGTGGACGTCGGGCACGTACAGGATCCACTTGCCGCCCGCCTCGCGGAACGCCTCCTCCTTGGCCATGATCTCGTCGGCGTGGTTCCAGGCGAACAGCAGCGCGTAGCCGGGGTAGGGGTCGGCGAAGGCGGCCGGCGGGCGCACCGGGATGCCCGAGCCGGGTGCCAGCCGGTGCTGCTTGGCGGGCGTGGTGTCGCTGATGAACTCGACCAGGTCCGGTCCGATGCCGCAGAGGTTCGTGACGGTGGCGCTCTTGGCGGTCGCGCCGTAGCCGACGACCCGCTCGCCCTTCGCCTTCAGCTCGTTCAGCAACGCCAGGAGGTCGGTGCGGATCGTCCGGACCCGGTCGCCGAACCCGTCGAGGACGGCGCGGTCGTGCAGGCCGCGCGCCTGCTCCTCGGCGAGCAGGGCGGCGACGGCCGCGGACGGGGTGCGCGCACCGGGCAGGGCCAGGGTGTAGCGGACCTCGCCGCCGTGCACCGGCAGGCGTTCGACGTCGACCAGCTCCAGGCCGTGCCGGCGGGCCATGGCGTCCACGGAGGTGGCGCTGAACAGGAAGAAGTGCTCGTCGTAGATCTGGTCGAACGAGGTCTGCTCGACGATGTCACCGAGGTAGGGGTCCTCGAACACGAACGCCCCGCCGGGCTTGAGCAGTGCCACGACACCGCGCAGGATCGAGTCCGCGTAAGGGATGTGGCAGAACGTGTTCGCCGCGTACACGAGGTCGGCCGGACCGTCCTGGTCGCGGATGGACAGCGCGGTGGACTCCTCGAAGAAGTCCTTGCGGACCCGCACACCCGCCTCGGCGGCCAGGTCGGCGACCGCGCCGGACGGTTCCACGCCCAGGTGCCGCACGCCCGCCGCCGCGACGGTGCGCAGCATGGTGCCGTCGTTGCAGCCCAGCTCGACCACGAGCGGGTCCTCGCCCGCCAGCTCGGTGCTCAGGAACCGCTCGGCCAGCGCGCGGAAGTGCTCGCGCATCACCGCGGACCCCTGCGACAGGTAGGGGTAGTCCTGGTGGAACATCTTCTCCCTGGGCACCTCCTCCATCAGCTGCACCATCGCGCAGTCCGCGCACGCGCCCACGGCGAGGCGGTAGGTGAACTCGACGGAGGTGTCCTCGGGCAGCCGGAACGCGTCGGACAGCGGCTGCTGACCGAGGTCGAGGAACTCGGTGACCGTCCCTGCGCAGACGCGGCAGGTGGACTGGTTGGGCATTGGCGGGTTCTTTCTACTCGGGAGGGGCACGGGTCACCCCCGTGCTTCGAAGGCCCGTGGTCCGGCGCCGGTCCGCTGGGACAGGCGGCGCGGCAGGTCCGCCCGGCTGCGCATGCCCAGCTTGCGGTAGACCCTGGTGAGGTGTTGCTCGACGGTGCTGACGGTGATGTAGAGGATTCCGCTGATCTCGCGGTTCGTGTGGCCTTTCGCGGCGAGCTCGGCCACCCGCAGCTCGGAGTCGCTCAGGACCGATCGCCCGTCACCGGTGTCGCCGTCCTCCCAGTCGGCCGGGAGGGGCAGGGCGCCGGGGCACGACGCCCCGGTCTCGGCCACCGCGATCTGGGACAGCTCGCGCGCCTCGGCGTGCTGGCCCAGGGCGTCGAGCGCGTCACCCAGGTCGGACAGGGCACGGGCCAGCTCGACCCGGTCACCCGCCCGCCGCAGGTGCCGCACGGCCTCGCGCAGGAGCGCGGGTCGCTCGGCGGGCTCGCCCGCGGCCGCGAGGACCCGCAGCGCCGCACCGCGGGTGCGGCGGTCGCCGGCCGGCAGCAGCATCTGCTCGCTGATCAGCTTGCGAGCCGCCTCCGGCCGGCCGAGGGTGAGGTTGGCCTGGGCGAGGCCACAGCGCCACGGCGCGAGCACCGGCAGGTCGAGGCCCCACGCGAGCATCCGGGTGCCGCAGTTCTGGAAGTCGCTGATGGCGGCGAGCACCCGCCCGACGGCGAGGTTGCCGTTGCCGCGGGCGTGCAGGTAGCGCAGGCCGGCGGCGGTGGCGAACATGGCGTCGGGCACGCGCTGCCGCATCACCTCGGCGATCACGTGGTGCCGGCCCAGCGCGGTGTTGGCCTCCAGCAGCACGGCCAGCGGGTAGCCGATGGACAGGCCCCAGCCCTGGTGCGGCAGCAGGGCGAGTGCGGTCTCGGCGCGTGCGGCGGCCACCGCCACCTCCCCGCGCCGCAGGGCGATGTCGGCCCGGACGACCTCCAGGACCGCCTGCCAGGTCACCGCGCCGCCGCGGACGGCCTCGGCGGTGAGCCGGTCGCACCACCGCTCTGCCCGGTCGGGGTGGCCGCTGTGCACCAGGATCAGCAGGGCGGTGAGCACGACCTCCAGCGACATGTCGCCGAGCCGGCAGCTGCGCAGGATGTGCTCGGCGCTGGCGATGGCGTCGGGGTGGAACTCGGCGGTCCAGAAGGTGCCGATGGCCTGCGCCGCGGCCACCCACGGGTCCGCGTCGGCCACCACGTCGCTGGCCACGGCGCTCGCCGGGTCGAGGCCGTGGAACCACTGGCAGACGATCCGCAGCTCGGCCGCGCTCTGCGCGTCCAGCATGCCGGGGTTCTGGTTCAGCACGGCGAGCGCGCGCACGGCCGTTGCCTCGTCCCCGATCCACAGCGCGTGGTGCACGACGGTCATGGCGTCGCGCCCGCGCAGCCGGCCGGCCCACATCGCCTCGTGCAGGGGTTCCATGTGCACGACGGCGGCGGCCGGGTTGACCCGCCACAGCGCCCGCACCAGGACGCTGGTGATGCCCAGCCGCTCGTCCGGCTCGACCACGGGCAGCGCGGGTTCCAGGTAGCGCACGGCCGCTGCCACGTCGTCGCCCATGAGCGCCTGTTCGGCGGCGATGCGCAGCACGGAGACCGGCCAGCCCGGCGCGACCCGGTCGGCGGCCACGAGGTGGTCGGCCACCACGGCCGCCGCCGCACCGCGCTGGTAGAGCAGCTCGGCGGCACGGGCGCGCAGCCGCACCCGTTCGGGACCCGGCGTGCTGTCGAGGACCGCCGGCCCCGCGCCGGGGTGGCGGAAACTGCCGTCGAGCAGCAGACCGGCGGCGGTGAGCACGTCGACCGCCTGCTCGACGGCCTCGGGCGTGGTGCCGGCCAGCCGCCCGAGCAGGACCGGGGTCCGCTCCTCGCCGAGCACGGCGATGGCGCGCGCGACCTCGAGGAGCCCCGCCTCCCAGCGGTGCAGGCACTCCAGCACCGCGCGCTTGAACGCGGGACCGACCTGGTCCTGACCGATCTCGTGCCCTGCCTCGAAGTCCTCGACCATGGCCCGGACCAGCATCGGGTTGCCGCCGCTGAGGCCGTGCCACGCGGGCGCGAGCGCGTCGGGATCGGGCACCCGGTCGCGCAGCAGCTCGGCGATCCCGCACACCGACAGCGGAGCGAGCCGGATGCGGTGGTGCGGCCGCCGGGTCAGCTCGGCGTGGAACAGCGGCAGCGTCGGCTGCGGCTGCTGCCACTCGGCGAGCACGACGACCACCCGTCCTGCTCTCATCCGCCGTCGCAAGTAGAGGATGAACTGCAACGAGGAACTGTCAGCGAATTGCACGTCGTCCACGCACAGCACGACCGGTCTTTCCCGCGACAATTCGAGCAGAATTTGACACAGTTCATGCACGGGCCGCACATAAGAATGAGGAATTCTCCGCACGTCCGCGCCGGGGTCGGTCACGGTCGCGGCAATCGGCGTGATGAGGTGGGAAACGCGGTCCGCTATTTCCGGCGGCAGACCTGCGCCGTGGAACAACTGGTCGATGACGCCCGCCTGCAGGGGACGCTCGGCCGGCGCGCCGGTCGCGGTCAGCAACAACGCGCCCGAAGCGGCGGCGTGCCGCTGGAACCGT
This sequence comes from Lentzea sp. NPDC036955, assembly GCF_055608005.1. Classification (NCBI taxonomy): domain Bacteria; kingdom Bacillati; phylum Actinomycetota; class Actinomycetes; order Pseudonocardiales; family Pseudonocardiaceae; genus Lentzea; species Lentzea sp. NPDC036955. The sequence goes on along the minus strand of NZ_JBVJRC010000018.1, from coordinate 43,146 downwards.
TGCAGCAGCTCGGTCTTCCCGCTGGCCACACCGCCGCTGACCAGCGCGAGCCTGCCTGTTCCCGCCGAGCACTCCGCGAGCAGGCCGACCAGCTCGGCAAGCGCACCACCATGGTCTGTCGGCACCAACCGTCCAGTTCCCTCCAACATGGCCACCGATGGTCTTTCCGCTGCAGCTCACCCCAAGTGGACGCTTTATAGCACGGCTTCCCGGCTTGTCCAGCGCCTTTGGTGACATCGCCCGAGAACAGCGGCCAAACGTGTTCGCGGCACGCCTGGCAACCATTGGAATCACGAATCCGAATGTGGCCGATCGCGTCTCAATTGGCGGCGAACGGGCTAACCGGTACGGCCGAATCGCGGTCTGCCGAACCTCGGGTGCGCGATTCCGGAGCATGCCGTAGCACAGCCTGAGCGGGACATCATCGTGTTGATCGAATCCGTGTCGCAACCGTAGTCACGCCGCCGCGGCGGGTACGGGACACCGAAGTGCCGCACGCCGGGCGGCGCCCCGGTGCCGCCCGGCGCGTCCGGGCCACGGCCAAGATCCACAGGTGGCCTCGGGGCCGGTGCATGGCAAATGACATGGGTAACCGATACACCGCCGGAACGGTGAATCCTTCCCGCGAAACGGACATAACTCCGAATATGTCGACTCCGGTGTGGACGCTGGGGCCGACCATTTTCCGCGCACCCACGGCGTGTTCACGTGGTTGCGTCGACAATCTTCCGCTTGCGGAGGTTTTTCCGGTATGCGTTGATCACCCGGTAGGCCTTGGACAACGTTGCCACGTTGTCGCGATAGGACGGCGTGGCGAGCACCTGCCGGACGGCGCCGGCACGACCAGCTCGGCGAGGTCGTCGTCGGCCGGCGTTCCCCGCGTCACCACGACGACGGGGCGGTCACCGTCCAGTTCGGACCACCAGGCGGGTTCGGCCAGCGGCTCTACCGGCAGTACGAGGACGTGCTGCTCGAACGCCTCCCGGGACCGCTCGGCCGCTGACGCGCCCGAGCGGTCCCGCTCAGCGCCTCACCGGGGGGCCAGCTGACGGCGCAGCCACGCCGCTCGGGCGGCGATGGCGTCCTGCGAGAGCACGGCGTGGGGCACCACGACGTCGAACCCGTGGAACCCGCCCGGCCAGACGTGCAGCTCGACGTGGCAGCCCGCCTGCCACATGCGGGTCGCGTGGGCGACGTCCTCGTCCCGGAACGTCTCGGCCGACCCGACGTCGACGAACGCGGGCGGCAGGCCGGAGAGGTCCGCGGCGCGGGCAGGCGCGGCGTACGAGGACACGTCCGGTCCTCCGCGGACGCCGTCGCCGAGGAGCGCGTTCCACCCGGTCTCGTTCGAGGAGCTGTCCCAGATGCCGAGGCCGCGCATCTGCCGCGCGGAGGGCGAGTCGTTGCGGTCGTCGAGCATCGGCGACAGGAGCAGCTGGGCCAGGACCGCCGGGCCGTTGCGGTCGCGTGCCATCAGCGTGACACCCGCCGCGAGGCCGCCGCCGGCGCTCGCACCGCCGATGACGACGCGCCCGGGGTCGATGTTGAGCTCGTGGGCGTGCTCCGACACCCACACCAGGCCCGCGTAGCAGTCCTCGACGGGACCGGGGTGGGGTGTCTCGGGTGCGAGCCGGTACTCGACCGAGACCACGGCCATGCCCATGGGTTCGGCCAGGTCCAGCATCTCGGCCAGGCCGAACCGGTTGTCCCCGACGATCATGCCGCCGCCGTGGACGTGGTAGATCGCCGGCGTCGGGGTCGCCGCGTGCACCGGGAGGCAGATCAGCAGCGAGATGTCCGGTTCCCCGTCCGGTCCCGGCACCACCCGCTCCCGCACGCTGTAGGCGCCACCGCGCGAGAGGACCTCGTCGGTCGGGGTCTCCACCCCGGGAACGGGCTCGCGCATCTCGGCGATGTTGTCCGGACGGTACGCGTCGGGAGGACGCAGGCCGGTCAGCACCTCGACGACGGGAGCGAGCTCCGGGTCGAAGGGCGGCGGCGGTCCGACCGGCCGCCCGGAAGACCGCTCCGTTGTCCGCGTGGTCATGGGTTCTCCTACCGGCAGGCGGCGGGACGTCCGCCTGCCGCAGTCGCAGGTCGTCGATGAGGTGGAAGGGGTTTCGGCTCAGACGGTCGGGACGGTCCCGCCGTCGATCACGTACTCGGCGCCCACGATCGCCGTGGCGCGGTCCGAGACCAGGAACCCGACCAGGTCCGCGATCTCCTCGGTGTTCGCGAACCGTCCCAGCGGTACTCCTCCGAGGGAGTCGTAGATGGTCTGCTTGGCTGCTTCCCGCGTGATCCCGTTGCCCTCAGCGATCCGGTCCACGAACCGTTCGTAGGCTTCGGTCTCGATCCCGCCGGGGCTGATCGCGTTGACCCGCACGCCGCGCGGCGCGAGCTCGTTGGCCAGTCCCTTGCTGTACGTGCGCAGCGCGGCTTTCGCTGCCGCGTAAGCCAAGGACGCGTCGTACTGCGGCAGCTCGCGCTGGATCGAGGTGAAGTGCAGCACCACGCCCGACCCGGACTCGATCATCGCCGGGAGGAGCGCTCGATCGAGCCGCACCGCTCCCAGGAAGTTGAGGTTCAGCTCGGTGAGCCACTGGTCATCGGTGATGACCGCGAACCCGCCGGCCGGTGTCGACGCACCTCCGACGACGTGCACCAGGATGTCGAGTGCGCCGCCGGTCTCGCTGATCCGAGCGGCCACGGCGTCGGTGCCCTCGACCGTCGTCGTGTCCGCTTCGATGAACCGGTCGGGGTGCTCGTACCCGTCGGGCATCGTCCGCGCCGTCACGAAGACGTCCGCACCCATCTCCCGCAACCTCTCGGCGACGGCCTTGCCCGAGCCCTTCGAACCGCCGGTGACCAGCGCCCGGCGACCGTCGAGGCGGTCGCGATCCGAACTTGACATTTGTCTCTCCACTGAAGATCGATGTGACGCGGGCGCGGTCAGGCTGCGTGGTTGGCGATGACGAGTTCGGCGACGAGGTCGTCCCGCAACGCGAACCGGTAGTCGAGCTCGGCGACACCACCGGGGAAGGTGCCCTCGATCCGGACGGTCACCACCCAGTGGCTGCCGTCGACGCGGTGAGCGCCGATCTGCTCGGTCGTGTACTCGAACTCGGACCCGGCGTCCCGCAGGAACGCGTGGGTCTCCTCCCGGCCGCGGAAGGTCTCGTCCTGGTCGACGATCACCGCGTCCTCGGTGAGGAACGACGAGGCGGTGTCGGCGTCGCGGGCGACGTGGGCGGCGAAGAACTCGCGCACGGTGGCCGGGAGCAGGTCGGACGGGAGGTCGGTGTGCTGTGTCATGAGCCCACCGTGTCGCCTCACGGCGCGGGAGGGTCAAGCCGTGGACCCTCTCCCAGGGGGAGAGTCCACACTGAACGGGTGCTGACCATCGGGGAGTTCTCGCGTCTGACCCACCTGAGCGTGCGGACCCTGCGCCGCTACCACGAGGCGACCCTGCTGGAGCCCGCCGTGGTGGACGAGAGCACCGGCTACCGCTACTACGCCGTCGACCAGATCCCGACCGCCCAGGTGATCCACCGGCTCCGCGAGCTCGACGTCCCCCTGAGCGACGTGCAGCGGATTCTGCGGACCCCCGACCCCGGTGTCCGGGCGGCACTGGTCGCGGACCACCTGCAGCGCCTCGAAGACGTGCTCGACCGGACCAGGGCCGCGGTCGTGTCGCTGCGGCGCCTGCTCCGGCCCGATCCCGCGCCGATCGCCGTCGAGTTGCGTGCGGAGCCGGCCAGGACGGTCGCGGCGGTGGAGGCCGTGGTCGCAGGTCGTGACATCGCGTCCTGGTTCGCGGGCGCGATGGCCGAGCTGGAGGCGGCCGTCGGCTCCGCCGCGACCGGACCTCCCGGCGGTTGCTACGACAACGCCCTGTTCGAACAGGAACGCGGTCACGCGCTGCTCTACCTGCCCACTGCGGCACCACCCCGCACCGGACGCGTGCACCCCGTGGTTCTCCCGGCCGCGGAACTGGCCGTCACCACCCACGTCGGCGAGCACGACAACGCCGACGTCACGTACGGCGAGCTCGGGGCCTGGGTGGTGGAGAACGCGATGTCGGTGGCCGGGCCGGTGCGGGAGGTCTACACCGTCGGCCCGCGTGACTCGGGTGATCCCGCCGCGTGGCGCACCGAGATCGGCTGGCCCGTCTTCCGCGTCACCTGAGGCGGCCGGCGCGGTGGGAGGTCTGGTCAGGTGGCGCTGATGTCCAGCTTGCCGACCCTGTTGGTGGTCAGCAGGCCGAACCACACCGCGCCGGGTTGGTGGACGTTGATGTCGCACGGGTAGGAGGCCGACGACGGCGTGCTCCACATCCGGACCTCGTGCGTGACCGGGTTGAACCGGGCGACCTGGTTGCCCAGCCCGAACAGCGCGGGGAAGCTGACCGAGAAGTAGATGTTGCCGTCGCTCGCCTCGGCGATCGGTCCCGGCATCGGCAGCGGGTTGCCGATGCTGCCGACCCCCAGCCCGTTGAGGATGCCGGTGAGCAGGCCGCCCACGCCCAGCAACGGGTACTCGGTGATCTGTCCGGTGGCGGGGTCGATGCGGGCGATCTTCATGCCGAGGGACTCGCCGACCCAGATCGTGCCGTCCGCGGCCGTGCGCACGCCGACGGGGAAGGAGGCCGGCGTCGGCATCGTGTACTGGGTGAACAGGTGGGTGTCGACGTCGAGGGTGGCGACCTTGTTCAGTTGCGGCAGGTCGAACACGACGGTGCGTCCAGGGCCCGGTTTGATGATGCCGAATAGCGCGGCGACCTGACCGAGGACCTCACCGGGCACGCGGTACTTGCTCCACTGCCCGGTCGCCGGGTCGTAGCGGCCGATGGAGTCCAGCCCGCCGAGCGTGAACCACAGGGCGTCGTCCGGCCCGCGGGCGAGGTCGTTGGCCAACCCGAGGCCGCTGTGCAGCGGCAGCCCCAGCGGTTGCGGGGTGAACGCGCCCGCCCACGGCAGCGGGAGCTCGGTCATGGAGCCGTCGGCGGTGTCGACGCGGAGCAGGCTGTTGCCCGTCACCTGGGGCATCCACAGGTCACCCGCCGCGTCCAGGTCCATGCCGCCGGGCACCGACAGCGGCATCGGCGTGGAGAAGTTGGTGAACTGCCCGGTGGCCGGGTCGAACCGGGCGACCTGGCTGCTCAGGTACTGCTCGACCCACAGGTTTCCGCTGTGGTCGAACTCCACCTCGCACACACCGCCGACCGGCAGTGACGAGGGAACCGGGCCGTACTCGGTGATCGGCGTCGCCGCGCCGGCGGTACCGGGTACGAGCGCCGACGCGAGCAACGCCGCGGCAACCGCGAGCAACTGTCTGTGCCGTGCTGGTCTCATGGTCCACTCCAGGGAATCCGCCGTCTGGCCAGGTCGTGCTGCCAGAACGAGTAAAGCGGCTTCGCCACACGGCCCCGTGAACCTTCACCTGAAAAGCGCAGTCGTCAGCTCTTCGGCTCCAGCGCGGCCGGGTCGTACCGGCAGGCCGGGTCCCACAGCAGGAACGACGGCGCGCCCGCGGCCTTCGAGGCGTCGATCTGAGCGCGGACCTCCTTGGGCCCGTAGGAGACGCCCATGCTGAACGCCTGCAGCCACGGGATGATCTCGCTGCCGGTGCCCTCGACCTTCTTCAGGAAGTCGGCCACGGACCGGTTGGTGATCTCGTAGGGCTCGCTGTCCGGGCGGCTGACCCCGTACTCGCCGGGACCCCAGTGCGACGGGTAGACCATCGGCGCGACGTAGTCGGCGTACTCGGCCATCCTCGGGATGTCCTGGGCGACCGCGCCCGGTCGGGTCGCGGCGATGCCGAACACCGACACGCCCACGAACGTCCCGTGCGCCCGCACCGCCTTGCGGCTCTGGGCCAGGAAGTCGACGATGGCGTCCTCGGGGGAGCCCTTCAGGCCGGGCAGCCGCATCTGCTCCAGAGCGCCCTCCGGCTTGCGGATGTAGTCGTAGAGGATGTCGTCGAACCCGAGCCGTGCGGCCTCCTCGGCCAGCTCCACGTTGTAGGCGACGACGTCGGGGTTGGCGAAGTTGGTGAACGAGTACTGGCCGTACGAGCCGGCCCACGGGGTGCCGGCGGAGGACTGGATGACGCGGTCCCGCTTGCCCGACTCCCAGGACGCCTTGGCGAGGACCGGGTCGCGGAACGCCACGAGCCTGCCGACCACGCGCACGCCGAGCCGGTGCAGCTCGTCCACCGTTGCCTTGGCGTCGTAGTAGTCCCGGGTGGCGCCGATCTCGCCCGCCAGCGGGACCTGGGAGCGGTAGCCGATCTCGCCGCTCTCGTCCTTGATGTCGAGCTGCACCGTGTCGATGCGGCGTTCCTTGATCATCTGCAGCACCGGCTCGCGCAGCACCTCGGCCGACCACCCGGCCGCGGACATGTGCACCGCGCGCATGCCGGGGTGGCGCGTCTTGACGGCGAACTCCTGCTTGGCGACGTTGCCCGCGACGTCGCGGGCCTCGAAGCGGGCGGTCGCGGCCGTCGGCAGGGTCACGGCGAAGCTACCGCCGTCGCCGAGCTCCACGGGCTTGCCGTCCACGCTCAGCGCGGAGGCGCCCTCGGCCCTGCCCTTGACCTCGACGGGCTTGCGGAGGTCGGTCACGGCCTCGGAGTCGACCGTCAGGACCGGCGGCGCGCTGTCGACGGTGAACCGCCTGCTCACCTCGTCGTCGGGGAGCAGGGGCACAGCGCCGGGGGACTGCGCCGTGAGGACGTGCTCGCCGTCGGCCGGCTCGGTGCCGGTGACCACGAGCCGGTTGCCCTCGGACGTGGTGGACACCGGGTTGCCGTCGAGCAGCAGCCGCACCTCGCCGTGATCCATGCCCTCCGGCAGGGTGACCGCCAGCTCCTTCGCCGCGGCCGACGTCAGCACGGCGCCGTCGTCCACCCCCATCACGACGGGGCTGGCCGAGAAGGCGCGAACGGTCAACGGGGTGACGACGGCGAGCGCGACGAGCACGACCGCCCCCACCAACACGCTGCGGCGACTGCTGTTGCGAGATCGCATGCGCACCCTCCCGGCCGATGTCGTTCCGCTGTGGCGTATCCAGCAAGGTCCGTTTCAACCAAAACGCACACGTTCGTGTCCGCGTGTTGCGACCGCCTGGATCGCCGTCAACCGTGGGAACGTGACTGGTAGGCGTGTTGGCGCACTGAGCGCGATGGCTGTCTTGTTGGTCGCGTGCGGGACGGCTCCCGAGCCGCCCCTGGCGGCGGCACCGTCCTCATCGGAGCGTGTCACCACCCCGCCGCCGGACCCCGGGACGTACTCGGCCAACGAGCTCGGTGACGTCCCGGTGCTGATGTACCACCGGATCGTCGACACCCCGGCGACGGTGTACGACCGCACCCCCGCCGACTTCCGCGCCGAACTGGAGCGCCTCGCCGGCGAGGGGTACGTCCCGATCACCACGGCCGAGTACGCCTCCGGCGAGATCGACATCCCGGCGGGCACCCACCCGGTCGTCCTCACCTTCGACGACGGCCACCCCACGCAGTTCGCGCTGACGCCGGAGGGGACACCCGTTCCCGGCACGGCGGTGGCGATCATGCTGGAGGTCGCCGGCCGCCACCCCGGCTTCCGCCCAGTGGCCAGCTTCTACGTCAACGGCGACCCGTTCGGGGACCCCGGCGGCAAGCGGACGCTGAAGTGGCTGGCCGACCACGACATGGAGGTCGGCAACCACACCCTGACCCACTCGAACCTGGGTGCTGCGCCGGCGGAGGAGGCCCAGCGCGACATCGCCCGCGGCGACGCCGCCATCCGTGCGGCCGGGCCGACGCCGGTGACCATCTCCCTGCCCTTCGGCGTCCACCCGGTCCAGGAGGAGCTGGCCGTCAAGGGTCGCGCGGACGGTGTCGGCTACGAGTACACGGGCGCACTGCTCGTCGGCGCGAACCCGGCCCCGTCGCCGTACTCCGCCGACTTCGACCGGCTGCGCATCCCGCGCATCCGGTCCCAGGGCCCGACCGGCCAGGAGGCGGCCTTCGGCTCGTCGGTGTGGCTCGACAAGCTCGCCGCCGGCGCGAGCGTGCGCTACACCTCCGACGGGGTGCGCGACCGGATTGCCTTCCCCCAGGGCGGTTCCCGCTCGGTGGCGGCGGGCTACCAGGCCATGGCCCACTCGTACTGAACACCGGCCCGGCACCGGGGAACACCCCGACCGGCCCAGGCACTCGGGCCGTGTTCAACGCGAATTGGTTGACACCGGTTGAACACCATTTATCAGCACGTTTCCAAGGTGCCCCTGGGATAGTCGCAACGCACAGGAATAAGCATGCGTGACGGCGATTTTCCTTATTTGGAGAGAGGTGTCAGGCCACCCGATCGGAGGTTCCGCGCGGTCGCGGGTGACTGAAAGAATTGCTGCTTCGCTGGCGGGGACACAGACATGGGATGAGCGGAGGTCGACGCTGGTGGGCATATCACCGCAGGTCAGAACGGTGATGCGGGCGCAGCGAACGCGCAGTGGTGTTGGCGCGGATGCAGGACTATAGCAGTGGAAGGGCGATTCGTGGTCAGCGGAGCGGACTCGGGCAAGGAGACGGGCGCGCGGTTGTCGACATCGGCCCTGCCGGGAGTCGGCGACACAGTGGAAATGGTTCCGCCCGCTTCTCTCATTCCCGGCGACTCGCCGCGCAGTGGTGGCGAGGACATGGCGCACGTGCGCCGTTTGGCTGATTCCGCGACGACATTCCCGCCCATCATCGTGCACCGTTCGACGAAGCGGGTGGTCGACGGCATGCACCGCCTGCGTGCGGCGGTGCTGCGCGGGTCGGCGACCATCGCGGTGCGGTGGTTCGACGGCTCGGCCGACGACGCGTTCGCGCTCTCGGTCGGGGTGAACGCCGCGCACGGCCTGCCGCTGACGCAGGCGGACCGGACCGCCGCGGCACAGCGGCTGCTGGTGTCGCACCCCGGCTGGTCCGACCGCGCGGTCGCGGCGACCACCGGCCTGGACAACAAGACCGTGGCCGCGCTGCGCCGTTCAACCGAGGAGGTTCCCCGGTTGGCCAGCCGGGTCGGCAAGGACGGCAGGCGCAGGCCGGTCGACCCCGCTCCCGGCCGGATCGCGGCGGCGGAGCTGATCTCGGCCAACCCCGGCGCGTCCCTGCGCGAGATCGCCAGGACAGCGGGCATCGCCGTGGCCACGGTCAAGGACGTCCGCGAGCGCATGCGCCTCGGCCGCGACGTCGTTCCGGCCAGGACCCCCGACCGCGCCCCGGCCCTGCCCCGCCGCCCGCCACCGAGGCCGGTCGGCGGCCTGGACGTCCTCAAGAACGACCCGTCGGTCCGGCACACCGAGAACGGCCGCAACATGCTCCGCCTGATGGCCGCCACCTCCGCCGACGCGGACTGGTGGAGCGCGATCCTCGACTCGCTCCCCGAACACTGCGCCGACGCGGTCGTCGAGGCCGCCCAGCAGTGCGCCCGCCGGTGGGCGGACCTGGCGACCCGCATCGAACAGCGCCACACCGGCAGCCGCCACACCGGCAAACGCCCAGCCTGACAACGGCGCAGGCTCCCGCGGGGGCCACCTGGCACCGCACAGGTGGCCGCCAACACCGGACGACGGCACCCGGACGAGCGCGACGGCGGCCAGTGCGGGCACGCCACGCCGTGACCAGGCGCACCGGGGACGACCCAACGCCCCGCACCGGCGGCAGGAACCGGGCGCGCGCAGTTGTCCGCCGCGCCCGGCCATCCGCCGCGCCCCGGCCGTCCGCCGCGTCAAGTCTCGCGGAGCAGGCCGGGCACCGGCCCCGCCAAGCGGGCGCGGCCGGCTCCGCTGAGCCCGGTCACCCCGGCACCACCGCGCCGGGGCGGCCGGGCTCAGCACCAGCCAGCCATTCGGCCAGCCCACCGAGCCCGGCCCAGGACCGCACCGCGCCGCCGGCGCCGCACCGCCGGCGCCCACTCAGCCTTGCGCGGCCCGCAACAGCCGGGCGTAGGGGCCGTCGGCGGCGGCGAGGTCCGCCGGCGCGCCCAGTTCCACGACGCGGCCGCGGTCGACCACGGCGACCCGGTCGGCGGCTGCGGCGGTGTGCAGGCGGTGCGCGATGGCGATCACCGTGCGGCCGGCCAGCACCCGGTCCACCGAGCGTTCGAGGGACCTGGCCGTGCCCGCGTCCAGCAGCGAGGTGGCCTCGTCGAGGACCAGGGTGTGCGGGTCGGCCAGCAGCACCCTGGCCAGGGCCAGCCGCTGGGCGACGGCGGGCGGGACGGGAGCCCCGCCGGAGCCGACCGCGGTGTCCAGTCCGTCCGGTGTGGACTCGACCCAGGCGAGCGCGCCGACCGCGGTCAGCGCCGCGGTGATCTCCTCGGTGCTGAACTCGCCGCCGCCCCGGCGGGCGGGCAGGGTCAGGTTGTCGCGGATCGTGCCCGCGAAGACGTGGTTCTCCTGGGTCAGCAGCAGGACCTCGCCGCGGCGGACGTCGTCCGGCATGGCGGCAACGTCCGCCCCGCCGATCAGCACTCGGCCCGCTGTCGGCGCGGCGATGCCGGCGATGAGCCTGCCCACCGTCGACTTGCCCGCGCCGGAGGGCCCGACCAGGACCAGCCGCTGCCCCGGCGGGACGACGAGGTCGATGCCGTGCAGCACCTGCTTGCCACCGGGGTAGGCGAAGCGCACGCCGCAGAGCACCAGGTCGCGGCCCTCGGGCGGGGAGCCGTCGCGGACGGTGGCCGTGCCGCGGACCTGGCTCACGCCCAGGACCCGGCGCAGCGCCGCGGAGGCCACCTGCAGCTCCTCCAGCCACCACAGGGCCTCGTTGAGCGGGGTGATCATCGCCAGCAGGTAGGCCAGAACGGCGGCGACCTCGCCGAGGCTGGCCCAGCCGCGCTCGTGCGCGAGGCCGCCGAGGACCAGGGCGACCGCGATCGGCAGCAGGTAACCGATGTCGAGCGTGGCCAGCCACCGCACCCGCAGCCGCCGGATGCCGCGCTCGGCGGCCAGCGCGTCCGCCAGCGCGGCATCGGCCAGGTCGCGGCGGCGCCCGCCCAGCGACAGCGCCTCCACGGCGCGGGAGCCGTCGACGCTCTCGTGGACGGTCGATTGCACCCGACCCCACCGGCCGAGCGCGGTGATCATCGCGTCCGGGACCCTGCGCTGGTACCAGCGGTTGCCCGCGACCAGCACCGGCAGCGCCACCAGCAGGCACAGGCTCAGCAGCGGCGAGGTCAGCAGCATCGCCACCGTGGTCAGCAGCACGGTCGTCACCGCGATCAGCACCTCGGGCACGGCGACGCGCACCGCCTGGTTCACGCGGGACACGTCTTTGGTGGCGCGGCTGAGCAGGTCGCCCGCGCCCGCGGTCTCGACCACGTCCAGCGGCAGCGCGAGCGCGTCGTCGACCAGGCGCTCGCGGGTGTCGGCCAGGACGGTCTCGCTGAAGACCCGGCACCTGGCCTTGGCCAGGCCGCGGGCGGCGGCCTGGCCTACCACCGCGAGCAGCAGCAGGCAGGCCAGCAGGTCGACGTGCCCCCGGCCGGCGCCGGAGCCGACGCCGTCGACCACGGCCCCGAGCAGCCTGGGCCGGGCCAGGCCGATCAGGGTGGCCAGGCCGAAGCAGAGCAGGACGACGGCGAAGCGCCCGCCGTGGCGGCGGGCGGTGGCCACGGCCCAGTCGCGGACCGCGCGCGGCGGCGCGGTGGGCAGCCCGGTCACAGGGCCACCGCCCCTGCGGTGACGACCCGGTCGGCGACCCCGGCCCACAGGGGGCTCTCGCTGAGCACGACGGTGGTGCGGCCGCGCCGCAGCCCGGCCACCCCGGCCGCGACCCTGGACTCGGTGTGCGCGTCCACCGCGGAGGTGGGCTCGTCGAGGACGAGGACGTCGGCGTCGGTGGCCAGCGCGCGGGCGAGCGCGAGGCGCTGGCGCTGGCCGCCGGAGAGCTCGCGGCCGCGCTCGCCGACCGCGTGCCCGAGCCCGCCGTCGAGCGCGTCGACGACGTCGTCGGCGTCCGCCGCGCGCACGGCCGCGGCCGGTCCGACCGTCCCGGGGTGTGCGGGGGTCAGCTCCTCGCGCAGCACACCCGCGAACCAGGGGTCGTCGTGGCGGGCCAGCACGACCCTGCGACGCAGCTGCCCCAACGCCACCTCGCGCACCGGCACGCCGCCGACGAGCACGTCCTGCCCGGGGGCCGGGTCGGCGAGGCGGGCGAGCCGGTCGGCCAGGCCGGGAGCGGGGCCCGCGACGACGGTCAGCGCCCCGGCCGCGAGCACCAGCCCGGTCTCGGTGTCCACGAGGGACAGTGGGCCGGGTGGCAGTGGCACCGGTGCGGCGGCGTCGGCCAGCGCGGGCTCGATCGCCAGCAGGGCCAGCACCCGGTTGGCCGAGACGACGCCGCTGGAGAGCGCGTCGACGGCCTCGGTCGCGGTCGTCACCGGGATGACCAGGTACGCCGATGCCCCGTAGAACGCCACCAGTTCGCCCGCGGAGATCTCGCCCGCGACGGCCAGCCTGGCGCCCAGCCAGACGATGACGACGGTGACCAGGCCGGGGATGGCGACGTTGGCCGCCGACAGCACGCCCTCGCTGCGCCCGACCGGGCCGCCGGCGTCACGGGCCCGGCCGCTGGCCGCGGCGAACCGCGCGCGGAAGCGGCGTTCACCGCCGGTGCCGTGCAGCACGCGCAGCCCGGAGGCGATGTCCGCGCCGAGCGTTCCCACCGCGGCGAACAGCCCGCGCTGAGCGGCCTTGCGCCGTTGCAGCGGGCGGAACAGCGGCTTGATCGACACGACGGCGAGCGGCACGCCGAGCAGCGCGGCCAGCCCCAGCGGGGCGGACGTGGCCAGCAGCGCGGCCGCGGTCACCGCGAACCCGACCGTGGTGCCGAACGCGCGCCCGACCGACTTGCACGCCGCGCCGATGTAGTCCACATCGGACGAAGTGACGGCGGTGACGTCGCCGACCGTCGTCGCGCTGTGGACGGCGGGGCCGACCCTGGCCAGGTGCGCGGTCACCAGCCGCTGGGTCAGCTCGGCCCCGTGCAGGCGCAGCCCGGTGTTCAAGTGATCCGACGCCGCGCTGAGGACCGACTGCGCCACACCGAGGGCAACCGCGACGGCGGCCCACCACCACACCCGCGCGGTGTCGTGCGCGTCGATCGCGCCCACGCCGCCGCCGACCACCAACGGCAGCAGGGCCCCCGGTGTCGCCCACAACGCCGAGGTGCCGGCGGCCGCGGCGACCAGGCCGGGCCGCGCGCGCAGCACCCCGGCCAGCCAGCGCGCCCCGCTAGTGCCCGGGAAAGGCGGTGTCAAGTTCTTCCGATGGATTTCCGAATTCATATTCGCGTCACCTGGACCCTTCGCCTGCGGTGCCTTGACAGCCTGCGAGAGCCTACTTCAAACTCAAATCAATCCCAGCGGACAAGCACTCGACATGAATGTGCACCGGAATTCTCCGCCGGTGCGATTCTCATTCTTCGGAAGAGGTTCCAGCGCATGGGTGCATTGGCAATTCTCGGTGGTGAGCCGCAGCGTCCGGCGAAGATCACCGCGCGGTTCGAGCCGACCGGGGCGACCAGGCAGCGGGTCGCCGAGCTGCTCGCGGACGGGGCGCTCAGCGACTTCTACGGCGGCCGGTGGTGCACCGAGTTCGAGCGGCGCTTCGCCGAGCACTTCGGCGTCCGGCACGCGATCGCGGTCAGCTCGGGGACCTCGGCGCTGCACACGGCGGTGACCGCGGCGGGCATCGGCCCCGGCGACGAGGTGCTGGTGCCCACCAGCTGCTTCTTCACCGCCGCCACCGCGGTGCTGCAGCTCGGCGCGATCCCGGTGCTGGTCGACTGCCTGCCGGGGTCGCTGGCCATCGACCTCGACGCCGCGGCGGCCCAGGTCACCGCGCGCACCAGGGCCGTGCTGCCGGTGCACATGTACGGCTACCCCGGCGACGCGCCCGCGCTGACCGCCTTCGCGCAGCGGCACGGGCTCGTCGTGGTCGAGGACGCCTGCCAGAGCCACGGCGCCCGGTGGGGCGACACGCTCATGGGCACCTTCGGCTCCCTCGGCTGCTTCTCCTTCGCCGCGCCCCGCAAGCACATCAACACCGGCGAGGGCGGCATGGTCGTCACCGACGACGACGAGCTCGCGCTGCGCGTGCGGCGAGTCGCCAACAAGGGCAAGGACAACGGCTGGTTCACCCACAAGGTGATGGGCTTCTCCTACAACCTGCCCGAGATGAGCGCGGTGCTGGGCATCCAGGGCGTGGAGGCGCTCGACGCCGAGGTGGCCGCCAGGCGCGCGGTGTCCGACGCCTACGACGACGAGCTCGCGGGCAGCGGCCTCGAAGTGCAGCGGCCGCCGGACGTCGCGTTCCACTCGTACTTCCGCAAGGTGGTGCTGCTGCCGCCGCGGTACCTGCCGCTGCGCGACTGGTTCGTGCGCGCGGTGGAGTGGGAGAACGTCTCCGCCAAGCCCCCGCACGCCGCGTTGCACACGATCGAGTGGTTGCGCGGGCGGGTCGGCGGGGCGGGCGAGTTCCCCGTCGCCGACCTCGACCTCGGCCGCGCGGTCGACCTGGAGTCGGGGCCGCTGATGACGCCGGACGACGGCGTGGTCAGCGCCCGCGCCGTGCTCAAGGTGTGGGAGTGGGTGCAGGCCAACGAGGATGTCGCCTTCGCGTTCGCCGCCCAAGGTGGCCGCTACGACGACAAGGGCCCGCAATTGACCGCGGCGGGTTCGCGGTAGGGTCGGGAAACGTGATCACGAACAATTTCCTCGACGCCGTCCTCGACCACTACGGGCTCGCCGGAAAGCCCGTGGAACCGCTCAACCAGGGAGCCGACAACTTCACCGCATCGGTGAACTCGGAATTCGTGCTCCGCTGTTACCGGGTGACCCCGGCCGATGAGGTCGACGTCGAGCTCGACCTCATCGACCACCTGGTCGAGCGCGGTTTCCCGACCCCGCGCGTGCTGCGCACCGCGGACGGCGCGCGGCGGGTCGAGCACGAGGGCACGCACGCCGTGCTGTTCGAGCTGGTGCCCGGCTCGCCGATTGACGAGGACGCCCCCGCCAGCCGCCGCACGGTGGCCGAGCTGGCCGCGAGCCTGCACCTGGCGACGGCCGACCTGCCCGCGGGAGCGCGCCGGTCGCGCTCGGACCGGGGCCGCATCCAGAACCTGCTGGCCGAGCTGGACGCCGGCGGCCCGCTGGCGACGAAGGCAGGGGCGAGCGAGCTGGCGGGCGAGCTGCGCACATTGCTGTCCGAAGTGGACGACCTGCTCGGCGCGGGCCTGCCGCACGGCGCGGTGCACCACGACTACTACCACGAGAACGTGCTCGTCGACGCGGGCGGCCGGGTGCTCGGGCTGATCGACTTCGACGAGGCCTACCCCGGCCCGGTGGTGCTCGACGTCGCCGCCCTGCTCACCACCTGGGCCACCGACGACGAGGACCGCTTCGACACCGCGGCCATGCGCTCCCTGCTGGCCGACTACGAGCGGGTCCGCCCGCTGTCGGACCGGGAACGGGCGGCGCTGCCGCTGGCGGTGCGGGTGTTCAACGCCGCGGACGCCGCCGAGTACATCCAGCGCAACCACCGCAAGCGGCCGGACGCCTTCGAGATCGCCGAGTGCCGCTCGCTGCAGACCTACCACGCGCTCACCAGCCAACACGACTGGCTGCGCGGGTTCGCCACGGACTGACCCGCGCGCCGTCCGTCCCCAGGAGGACGACATGACCGACGACTTCCGCGTGTTCCTCGCCGCCCCGTTCGCGCAGTGGCTCGCGCCGGACGGCACCGTGGACCCGGTGGCCCGCAAGCGGCTGGAAGGCCTGCGCACGGCCTTCCTCGACCTGGGCCTGCCGGTGTTCAACGCCCACCACAACGAGGGCTGGGGCCAGGGCTGGCTGCCGCCGGAGGTGTGCGTGCCCAACGACTTCCGGGCCATGCAGACCGCCGACGTGGTCTGCGCCTACCTGGGCACGCCCGCCTCCGGCGGGGTCTGCCTCGAACTGGGCTGGGCCTCGGCCATGCACAAGCCGGTGCTGCTGGTGCTCGACGAGGGCGTCGAGCACAGCCAGATGGTGCAGGGCCTGTCCACCACGACCCCGGTGCGCGAGCTCGTGGTGCGCGACGGCCTCGACCCCTCGGCCCACGACGCGATCACCGCGGCGACGGTGGAGCTGGCCAGGGAGTGCTCGCCGCCGGTGGCGTGGCGGGGCACCGCGCTGGACACCTCGCTCGGCTACGTGCGGACCGCGACGCCGGAGCTGGTCGGATGACCGCCCTCGCGCCCACCCTGGCGGTGGCGGCCGCGGAGTTCGGCTGGGGCAGCGCGGGCAAGCTCAGCGCGGTGCTGGCAGCTCTGCGCGCCGGCGACCCCCGGCCGAGGCGGGTGGTGCTGCTCGGCTCCGGCCTGGGCCGCCCGCTGCTGGCCGGGCACGGGATCGACGCCGTGCACGAGGTGTCCACGCCGGGTGCGGTGGCCGAGGTGCTGGCCGAGGAGGAGGTGGACGCGGCGCTCGTCGTGCTCGACCCCGCCATCGCCAACGCCTGCACCGCGGCCGGTGTGCCCACGACCTACGTCGACAGCCTGCCGTTCCTGTGGACCAGGGGCGACCTGCCGGGGTTCCCGGTGGCCGTGGCCGCCTACTGCGCGCAGCGCTGCCTCGAGCTGCCCGCCGGCAGCGAGGAGGTGCTGGGGCAGGTCCAGCGGCTGCACTGGGTCGACCCCGTCGTCGAGCACGCGGCGGCCGGCGGGCCGGGTGTCCCCGCCGGGCGGTGGCGCGGTGCGGGCGGCCGGGCGCTGGTGAACCTGGGCGGCCTGCGGTCGCCGCACGCCGCCGACTGGGCCGCCTACCCGCGCCTGGTGGTGCCCGCGGTGCTCACCGCGCTGCGCGACACCGGGTTCGAGGAGGCGCACGTGGCCGGCAACGTGCCGGCCGAACTGGCCGCGGAACTCGTCCGCTCGGCCCCGGAGCGGCTGCGGGTGTCGGCGGGGCCGTTGGCCCGCGCGGACTTCCTGGCCCGCCTCGACGGCGGCTGCGACGTGCTGGTGACCTCGCCGGGGCTGACCACGCTGCTGGAGGCCAGCAGCCGGGGCGTTCCGGTGGTGGCGCTGCCGCCGCAGAACCTGAGCCAGGTCTTCAACGCCCGGTTCCACCGGGCCGCGGTCGGCGACCGCTTCGGCGTGCGCTGGCCCGCGGGGGTGTTCACCGACGAGGAGGCCGTCGCGGCCAGCGCGGGCGGTGAGGAGGCGGCGCTGGAGGTCGTCTACGGCGGCATCTCCCGCGCCCGGCCCGCAGCCGTGCGCCCCGCGCTGCGCACCGCGCTGGCCGACGCGCTGCGGGCGGTGGCCGCGGGCGGGACCGACTGGGGCGCGCTGGCGGCCAGGCTGGGCACGTCCGGGGCCGCGCAGGTGGCCGAGATCGTGCTGGCGACCGGCGGGCGCGAGCACCGGCACCGCGCGGTCGACGCGCAAGCGCGTGGCTGAGCGGGGCGGGCGGGCGACCGCGGTCGTCGTCATCGGTGCCGGGTACGTCGGGCTGACCACCGCGGCGTGCCTGGCCTCGCTCGGCCACCGCGTGGTCTGCGCGGACGTCGACGCCGCCAAGGTCGACCGGTTGCGCGCCGGCCGGGTGGACATCCTGGAGCCGGGTCTGCCGGAGCTGGTGGCGGCCGGCCTGGCCGACGGGTCGCTGCGCTTCGAGCTGGGGGCCGGGGCCGCCGTGCGCGGCTGCGTTCCCGGCGCGCGGGCGGTGTTCCTCTGCGTTCCCACGCCTTCGGACGCCGACGGCCGGGCCGACCTGACGGCGGTGGAGTCCGCTGTGGACGAGGTGGCCGGAGCACTGGTCGCAGGCGACGTCCTCGTGCTCAAGTCGACAGTTCCGGTGGGGACGACGCACGCCGTGCGCGACCGCCTGCGCACAGCGGGCGTCGCGGTCGCCAGCAACCCGGAGTTCCTGCGGGAGGGCTCCGCCGTCACCGACTTCCTGCACCCCGACCGGCTCGTCATCGGGTGCGACGACCCGGCCGGGACCACCACGCTGGCCGGTGTCTACGCCGGGGTGGCAGCCCCGGTCGTGGTGACCGACCCGGTCAGCGCCGAACTGGTCAAGTACGCCGCGAACTGCTTCCTGGCCCTGAAGCTGTCCTACGTCAACAGCATCGCCGAACTGTGCGAGCGGGTGGGCGGCGACATCGGGTCGGTGGCGGAGGGGATGGGCCACGACCCGCGCATCGGCCCCGGCCACCTGCGCCCCGGCCCGGGGTGGGGCGGTTCCTGCCTGCCCAAGGACACCAGGGCCCTGCTCCACCTGGCCGACCGCCGCGGCGTGGACCTGACCCTGGTGCGGGCCGCGGCGGACCTCAACTCCGCCACCCAGGACCGCATCGCGGACAAGGTCCGCACCGCGGCCGGGGAAGCGGGTGGCGACCGGGTGGCGGTGCTGGGGCTGGCCTTCAAAGCGGGCACCAACGACCTGCGCGAGTCCCCCGCACTGGCCGTCGCCGCCCGTCTGTCGGCCCACGGCCTGACCGTCGTCGCCCACGACCCGGCCATCGCCCCCGGAACCGCGCCACTGCCGGGCATCACCCTGGTCGACGACGTCGACCTCGCCGTCAAGGGCGCGGCAGCGGTGGCGCTCCTCACCGACTGGCCGCAGTACCGGGCGCTGGACTGGAACCGCGTGGCCGGCCTGATGGCCGGGACCGTGGTCGTCGACACCCGCAACCAGCTCGACCCGGAGCAGCTGCGCCGCTGCGGTCTCGACCGGCGGGGAATCGGGGTCTGAGTCCGCGGCCCGGTGACCGGTGGTGGTGTGGGCTGGACAAGTGGCGGTCCCGTCTGCGGGCGGGACCGCCACTCGGCTGCCCAGGTCGTGATGGGCCTGCCGGCGCGTCACACCGGCGTCCGCAGCCCCTCCGGCCGCACCCGCCGCCCCTCTCCAGCCGACGTCAGCACGGCGTCGAGCACGTCGACCACGTGCAGCGCCAGCTCCCCGCTGGCCCGGTGCTGCCCGCCCTCCCGCAGCGCCCGCGCCAGGTCGACCACGCCCGCTCCCCGCCGCACCGGCGGTCCGGCGGGCTCGGGCAGCTCGACCTCCGTCCACTCCTGCGAGCCGCGCCGTTGCAGCAGCACGGGTCCGTCGTACGAGCTGGGGTCGGGGCAGCGCAACGTCGCCTCGGTGCCGTGGACGTCCAAACTGGACACATCGGCGGCGGTGTCGAAAGAGGTCGTGAGGGTGCCGACGGCTCCGCCCGCGAACTCCAGCACGGCGGAGAGGTGGGTCAGCGTCTCGACCTCGACCACGGACCCGGCCAGCGGGTCGCTGGTCACGGTGCGGGTGGGCCAGGTCGTCGCGGCGGCGGCGGAGACGGCGGCGATCGGGCCGAGCAGGCAGACCAGGGCGCTGAGCTGGTAGGGGCCCATGTCGAACAGGGGACCGCTGCCGGACCGGTAGAAGAAGGCCGGGTCCGGGTGCCACCACTCCGGCCCCGGGCTCAGGGTCAGCGCGGTGACCCCCACCGGCGTGCCGATGCGGCCCTCGTCGACGAGTCGCTTGGCGAGCTGGAAGGCAGGGGACAGGAAGGTGTCCGGCGCGCTGCCCACGCGAACCCCGCCCGCGGCGGCGGCGTCGAGCAGAGCGGCGGCCTCAGTCCGGTCAACGCCAAGGGGTTTCTCGGTGTAGACGTGCTTTCCCGCGGCGATGGCGGCGAGGGCGACATCGGCGTGGTGGGCGGGCGGTGTCAGCACGAGGACGACCGCGACCTCCGGGTCGTGGTGCAGTTCCTCGACGGGCACCGCGCGCAGTCCGGGGACCTCACGTGCCAGCGCGCTGGCCCGCGCCGGGTCGGCGTCGGCCACAGCGGCCAGCCGGACAGAGGGCTGCTTGGCGAGGTGTTTGGCGTAGGAGCGGCTGATCATGCCCGCCCCGACGATGCCGAGGCCGACCGGTGCGCTCATCAGGAGACCTCCACGGCAGTGGCGCGCTCGCGCAGGAAGTGGTTCATCACGCGGGAGCTGACGTCGCAGCGCCCGCAGGCGCTATTGGTCCCCGACGCGCAGCGCGCCCGCAGGGACAGGGCGTTGAGGCTGTTCCACGCGTCGCGCGGGCGCCAGGTGAGCAGGTTGCCGATCGGCGCGTCGGCGTAGACGAGCATGTTGCAGCCGAACACGTCACCGGTGTCGGCGCGGACGTAGGCGGTGAAGGTGGGCACGCTGCACGGGTGCGGCGAGTCGTCCTCGGCGAAGCCCTCCTCGCGGGCGATGAGCTGCACGCCGGCGTCGGCGCACCGGACGCGCAACCGCCCGATCACCGTGGTGGCCCGCCGCACCTGCTCCGGCGTCGGCAGCTGCTCCGCCGCGCCGCGGATGGGGATCAGGTGCCACCAGTCGGGCAGCCTCGGCTGCGACAGCAGCACGTCGCCCAGTTCCTCCAGGTCGTCGATGCCGATGCGCTGCAACACGGAGTTGACGCCGAAGGGCAGGCCGACCTCGTGCATGCGGCGCATGGCGGACACGCACCGGTCGAACAACTGTGGCGTGTCGCGGATCGTGTCGTGGCGCGCACCGACGGCGTCGATGCTGAGCACCACCTCCTGACACCCGGCCCCGGCGAGCTCGGCGACCTTGGACGCCAGGACGCGGCCGTTGGAGATCACCGACACCCTGGCGCCCGCGTCGGTGGCGCGGCGCACCAGCTCGGACAGGCCGTGCAGCAGCAGCGGCTCGCCGCCGGTGAAGCGCAACGACTTCGGGGCCAGCTCCAGGACCTTGTCCAGGACCTCGCGGTAGTGCTCGACGCCGAGGGTGCTGCGCGGCAACAGCCAGCAGTCGCACATGTTGCAGCGCGCGTTGCAGTTGTCGAACAACCCGAAGTACACCAGGTCAAGGCCGGTCTGCGGCCTCGTGGGCGACACCATGGTCGGGGTACCTCCTTGCGGGGTGGGCGGTTCAAGGCCGCAAGGTAGGCGGGCCGGGTGCACGCGGCCAAGACCGCCACCGTGCACACCGTTGGTGTTCAACATGATTGCCGGCCACGCGCGGTGGTCGGCGAGGCGCGGCGCCGGGCGCGCACGGGTGAGGACGTGACCTGCGTCCACACTGGCCAGACGCGCTGAGTGAGATCGCGTGCCGCACCCGGCATCCGTTGCTCCATAAGGACTGTTCAGCACCACACGCGCGCCTTTGCCCCGGCCACGGTCGCTTGTTAGCGTCCGATCGCCCGACCGCCGCGACCGACAAGGCTGGTGCTGATGGGTCTCTCGCTGACCGACCACCTGGACAACCTCGGCCCCCTCGCGGGCAGCGCACCCTACGTGCGCACACCGGCGGGTCTGATGGGCCAGGACCTGGCCCCGCCCCGGCGCGACGTCGAGCGCGAGCGCGAGCAGCTGCGGCGCTACTTCGACGGTCTGCCGCAGGCGCACCGTGCCAGGGTGCTGGCCCTGGCCGACCGGCTGCCCCCGCTGGACCCGCGTTGCCGGATCAGCGTGCAGGTGCCCGCCCGGTTCGAGGCCGAGTACCTGCGCCGCTTCCTCGACGTCTACGCCGACCAGCGCGACATCGACGGCTCGCCGCTGCCGCCGGGCAGCTTCGACGTGCTGGTGCTGACCAACCGGCTCGCGGGCGAGGACCCGGACGACTCCGCCGCGGTGTTCGAGCGGTTCCGCGCCGAGGCGGGCGCGGTCGGCGCGGCCTTCCACCTCGTCGACGTGGTGCTCGACGCGGACGAGCCGTACCCGCTGACGCTGTGCAGGCGGCTGTGCGCGGACATCACCGCGGTCAGGGCGCTGCGGGGCCGGCAGCGCGCGCCGCTGTACTTCGCGCTGGAGGACGCCGACACGGTGTGGCTCGACCCCCGGCAGCTGGCCATCCAGGTCGCCGCGCTCGACGCCGACCCGGCGCTGGACGGCGTGCGCGGCCAGCAGGACCGCTGCCCGTGGATCATGTGCGAGAACGACCTGCTCGTGCTGCTGCGCCGCTCGTGGAACTTCACCGAGGCCTACTTCATGCGCGAGTCGCTGCACCCGCACCGCAACCCCGACTACGACTTCACCTGGAACCGGGTGGTGACCAGCGGCTGGAACACCGCGATCACCGCGGAGGCGTTCGCGGCGATGGGCGGCTACACCCCCGACCGCCGCCTCGGCGAGGACGTCGACCTCGGTGAGCGGCTCAGCTGCGTGCGCGGCCGCTGGGACGGGCCGGTGTTCCGCCCCGAGGTGGGCACTGTCGGCGCGCTGCGCACCAGGGCGGAGGGCTCGCCCCGGCGGTGGCTGCTGCGGGTGGCCGCCGACGTGGAGCCCTACAACCGGTCCGGCGGCTACGCGAACTTCTTCTCCGCCGACGTCACCGCGCGCATCAAGTCCCCTGACCCGCACGACCTGCTGGAGCTGGCCCGCCCCTCGGCCAGGCTCACCCGTGAGAACGCCGAGCTGTTCGAGGACGTGCTCTCCGGCGACCTCGCCTTCACCCGCAAGGTGCGCAAGCGCCGCGACGCCGCCGACGAGCAGTGGCGCTGGGTGTGCCTGGCGCTGGGCCTGCGCCCCTCGGACTGGCGGGTCGACGGCGACCGGGTGCGCCTGCTGCGCCTGGACGCCCTCGCCGGCGCGCTGGCCGGGTTCCGCGCCAGGCACCGGGGCAGGCCACCGCGCATCGGCGAGTCAGCCCGTCCCACCGGCCGCATCCCGCACCGCCCCCAGGAGGAGACCCATGCGCACCCCAGCGCTTGACGGCGGAACCCCCGCCTTCGACGCGAACGAGGCCAAGGCCCTGTGGCCGGGCACGCACCCCGACGAGCTCGACGGCCTGCGCCGGGTCCTCGACTCCGGCGTGTGGTCGCGCAGCCGCGACAGCGACTGGGCCGGCGGCGAGGTCGGCCGGTTCGAGGCCGCGCTCGGCGGCTACCTGGGGGCCGAGCAGGTCACCGCCACGGCGAACGGCACGGTCGCCATCGAGTTCGCGCTCGCCGCACTCGGCGTCGGTCCCGGCGACGAGGTGATCGTGCCCGCGTCGACGTTCTTCGCCTCGGTCTCACCCGTGGTGCGCCTGGGCGCGGTCCCGGTGTTCGCCGACATCGACCCGGCGACCTTCACGATCTCTCCCGCGTCGGTGGCCGAGCGGGTCACCAGCCGCACGGTGGGGGTGCTCGTCGTGCACCTCGCGGGCATCCCGGTCGACCTGGACGCGATCGGCGAGCTGTGCGCGCGGCGCTCGCTGTTCCTGGTCGAGGACTGCGCGCAGGCGCTGGGCTCGACCTGGCGCGGCCGCCAGGTCGGCACGTTCGGCGACGCGGGCACCTTCTCCTTCCACCAGGAGAAGCAGCTCACCGCGGGCGAGGGCGGCGCGGTCGCCACCCGCGACCCGGCCGTCGCCGGACGGGTCTTCGCCCACCACAACGGCTTCTGGATGCGCGGAGCCCCCAAGCAGGACAAGCACGAGGTCTCCACCAACGGCAGGCTCACGCCGTTCCAGGCCGCGGTGCTCAGCGCCCGGTTGCCCCGCCTCGACGAGCAGGTCGAGCACCGGGCGGCCAACGCGGAGGCACTGCGCGCGGCTGTCGTGGACGGGGTCGAGCAGGTGACCCCGCTCGCGGCGACGACCAGGTGGAGCCTGTTCGCGGTGCCCTTCCGGGTGGACCCGGAGCAGGTGTCGCGCGACAAGCTCGTCGAGGCGCTGTCGGCGGAGGGGGTGTCGGCGCACGAGGGCCACCTCGACCCGGTGTACCGGCGCCCGCTGTTCCTCGACAACCCGATCGACCACCGCAACGACGGCTGCCCGGAGGCGGAACGGGCGGCGGACGTCACCGGGTTCGTCATCTCGCACAAGATGTTCCTCGGCCCGCGGGCCTGGATGACGCGGCTGGGCGAGGTGCTCGACGAGCTGGTCTCCTCGGGGCGCGTCCGCCCGTGAGCCGCCACCCGGCCGTTTTTCACCGGGATCTGTGACCCACCAGCGGCCCAGCACCGGTGGCGGCCGGGCGAGCCCGCGCCGTTGGACGATCCACAACGGACTTGCGGGGTCGTCTCCGGGAGATGTCCCGGAGACGACCCCGTCGTGACCCGCCAGCTCTGGTCGGCCCACCACTTCTGCCCGGTCTCACCGAGCATCGAAATCGGGTCGCAGTACGGGTACCGGCGGTTCGACGATGCG
This sequence comes from Lentzea sp. NPDC036955, assembly GCF_055608005.1. Lineage (NCBI taxonomy): Bacteria > Bacillati > Actinomycetota > Actinomycetes > Pseudonocardiales > Pseudonocardiaceae > Lentzea > Lentzea sp. NPDC036955. Next base: position 19,017 of record NZ_JBVJRC010000018.1, on the reverse strand, counting down.
CCGAAGCCCGTTCAGACTTCGGTGATTCCCACGCCGAAACGGCCCACGTGGTAGATCCGGATTCCATCGGCCCACAGCCAGCCCTCGGCAATGAGCTGCGTGCCGTTCCGGTCGGTGGTGACCGACACGATCTCGACCTCCACGGTGACCAGTCTCGACGCTGGGGTGACCTGACCGCGGTAGCGCCAAGTCACGGGTTCGTCGAGCACGACCGGCACGAACTTCGAGCTGCCGGTGCCCAGGCCCCGTTCGATCGCGTAGAACTGCAGGAGTTGGAGCAATCCCTGCACGCCGAGCGAACCTGGCTGGACGGGATCCTGGAAGAAGTGGGCCTTGAAGAACCACTCGTCCGCGTCGACCTCCTTCTCCGCACGCAACCGCCCGAGGCCCGCAGCACCCGCGTCGGGCCAATAGCCGGTGACCCGGTCAAGCATCAGCAGCATCCGTGCCGGCAGCCTCAGCGATCCGTTGAAGTAGCGCTGGGGCCGGGCTTTCAGGTCGACGTGGAAGGTGCTCGGTGCCGTGAGGAGCTCGCGTTCGTCTTCTGAGGGAGGCAAACCGACCTGGGTGGCGAACGCGCTCGGCGGGAAGAAGCCGAACACCGTGCGGAGGCTGAACAACGGCACGCCGTCGGCGGCGCATTCGACGCCGAAGGTCTGAATGATCATGTCGCCGTCGGTTGACACGTCGAGCAGGACCGTCCTGGTGCGCAACACCTTCGTCTCCGGTGTGACGACGCCGTGCACGGTGCCGTTGCCGTCCAGGTTCCGGAAGAGCAGGTCGGTCTCGCTCGTCAGCGCGGAACCCACGTAGGAGGCCAGCCAGCCGCTCGCCTGCAGCACGACCTCCATCAGGACGCTGAACGGCATGGTGCCGGGATCGTCGTTCTGCTCGAAATACCAGACCTCGTCCGGCACGTCGTACTCGACCGTGACCGCGCTGCCCGCCCGCATCACCAGAGGCGGTCCCTCGACCTCGACGACCCGGCTCATGAAGTGGAACGGCGGGCCAGGTAGTCGGGCGAGCCGGCGGTGCCCGTCGAACGGCGCGTAGGCCGGACCGAACGCCTCGGTGGGGCGGCCCCAGGCACAGGCCAACATGGCCTGGTAGTCATACCGGAAGCCGTTCACCTCGGCGATCGGCACATGTTCGTGGTGCCCAGCCAGTCCGGCGAGCTCACGGTGCGCCACGGGGCGGCCCGTCCGTTGAACAGCGGGAGGGGCGAGCGGGCTCCACTGGTCGAGCGGCCAGTCGGGCACCAGTCGCAGTTTCAACCCTGAAGCGTGGAAGGCGCGCACTCCGTCAACGGTGCAGAGGACGTCCGCCGTCAACTCGGGTTCCGGGCCGGCGGCACGTCCGGACACGAACACCTCGTAGGTCAGCAACTTGCTGCTCGGCGTCACCTGGCCCCGGCATGCCATGCGATACGTCGAACCGGGAACCGGTTCGAATCGCCACCCGTCCCGCTGCACGGTGTACCCGCATGCCGCCAGGTGGAAGGCCATGGCCTGGAAGCAACCGTCGAGCATCAAGGTCCCGGGCATGCACGGGTCGTTGTGGAAGTGCCCGTCGAAGAACCAGTCGTCCGGCGAGATCGACGTCTCGGCCTTCACGTACCCCTTGCCCCAGGGGCCGCCCGAAGCGTCGTGCGAGACCACGCGGCTGAGCAGCCTCATCGGTCCCTCGCCCAGGCGGGGGCTGCGGATGTGCGAGCGTGCGAGGTTCCAGTCCTCGCCGAAGCAGTCGGCAGGTCGCCCTTCGGTGTACGCCAGCACTTGCTCCGCGCTGTACGCCTTGGGTGGCTGCGCGATCTGCGGGGGAGCGGCGGCCGGCCCCCCGTTGAGCGGGGCGGTTTCCGGAGTCCACAACACCCCGCGCGTGTTCGCGAGCTCCTCGTCGGTGAAGAAGCCGGCTTGTCCTTCGCGCATCGACAGCCGGAGTTCGTTCCCGACGTAGGCGTCGTAGTGGAAGAAGAACACGCGTACGCCGCCGTGCTCGCCGTGCCCGTCCACCGTGATCTCGTAGCGCAGCGTCTCACCGGGCGACGGCGGCTCGCCGTGGAAGGTCAGGTCGCAGCCGAGCAGGCGGTACACCCGCTTGCCCTGGTTGATCTGGTCGATTCCCAGCCAGCTGATGAGGAGGAGGTCCGCCTGCCCGGCCTCGATCAGGGCGCCGGTGGACATGCGGCCTGCGGGCTCGAGGTACCAGGTGCCGGCCTGGACGTCGGTCTCCGTGTGGATCGTGCCCGTGCCCATCGAACCGGGTGCGCCGTCGAGGTAGGTCACACGGTCGGCGAGCAGCAGCGGGGGAGCGGGCATCCGGACTTGCCGCGCGTACCCGTCCTGCGTGCTGAACAGGGGCCCGAAGACGTCCGAGATCCGGCCGGTGGCGAGTTGTTCGAGCTGAGTTCGTGAGAAGACAGGTGCCGAGCCGTTCTCGGCTGCGGCTCCGGCCGCCGCCTCGACCGGCGTCGGTGGCTCGGGCACCACGGTCGAATGGCCGACGAGCGCGGCGCGCACGAGTTCGGCAGTCCTGAACAGCCCGTCCAAGCGCTGGCGCTGCACGTTGCCCTGAACGGACAGGAACTGGCGATGGACCTCGGCGATTTCCGCCTGCATGGTGGAGAAGACCGCAGCCGCGCTCCTGCGGGTGTCGCTGATCGCGGCAGCGGCCGGTTCCACCACGGTTACCTCCGGGGAGCGGTCGCTCGTCGAGAAGGCGGGCGAGGGCGCGGATGCAGTGCTCGGAGCCGGGGCCGGCAGAGCGAGGGAAGTCGGAACCGGTGCCTCGGAAGCCACCGGGGCCACAACCGCGACGAGCCGGCCTGGTTCCTCGGCGCTCGCGGTCGACGGCAGCCGCATCTCGGGAAGATGAGCCTGCAGTCGCACCGTGGTTCCCTCGTTTCCAGCCGCACGGTCCACGTTGAGCGACCGCAGGTGCGCCTCGAGTCGTTCGGAGTCGACCGGCACGTCTGCGGCGGTCAGTTCGGCCACGACCTGGTGCAGCTGGTCGAGGCGCCTGCCGTCCACGGCGTCGAGCGGCACCGCCAGGTGCTCGCGGTCTCCCAGGGTCCGCTTGATCCAGCCGGTGCACTGGCGCCGGGGACCGTGCTCGATGAAGGTGCGGGCGCCGTCCTCCCACGCACGCTCCACCGTGCGCGAGAAGTCGATCATGCCCAGCCCTTGTGCGGTGATCGCGTCGGCGGCGTTGTCCGCAGTGGGGCTGTACCAGTCGCCGGTGGCGCAGGTGTAGAACCGAACGCCGGACACCTCGGTCGTGGGCAGGTGGTGCAGCTCGCGCCACTGCGGGCCCACCTCGGCGACCTCCGGCACGTGTGCGGCGATCTGGTACGGGATGCGGAGCGTCGGCACACCGGACAGCCTTCGCACGACCCGCTCGCAGGCGTCGGCTTCTCCGCCGAACACGCAGGAGTCCGGTGCGTTGATGACCATGAGGTGCACCGAGGGCTCCTCGCGGAGCGCCGCCTCGACCGTTTCCGCGGAAGTCTCGGCCACGTAGCTCGCCCAACGGGTTCCGCCGACGCCCTCGCGCCGCCATGCTCGGCGCGGAGCGTCAAGGGTACCGACCACGTCCGAAGTGAACAGTGTCGACGAGCGCGCACCGATGAGCAGGGGAGAAACATCGCGCCAGGCACCGAGTGACGCAAGGGCGCTGGACTCACCGGAGGAGTAGCCGAGCGCGGCCCGCGGCCGCAGACCGAGCACGTCCTGCGTGATCCTCGTGTGCAACTGGGCCAGCACCGAAGCCCCGGCGATCTGGTCGAGCGGATGGGGCGGCTGGCCGGTTTCTCCGAACGCCCAGCCGATGGCGTCCTCCAAAGGACCGGTCCGTTGCCGCACGGCGTCAACCAGTTCCGGGAAGGCCAGCACCAGTTCCCGGCCCATGCCCTCGTAGGCCATCGAACCGCCCGAGTAGACGAAGGCGACATCGCCCTTGACCGGTCTCGCGCGGAAGGCGGCGCCGAACGGCTGCGCTCCACTCCCGCGCAACCAGCGAGCGGTCCTCTCGGCCAGCGCGATGAACTGGTCCTCGCCACGCGCCCACAAGACGAGCCGGGCCGGACCCGCATCACTCTCACGACCCGCGGCCAGCGCGTCCAGAACGTCTTCCTGGTTCGCTCCCGAGTAGATGCGGAACCTAACGGGCAGTGCGTCGGCCACGCCGGCTGTTTCTCCAGCACGCAGCCGAAGGCACTTGCGCGGTCCTTCCAGCGGCTGGCTCACGCATGTCACCTCAGCTTGACCGAAAGTCGGCACAGCCGGCGTTCCGGCACCTCGCGGCCGGAAGCGGTGCCGCAGGGCGAGCACGCCCGTCACGACCGAGAGCAGACCATGAGCCGCGTGTGCCCGTCCGAACAGCTGTCCGGGGTCGAGGAGGTCGTCGTGAGAGCCATCTCCGATGACGAATCCGATTTCCTCATCGTTCTCTCCCCGCGTCTCGTCGAGGATGGCGAGCACGTCGTCGCCGTCGTCTTCCGCGCTGGACAAGCGCTTGAGTGCGATCACCACGGCCCCGTCGCCGACCGGACGCCGGTCGCCGAGCGCTTCCAGTGCCACCCGGTGCACAGGTTCGTGAGAGAGATCCACGGCTCCGACGAGGACGGCGTCCACTTCGTTCGCCCGCAGTGCTGCGGCGCCCAGCTCGATCGCGGTGAACCCGGAAGACTCCTCGTCGCTCACCGTGAAGCTCGGGCCTCGCAGGTCCAGAAGCTCGTTGACGCGGTTGGCCACCATGTTCGGCATGGCCCCGATCACGGCTGCGGCGGTCTGCGTCGCGCCTGCCACGTCCTGCACCTGCCCTGGCCGGTCCACCGCGGTGCCGACGCGCACCCGCGCTACTGGACGGACGGCTTCGGCGTCGCATCCCATGCCGACGAGCACCATCGTGCGCTCCGGCGGCAGGGTGGTCGCCGCGGCGGCTTCCCTCGCGGCCTCCAGCAGCAGGAGTTGTTGCGGGAGGACGTGCTGGAGGTCGAGCGGTGGAAGCCGCAGTCCGGCGGTGGACACCTCCAGGCTTTCGCGTGCCGCAGTGTCAGGCACGCCTTCGACCAGCGACCGCCGCAGATCGCCGACGTCCTGCCCGCTGGCCACACGTGAGCCGATCGCCACGATCGCCAACGGTTCCCGTACGGGCACGGGAGGCATGATCGGCGTTCCGGCGACATGGTCGTCACCGGTCCACGCGTCGACGATGAGATGGGCGTTGTTGCCCCCGAATCCGAACGCGCTCACCGCGGCTCGGCGGAAGCCGGTCCACTCCTCGGCCTCCCGCAGCAGCCGCAGAGGGGTGCCGTTCAACGAGGAGGAGGGAGTTCCTTCTCCGAGGCTGGGCGGCCGGACACCCGCGGCCAACGCACCCAGCGCCTTGAGCAAACCCGCTGCCCCGGCCGCGGTGATCGTGTGCCCGATGTTGGACTTCACCGAACCCGCCGGCAGATCGCGCGAGTCTCCGAACACCGCTGCGGTGCTGCGGATCTCCACACCGTCGCCGACGGCGGTGCCGGTCGCGTGCCCTTCAAGCAGCCCAACAGTTGTGGGAGACACCCCTGCGGCGCGGTACGCGGCGACCATCGCATCGCGTTGAGCCCGCTCGTCCGGCACCAGAGGACCACGGCCACGCCCGGTGTTCGACAGACCCGTTCCCCGGATCACGCCGAACACCCTTGCTCCAACCGCGATGGCGTCTGGGAGCCGCATCAACGCTACGAAAGCGGCGCCCTCCGCCGGCAGCAGCCCGTCCGCGCCTTCGTGGAAGGGCATGCTTCTCCCGGTGCGGCTCAACGCGGACAACTTGTCGAAACTCAGATGGATGAAGAGGCTGTCGGCCGCGTTGACGCCACCGGCGATCATCATCGCCGCCTCTCGGCGCTGCAGCCGTCCACACGCGACTGCGATGGCGTACAGCGAGGACGCGCAGGCGGCGTCGAGGGCGAATCCGCCAAGTCCCAGCCCGAGCCCGCGCGCGGTCAGCTGAGCGGGCAGGCCGGAAGAGAAGCGGTGGTGCGGCGACGGTGTGTCCCCGTTCTTCCAGACGGCCTCCGCGTACTCGGCGAGTCCTGAGGTCGGGTAGGACAGATTGCCCATGACCAGGCCGGTACGATCGAGCAGCTGGTTCTGACCTGCCTCACGCAGGGCTTGGCCCGCGCCGTACAGCGTCCACTGGACCACGGGATCCAGGTCCGCCGCCAGCCCTGCCGGCAACCGGTAGGCGTCCGGTTCGAAGACATCCGCGAAGCCCTCGACGTAACCGCCGGTTCCGGTGCGCATCCGGCGCGGCAGGTTCGCACCGGTGTGCGGGAACCTCCACCTGCCGGACGGAACCGGCTGGACCGACGAGCGGCCCATGACCACGTTGAGCCAGAACATCTCCGGGTCGAGCGCACCGGGTAGCGCGCACCCCCGCCCGACGATCGCGACGGGTTCGCTGGCCGCACCGTTCATCCCCGCACCTGCTCATGGCCGGGCCGGCGAACGAGTCCCACTCCCAGGAGTTCGGCCACGACGCCCCAGTCCTCGCTGAACATCGTGATGTCGCAGATGGGCTGGACCGGGTCCGGGTTCACCGCCAGCGCGGCACAACTGAGGCCCTGGGTGAGCAGACCGGGCAGATGGATCCGGATCTCCTCCACGCTCATAGGGAGATGAGCGCCGCCGGTCGCCTGGGCCGCCCACAGCAGAGCCAGTTGCAGTGCGCCGTCGACGGCGGCGGGGTCGGTGTGCCAGACGGCTGGCGGCCACCCGTCGAGGCCGTTCACCCCGCAGAGGTCCGCCAGAGCACCGGCCGTGGAGCGGCACCGCAGATCGGTGAGTGCCCGGAAGGCCTTGCCGTGGAAGAGGACTTCTCCGGCGTAGTGGTCCTCCTTGGCGGCCGAGTCGGGGAGGGAATCCACCTTGGACCAGAAACTGGAGTCGAGCAGCATCCCGTTCGACGTCGCGAAGGTGTTCTGCGCGTCGCGCGGCGTCGAGATCTCCGCAGTGGCCCGGTAGCACAGCCTGCCGTCGCCATCCGTCAACGTCAGACCCACCGCAGCGGATCCGCGGCGATGCCCTTTGACGGTGAGCTCGTGGCCGTTGCCATCCAGGTCCGGCAGCCGAACGCCCCGCACCACTTCCAGGTTCCGCAGGGAGATGGTGCCTATCTCACACACCAGCAGCGCCTGTGCTGCGCCGAAGAACCACTCGAGGACCAGCGCGACGGGGAGCACGGGCATTTGCCCGATGACGTGGTCCTCCAGGAAGGGGTGGGTGTGCGAGGTCAGCCTGACTGTGCCGACAGCCGCGGGCTCAGCCTCGGAAGAGCCCGCTCCGATCAGCTCGCCGTCGAAAAGACCACCGAAAGCGGTGTCGTCGGGCCGATCCGTCGCCACAACGGTGACTCGCGCAGGACCCGTTCCCCACGCGATTTCGCGGCGGAACGCCTCCGCTCCCTCGGCCTCGTCGATCAACGCGACTCCGCGTGTGGTGAAGTGCTCCCGCAGCGCTGGTCCCACCATGCCGCCGTCCCAGGCGCCCCACGCGATGGACCGAACAGTGCAACCGGGCCGGCGTGCTGCCACGTCCGAGGCGACCAGGGCCAGGACCTCGTTCGCCATCGCGTAATCGCTTTGCCCGGCGTTGCCGAAGCGGCCCGCCACCGAGGAAAACGTGCACACCAGGTCGAGAGGATCGTTCTCGGTCGCCGCGAGGAGTGTTCGCAGGCCGACCACCTTCGTGTCGAACACAGCGTCGAACTGCCCACCGGTCTTGTCCTCCAGCAGGGCGTCAGCGAGGACGCCCGCGCCGTGCACGAGGCCGGTGATGGGGCCCAGTTCGGTCCGCACCTGATCGAGCGTCGCACATACGGCTGCCTCATCGCGGACGTCGACCGCGAAGTAAGCAGCGGTGCACCCCGCCTTCTCCAGTTCGGCGAGCGTGGCCCGGATCTCTCGGGCCGCGATGACCTGTTTGGCCTTGATGCCGATCTCAGCGGGTGCGGCGTGAGTGCTGAGTTCGGCGATTCGCTGCCGCAACTCCCGTTCACCCGTGACACCAGCCAGTTCAGGTGACTCCTCGGTCACCTCGGTACGGCCCAGGAGCGCCACCGACGGATGTCCATCTGCGGCCAGGGCCAGCAGGGCCGAGGCGGTCACGCCCCTGGCTCCGCCGGTCACCACGAGCACCGGGTTCTTCGGTTTCCACGAGTCCTCGGACGTGATCGGCTCGCGCTCGTCCCGCAGCGTCCACCGAGTGCCGTTCGCACGCAGCGCGATGTCCGGGCAGGCGCCACCGTGGAGCAGTTCGGCGACGATCACCGCGGCGAGCTCCTCAGCGGACCTACCGCCCCTCTCCACGTCGATGGCCTTGGCCACACCAGACCGCCATTCGTGGTTCGCGCACCTGGCAAGACCGGCCAACCCGCCGAGCCAAGCCCGTTCCCCGGCCCCCCGAAGCCCGAAGTCGCCGCCGGTGTCCTGCACCACGACGAGCGTGCGCTCCGGCGTCGCGAACTCCTTGACCGCCTTGCACGCCGTGCCGAAGACGTCGCGGTTCACCGCGATCGCCTCTTCAGCGGTGACTGCAGGACAGAGCCCGCCGAGGAGCACCAATGCGCTCATGCCCGGAACCGCAGCCGACTGCTCGGCCGCGTCGACGCCGTGCTCCCGGAGCGCCCGCACCACCGCCTGCGCCAAGCCGGAACCGCCGTCGACCACGACGACGGGGCCGTTGCGCAAGCCGGGAATCTCAAGTCCCGGAACGACAGCGGGAACCACCTTGGTCACAGCACGAACAATCGATGCGGGCTGATTCGTGTTCGGTGTGGTTTCGGGTGTGGTTGTGGTGTTGGTGTAGTGGGCGGCGATGTGGCCGAGGGTGCGGAGCTGGGTGAGTTGGGTGGGGGTGATTTCGGGTGCGTGGGGGAGGCGGGTGCGGAGGTGGGAGAGGATTTCGACTCGTTTGATGGAGTCGATGCCGAGGTCGGTTTCGAGTTCGAGGTGGGGTTCGAGGATGTTGCGGGGGTATCCGGTTTTTTCGGCGACGACGTCGAGGAGGATTGATTCGGCGTCGTGGGTGGGTTCGGTGTTCGGTGTGGTTTCGGGTGTGGTTGTGGTGTTGGTGTAGTGGGCGGCGATGTGGCCGAGGGTGCGGAGCTGGGTGAGTTGGGTGGGGGTGATTTCG
>NZ_JBVJRC010000018.1:0-9749 GCF_055608005.1 Lentzea sp. NPDC036955 | reverse complement strand
TTCGACTCGTTTGATGGAGTCGATGCCGAGGTCGGTTTCGAGTTCGAGGTGGGGTTCGAGGATGTTGCGGGGGTATCCGGTTTTTTCGGCGACGACGTCCAGGAGGATTGATTCGGCGTCTTGGGAGGAAGGTTCCGAGCCGATGACAGGTTCCGGTACCGGCGGAGCGGCCACTGGCCACGGCGGCGGAGCCATGGGCTGAACCTGGACATGCGGAGCGGCCTCCATCAGCGGTGGCCGCTGCGGCTCCACGGGCCGGTGCTCGCGGGCCTCGACCACTGGTGAAGCGGCCGGGTGCTGTGGACCGGACGTGGCCTCGGTGAACACTTCCGCGTGTGGCCGGGCCGATCCGGTGACGTCAGCCGGCTGCTGGCCGGCCGACTCCCCGAGGAACAGCCGCACCGAGTTTTCGGCGAACTGCAGGTAGTGCAGGTGCGTCTCCGCCATCACGCGCTGGTACTCGGTGTGGGCGTTCGCGGCCTGGGCCTGGACCAGCTCGAACGAGCTCAGCCAATCAGGCACGTTCACCGGTCGCGTGGAAGAGTCGGGAGGCACCGGCACAGGGCGCTCCGTCTGAGGTGCGAGTGGCAGCGCCGATGGGGGCCGCGTAGTCGGTTGGGGTGGGGACGCCTGCAGAGCCGGTGTCTGCGGTGAGTACGCCCGCGAGGACGGCGCCTGCGAGGAGGGTTCCACCTCTTGCTCTCCCTGGGAGAGAGACGGCGGCTCGGGCAGTTGCCGGGGTGCGGGCACGACTCGCTCGGTGGTCGTCATCCTCGTCTCCACAGTGGTGTCGCTGTGCGGCTTGAGCTCTCGGTAGTTGGCGCCTGATATGCGGACCCGCATCCGAGGAGGCCGACGCGTTCCGGCTACCGGGTCCTCGCTCATCCACAGAGGACTGAGGTCCAGTTCGACACCGGCGACGGCGAGTCGCCCAAGCACGCGCTGCAGCGCCGTGATGCCGTGGCAGCCGGTGCGATCCACGGATACGGCCAGGTGTGGTTGCTCGCCGAGGACGTCACTTGTGAGCCGCGCCAGGGTGCCCGCACCTATTTCGATGAACGTCCGTACGCCGTCGTCGTGCATCGCCTGGAGCTGGTCCGCGAACCTCACGGGTGACACGAGGTGGTCGGCGAGCCGTTGCCGGATCACGTCGACCTCGACCGGATACCGGCTGGCGTCGGTGTTGCCGTACACGTCGATCTTGGGTGAGGTGAATGAACAGGACTGCAACAGCTCGAGGAACGGTTGCCGCGCGGCGTGGACGAGGGGGGTGTGGAATGCGCCCGCGGTCTGCAAGCGCTTCGCCCCGACTCGCTTCTCCGCGAGCAGCGCCTCGAGTTCCGCGATCGCGTCCTCGTGCCCGGAAACAACGGTCTGCAGAGGGCCGTTGAGGTTGGCGAGCCAGACACGACCGGCGAACTTCTCGATGTGCCGCGCGGTCTCCTCGGCGGATGCCCTGACCGCCACCATGGCGCCGGCTTCCGCTGCGGCGTCCCGCATCGCCTCGCCGCGACCGGCGGCAAGCCGCAGGAGCGTGGACTCGTCGAAGACCCCGGCCGCGTGCAGGGCGACGAGCTCTCCGAGACTGTGCCCACCGACGCAGTCGAACCGCAGGCCGAACGTCCGCAGCACCGCGAGCATGGCGGCCCCGTGGACGGCCAGCGCGGGCTGAGCCCACTCCGTGCGGGTGAGCAGTGCCTGTTGGTCCTCACGTTCGGCATCGTTGAACACCGGGAGCGGGAACACCACCGACGGCAGCGATCGGCCCTCACGGCGCAAACCGGCCGCGCGGTCCCAGCACTCCCGTGCCGTGGGGACCTGCATCAGCACGTCGGCCCCCATGTCGACGTGCTGGCTGCCCTGGCCACCGAACATCAGCGCAACCCTGCCCGGTGCCGCTGCCGCGCGGTCGAGGCAGAGGCCCGCCGGGGTGTTGATCACACCTTCCGGCTGTCCCGCGATCAGCTGCGCAAGCTGTGAGACCTGTTGCGCGAGGTCCTCGGCGTCGCGGACGACGAGACACACCCGCACGGGCGCGTCGGCGCGGAACGACTTGGCGGCGTCGCGTGAGGCCGTCGTGACGTCTCCGGTGTCCTGACAGCGCTCGACCGTTTCTCGCAGAGCGTTCAGGAGTTCGCCGGTGGAACCGGCCGATGCCACGACCAGCTCGGTCGGGGCAGCGGTGAACCACTCGGGTTCGCGGCCGCCACCTGCGATGTACTCCTCCAGGGTGAGGTGGAAGTTCGTGCCGCCGAAGCCGAACCCGGAGACCGAGGCCCGGCGCGGGTGCGCGTCGTCCCGGATCCACGGACGCGCCTTCGTGTTGAGGTAGAGCGCACTGTTCGGCAGGTCCAGCGCGGGGTTGGGCTGGTCGACCTTGATCGTCGGTGGCAGCACCTTGTGCCGCAGGGCCAAGACGGTCTTGAGCATTCCGAGCGCCCCGGCAGCGGACTTGGTGTGCCCGAACTGGGACTTGGCCGAGCCCAGCGCGCACCACTGCCGGTCCTCGCGTCCGGACTCGGTGAAAACCGAGTTCAGGGCGGTGAACTCGGTCAGGTCGCCGACGGTGGTACCGGTGCCGTGCGCCTCGACCAACTCCACCGATCCTGGGCCGTACCGCGCCGCCTCGTAGGCCCGGCGCAGCGCGCGTGCCTGTCCGGCGGCGACCGGTGCGTACACGGCGCTTCCGCGGCCGTCGGAGGAGCTGCCCACCCCCTTGATCACCGCGTAGATCTTGTCGCCTGCTGCCTCAGCGTCCGCCAAGCGCTTGAGGGCGAACATCACGACCGCCTCGCCCATCATCGTTCCGTCCGCGTCAGCGGCGAACGGGCGGCAGTCTCCGGACTTCGACAGCGCTTGGGCAGCGCTGAAGCACTTGAACATGAGGATGTCGTTGAGCGTGTCCACGCCGCCGGTGATCATCAGATCCGCGTTGCCGGTCGCGAGTTCGTTCACCGCACTCGCCACCGCGGCCAGCGAACCGGCGCAGGCGGCGTCGGTGGTGTAGTTGGGGCCGTGCAGGTCGAACCGGTTGGCGACCCGACCAGCGACGACGTTGCTCAACAGACCGGGAAAGCTCATCTCCTGCCAGGACGGGTAGTTCTCGGCGATCCGGTCGCAGATCGCCTCCGCCTGCTCCTGCGGCACACCGCCCGTGGTCATTTCCCGCAGCCAGACCGGCCGCTGCATGCGGTTGCTCATCGTCTGCAGCAGTTCGAGCGCGGCCGTCCCCAGGATCACCCCCACCCGTTCGCGATCGTTCTCCGGCACGCCTGCGTCGCCGAGGACCTGTTCGGCCACCTTGAGAGCGAGCATCTGGGAGGTGTCGGTCGCCGGCAGCGTCGCCGGCGGGAGTCCGAACGACAGCGGGTCGAAGTCGATCTCGCTGAGGAAGGCGCCGCGGTTGCTGGAGACCTTGTCCTTCGCGGCTGGATCGGGATCGAAGTAGCTGCCGGGGTCCCAGCGGCCCGGTGGGATGTCCCCGATCAGATCCCGGCCGGTGAGCACCGCTCGCCAGAACTGCGGCGGACCTTCCGCTCCTGGGGTGATCGCGCCGACTCCGACGATCGCGATCGGCTGCTGCTGTGGCCGACTTGTTCCGGTCATGCGGTCCTCCAGGAGGAAAGCGGCTCGATCGACGGTGCTGATCAGGCGAGCGGACGCGGGCGGTAGACGAAGGCCTCGGGGGCGACGTTCACCCCGGCGGTGCGCAACTGCTGTGCCCTGGTGACCACGGTCGCGCCTTCCAGCAGGTTCAGGGCGATCTGCGCCACCGTCCGTTCGGAGACCGGCTCCAAGAACGTGCCGCGCACCCAGCGGTTGAACGAGCCCATCGCGGGACCGCACCAGATCTGGTAGTCGGCCCTGCGCGACTCGTCTCCCGTGATCGCCCACCGACTCGCCCGGCCGAGGTAGGACCGGAACACCAAAGCCATGCGATGCCGTGCTTCGCGCTCCGCCCGCTCGACCTCGCGGGGATCGCGCTGCTCCCAGTACTTCCTCGTCGAGGCCCAAGCCGCGGCCACCGGCTCCCCGAGCACCCCGCGTTCCAGCTGACCGCGCACGTCGTCCGGAATGCTCTCCAGCGAGTCGTAGGCCCGGAAGATCTCTCGAAGACGCGCCGCACGCCCGGCGAACAGCGAGCCCCGGCGCAGCACCTGCAGGCTGACGCCCATCTCGAACATGTCGGACGCCGGCGCCATGCAGACGTCGGCGATGTCCGCCTGTGCCAGGAGTTCCCTGCCCGCCAGGGAAAGCCCGGACTCCACCGCGGACTGGTTGACCGAACCCGTGACCACGTAGGCGGCTCCCGCGGCGAAGGCCGCAGCCACGGCTGACGGTGTGCCGAGCCCACCGGCCGCACCGACCCGGACCGGGGGACAACACCTGCTGATGGCGACTTCGTCGCGCAGCGCCAGCAATGCAGGCAGGAGCGCGCCCAACGGCCGGTTGTCGGTGTGGCCACCGCTGTCGGCCTCCGCGGTCACGTCCTGGGCGACCGGAACGAGACGAGCCAAGGCGGCCTCGGACTCCGTCAACGCTCCTTCCGCCACGAGCGCGGCGAGCATCTCCTCCGGCGCCGGAGCCATGAACTGCTCTGCCACCTCAGGCCTCGACACCTTGGCGATCACACGGGTCTGCCGCACGACGCGACCCGACGAGTCCGCGGTCAGGCCCTTGGCCGAGCACAGCACGGCGGTGGGCGTCAGGGCCAAGAAGGCCGAGAGGGACACGATCGGAACCCGCCACGCCAGCAGCAGGTCCGCCACCCGCCGTTCCACGTCCGGCTCGGCCGGGGAGTGGATGAGGTTGACTCCCCAGTTGCGCCTGCCGGAAAGCCGCGCGCTCAACTCGGACAAGGCGTGCTCGACCGCGGCCGGTGCGAGGCCTGCCGCGCCGAACACACCGACCGCGCCGATCTCGGCGAGGGCCATCACCATCCGGGTGGTCGCGATGCCGTTGGCCATCTCCCCGCCGATGTAGGGGAAACGGGCACCGTGATCAGTGAGGAAGCCGTGGTCGCCGAGCCACTCCGGGTAGCAGGGCGGCAGTGAGCCGACCATCCCGGGCATCGAGGCAGCCTCGTCCGCGTCGAACATGAGACCGATCCGCTGGGTGTCGTTGTCGCGAACGAGGTGGACGACATCCCGTGGACGTGCGGCGGCATACGTCGCCGCACCGGAACCGGTGTCCGCGCCACGGGTACGCGTGGCGGGCGTCAGCTCGTTGATCACGACCGGCCTCCTCTCGGCTCGTGCGACGGCTTGCGCAGTGGCCGTTCATCGCTCCAGTCGATGACCAACTCCCGGCTGTGAAAGCGCCAGCTACCGCTTTCGCGGCGGCAGACGTCGAGGTACCGGACGCTTCGCGTCACCATTCGCAAGCCGTCACCGCGCTCGTACAGCTCGTGTGCCAGGCAGTAGGTCTCGCCGGTGGCCTCGTCACCCGCGACGGCCATGACCTGGTTGCCGGTCAGATGTGTCGACCCGACCCACGGCGGCCGCGCGGACCACAACTTCGCCCAGCCGTCGGCGCTGTCGAACACCAGGTTCGGGCGGTGGGAACCTTTCGGGTGGGGCAGACTCATGTGCGCGCCTGCGCAGAACAGCTCCGCGAACAGGTCCTGGCGCCCGCGGTCCACGGCCTGCGCGTAGCGGTCGGCCAGCTCACGCAGTGCCAAGCGCTCCTCGACCGCACCTGCCCCGGTCACGTCGGCCTCCGCGCGCGCAGACCGGTGACCACCTGCTCGGTCAGCGGCAGCAGCAGTTCCAGCAGACGACGGGTCTTGCGCTCGCCGAGCACCTGCCAGGGCACCGAGGCGAGTCGATCGGTCGTGTCCTCCACGGCCTGCCGGTGCGCTCGGCCGTCTTCGGTGAGGGTGCCGTCGTGGTTCAGCAGCCCGCGCTCGACCAGCCTGTGTTCGCCGGCGAGCCATTCCGCGTCGGTCCAGCCTCGCCGTGCCTGGATGCTGCGGCGTCGTTCGCCGCCCGCGGCGGTGATGGACACCAGAGCTTCCACACCGTCGAGTCCGGCTGAGGCGAGAGCGATGCCGTGGCCGTCCCCGCGGTGTTCGCGCAGCGTCGTGACGGCCTGCCAGAGAGCGAGATGAGGTTCGGCAGGCCGGGCGAGCGCCGCGTTGGCGGCCCCCAGCGGACGACCGGGCACGTCGCAGGCGGCCGCAGCCTCTTCCGCCAGAGCAGCTGCCTCCCTGACCTCCGCACCGTCGGTGGCCTGCCCCAGCAACGCGCGCAGGGCACCGTCCACTCCGGTCAGTCGTGCTCGCAGTGCTCGTGCTGGAGTCGCCTGAGCGAAGGCGGCGGTCGTCTCCTCGACGACGAACCTGGGCTCGAAGTGGTAGAAGACCGCCGCGACCACGGCCGGGGGCACCGTCCCCAGAGGAGCGGAACGGCCGGCGAAGTAGCCGTGCCACGGCCCCGTGAACCCAGCTTCGTGGAACGACGCCGTCGCCTCCTCGGCGAGGTAGGTCACGGCGTGCAGTGGATCGAGCAGCGAGTGGGCCTGCCGCGCCGGCAGGACGGCTGCGCCGGCCCGGCTCATGACGCGCTCTTGCCCGCGAAGTGCAGCAGGCCGGAGGTACCTCGTTTGTCGAGCTCGTTGGCCACGACGAGCCGCTGCACCTCGGAGGTGCCCATCCAGATCCGGTCCACGCGGACGTCGCGGTTGATCCGCTCGACGGGGTTGTCCCGCATGTACCCGCGGCCGCCGAGGATCTGCACCGCCCGGTCGGCGACGCGTCCGGCCGCCTCGGTCGCCGAGATCTTGGCCATCGCGACCTTGGCGTTCAACGTCTTCAGCTCGCAGCCGCGGTCGATGTCAGCGGCGATCTGGTGCACGAAGACCCGGTTCACCGCCACGTCGATCGCCGAGTCCGCGAGCATCGCCTGGATCATCTGGTGGCGGATGATCCGATCGCCGCCCTGCACGCGTTCCCGAGCCCAGTCCGTGGCGAGCGTCAGCGCGCGCTCAGCCGCGCCCACCGCATGAGCCGCGACCAGCATGCGCTCCTCGAAGAAGGTCGCCTGGCTCAGGCGGAACCCGTCGCCGACCGAGCCGAGCACCGCGTCGGCGGGCACGTCCACGTCGACGAAGCGGAAGTGCGGGTGCGCGTAGGCGAACCTGTGGGTGTACTGCGGATTTCTGGCCATCTGGACGCCAGGAAGGTTGCGGTCCACCAGGAACATCGTCGGCTGCGCATCGGGCGCCGTGCGGGCCAGCAGCACGAAGTAGTCCGCGATGTCTCCCAGCGTCACGAACCACTTCTCGCCGTTGATCCGGTAGCCCGTGGGGGTGCGTTCCGCCGTGGTGGTGATCTGGCTGGGGTCCGAGCCGGCTCCGGGTTCGGTCACGGCGCGGCCGCCGAAGCGGTCGCCGCGGATCTCGGGCACCAGGTAGCGGTCGCGTTGCTCGGGCGTGGCCGCCAGCAGCAACGCCGCCGTCGGACGCCACACCGCTGCCCACAGCCCGTTGGTGAGTCCGCCGAACTCCTCTTCGACCACCATCTGGTCGAGCCAGCTCAGACCCGCGCCGCCGAGCTTCGCCGGCGCGTTCATCGCGTTGAAGCCGCTTTCGAGCACGATGTTCTTGACCTCGGCACGGCTCTCCTGTGCCAGGTGGCCGAGGTTCTCGCACTCGTCCTCGTAAGCCGTCAGCTGCGTCGTCAGAGACCTCGCCCGTGCCTTCAGCGCGGCCTGCTCGGTCGAATACAGGAAATCCATGCAAATCCCTCAACTCGTCGGAGGATCGCGAGCGTGTTCAACCTGCGGAGGTGCGCGTGCGCCGCCGGAGAAACATCTCTCCTATTCGCCGGGAATGCGGGCGAGTGCGCCGATGACGAGTCGGTGGTCCGGTCCTGTTGGCACTTCGCCGTCGGGGTTCCACTCGACCACCTGCGTCACCCCCGGTGGAACCACGTCGAAACCGTCGAGCCAGCGCCGGAGGGTCGCCCGGTCGCGGTTGATGAACGGGCTGGTCCTGTCCTGGTACATGCCGGTCGCGGAGTCCATCCGCCCCTGCATGTCGTCGGCCGCGCCTTCGTCTGTGGTGTGGGAGATCGCGACATAGCTGCCGGGGGACAGCGCGGAGCAGTAGGCGGAGATCACCGCTTCCGGCTGCTCCTCGTCGTGCACGAAGTGCAGGATCGCGAACAGCAGCAGGCCGATCGGCTGGTCGAAGTCCAGCAGTTCGCGGACCTCGGGGTGTTCGAGGATGGTCGCCGGCGTGAGGAGGTCGCCTTGGACGGCCACAGCGGACGTGTTGCCGTCCAACAGCTTTTTGCTCAGCTCGACGACGACCGGGTCGTGGTCGACGTAGACGACGCGGACGCCTTCGTCCAGCGCTGCCGCGATCTCGTGCACGTTGCCGACGGTCGGAATGCCGGAACCGATGTCGAGGAACTGCCGGATTCCGCGCTTCACGAGGTGCTCCACCACGCGGCGCAGGAAGGCGCGGTTGTCCCGGACCATCGTCCGGGATGGGATCGTCGAAGCGACCTTTTCACCGAACTCGCGGTCGGCCGCGTTGTTGCACGTGCCTCCGAGGTACCAGTCGTACACGCGCGCGATGTTGGGCACCTGCTCGTCGGTGAAAGTCGATTCAACCGATAGCGGGTCGTCAAGGTCCATGATCTTCCTTCCCCTCGCAACTGAGCCGACGTTAAGGCCGGGAAAACATCCACGGCGAATGTGCGTGCCACTCCCTGGAACGTCGAGCTTCCCGGCGGCACGGGTACCTGGGAGTGTGGTCAGCGATGCTTGGCGACAGAAGGTGAAGAGAGATGAGGTCGAAGGCGATCGGCCGGACCGCCGCTCACCGGCCGGCGGGGACGGCATTTGATGAGCCGGCGGAACTCGCGCGCCTCGTCGGGCGGGTGGTGGAATGTTTCGCCGGCATCCCGTGCGCCCGGACGAGGGGTCTGCGGTGTTCGGCGGCCAGCTCCTGTGCCAAGCTCTTCTGGCCGCTGGTGCTGCGTTGCCCGCGACCATGTCGGCTGCATCGTTGCGGATGCACTTCCTTCGGCCGGGGAATCTGTGCGATCCCGTGGAGTGCGAAGTCATCCCGGCGGTCGACCAGGCGGACCGTGTCGTCTTCGAAGCAACCGCTTCGCAGAACGACCGGCGGCTCGCCGTCGCAGTTGCCACGTTCGGTGAGGTCACCCCGGGCAGTGGACACCGAGTCAGCAGGACCAGAGGTCTTGGTGAAAGGATGTCCGTGAGCCTCCTCGTGTGATCGATTCCGGTCGCATGATCAGCGAGGTTGCCCGTGAGCTGGGGATCGGTGCGGGAATGTCGAGTGTCTGGGTCAGGGACGAGCGGCGTCGGATCGCCGCCGCCGAGGCCCACGGGGAGAACCCTCTGGGGGCCGGTTCGCTCTGACGGCCAAGTACACCGGCCCTGATCACATCGCCGGCGTGACCGGCATCGCCGCATCCGAGCGTGAGCGGTTCGCGGTCCTGTTCGCGACCCCGGTGCCCGGCGCTGATGTGGTGTGCCTCCAGATGATCCAAAGGCATGAGCGGCGGGTCGAAGGCGGTAGATGGACCAATCCGAGACCGCGTGAGTCTGATGTAGACGGCAAAGACCGTCTCTTATGGACTTCCTGGGCCATCGCGGGGCCATTGGACGTCGAGGACCAATAAGAGGTCCTAACAGAATGATCAACGTGGTGGCGTGCAGCATGTCGGATGTGGATCATGTTTGACCGTGAGGAGGGGTCAGTCGCCGCCGTGGATC
>NZ_JBVJRC010000017.1:17493-157654 GCF_055608005.1 Lentzea sp. NPDC036955 | reverse complement strand
CACGTTGGCCACCACGCCCGCACCCAGCAACAGCAGGATGCCCGTACCGAGCACCTCGCTGAGGAACACTGTCCCGAGACCCACGCTGGCCTCCCATTCGTCCTTGAACGGCTGATCACCCCGTGGTGACTGCCGCGGAACGTAATGACCCGCGTCACGCCTGCTCAACGGGTGCTGTTCGACAATGTCGACACCGACCGGGTGCACTGCTGTGACCGACCGGTCACGCTGCGCTCAGACAAGGTGTTTCAGGCGCGTGTCCAGCGGTGACGCGGGTCGTAGCCGTTCGACATTGCCGACACGGGTCGTCTCAATTACGTTGCTCGCGTGCCGGGACCCATTCAGTCGATCGAACGCGCCGCAGCCGTGCTGCGGCTTCTCGCGCGCGGGTCCGGCCACCACGGTCTCACGGAGATAGCCGCCTCGCTCGGTCTGGCCCGCGGCACCGCGCACGGGATTCTCCGCACGCTGCAACGGGTCGAGTTCGTCGAGCAGGACTCCGCGACCGGCCGCTACCGGCTCGGCGCCGCCCTGCTGCACCTCGGGACGAGCTACCTCGACGCGAACGAGCTGCGTTCCCGATCGATCAACTGGGCCGACACGCTCGCCGCGCGCTCGGGTCAGGAGGTGCGGATCGGCATGCACCACGACGGCGCCGTGCTCGTCGTGCACCACGTGTTCCGCCCGGACGACTCGGTGCAGACGCTCGGCATCGGCGCGATGCTGCCGTTGCACGCGACCGCGCTGGGCAAGGTGCTGCTCGCCTACGACCCGGACCTGTCGGCGGCAGCGCGCAAACGGGAGCTGACGTCGCTGACCCGCCGCACGATCACGCGCACGCAGGCGTTGGAGCGGGTGCTGACCGAGGTGCGCGCGCAGGGCTGGGCGGGCGAGGCGGAGGAGTACATGCCGGGTGAGGCGAGCATCGCCGCGCCGATCCGCATCCCCGGCGGCCTCGTGGTCGGCGCGATCGGCATCTCCGGCGCCGTGGACCGGCTCTGCGACTCCACCGGGCGGCCGCGCACGGCGCTGGTGCGCCAGGTCGTGCAGGCCGCCGACGCGGTCACCACCTCACTGGTCGACGAGAACTGAGAGGACCGGCGTGCAACGCTTCGTGATGGCGATCGACCAGGGCACGACGTCGACCCGGTGCATCGTGTTCGACCAGAACGCCCGCCTGGTCGCGGTCGCCCAGCGCGAGCACCGCCAGTACCGCCCGCGGCCGGGCTGGGTCGAGCAGGACGCCGTGGAGATCTGGCGCAACGTCGACCGGATCATGCCGCAGGCGTTGCGGCAGGCGGGGATCACCGCCGACCAGGTCGTGGGGCTGGGCATCACGAACCAGCGCGAGACGTTCGTGGCGTGGGACCGGCACACCGGTGTCCCGGTGGGACGCGCGATCGTGTGGGAGGACATCCGCACCGAGGAGCTCGTCGCGCGACTGGAGGGGCAGCCGGGCATCGAGGAGGTCCGCGAACGCTGCGGCCTGCCGCTCGCGACCTACTTCTCGGCGCCGTCGCTGCGGTGGCTGCTCGACACCGTGCCGGGCGTGCGCGAGCGGGCGTCCCGCGGTGACGTGCTGTTCGGGACGATGGACACCTGGCTGATCTGGAACCTCACCGGCGGTGTGAACGGCGGCCTGCACGTCACCGACGTGACCAACGCGTCCCGCACGATGCTGATGAACCTCAGCACCCGCCAGTGGGACCCGATGCTGCTGGACTTCTTCGGCGTGCCCGCGGCGATGCTGCCGGAGATCCGGCCGTCGTCGGAGATCTCCGGTGTGACGGCGCGGGTGGTGCCGGGCATCCCGATCACGGCGGCGCTGGGCGACCAGCACGCGGCGCTGTTCGGGCAGACGTGCTTCGAGAAGGGCTCGATCAAGGGCACGTACGGCACCGGTGGGTTCCTGCTGATGAACACCGGCACCGAGCTGGTGCGGTCGAAGCACGGCCTGCTGACCACGATCGGGTACCAGATCGGTGGTGAGCCGACGTACGCGCTGGAGGGCTCGATCGCCGTCGCCGGGTCGCTCGTGCAGTGGTTCCGCGACAACCTCGGCCTGATCCACTCCGCGCCGGAGATCGAGACGCTGGCCCGCACGGTGAAGGACAACGGCGGCTGCTACATCGTGCCGGCGTTCTCCGGGTTGTTCGCGCCGCACTGGCTCGCGCAGGCACGTGGGATCGTCGTCGGCTTGACGTCGTACATCAACAAGGGGCACCTGGCGCGGGCGGTGCTGGAGGCGACCGGGTGGCAGACGCGTGAGGTGGTCGACGCGATGAACGCCGACCTGGGCGCGCCCACGCCGGTGCTCAAGGTGGACGGTGGCATGACCGCCGACCACCTGCTGATGCAGTTCCTCGCGGACGTGCTGGACATCCCGGTGATGCGGCCGCTGGTGGCCGAGACCGTGTCGCTGGGCGCGGCCTACGCCGCCGGGCTCGCCTCCGGCTACTGGCCGGACCTGGAGGGGTTGCGGCGCAACTGGCACCTGGCCGCGCGGTGGAACCCCGTGATGGACGCGGCGCACCGGGAGAACGAGTACGCGAACTGGAAGCGGGCCGTGGAACTGACGTTCGCCTGGGCCCGCTCGACCCCGTCCGCTTAGGCATCTGCAAGTACTGCCAACCACCACGTTGGTAGTGAGCCTTTTCCAACTTGTTCTGGCAGGTCAGGGCGTTGTCGCGAAAGCTCTGTGCGTCATCGACGTGTGGAATCGCTCTCACGCCGGTACCGCACTGAGTCGGTTGTAGTTACAGGCGGAAGACAACGTTGTCAGATCACCTCAACTACCGCCAACCGGTCGGTGGACACCGGTGAGAGCGCGACCGTCAAGATCGCGAACGTCAGGGAAAACGATGGCTCCTGATCACCACGACCCAGCACCGCCGACTCGGGCCCGCTTGCGGCAGCCCCGTCGGTCACACCTCGCCACCGCCAGCGGAAACAGGATGGAAAAGGCTCAGTACTTGCAGATGCTCCAACAGCAGGGGGCTAGGCGCGGTTTGACCGCACCTAGGCCGCGATCTCGTCCGCGTCGATCGGCAGCGCGTCCGACAGGACGTCGGCGCCGTCGCCGGTCACGACCAGGTCGTCCTCCAGCCGCACGCCGATGCCGCGCAGCTCCGGCGGCAGCGTCTCGTCGTTCGGGTGGAAGTACAGGCCCGGCTCGACGGTCAGCGCCATGCCGCGTTCGAGGATGCCCTGCTGGTAGGTCTCCTGACGGGCGTCGGCGCAGTCGTGCACGTCCAGGCCGAGGAAGTGCCCGGTGCCGCAGACGATGTAGCGGCGGTGGTGCTGGCCGGACGGGTCGAGCGCCTTGTCGACGCTCACCGGCAGCAGGCCCCAGTCGTGCAGGCCCTCGGCGAGCACGCGCATGGCGGTGTGGTGGAAAGCGCTGTAGTCGTTGCCCGGCTTGACTTCCGCGAGCGCGGCGACGTGCGACCTGAGCACGAGGTCGTACACCTGGCGCTGGGCCGCGCTGAACTCGCCGCCGACCGGCAGCGTGCGGGTGACGTCGGCGGTGTAGAGGGTCTTGGTCTCCACGCCGGCGTCGAGCAGCAGCAGGTCGGCGTCGCTCACCTTGCCGTCGCAGCGGGTCCAGTGCAGCACCGGGGCGTGCGGTCCGGACGCGACGATGGAGGTGTATCCGGGCCCGTTGCCCTCCGTACGCGCGCGGCGGTCGAACGTGCCCTGCAACCAGCGCTCTCCCCCGCCGCGCACGGCCTGGCCGAGCTCGCCCGCGACGTCGAGGAAGCCCCTGACCGTGGCGTCCACGGCCTGGCGGAGCTGGTCGACCTCCCAGTCGTCCTTGATCCGCCGCAGCTCGGACAGCACGGTCCGCAGCTCGTCGCTGTGCGAGCCGGTGAGCGCGTCCAGCAGCGGGTCGACGCCCTTGGCGGTGAGCGTCTCGGGGTGGCGGCCCTGGAGCGCGCGCGGCAGGTCCTCGATCGGGCGCACGGTGAGGTCGAGGGCCTCGGACCACTCCTTCGTGCCCGCCGCGGCACCGATCCAGAACGGGCTGCGGTCCGCGTCACCGAAGAAGTCCACGGTGTGCGGCTCGGACGGCGTCGGCACGAACAGCGTGGCGTCGTCGTTCTCGACCACGACGACCGCGCCCTCGACCTGGCAGCCGGTCAGCCACACGAAGTCGCTGTCCGCGCGGAACTCGTGGAACGTGTCGTTCGAACGCACGTGGGCGCGTCCGGCGGCGAGGGCGATGCGCCGGCCGGGGAGCTGCGCGGCGAGCTTGGCCCGGTGCTGCGCCGCGGCCTCCTTCGCGCCCGCCGGGAGGTCGATGGGGTTGTCCCACTCGCCCCAGCCGTCGCGGATGTAGGTGCGGAAACCGTCCGCGTCCACCAGTTTCGCCATGTCACGGCGTGTGCGGGCCAATTCTCGTCCTTCCGGGGGTCTGTTTTCCCACAGCCTCCGCCGAACGGAGGGCTTCCGCCCATCCGACTTGGAGATAGCCTCGTCCTATGGAACTGGAGATCCGCCACCTGCGGGCCATCTGCGCCATCGGCGACGCGGGCAGCCTCTCCCGCGCGGCGACCCAGCTCGGCATCTCCCAGCCGTCCCTCACCACCCTGCTGCAACGGGTGGAACGCCTGGTCGGAGGCCGGTTGTTCGACCGAGGACGGGCCGGCGCGGAGCCCACACCGCTGGGTGCGCAGATGCTGCAACGCGCGCGGTTGCTGCTGGTGGAGCTGGACGCGTTCGGTGCGTCCGTGGCCGGTCGTGGCGGGCCGGTGCGGTTCGGTTCCGTGCACATGGAGTGCGTCACGAGGTTGTACACGCGCCTGGAGGAAGCGCTGGAGGACGTCACGCTGCACGTCGATCCGTCGTCCACGGGCCTTGCGCTGGCGTTGGCCAACGGCCACCTCGACGCCGCCGTGATCGCGGTCGACGAGGACGGCGACCTGGGCTTGCCACGCGGCGTGGCGCAACGGGTCGTGGTGCCGTGGGTGCCCGTGCACATCGCATTGCCCGCCTCCCACCCGTTGGCCTCTCGGTCCGAAGTCGAGCTGGCGGACCTCGCCGGTGAGGCGTGGGTGGGGCCGCCGGGTGCCGAGGACGGGTCGCTGACGGCGTTGCGCGCGGCCTGCCGGGCCGTCGGGTTCGTGCCGAAGATCCGGTTCGAGGTGCCCAGCGGTGCCGGGCGGCAGCTGATCGCGGCGGGCAAGGCGGTGCAGCTGGTCGAGCCGACCTCGCGGGGCGGACAGGGCGTGACCGTGCGGCCGCTGGCGGGGGCGCCGATGCGGCTGAGGGTCGTGTTCTGCTGGCGGCGGGAGCGGCTGACCTGGGACCAGGCCAGCCGCATGTTCACCGACGTGCTGGAGGCGTACGCCGCCGCCGCGCTGGCCAGCCCGGCGTTCCGGCCGTGGTGGGAGGAACGCGGCGCGGCCCTCACAGCGAGCTGAGCCAGCCGTACTGCTCAACGCGCACGAGGGCGGCTGATCGCATCGAGGTCCTCCGCAGGGGTGTGAGGTGTTCAGTAGCGTCACACCGCCCGGCCGGCCGGGGAGCATCTCTACTCGGCATAGCCTGCCACTATGGGAGCGTCTCACTCCGGCTTCGTGGGCTGCGCGAACAGCAGGTGCCGCACCCGCGGCTCCTCGCGCGCCAGCTCACGGGCGATCCCCTGGTTCTGCTGGTCCACGACGGTCCCGCGCTCCAGGTGCTGCCGCAGGTGCTCCTGCCAGGTGGCCACGGTGAACGTCTCCAGGAACACGTCCGGCTGCTCGGTGTCGCGGAACAGCCCCCACATCGTCGCCCCGGTGCGGCGGCGGGCGCGGCCGACCTTCTGCATGGCGTCGACGAACCGGTCGTGGTTCTCGGGGGCGACGGGCCATTCGACGGTGACCAGGACCGGACCCGCGTCGGTGTCGTCGAGCTGGGGCGGTTCGTTCCAGTAGGTGGCGGGGGTGACGTCGAGCGGGCGGTCGATCAGGGGCCACCAGCGGGTGGCGACCAGTGCCAGCACGGCCATCGCCACCGCGGGGACGATCATGGCGGGGTGCAGGCCGTAGACGTCGGCGACGGTGCCCCACAGGACGGCGCCGAGGGCCTGGCCGCCCATCAGGATCAGCTGGTAGTAGGCGAGCGCGCGGGCCCTGGTCCAGGCGGGGAGCAAGACCTGGGCGATGGCGTTGAAGGTCGACAGGGTGGCGATCCAGCAGGCACCGGTCAGCAGCATCGCGACGATGACCAGCGGGAAGCTGCCGACCAGCACCGAGGTGCTCGTGGCCAGCGCGTAGACCAGCGTGGCGCCCAGCACCATGCTGTTCTTGCTCATGCGCTGCAACAGTTTCGGCACGACGAAGGCGCCACCGATCGCCCCCGCGCCGACGCTGCCGAGCAGGACGCCGTAGCCGCCGGCGTCGAGACCCAGGGGGCCGCGGGCGATGGCGGGCAGCAGGGCCCACAGCCCGCTGCCGAAGACGATGAACACCAGCAGCCGGGTGAGCACCCGGCGGAACAGCGGTGAGCTGGCCACGTAACGGGCACCGGTGCGCACGGCGGTGGCGATGTGCTCGGTCCCGAGTGGACGGTGGTCGGACGGGCGGCGCCAGCGGGCCAGGACGATCAGCACGCCCAGGAACGACACGGTGTTGAACGCGAACGTCGCCTCCGGACCGGCCAAGGCGATCAGCAGACCGCCGAGCGCGGGGCCGATGGCGCGGCCGACGTTCATGTTGACGCCGTTGAGCAGCGCGGCCTGCGGGATCTCCTCGCGGCTGACCAGCTCCGGCTGGATCGCCTGGAACGACGGCATCGACAGCGCCTGGCCCATCGCCATCAGTGCGAGCAGCGCGAGCAGGCTCGACGGGGTCGCCCGGTCGGTGCCGGTGAGCAGCATCAACCCGGCGGCGCCGGCCAGCATGAGCGCCTGGCCCGCGAGCAGGACCCGGCGGCGGTCGAGGATGTCGCCGAGCGCACCGGAGGGCACCACCAGCAGGAACACCGGCAGGGTGGTGGCCGTCTGGACGAGCGCGACCTGCAGTGCGCTGCCGCCCAGGTCGCCCATGAGCCACTGGGCGCCGACGGTCTGCGCCCACGTTCCGATGTTGCTGGCGAACTGGGCCAGCCACAGGGCCCGGAAGGCGCTGCGGCGCAGGGGCGCCCACGCGGAGACGGTCACGCTCCGATCTTCACACCTGCGGGTGTGGGTCGCCGACCGCCAGGACAACACCTTCGGTTTGCGCTGAAATCATCAAACGCACGAGAAATGAGATTCGGGCACCCCCCGTAGTCGCTAACGGGTTCGTATCGGCGACCCCCCAAATGGATGTGATTTGCATCACTACGACTCATCTGAAGCACCCTGCCGGAATCGACGAGCAACCAGTCCGCGTCGACACGGAGCGCGACTTGGCAGCGCTCCCAGACCGTGGTCTCACGCGGGCTTCCCAGGCCTGGCGACACGGAAGCGGGCCGAATGCGGGCAGTGCGGCGGATCGTGAACATTCCGTCTCAACCGGGTACGCAACCCCACAATGATGAACGCCCGAGCCGTTCCTGCTCGATACTGCGCGCAACGCAGGCAGAGCAGAAAGGTTCCGAGCACTCGTGATCACGCCCGAGTACTTGCTGTCGACCCGCGAGTTCGAGGTGCTGTGGCAGACGCTGCGGCTCGGCAGAATGCCGTACCCGCTCGACGTGCCCAGCGAAGGAGCTACCGCGAGCGAGCTCACAGCGTTGCAGGAACGGACGATCGCGGACCTGCGGAGGCGCGGGCTCGCCGATGACGCGCGGCTCGAGGACCTGATGCGCCTGCTCGGCGAGCACGACGTGTCCGTGGACGCCGTCGCCGGGCTCGACCGGACCGTGCGGGCGCTGGCCGCCTCCGACGGCAACGAGGGCGTGCTGGCCGTGATCGACGGTGACGCCGTCGGCCTGTCCGAGATCAGGCCCACCGCGCTGGCCCGCGAGATCGTGCGGGTCCTGCCCCACGGCGTTGCCGGACCCGGCAGCGCGCTGTCGGTGCGGCTGGAGACGTTGCAGCAGGCCGTGGCACTGCAGGAAGCCGAGCAGGACGAGGAGTCCGAGGACCCGTGGGGTGCGGCGGACGACGAACTCGACGACCGCCAGGCACTGCTCAGGGCGGGGTTGTCCGCGCAGGACGCGCGCCAGATGGACGAGCTCGCGGCGAACCGCGTGGCAGGCGGCCAGTTCGGCGTGACGCACGGCCGGCACCGCGCCGACGTGGTGATCAACTGGTTCGACACCCACCAGGGCCGCTACCTCATGGTCCGCTCCGACGGGTGGCTCAGCCTGTCCCCCACCGACAACGACCGGATCGCCATGCGGATCGACTCCGTGCTGACGTGACCGGCCGCGGCCTGATCGGCTCGGGCAAGTCGGGCTTCCACGGGAACGCCCGCGTTCCGCTAACCTCAAGACAGCCCTAAATCACACATTCAGACCACTGTGACTTCGGTCACACCGGCCCTGTCGAGGGCAGATCCGATGGCGTGGACGGAGATCGAAAGCCCGAGCGGGCAACGTCCCGAGAGCGCTTCCACAACCTGCGGAAACGACATGCTTGTTACAGTCCGTTCATCTGGAGCCGGCGGTTTCCCTCCCCTGCAACGCTTTGCGCGGACAAGTCTCAATTGGGACAGGCCTGGAACGGAACGCGCGATGTGCGAAAAGACCCCCGATACTGCCCGCATGTACATCGTCGGTGACAAAGAGGCTGTCCCGCTCGGCGAGACCGTCTCCTCGGGGCAGGTTCAGCTCGACCCGGCAGCGGGTGAGGAGCTCCGCAAGCAGTTCCAGGCCCAGATAGACCAGGTCGACTCCTGGATCGAACGCGCGACCAGCAGCATCGCCCGCCCGGCTCCGCTCGGAGCGAACCCGGTCGGCGACAAGATGCGCGACAAGTTCACCCACCGCGCGGACGGCGAGCAGTACTCGTTCGTCAGCGTCATGACCGCGTACCGCACGGTTCTCGAGCAGACGAAGAACTCGATCGTCGAGGCGATCGAGAACTTCACCCGCCTCGACGAGGACCAGCAGGCCGAACTGAAGAAGCACATGGGCAACAGCTGATCTTGTGGCCAGTTGACCCAACGACGTGAGAGGCGAGCCGGTCATGCCCCCCGAGACCGTCCCGAGCGACATCGAGAACGTCCCGGTCCTCACGGACCCGCAGAACTGGGCGTCTCGTTCGCACCAAGAGCTGTACGCCGCGGTGCACAACAACAACGACCCCGGTCAAGCCGGCCAGATCAGCTCCGACTGGGGCAAGTACGGCACCGAGCTGACCGAGGCGTCGCGCACCATCAACTCGGTCATCGCGGCGTCGGAGTCCAGGTGGACCGGTGACGCCGCCGAGGCCGCCCGAGCCGCGATGAAGAAGCTCGGGGACTGGGTCGACGAGACCGCTCGCACCGCGGTCGAGGTCGGCGCCAAGGTCGCGGACCAGGGCCGCGTCATGGAGAACGCCCGCGCGCAGATGCCCCAGCCCGTCCAGTTCGACTGGAACAAGGCGGCGGCCGCGCTGTCGCAGCCGGGCACGCCCGCGTTCGTGCTGGCCTCAGCGGACATCGCGCTGGCCAACGCCGCCTCGCGCGCGGCGCACGAGCAGGCCGTCACCGTGATGACGGACATGGAGAACAACTCCCGTCAGATCGACTCGACGACCCCGACCTTCAAGCCGCCGTTCAACCCGAACACCGGCCAGGTCGAGCAGCCGGTGATGGCGGTGCGGCGCATGGGAGACGTGCCCACGCTCAACGGCAACGCGGACGCTCTCACGGCGACGCACGCGCAGAGCGGTGCCGGTGTGGCCGCTCCCCCGTCCCCCGCGGGTGCCGGAACCGGAGCCGGCACCACGACCGGGACCCAGCCCGCCGCGGCGGCCTACACGCCGACCGCGCCCGGCTACACCGGTGCCGGAAACGGCGGTGGCGGTGGCGCCGGCGCGAACTACACGCCGCAGATGCCCGGCTACAACCCCGGCAACACGAGCACCAACACCTCGGCGGCGTACACGCCGACCGCGCCGGGCTACACCCCGCAGCTGGGTGGCAACTCCGGCAACACGTACCCGAGCGGCAGCGGTGGTGGCGGCGGCAGCTACACCCCGACCGCGCCGGGCTACACGCCGCAGCTCGGCGGCACCGGCACCGCCAGGCCCGGCGGCGGCCAGAACCAGAACATCCCCAGGACCCCGGTGGTCGGCAGGGACATCGCGAACCCGAACTACACCCCGCAGAACCCCGGCTACACGCCGCAGAACCCCAAGGGTCCCGCGGCGTACACGCCCACCGCGCCCGGCTACAACGGCCCCGGCGGTGCGGGCGGTGGAGCCGGCGGTGGCGGCGGAGCCGGTGGCGGCGGTGGCATGAAGGGCGGCCCGATGCCGTACACCCCGCAGATGGGCGCGGGTGGCGGTGGTGGCGCCGGCGGCGGTGCGTTCGGCGGTGGCGCGGGTGGTACCGCGGGCGCCGGTGGCGCGATGCAGTCCGGTGGCGCGGCGGGTGTCCAGAACGCGGCCCGCGGCGGCATGCCGATGGGCATGGGTCCCGGTGGCGCCGCGGCGGCCGGTGCCGGCATGGGTGCGGGCGCGCCGATGGGTGGCGCTCCGGGCGGCGGCGGCAGGGGCGAAGAGGACAAGGAACACCGCTCCGCCAGCTTCATCATGGGCGGCGACCTGTTCGAGGTCCCCGGTGAGAACCTGCCCCCGTCGGTGATCGGTGCCGCGAAGGTCAAGAAGCCGAAGGGGGCAGAGCCCGCGTGATCACGCCTGAGTTCCTGCTCACGCCGCGCGAGTTCGACGTCCTGTGGCACGCGCTGGACCTCGGCAGCGTGCCCTACCCGCTGGACGTGCCCAGCGAGGGCGCGACGGAGCAGGAACGCCGTGTGCTGACCGAGAGGACGCTCGAGGACCTGCGCTCGCGCGGTCTCGTCGACAACGAGCGCCTCGAAGGTCATCTGCGGCTGCTCGACGACCACCGGGTGTCCGTGGACGCCGTGGCCGGACTCGACCGCACGGTGCGGGCGCTCGCCGTCTCGAACGGCGAGCGCGCCGCGCTCGCGATCATCGACGACGACCGGGTGGGGCTGCTCGGCATCCGGGAGACCGGCATCGCCCGCGAGATCGTCAAGGTCCTGCCCGACGCCGTGCCCGGTCCGGGCACGGCGGTGAACGTGCGGGTCCAGTCGCTGCAGGACGCCGTGGCGCTGCAGGAGACCGAAGGGGCCAAGTCCGCGGACGACCTGTTCGGCGAGGGCGGGGTGGACGACCAGGAGGCGCTGCGGCAGGCCGGTCTGTCCGCCCAGGACGCCAAGCAGTTCGACGAGCTGGCCTCGAACCGCGTCGCGGGTGGCCAGTTCGGCGTCACCCTCGGCCGGGAGCGGTCGGGTGTCGTCATCAACTGGTTCGACACCCACCAGGGCCGTTACCTGATGGTCAACTCGGACGGCTGGCTGAGCCTCTCGCCGACCGACAACGACCGCATCGCAACCCGTATCAACGCTGTGCTCGCGTGATCTGACGCGTCTCAGTTGAACCGCCGCCGCCGGAGGACCGTGTGAACCCCGCGAACCCCACCCAGTGGGTCGAAGAGTACGAGGCCAAGCTGGCCGACCTGAAGAAGAAGTCGGAGGACCTCACGGAGAACTTCGCGGCCGCCTCCGCCACCGTGTCGTCCAAGGACGGCTCGGTGACCGTCACGGTGGGCCCGAACGGAGGCCTGCAGAACCTGCAGCTCGGGCACCGCGCGGTCGAGCTGGGCGCCGCCCGGCTCACCGCGGCGATCCTGGAGACGGCGCGGCAGGCCCAGAAGCAGGCGGCGTTGCAGGTCCTGGAGCTCTTCAAACCGCTCGGCGAGGGCACCGAGGCCTACCAGATGGTCTCGGACTCCATCCCGGACGACGACGAAGCCGAGGACACCGGCGACACCTATGACGAGATCGACGACGACCCGGAACCGGCCCCTGCGGCACCGCCGGCGTCCCGGCCCGCGGCGGCTCCCCAGCCGCCGCCCGTCCGCGGCAGGCGCCGCGCGGACGACGACGATGACGACGACAACCAGCCCTGGTAAGGAACAGCGATGACCGCGCCGGAAACTCCACTCCCGTCTCCTCCCGGGATGAACATCACCGAGGAGAACAAGCTCAAGGGCTCGCTGTTCATCGAGGCCTACGGCAGCCTGATCGACGGCATCAGCAAGGACGCCGAGAGCGAGACCGAAAAGGCCCTGGACATCACGTTCAACGCCATCGGCGCCGCCTCCGCCACGGTGATGCTCGCGATCGACCCGCTGGGCAGCATCATCGGTGCCGGCGTCGGCTGGCTGATCGAACACGTGTCGTTCCTGCGCGACGCCCTGAACCAGCTGATGGGCAACCCGGAGGAGATCCAGGCCAACGTCGAGGCGACCAAGGCCCGTGCCGCCGAGCTGCGCGTGCTGGCCGAGGACCACAAGAGCGGTCTCGCGACGTTCGACGGCTGGACCGGTCAGTCCTCCGAGCGCTTCAAAACGTCCATGGACTCCATGTACCAGGAGCTCGACGACCTGGCCAACGCCGTCGAGACCAAGGCCAAGATCACCGCGATCATGGGCA
Organism: Lentzea sp. NPDC036955; assembly: GCF_055608005.1. NCBI lineage: Bacteria > Bacillati > Actinomycetota > Actinomycetes > Pseudonocardiales > Pseudonocardiaceae > Lentzea > Lentzea sp. NPDC036955. The sequence goes on along the minus strand of NZ_JBVJRC010000017.1, from coordinate 145,075 downwards.
TGCTGGTCACGGTGCTGCGCGACATCGTGCGCGACCTGATCGCCCAGCTGATCGGTTCGCTGATCGGTGGCGCGATCCTCGCCGCCGCCGCGATGATCCCGACGTTCGGCGCCTCGATCCCGATCTTCATCGGCTTCGCCGTCGGCAAGGCCGTCGCGCTCGGCGTCAACATCGCCTCGCGCGTCGCCCGCGTCGTCGCCGCGCTCGCCCGTCAGATGAAGCGCATCGGCGACCTCGACGAGATCATGAAGAAGGTCAGCAAGGGCTGGGAGCGGTTCGAGAACTCCGCCGACGCCGCCGAGATCACCTACGAGGGCTACAAGGCCCAGGACGGCGTCAACGACAAGATCGACGAGGCGCTCCAGAACAAGCAGGGCGGTGGCGGCGGCACGGCTCCGGGTGCCACCACCGGTGAGACCACCACGGGCACGACCGGCACCGCCACGGCGACGCTGCAGAACTCGGTGCGCCTCGCCGACGCCGAGCCGACGCAGGCCCGCATGGCGGTGCACCAGGCAGAGCAGTTGCAGCCGACCCATGCCGTGCGGGCGATGCAGGCGGAGCCGTTGCAGCCGACTCACGCCGTGCGGGCGCTGCAAGCGGAGCCGTTGCAGGCGACTCACGCCGTGCGGGCCATGCAGGCGGAGCCGTTGCAGCCGTTGCAGCCGTTCCAGCACGCCGAGCCGATGCAGCCCCTGCAGCGCGTTGAGGCGATGCACGCCGTCGAGCCGATGCAGGCCGTGCACCGCACCGAGGCGGTTCAGCCGTTGCAGCCCATGCAGCGCGCCGAGGCCGTGCAGGCGCCCATGGCGTTCCAGCGTGGCGAGGCCGTCGAAGCGCCCATGGCGTTCCAGCGCGCCGAAGCGGTCCAGGCCCCGATGGCGTTCCAGCGCGCGGAGGCCGTGGAGGCTCCTGTGGCGTTCTCCCATGGCGTCGCTTCGGACTCCACGATGGTGTCCGGCGTCAGCATGACCTCGGGCGGCTCGCTGCACGAGGCCGTGCAGCCGATGCAGGCGCGTGAGGCCTACACGAGCGCGGACACGCAGTCCGAGCCGTTGCAGCAGACCACGGCCTATGAACCGCTCGCGCGCACACAGGTATCGCACGCGTACGACGGTCTCGAACCGTCGCAGCCGCGTGAGGCCTACTACGCCACGGGCATCGAGGCCGAGTCCGCCGTCTACGAGAACGTCAACCCGCTCGTGGCGAACGAGCCGTTGCGCGCGGTCGCCGCCTTCGAGGTGGACGCTCAGGCCAGCGGTGCGGCGGCGGAGCCGGTACAGCCGACGTTCCAGCGTTCCGTCCGGCCGACCGAGTAAGTCCAGCCAACAGCCGGGATCCGAGGTCCCGCCTTGTTCTGACGCAGTACTGGAGAAGCACCGCCCATGGCCAAGGGGAACGTCAATCCCAACCCGTCGCCGAACCCGGGAGCGAACCCGCCCCCCTCGGCGCCACCGGCCGGCACCGGTACGGGTGGTGGTCCCACCGGCAACAGCGGTTACTCCATGAGCGACTCCTCGATGCAGGGGTTGCAGAACAAGGCAGGCGACCTCGGGTCCCGCCTGGCGAGCATCTCGAGCGGCCTGCGCGGCCTGAGCTTCAGCGGCAACGCGCTCGGCCCCATCGGCCTGTTCGCGGTGCCCGCGCTCAACGCGTCCAACGACAACGCGGTCGCGCAGGCGGACAGGGGCGCCAAGGCGTTCACCGACGTCCAGTCCGGCCTGAAGGCCACGCACCAGACGTCGACCACGACGGACACCAACCAGAGCTCCAACCTCCGCTCGATCGACACGAGCACCAACGCGAAGCCGCCGGCCGGCACGACCGCGCCGCCGCCCTCCGGTCCGAGCACGTCGGGTGGCAAGGTCAGCGACCCGGGGTCGGTCAAGGGAGGCGGCAGCTCCACGCCGGGCCCGAACGGGCAGAGCGGCCCGAAGGTGTCCGGTCCCGGCACGGTCAAGGGCGGTGGCGTCAACCCCAGTTCCACCCCCGGCCCGCAGGGCGGCGGCAAGGTCACCCCCACCCAGGGTCCCAAGGGCGGTGCGAACTTCACGCCCACCCTCGGCGCAGCACCGGGCGGCGGCAAGGTCGGCGACGTCCAGGGTCCCAAGGGCGGCGGCGCCAACCCCGGCTCCACCCCCAACTCGCAGGGTGGCGGTGGCAAGGTCTCCCCCACCCAGGCCCCCAAGGGCGGCGCGAACTTCACGCCCACCCTCGGCTCGGCACCGGGCGGCGGCAAGGTCGGCGACGTCCAGGGTCCCAAGGGCGGTGCCGGCTTCACGCCGACCGCCGGTGCCACTCCGGCGGGTGGCAGCAAGGTCAGCCCCACCCAGGGCCCCAAGGGCGGCGGCGCGGGTTTCACGCCCAGCGTCGGCCCCACGCCGGCCGGCGGCGGCAAGGTCAGCCCCACGCAAGGCCCCAAGGGCGGCGCGAACTTCACGCCGAGCCTCGGCAAGTCGCCGGGCGGTCCCGCGGCCGGTGCGCCGCCGGTCGTCGGTGGCACGCCCGGTGCTCCCGGCGCCTCCGGTTCGAAGGGCGGCGGGTCCGGCGTCAAGAGCCCGGCGGCCTTCACGCCCTCCGCTCCCGGCAGCGCCGGCGGCAAGGGCGGTGCGACGCCTGGCGCGACCCCCGGCTCCACTCCCGGCGGCAGCGGGACCAAGGGTGGCTCCACTCCCGGCGGCGCCACCCCCGGCGGTGGCGCGAAGACCCCCGCGGCGTTCACGCCGTCCGCGCCCGGCTACAAGGACCCCGGTGGCGCGGCGGGCACCAAGCCGTCCACGGGCGTTCCCGGCTCGCAGGGCGCGGTGACGTCACCTCCGCGCGGCGGCGCGACGCCTCCCCCGATGGCGCCCGGCATGGCCCCGCCGGCGGGTGGCGCGACGCCGGGTGCGACCGGCGGCGAGCGCGGTGGCAGCAAGGTTCCGATCAGCGGTCAGAAGGGCGTGTTCGACGCGCCCAAGCCCTCCACGCCCGACAACACCATCACCAAGGCACCGGGAACGTCCCCCTCGACCCCGCCACCGGCGCCGAAGCCCAACGCCAACATCCCGCTGACGCCCGGTTCGACGCCCGGCTCCACCCCTGGAGGTTCGACTCCGGGCGGAGCGAACCCCGGTGGCGGCGCGAACCCCGGTGGCGGCGCCAAGGCTCCCGCGGCGTTCACGCCGTCCGCGCCCGGCTACAAGGACCCCGGCAACACCCCCGGCTCGCAGAGCGCCGTCAGCACCCCACCGCAGAGCACGGGCTCGCGCGGCGGCACGGCTCCGAGCGTGACGCCTCCCGCTGCGGGCGCACCCCCCGTGGCCCCGCCGATGGCACCAGGCGGAACCCCCGGCGCGACCGGCGGTGAACGCGGCGGCAGCAAGGTTCCGATCAGCGGTTCGAAGGGCGTGTTCGACGCGCCCAAGGCCCCCACGCCCGACAACACCATCACCAAGGCACCGGGAACGTCGCCCTCGACCCCGCCGCCGGCACCGAAGCCGACGCCGACGACCCCGCCTCCCTCCAGCACGCCGTCCGCTTCCCCGGCGGCGAACCCGAACACCGCGCCGCCCGCCCAGTCCCGGCCGGGCACGCCGCCCGTGTCGTCCCCGCCGGCGTCGCCCGCGCCCAACACCAACGCGCCGTCGCCGCGCCCGGACGCCACCCCGGCCGCACAGCCGCCGCGTTCCGACGCACCGCCCGCGCAGACCCGTCCGGCACCACCGACCAGCGCACCGCCGGTCACAACGCCTGCGGCCAACGCTCCCTCGCCGAACCCGGCGACCACCGTGCCGCCGGCCAACACCCCGGCACCGCGCCCGGACACGACGTCGTCGACACAGCCGCCCGCGCAGACCCGTCCGGCACCGCCGACCAGCGCACCGCCGGTCACAACGCCCGCGGCCAACGCTCCCTCGCCGAACCCGGCGACCACCGTGCCGCCGGCCAACACCCCGGCACCGCGCCCGGACACGACGTCGTCGACACAGCCGCCCGCGCAGACGCGCCCCGCACCACCGACCAGCGCACCGCCGGTCAACACCCCACCGGTCAACACCCCGCCGGCTGCGACCACGCCGAAGCCCGAGACCAGCGCTCCGACGACCACGCCGCCACCCGCACAGACGCGACCGGCTCCCCCGCCTCCCACCGGCGTGACTCCAGCTCCTGCCGCGGCCGTGACACCGACCCCGAATCCCGCCACCGACTCCGGACGCGGCAGGCCCGAGGACGCGCAGCCCCGTCGTGCACCGGTCAACTTCAGCCGCCCGACGCCGCAGAACCCGGAGGCGGGTCCCGCGGGACAACAGGTCCCGGCGCCGATCAACTTCAGCCGCCCCACGAGGCACAACCCGCAGACGGGTCCCGTGGAGCAGCAGACGGCGGCGCCGATCAACTTCAGCCGCCCGACGAGGCACAACCCGCAGATGGGCCCTGCACAGCCGCAGACGCCGGCTCCCATCAACTTCAGCCGCCCCACGAGGCACAACCCGCAGATGGGCTCCGCAGACCCGCAGGCGTTGGCCGACTACGGGGACATAGTGATCGGCTACGACCACGACATCGCCGTGGCGGAGGGCATCGCCGGCCCGGACCACGACGCGATGGTGGACCACCTCGCCAACCGCGAATCGGCCTACGACCTGCTCGACTCGATCATCGACGACTACACCGGCCCGGTGACGACGCGGGACTACGAGTTCGCCAGTGACGGTGTCGAGCCGCAGTTCGTCTGGCAGGGCACGAAGGTGGTGCTGGAACCGCGTCCGGGTCAGTTCCCGTCCGTGGTGCCGGTGGTGGAGACGGGCGTGGCGGCGAAGCCGGAGATGATGTTCTCCTCGGACAACAGCCTCGCTCTGCCGCTTGCTCGTGGCGGCAACCAGTTCAGGGAGTTCTACGCGACACCGGAGGTGATCGCGGACGCTCAGGCGCGGTTGAAGGAGGTGGGCAGCAAGCTCGAACTGAAGGTGGCACCCGGCAACACGGTGCGTCATGGGGACACAACGCTGCTCATGGTCAAGCCGCACTTCGCGAGCAGGCCGCCCGGAGTGTGCAGCGAGTTCTCCCAAGGCATCATCGGTGGCACGCACAGCCAGGCGGTCATGCGGCCACCGGATGGTACGCCGGTCGTCGCCAAGGTCGGCAACGGCGGTCCGCTGAAGTTCAACGGAATGCACGAGATGGCCTTCGCGCTCGCCCACGCGGCGAGGCAACCCTCGTCACCGTCCACCACGCTCGCCCCGCAGCAGGTGGCCGACGCCATGGTCGCCCCCTCGACGAACCCACCGCCGGTGGGTGCTCAGTACGGCTCCGCGCTGATGCCGGGCACCGAGCAGCGGGCCAAGCTCGACGAGGCGGCCGAACAGCTGGGTGTCAACCAGTTCGCCTGGGCCAAGCCGGGCGAGGCGTACATGATCCAGTCGATCGCGGCCCCCGATCCGGCTGGCGCCAACTACGGTCTGAACTACACCCGCACGGGTGACGGGCAGCAGCTTCCGCAGGTGTGGGGCTACCACCTCGGTTCGGTCGTGGTGAACAGCGCCGCGGACGACATGCAGATCAGCGTCGAAACCGTTCGGCAGGGCGGTTACCGCAAGGAGCTGCTGAACCAGGCGATCGGTGAGAACCTGCGCAGGCACCAACACGAACTTCCCGGTATCGAGGCGGAACTTCGCAAGCAGCCACCGGGGACGGTGGACGCGGAACTCATGCTCGTCGAGGCGCTCACGAAGATCCAGGACAGCCGTGCGGCCCTCGCCGACCCCTCGGTCCAGGGCGGCGATCGCCAGAGCGCGGAGACCACGCTGAACCAGGCCACGTTCCAGGCGCGGCTGGCGATCAACAAGATCGCGGGACCTCAGCTGCCGCAGCCGGGTGAGATGTGGTTCTTCAACGACTACAGCAAGCAGCCCGGCCAGTCGTTCTTCGACAAGTGGGGCCATGTCGACGACGTGAACACGCCAATGCAGTTGGCGAACCCGTTGGTGGCTGTCACGACGTCTCACCAGAGCACGACGAGCTACCAGGTGCCGATGGGCGAGACCAAGGACCTGGACGCGGAGCAGGTCGCGGCCGGCGTGCAGAAGTTGCCCGGAAACGCGACCAGCATGCTGACCGGTCTGGCGCAGCAGACAGTCGAAGCGGCGCTGTGGCGGCATCGCAACGGAATGCCCCTGCCTGAGATCCAGTTGCACGGCTACAGCAACAACCTCCTCAACAGCGACGCGGCAAGTCAGCAACGCGCTGATGTGGCCGCCGCGTGGACCAGGTCCGAGGTCGCGCGTCTGCTGGACGAGCTGCAACGCGACGTGCCGCCCGAGCGGCGGCTGGATGCCGGGCAGATCCGCGTCGATCCGATCTCGCACGGTCGCGAGGTCCCTCCGGACTCGAAGAACCCCAAAACCGATCGCCGCAACGTCCGCGCGGAAGTGGTCATCCCGGACACCACGACTGCCGATCGACAGTCGGCCCCCCGCGACATCCCCGTTGCCGACGCCACGAACACCGCGGCGGACATCAGGGAGAAACCGCTGCCCCCGCTGCCCGCGGAGGCGTTCGCGGCGGAGAGCAGCCGTGGCGGTGCGGACACGAACGCACTCAGGCCTGCTCCGGCCAACACCGGAGTCCCGGGTCAGGGCCGCGACGGCGGTGTGCCGCCGGTCCCGTCCACGTCATCCGCCGGCACGGCCACGAACACCACAGCGGACGGCAGTGGGAAGTCCGTGCCCACGCCGCCTCCGCTGCCCGCGAAGCCGTCCGCGGCGGAGAGCAGTCAGGGCGGTGCGGGGACGAACACGCCCGGTGCTGCTCCGGACACTTCCACGGAGCCGAAGAAGGTCCGCGGCGGTGGCGCGCCGCCGCGGATGACGCCGCCCACCCCGGAGTCGCACCAGGGCAAGGACGTGCTGTCCGACGAGTCGTGGCGGCACGACCCCGCCCGGACCGCGGAGTGGTCCGAACCGGACAGCCCGGCTGACCGCAGCACGTGGGCCGATCGCCGCAACGACACCGACGTCCGCACCGTCGACCTCGACGTCCGCGACGTGCGCACCGACAGCACGCCGTCGAAGATCGAGGCCTACAAGGGCCTGATCAACTACGACCTGCGGCGCATCGAGACCAGCCCCGGCAAGTTCGTGCAGGAATACACCGTCAAGGTCCACCTCGAACCAACCGGCAAGACCACCGCCGAACAGCTCGCGCAGATCAGGGACAACGCCACCAACGGCGTCAACAACCTGCTCAACCAGGGTTTCCGGCTGCCCAGCGGCGACCAGTTCCACGTCAACCTGGAGTTCACCGACAACAAGGCCGACGCCCACACCACCGTCCAGGTCGACCCGAACGACCCGAAGGTCAACCAGGACCACTGGAACCCCGACACCAGTCCCGAGGTCCTGGCCCACGAAACCCTGCACTACCTCGGCATCCCGGACGAGTACAAGGACACGACCCGGGTCCTGCAGCAGCACGAGACGAACTCCGGCGTGCACGAGAACGACGGCGGCCTCATGGGCTCCGCCGTCCACCTGCCCGACCCCGGCATCCTGCCCCGTCACCTCTGGCTGATCGAACGCACCGCGAACAGCCAGGTCATGGTCCCGGACACGAGGCTGGAACCGCCCGGTCCCGCCACCGTGCCGCCGCCCGCGGGCTGGACGCCCAAGCCACCGTCGAGCGACGGCCCGGTGTCCACGCCCGGCACCGACGGCACCGTCGACACCAAGACGGACTCGGATTCGAGCCTCGACACCGACCTCGACCTCGAAACCAGGCCGGCGACCATGCCCGGCCGGTTCTTCGACTCGGACAGCGACGTCGACGTCGCTGTCGACGCCGCCGCCGCCCGTCCGAACCAGACGCACCTGCCGAACCTGGACCGCGTCGGTCTGGTCGAGTCGGTGCTGCGCAGTGCGGCGTTCCAGAACGCGCCGGTCCCGAACGCCTCGCCGCTGGTCGGTTCCACCGACGTCAAGTCCACTGTGGACACAGTGCTCGGCGATGTCCGGCAGAACCCGCGCAACCACAACCACTCCGGTCTGACCCCGCCCGCTCTGGCGAAGTGGGTGGCGAACCAGGTCAGCCAGGAGACCCTGGCGAAGTTCCACCCCGACCTGGAGCCGAACCTCCCCGGCCTCACCGCCGACGCCAAGGCCGACCAGTGGCGGGCGAACCTCGCCGACGACCTGGCGAACGGGTCATCGAGGCGCTGGGACGTCGTGAACGCCGGTCCCAAGGCCGCCGGCACGAACCCCGGCGACGTCGAGGTGATCAACCACCTGACCCAGCAGCTGAAAGCGAACGGCGCGTTGCCGTCGCCCGCCGACCTGGTGGACAAGGCGCTGCAGACGCCGTCGTGGGCCGACTCCCACGTCGGCTCCCACCTGCCGGCGTCGATCGCGCAGGCGTTGGACGTGCAGCTCGTCGTCGACAACAACGGCGTGCAGACCGTGCACGGCCCGGGCGGCGCGACGCAGGTGCAGATCAGCTCGCAGAACGGCACCTTCGGTGCGCTCGGTGCCCCGTCGGCCCAGGAGGTCCGCGCCGGCATGGAGGCGTGGCTCGCGGGCAAGTCCTCGGCGGAGGTCAACCAGACCATCGCCGATCTCTACAAGGGCCGCCAGGACGAGGGTCTCTACAAGGCCGCGCAGACGGTCCAGCTCGTCAAGCGCGCGGCCGCGCACCCCGGTGGCCCGCAGGCGTTCGTGAACGCCCTGCGGGAACGGGCCTCGACCCTCGAGAACCGCATCGCGGAGGTGAAGTCCCAGGCACCCCGCCGGCCCAGCCTGTGGAAGACGCCGCAGCACACCGCACAGCTGGCGCAGATCGACGCGCAGGTCAAAACCCTCACCGACCTCCTCGACAGCACCAACAGCCAGATCGAGACCATTGCCGCGCAGGGGCCCGCGCTGGGCACCACGCACCTCATCGACAAGTTCGTCGCGGGACCGAACGCGGACAAGCTCGAACACGTCCCCGCTGACGTGCTCCCCCGGCTCGACAACCAGCTGACCGCGCAGATCACGGCGGCCGAGAACGCCGGGTTCGACGCCTCGGACCTGAAGGTGTTGCAGGAGCGGGTGCGCAACGAGGCGGACGTGCGCATCGTGATCAACCACGCCTCCACGCGTGGCCTGGACGGCCTGAGCGCCCAGTTGGAGGACGCCAAGGAGGCGTTGCAGAACTACCGCGACGGCAAGTCGTCGACCACGGGTGTCCAGGGCTTCCTGAACCAGATGCTCGGGCACGAGGTCGACACCTCCGTCGACTTCGACCAGAAGATCGCCCAAGCCGAAGCCCTGGTGCAGCAGGCAGAGCGCAACCTGGCGTTCACGAATGATCCCGACTACGGCAACCGCTTCGAGAAGGCCGCGGAGAAGTACGCGCAGCTGCAGGCGACGATGCAGCGGTTGGAGCGGTTCAACGCCGAGCTCGATGCGCGTGCGGAACGCCTGCGCGATCTCGGGGTCAGGACTCGCGAGTTCCAAGCACGCCAGCTCGCCCGCGCTCTCGAAGAGCAACGCACGCAGCGGGACACCGCAAGCATTCACAGCGCTCCCGGTTTCGACACGCAGTCGGATGTCGACGCGCGGTCCGACGCCGATGCGCAGTCCGACGTGGACGCGCGGCCGGACAACCGCGTGCTGACCCCGCGGCACGAGCACGCGGCGTTCCGGGCCTCGCTGTACGGGAAGTCGCAGGCCGAGCTCGCCGATCTGGCCGCGCAGCACAGCACCCACCCGGACCGCTCGTTCGAGATCGAGCAGATGTCCCGCTACCAGGAGATCGCCCACAAGGAAGGCGGCCTCCAGCAGCACCTGCGGGACCTGCAGAGCGAGATCCGCCAGACCCGCGAGGAGGCCCGTGACCTCAAGCGGACCACCGACGCCCTGCCGGACGTGTTCAAGTCCGAGCTGATGCGCACGGACCAGGCGCAGCGGCAGGCGGAGCAGCAGCGGCTCACCGACCATGCGCGCCAGCTCGACCAGGAGCTCATGCGGCTGCAGTACGACCGCACCGACGCGCTGACCACCTACGCGCTCAACCTGCCCGCCGACACGACGGCACCCGAGTGGCAGGCGGTGACACCGGCCGACGCCGAGATCATCGAGAACCGCGTCACCGACCTGATCCGTGACGCGCGCATCGGCGGTCTCCCGACCCCGGAGCTCGACCGCCTGTACGACCAGATCCGGGAAATCCGGATGATGGAGACGCCGTCGCCGTCCCGGCCCGACACGCCGGTGCCGTCCCGACCCGACACGCCGACGGCCGAGGTGGACGACTCGGCGTCCGTCCGATCGGACGACTCCTCGTCAGCTGGTTCGGACACCGACGCGCGGGACAGCGACACCGCCCCGCCGGTCGAGGCCCGGCAGGAGCAGGCCGCCCCCGCGGCCGAGCCGCGGCCGTTCATGCAGGACCCGTCGGCACGGTCCGCGGCCCCGGACATGGACCTCGTCGTGCCCGGTGGCTTCGGCCCCGTCCACGAGGGCACGCCGCAGCGGTCGTTCGAGGCGTCGCTGTACGGCCTGGACACCGCGGCGCTGCGGGACCTGCAGCAGACGTACGGCCGTGACGCCGCGCGCTCGGCGGCGATCGAGCACATGATCGAGGTGTCCCGGCAGGCGGGCCCGCCCGCGATCCACGACCAGCGCACGCAGATCGCCGAGCAGCGCCTCGACGAGATGAAGACGGCCCGCGACCGGTGGAACGCATCGGACCTGGTGCCCGACCGCCTCAAGACCCAGGCGATGCTCGACGAGCAGGCGGCCAGGCGGGCGGCAGCGGACCGCCAGGTCGAGTACTACCAGCAGCGGGTCGACCAGCTCACGAACAACCGCGACGCCGCTCTCACCACGCACGCGCTGCAGCTGCCGGCCGACGTGGACGCGCCGGCCTGGCGGCACTTCGGCGACGCCGACCTCGCGGCCGTGCGGAACCACGTCGACCAGCAGATCCGGGACGCGCAGGCGGGTGGGCACAACACCGCTCACCTCGAAGCCTTCCTCGACTTCACCACCGAGCTCCAGGAGACGCGTCAGAACGAGGACGCGGACACCCGTCCCGCGCCCGAACCGGACACCCGTCCCGCGCCGCCCAGGCCGACGCCCAACCCCGTCATCCCGATGACGACGATGGCGCCACAGCCGGTCGGCCAGCTCCCGGACACGAACCTGCCGAGCTTCTTCCAGGACAACAAGGCGCTCGGCTCGATCGTGCCGACCGACGTGCGCGGCGCGGACGCGGTGGTGCGGGAGATCAACGGGCTGAAGCCCGACGACGCCGCCCGCATCAAGAACGCGATCGAGAACGACTTCGAGACGTTCCTCGGCGACGGCCGCAACTTCCAGGTGAAGATCGGCAACGCCTGGTTCGAGGCGAACGTCCGCGCCGAGATGCACGCGGACGGGAGCAGCACCACCGACGCCGCGACCACGAAGGTCGACAAGAACTACCAGGCCGCCGCCGCGTCCACGACGACGAACAGCATCTCGACGTCCAACGACGTCGGCGGTGCGGTGACGGCCGGCGTGGCGATGGGACCGTACGGCTCGCTGGGTGGCAAGGCCGCGCTCGCGACACCCGCGGTGTCGCAGGCCACCAGCACCTCCGTCACCGAGCAGCGTGCGATCAAGGGATCGGACTCCGGGTCCAAGAAGATCACCGTGCCGGTCTCGTACGAGATCACGCTGTACGACGCGTCGGGCAACCCCACGCTGTTCTCGACGCTCAGCACCGGCCCCGACGTGACGCTTCAGGTGCCGACGGACCTCAGCACGATCGTCGACTCCGGCAAGTCCTCCGCGGCGGTCACGCCGTCCGACGCGGCGTGGGGCGTCAAGGCGGAGAACGTCGTGCCGGAAGCCGTGGTGGTCAAGGACTCCGGGAAGCTGTTCAACGACGTCGCGGAGAACCTGCACCCGTCGATCACCAAGATCGGTTCGCCGGGGCGCGAGGCGCTGCAGAACTTCCTGAGCCCGACCTCGATCCGCAACAACCTGCCCGCCATGCTCGGCGGCTTCGTCACCTCGCCGGACCTCATCAGCCCGCACGCCGGCAAGGGCGCCGCGGTGCAGATGAAGGCGACGCTCAAGGACGCGAAGCTCGTCGGCACGCACGCCGACGCGGCGCTGGACCTCAAGGACACCTTCTCCTGGGGCAGCAGCGTGTCCGCGGCCAGCAAGACCGGGTTCGACGTCACCGCCGGCTTCGGGGGCAACATCGGTGTCCCCGGCCAGGTCGGCGGCACCGTCGGCGCGACCGGCGGGTACTCCGCGCGCACCGCGGAGGGCGTCAACGCGGGGACGAGCTCCAGCCGCAAGTCCGGCATCGGGGTCAAGGCCGAGACCGGTCTGTACGAGGTCACCGCCGAGGTCGAGGTCCAGGGACCCGCGGGCAAGCCGGTGACCATGGAGGTCACGACCCACATGCGCATGGGTCTGGGCGAGGCCGGCTCGGTGGGCCTGCCGACCGTGGGCAGCGCCCTCAACACCACGACCGACCCGGCGACCGCGGACACCAGGTTCCTGCCGCCCTACGTCGCCGACACGCTCGCCGCGGGCAACGCGAAGGTGGGTGAGTTCGTGCCCGCGACGCAGGTGCAGGGCCAGGTCGAGACGAAGCTGCGCGAGCTGCCCGGGTTCGAGAAGTTCCTGCCGAAGTGGAACAACCCGGACGCGAACCCCCGCTCCAGCAAGGGCCAGGGGTTCGGTGACGTGGCCGTGCAGCTCGCGAACCAGCGCAAGCTGGACGCCAGCCTGTCCCCGGCCGCGCTGAAGGCGAACATGGACAGCCTGCTCGGTCCGGGCGTCCAGGTGCAGCTGAAGAACTCCGGCAAGACGACGAACACCTACGTCAACGTCACGGTCAAGGCGAAGCTGACCAACCCGAAGCACCTCGGCAAGGCCGAGGGGCGCGCGGTCAGCGACTCCACCACGAGCGGCCCGAAGCTCGACGCCAACACCAGCACCACCAAGGGCTGGACCGGTGGCATCACCGGCAGGGCCAACATCCCGGTGAAGACCGGCGTCGCCTCGCTGACCCCGATGCCGCAGGCCGGTGTGTCCTACAGCCACTCGTGGACGGACAAGACCTCGGCGGGACCGGCGGTGAGCGCCACCTCGTCGAACCCCGGCAGCGCGGACGCGCAGGTGTTCCAGGGCGACGTGGAGTTCGAGGTCGAGATCACCACGTTCACGCGGCCCCGGACGTGGGTCCGCACGATCGTGCCGGGCGCGCCCGGTCAGCACGCGCCGGACGTGAAGACCGTCGCCAAGACCGGCGCCGGCCTGGGCAAGATCGACGGCAAGGTCAACCTGTGGGTGTCGGACTCCTCGACGCTGAAGGACGACCCCGGTGACGGTTTCAAGCCGGGTGATCCGAAGGCCACGCCGATCGGCAACTCCCCGACCGTCAAGGACCTGCTGAACCCGGGAGAAGCCCGGCAGAAGTCGCCGGAGTTCCTCAACGTGGAGGCGGTCGCCAACACGACGGAGCTGCGGGACCAGGCGATCGACGCGCTCAACCGCGCGGCCAAGGGCGACTCGGCGCTCACCACGCCGGGCACGGCGTCACGGGCGCAGATCGACAAGATGTTCGCCCCGGAGAACATCAAGGCGAACCTGCAGCGGCTCATCGAGACCGGTGTGCAGGAGCAGGGCCTCAAGTACGACCGCCGCGTCACCGACCGCTCCGGCGCGATCGGCATGTCGGTCAAGCTCGGTGCGGCGAAGCTGGTGTCCATCTCGGACGCCACCGGCACCGACAACTCGGTCAGCGGTGGGTACAAGGCCGGTGGGTCGTCCACGACGAGCCGGTCGGTCGACCTCGTCGCCGGCATCAACGTCCCGGTGCGTCCCAACGTCACCCCGCCGCCCGCCGGCCAGCCGTCGAACCCCAGCGGGTCCGGCGGTGTCGCGGTCACCGGCAGGTGGACGCCGTGGTCGGACAACAAGACCACGTCGAACGAGATCGGCGGCAACGTCGACCGCGGCCAGACCACACCGGACGACGCCAGGACCGTGCTGGTCCAGGTCGACGCCGAGTTCACGATCGTCGGTGAGAGCCGCGCCGAGAACTTCGTGCACGGCGGCACACCGAACGCCGAGGGCGTGAAGGTGGACCTGCCGAAGTCCGTCTTCGTGCGGGTGTCCGAGGACGTCGCGCGGGAGATGGGCGTGCTGCCGAAGGTGGCGCCGAACGTCCCCAAGCCCGAGTTCCCGAAGATGGCGCCGCCGTCGACGGTGGCACCGGGCGAGCCCGGCGCGCTCGGGCTGTCCAACGTGGAGAAGGTCCCCGACCTCTCCGCGGCGGTCAACGAGCTCACGACGAAGCTGTCCACGAACACCAAGAAGTTCGGCAGCGCCCCGCTGATCCCGGACTCCGTGCTCAAGGACTCGATGAGCAACCTGCAGCGCATCGTCGACCTCAACTCGCCGTCGAGCGTCAAGGCGATGATCGACAGCGCCCTGGACGGCGGCGTGCCGCTGCTGGTCCACCAGCCCGGCACGTTCGGCAAGGACTCCTACCAGGTCACGCTGCGGGCGAAGACGGGCGAGCCGAAGTTCGACCAGGTCGTCAACGACGGCGTCGACATGTCCCACAACGACGGCGGCTCCCGCAAGGACGGCGACGGCAAGGGCCGCGGCACCGGCTGGGGCCTCGGCCTGCGGACACCTGGCCTCGCCGCGCCGGGGAGCGCGAACCCGAACGTCTCCGGCACCGCGGGTCTCAGCGCCATCGCGAACGTCGGCTCCGCCCAGAGCACCTCGGTGACGACCTCGACCAGCACGGCGTTCGGCCACAACCGCACGGCGAGCGGTCCGGCGGCGCGCTACACCGTGCCGGTCGAGTTCGAGCTCGTCGTGGAGAAGGGCGCCAAGGAGGTCGCGAAGGTCCGCAGCGCCGAGCAGGACATGGTCGTCCGCACGCACGCGGACAACCAGAAGGTCTCGGCGCCGACGACCGGTCGCGGCGCCCCGCAGCCCTACATGTCGGCGGCGAGCAGGCGTAGCAGTGAGTTCGGCACGCCGGACGCGACCTACGCGTTCCAGCAGGACAGCCGGGCCACCCAGCTGCCGGCGACCGCGTCGGTGGAGAACCTGCGCGGCGCGGGCGACCTGCGCGACGCCGCCGTGAAGGCGATGACGGAGGCCGGCGCGGGCAAGGGCCTCACCGGCAAGGGCACGGGCTCGCTCAACAGCCTGCTCTCGACCCTCAGCCCGGAGAACCTGCAGCCGCACCTGCCCGCGATGCTGTCCGGACCGCTCGACGTGCCCGGCCTCAAGGAGGCGGCGCTGACGTTCGGCCAGGACGCCGACGTCAAGGTCTACGCGAAGCTCGTGAACCCGCAGCTGGGCTCGCTCAGCGACGGCGTCAAGATCGAGACCCCGCTGATCACCAAGACGACCGACGTCTCCAGCGAGGCCAAGGTCGCCGACACCTCCGACGTGGCCGTGGGCCTCGCCCAGGGCAGCGCGGCGGTCAAGCAGGGCGACCCCGCGGACACCGTCAACGTCGGCTCCGGTGGAGTCGAGCTGAGGCACGCGAACGAGGAGTCGTCCGCGGTCTCCGGCGGCCCGGCGCAGGCGCAGGGCGGCGGTGTGAAGCCCAAGGACCCGTCGCGCACCGGTCTCGTGCAGTTCGACGTCGAGTACCGCGTCGTCGCGACGGTCGGCGGCAAGACCGGCGTCGTCGACCTGACGGTGCCCGGCTCGGCCGGCGTGCGCATGCCCGCCACCGAGGTCGAGTCGATGCTGAACCAGAACTTCAGCGACTCGCTGAAGGACGCCCAGACCGAGGTCAAGAAGACGGCCGACGACTGGCGCGAGGCGGAGAAGAAGGTCGACGAGGCCCGGCACGAGGCCCAGGAGGTCATCAACTCCGCGGCCGCGGTGCTGGCGAGGACCGACCAGCCGCTGGGTGACGCCGCGACGAAGCTGAACACGGCGATCGAGAACCACGTCAACGCCGAGGCCGAGCTCCGGACGCGGCAGACGGCGTTCGACACCGCCGTGGCGGACGTCGCGCAGACCCGCGCGGCGATCCAGGACCTGACGCCGCAGATCTCGTCGCTCAGCCAGGACGCGCTCACGACCAAGGACGCCCTGGACGACGCCCAGATCAGCGGAGCGCCGAAGGCCGAGCTGGACCGGCTGGGCCAGGAGGCCGACGCGGCGCACACCGCGTTGACCGACGCCCAGCAGCAGCTCACCGACGCCCACGCGCAGCTCGACGTGCAACGCAAGGCCGCCGTCGACGCCCGCGCGGACCTCCAGGCGCAGCAGAAGGCCGTCGCCGACGCCGAAACCGCCCGCACCACCGCCGAGGAAGCCCACAAGGCGCTCTCGGCCGAGCGCGCCGCGGCCGAGAACAAGATCAAGGAAGCGGAGACCAAGCTCGACGACGCGCGCAGGGCCGCGGACGCGGAGCAGAAGAAGTGGTGGGACGCGAAGGCGGAGGCGGACCGCCAGGTCGACCTCTACAACTCGACCCCGCCCGCACCGCCGACCCCACCGGCGCCGTCGGCACCGCCCGCACCGTCGGGCCCGCCCGCACCGTCGGGCCCGCCCGCACCGTCGGGCCCGCCCGCCCCGCCGGCCCCGTCCGCGTCACCTGGCGACGCGAGCACGAGCACGCCTCCCGGCAACGCGACCACGGGCACGCCTGGCCGCGACGCGACCACGGACACGCCTCCCGGCAACGCGACCACGGACACCCCACCCACCGAGGTCACCAACACCGCAGCGGGTGCGAGCCAGAAGCCGCTGCCCACGCCGCCTTCGCCGCCCGCGGAGTCGTCTGTGGGCAGCGGGGGCAGTCGCAGCCGTGCGGAGACGGGCACGCCCAGTCCTCAGGTCGCCGCACCGGCCACCCGCAGCAACGCCGAGGCGTCACTTCCGCGACAGACCACGGTGGTCACGGGCCCTGCGGATGTCCAGCCCACGACGCCGAGCCCCACCGTGCACCCGACGACCGCTTCCGCCGAGGCCGAGGTCGAGGTCGAGGCTGAGCCGCAGGCCGTGCTGAGCAACGAGTCCGAGGCTGCGACCACGGACCCCAGGACGAACGAGGCACCACCAGCCACGTCGACTCCTGACACCACCGACAACCCGCACGCCGGCCCAAGCGAACCGCGACGCGAGACCACCAAACCCGGCGCGGCAACGACCGCTTCCGCCGAGGCCGAGGTCGAGGTCGAGGTCGAGGTCGAGGTCGAAGCTGAGCCGCAGACCGTGCTCCACAACGAGCCCGAAGCCGCGACCACGGACCCCAAGACGAACGAGGCACCACCAGCCACGTCGACTCCTGACACCACCGACAACCCGCACGCCGGCCCAAGCGAACCGCGACGCGAGATCACCGAACCCGGCATGGCGACGACACCGGAGCAAAAACCCGAGGCCGAGATCGAGGCCGAGCCGCAAACCGTGCCCGACAACCCGCACGCCGGCCCATCCGAACCACCACGCAAGACCACCGAACCCGGCGCGGCAACGACGCCGGAGCAGGAAGCCGGCGCCGCGGCGGTCAGCAGCGCGCTCACCGGTCCCCCGGCGGACCAGGACGCAACCGGGTCCAGCCGTGCCGGTGGCGTGGGCGAGCGGACGACCCCGGGTCGACCAGTCGAGCCGCAGCTGCCGGAACCGGACCTCGGCAAGCCGTTCGTCGAGGACCTCTTCGACGAGATCGACGCCAAGACGTCCGCCGCGCCGCGTCCCGCGCAACCGCGGGACTCCGTGCAGTGGCGGGTTCCGGACGACGCCGCGCCGCTCACCCCTGACCGGCTCGAAGGGGAGTTCGGCATCCCCAAGCGCAACCAGGAGCGGTTCCAGAACTTCGTCGACCGCTTCAACATCGTGCTGGACGTCCGTCCCACGAACCCGGACTCCGTTCGCTGGCTCCACGACGGCGCGATGCCGAAGCCCAAGGACATCAAGGCGAAGACCATCAACCAGGCCGACGTGCTGCTCGGTGCCGACGCGGAGCACGTCGGGCTCGTCGGGTTCTTCCAGCCGGACCCGAACCCGGACCTCTCCGGCGTCGACCCTGCGATGCGGGACAAGGTCGCCAAGCGCTTCCACGAGCGCACCGCCGAGTTCGCCGAGCTGATCGGCACGATGGAGCAGTACGAGCAGGAGGGCAAGTTCAAGGTCATCGACGGTGTCGTCCACGGGTCGAACTCGCGGGGCGACCTCATCTGGATGACCGGTGACGCCGACATGTACGGCATGTACGACCCGGAGGGCAACCGGCTCGGCGAGGAGGACTACGAGAGCATGGTCTTCCTGCTGGTCAACCGCAACGTGGGGGTCCAGCACGGAGCACACCTGTACTGGGACCCTGCCACCGACTTCGACCGGAAGATCTTCGACACGATCGTCAACAGGCACGTGACCGAGGAACCGCTGGTCCGGTTCAGCCCTGGCCGGTCGGCATCCCTGGTGCTCGCCGACCCGGTGTCACCGCGCGTCGACTCGGTGCCCCCGCTCGCCGACCCGGTGCCACCGCTCGCCGACGCCGACGGCCAGGTCGCGCCGACCGGTTCCGGAGGACCCGAACAGCCCGAGGTGGCGGAGGCCGCCCCGTCGAGCCGGCTCAGCGAGTACGAGGAACACGTCAGCAGCACGCGGCGGCACCTGCGGCACCTGGCGTTCGACGTGCTCAACCGGCCCGCTCCCCCGCCCGTCACCTCGGACGGCCTGTACGCGGCGGTCGCGGAGGTGGTGCGCCAGGACCCGGCCGCCCTGCGTGCGCAGGTGCTGAACCAGGCCGCCACCACCGCGGCGGTGAGCCGGGCGGTCGCGGACTTCACCTCGTTCAGGCCGGCTCACACCGGACACCTGACCGGTGCGCTCGTCGAGAACGCCAACTGGGCGCTGCACCCCGACGCGAACGAGAACACCGGTGCGGGGAACGCGCGCGACCTGCTCGGCCACCTGATCGCCACCCGGCTGGGCACGACCTTGGTGATCCACCAGGGCACGGGCACCGCACCGCTGGTGCTGGCACCGATGGGCGAGCACACCGGAGCTCCCGTCGAGGTCGACGTGGTGGTGGTCGACGGCCGCGTGACCTACCGACCTCACCAGCCACTTCAGCCGGGCAGGTGAGTGCGTTAGCGTGACCGGCGTGGACGAGTTCGCGCAGGCTCTCCGGACGGCGATCACGAATCGCGGTCTCGGTCTGGAGCGCCTGCGCGAGCACCTCTCGCACAACGGCGTCTCCGTCTCGATGGCGACGCTGAGCTGCTGGCAGACCGGTCGCAGGCGGCCAGAGCGGCAGAAGTCGCTGCAGGCCGTCGTCCACCTCGAGCACATCCTGCGGGTGCCTCCCGGCCACCTGTCAGAGCTGCTCGACCCCCCGCGCTCACGCGGCCGCTGGCTGCGCGGGGCGCCGGCGCCGGTGTCGGCGTTCTGGCCGGTCCCCGCGCCCGTCGAGCACGCCCTGCACGACCTGGACACGCAGTGGGACGACCAGCTCCTGCGCGTGAGCCAGCAGGACTTCGTGACGATCGGAGCGGACCGCACCGAACGGGTCTTCCGCTCCCGGCAGGTGCTGTCGGCGTTGATGAACGGGCCCGACCGGTGGGTCGTGATCCTGCACGCCGACGACCGCGACCGCCCGCCACCGCTGGTCAAGGCCTTGAAGAACTGCACGGTCGGACGGGTCGTCCAGGAGCCGGCCGAGGGGTTGCTGGTCGCGGAGCTGCTGTTCGAACGGCCGCTGCGCAAGGGTGAGAGCGTCGTGGTCGAGCACGAGATCGTGAACCAGGCGCCCTGTCCTCCCGCGACGAGCTACGAGCGCAAGTTCCGCCTGCCGACGCGGGAGTACGTGCTCGAGGTGACGTTCGAGGGTGCCCCTCCCGCCTCCGCCGTCCAGCTCGCGGACGGGTCCGAGGTGGCTCCCGGGCGCACGTTGCTGGACGTGGCTTTGAACGTGCGGCCCGGTGTGCGCGGGTTCAGCTGGTCGTGGTCCTAGCGCGACATCGCCGAACGCGCGGAACGGCTGTTCCCGTGCCTCGGGAGAACAGCCGTCCTGCGGCAACCGTCCGGTGTGGACTCTCAGCCGATCTTCTCGATCAGCGCCCGGCGGATCAGGAACTTGCCGGGCTCCCGCACCTGTTCGAAGGCGGCGTTGTTCAGCAGCGCGCAGCTGCCGGACACCGACGCGACCTTCACGGTGGTGGACTTGTCGTTGTCCAGGTTCGTCACCTTGAGCGTGGTGCCGATCGGGAACTCACCGCTGGACGCGGCGGGCGCGCCACCCTCGCCGGACAGCGTGACGGTCGAGCCGGCGCAGACCTGCTGCCCGGACGCGCCACCGTTGCCCTGACCGGTGCCGGGCTGCTGGGGAGCGGGCTGGGCCTGGTCGGCGTTGCCCGCGCCACCGTCACCCGCGCAGCCCGCCGCCTTGCGCCGCTGCTGGATGAGGTCGACCACGGCCTGCCGGTTCGCGATGCGCGCCTCGGACTGCGCGTCCGGGTTCGCCTTCTGGCCCGCGATGAAGCTCAGGTTGTTCTGCAACGCCTTGTCGAGCCCGCCGCAGTCCTCACCGGACGTGGCCGCCTGGCCCTTTTCCGGTTGCGCCTGGACGTTGCCACCACAACCGGCGGCCGCACGTCGCTGGTTGATGAGGTTCACGACCGCCTGGCGGTTCGCGATGCGGGCGTCCGACTGGGCGTCGGGGTTCGCCTGCTGACCGGCGATGAAGGTGAGGTTGTTCCGCAGCGCCTGGTCCAGTCCGCCGCAGTCCTCGGCCGCGTTCGAGTTGGTGCCGCCGAAGGCGAAGATGCCACCGGCGACAGCGGCGACCGCGAGCACAGCGCCCGCGCCGATCATGGCGGGCTTGCGGTGTCGAGCGCCCATCCTGTGTCTCCTCGGGGTGGATCGGTGTTGTACCGATGACTACGGGGAGATCACGGGGCGGGTTCAGAATTCGGTTGTGGGCAAAGGGTTTTAAATCGGTTTAAGGTCCGTGGAATTCTGCGCGGTCAGCCCGACTCCGCGACCTTCTTCAACCGCTCCAGCGTCGCCTCGATGTTCCGCTGGTTCGTCACCGCCCGGTCCTTCACGCCGGTGGCCAGCCGCGTGATCGGCACGTACCACCCCGGCCGGCGGTCCCAGGTCGACTCGGTCACCCGGCACCCGCCGGCGGTCGGCTCGATGTCGTACTGCCAGCGCGCCACCGCAAGCCCCAGCGACCTCACCTCGAACGCGAACCGGGTCACGGAGCAGTCCGTCACCGTGGAGGTCGTCGGCCACACCCGCCGTCCGCGCCGGTTGACGCCGCGGAACCGCGCGCCGACCGACGGGCCGGAGCCGTCCAGCCACTTACCGCCCGCGTACTCCTCGGCGACGCCGCTCAGGTTTCGCAGGTCACTGACCAGTTCGAACACTCGCTGCGGTGAGGCGGCGACATCGACGTGCGCGGTGGCGTCCGGGGTCATGCAGGCGAACCTACTACGGGTAGGTTCGCTGCACCAGCAGCTGATCTCCTGCTGATCAGTCCGTACCCCGGACGACCCCCGCTGCCGGGTTTTCTTCCTCGTCGTCGAACCATTCCGGCCGCAGCGGAACACTGCACAGCGTGGGGAAGTCGTCGAGATCCGGTGCACCGCCGCGCAACTGCTCTTGAACGCTCATGGTCACTCCTGGTGAAATCCCCCGCTGGCTTTGTTGAACGATGGCAATGAATGTAGTCGAAAAGGGTGTGACCCAGATCGCTGAGTTCCACGGGGTGGAACGCGGGTTCTCCGCCGGCTCGGCTCACTCCGCGGACGGCACGAGGAAGCGGGACACGCTGCGCAGCTTCTCCCGCGTCTCCTCCAGTTCCCGTTCAGGGGTGGACTGGGCGACGATGCCCGCGCCTGCCCGCAGCCAGATGTCGCCGTCGCGGCGGAACACGCTGCGGAGGACGAGAGCCGCGTCGATGGCGCCGTCCTGGTCGACGGTCAGCACGGCGCCGCTGTAGAGGCCGCGCGGCTGCGTCTCGGCGCGCCGGATCAGCTCGCACGCGGAGGCCTTGGGGATGCCGGACGCCGTGACCGCGGGGAAGAGGGCGGCGAACGCGTCCCAGCCGGTGCGGTCCGGTGCGAGCGAACCCGAGAGCTGGGAGGCGAGGTGTTGCACGCTGCCGCGTTCCTTCACGCTCATGAACTCCTCGACGCGGACGGTCGACGGTCTGCACACGGTCGACAGCTCGGTCGCGGCCAGGCGCACCGAGATCGCGTGTTCGAAGACCTCCTTGGCGTCGCGGTAGAGCTCGTCACGCCGCACCCGGTCGGCTTCGTGATCACCGAAGAAGGCGCGCGTGCCGGCCAGCGGCTGGGTGACCACCTCGCCCTTGGAGCTCACGCTGATCACGATCTCCGGGCTGAACCCGAGGACCTCCCAGCCTTGAAGGCGCAGGAGGAACGATCGCGCCGGGTTGTTGGCAAGACGGCCGGTGAGGTACGTCGTGGGCATGTCGATGTCTTCCTGCACCGGTACCACACGGGAGAGGATCACCTTGTCCAGCGCGCCGGAGCGGATCTCCGCGATGCCCGCCGCGACCGCGGCCCGGTAGCTCTCCGCGTCGTGGCCGTCGACATCGACCTCGACGCGCGCCTCCGCCGGCTCGACCCCGCCGGTCAGCACGGCAGCCGCGAGCCGCGACTCCAGCGCGTTCACGTCCGCCGCGGTGAGTGCGCGCAGGAGGGCGATGCCGTTCTCGAAGCGCACCTCACGCCGCGGGATCATCAAGGTGACCGTGTCGGTCGTCGGCGCGTCGTCCAGTCCGTACAACGCGTAGGACAGCTCGAAGGTGGCCCAGCCGTAAGCGCGCCAGTTGTCGACGTCGACCTCCGCGAGCCGGGTGGCGAGCGCCGACAGCGGTTCGCCCGCCCGCGTGGTGACGGTCGCATGGGCGCCCTCACCCCAGCAGATCGAACCTTGGTTCTCGTAGAGCACGTTGTCCTCGGTCGACGTCGCCGCGAGCGTGGCAGCCACGCGAAGAGGATCGGCCGGCAGTGCGACGTGACGTTCCCAGTACCTCAGTGCAGTTCTCCTAGGTCGAGTCGGTTCGCAGCTCGCCCGCATCCGGGCGCGTGGGTCGTGGTGGCTCAGGCCGCGGCCGGGTTGTCCACCCACAGCCGCACGGGGCCGCGGAAGCACGCGTTCTCGTGGTAGCGCACGACTTCACCGTCCGCGAGCCGGAGGTGGGGCAGGCGTGCCGTCAGCTCCTCCAGCACGACCCGCATCTCCAGCCGAGCCAGCGGAGCACCGAAGCAGGCGTGGATTCCCCTGCCGAAGGTGAGGTGCTGCTGGGGGTTGGACCGGTGGACGTCGAACCGGTCCGGGTCGGCGAACCGTGCCGGGTCGTGGTTCGCGGAACCGATGAGGAGCAGGAGCTTGGCCCCCGCCGGGACGGTGACCCCGCCGATGTCGACCTGCCTGGTGGTGATCTTGCGCCAGGTGTGCAGGCTCGGGTCGAAGCGCAGACCCTCCTCGACCGCGTTCGGGATCAGCGACGGGTCGGCGCAGATCGCCTCCCACTGCTCCCGGTGCGTGAGCAGCCGCTGCAGCGTGCTCGACGACGCGTTGGTGGTGGTCTCGTGGCCGGCGAAGCTCACCGCGTGGATGACGTTGACGATCTCCTCGACCGACAGCGCGGCGGGATCCGCGAGGTGCGAGCGGAGCAGGTCGCTGGTGAAGTCGTCCCGCAGGTCCTCCTTGCGCGCGGCGACGAAGTCCGTGCAGTAGCGCCAGTACTCGACCATCCTTCCCGCGATCCTGACCTGTTCATCCGGTGTGGACCGTCCCCAGGTGAAGGCCATGCGGTTGAGGGCGAGCGCCTTGAGCGCTTCCGAGTCCGACTCGGGAAAGCCGATCAGGCTGAACACGATCTTGGCGGGCAGTGGTGCCGTCAGCTCGTGCACCAGGTCGAACCGCGACTTCGAGGCGGCACCGTCGAGCAGTTCGGTGGTGCAGGCGCGGATGACCGGTTCGAGCCCCGCGATCCTCCTGGCGGAGAACGCCTTGACGTTGAAGGCGCGCACCCTGGTGTGCTTGGGCGGGTCGCAGTTGGAGACGGTCGGGGTGGCGTGGAACCCGGCGTCGAGGATCTCCTTCGCTTCCTGTGCAAGCGGGTAGAAGGGCGTCTGGGTGATCGCACCGGAGAAGCTCTCGTGATCGGTGAGGACGCGCTTGACGTCCTCGTGGCGGGTCACCGGCCACATGTCGAGCTGCGGTTCGTAGAAGACCGGGCTTTCCTCGCGCAGGGTGGCGAGCGCCGGGTACGGGTCGGCGAGGTAGTCGGGAGCCAGCGGGTCGAACCGCCCTTGCACAGGGCAACGGCCCGTGCTGCTGTTCAGCATCTCATCTCCACGGAGTTGGCTGGGTGAACCGGAAGCCCGGAGGAACAACCGCTGAGGCGCGCTCACAGCCGCCTGCCGAGCACCTCGGCCTCCCGGATCGACGTGAGCATGGTTCCCGGCGCGTACGCGTCCCCGATGACGTGGACTGGCACCCCGCTCGCCGACAGCGGACCCGACAGCTCGTCGACCGGCTGACGCGGGGTCGACCAGGTGAACAGGGCCACGTCCTCGATCTCGGTGAGCCGCCCGGTGAAGACGTTCGCACAGCGCAGCACGCGGTCCTCGTACAGCAGCGGTTCGGTCGACAACTCGATGCGCACGCCCGCCTCGTGCAGTCTCCGGTGGACACCAAGGCGGCTCACGTACGGCACCGCGTCGCCCAGGGACGCCCTGGGCGTCATGAGCACCACGTCGCGGTACCGCCGCGCCAGGAGGTCGGCCACCGCGTAGGTCCCGGCCGAGTGGTCGAAGTCGAACAGCACCGCTGTGCCGTCGCTGCCTCCGCCGTCGCCGTGGACCAGGTGGTCGCGCACGCTGACGCCGTCCTCGCCGTGGGCGGCCAGGGTGGGCGGTCGCATCATCCGCGCCCCGGTGGCGAGGACGACGACGTCGGGACCGGTCGCGAGGACCATCTCCTCCGTCACGCGCGCACTCCGCTCGACGCGCACGCCGTTGCGTTCCACCAGCCACAGGTGGTGCTCCAGCGTGGTGGCGATGTCAGCACGTCCCGGCAACAGCGACTCCACCCTCGCCTTGCCGCCGAGGTGCGGTCCGGCCAGCAAGGTCACCCGGTGCCCTCGTTCGGCCGCCGCCGCGGCGGCCCGAAGACCTGCCACACCGGCGCCGACCACGGTCACCGCACGCTTCGTCGACGACCCGCGCACCCGGCCGGCGGCTTCACCACCGGTGCCGAGGTCGGGGTTGACCACACAGGCGATCGTGCGGCCACTGGTGACCTCTCCCCAGCAGACGTTGCAGTAGAGGCACGGCCGCACCTCCTGCTCGCGGCCCGCCCGCACCTTGGCCGGGAAGCCGGGATCGGCCACCAGGAGACGTCCCAGGCCGACCAGGTCACCGACCCCGTCCCTGACCACGGCCTCGGCTTCGGCAGCGGAGGTGACGCGGCCGAACGCCACGACCGGGACGTCCACCGCTGCCCTGAGGTCGCGCTGGATCCCGAGGTACGGGCCGGGCGGGTAGTGCATGTCGGGCACGTGGTCGCCGAAGCTGAGCGAGGAGTTGCCCTGGCCGAACGCGAGGTAGTCCGGCGGAGTCTCCTGGCCCACCCGGTTCGCGATGCGAGCCGACTCCTCCGCGGTGATGCCTCCCCGCACCAGCTCGTCACCCGGCATCTTCAAGCCCAGCAGGAAATCCGTCCCGCACACCGACCGGATGCCGGCCAGGACCTCGCGCAGGAACCTGGTCCGCCCGTCCAGGTCGCCGCCGTACTCGTCCTGCCTGGTGTTCGACCACGGCGACAGGAACTGCGTGATCAGGTGACCGTGCGCCGCGTGCACCTCGACGCCGGAGAACCCCGCACGCTGCAGGACGGCGGCCGAAGCCACGAACGACTCGGCGATCATCCGGACCTCCGACGTGGACATCACGTGCGGAACCGTCCAGCTGTACGGGTCCGGCAGGGGCGACACCCCGATCGAACTGTCCGACACCGGACCTCGCACCTGCTGCCTGCCCGAGTGCAGGAGCTGACCGACCATCCGGCAGTCGTGTTCCTCGACCGCGGCCGCGAGGCGCTCGAAGCCCGCGGTGTTGGCGGGTTCGTACGCCGCGAGACCCGTCTGCGGGGGCACCGAGCTCGGGTGGACGAACAGCGCCTCGGACACCACCATCGCCGCGCCACCGGCCGCGCGCTCGGCGTAGAAGGTGACCGTGCGGTCGGTCACCAGCCCCTGGCGCGCGTAGTTGTTCATGATCGCCGGAAACACGATCCGGTTCTTCAGCCGCGCGTTGCCCACCCGCAACGGGGAGAACAGGTGCGGATACCGGTCCTGTTCCTCGGTGGTCACGCCCTGGTGCCTTCGCCCGCCGCGGAGACGATCTCGCGCAGCTCGCGGCCGATCTTGCCGATGTCCGGCTCGGCACCGTCGAACAGCGCGCCGCCGTCGGCGTCCACGAAGACGGTGGTGATCCGGTCGCGGTGGATCGACCGCAGCGGTGCGGCGTAGGGCGACATCGCGTGGATCGCGGTCTCCTGCCGGCTGGCCTCGCCGACGGCGAGGATCGTGATGCTGCCGTCGAAGCCGGTCGACGGGTCGTAGGTGAGCATCGCCGAGAGGTTCGCCTTGTAGATGGCCATCCGGTTGCGGAAGACGTCGAGGTCCATTCCGGACAGCAGGTCGTGCTCGTCGACGTAGCGGACGACGAACTCGACCTGTGCATCCTCGTCGAGCTCGTTCAGCTCGTCCCACGGCAGGTCGATCCGCACGGCCAGCAGGCGTTCGATGATGTAGACGTAGTCCATGATCGCCCGCTGCTGCAACGAGGCGCTGTCGACCGGCAGCTCCTTCCAGGGGCGGTTGAAGTTCGGCATCAGGTGCAGGACGAGACCGGTGCGTTCACCCTGCTCGTGGAGCTGGCGGGCCGTCTCGTACGCGGGCAGTCCGCCCATGCAGTTCCCCGCGACGTAGTAGGGGCCCTCCGGCTGGACGCGGCGCATCTGGCGGATGCCGTGGGCGGCCAGCTCCTCGACCGTGCGGTACGGCGCCTGCTCACCGTCCATTCCCGGGGTCTGCAGGGCATACACGCCCCAGGTCTCGGGGATGTGCGGCAGGTAGTTGTTCATGTAGCTCACGCTGCCGTCCGTGGCCGGGTAGAGGAACAGGATCGGGGTGCCCTCCCGCAGCACCTTGACGTTCGACCCCTCCAGGGTGAGCAGCCGGTCGTTCCCGATGTTCTTGTTCTCCAGCAGCCGCAACAGCGCCAGTCGCTTGGTGTCGGACAGCTGCTGGAGCCGGTCGGTCGTGTTCACACTGTCTCCTGGTTCGCTGGTTCGCTGGTTCGCTGGTTGGTCAGTGGAGGCCGTCGAGCAGGCGGGCGACGTCCTCGTCCGACATCGACTCGAGCTGGTCGAGCGCGGCGCTGATGGCGAGGTCGTCCCGGACACCGCGGGTGAGGTCGTCGTCGATCCGTGCGGCGAGCGCCGACACCGTGGGGTGCGCGAAGAGGTTCTGCAGCTCCACCCGCACGCCGAAGCGCTCCTCGACCTGGAACAGCGCCCTGGTGGCCAGCAGGGAGTGCCCGCCCAGGTCGAAGAAGCTGTCGTGCCTGCCGACCCCGGTCCGGCCGAGGAGGTCGCCGTAGATCTCCGCGACGACCGCCTCGGTCCCGCCGGCCGGCGGTTCGTGCGCGGTGGCGCTCGGAGCCGGCTCCGCGACCATCGACGACAGCGCCGTGCGGTCGACCTTGCCGTTGGGAGTCATCGGAAGCGCGGTGTGCAGGACGAAGCGCTGCGGCACCATGTAGGCGGGGAGGACAGGAGCGAGCAGCTCTCTGAGCCGACCCGCGGAGACGGTGTCGCCGTCATGCGCGGCCAGGTGGGCGACGAGCACTCCGTCCGCCGCCAGGGTGACCGCGGCGTCGACGACCGCGGGGTGCCGGCGCAGCGCGTGTTCGACCTCGGCGGCCTCGACGCGGTGACCGCGCACCTTGAGCTGCTGGTCCGTCCTGCCCAGGAAGGTCAGCGTGCCGTCCGCCGACTCGCGGACCAGGTCACCGGTGCGGTAGACGCGCTCGGGCGCGTCGGCCACCCCCGCCAGGTCCGCGAATCGCCGCTCGGTCTCCTCCGGCCGGTTCAGGTAGCCGTTCGCGACGCCCTCCCCCGCGATGCACAGCTCGCCCGGCACTCCGGGCGGCACGAGCAGGCCGCGTCCGTTGACGACGTAGAACCGGGTGTTCTCGATCGGCTCCCCGATGCGCACGGGACCGGTCGCGTCGACCTTCCAGCGGGCGGACCAGATGGTCGTCTCGGTCGGACCGTAGAGGTTCCACACCTCCCGGCACCCGGCCAGGAGCTGGTCGGCCAGGTCGCGGCTCATGGCCTCTCCGCCGCACAGCGCGGTGAGCCGGGAGAGCCCCTTCCAGCCGGAGTCGAACAGCATCCGCCACGTGGAGGGCGTCGCCTGCATGACGGTGGCACCACTGGTGTCCAGCAGGCCGGCCAGGCGAGCCGGGTCCGCCGCCTCCCCCGCGGTGGCGACGACGACCGCCGCACCGGTGACCAGCGGGAGCAGCAGCTCCAGCAGCGAGATGTCGAACGACAGGCTGGTCACCGCGAGGAACACGTCGTCCTGCCGGATTCCCGGCTTCACCGCCATCGCGTGCAGCAGGTTCAGCAGGTTGTCGTGCCGCACCTCGACACCCTTGGGCCGGCCCGTCGACCCGGACGTGTGCAGCACGTAGGCGGGACTGCCGGCTGCGGGCGGATCGAGCGGCCGGTGCGGCGTCGCGTCCGGTGACCCGTCGACCAGCAGCGGCCGGACCCGCTCGGGCAGGCGGGCGGCGAGGTCCGATCGCGTGACCGCCAGGGACATGCCGGTGTCCTCGACGATCCAGGCCATCCGCTCCTCGGGCAGATCGGTGGCCAGCGGGACGAAGACCGCTCCCGCGCGGACCGCTGCCAGCACCGCCACCACCATGTCGGGACTGCGGTCCAGGAAGATCCCGAGTCGCCGGCCACGACCGCCCGCGGCATCGATGCGGCAGGCCAGCGCCGACACCGCGCGGTCGAGTTCCGCGTAGCCGAGCTCACGGCCGTCGCAGCGGACGGCGACGCGCTCGGGGTCAGCTTCGGCCCACGCCGCCACGAGCCGGTCGACCGTCGTGTCCCGTGCGTGGTCCGATGCGGTGCTGTTGCGCCTGCGGAGGTTCCGGCGCTCCAGCTCGGTCATCAGGGAGACGTCGCCGATCGGCAGGTCCGGGGAGCCGACCAGCAACGCGGCGAGGTGCTGCCAGCGGCGGGCCATGGCCTCGACCGTCGACCGCTCGAACAGTGCCGTGTCGTAGTAGAAGCTCCCCAGCAGTCCCCGTTCGCCGGCGTCGGGGTGGAAGTGCAGTTCGAGGTCGAACTGGACGCTGCCGGTGTCGAACGGGCGCAGCTCGGCCGTGGCGCCGGGCAGCCTCAGCGGGTGGAACGCGTCCTGGAAGGCGAAGAACGCCTGGAACAGCGGACTGCGGCTGAGGTCGCGGCTGCCGGCCACCTCGCTCACCAGCTTCTCGTACGAGTAGTTCTGGTGGTCCCAGGCGTCGGCGCACACGGCGGCGGTCCTGCGCACCAGCTCGCGGAAGCTCAGCTCGGCGGACAGGCCGACGCGCAGCACCAGGGTGCTGACGAAGCACCCCGCGGTCCGCTCGAAGCCGGGGTCCAGCCGGTTGGCGCACGGCGTGCCGATCGAGATGTCCTCGCGCTCGGTGGAGTGCCACAGCAGCACGAGGTACACGGCGAGCAGCGTGGCGAACCGGGTTGCCGCTTCCTCCCTGCCGAGCTCCGTGAGCCCGGTGGTGAGCTCCGGTCGCAG
Source organism: Lentzea sp. NPDC036955 (assembly GCF_055608005.1). Taxonomy (NCBI): domain Bacteria; kingdom Bacillati; phylum Actinomycetota; class Actinomycetes; order Pseudonocardiales; family Pseudonocardiaceae; genus Lentzea; species Lentzea sp. NPDC036955. The sequence goes on along the minus strand of NZ_JBVJRC010000017.1, from coordinate 115,201 downwards.
GACGAAGTCGACCCGCGCGCCGACGTGGCCGCGCCGGGGCGGGCGCGGGTGGTCCAGCGGCAGCTCCAGCGGGGTGCTTCCCGACAACGCACCCACCCAGTGGTCCAGGTTCCCGGCCGAGGCGGGGCTGTCGGCGTGTGTGCGTTCCCACTCGGCGTAGTCGGTGTAGTCCAAGCCCGCGTCCGCACCGCTCTCGCCGTTGAGGATCTCGGAGACCTCCCGCACGACGAGCCCGGTGGTCCACCCGTCGGCGACCAGGTGGTGCAGGGTCAGCCCCCACACGTGTTCCCGCTCCCCGGTGCGCACGAGCACCGAACGCGCCAACGGGCCACGAGCGAGGTCGAACGGCGCGATCAGGGCCGCTCGCAGCTCCCGGTCGACTTCCTCGGCATCGGCGCCGAGGAGATCGGCACTCCTCAGCACGGGTGCCGACTCCGGGTCGATGAACTGGACCGGCACTCCCCCGATCTCCTCGAAGGTCGCCCGCAGACCGGGGTGGCGGCGCCAGACGGTCTCCAGTGCGGTGGCGAGCGCCGGCGCGTCGACCGGCCCCTCGATCCGGTAGGTGACGGTGAACGTGTACGCCACTCCCGTCGGGTCGAGCCTGTCGAGGAACCAGATGCGGTTCTGCACACCGGTCAGCCGGCAGGCCGAGCGCCCGCCGAGCAGCTCCAGCAGCTCGGACCTGTGCTCCCGCACCGCATCCCGCTCGGCGGGGTCGAGGGTTCCCGGAGCAGCCCGCAACCGCAGCCGGTCACCGGCCGGCGTCAGCTGCACGCCCCGCCTCAGCAGCTCCACCAGTGAGGTCATCGCGTTCACAGCTCCATCCAGTCCATCGATCCCACGACCGCCGCCGCGCCGGGCGCCGGCTGGCCGGCACCGGTCGACGGCTGGACCTCGGCCGCGAGTGCGGAGACCCCGTCCGCCCGCAGCACGCGTGAGACCGGGATCTCCACGGCCAGATCACGCAGGACCAGGTTGCGGAGTTCCATCGCCATCAGGGAGGTCATGCCCAGCTTGCTCAGCTGGACGTCGCGCTGGACCTCGTCCTGCCGCAGGCGCAGCACCCTGGCCACCCGGTTCGCCAGCCGGTCCTCGAAGGCCGCACCGTCGTCGGAGCTGCTCGCGGCCTCCTGCGGGACGACTTCCTCCGGCTCCGAGCGCGAACCGTCATCGATCGCGCTCGTCATCTCGCGGCGAGTGCCACGTACGCGGTCGAGCCAGTACCGCTCGCGCTGCCAGGGGTAGGCGGGCAGCGCAACCGTGCGGCCACCGGCGGGCTGCACCCGGTCCCAGTCGACCTCGCACCCCGCCGTGTAGAGCGCCGCGACGGCTTCCAGCAGGCCTGTCCGCTCACCGCGCTTCCTGTGCGCCTTGGCGACCGTGGTGGCCGTCGCGCCGACCGAGTGGAGCGTCGCGTCGATCGCCGGGCCGAGCACGGAGTGCGGGCTGATCTCCAGGAACACCTGGTGCCCCTGCTCGGCGAGCAGGGCGACGGCCGGGCAGAGCATCACCGGTTCACGCAGGTTCCGCAGCCAGTACGACGTCCCCAGCTCCTCACCCGCGCTCAGCGCACCGGTGACGCTGGAGCAGAACGGCACCGAGGTCGCGGCGGGCCAGACCCCGCGCAGCTCGGCGCGGAGCTCGCCGAGCAGCGGCTCCACCTGCCGGCTGTGCCCGGCCACGTCGACGACCATGCGCCGTGCGAACACCTCCGTGCGCTCGAGCTCGCCCAGCACCTCTTCCACCGCCTCGGGACTCCCGGCCAGCAGTGTCGAGGACGGGCTGTTGCTCGCCGCGACCTCGACCTGGCCGTCCCACCGGCCGATGAGCTTCCGCGACTCCTCCAGGCCGAGCTCGACCAGCGCCATCGCACCCTGCCCGCGGATCGACGCCAGGAGCGTGCTGCGGCGGCAGATCACGAGTGCGGCGTCCTCGAGGGACAGTGCGCCGGCGGCGTGTGCCGCGGCGATCTCCCCCATGCTCTGCCCCACGACCGCGGCCGGTTCGACGCCCCAGGACCTCCACAGGGCCGTCAGCGCGACCTCCATCGCGAACAGGGCCGGCTGCACCTCCTCGATCAACGGGATGTCCGCTTCCCCGTTCTCCCGCCGCAAATAGTCGAGGACGGAGAACCCGCTGACCCGCCGGATCGCCGCGGCGCAGTCTTCCAGCGCATCCCTGAACACCGGCTCCGTCGCGGCGAGCTCCAGGCCCATGCCCGCCCAAGCGGCGCCGTGGCCTGGAAAGACGAACACGACGGACGGTTTCTTCCACGTCGGTGCCAACGGCCGTTCCGCGGCTCCTTCGAGTGCATCGGCCAGCTCGGTCCGCGAAGCACCCGCGACGGCCAGTCGTCGCGCGTGCGGAGAGCGGCGGGCGGCCGTGTGGGCGATGTCCCCGAGGTCAGCGGCGGTCCGCACGACCTCGGCGAGTGCCGTGGCTCCCTCGGCGAGCGCGGCCGGGGTGTGCGCGGACAGGGGCAGCACCACCGGTTCCCGCTCCTGCCCGTCCGGTGCGTGCGGGTGTTCCGCCGGCTCTCGGCCGGTCCGGGCGTGCACACGGGACCAGTTCACGTCCTGCCCCAGGCAGTACAGGCGGCCGAGGGAGTCGAGCAGCACCGGGCGGCTCGGCTCCGCCCGCCGGGAGGACGGCAGCACGTGACCTTCGCGGCCCGCCTCCGCCAGGCACTCGGTCACGTTGTGCACGAGGAGCGGGTGCGGGTTCACATCGATGAAGTCACGCCGCCCTTCGGCGACGAGCAGCCGCACCACCTCCGCGAAGAGGACCGGCTCACGCAGGTTGTCGCACCAGTACTCGGCATCCAGCTCGTCACCGGCCACGTCCTGGCCGACGACCGTGGAGTAGAAGGGGATGACACCGCGGTGGGGACGCACACCGCTCAGCGCCGACCGCAGCTCGGGCAGCAGCGGGTCCATCTGCGGTGAGTGCGACGCGTAGTCCACCTGGATCGGCCGCAGCGTGACGCCCGACCGCGCGAGCTCGGACGAGAGGTCCCGCACGGCGTCAGCAGCTCCGGAGATCACCGTCGCGTTCGGACCGCTGCTGACGGCGATCGAGATCTCGTCCGCGCGGCTCGCGATCACCCGGCGAGCCTCCTCGACCGGCAGGTCGACCACGGCCATCGCGCCCGAGCCGGAAGCGGCGCCGTGCACGATCGTGCTGCGGACGCAGACGATCCGCACCGCGTCCTCCAGGCTCAGGCACCCCGCCACGTGGGCTGCCGCGATCTCTCCCAGGCTCTGCCCGGCGACCGCGCCGGGGTGCACTCCCCAGGAGCGCCACAGAGCGGCGAGGGCGACCTGCACGGCGAAGATCGCCGGTTGCACCAGCCTCAGGTCCTCCAGCCAGGCCGGGTCGTCCGCGAGCACCACGTCCAGCACCGACACGTCGAGGTAGGGGCGCATCGCGCGGTCGCAGCGCCGCATCGCGGCCAGGAAGGCCGGTTCGAGCACCAGGTCCCTGCCCATGCCGAGCCACTGCGATCCCTGACCGGCGAACAGGAAGACGGGGTTGCCGCGATCCGCTTCCACGAGGCCGGTCACCGTGCCGGGCAGGGGACGGCCGTCGAGGTGCGCGGTGAGCCGCCTCGCCAGATCGGCGGGGTCCTCCGCGGTGACCGCCAGCCGCTGTCCTTCCCCCACTCCCCGTGCCACGGCACCGGAACGCAGCGCCGGCATCGTCGCACCGGGTCGCTCGCACGCTTCGAGCAGCTCTGCCGCCGCAGCGCGCAGCCCGTCCTCGTCACGGGCCGACAGCGGCACCAGGTGCGGCCCGCCCGTGCCCGCTTCCTCCAGGACCACGTGGCAGTTGGTGCCGCCGAAACCGAAGGCGCTCACCCCGGCGAGCCCGGGACGGTTCCGCCGCGGCCACGGCGTGCGTCGTGCAGCGACCCGCAGCCGCAGGCCGTCGAAGTCGATGTGCGGGTTCGGGGTCTCGAAGTGCAGGCTCGGCGGGATGGAACGGCGGCTCAGCGCCAGAACGGTCTTGATGAAGCCCGCCATCCCCGCGGCCGCTTCGAGGTGGCCGATGTTGGTCTTCGCCGAGCCGAGCAGCAGTGGGCGGTCGGCCGGGCGCCCCGCCCCGTGCACCGCGCCCAGCGCTCCCGCCTCGATCGGGTCGCCGAGCATCGTCCCGGTGCCGTGCGCCTCGACGTAGTCGACGTGCGCGGGGTCGATCCCGGCGTCGGCGCAGGCGTCGCGCAGGACCTCCACCTGGGCGGCCGGGCTGGGGGCGGTCATGCCGTTGCTGAAGCCGTCGTTGTTGATCGCGCTCCCCCGGATGACGCAGTGGACGGGGTTGCCGTCGGCCAGCGCGCGGGACAGCGGTTTGAGCACCACCACACCGCCGCCCTCACCCCGCACGTACCCGTTCGCCCTGCTGTCGAACGCCTTGCACCGCCCGTCGGGCGCCATCGCGCCGAACCGGTCCATCGCGACCATGCTGTCCAGCGCGAGGATCAGGTTGACCCCGCCGGCCAGTGCGAGCGACGACTCGCCGAGCAGGAGGCTCTGCCGTGCCTGGTGGATGGCGACCAGCGCGGACGAACAGGCGGTGTTCAGGGTGATGGCGGGTCCGCGCAGCCCGAGGAAGTAGGAGATCCTGGCGGGGATGATGCTGAGGTCCTGCCCCGTCGCGGTGTGCTGCGTGGTTCCGGCGAGGTCACCCGCGGCCAACTGGGCGTAGTCGTGCCACATGGCGCCGAAGAAGACGCCGGTCCGGGTGTCCCGGAGGCTGTGGGGCGCTATGCCCGCGTCGTCGAGCGCCTCCCACGACAGCTCCATCGCCAGCCGCTGCTGTGGGTCCATCTCGGCCGCCTCACGCGGTGAGATGCCGAAGAACTGCGGGTCGAAACCATCGACCCGGTCCAGGAAACCACCCCGCCAGCCGTCGGTCCCGGCCGGAGCGTCGCCCGCGTGCCACCGCTCCGACGGCACGGTGCCGACGGCGTCGACCCCGTTCGACAGCAGCGACCAGTACGCGTCGAGATCTCCGGCCCCTGGGAACCGGCAGGACATGCCGACGACGGCGATGGCCTCGTCGGAGCGGGCACCGCGCGTGGCCGGAGCGGGAGCCGGGCTCGGCTCCCCGTGCCGCACGGAGGCGCTCACCGCCTGGGCGAGTGACCTGACGGTGGGGTTCTCCCACATCATCGTGGGCCGCAACGGCCTGCCCAGCTCGGTCCCGAGATCGGTCAGGAGCCGGACCATCTGCACCGAGTCGCGGAGGTAGCGGTTGATCCGTTCGTCCACGTCGACGAACTGAGCGGGTGTGCCCGTGAGCTCTGAAAGGCGTTCCACGAGCCGCTCTTCGACTGCGGTGGCGGAAATTTCCAAGTCGGAGGACATCGCTCGGTTCCTCAGCTCTCGATGAGTCGCAGACACTTCCCGCGTGATCCACTCTGGAAGTGGATCATGACTCGGTCAACGAACCGTCCCGCGTACCGGAACGCGGCAGCCCGACCGGGCCGGTCATTCCGCTCGGCGCGGAAATCGTTGTCCTGCCTGGAAAACCACGCAACGGCGCCGGGGTCGACCGGGACCCGGTGAACCGTCAAGCGGGACCCAGGCTCCTGACGTGCCCAGCAGGATCGTCACCGGTCGGGACCAGTGCGATGATCGGTGTCGTCAGGCCGTTGTCCACATAGGATCGAATTCGCTCGCGGCAGTCTTCGGGCGCGCCGTGCACGACGAGGTCGTCCACGACCTCGTCGGGAACCAGCTCCAGCGCCTCACGCCGGTCACCGCGGTTCCAGGCGTCGTGCACCGGCTTGAGCGCCTCGCCGCGGCCGAGCCAGTCCTGGAACGCCGCATAGGCGGGCACGGTCAGGTACTCCGCGACGAGTCGGCGGCCGAGCCTGCGTGCCAGCGCCCTGTCCGCGGTGGGGCAGACGAAGATCCTGGCGGCCAGCTCGACGCCCTGGCCGACCTCTTCGCGCACCCGGCGCACGTCACCGGGAGCGAGCCAGTTGGTGATCACACCATCGGCCTCCTCCGCGGCCAGCCGCAGCATTTCCGGCCTCAGGGCGGCGAGCGCGATGGGAGGCGGCGGATCAACCGCGTTCTGCAGGCGGAAACCACTGACGGAGAACGTCTCATACGCCTCGGTCACCTTCTCGCCGCCCAGCGCGGCCCGCAGGAACCGCAGCGTGTCCCTGACTCTGCGGAGAGGGGTGGTGTACTCCGCGCCGTTCCACTGCTGCACGATCACCCGCGACGAGGCGCCGATCCCCAGCACGAACCGGCCGGGGGCCAATCCTGCGAGGGTCGCCGCGTTCATCGCGAGGAGCGCCGGACCACGGGTGTACACGGATGCCACCGCGGTGCCCAGGCGCAGCTGCTCCGCCCACTGGGAGACGAGCGCCAGAGGGGTGAAGGCGTCAGTGCCCGCCTTCTCGGACGTCCAGACATCGGTGTACCCGAGGTCCGGGAGCTCCTCGACGATCTTCCGGTGGAGCGCGAGAGACATCCCGGGCAGGGGAACGGTGATGCCCCACCGGCTCACAGGCCCTCCTGGAGTTCCACCGCCGGCCATGCCACGCCCTCGCCGCCTCAGGGCTTCGCGCCGCGCTTGCTCGCCTGCGGCCGCCAGATCGGGTACAGCGACGGACCACCTCGCAAGGTGATCGGCTCGCCCAGCCGCACCTGCCCGAGCCGTTCGTACAACGCGAGGTTGCGCAGGCAGCTCGCTTCGCCGTACACGCCCGCGTCCGCATCGTCGGCGATGGCGAACTGGGCGTTCTTGAGCACGGTTCCGAGCCCTTTGCCCTGCCACGCAGGGACTGTCGAGAGGAAGGTGCCGTACAGGTGCGGTGGCACGTTCCGCGGGTGGTTGTCGTTCAGCAGGTCCACGAAGGCCACCGCCCGCTCAGCCTGGTCGCCCAGCCGCTCCGTCAACCGCCTGACGACCTCGGCGTGGTCCTCCGCGGTGGGCAGCACGGACGGCGGGTAGAACAACGAGACCGCGCTGAAGTCCTCGACCTGGAGCGCGAGTCCACCGCCGGCGAACGTCGTTTCCACGATGACGGTGAAGAACTCCCGGTTGGCGTCCATGCGGCGGTCCGGGTCCGGGAAGATCCAGGAGAACACGGGGTCGTCGTGGAAGGCTCGGGCGTAGACCTCGACCAGGGACTCGGCCTGGTCCTCGTGAACCGCGTTGATCATCGACACGGGTGCTCTGTCCTCTCGGTTCGCGACGAACGGGCGGGGCTCAACTCGCTGCGGGCGAACGGTGTGCCGCCGCGTGTCGCGCGATCTCGGCACAGGTGGCCCACCAGACCCCGGTGCGGGCAGCGATGTGCGCCAGCAGCTCGTCCAACACCTTGACGCGGGAGCGGTGCCCGATGATGTGCGGGTGGAGCGCGAGGGTGAACAACCCGCCTTCGGCGTAGGCCGCGTCGAACTCGTCCTGCCACGTCCGCAGCACTTCACGCGGCGCCAAGACCTGCTTCCCCAGAGCGTCGTCGGGGAAGTAGGGGGCGTCGTCCCGGATCCAGGACACCGGGATCTCGGTCACCCCGGTCGCCTCACCCCGGTGCAGGAGCTCGTAGGGCTGGTCATCGGCCATGAGGGAGGAGTCGTACTCGAGCCCGAGCTCCCTGATGATCGGCAGCGTGTGCACGGTGAAGTCCCAGTACGGCGTGCGCAGACCGACCGGACGGACGCCGGTTGCGGCCTCCAGCCCGTCCGCGCTGCGCAGGGCCAGCTCCCGTTCCTGTTCCGCGGTCAGGTCACCGCACTTCTCGTGGATCCAGCCGTGCAGACCGATCTCGTGCCCGTCCGCCCGCACCGCGGCGAGCCCGGCGGGATCCAGCAGGGTCGAGACGACCGGGTAGAAGAACGTCGCAGGTGCGGAATGCCGGCGGAGCGTTTCGAGAACGCGCGGCAGGCCCACACGCGCACCGTACTGGCCCTGCGAGAGAAGGCCGGGTCCGGTCTCACCACGGGAAAGGGGAAGCGTCTCGTTGTCGACGTCGACCGAGATCGCGACGGCCACCCTCGCGTTCTGCGGCCAGTTCCCCGGGGCCAACCGGGCACCCGCGCCCACCTCGTCCACCGCGGATCGCCATTGCCATTCAGCCCACTCCCAAGGCGAGGAATCCACATCAGGCATTCTCAGAACCCTTCTTGCTCATGCCACAGGGGCGTCGAAGCGCCACTCACCGGCAGGTGATCTCGGGAATCCCTGAATGATGATTTCGTGCTTTCAGGATTTCCACGCTAGTTTGAGCGGAAATCAGCGTCAATGAGACGTTCCGGTGTGCGGAACCTGTCCCGGATTCGCGCACCAGCTCTTCACGATGTGCGCCAAATGTGAACGCAGGCTCCAGCGCGAGCCGCGAATGCCGAGGTTCAGGTGACCGAACTGCGGCCTTCCGCAGCACCGGGGAACCGGTGACCTGCGGCGTGGCGGACCTGCGGACCGCAGCGGCGCTGTGGATGTCCACAGTCACACGACATTGCGCTGCCCCTACACTCGCTCGAAGTTGAGCGACGGCTTCACCGCCGCACTGGAAGCTTTGTGAAAACAGATTCGCCTGTCACCGGTCAGCACCGGTTGCACGACTTGACACCGCACCGCGACAACAGGGACAACGCATGGCGATCGACATTTCCGGCACGCTCGTGGACGCGATCAACTGCGCCCCCGGTGACCGCGGTCGGATGTTCTTCCCGGAGTCCACGACCGTCCTGACCCGTGCCGAACTCGGCCCCAGGGCCAACGGCGTCGCCGCCGCACTGCTCGCCGCCGGTGCCGGACCCGGCGAGGTGGTCGGCGTGCTGCTGCCCGCTGTTCCGTCCTTCCCGCCGGCGCTGCTCGGCGTGCTCACCACCGGCGCCGCCGTCAGCGTGCTACCGCTGCCCGCCGTCGCCCACGACGTCGACAGCATGGCCGACGACCTCGCCGCGTTCATCCGCACCGTCGGCATCCGGCACGTCGTGACCGGTGACCTCTTCGCCGCCGCGCTCGAACCGCTGCAGCGCCGGTGCCCCGGACTGCGCGTCGTCAACGCCGACCGGTGCCCGCCGGCCACCCGCGTCCCGACCACGCACACCCCCGGACCGGATGACCGCGCCGTCGTGCAGTTCACCTCCGGCACCACCGCACGGCCACAGGGCGTCGTGCTGTCCCACCGCGCCGTCCTCAACGGCGTCCTCGCCCCGGTCGCACGCTGCGAGCTCACCCCGGCCGACGTCGGCTACCAGTGGCTGCCGCTGTTCCACGACTTCGGCATGATCGGTCTGCTGATCTCGCTGTGCGCCGGGTTCGACACCCACCTCGTCTCACCGGCGGCGTTCATCCGGCGCCCGGTGGACGCGTTGCGCTACCTCGGCGAGCACGGCGTCACGATCTGCACAGGACCGAACTTCGCCTACGACCGGCTGGCCGAAGCCGCCCGCACCGCGGAGCTCGACGGGCTCGACCTCGGACGCTGGCGCCTGGCGCTCAACGGCGGTGAACCGGTCTCCCCGGCCACGGTCCGCGCCGTCACCGAGGTGCTGGGCCGGCACGGCCTGCCGGCCGGCGCGATGACCCCGGCTTACGGCATGGCCGAGTACTGCGCCGGCATCACCATCGACCTGCCGGCGCTCGCACCTCGCACCATCACGCTCGACCGGGCCGCGGCCACCGACGGCCGGGTCGTGCCCGTCACCGGGGACTCCGGCTGGACGATCGTGTCGCAGGGTCCCCCGTTGCCCGGCACCGAAGTGAGGGTCGTCGACGCCGGAGGCACCGTCCTGCCCGAGGCCGGTGTCGGCGAGCTCCAGGTGCGTGGCCCCAGCCTCATGGACGCCTACCTCACCGATGACCCTGCAGCCACCTCAGGGGTCTTGGACGACGGCTGGCTGCGCACCGGCGACCGGGGCTTCCTGCTGGGCGGGGAGGTGCACGTCGCGGGCAGGCACAAAAACATGATCATCGTGCGTGGCCGCAACGTCCACGCCGAGGAGATCGAGCACGTCGCCCGGCACGTGCCGGGCGTCTACCAGCGCCACTGCGTCGCGGTGGCCGACCAGGAAAGAGAGCGGGTGGTCGTGGTCGTGGAAACCGTCGAAACCGACCGGGCGGCGGTGGCCGAGGGCGTGCGGCGAGCCGTCGGTGAACGCCTCGGCATCACCGACGCCGACGTGCGCACCGTCGACCGCCGCTGGCTGCCCCGCACCACCAGCGGCAAGTGGAAGCGCGACGAGCTCCGCCGCCGCCTGTTCGGAGAGGAGAACGCGGCATGACCGGACCGGTGCACGGCAACGAGTCCTCCGCGCTGGCCGTGGTGGTCCAGGAGCTCGCCAGGGTGCTGGAGATCCCCGCCGACCAGTTGTCGCCGGACGACCGGCTCGCCTACCTGCCCAACGTCGACTCGTTGCGGCTGCTGGACGCGATCACCGCCGTGGAGAACACGAGCCGCGTCAAGCTCAGCGAGGACGACCTGGTGACCGCGCGGACGGTGGCGCAGCTCGCGGCGCTGGTCGAGTCCGCCAAGACCGCGGACGTGGAGAGGGACCGGTCATGAGCCTGCCCACCCTGGTCTCGCTGCCTGACGATGACACCAACACCGCCTACTACGCGCGACTGCGTGAAGCCGCATCCGTGCAGCGGGTGCAGCTGCCCAACGGGTTCCCGATCTGGCTCGTGACCAGGTACGACGACGTGCGGGCCTGCCTGCGCGACGAGCGGCTCGCCGTCGACCCCCGGCTGCTGAGCTCGCCCGAGCACAAGTTCGGCGGACGGCGCGTTCCCGAGGACACCCTCAGCTCCACGGGACGGCACATGCTCAACACCGACGGGGCCGAGCACCGCAGGCTGCGGTCGCTGGTCAACGCCGAGCTCTCCAGCGGTGCCGTGGGTCGCTGGCGCGCGACCGTCGACCGCATCGTGCACGAGCAGCTCGACCACCTCGAGCACCAAGGCGCCGCCGCGGGTGGCGGGCCGGTCAACCTGATGACCGCCTTCGCCAACCAGGTCCCCGTCACGGTGATCAGCACCGTGCTCGGCCTGCGCCCCGCGGACACGCCGGTCGCCGCCGCGCTGCTGCGCGAGCTGCTGTCCAGCAAGCCCACCGACAGCCCCGAGATGATCGGCTATTACCACGAGCTCGTCGACCTCGTCCTCGCCACGGTCGAACACCGCAGGAACGACCCCGGCGACGACCTGATCTCCATGCTGCTCGCCCGGTCGGAGTCCGTCGGGGTGCGCGACCTGCTCAGCACGGTCATGGCGCTGTTCGTGGGAGGACCACCCACCACCGCCACCGCCATCGCCCACGGCGCCGCCACGCTCGGCGCCAGGCCGGACCTGCGTGCCGAGGCCCTGGGCAGCGAGGCGTCCACCGCGCGGATCGTGGAGGAGCTGCTGCGCCACCACCCGCCGTTCCAGTTCGCGATCTGGCGGTTCGCCACCGCCGACGTCCGCGTCGGCGACGTCGTCATCCCGAAGGACGCGACCGTGCTGCTGTCGCTTGCCGCTGCCAACCGCGATCCTCGTGTCTACGACGATCCCGACGTGGTCCGTTCCCACCGCGACGGTGAGCCCAGCCACCTGTCGTTCGGCAGCGGCGTGCACCGCTGCATCGGCGCGCCGCTGGCCCGCATGGAGATCACCGTCGCGGTCCGCTCGCTGTTCCTCCGCTTCCCGCGGCTGCGGCTCGCCGTCGACCCGCACGAGCTGTGCTGGAGCGACATGGTGTTCGACCGCAGGCTGGAGTCGATGCCCGTCGACCTCGGCGGTGTGCGCGCATGAGGGTGTCCGGACGGGTGCGCATCTCCGCCGCCACGACCTGGCTGCCCGCAGGACGGTCCCGCGCCGCTGATGCGGTCACGGCGGGCACGCTCAGCGACATCGACGCCCGGTCGGCCGTCTGCCACGAGGTCGCGGTCGCCGACGGGCAGCAGGCGTGGCAACTCGGCCTGACCGCCTGCCGAGACGTGCTCCCCACCGCCGGGATCACGCCGGAGGAGATCGGTTTCCTCGCCTACGCGGGCATGTCCGCGACCGACGAGGAACCCGCGTCCCCGGCACACCGGCTCGCCGCCGCGCTGGGGACCACCCACGCCGTCGCCGTCGGCCTGAGCCAGATGTCCAGCGGCGGCGACGCGGCGCTGCACGCCGCCATCACCACCCTGCTCACCGAACCCGACACCCACCACGCTCTCGCGTGCACCGGCACCGACACCCGCGAGCTGCCCTACGACCGCTGGCGCACCGCGCCGGAGGTGGTGCTGGGCGACGGGGGCACCGCCGCGCTCCTGCACCGCGACCGGGGCCCGCTGGCCGTGCTGGCCACCGGCCGGGCCGGCAACCCCCGGCTGGAAAGCGCCTTCCCCCGGTTCCACCCCTTCCGGCCGCTGCCACCCCCGCTCGACAACAGCGCCGCCCTGCTGGAGTTCCGCACGACCGCCCAGGAAATCCGCACCACCGTCGCCACAGCGGTGCAGCGAGCGCTGTCCGACGCCGACCTGCACGACGCCGATCGCATCCAAGTCGTCTGCACAGCGCGGTTGCGTCCGGACACCATCAGGTACACCGTGCTCCCGGTGCTGCCCGAAGCCGTGCGCGACCGTCTCGTGGTGTTCGGGGACACCACAGGTCACCTCGGTGCGGGCGACACGATCGCCAACCTGGACGACCTCCTCCGCCTCGACGGGTTGGCCATCGGCGACTGCGCCCTGCTCATCGGCCTCGGCGCCGGGTTCACCGCGACCGCGCTCGTCGTCGAGCGGTGCTGATCGTCCGTCCACAACAGACAAACGGGCGCACGCTCCGGTCGAACCACGCTCTCCCGTCCTCCCCAGGTTGCTGTTTGCGACAGACTGTCGTAATGTTTGCGACAGATCGTCGTAAACATGCAGACCACGGGAACGGGGACACACATGACCACGCTGAACGATCGGGCCGAGCTCATCGAAGTGATGAGCCACTACGCCGACATCGCAGACCTGAAGGAGTTCGACGCGCTGCCCGGCCGGGTCTACACCGACGAGGTCTCGTTCGACTTCTCGTCCGTCACGGGCACTCCGCCGATGACGATCGCTCTGAGCCAGTACGTCGAGGTCCTCCGTGCGAGCTTCGCGGCGTTCAAGGCGACGCACCACGCCATCACCGGTCATGTCATCGAGATCGACGGCGACAAGGCCAGGATTCACGCCCACGTCCGCGCCGAGCACTGGCTGCCGGAAGAGCTCACCGCCGATGGCGCCGGTCCGTGGCTGGTGGTCGGCTTCTACGACAACGAGGCGATCCGCACGCCGGAGGGCTGGCGGCTCACGCACGTCACGCTGACCGCGATCCACCAGGAGAACCAGCCCCGGCTGCCGGACGCCGTGCCGACGGCGTAGGACGAGGTCATCCGGCCGGAGCCGGCTTTCCGAGGAGAACGAGCAGATGCCGCGGATCAAAGCCGCCACCATCGAGGAACACCACGAGGTGGTGTGGGCCGACCTCACCGAGGCGGTGCGGCAGCTGCTGCTCGAACGCGACTACGACTCCATCACCATGGGCCACATCGCCGCGCAGGCAGGACTCGCGCGCAACACCCTCTACAACTACGCCGGCGACAAGCGCGAGCTGGTCCTCGAACTGGCCCGGCGGGCCGGCCGCCCGCTGGCGCACCAGGTGTCCGCGATCGCCGCACGCTCCGCGGACCCGGCTGCCGGCAGGATGCTCACGATCATCGAAGCGATCTTGTCGGCCTCCACGAACCACGCCATGCGCCTGATGTTCCTCCCGAACTCCACACCGCTGGTCGCCGAGCTCCCAGCAGGGCGGGAGAACCCGTTCACCGCCCTTGTGACCGAGGTGGAGAACGTCGTTCGCGACGGCATCGGCACCGGCGAGTTCTGTGCGGTCGACGACGTCTCGCTCACCGTCGACCTCCTGACCGGCACCGTGCGCGCCGGCATCCACCGGATCAGCAGGGACCCCGGCGCACTTCCCACAACCGTCCGCGCGGTGCAGCACGTCGTCCTCGCTGCGATCACCCGCGAACAAGGCTGATCCGGCTCCGCAGAGAGCACGTCCACCAGTTCCACCGATCACCGCACGGGTGATCGGTCGCCATCGGCTGTCCTGAGAGGAATTCACCATGAAGGTCATCGCCTATGCGGCCCGCACCGCCGGCGGCGCCTTGCAGCCCTACGAGTACGACTCGGGACCGCTGGGGCCCAACGAGGTCGACGTGCGCGTGACTCACGGCGGCATCTGCCACACCGATCTCGCCGCCATCGACGACGAGTGGGGCCTTGCGCGGTTCCCGGCCGTGGCCGGACATGAGGTCGTGGGCGAGGTGGTCGCCATCGGCTCCGCCGTCGACGAGGCGGCGTTGCCGATCGGGCGGCGCGTCGGCGTCGGCGCACTCGCCGGGTCGTGCTTCCGGTGCGAGTCGTGCCTCAGCGGGCGCACCAACCTGTGCCCACGTCGCGACGCCCTGGTGCTCCGCGGCGACCGCGGCGGCTTCGCCCACCACGTCAGGGCGAGCGATTGGCGCCACGTCCACCCGATCCCCGACTCGATGCCGTCCGAACACGCCGCACCGCTGATGTGCGCCGGCACCACGGTGTTCTCACCGCTGCTCGCCAACCGGGTACTCCCGACGCACCGCGTCGCCGTCGTGGGCATCGGCGGCCTCGGCCACCTCGCGCTCCAGTTCTTGACCAGGTGGGGTTGCGCGGTCACCGCCATCTCGACCACCAAGGACAAGCAGGCCGACGCCGAACGCTTCGGCGCCACGGACTTCATCGCCTCCCGGGAGCCAGGAGCCCTGCGGGCGGCAGCCGGCTCGTTCGACTTCGTGCTGTCCACCGTCTCCTGTGACCTGCCCTGGGACGACTACCTGGGAATCCTTGCTCCACAAGGCCGTCTCTGCATCGCGGGGGTGCCGGAGCGGCCCATCTCCGTGTCGGCCCTGGGATTGGTGTCCGAGGCGAAGGAGATCACCGGAGGCATCGTCGGGACGGTGACGGAGACCCGGCAGATGCTCGACTTCGCGGCCCGCCACGCCATCCGTCCCCAAGTGGAGACGTTCGCGCTGACCGACTTCGAACAGGCACTCGACCGGGTTCGCAAGGGCAACGTGCGCTATCGCGCCGTCGTCGACTTCACCTGAGAACAGCCCACGCCACTCGTATCACGTCAAAATTGACGGTCTTGTTGTTCCACAAGGCGGAATGACGCCTTGTTCACCACTGACGCGAGGGCAATATTCGGAGAGAGCACACCGATGAGGGAGTTTTGTGAACCAGCAAAGCGCCGACCCGGTTTCTCTTCGCCGGTCACGGCGGTCATCTCCCGGGCGCCCTGCACGAGTCGGCGACCGAGATTCCGGCACCGTCCGCCGACGGGCTTCTCCCCGAAACACACCTCCGGAGGTCAAGGTATGACGCGCGTGGTCATGGCAGCGATTCCCTTTCCCGGACACGTGAACCCGCTGCGCCCCATCGCCGCCCACCTCGTGGCCCGGGGGTACGACGTCACCTTCGTCACCGGCACCAACCTGCGCGACGCGGTTCTCAGCACGGGCGCCACCTTCCACCCGCTCAAGGGGCACGCCGACTACGACGGCCCGAACGTGTACCAGACCTTCCCGCAGCTCGTCGCCGCCGCGCCCGGTGTCGAGCAGATCTCCGTCTACCTCACCGAGGTGCTGGCCAAGCCCATGCGGGAGCAGCACGAGGCGATCCAGGAAGTTCTTGCCCAGCAACCGGACACGCCCGCGGTCGTGCTGCACGAGATGTACTTCACCGGCCTGTGGCCGATCCAGCTGGGCGCGCCGGGCATCCGGCCCGCGCGGGTGCTCGGTCTCGGTGTCACGGTGCTTCCCCTGTACAGCGTGGACACGGCGCCTTTCGGCATGGGTTTGCCGCCCGACGCGTCACCGAGCGGACGGGAGCGCAACGCCCGGCTCAACGCGGAGGTGCGCGCGGCGTTCTCCTCAGCGCAAAGCCTCGCGGAGCAGCTGGTCCGCGACTGCGGCGGCACCGGCACGCTGCCGTCCTACTTCGACGCCCAGGTCGTGGTGCCCGACGAGTGCCTGCACCTGTCCATCCCCTCCCTGGAGTACCCGCGCAGCGACCTCCCCGGTTCGGTTCGCTTCGTGGGCGTGCCGTGGGAGGCCGACCACCAGGACGTGCCGCTGCCGCAGTGGTGGGACGACGTGCTCAACGCCGACAAGGTGGTGCTCGTTTCGCAGGGCACCGTCAGCAATGACGACTACTCCGAACTGATGCTGCCCACGATCGAGGCCCTGGCCGGCCAGGACTGCCTCGTGATCGCCACCACCGGCGGCCGTCCGGTGAGCGACCTCGGCGCCCTGCCCGACAACGTGCGTGCCGCGGAGTACATCCCGTACACGCAACTGCTCCCGCACGTCGACGTGTTCGTCAGCAACGGCGGGTTCGGCGGGATGCAGATGGCCCTCAGCCGCGGTGTGCCGCTCGTCCTGGCGGGCGAGACCGAGGAGAAGAAGGACGCCACCGCGCACGCCGCGTGGACCGGCGCGGCCATCAACCTCGCGACGGGCCGGCCGCGCGCCTCTGACATCGGCGCAGCGGTGAACGAGGTGCTGCGCGACAACAGCTACCGCGCCGCCGCGCAACGGCTGCAAGCCGAGTACGCGGAGTACGACGCGCTTCGCACCATCACCGAGATCGTCGACAGTGCGGGTAAATCCCCGATTTCTCAGGAAACCGGTCCGGTCGGCGATCTCCTCCACTCCTGACCTGCGGGACGCCGGGAACGTTCGCGCGGGACCGGCGCACCAGGTGAGGCCTACCGACACTCAGCAGAACGGCATGTGAAGATGCACATCTCGCGCACCAGCGAGCGTCACCGGCAGAACTTGCTGGCGGAACTGCTCTCCGACGACAAGGAGCTGATCACGGCGTTGGAGACGACGCTCACCGAGAGCGACGTCGCGGGCAACGTCGAGAACTTCGTCGGCGCCGTACCGGTACCCCTCGGGCTTTGCGGTCCCGTGCTGGTCAACGGGCAACACGCCGCAGGCGAGTTCGTGGTCCCCATGGCAACGCTGGAGGGCACCCTCGTGGCCTCGTACAGCCGCGGTGCGAAGATGCTCAAGGCGTCGGGGGGCTGCGAGGTCGTCGTGACGGCCGACCGCTTCCTGCGGGGCATCCACTACCGGGTGAGCAGCCTCCGCGCGGCGCAGGACCTCGTGACGTGGTGCCGGACCCAGGAGCAGGTGCTGCTCGCCGTGGCGGAGAGCACCAGCGGTCATCTGCGTGCGCAGCGCCTCAGCTTCGACCACGCCGGCTCCACCGTGCTGGTCTCCGTCGAGTTCACCACCGGTGATGCGATGGGCAGCAACATGGCGAGCAAGGCGATCGCCGCGGTCTCGGAGCACGTCGTCCGGCACAGCGGCATCGAGCTGGAGGAGTTCCTGCCGTACCCGGAGGACAAGAAGCCCATCCCGGCACGCCTGAAGGGCAAGTCGGTGACCGCTCGGGCAGTTGTCCCGGCGGACGTCGTGGCTTCGCAGGGGCGGACGGACGTGCTGCGGCTGGACCGGTACGTCCAGGCCTACCGGAGCACGCTCGCGCTGCACGGCAGCTCATCGCTCAACATCCACGTCGCCAACGGCATGGCCGGCCTGTTCCAGGCGTTCGGGCAGGACATGGCCTACCTGGGCGAGTGCGCGAAGGGAATCGTGGACTCGCGCGTGACGAGCAGTGGCGACTGGGAGGTCTCCCTGACGCTGCCGACGCTCGTCGTGGGGACGGTCGGTGGCGGGACCGGCCTGCCGGCCTTCCAGGCGACGCTGGGAATGGTCGGCTGCGCCGGCGCCGACAAGGTGGCCAAGCTCGCCGAGATCATCGCCGCGGTGTTGCTGGCGGGCGAGGTCGGTTGCGCGGTCGCCCAGTGCGCGAACGAGTTCGTCTCCGCGCACGAGTCACTGGGGCGCAACCGTCCGGACAGGTCGGACTGAGCTCCCACGTCGAGCTGGACGCGGGTGGTGACCGGCAGTGCGGTCACCACCCACGTCCAGCTCCCTCATCGTCTCGGCACGACCTCGAACTGGCCCATCATCGAGTGGGTCGCGTGGTCGAGGAAGTGGCAGTGGAACGGGTACCGGCCGAGGTGGGAGTCGAACGTCGCCTGGATGCGGACCACGTCGCCGGGGAACAGGCGGACGGTGTCCTTCGGGTATGAGTCGTAGGCGGGCTCGGGCTTGCCGTTCCGGTCGAGGACCCTGAACTGCACGAGGTGCAGGTGCAGCGTGTGCTGGATGCCGAGAGCGGCGTCGTCGTTCACGACCTCCCAGATCTCGGTCGAGCCGTGCTCGATCGTCGCGTCCACGCGGTCCGGGTCGAACCCCTGGTCGTTGATGACGAACTGGCCGCGCTCGAGGTCGAGCCGCAGGACGAAACGGCGGGTTCTCGTGACCCGGCCGCGCAGCGGGTCGTGCGCCGGCCATCCCGGGATCTGTCCCCCCACCGACGGAACCCGCGCGCGGGACCAGCCGGGGATGGCGATCTCCGGCTTGGCCCACGCACCCCCGTCGCCGACCCGGAACTGCAGGACGTCGCGCTTGTCCTCGGACAGGGCCGCCACGTTCTGCAGCGCGATGGCGGTGCCCGGCGGAACCGACCGGAAGTCCACCAGGACCTCGGCGCGCTCCGCCGGCCAGACGTCGACCTCCTGCCGCGCCGCGGGCACGCGCAGGAAGCCGCCATCGGACGCGATCTGCAGGAACGGCGCTCCGGTGGAAAGCCGGAACTTGAACATCTCCAGGTTCGAGCCGTTGATCAGCCTGAGGCGGTACAGCTTCCGCTTGACCTCGAAGTAGGGCTGCGGCCGTCCGTTGACGAGCACCGTCGGCCGGTTCAGGAAGTCGTCCGGCACGAAGACGAGCTGGCCCCTGCTGTCGAACTTCGCGTCCCTGAGCATGAGGGGAACGTCGAACTCGCCACTGGGCAATGGAAGCAGCGCGTCCACGGGGTCCGACAGCAGGTACGCGCCGGAAAGGCCGCGGTAGACCCGTTCAGCTTCGAGGTGGTGCGTGTGGTCGTGGTACCAGAGCGTCGCGGCCCGTTGGTCGTTCGGGTACCGGTACTCCCTGGACCGGCCGGGCGCGATCGGGTCCATCGGATGCCCGTCACTCGACGCCGGGACGTCCGCGCCGTGCAGGTGGACGGTGGCGGGGCCGGACAGGCCGTTGAACTGCCGGACCACGACGGCGCGACCGCGCCGGGCGCGGAGGGTGGGGCCGGGGAAGCTCCCGTTGAAGGTGAGCGTCCTGGTCCGGATGCCGGGGAGGACCTCCAGCTCGGTCTCCGCGATCCGCATGTCGTAGAAGTCGGTGTCCGCCGTGCTCCGCGTGGGCTTCAGCACCGGGGGGATCGACAGCGGCAGTGAGAAGGGCGGCACCTCCGGCGGATCGTCAGAGAACGCGGAGGCCAGCTGCTTCGCCGGGAAGACCAGGGCCGCGCCGACGACGGAACCGAGTTTGATCGCATCTCTTCTGTTCAGCACGTCGATCACCTTCAGGGAGTCGGGGGGCGATCCGCGGGTGGAGGGCGACCGCGGCCAGCAGGGAGAGCACGAACGAGTGCTGCAACACGGTGATCGCCGCGGACATCGTGTTGCCGCGTGAGATCGCGTTGCCGACGGTGAGTCCCGCGAGGGGGATCGTCGCCGAGGCGCTGAGGACGGCCGCCGTCGCCGCGAAGACCAGCGCGGCGGTGATGCGCCTGGTCGCCGCCCACCGCCGGGTGGCGGCGCCGGCCAGCACCACGATCGCCATCGTCACGTGCGCGGCGAGCAGCGTGATGCCGACGAAGTTGGGGACGGCGTGCGCAACGATGGCGGGAGGCGGGGCGAGGGCCCCGCCCCCTGTTCCCGCGTGGTGCCCGGCATCGGCCGGCAGGAGGGACGACTGCCGCGGCCTGACGTCCAAGTAGGACGACCAGTCCCGGATCTGCCAGGCGACGACCGCCGCGAGGACGATCGCGAGCAGAGCCAGTGGAGTCGTGGGCCGGCCACGGCCCGATGATGACGAGGACGCGGGCCGGAGTGCGAGTTCGTCCTGCATGGAGCCGCCTTTCCCGCCCGCGTCCTTCGGATCAGTACATCGTGTTGGGGTTGGCCGAAGTCGGCGGAATCGGCTGCAGGACGGCCCAGTGTTCCAGCAGTTTCCCGCCACGGACGCGGTACAGGTCGACACCTACGCCGTTCTCCATGTCGAACAGCTTTTCCAGGTGGACGAAGACCGCGACCAGGTCTCCCTCTGCGACGACGGTCTTCACGTTGGCGCGGTAGTCCGGCTGCGCGGCGTACGCGGCGTGCAGGAACTGCTGCAGTGCCTCGGTTCCGTTCGGGACGTCCGGGAAGTGCTGGTAGTAGGTGTTGTCCCCGATGTAGCGGTCCAGCGCCCGGAGGCGGAGCTCGTCATCGGGCTGGTTGACGATCTCGGAGAAGGCGGCCCGGCCGAGGCGTTCGCTTTCGGCGTCCGTGGCGAACGGCAGCGACTGGGAGATCTTCGGCGAGCTGAGCGTGGAGAACATGTCGTTGCCGATGCTCACCGGCCGGACCGCCTCGTTGACCTCCCAGTGCTCGGCGATCCTGCCCCGGTCGAGGCGGAAGAGGTTGATCTTGGCGACACCCGCGTCGCCGGGCTTCCCTGCGAAGTGGCTGTGCACCACGACCAGGTCGTTCTGGGCGATGGTCCGCTTCACGGTGAAACGGAGGTTCGGGTTCTGGTTCCGCAGGCCCGCGTGGTACGCCCGGAACGCGGCCCGGCCGTCTGCGATCGCCGGGTAGTGCTGGACGAGGTCGGGGCGCACCACCCTGTCGAGGTGTCCGAGGTCCCCGCGGTTCAGCGCGGAGTAGAGGCCGAGGACGACCGCCCTGTTCGCCCTTTCCTTCGGGGTGGCGATCGACTCGAACGCGCCTTGCCGGTGCTGGGTGGGTGCGGCGGTGACGGCCGGGTTGAAGGCGGCGATCACGGTGACGGAGAGGATGACCGGCACCACCGCACGCCAGCGGGTCCGGGATCGGTAGGTCCTTTTCGGCATCTTGGTTCTCGCTTCCTGCGATTGTGGAAGATGTGACTGCGCTAGGGCCGCACGAGCACCTTGGTGGCCGTGCGTGCGGCCATCGCCTCGTAGCCGGACGCGATGTCGTCCAGGCTCACCGCCCTGTCGAAGATCGAACCGGGGTCGAGCGTGCCGGCCAGCACCCGTTCGGTGAGTTCGGGGAGATAGGCGCGGGCCGGTGTGAGCCCGCCGGTGAGGGTGATTCCGCGGAAGAAGACCGGCGTCACGTCGCCGATCGGCGGGCTGCCCATCACGCAGGCGGTGCCGCCGGTCCGGCACAGCGCGAAAGCCGTGTTCTGCGCCTGCGGACCACCACCGCACTCCACCACCACATCGGCGCCGAGCCCTTGCGTGGCCGCGCGAACGAAATCGACGGATTCGGCAACGCTTTCGGGTCCTCGGGCCAGGAAGGTGTCCGTCGCACCGAAGTCGCGGCCCTTGCCCAACCGGGATTCGTGCCTGCCCACGAGGATGATCCGGCTTGCACCCGCTTCCCTCGCCGCGAGCACGGCGCACATCCCGACCGGCCCGTCACCGAGGACGGCGACCGACGAGCCCGGCGTGACCCGGCCCGTCCGGACGGCGTGCAAGCCGGTCGCCATCGTGTCGGTGAGGGCGAGGAGCGAGGGCAGCCGTTCGTCGTCCTCGTCCACCGGCACCGCCACCAGGGTGGCGTCGGCGAAGGGGACGCGGACCGCCTCGGCCTGTGCGCCGTCACCGTCCACACCGAACATGCCACCCGCGGCGCAGGCGCTGTGCACACCGGCCTGGCACGCCGAGCAGGTTCCGTCGGCGAAGTTGAACGGCGCGACGACCATCGTCCCGGGGCGGAGCGTGGACACCTCGGTGCCGACGTCTTCGACCACGCCGACGAACTCGTGCCCGCAGCGAGGACCGGTGACCGGACCGGGAAGCCCGTGGTAGCCGTGCAGGTCCGTGCCGCAGATCCCGGCGACGACAACGCGGACGACCGCGTCACCGGGTGCCCGGAGCGCCGCGTCGGGGACTGCCTCCACGGTCAGCTCCTGCTTTCCGCGCAGGACCGCAGCCCTCATGAGCACACCTCTCGTCGGCTTGACCTGATCGAACCCGGCCCTCCCGGCAGCACGTCGTCCGTCCGGACGTACCGGCCCGACAGGTGGTCCGCCGCGCCCGTGACGACGGAGACCAGCGCGGCCGCGGCGTCCTCGGCGGCCGTGAAACGCCCTGACCGCCGGGCCTGCAACGTCCACGTCAGGATGTCGTCCTCCCAGCGGTTCCCCGTCCGGCCGCGGTCGAGGTGGGACCGGGTCATGCCGGCGTCGACCAAGCCGGGGTCGAACGCCACCGCAACCCGTGCGGAGCAGGCCAGCTCCCCGGCCAGGCTCGCTGTCACCGAGATCAACCCCGCCTTGGCGGCCGCGTAGGCGCTGGCGTGCGGCCAGCCGACCGCGCCGGCCCGGCTCACCACGTTCACCACGCGTCCGGTGAGCGAGGGCAGCACGGCCCGCGTCACCCGCACCGACCCGAAGAACCCGACTTCGGAGGTCTGCCGCCACTCAGCTCCATCCACCGTCCACAACGGACCGATCGGCCCTGCCACACCCGCGTTGTTCACCAGCACGTCGAGGCCACCCAGCTCGGCCACGACCTGGTCGACCCCGCGGGCCACCGAATCGTCGTCCGTCACGTCCAGGCACACCCAGGTCGCGGTTCCACCGGCTCGCCGGATTCCGTCGGCGGTCTCCTCCAGAGCGTCCCGGTCGCGGCCCGCGACGGCGACGGACAGCCCGGCGGCGGCCAGCGCCTGCGCGAACGTCCGTCCCAGCCCGCGTCCGCCGCCGGTGACCAGCACCCGCAGCGCCGGAGGCCGCAACCGCTTGCCGGTCGAGGAACGCGGGATCGCCCGTACCCGCTCGATGGCCCGCACCCGTTCGTGCGGTGCGACGCGGTCCGCGACGTGGACCGTGATCTCCGCGAGGGGCACCGGCTCGGCCAGCACGACGTAGGCCTTCGGGACCTCCCCCGCGACCGGGTCGGGCACGCCCACGACGCAGGCTTCGACCACCGCGGGGTGGCCGGTGAGCACTTCCTCCAGCGCGGCCGGCGACACCTGGTGGCCCTTGTACTTGATCAGCGACTTCGCCCGGCCGGTGATCCGCAGGAAGCCGTGCGCGTCCCGGCTCACCAGGTCGCCGGTGCGCAGCCAGCCGTCCGCGTCCGCCGACGTGCGGGCGATCTGCGGCCCGCGCAGCCACAGCTCGCCCGACTCCGGCTCCGTGCCGCCGGTGAACCGCACCTCGGTGCCCGGGACGAGCACGCCGGTGGAGCCGGGCGGCACCTCGACGCCGTCCGGGCTGAAGCTCACGCACCCCGCCTCGGTCATCCCGAACCCCTGCACCACCGGGACACCGAGGACCGCGGCGCAGCGGTCGGCGTCCACCGAGGGCAGCGGTGCACCACCGGAGACGACCAGTCGCAGCGACGGCAGCGGCTGGCCGGTCGCACCGAGCTCGGTCACCACGCTCGGCACCAGGTACGCCAGCGACACGCCGCCCTCGGTGACGTCGCGGGTGAAGTCGGCGGCCGAGAACGGGGTCGCGCCGATGACCAGGGTGGCGCCCGCCCGAAGCACCGGGTTCATCGCCATCTGCATCCCGTAGACGTGCCGCAGCGGCGGCACCGACAGGACCACGTCGTCGTCGCGCACCCGGTGCAGGTGGGCGATCTGCCCGAGGTTGGCGGTCAGGTTGCGGTGCGACACCGGCACGAGCTTCGGTGCGCCCAGCGTGCCGCTGGAACTCATCAGCACTGCCGTGCGGTCGCCTCCGCGCGGAGACAGCGGCAAAGGTGGCGTGGCCACCGCCTCGTCCCACGGCGTGCCGTTCGGTGTGGGAGCGCCGACGCAGACGGTCGGCAGCGAGACCTCCGGCGGTCCGAGGGCCGTCTCCGCGACCAGTGCCTTGGCACCGGTGCCGTCGATCGCGGCACGCCACCGCTCGGCGGTGTCCCGCGGGTCGAGCGCGAGCACCACGGCACCGGCCGCGAGGATGCCGTGGTAGGCGACCACGAACTCGGCGCTGTTCTCGGCGAGCACCACCACGGTGTCGTCATCGCCGACCCCCGACCGGCGCAACCAGGCCGCGAGCCCGGCGACGGCCGCGCGCAGCCGTCCGTACGTCCATTCGAGACGCCCGCCCCGCGAGCGGTCCACCACCGCGACCCGGTCGTCGTCCGCGGCGCCCGGCCGCAGCACGTAGTCGCCTAGGTGTGCGTCGGCGGGCACCTCCCAGGCCGCCGTCACGGCCGCACCGGCACTTCAGCGGCTCCCCGTCCGGTCCTCACCGCTCCCCCGGGCCCTTCTTGCGAGCCAGGGTGAGCCCGTCCGCGACGGTCAGCAGGACCGACTCGACGCGGTCGTCGTTGCGGACGTGCTCGTTGAACTCGCGGATGGCGCGGGCGTTGCCCTCCGCGCCGGGTGAGGCCGCCTCGCCGGCGTAGAGCACGTTGTCGGCCACGATCAGGCCGTTGGGGCGCAGCCGGGGCACGAGCTCTTCCCAGTAGGTGCGGTAGCCGGCCTTGTCGGCGTCGAGGAAGGCCAAGTCGATGAACGGCTCTTCCGGAAGGCCGCGCAGGGTGTCGGCGGCAGGGCCGAGCAGCGGTTCCACCCGCTCGGCGACACCGGCCCTGGCCCAGGCGGCGGTGGCGATCCCCGCCCAGCGGTCGGTCACGTCGCAGGTGATCACCCGACCGGTCGGCCCCACGCCCTCGGCCAGCGCGAGCGTCGAGTACCCGGTGAACGTCCCCACCTCGACCACCACGCGGGCGCCGGTCAGCCGGGCCAGCAACGTGAGCAGCGCCCCCTGTTCCGGCGGCACCTGCATCTCGGCCACCTGGCCGAGGGCGAGCGTGGCGTCGATCAGTTCGCGCTGGACGTCGGTGAACGGCGGGAGCTGACCCCGGACGTACTCGAGCACCTGCGGGGTGAGCAGCACCGCCTTGTCGGGCTGTTCCGCTGTTGTCGTCATGCGTGGGCTCCGTCCGCGAGAGCCGCCTCGGCGATCGGGACGAGGCGGGCGATGTGCACCGGAAGGTCGGTCTGGAAGTGGTTCACCGCGTCGCGGTCGTAGATCGCGTGCACCGGCTGCGTCGCGAGGTCCGCCAGCAGCGCCGCCACCCGCGCCCGCAGCGCGGCGGTGAAGACGTGCGCGCAGACCTGGGCCCGGTCGACGAGGAAGAAGTCGTCGAGCAGCGCCTGCTCGTCCTCGGTGGGCGCCTGGTGGACGTCCCGCCCGGCATCGCGCAGCAGCGACCCGCCGACCGGCACGAGCCGGGCGGCCACCGTCATGTGCACGAGGCGGTTGAACTTCACCGCCGCCCTCAGCGCCGACCCCGGTGCGGGCCGCGCTGCGGCGAGCAGCGCGGCGGCGTGGCGGTGGTCGCGCGCCCACGTCCCGCTCATCGCCGGGTGCCGCGCCGCCATCCGCGGCCGGATGACCGAGAGGTAGACCTCGGGGCGGCAGCTGCCCGAGTAGAGCAGCAGCGCCGAGTAGGTGTCGTGCAGGACAGCGGCCTCGTCGAGGTCACCGCGGCCGAGCGCGGCCGAGAGCAGCCGCCACACGCAGAAGGCACCGTGGTGGCCCAGCAACCAGCGGTACCAGGCGAACTCCGCCTCGCTGTCGGACGGCGGCGGGCCGACGGGTTCGTCGACGTCACCGGGGTGCCAGGCACACGGGGCGAGCGGGTTCTGCGGAAGCGGAACGGTGAGCCGGGGCAGCGGCGGAGCGGTCACGACAGCACCTCCGCGACGTGCTCGTCCAGCGCATCGGCAGCCGCGCGGATGTCCTCGTCGAGCGGACGGTCGTGGGTGATCGGCGCGACCCGCTCGGCCAGCGCCGCGACCAGGCCCGCGCAGTGCGGCGCGGTCGGCTCGCGATCACCGATGTGGGCGGCTTGGCGCACCGCGACGCCGAGGCAGCCGTGCAGCAGCCGCAGGAGGTTGGCCTGCTCGTAGGCGGTCAGCGCGGCTTGGGTGCCGAAGGGGACGACGTCCTGGTTGTGCAGGTTGGTGGGAATGCTCTGCATCGCCGCGGGCGTGCACGCCCGGCGCATCGCCACGACGACCGACGTCGCCAGCACCTGCAAGCCCTGGACCGCGTGCTGCTTGCCCGGCTCGGCCGCGAGCATCGGGGGCCGCCCTCCGTTGCGGCCGGGGTCCACCAGCAGGTCGACCTGCCGCTCCGCGAGGTTGCCGACCTGGGTCATCGCCGAGGACAGCAGGTCGGCGGCGAAGGCGGCGGGCTGGCCGAAGAAGTTCCCCCCGTGCGCGACGAGGTCTTCGTCCGGGAAGAACAGCGGGTTGTCGCTGACCCCGCGCAGGTCGTCGGCGACGGTCCGGGCCGACCACCCGGCCGCCGACCGGGCAGCGCCGAGCAGCTGCGGCGCGCACCTGATGCTGTAGGGCTCCTGCAGCGGCCGCCCCGCCACCGGCGTGGTTCCCCCGAGCCACCACGACAGCTCACGGCCGGCCGCTTCGGCCTCGGGATGACCGAACGCCTCCAGCAGGGACGGTGCCAGGAACGCGGGCGTAGCACCGAGCAGGTCGGCCAGTGCCGCCGTCAGCGCGACCGCGACCTTCAGGGAACGTTGCGCCGACAGCACCGCAAGCCCGGCGGCCGCCGTCGTCACCGACGTCCCGTTGACCAGCGCCAGCGCGTCCCGGCCGTCCAGCTCGAGCGGGGCCAGGCCCGCCGCGCGCAGGGCGTCGCCCGCGGGCATCCGATCGCCGTCGAAGTAGGCGTACCCGTGC
Organism: Lentzea sp. NPDC036955; assembly: GCF_055608005.1. NCBI lineage: Bacteria > Bacillati > Actinomycetota > Actinomycetes > Pseudonocardiales > Pseudonocardiaceae > Lentzea > Lentzea sp. NPDC036955. The sequence goes on along the minus strand of NZ_JBVJRC010000017.1, from coordinate 88,348 downwards.
CCGCGCAGGCTCTGCACGGCGTGCGCCAGGGGAACCAGGTCTCCGCTGGCTCCGACCGAGCCCCAGGTCGGTATGGCGGGGGCGAAGCCGCTGTCGAGCATCCGGGCCAGTGCGTTCACCGTGGACATCGACGCGCCGGACAAGCCGCGGGCCAGGGACCGCGCACGCACGAGCACCGCCGCGCGGGCGACGGGGACCGGCAGGTCGGGCCCCTGTCCGACGGTGAGGTGCTGCAACACGTTGTCGCACTGCGCGGTGCTGCTCTCCCGGCCGTCGAAGACGACCAGCGGCCCGAATCCCGTGGTGGCACCGTAAACCGGGCGTTCGGACCGCGCCAGGGTCGCCTCGACGAAGCGCCGCCCGCGCTCGACGTCCGCCACGACCTGTGCGGGCAACGTGATGCGCATCGGCCGAGCCGCGGCCTCCAGGTGGGCCAGCTCCACGGGAGCCGAGAGATCGAGGGTGGTGGTCGCGGAATCAATCGGGCTCATCGTGTCATCGCCCCTAGTTCGGCCGAAGTGGGTTGGAGCTCGTCATCAGCCACGTTGGTCAGGTCAGCGGCCGTCCGAAGTGGTCGCGCTGTTCACCGGAAGAGGTGGGCCGCCGGCGAAGCGACTTCCCACCTCGAGAAGCACTCTCACCCTGTCCGCGTAACGATTTTCGTCGCAAGTATGTAGCCGCGGAGCCGTCGCACAACCGGACATTCCAGCTACCGGAACGACGACCGCGAGCCGCAACAGGCCGACACTGTCCACAAGCGACTTCCGCGCGGCACTTCCCGCCGTCGCCTGTCGACCGCAGGGCGTTCGTCGACGAACAACCGTTGCGGGAAAACGACTTCGTGGTGTAGAGCGGCCTCGACGCGACTGACCGGAGGGTTAGCGGCGGTTTGATCAAGTGTTGGTGGTACTTGCAGACGCCTGGGCAGCAACGAAGGGGAAGGGGGCGGACAAGGCTTCTGTCCGGGTGCTCAGCCGGCCGCCCGCGTGTCATCGCACTGCTCGCGCTGCGGCCAGTGCGCGCCGAAGGCCTTGAGCACGTTGGTCATCAGGGGCGAACACTGCGACCTGTGCCACGCCAGGGCGATCCCCACGTTCGCCCCGTCCTCGAGGGACCGGACCGTGATGCCCGACAAGGGGATGGAACGGGCGGACTCCGGCACCACACCGATTCCGAGCCCGGCTGCGACCAGCGCGAGGAGCGTCGGCATGTTCGAGACCACGTGCTTGCGCTTCGGGCTGAAGCCGGCCTTCAGGCACATCTGCAGCACCGCCTTGGCAATCCCTGCCTCCGGCTTCACCTCGGTGATGAAGGCTTCGTCGCGGAGGGCCGCGACGCTCAGCGACTGCCTCTCCGCGAGCGGGTGGTCGACGGGGAGGACGACGACCAACCGCTCGTCGCGGACGGGGAACAGTTCCACGTCCTCGCAGTGCACCGGCGGGTGCACGACCCCGAGGTCGAGCGTCTCCTCCCGGAGCCTGACGCACTGCTCCTCTGTCGAGAGGTCCGAGTGCACCTCGAACTCGACGCCGGGCAACCGCTTCCGGATCGTCTGGACGAGGAACGGCATGTGCGCCAAGGCGGCCGATCCCGTGAGCGCGATCCGGAGCAGTCCCGTCTGACCTTCTCCCAGCAGCCGGACGCCGTCGACCCCGGCATCGATCCGGCTCAGCGTGTTCAGGGTCTCGTCGAGGAAGAACCGGCCCGCCTCGGTGAGCTCCACCCGTCGCGTCGTCCGCGCCAGAAGGCACACGCCGAGCTCGTCCTCCAACTGCCGAATGGCGTGTGACAGAGCAGGCTGGGCCATGTTCAGCTTTTCGGCCGCCTGACCGAAATGACAGGTTTCGGCAACTGCGGCGAAGTACCTGAGGTGCCGGAGTTCCACCCTGCTCGCCATCAACAACCTCAATCACCCGGCCACAACAACGGCTCGCCGACTTCGCACTCCACGACCGGCAACAAAACAGCCTGTTCGAAAGTCTCGAACCGCCCGCGCAACTGCGGTGCGAGCCCTTCCAAACGATGACGTTCAGTTGTCAGCCAGCAACAGTATGTCCACTTCGACCGGGTGCCGCAACCGCTGGAGAATGTTAGCGCTCTCAATTCGGTGCACCGCCCGGCAAGCGGCCGACCTCGACAGATGACACACCTGTGACGAGCGCATCAGCAGACCAGCCGTTCGGAGCATCGACAGCGCAGACCGGCGCAGATTATTCGCGGTCAAACATCCGCTCTGCAGCACCACAGCAGCACACTCATGAATTAAAATCCGAATGATGCAACATCGATAAACCGGTCGAAAACCGGACTTGGACACGAGGGAAACGTGAAATGAAATAGGGACCGAGCCGCACCGCACCTTCTCCGCGGCGGTCACCGCACAGCTCTCCCGCCCGCCGACGAGCGGGGAGGAAAGCCTTGCCGGAGAACGAAAGTGAGGTCGAGTCCGGGACTACACCTTCGACAGAAGGCCCTCGAACGTCCTCACCACGTCGGCGAGCACCGGGGACTGCTTCGACCTGAGCCACGCCAGGGCCACCGGCACCATCGGCGCTTCGCTGAGCGGGCGGAACGTCACGCCCGGGACGGGGACCGAGCGGGCGGCGTCCGGCACCACGCCGATCCCGAGACCGGAGGCGACCAGTGCGAGGAGAGTCGGCATGTTCGAGACCACGTGCTTCTTCCGCAGGCTGAAGTCGGCGTTCAGGCACATCTTCATCACCGCGTTGGCTATGCCCGTCTCCGGCTTCGCCCCGGTGATGAAGGACTCGTCCCGCAGGTCCGCGATGCCGACCGACTTCTTCTCCGCGAGCGGGTGGTCGAGCGGGAGGACGACGATCAAGGGCTCCTCGCAGATCGGGATCAGTTCCACGCCGTCGGGAACCGGCGGGTGCACGACCCCGAGGTCGAGCGTCTGGTCACGGAGCCTGACGCACTGCTCCTCTGTCGAGAGGTCCGAGTGCACCTCGAACTCGACGCCGGGCAGCTCCCTGCGGATCGACTGGATCAGGAACGGCATGTGCGCGAAGGTGACCGAGCAGGTGAGCCCGATGCGCACGAGTCCGGACTGCCCCTCGTTCAGCAGCCTGACACCGTGGATGCCGGCGTCGACACGCCCCAGCGTGTGCAGCGCCTCGTCGAGGAAGAACTTGCCGGCCTCGGTGAGCTCCACCCGCCGCGTGGTGCGGACCAGGAGGCTGACGCCGAGTTCGTCCTCCAATTGTTTGATCGCGTTCGACAGCGCGGGCTGGGCCATGTTGAGCCGTTTCGCGGCCTGACCGAAATGACACGTCTCGGCCACCGCGGCGAAATATCGCAGATGCCTGAGCTCCACCCTGTTGCCCACGAAGACCACCATTCACGTCGCGGCACCGGGCTGGCCGAAATCGACACCTTCGCATTCGACGACATCACCGGTCGCCAAAAACGCGACCGTCGGTTTCACTCACCCTCCGGTTGCCGGTTCACGACAGTATGTCCGCCACCGGAGGGCTGCGCAAGGTCTGGAACGTGAACGTTCTTGATTGAACTGCCTGGTCCAGGCGTTACGCTGATTCCAATTGACACGGAGATTCACCCTTTAGGGCTATCAAGATTCCTATCCAGAACCCCGTTGCAGCAAGAAACCAGAACGCCGACGTTCCCGACTGATGACGCAGTGCGACGACCGCGCGCGGCTCCGCGGTCCGGAACGCGGGTGGCGCAGATTCGCCGCCGGTGATAGGTACTGAGCGTGAGGACCACTTCGAGCCGGGAAGGACACCGGGCACCGCGCCGATGAAGCCACGAGGAGACTCCTACGGCGGAAGGTCCCGCCTCGAACGGTCAGCTCAGCGACGGGAACGACTGGTCGAGGCCACGTTGGAGCTGTTCTCGGCGCGCGCGTACGACGACGTCACGGTCGCGGACGTGTGCGTTCGCGCGCAGGTGTCGAAGCGCTACTTCTACGAGCACTTCACCGATCGCGGTGACCTGGTGTTCCAGGTGCACACCGAGCAGAACAGGTGGCTGCTCGAAGGCATGGTCGAGGCCTCGCCGCGCAACCCGTCCGGTCCGCGCGAGCTCATCTTCCCGATGATGAAGGCGCTGGTCACCATGCTGTCGGAACACCCGCAGCGGGCGCGGATCATCTACATCGACGTGCCGCGCCTCGAGTCACTGCGCCGGGAGTCCATGCGCAGGCAGGCGGAGTTCTTCGGCCGCCTGGTCCGCGGGGTCGTCGGCCCCCAGCACGACCGGGTGCTGTTCCAGCGGGCCTCGCTGGCGCTCGTCTCCGGGATCTCCCAGGTGGTGACCGAATGGGTGACCAGGGGGTTGACCGATCCCGTCGACCCCCTGGTCGAGCACCTCACCAGGATCGTCTGCGCCGTGCTGCGCGACCTCAGCTGAGGCCTGGCTCAGCTCGCCAGACCTGCGCACAACGGCTCGTACAAGCGCGCCACGTGCGCCAGCGCGGTCTGGACCTCCCCCCGCGCGACGAACGCCTGCGGCCCGGTCACCGACACCGCGGCGAACAGGGGGCCGTCCGCGACGACCGGCACGGCCGAGGTGCGCAGACCCCGGTGAGTGACCCCGTCGTCGTGCGCGACCCGGGAGGCGGGCCGGCCGGAGGAGCTCCGATGCGCCTTCAGCGTCAGCACCGCCTTTCCGGCGGCGGTCTCCAGCGCGGACCACGACCGGCCGAAGTCGACCGGACCGGACAGCAAGCCGGCACCGGGAGGCTCGAACTGCTCCACGCAGCGGACCACGTTGTCCTCCACGACCATGAGCTGCACCAGCAGGTGCGTCAGCTCGTACAGGCGCAACATGCCCTTGAGCGCGTGCCGCCGCAAGAGGGCGTGGTCGTCGCTCGTCAACCCCGCTGTCAGTCGCAGGTCGCCCAGTTCGTACCCGTTGGCGATCCGCCGGACGGCCTGCTCCGCCTCCAGCGTGCGCAGCAGCCGGTGAGCGGTCGTCTTGGCGAGCTGCAGGTCCCGTGCGATGTCGGCCAGGGAGCAGACCCCGCCCTTCCTCCCCAGGTAGCGGATGATCAACACCGCCTTTTCAACCGCCCCCTGGGACTTTTCCGCGGAACACGTCTCGTCCACCCACGCCGTGCTCACCGAGGAACCGCGCGCAGACGTCATCCGAACCTCCGATGACCGGGATTCTGAAAATATTCATGAACGCGCCGACCCTAACCGGATTATTCCAGTCGGATCAACACGCGGTGCCATATATCGACGAGCCGAATGGACTGATCGGCCTCGACTCAACAATTGGTCTGGGATCATGAACGCACGACACGCACGCCACGGCGCGAGGCAGGGGTGATCGGCTTTCTGAGTTCACCGCGCCGCCGTCGTGACGAGGTAGCGGGTCAGGGCCGCCGGTGTGGGATGGGTCCAGAGGATGCCCGCGGGCAGCTCGACTCCGGTGCCCTGCTGCAGCTTGCCCCGGATCGCGATGCCCATGACCGAGTCCAGGCCGATGTCCGAGAACGGCCGTTCGGGTTCGATCCGGTGTTCCGGCACACCGGTCTCGGCCGCCACCACGCTGCGGATCACGGCCATCGCCGCGTCGGACACCTCGTCCGCGGGCAGGTCCCGCAGCAGGGTGACCGGTTCCGCCGCCGAGCCTCCGCGCGACTCGCCGTTCCGCGGGTCGCGGACGTGTTCGAACAGCGCGCGACGTCCCCCCGGCGGCGGTGTGGTCGGCCTGACCACCAGCGCGTAGCCGTCATCCGTGGTGTGCAGGCAGTTCCACACGCGCAGCGCCTCGGACGGGGTGATGTCACCGAAGCCCTGGGCCTCCATGCTCTGCAGTCCGTCGGCACTGAGCTTGCCCATGCCGGTGTCACGCCAGACCGTCCAGGCGATCGAGGTGGTGTTCCCGCCTCGGTGCCGGCGGTGTGCGGCCAGGCCGTCCAGGAACGAGTTGGCCGCGGCGTAAGCGGTGCAACCGGGCAGCACGACCAGCGGTGCGGTGGAGGAGAACAGCACCATCTCGTCGATGCTCCCCGGCGGGAACAGCTCGTGCAGCACCACCGCACCCAGCACCTTGGCGTGCAGCGTCTCCCGGATCGACTCCTCGTCCAGGTCGTCCACCAGGCGGCCGTGCACGGCTCCGGCCGTGTGGACCACGCCTCGGATGGGCGGCATGCGCAGGAAGTCGGGTGTCAGCACCGCTCGTGCGGCGTCGGCGTCGGTCACGTCCAAGGCGAGCGGGAGGACGTTCACCCCTTGGCCCTCAAGCTCCTCGACGACGCCGATGGCGCGCCGGGTCGCGTCGTCGTGCTGCTCCTCCCAGGTGGAACGCGGCGGCAGTCCACGCCGGCTGGTCAGGACCAGCCGGCGGGCGCCCCGTGAGGCGAGGTGCCGCGCCGCCTCCAGCCCGAGTGCCCCGAGACCGCCGGTGACCACGTAGGTGGCGTCGGGTCGCAGGGGCACCGGCGGGGTCTGGGCGCGGTCCGGGCGGGGAACGACGCGACCGGCGAGCAGTTCACCGTTCCTGACGACCAGCCAGTCCTCCGCGGGGGGTTCGTTGAGGACTCGCGCCACCAGCTCGAACGCGGCGTCGTCGTCGCCTCCCTCCAGGTCGAGCACGCCACCGCGCAGCTCCGGGTGTTCGGAGGCGATCACCCGTGCGGCTCCCCACAGGGGCCGATGCGCGAGACCGGAGGACGTGGTGCAGGCCAGGGCTTCCCTGGTGAGGACCCACAACCTGGTTCCCGGCCGGTCGGCCTCGGCCGCGGACCGGGTCACGTCGGCGAGATCGGTCAGGTGGCGGACGGTGGCGTCGTACTCCTGTCCCGGTCCGGAGTACGGGGCCAGGTACACCACGTGGTGCGGCCCGTCGCCCGCGGGCGGGTAGATGTCCTGTGCGGCTTTGACGAGCGTGCACGGCAGACCGGCCCGCACGAGGTGCTCCGCGAGCTGTTCCGCGGTCGCCGAGGGTTCGGTCGAGACCAGCGTGACCGTGGCCGCGGGCGTCTCGACGGCCGGGACCTCCAGCGGCTGCCAGGAAAGCCCGTGCAGGAAGGTCCTCGGGTCGGCGATCAGCGTCTGGTCCGCGTCGAGAACGCCGAACCGGAGCCCGGTGACCCTGGCGGACGACTGTCCGCCGGTCCCCTGGAGGTCCAGGTCGATGGTGTCGGTGGTACCGCTGCGCAGGCGTGCGACCAGGTGGACCGACGACGGAGCGGGACCGGTCCACTCGACCGACTCGATGGAGGCGGGCATGCGGTAGATGCCCTGCCGGGCCAGCGGAAGCGAGGACAGCGTGGTGGCGGCGTCGAGGACCACGGCCCAGTGGGACGCGCGGCCGGGCGTCGACACGGTCGCGTGCACCACGTCGTCGTCGTGCCGGAGGTGGTCCACCTGCCAGTCGAAGGCCAGACCTGACACCCCCAGCGGCCGGAGCAGGTCGAGCACCTCGTCGGTGCCGACGGGGAGCATCGGCAGCACCGGGTCTCCGACGACCTCGGCCGCGTCGGCGCGCACGGTGCCGGCACCGCCGTCGCGAGCGGAGGTGTGCGTGGTCCAGGACGTCTCTTCTGACGCCTCCTGCAGACGGGAGGAGAGCACCGCCCTGCCGTCCTGGCGGACGACCTGGACGGCGCGGTCCTGCTCGGCCGGCAGAGGGGTGCGCAGGACGACGTCGCGGAGGTGGCGCGGCTTGTCGGCAGCACCCGTGATCGCGTCGGCGAGCGTGCACAACAGCACGGCGGCGGGAACGATGTCCACGCCGTGCACGGTGTGCGGAGCGTCGTACGGCCTGTTCTCAGGCGACAGGGTCGTCTGCCACACGGCAGAAGGCGGCACGGTGGCAGCGGTCAGCCGGGAACCGAGCAGGGTGAAGGACTCCGGGTCGTGGCCTCCTGTCCCCCGGTCCAGGGGCGCCTCGGGAAGCCAGTACCGGCTGTGCTGCCACGCCGTGCGCGGCAACGCGACCGCTGCCGAGCGGGGCCAGCGGGCTCGCCAGTCGACGTCGACTCCGGCGCAGTGCAGCCTGCCCAGCTGTGCCGTGAGCTCCGGGAGCGCCGGCTGCGCGCGACGCAGCGAGTGCGCCGCGGTGACCGCCGGAACGGCCAGCGACTCCGCGATCTGAGCGATGTTGTGGACGACGACGGGATGCGGTGAGATCTCCAGGAAGTGGCGGTGTCCATCGTGGACCGCTGCTTCCACGGCCGCCGCGAACCGCACGGGGCGCCTGAGGTTCTGCTGCCAGTAACCGGCGTCCCGTGGTGCGCCGGAACGCGGGTCGTCCAAAATCGTGCCGTACAGCCGCAACGACGCCGGGCCGATCGACAACCCGTGCACAGCAGCGCCGAGGTCGTCGACGAGCCCGTCCATGTGCGAGCTGTGGAAAGCGACGTCGGAAGCCACTCGGCGAACCACGCGGCCCTCTTCGGCCAGCACGGTCGTGCACTCCTCCACCGCGGCCACGTCGCCCGCCAGCACGGACCACCCGCGGGCCGGTTCGATCGCCGCCGTCAGGCCGGACTTGCCCGCGAGCCGTTCCTCCAGCTCGTCGAACGGCACGTCGAGCAGGACCATGGCACCGCGTCCCGCCACGGTCCCGAGCAGTGCCGCGCGGCGGCAGGCGAACCGGGCGGCGTCTTCCGCGCTCCACACGCCCGCGGTCACCGCCGCGGCGATCTCGCCCATCGAGTGGCCGAGTGCCGCCACCGGTTCGACACCCCAGGACCGCCACACCTCGGCCAGGCCCAGGTGCATGGCGAACAACGTCGCCTGGATGCGGTCCGTCCGCGTGCAGTCCCCCTCGTCGATCTCGGTGATCAGCGAGTACCCGGCCTCCTCGCGGAACACCGGGTCGAGCCGCTCGCACAGGGCCGCGAACGGTGTGCTCGACCGGAGCAGCTCATGTCCCATGCCCGCCCACTGGGAACCGTGGCCGGAGAAGACGAACACCGGTCCGGCGGCCTGCTCGGTCGCCCTGCCGTGCACCACCCCCGGCACCTTCTCGGTCGCGGACCACGCCCGGAGGCGGTCGACCGCCTCGCCGCGATCGGTGGCGACCACGGCGGCCCGCCACGGCAGGTGCGACCTGTGCAGCGCCAGCGTGGCCGCCACCGCGTCGACGTCCTGCTCCCCCGTCTCCAGCACGTCCGCGAGCCTGGACACCGTCGGCGCGAGCGCCTCCTGGGTGGCGGCGGACAGGACGAGCAGGGACGGGGCGTCAGTGGCGTCCCGCTCCCCGTGTGGTTCCAGCGGGTCGCCTTCTGCCAGGCAGACGTGCGCGATGGTGCCCCCGTAGCCGAAGCTGGACACACCGGCCAGCTTCGGCTTTCCGGCGACCTCCGGCCAGGCGGTCGGCTCGGTCACCACCTTGACCGACCGCTCCGCCTCGACCGCGGGGTTGACACCGTCCCGCGCTCCCACCGTGGGCGGCAGGACACCGGCACGCATGGCCAGCACAGTCTTGATGATGCCGACCACCCCCGCACCCGCCTCCAGGTGCCCCACGTTGCCCTTCACCGATCCGATGAGCAGAGGCGAGTCCGGTGCCCGGCCGGCTCCGAGGACGGCAGCGGCCGCGGCCGCCTCCGTCGGATCACCGAGAGGCGTGCCGGTGCCGTGCGCTTCCAGGTAGTCCACAGCGGACGGATCGATGCCGGCGCCGGCGTAGACGGATCGGAGCATCTCCTGCTGTGCGACGCCGTTGGGCGCCATGATCCCGTTGGTGCGGCCGTCCTGCCGCACCGCGCTCGCACGGACGACGGCCAGGACGTTGTTGCCGTCACGCCGGGCGTGGTCCAGCCGCTTGAGCACCACGACACCGGCACCCTCGCCGCGCCCGTACCCGTTGGCGGAGGCGGCGAACGGCTTGCTCCTGCCGTCGGCCGCCAACGCTCCCGACGCGCCCAGCGACAGGGTCTGCGCGGGTGCGGCGATCAGGTTCACCCCGCCCGCGATCACGACGTCGCACTCCCCGGAGAGCAGCGCCTGCCGTCCGAAGTGGATCGCCGCGAGCGAGGACGAGCACGCGGAGTCCAGCGCCAGGCTCGGACCGCGCAGGTCGAGGAAGTACGAAACCCGGTTCGCGACGGCGCAGTAGGCGCCGCCGATGCTGCTCCACGGACCGATCCGCTCGGGATCGTTCAGCAGCATCTGCCCGTACTCACCGCCACCCACGCCGATCAGCACGGCGGAGTTGCTGCCGGCGAGCGACAGAGGCGGGATTCCGGCGTGTTCGAGTGCTTCCCACACCACTTCCAGCACCAGGCGCTGTTGCGGGTCCATCAGGACCGCTTCTCTGGGTGTGACGCCGAAGAACTCGGCGTCGAAGCTCGCGGCGTCCTCCAGGTAGGCGGCACGGCTGACCGCCCGGTCCACCGCGGCGGCGGCCGCCGGACCGTGTGCCGGGTACGACGACCACCGGTCGCGGGGGAGGTCCCCGACCTCACTGCGTGCCGCGATCAAGCCGGCCCAGAAGTCCGCCGGTTCGCAGATGCCACCGGCCAACCTCATGCCCAGACCCACGACGGCGACGTCGTTGTCCGGGCTACCAGAACTCAAACGCGTCATTTTGCTACCTCACAGATTTCGGTCAAGCCGCCTCGATCTCACGGGGTCTCCCAGCCAGCTCCGGGAGCCGGCCGCAGGGCGGGTGCGGCCGGGCGATGATGACGAGCGCGGAGCCCACCGGCGCGACGACCTCAGCCGCCGGGCCGGTGGGGCCGGGCATCCGGGTCGGGCCGGATGCCGTGACGGCCCCGACCGAGGTGGTCGGGGCGCCACGCTCAGCTGGTGTCGCCGACGTCGAACGTCTCGCAACCGGAGATGCGGATGAGGACCCGGCCGTCCACGTTCACCGCCTCCTCGACGTTCGCGTCGTCGACGTGGATGAGCAGGATTCCGTCCGGGTTGGACTTGCTCACCGCCGCGTCGCTGCCCGTCGCGAAGAACTCGATGCGGTCGATGAAGCGGGGTACCGCCACCAGGTGGACGCCGTTGCCGTCGGTGCGCAGCAACCGGGTCCGGGCCAGTGCGTCCAGCATCACCGTGGGAACCGGCGGGTTCTCCAGGAGTGCGCGGTCGGCTTCGGTGGCGGGCGGGACCAGCACCCAGCGGGAGCTGGTGCCGTCCGGGCCCTCCCTGCCGTCGGTGCTCGCGCGGTAGACCCCGCGCAGGACCACGGCGCTGTCATCGCGGTAGTAGGGGTCCTCCGACGGCCGGTCGGTGACGACGTTCCTGGCGAGCGGCGGGACCGGAAGGGTGCCCAGCACCACGTCGCACGCGAAGTGCTGGCGGTCCGCGCGCAGCACCCGGCCACGCCGGTCCACCACGTCGCTGGTGATCCGGACGTGCACGCGGTCAGGGCCGTCCAGCCGCGCCGTCACCCGGTAGGGGTTGCCCGGCCCGGCCTTCGGCGCGACGAACGCCGAGAACCGCAGGTTCTCCAGGGTGCGGACGGGCAAGCCGGGTACCACCGCGGTCGCCGCTTCGGCCGCGATGGTGGCCAGACCGGTGCCGTGCATGGTCGGTTTGCCGTTCACCGTGTGGTCGACCAGGAACCCCGCGGTGCGCTCGCCGAGGTCCAGCAGCCACTGGGTGGTGCCGCGGGTGGTGCGGTGCGGGGTGCCGAGCATCCACCGGGTGCGCTCCGGTACCGGGTGCACGAAGCCGGGGAACTGCTCGCCGAAGGTCGCGCGTTCCTTCGCGTTGAGGAACGCCACCAGCGGTTGGGCGACCGACGGCGTGCACAGCTCGGCGGCCAGGTGCCGCACGCCCTCGGCCGGGGCGAGCGGAGCCATGATCCCCGCTCGTTCGTTGTTGCCCTGCATCAGTTCCGATCCGCCCATGCCGATCTCCGCCCAGATCGGCCAGATCAGCGTGCGCTCGTCCGCGCCGCGGACCAGTGCCGCCTGGCGGGCCGCGCCGTGGAGGAAGTCGTTGCCGGGCGCGTAGTCGGTCTCGCCGGGCAGCCCCACGAGGCCGGCCACCGAGCCGAAGTTGCACCACTGGGCGGGCTGGGCGGTGCCGAACGCGGCCTTGAGGTTGCGGTACCCGTCGACCTTGACCCCGCGGACGTGCCGCAGCCCGTCGACCGTCAGCCGGGAGATGTCGCCGCCGTTGTGCAGGCCGGCGCCGTGCACGAGCAGGTCGACGTCCGGGGTGACCTGCCGGATCGTCTCGACGGCCGAGCGGACGGCCTCGGCGTCGGTGAGGTCGCAGGTCAGGTAGTCGACCGCGTCCTCACCGCAGAGCGCGCGCAGTTCCCGCAGGTTCCGCTGCGACTCGCGGGCGTTGAGCAGGCGGTCGAACCGGGCCATGACCTCCCGCACCGTGGCACCGGGTGTGCGGGCGCGTTCGGTCTTGAGGAAGTTCGCCCGCAGGCCGGGAAGTTGCTCGTCGCCCGCGTACAGCAGGTCCTCGGGCACGTCCTGCAGCCGCGACGAGCCCAGCAGCCACAACCGCAACGGCGTCCGGGAGGCGAGCTCCTTCGCGCAGGCCGCCGTGATGCCCCGCGCGCCGCCGGTGACCACGACCACCGACCCCGGCCGCAGCGGCGACACGTTCGAGCTCAGGTCGAGCGGTGCGGGCACCAGCTTGGTGCGCAGCCGCACACCGTCGTGGTGGAGCACCGCCGGATAGCCGCGGTAGCCGGCCAGTTCCCGGTTCAGGGTGTCCCAGGCGCCGGTCTCCGAGCTGATCACCACGGCCAGCCGCGCCCCGCGGAGGTCCCAGGCGAGGCTGCTGACGATGCCGGTGAACAGGCCGGCGGAGGAGTGCGGGACTCCGCTGCGCAGCTCGTCGACGAGGTGCACGCCGAGCGAGCCACCGGCGTCGATCCGGTCGCGGCAGGACTTCGCCGCGAGGAACAGCGCTTCGTGCGCGCGGAGAGTCCCTTCCGCAACGGTGTCGCCGGGCGCCGGCCAACCGGTGGAGGCGAAGAGGCGGACGTGGCTGAACCGGCCAGCGCCCGTCGCGGCGTCGGGGAACTGGGCCTCGACCGGTGCGGTCTCGTCCAGCACGTGGATGTGAGCACCGTACGCGCGCACGTGTGCGGGCACCGACTCCTCGCACCCCGGCTGCACGACGACGAGCCAGTCCGGCCCGGGAGCGGTGGTCCACTCGGCGCCGGAAGCCGGCTCTTCGACGTAGGTGCAGACGTAGCGCTCGTTGCGCGGCGCCGGCCGGGTGGCCCGGTGTGGTGTCAGCACGATCCCGGGCGCCGAAGGGCCGGCGGCGATCACGTGGGGGGTCTTCCCCAGTCGGGTGAGCTCGCCGACGAGGTCGCACGCGCCGTTGGCGCCGAGGTAGTCCAGCGGCCGTGGGGCTCGGGTTCCGGCGCCGCCGGTGGCGACCGAGACCTGGCAGAGCACGGGCCATCCGGCGGCGGCCGCGGTGCTCTCCCGTGCCAAGGCGAACAGGAAGGCGCCTTCGCCGAGGGGGCCGCGACCGAGCAGGGTGCGCAGCTCGTCGGTGCTGTTGCCGTTGAGGCTGAGCACGAGCGCCAGGTCCAGCGCTCCGCCGAGGAGGTGCCGCACCGCCGTCTGGACCGCGTGCGCGGTGGCGTCCGGTCCGGCGTCGGCGAGCTGCACGGCACCGTTGAGGTTGTGGCGGTTGGCGATGCGCGACGCGATGACGTTGCCCATCAGACCGGGCTGGGTGTCCGGGGTGGACTCGGGGGTTCCTGCCCGCACCGCGCGGCCCACGGCTCGCGCGGCCTCCGCGAACTCGTCCGCGTCGAGCTCACCCGGCGTGACGGCGAGCAGGTCGTCGGCGTAGCAGCGCAGCGCCGACTGGTACCAGGACAGGGTCGGTCCGTAGTGCGCGGCGATGACACCGGTGGTCTCCTCGCGGCCTTCCCACAGCTGCCCGTGTTCGGCCAGGAAGCGTTCGGCCACGTCCAGCGCCATCAGCTGGGTGCGGTCGATGGCGTCCGACACCGCGGCGGGCAGCCTGCTCACCTTCCACTCCGGCGCCGGGTAGGGCATCGGGAAGGCCGCGTCGTCAGCGGGCGCACGCCCCTCGCCCAGGCGCGTCGCGACTTCGGCCGAGGTCGGCGCCCCCGGCAGGTGGGCACTCCACGCGACCAGGACGACGCGGTCGTCCTTCGCCGGCGGCCGGGAGGTGGGCACGGGCTCGCCGGGGCCGGGCTCGTCACGCAACAGCAGGTGCCCGTTGGTCCCGCCGAACCCGAACCCGGAGACGCCGACCAGGCGCGGTCCGGCGGGCAGCGGCGTGTCCTGCGCGGGGACGGTGACGTGTTCCGCGGTCGCCGCCGCGCCGGGTCGTGGCCGTTGAGCGGGGACCACACCGTGGCGCAGGGCGAGCAGAGCGTGGATCACCGACACCGCGCCCGCGGCCCACCCCGTGTGCCCGATCAGGGACTTGTTGCTGGTGCACAACACTTCCCGGCCGGCCGACTGGTTCAGCGCGGCCAGCTCGACCTCGTCGCCCGCCCTGGTGCCGGTACCGTGCCCGACCACCCAGACCGGGGCGTGCTCCTGCCCGTGCCCGGCGCGTGCGATCGCCAGTTCCTGCCCGCGGTGGTTGGGGGCGGCGATGGCCTTGCCCCGGCCGTCGGCCGCGGCACCGAACCCCGCCAGCACGCCGAGCACCTGCTGGCCGTCGCGGCGGGCGTCACCCAGCCGGCGCAGCGCCACCACCGCCGCGCCGTCGGAGAAGAGCGTGCCGTCCGCGGAGCCGTCGAACGCGTTGACCGCTCCCCGGTGGCTGAGGCCGCCGAGCTTGCTGAACAGCACGTTGAACCGCGGGGTGACCATGAAGTAGCCCCCGCACAGCGCCAGGTCGGTGCTGCCTTCCAGCAGGGCGGCCACACCCAGGTCGATGGCGTAGAGCGACGAGGAGCACGCGGTGTCCACGATCGTCACGGGCGTGGTGTCCGGCAGCAGGCCGCGCACGGCGTTGCGGACGACCCCGTCCGGCAGGTGGCTTTCCGGGTTGCCCGCGGCCAGCCGGTAGCGCTCGCGCAGCAGGGAGCGCAGCCGTTCCGCGTCCGGGCCCGCGGGCGTCGGCCAGGCCTCGGCGAGCATGCGGGCGTACCCCTCGACCACCATGGCCTGCTCGAAGTGCTGGTCGCCGTCGGAGCAGGCACCGATGAACAGCGAGGAACGGGACGACGGACCGGCCGGCAACGCCTGCCCCAGGGCGTGGCGCAGCCAGGACGACGACAGGCTGGCGTCGGGAGCGACGTCCTCGTGCCGCCCCATCCGCACGAAGCCCGCGGTGCGCGCGTACGTGCGGTCGCGGTCGCCGGGATCGGCGGCCCAGAAGGTGTCGAGCGGATAGCGGTCCCCCGGTTCGCTGAACGCGGGCTCGCCGGCGCGCAGCAGTTCCCAGAACTGCTCGGGTGACTCCGCACCGGGGACGACCAGTCCCATCCCGACGACGGCAATGGCATCGTCGTCACCCTCACGGCCGGGCGTGGGTTCCGCGGCGCGGCTCGAGGTGCGGGCAGGCGCATTGTCGGAGGCGCGGGTAGGCGCACCGTCCGAAGCGCGGGCAGGCGCACTGTCGGCGGCGCGAACCGGCACATCGCGAACCGCCACCCCCGACGCGCTGGGCTCGACGACGTCCGCCGTCGGCCGCGGGGCGTCGCCCCACGTGCCCCCGGCGCGGATCAGCGCACCGCCCAGCCGGATGCCGCCGTCGTTGACGACGTTCTCCCCCGTGATCCACGACGCTTCCGGGGAGGCGAGGAAGGCCACGAGCTTCGCGTGTTCCTCGACCGTGCCCAGGCGGCCGAGCGGAGTTCCCGCGACCGTCGCCTCCAGGACCTCTTCACTGCGGGGGAACAACTTCACCGTCTCGCTGACGAGCATTCCCGCGGACGCCATGTTCACCCGGATGCCGTGCGGCCCGAACTCCACGGCCAGGTACTTCGTCAGCTGTTCGAGGGCCCCCTTGCACACCGCCACGCAGCTGTAGTTGTCGATGACGACGCTGGTGCCGATCGAACCCAGGTTCACGATCGCGCCGCCGCGGTCCTTCATGAGCGGGAAGGCGGCACGGCAGCAACGGCGCGGGCCGTGCACGTTGGTGTCGATCGCCCTTTCCCAGTCGCGGTCGGTGAGCACGTGACCGGGCTCGAACACTCCGCGGGCGGCGTTGTTGACCAGCACGTCGAGCCGCCCGTGCCGGCGTGCGACGTCGGCGAACATCTCCTCGACCGCGTCCTGCTTGGCCACGCTGGCCCGCAGGTGCTCCGCGGAACCGCCCTCCGCGAGGATGTCCGCCACGGTCTGCCGCGCGGCGTCGATGTCGTGGAACCAGTTCACGATCACATGGCCGCCACCGCGGGCCAGCTCGCGCGCGATGGCCCGGCCCTGCCCCTTCGAGCCTCCCGTCACCAGGCAGATCCGGTCGGCGAAAGCACCGCTGCGTGGACTGTTCACGCCTTCACCCGCCCGGCACCGAGCTGGGTGAGCAGCTCGGCGATCGACTCCAGGGTGGTGTAGTCGGTGATCCGGATGTCGGCCTCGGGGAGGTCGTACTTCTGGCGGGCGCGCTGGAGCAGCTCGGTCTGCCGGATGGAGTCGATCCCCAGGTCCGCCTCGAGCTCGATGTCGGCTTCGAACACTTCCTCCGGATAGCCGACGGCGGAGGCGTAGAGGGTGCGCAGCTCGTCCACCAAGCCCGGAACGTCCGCGCCCCCGGACGGCGCGGGTTCTGCGGGCTCGGGTGCCGTCGTGGGGACGGCAGCGGCGGGAACCGCGGTGTGCTGCACCTGGTGCGTGCCCGTTCGGGCGGGCTCGACCGGTGCCGCGTCCGCTCGGGCGCTCGTGATCGACGACCCGTTCGAACCAGCGCCCGCAACCGGCGACCCGTTCGAACCAGCGCTCGCAATGGACGACCCGTTCGAACCGGCCTGCATGACCGACGATCCGTTCGACCCGGCCTGCGCGACCGGCGCCCCGTTCGACGCGGCCTCAGAGCTGGAGGACGTGGCGAACGCGCCGCGCAGCTCGTCGAGGGTCCGGCGCTGTCGCAGCGGTGCCGCGGTCTGCACGCCGGGCAGGCACGCACCCACGAGGTCGGTCAGTGCGGCGCGCGCTCCGCACTCGAGGAAGTGCGCGTACCCGTCACCCCGCACCGACACCAGGGCCTGCAGGAAGCCGACCTCCCGTTCGAGGTGGCTGGTCAGGATCTCGCGGCCGTCCTGCTCGGTCTCGACGTAACGGCCCAGCACCGGCGAGTACATCGGCACTCGCGGTGCGCGCACCCGGACCTCGGCCACCTCCGCCTCGAACAACCGGTTCGCCTCCGCCAGCAGCCGGTTGTGGAACGGGTACGGGACGCGCAGGCGCGTCGCTTCGATCCCGAGCAGGCCGGCCAGCGCCGTCAGCCGGTCCAGCGACTCGTGCGGGCCGGAGACCACGACCTGGTCGTACCCGTTGTGGGCAGCGACCGCCAGGCCGCGGTCAGCGAGAGAGCCGACGACAGCGCTCGCCCGCTGTCGTCCGACGCGCAGCGCGACCATTCCTCCCTCGGTGTCGCGCGAGGCGCGCAGCGCACGGTCACGCGCGATCACGAGCCGGACCCCGTCCGCCAGGTCGAGCGCTCCCGCGGCGGTCAGCGCGGCGAACTCGCCGAAGCTGTGACCGATCACGAGAGCCGGTGTGACGCCGGCGAGCTCACGGGCCAGGTCCAGGACCGCCAGTTCGGTGGCGAAGATGGCCAGGCTCAGAGCAGGGACGTCACTGGCCAGCAGCACGTCCAGGGTCGGCGCGTCCGCGCTCTCCAGCAGGGTGGAGATCGTGGGGCCGCCGTGCCGGAGGGAGATCGCGTCCACCTGACCGACAACGGCCGGCAGTGAGCGGTCGGCGCACACGCGTGAAAGACCACCGGGCAGGTACCCGCCCTGTCCCGGGAACAGGAAGACCGGCGAGGAAGACGACGAACAAGACACGATGAGATCCTTAGCGTGGAGCGGGAAAACGGGTTTCAAAGCACCCGGCGGGGGACCGGGGCAGGCTCCGGACGAAGCCAGGAGGTCGCTTGCTCGACAGGATGTCAGTGGTGCGCGTACCGCCACGAGCGCTCGTTCCGGCAGGCGGGACCGGAGCCCTTCGCGCCGTTGACGCCGGGTACTCTCACCGTCGGCTGCCGTCGTTCCAGCCGAGCACATCGGCGGGAGTCCCGGCGGCCGGTGCGCACCTGCCGGAAATCGGTGAGCACTGCCCGTCGTCGCGCAGCAGGAACTCCTAGGACCGGCGCGATGAATCCTTCCACGGGCCAGGGAGGTGCTGGGGCGGGATCGGGCACCCGCACATCTCCGAATTCTTCACGACGGCGGTGTCGCCGCCGCGTCTGTGTTGCGGCATCCCTGCGGACCACATTCACCGTGCACCACAAAATGGTGAACATCGAGTGACTTGCAGTCTTCTGCCGCACCCTCCGGACGACACCCCACGGGTCGTTCGGCAGCGATTTCTCGGAAGGGGCATCACCCTTCGAACGGCACGCGAATGAGGCTAAACAGCTTCACGACGGCATACCTGCGGAAGTCCACAGGTATGCCGCAGGAGCAGCGATCACCGAAAGACCACAGGCGTTCACCAGCGGTAACGGGGTCGAGGCACTCCACCCCGAAGGCGGATGAGCTGCGCGCTCACAAGCAGAGAGTGACGCACATCGCCGACCGCCCTCAAGAAGACTACGGATGTCCACAGCACAGACCCGCTGGATTGGTGGTCGCACCCGCCGATCATCCGATGAAGGCCGTCCGACCGGACCACTGACGCGCCTTCCGGTGTCACACCACATCGACGAGCGGGCAGCGGACGAGGCGATCGTTTCACCACAAATACTCATCGGCAGCGCAATTCGTACGGACCCGTTCGAGACCCTACCCGCTTCCTGCCCGATCAGTCCGTCTCGCGGTGTGTGACAAATCTCGGCGCCACTCGCGCCCGGATGTGCAGCCGACGACTGCCCGAACGGGCGTCCGACCGTTCTCACCTGCGACTTCGGCGCCAAGAAGTCTTTTCGACTCAAGGGATCGAGAACTTGACCCGATGGGTACTCATAAAGTGGAATCGATAGCAGGGCGATATGAGCTGATTTGAAGCGAAAGACCACCCGATTGGGCCAGTTGACAACTACGGAGCGCATAAATGGTCGCCGACGCACACCAGCATTCAGGCAGTGCCGAGACGCTCGTCGGTCGCGGCGCGGAGTTGGCACGCATCGTCGATGGTCTCGAATCGGCGAAGCGTGCGACACCCTTCACACTCCTGGTCGAGGGCACGCCCGGCGTCGGCAAGACCGCGTTGCTGGACGTGGCGTGCGAGCTCGCCCGCGAGCGCGGATTCGTCGTCTGGCGTGCGAAGGGCTCGCTGATGGAGCGGGACGTGCCCTTCGCCGTGGCCCAGCAGCTCTTCGAGCACCTGCGCGAGGAGCTGCCGCCTGGCCGGAACGGTGAAAGCACACCTCCCGGGTACGACCTCATCGCCGGGCACCTCACCGCCGAGCGGGATGACGTCGGTGAGCTCGAACTCCAGCGGGCCATCCGGGACCTCTACCGCTTCACGGCCGACTTCGCCCAGCGCGCACCGCTGTGCCTGGTGATCGACGACGTGCAGTGGGCGGACGTCTCGTCGTTGCGCTGGCTGAACTACCTCGTGCACCGCGTCGTCAAGCTCCCGGTCGTCCTGCTGATGACCCGCACACCGGGGATCCAGCCGACCGATCCCCTGCTGATAGCGGAACTGGACATCTACTCCGAGCGCATGAGGCTCGCGTACTTCACCGCGCGCAACATCGCGCAGCTCACCGAGCGGATGCTCGGGCAGACGCCGGACGAGAAGTTCGCGCAGGCCTTCGTCGAGGCCACCGGCGGCTGTCCCACGGTGACGCGGCACATCCTGGGTGTGATGCGGGAAAGATCGGTGCCGCCGGAGGAGAGCGCCGCGAACGACCTGCTGCGCCCCGAATGCGAGAAACTCGGTCAGGTGCTGCTCGCGCGGCTCAACCGCCAGTCACCCGAGCTCGTCGAGCTCGCGAAGGCGATCGCGGCCGTGGAGCCGGCGGACCTGGCCCTGCTGACCGCCGTCGTGGACCTCGACACCGGCGAGGCCGCCGATCGGGTGCGGCAGCTGGAAGGCATGGGCGTGCTCACCCCGGACGGCGGGCTGAAGTTCACGCACGCGGTGCTCAAGAACACGATCACGAGCGCGGTCGGGTACCGGGAACGCGAGCAGCTGCACGCCAAGGCCGCGCGGTTCCTGCACTACACGCGGGCACCCGCGGTCGTCGTGGCACGCCATGTCCTGCACACGCCCGCCCAGTCCGGCGCCTGGGCGGTCGAGGTCCTGCGCGCCGCCGCCGACACCGCGATCGCCGACGGCGATGCCCGCTTCGGTGCCCAACTGCTCGCCAGGGCGCTCGACGAGGACCTCTCCGCCGCGCAGAGGCAGGACCTGCTGCTGCGGCTCGGTCTGGCCGAGACGTACTTCGACCCGCGGATGGCCGTGGCGCACATCGAGGAGGGAATGGTCGGCCTGGACGATCCGCAGGAGATCCTCGCGGCCGCCTGCCGGCTAGCGGAGATCCTCTACTTCGACGGTGCCTACGACAGTGCCAGCGAGGTGCTGCGCCGGGCCATGGAAGAGATCGGGTCCAAGATCCCCGCGGCCGTCGAGTCGATGCGCCTGCTGGAACGGATCACCGTGCCCTCGGGTGACCCGGACGCCCGGCAGGTGGACTTCCGCGAGTTCGACGAGCAGCAGTGGCGCCGCGGTGACGAGCACGGCCGCAGGCTGGCCGGGCTGATCGCCGAGGACACCAGCAACCGGGGCGTCGAGCTGGCCCTGTGCCGCAAGGCCGCGCTCGCGGCGCTGTCCGGCGGCGCGACCTCCGCGATGCAGCACCCGCAACGCCTGTTCGGAGTGATCAACGCCCTGCTGCGCGCCGACGAGGCGGAGCTCGCGATGCGCCACTGCGACGAGGTCCTGCTCGAAGCCCAGCGACAGGGGCTGTCGTTGATCACCATGCTCGGTCACTCGCTCCGGTCGCGGGCGCACCACCACCACGGGTCCTTCGCCGAGGCCGCCGCGGACGCGGAGCTCGCGTTGTCCGCGGCACGGACCGCGAAGCTCGCCCCTGACCACCTGGGACACGTCTACGCCACCGACGCCTGGGTTCGCGCTCAGCTGGCCCTGGGCGACCTCGACGCGGCGAAGAACGCGCTGGCGCCCTATGGGCGCTCCAGACAACTGCCGCAGACCTGGCACCACACCGCCCTGCTGCACGTCAGAGGCGCTGTGCGCATGGAGCTCGGCGACCACGAGGCAGCGCTCGCCGACCAGCTCGAATGCGGTGAGCGGTTCCTGGCCTGGGACCGGCGCAACCCGGCGGTGCGCCCCTGGCGGTCCTTCGCGGCGCTGGCACACCTGCGGCTCGGACAGCCGCAGCCGGCCCTCGACCTCGCGTTGCAGGAGCTGACCCTGGCACGGGAGTGGGGCGCACCGACCGTGATCGGTCGCGCGCTGCTGACGGTGGGCATCGTGACCGGTGGTTCCGCCGCCGCCCCGTGGCTGGCCGAGGCCGACTCGGTGCTGCGCCGGTCGACCGCGCGGATGCTGCACGCACAGGTGCTGCTCGAACTCGCCGCAACGCGGTGGGAGAAGGGACAGCACGACGCCGCCCGGCAGCACCTCGCGGAAGCGCAGGCACTCGGCCGGCAGTGCGGCGTCGCCGTGCAACCGGGACAACGGCTCGCCGGACTGAGCTCCGCCGCCACCTCGCACACACCGGTGCCGCACCACCCCGAACCGACCAACGCCGCGCCACCCGCTCCCCGGCTCAGCGCGCTCACGCTGACGCCGCACGAGTACCGCATCGCCACACTGGCCCTCGAAGGCAACTCCAACGAAGAGATCGCCCGCGAGCTCAACGTCTCGCGGCGCACCGTCGAGTTCCACCTGACCAACATCTACCGCAAGCTCGGCGTGCGCCGCCGCATCCAGCTGTCCTCCGCACTGGCGGGCCTCGTCCCACGCGCATGACCTGAAAGCAGGGTCACCGGGCACCGCTGTGCGGTGCCCGGTCTGCACGTGGGCGCACCGTTCAGGCGCCTGCGGCTTCGGCTCGGCCGCCGCGGCCGAGCCCGCTGCCGACGCGGAGTTCGCGCCGCACGAGGTCCGCAACGCTCCCCCAGTGGTCCACCGGGAAGAAGTGGCCCCCTGGGAACTTCTCCAGCACGAAGGACCCGGTGGTGTGACGCATCCACGCGCTCGCGTCCGGCAGTGGCACGATCGGGTCCTCGGTGCCGGCCAGAGCGGTGATCGGCGCGGTGATCACCGCGGAAGGCCCGCACCGGTAGGACTCGATCGCCCGGTAGTCGTTGCGCACCACGGGCAGCACCATCGCGCGGAGATCGGCGTTGCTCAGCACGCCCGGTTGGACGCCACCCAGCGCCTCGATCACGGCGACCACGTCGTCGTCGGACATGAGGTGCACACCCGCGTTGCGGTGCAGGTGCGGCGCCGCTCGACCGGACGCGAAGAGGTGCGAGACGGGCACCGAGACGGCCTCCAGCCGTCGCGCCACCTCGAACGCCACCACGGCGCCCATGCTGTGCCCGAACAGGGCCAGCGGCCGGCTCTTGTCCAGCACCGCGAACACCTCGTCCGCCAGCACGTGCAGGTCGTCGATCGGCTCGTCGCGGAGCCGGTCGAGGCGGCCGGGGTACTGGACCGCCGACAGCTGGACCTCGCCGTCGAGCTCCATGCGGAGCCGGGTGAACCACCCGGCCGATCCGCCCGCGTACGGAAAGCACACGAGCTGCGGGGCTTCCTCGGACGTGGCGCGGAACTTCCTCACCCAGCGGCCGCCCTGAGCAACGTTCGCCATGATCTCCCTCTTCGGGTCTTGCTGTGGGGTCGACATCGTCGTCGGCGCTGCTCGATCAGCCGCCCAGCAGGCGGCTCAGGTCGTCCTCCGGGGTCAGGTAGCCGCCGGACAACGCGTCCGCCTCACCCGACACCAGTCGCACCAGCATCTCCGATGACTCCTCGGGCGTGGTGAACCGGCCGCTGTCGCGCTGGTCGGCCATCCACGCACCGACGCCGTCGAGGTGGCGGTCACCGGTCTCGCCGGCTTCCAGCTGCTTGCGGGTCAGGCCGAGGTCGACCAGTCCGGGGTGGTAGCTGAGCACCGACACCCCGGTTCCCGCCAGCTCCGGCGCGAGGTTCTCACCGAGCTTGATGGCGGCGGCCTTGGACACCGAGTAGCCGGAGACGTTGGGCCAGCGGTGCTTGCCCGCCGAGCTCACGATGTTGATGACCCGCCCGTGCCCGCGCTCCACCATGCCCGGCAACGCCGCCCGGCAGGCCCGCACGGTCCCGCGCAGGTTCACCTCCACCGTCTGCCACCAGTGGTCCTCGTCGACCTCCCACAGGGGGCCGGCCGGACCGCCGACACCGGCGTTGTTGATCAGCACGTCGACCGCGCCGAACTCCTGCTCCGCCCGCTCGACGGCCCGGGTCAGCGCCGTGCCGTCGGTGACGTCGGCGACCAGCGCCAGGGGCGTTCCGCCGATGGAGTCCGCCAGCTCGTCGAGCGCGGCCTGGTCGCGTCCGGTCAGGACCAGGTTCGCCCCGGCTTCGGCGAGCTCCCTGGCGAAGAGCCGCCCGAGACCGCCGGTCGCACCGGTCAGCAGCACCGTCGTCCCGGCCAGCGACGGACGCTCCACGTCGAGCGGCCGTTCCGCTTCCTGCTCGCCGAGCTGGATGCGCAGGTACTTCGCGAGGGCGCTCGGCGTGGAGTGGTCGAAGATCGCCGTGGGCGGCACCGACCGCCCGGTCGCCTTCTCGACGCGGTTGCGCAGCTCCAGCACCGTGAGCGAGTCGAACCCGATCTCGAAGAACCCGCGGTCGGCCTCCACCTCGTCGGCGCTCGCGAACCCGAGCACACCGGCCACCAGGCTCCGGACGAGGTCACCCAGGAAGGCCTCCTGAGCGCCTTCGTCCTTGCCGGCCAGTTCGCCCGCGATGGACGACACCGGCACCGGCGCCGCTTCCGCCACCGGACGCCGCTTCACGTGCCCGCGCAGCAGCGGGGTCAGCGGCGCCGACTCGCTGTCGACGAGCTGACGGGTGTCCAGCGCGATCGGGGCGAGCATGGGTTCCCTGGTGCGCAACGCGGTGTCGAACGCGGTCAGTGCGTCCTCGGTCGACAGCGGAGTGACGCCGAGGCGGACCAGCCGGCGCAGGTCCGCCTCGTCGAGGTGACCGGACAGCTCGCTGCGTTCGGCCCACAGCCCCCACGCCAGCGACAGCGCGTGCTGCCCGGCGTCGTGCCTGCGCCGTGCGATGGCGTCGATGCAGGCGTTGGCGGCGGCGTAGTTGGCCTGACCGGCCGTGCCCCACCAGGCGGCAGCGGAGGAGCACACGACGAACCAGGTGAGGTCCGCGTCCCTCGTGAGCTCGTCGAGGTGCGTCACGGCGTCCACCTTGGC
Source organism: Lentzea sp. NPDC036955 (assembly GCF_055608005.1). Lineage (NCBI taxonomy): Bacteria > Bacillati > Actinomycetota > Actinomycetes > Pseudonocardiales > Pseudonocardiaceae > Lentzea > Lentzea sp. NPDC036955. The sequence continues at coordinate 63,913 of NZ_JBVJRC010000017.1, read as the reverse complement.
CGGCAGAACGGCCTCCAGGGCCTCGGCGGTCAGCGACCGGATCGTCGCGTCCCGCGAGGTTCCGGCAGCGTGGATCACACCGGCCAGCGGCCGGTCCGACGGGATCCGCGCGAGGACCCCGGCCAGCTGCTCGCGATCTGCCGCGTCACAGGCCTCCACGGTGACGGAGGCACCCAGCTCACGCAGTTCGGCGGACAGCCGGGCCATGCCGGGTGCGTCGGCACCGCGCCGGCTCAGCAGGACCACGTCCCGAACCCCGTGCTCGCGCACGGCGTGCCGGGTCAGTGCGGAACCGACGACCCCGCCCGCACCGGTGACCAGCAGCGAACCGCCACGCCACTCGGTGGGGGCGGACGGCCCGGCGGCCGCGGCACCGGCCAGCCTCGGCACGCGGACCTGCCCGGCGCGCACGGCGAGCTGCGGCTCGTCGGTGCCGACCAGCTGCCGCCACGCCTTGTCCGACGCGGCCGTGCCGTCGAGGTCGATCAGCTGCAGCACGCCGGGGTGTTCGGTCTGCGCGGAGCGCACCAGACCCCACACCGCCGCGGCGACCGGGTCGCCGTCCACCGCACCTCGGGTGAGCACGACCAGCCGGGCACCGGGCTCGTGGTCGCGCGCCACCCAGCCGCGGACCGAGGCCAGTGCCGCGTCCAGCGCGGTCCGGACCCGCTGCGGCAGCGGCGACGCGGGGTCACCGTTGTCGACGGTCAGCGTCAGGTGCCCGGTTCCCCGTGCCGCGGACAGCCCCTCCGGTGCCTTCCAGTCGATCCGGAACAGCGTCTCCGCCGCCTGGGCGGCGCCGATGACCTGCAGCTGCTCACGCACCACCGGCCGCGCGACGAGCTCTTCGGCGGAGAAGACCGGCATGCCCACGTTGTCCCACGCGGTGACGCTGAACGAGTCCTGTCCCTTGTCGCGCAGGCGAACCCGCAGCGACGCGGCGCCGGGCCCGTGCACCTCGACGCCCGCCCACGAGAACGGCAGGCGCAACGCGTCCACCAGCAGCGGGTGCAACGCCGAGTCCAGCAGCGCGGGGTGCACCAGGTAGTCACCGGCTTCGCCGTGCACGGTCGCGGGCAGGGCAACCTCGGCGAAGACGTCGCCGCCACGACGCCAGGCCCTGCGGACGCCCTGGAAGTCGGGTCCGTAGCCCAGGCCGGCGTCGGCGAGGCGGGGGTAGAGCCCGTCGAGGTCGACCGGCTGCGCGTTCGCGGGCGGCCATTCGGTCAGGTTCTCCCCCGAACCGGGCACGCCGGGAACGAGGCGGCCGGTGGCGTGCGCGGTCCACGGCGCGTCGGCCGAGGCCCGTGAGTGCAGCGCGAGGGCACGGCTGCCGTCGTCCTCGGGCGCGGACACCTCCACCTGCACGTCCAGGGTGCCCTCGGCGGGAAGCACCACCGCGGTGCGGAAGACGAGCTCCGCCACCCTCGGGCAGCCGACCTGCTCACCGGCCCTGGCGGCCATCTCCAGCAGGGCCGTGCCCGGCACCACGGCGGCACCGCCGACGCGGTGGCCACCGGTCCAGGCCGGGCGCGCGGTGGACAACCGTCCGGTGAGGACGGTGGCTCCGCTGCCGGCCAGGGACATCGACGCGGTCAGCAACGGGTGCCCGACCGCACCGAGGCCGGTGCCCGCGACGCTCCCGGTGGCACGCGGGGTGTCGAGCCAGAAGCGCTGCCGCTGGAAGGCGTAGGTCGGCAGCTCCACGTGCGGTCGTGCGCCGCCGCCCAGCACAGCGGACCAGTCGACGGAGATGCCGCGGACGAACAGCTTCGCGACGGTGTCCAGCAGTGCTCGTGGTTCCGGGCGGTCCTTGCGCAGCAGCGGCAGCGGCACGGCCGGTGCGGACACGCTCGCCGACGCCATCGCCGAGAGCACGCTGTCGGGGCCCAGCTCCACGAAGGTGCTGGCGCCACCGGCTTCCAGGGCGCGCACGGCGTCCTGGAACAGGACCGGCTCGCGCACGTGGCGGACCCAGTACTCCGCGGTGGTGAAGTCGCCCGCAGCGGCGGCCTGGCCGGTCAGCGTCGACACCATCGGGATGCTCGGCGCCGAGAACTCGATGCGGGACACGACGTCGCGGAACTCCGCCAGCACCGGCCCCATCAGCGGCGAGTGGAACGCATGGCTGACCCGCAGGGCCTTCGTGCGGTGGCCGCGCGAGCGCAGCTGCTCGGTGATCGCCTGCACCGCGGCGGCGGCACCGGACAGGACGGTGGCCCTGGGCCCGTTGACCGCGGCGATCCCCACCTCGTGCTCACGGCCGGCGAGCAACCCGGTCACCTCGGCGGCGGCCGCCTCCACGGCCACCATGACGCCGCCTTCCGGCAGTGCGCCCATCAGCCTGCCCCGAGCGGCGACCAGCGTCGCGGCGTCGCGCAACGACATGACGCCGGCCACGTGGGCCGCGGCGATCTCGCCGATGGAGTGCCCTGCCACGCGGCCCGGCCGCACTCCCCACGCCTCCAGCAGCCGGAACAGCGCCACCTCGAGCGCGAACAGCGCGGGCTGCGCGTGCTCGGTCCGGTCCAGGCCGTCACCGGTGAAGACCAGGTCGCGCAGGCTGACACCGAGCAGCGGGTCGAGCACCTCGGCCGCGTCGTCGAACGCGACCGCGAACGGCGGGTACGCCTCGTACAGCTCCCGTCCCATGCCGGCGCGCTGGCTGCCCTGACCGGCGAACAGGAAAGCGGTCTCGCCCGCGTGCCTCTCGGCCGTGACGACCAGGTTCGGCGCGTCGTCGCCGTGTGCGGCGGCGGTGAGGCCCGCCAGCAACGAGTCCCGGTCACCGCCCAGGACGACGGCGCGCTGGTCGAACCGCGACCGGTTCGTGAGTGCCGCCGCGACGGCGGCGTCGTCGTGGCCGGGCTCCCGGTCGAGGAAGTCCGCCAGCTTGGCCGCCTGCGCCCGCAGCGCCGCCGGTGTCCTGGCGCTGAGGACCCACGGCGTGACCGCCGCTGCTCGCGGCACCGGCACCGGGGCGGTGGCCTCGGCGGGGTTCTCCTCGGCGGGGCTTTCGAGGATCACGTGGGCGTTCGTGCCGCCGATGCCGAACGACGACACCGCGGCGCGGCGGGTTCCCCCCGGCCACGGGCGTGCCTCCCTCAGCAGCTCGACCGACCCCGAGGTCCAGTCCACGTGCGGGGACGGCTCGCTGACGTGCAGGGTCTTCGGCAGGACGCCGTGCCGCATCGCCATGATCATCTTGATGATCCCGCCTGCGCCCGCCGCGGCCTGGGTGTGGCCGGTGTTGGACTTCAGCGAACCGAGCCACAGCGGGCGGTCGCGGTCCTGTCCGTAGGTGTCCAGCAAGGCCTGCGCCTCGATCGGGTCGCCCAGCGGCGTGCCGGTGCCGTGCGCTTCCACCACGTCCACGTCGGCGGCCGTCAGTCGTGCCTGGGCCAGCGTCTGCTCGATGAGCCGGCGCTGAGCCGGGCCGCTCGGTGCGGTGAGGCCGTTGGAGGCGCCGTCGGAGTTGATCCCGCTGCCGCGGACCACCGCGAGCACCCGGTGCCCGTTGCGCTTCGCGTCGGAGAGCCGTTCCAGCAGGAGCATGCCCGCGCCCTCGGCCCAGCTGGTGCCGCTCGCGTCCGAGGAGAACGCCCGGCACCGCCCGTCGGCGGCGAGTGCGCGCTGGCGGCTGAACTCGACGAACGTGACGGGGGTGGACATCACCGACACACCGCCGGCCAGTGCCATCGAACACTCGCCGTTGCGCAGCGCCTGCGCGGCCAGGTGCAGTGCCACCAGGGAGGACGAGCACGCGGTGTCGACCGACATCGTGGGCCCCTGCAGGCCGAAGACGTAGGAGATGCGGCCGGACGCGACGCTGCCGTGGCTGCCGAGGGTCATCATCCCCTCCATGCCGTCCGGGAGGTCCTGCACGTCGTGGACGCGGGTGGAGTAGTCGTGGAACATCACGCCGGCGTAGACACCGGTGCGGGAACCCTTGACCGACAACGGGTCGATGCCCGCGTTCTCCAGCGCCTCCCACGAGGTCTCCAGCAGCAGCCGCTGCTGCGGGTCCATCGCGAGCGCCTCGCGCGGCGCGATGCCGAAGAACGAGGCGTCGAAGTCGGCGGCGTCGTGCAGGAAACCGCCTTCACGGGTGTAGCTCGTGCCGCGGTGGGTGGGGTCGTCGTGGAAGAGGGTGTCGAGGTCCCAGCCGCGGTTGTCGGGGAACGCCGTGATCCCGTCCGTGCCGGTGGCGACCAGGTCCCACAGCTCCTGCGGCGAGCTGACCCCGCCGGGGTAGCGGGCGGCCATGCCGACGATCACGATCGGGTCGTCCTCACCCACTTCGGGTTCGGGTTCTGCTCGCTGGACCGCCTGGGTCACAGTGGTGTCCTTCTCGGTCGAGAGTTCTTCCACCAGGTGTTCGACCACGTCCAGCGCGCTGGGCCGGTCGAACAGCAGGGTGGTCGGCAGGCTCAGGCCCGTGGCGTCGCTGAGCTCGTAGCGCAGTTCCAGTGCGGCCAGCGAGTCCATCCCCAGCGCGGAGAACGGCTGCTCCACCTGGTCGTCCCGCAGCTGGGCGTACCCCAGCACGGAGGCGGCGCTGGTGCGGACCAGCCGGGTCAGCTCCGCCCGCAGCTCGTCCGCGGTCAGCTGGTCGAACGCGCCGCCGGAGGTCTCCTGCGCGGTCACGGCCGGTTCGGCCACGACCGGTGTGCGGACGAGGTCGGCCAGCAGGGGCACGGGCTGCCCGGTGACGGAGCGGACGTCCAGGCGGACGGGCGCCAGCACCGGCTCCGTCGAGCGCAGTGCGCCGTCGAACGCGGCGACGGCATCCTTTGTGGACAGTGGTGCGATGCCGGCCCTGGCCATGCGCTGGAGGTCGGCGTCACCGAGGTGCCCGGAGAGCTCACTGCGCTCCTCCCACAGCCCCCAGGCCAGTGCCAGTGCCGGGAACCCGGCGGCGGCGCGGTCGCGGACGATCGCGTCGAGGCAGGCGTTCGCGGCGGCGTAGTTGGCCTGGCCGGCGGTGCCCCACCAGCCGGCGACCGAGGAGCAGACGACGAACCAGTCGAGGTCCAGTCCCCTGGTCAGCTCGTCCAGGTGGCTGACGGCGTCCACCTTGGACGCGAGGACGGCGTCGACGCCGTCGGTGGTGAGCGCCTCGATGACGGTGTCGGCCACCGTTCCGGCCGCGTGGACGACGCCGCGCAGGTCCGGGACGCGCGCCAGCAGACCTTCCACTTGCGAGCGCTTCGCCACGTCACAGGCCTCGACCGTGACCGAGACGCCCATGGACCGCAGCTCCCCGGCCAGCCGCGCGACACCGGCGGCCCGTTCGCCGCGACGGCTGACCAGGACGACGTCGCTGATCCCGCGGGTGGTCACGGCGTGCAGCGTCAGTGCCGAACCGACGACTCCGCCCGCACCGGTGACGAGCAGCGTTCCCCTGTCCCACCTGATGTCCGGGGCGGCGGGCGCGGCGGTGTGGCGCACGAGGCGCGGCACCAGCGCGGTGCCTTCCCTCACGGAGACCTGCGGGTCGGGTGAACCGGCCAGTGACGGCACCAGCGCGTCGGAGGCGGCACTGCCGTCGACCTCGATCAGCTGGAAGCGGCCGGGGTGCTCGGTCTGCGCCGAACGCACGAGCCCTTGCACGGCAGCGCCGACCGGGTCGGAACCGGTGACGATGCTGAGGCATCCGCCCTGCTCGCCGGACAACCAGTCCTGCACGGTGGTCAGCGCCCAGGCCAGTCCCGCGCGCACCCGGTGCGGCAGCGGGCCTCCGGACCCGACCGGCAGCCGCCGCGTGGTGCCCGGGGTGGGAGCCACGACGGTGGTGGGCCGCCATTCCACGCGGTACAGCGAATCGGCTGCCACGGCGTCACGCAGCTGGGCGTCGGACACCGGCCGCAGCACGACCGAGTCGGCGTCGAGGACGGGGTTGCCCTCACCGTCCCAGGCGGCCAGCCGGACGGTGTCGGGACCGAGCCCGGTCAGCCGGGTCCTCAGCAGCGACGCCCCGGCCGCGTGGAGGCGGGTGCCCGTCCAGGAGAACGGCAGTCGCGCCGTTCCCCCGTCGGGCAACAGCTCACCGGCCGCCAGTGGTTGCAGGACGGCGTCCAGCAGTGCCGGGTGCAGCAGGTGGTCGTTCCTCGTCTCGGGCAGCCGGACCTCGGCGAAGAGCTCGCCGTCGCCGCGCCACAGGCGCCGCACGCCCTGGAAGACGGGACCGTAGTGCAGGTTCCGCTCGGCCAGTGCGGCGTAGAACCCGGCCAGGTCGACCGGCTCGCAGCCGACCGGCGGCCACTGCACCGGGGCGGGCCCGGTGCCGGTGGCGGCGTCGACCTGGCCGGTGACGTGGAGGGTCCACTCCCCCTGCCCCGCGAGGCGTGACACCGTCCGCAGGGCACCGTCCGCCGACACGCGGACCTGGACGTCCAGCGCGTCACCGGCGGGAACGACCATCGGCGCGATCAGCAGCAGTTCGGTGACGGCGGGCCGGCCGACGTGCGCACCGGCGCGGGCGGCGAGTTCGAGCAGCGCCGTTCCGGGAACGACCACCGCTCCGCCGACCCGGTGCTCGGCGAGCCACGGCAGCTCGGCCGGGTCGAGCCTGCCGGTCAGCACCGTGGTGCCGTCGACGGACAGCGCCGCCCTGAGCACCGGGTGTGCGACGGCGTCGAGCCCGGCGGAGGCGAGATCCGCGGCCTTGGCGACCGGGTCGAGCCAGAAGCGCTCGTGCTGGAACGCGTAGGTCGGCAGCTCCGTGCGGCGGGCGCCGGTGCCGGCGAAGAACGCCGTCCAGTCGACGGTGACACCGGCGGTGTGCAGCCGTGCCAGTGCGGACACCAGCGTGCCGGCTTCCGGCCTGCCCTTGCGCAGGGCGGGCAGGACGAGCTGGTCGGTGTCGGACAGGCAGTTCTGCGCCATCGCCGCGAGCACGCCGTCCGGGCCGATCTCGACCAGCCGCGTCACGCCCTGCTCGCGCAGGTGGCGGACGCCGTCGTGGAAGAGCACCGCGTCGCGGACGTGCCGCACCCAGTGCTCGGGCGAGCGGAGCTGCTCGGCCGTCGCGAGGGTGCCGGTCAGGTTCGACACCAGCGGGATCACCGGCGCCGCGTAGGTGATCCGCGCGGCGACGCGGCGGAACTCCTCCAGCACCGGTTCCACCAGCGGCGAGTGGAACGCGTGGCTCACGGTGAGCCGCTTGGTCTTGCGTCCGCGTTCCGCCCACCGCGCGGCCAGCGCGAGGACGTCGTCCTCCGCACCGGACACCACGACCGCGTCGGGTCCGTTGACCGCGGCCAGGCCCACGCGGGAGGTCAGCTGCGGGCGCACCTCGTCCGCGGTGGCCTGCACGGAGACCATCGCGCCGCCAGGGGGCAGCGCCTGCATCAACCGGCCGCGCGCGGCGACCAGTTCCGCCGCTCCCGCCAGGGTCAGCACGCCGGAGACGTGCGCCGCCGCGATCTCACCGATCGAGTGGCCGGTCACGAAGTCCGGCTCGACACCCCACGAGCGCACGAGGCGGTACAGCGCGACCTCGACGGCGAACAGCGCGGGCTGGGTGTACTCGGTCCGGTCCAGCACGGCGGCGTCGTCGCCCCACATGACCTCGCGCACCGGCTTGGTCAGGTGCCGGTCGAGCTCGTCGGCAACCTCGTCCAGTGCCGCGGCGAAGACCGGGTAGGTGGTGTACAGCTCCCGGCCCATGCCCAGGCGTTGGGCACCCTGGCCGGTGAACAGGAAGGCGACGGGCTCGTCGAGCCGGGCGTGGTCGCGGGCTCCGCGGCCCTCGCACAGCTCGCGCAGCCCCGCCGTGTCCGTGGCGAGCACCGCGGCACGGTGGTCGAAGTCGCTGCGACCGGTGGCCAGGGTGAACGCGATGTCGGCCGGGTCGAGCCCGGGGTGCTCGGCGAGGTGGTCGCGCAGCCTTCGCGCCTGTGCGCTCAACGCCTGCGGCGTCTTGGCGCTCAGCAGGAACGGGACCTGCCGCTCCTCCCGCGCCCGCTGCTGCGGCTGCGGCCGGTGTTCGAGGACGACGTGCGCGTTGGTGCCGCTGATGCCGAACGACGACACCGCCGCCCGCCGGGTGCCTTCCGGCCACGGCCGTGCTTCGGTCAGCAGCTCGACCGCCCCGGACGCCCAGTCGACGTGCGGCGAGGGCTCGTCGACGTGCAGGGTCTTCGGCAGGACGCCGTGCCGCATGGCCATGACCATCTTGATCACGCCCGCGACGCCGGCCGCGGCCTGGGTGTGGCCGAGGTTGGACTTGAGCGAGCCGAGCCACAGCGGGCGGTCGCGGTCCTGGCCGTAGGTGGCGATGATCGCCTGGGCCTCGATCGGGTCGCCCAGCGACGTGCCCGTGCCGTGCGCCTCCACGGCGTCCACATCGGACGCCGAGAGCCCGGCGTCGGCCAGCGCCTTGCGGATCACCCGCTGCTGCGAGGGCCCGTTCGGCGCGGTCAGGCCGTTGGACGCACCGTCCTGGTTCACCGCGGTGCCCCGGACGACGGCGTGGACGGTGTGGCCGTGGCGCAGCGCGTCGGACAGCCGCTCCACCACCAGCACGCCGACGCCCTCCGACCAGCCGGTGCCGTCGGCGGCCGCGGAGAACGCCTTGCACCGGCCGTCCCGTGCGAGACCGCGCTGGCGGCTGAACTCGGCGAACATGCCGGGCGTGCTCATCACCGTCACGCCACCGGCGAGGGCGAGCGAGCACTCCCCGCGCCGCAGCGCCTCGACGGCGAGGTCCAGCGCGACCAGGGACGAGGAGCAGGCCGTGTCGACCGACAGCGCGGGGCCTTCGAGGCCGAGCACGTAGGCGATCCGGCCGGAGACGACGCTTCCGGCGAGACCGGTGAGGAGGTGCCCGGCCACGGCGTCCGGGCTTTCGTGCAGCCTGGTGCCGTAGTCACCGGCCATGGCCCCGACGAAGACGCCGGTGTCGGTGCCGCGCAGCAGTTCGGGGTCGATCGCGGCCTGTTCGAGCGCCTCCCAGGAGACTTCGAGCAGGAGCCGTTGCTGCGGGTCCATGGCGAGCGCTTCACGGGGCGACACACCGAAGAACTCGGCGTCGAAGTCCGGGGCGTCGTGCAGGAACCCACCCGTGCGGGCGACTTCGGCGCTTCCCGCGAACAGGTCGCGGACGTCCCAGCCGCGGTCGGACGGGTACGGCCCGATGGCGTCGGCCTCCGCGGTGACGAACCGCCAGAGGTCCTCCGGTGAGCGGATGTCACCGGGGAACCGGCAGCCCATGCCCACGATGACGATCGGGTCGTCCTCCGGCTTCTCCTCGGCCGCGGTGACCCGTTCCAGCGCGGCGGGAGCCTGCCGGGTGCCGCCGGGGAGGAGCCGGTCGACCTCGGCCGCGAGCGCCGCGGGTGTCGGGAAGTCGAACGCGACGCCGGCGGGCAGCCGCAGCGACGCGGCCGCGTTGATCCGGTTGCGCAGCTCGACGGCCATGATGGAGTCGAAACCCAGCCGCTTGAACGGTTCCCGCACGCTGACCGCGTTCGGGGTCGTGCGCAGCACGGCGGCGGCGTGGGCGCGGACGAGGTCGATCCCGTGCAGCACCGGTCCCGTGTCGATCGCTACCTCGTTCTTGTCACCGATCCAGAACCGCTGCCGCTGGAAGGGGTAGGTCGGCAGGTCGGCGGCACGGACGCGCGTGCGCACCGGCGGCACCACGGCGGACCAGTCGACGTCGATCCCGCCGGTGAAGGCTTCCGCGACCGAGGTGAGGAAGCGGCGCAGGTCGCCCTCGTCGCGGCGGAGCGAGCCGACGACGACCGCGTCGTCGACGTCCGCGGCGGTCACCGTGTCCTCGACGGCGGCGACGAGAACGGGGTGCGAGCTGACTTCGACGAAGTGGCGGAAGCCCTGTGCCAGCAGCGCTTCGGTGGCCTCACCGAAGCGGACGGGCGCTCGCAGGTTGTGCGCCCAGTACGCGGCGTCCAGCCGGTCAGCCCAGGCGCAGTCCGCGGTGGAGAAGAACGGCGTGCTGCCCTGCTGCGGCCGGATCTCGGCGAGGGCCTCGACGATCTGCCGGCGCACGGAGTCGACGTGCGGGCTGTGCGAGGCGTAGTCCACGGCGATCCGCCGCGCCCGCAGGCCCTCCTCCTTCCACTGCGCCACCAGGGCGTCGACCGTGTCCTGGTCTCCGGAGACGACGGTCGAGCGCACGCTGTTGACCACCGCGACCTCGACGCCGGGATGGCCGGCCAGGCGCGAGCGGACCTCGTCTGCGGGCAGGTCGACCGACGCCATCGCGCCGTGCCCGGCCAGCTCGGCGGCGATGATCTTGCTGCGCAGGGCGACGACGGTCGCGGCGTCGTCGAGATCGAGCTTCCCGGAGACCACCGCGGCGGCGATCTCGCCCTGGGAGTGCCCCAGCACGGCGGCGGGCCGGACGCCGGCCGACGCCCACAGCCGGGCCAGCGACACCATCACGGCCCAGGACGCGGGCTGCACCACGTCGACGCGGTCGAGGCCGTCGCCGGTGCGCAGGACCTCGGTCAGGGACCAGCTCACGTGCGGTGCCAGTGCCTCCTCGCAGGCGGTGACGGAGTCCGCGAACACCGCGGAGACGTCGAGGAGATCACGTCCCATCCCCACCCACTGCGCGCCCTGTCCCGGGAAGACGAGGACGGGACCGGCGTCCGCCTTCTCGCTGTGGCCCAGGACGACGCCCGCGCCGGGGACGCCCTGCTCGATCCCGGCGAGACCGGAGTCGAGCTCATCGGCGGTGGCGGCGAGCACGACGGCACGGTGGTCGAAGAGCGTGCGCTGGGTGAGCAGCGCACGGGCGAGGCCGGCGCGGTCGAGGTCGCGGCCCCGCAGGTTCCGGGCCTGAGCGCGCAACGCCTCGGGCGTCTTCGCGCTGAGCACGAACGGCAGGGTCGCCTCGACGTGCTCCGGGGTGCCCTCGTCCTCTTCGGACTCAGGCGGTCCGGAAAGGACGACGTGGCAGTTCGCCCCGCCCATGCCGAAGGAGCTGACGCCGGCCAGCCGGGGCTCGGCGCTCCAGTCCGCGGTCTCGGTCTGCACCCTGATGCCCAGCTCGCCGAACGCGATGTCCGGGTTCGGCTCGGTGAAGTTGAGGCTGGGCGGAACCTGTCCCCTGCTGATCGAGAGCACCGTCTTGAGCAGCCCCGCGATGCCGGCCGCTCCTTCGAGGTGGCCGATGTTGGTCTTGACCGAGCCCACGCGCAGCGCGTCGGCCGGAGCGCGGCCGGCACCGAGCACCCGGCCCAGCGCCGACGCCTCGACCGGGTCGCCCACCCTGGTGCCGGTGCCGTGCAGCTCCACGTACTGCACCCGATGCGGGTCGACGTCCGCCGCGCGGTAGGCCGCGCGGAGGACCTCCGCCTGCGCGGTGGCGTCCGGGGTGGTGAGGCCGTCGCTCGCGCCGTCGTTGTTGACCGCGCTGCCGCGGATCACGCAGAGGACGTCGTCCTGGTCGGCCAGCGCCTTCGCGAGCGGCTTGAGGACGACCACGCCACCGCCCTCGCCGCGCACGTACCCGTTCGCCCTGGCGTCGAAGGTGTGGCAGCGCCCGTCCGGGGAAAGACCACCGAACTTGGCCGCACCGACGGTGCTCTCCGGTGCGAGGTTGAGGTGCACGCCACCGGCCAGCGCGACCTCGCACTCACCGGTGCGGATGCTCTGCGCGGCGAGGTGCACCGCGACGAGCGCGGACGACTGGGCGGAGTCGACGGTGAAGCTGGGGCCCCGCACCCCGAGGGTGTAGGAGATGCGGTTGGCGATGAGACCACGGCTGAGACCGGTGACCGTGTGGTGCCCGACCCCTTCGATCCCCTCGCGCTGCGCGAGCGTGGCGTAGTCGGATCCGAACGCACCCATGAACACGCCGACGGCGTGCTCGCGCAGGGCAGCCGGGACCACGCCGGAGTTCTCCAGCGCTTCCCAGGCCAGCTCCAGCGCGAGCCGTTGCTGCGGGTCCATGTCCGTGGCTTCACGCGGGGAGATGCCGAAGAACGCCGCGTCGAAGCGGTCGACCTCGTCGAGGTAGCCGCCCCAGCGCGAGTTCGCCCTGCCGGGCTTCGACAGGTCGGCGTCGTACAGGGCGTTCGCGTCCCACCGCGTGGCCGGCGTCTCGGTGACGGCGCTCGCACCCGTGACGAGCAGTTCCCAGAAGGCGTCCGGGTTCGCCGCCCCGGGAAGGCGGCAGGACAGGCCGATGACGGCGATTCCATCCCGCGCGGTGGCAGCAGCGTGGTCGGGCGTGGTCATGTGCGACTGAGTTCCTTCGATTGGTGACGACGGCGCGCGGAGGTGGTGCTTTCTCGCGGTACCAAGGGGTTCACCGTTGAACGCCACATGGATCGGATCAGGACTCGGGGTAACGGGAACGCAGGTGCTCCAGGTAGGCGGTGGTGTCGCGGTGCGGGTGGTCCTGGGCACCGCGGCGGTGCAGGTCGAGGCTCCCGTCGGGGTGCAGGCGCAGCGTCGTGGTGGCTCGCCGGACCGGCTCCGCCGGGCTGCTGTCCGCGAGGTCCAGCACGGGTGTGCCGGGCGGGAACATCGCGAGGGCGTCGGCGGTCGAGGCCACCGGCGGGTGGCCGGTGCGGTTCGCGCTGCTCACGTACAGCAGGGGGAACGAGTCCAGCACCGGGCGCACCGGCGCCCAGCGAGCGCCGAACAGCAACGTCCAGGCGTCCCTGGTGGCGGGCGCCAGCCAGGCGGGAACACCGGGCGACGTCGGTACGAGCAGGGTGACGTGCTCGTCGCCGAGCAGCCGGTGCGCCAGGGCGGCCGCGGCGGGCGCGAGCGTCGTCGCCGAGATGATCTCGGTGAGGACGTCGGGGCTGTGCGCCCACACCGCGACGGCCTGGTCGGCCGGTCGGCCCTTGGCGGCGTTGACCGCGGCCGGGGTCGTGGCGGTGACGACGTGCGTCAGCGGGACCGGGTTCGGCAGGACCACCGCCGCGTTCCTGGCCAGTGCGGCTCGCACACCTTCGATGTCGGCGATCACCGCTGCAACGCTCCCGCGCGCACGCCGTCGAGGTAGTGGGCGAAGGCCTGGTCGTCCACGACCGCGTGGCCCTGCTGGTAGGCGCGCGACTTGACCCAGGCCATCGCCGCGCGAGCGCCGGTGACGTCGAGCTCGTGTCCGAGGCGGCCGGCGACGGCGGTGACGACACGGGCGCTGGCCAGGTGGGTGAGCACGACGCTCGGGGTGATGCCCAGCTGCTCCGGGGCGAAGGGCTGGAACAGCTCGGGGTGCACGAACGGAGTGCCGGTGGAGATCGTGCCGACACCGGTCCCCACCACCGGGGTCGTCACCCCCAGCGGAACACCGATCTCCTCGGCGACGGCCTGGGCCAGGCCGGGCAGCCGGGTCAGGTCCGGAGGCGTGCACCACGGGTCCGCGTCCTCGCCGAGCAGCACCTTCGCCCGGTCGGCGCGGTAGGCCAGCAGGAACAGCACCTGCTCGGTCGCCACCAGACCGGAGCGCTCGGCGACGCCCAACCAGGAGGAGGACACCACCCGCGCACCGCTGCCCAGGGCTTCCAGCGTGTTGGCCAGCCCCAAGCCGAGGTCGTTGTGCGCGTGCGAAGCGAGCACCACACCTTCGGAGCGCGCAGCCGTGAACATGGCCCCCGCCTCGGCGGGCAACTGGTCTCCCACGGTGTCCGCGAGGAACACCACACCCGCTCCCGCGGCCGTCAGCTCACGCGCGGCGTCCGCGAGCAGACCGTGATCGGCACGGGACGCGTCGGCCAGGCACACGTCCACCGCGACCCCGGCACCCAGCGAGTCGCTCACGAGGGCGGCACCCGCGCGCACGGCCTCAGCGGCCCGCCGGTGCGTCATCACTTCCGACATGGCCTCCGATGCCGGGACCACGAGCATCACCCGTGCGTGCGCGACGCCGTGCACGGAAGAGATCGCTTGTCGCACGTCCGCGGCCGTGCCCCGGCACACCGCCGCGGGACTCACCGTTCCCTCGGCCTCCACCGCGACCCGGCGCACGGCCTCGAACTCCTCCTTGCACACCGCGGGGAAACCGGCGGCGAACACGACGTGCCGAGGACCGTCCTCACCGAACACCGCCCCCTGCTCGCGCGCCAGCCACACCCGGAAGTCAGGGCTCATCAGCGTCTTGCCCTGCGCCCCGTCCCGCGCCGACTCCTCCCAGAGCACGACCTTGCCCGCCAACGCCGATTCCCGCACCACATCCGGCTCAGCTGTCATTGCGCACCGTTGCCAATCTCTTCTCGTCAACTCGGACGCCCGCACGCCGCCGTTGCGCGGTGTTCTCCCGGTGAAGCCGACTCTGCTCGGGAGGTATTTCGCGCAGAAAGAACTCCTCACCCGAATGCGGTGAATCGTCGCGGCGCCGACGCCTCGATCCTGAAGCGGTCCGACCGCCCGCACATCACGGAAAGCCGCAACGGCGAGAAGATCCGCCGACCCTCATCTGTGCGGGTGCCGCCCTTCGGCTGATGCGCACCCAGGCTAACCAGCGGCGCATCCGCTCTACTGCGGAACTCCGCAGTACTGGCGGCGAACCTGGACGCAGCGGACCACGACCGTGACGACATGTTCACCCACAAGCGGTGGTGACGTCGGGAAATCGTCACCGGAAGCCGAACGGAAGACCTCGCTTCAGCCGCCGGAGCGTGACACAGATCGCAGATCGGCGAACAAAGCGGTGCGGTCGTCCACGACATCGACAACGGCTTCCCCTGGCGCGGCGAACTCCGGGCATCGGCCGAAATGCCGATGTCGCCAGTGGACGGCCACCGGCACTCTGAGCCGCATGATCTACAGCTTTCCCGCCGGGCTGCTGCTCGGCGTGCTGACCAACCTCGGACAAGGCGTTCTTCCCGGCAGTGTCAACTCGCTGGCCAACTCCGGCGCCATCTGGGTCGTCGCGGCGTTCATCGCCGGCGCTCTGTCCCGGCGCCCGATCCTCGCCGGCACGCTGACGCAGGTCGGCGCGGTCGTCGGCTACTACGGGTACGCCGAACTCTTCCGCGACGGCATGGGCGACCTCTACGCGCCGTCGGTGTGGCTGGCACTGGCTCTCGTCGCGGGCCCGCTCTTCGGGACAGCCGGCGGTTGGTGGCGGCACGGCCGGGGTTGGCGGCACTGGACAGGCGCGGGAGCCCTGGGCGCGGTGTTCGGGATGGAGGGCCTGTGGCACCTGTTCGTGCTGGGTTATCGCGACACCGGGATCACCGCCTGCGCGCTCGCGGTGGTGTTGCCGTTGCTGATCTCGCGCAACCGCCGGCTCGGCCTCGCGGTCTCAGCGGGGCTCTCGTTCGTCGCACTGGGCTGCCTGCTGTTGATCTCGCTCGTGACCGGCCTGTAGGCCGCGCTTCCGCCAGATGGGCACCTGACTGACAGCACGGCCTCGGTGCAGCGCCGCGGGCCCGGTGAAGATCCGCCTCGTCATGGTGCGGTCACGACGAGAACGGCGTTCTGGCCGCCGAACCCGAACGAGTTGCTGACCGCCACCCCGTGCGGCACAAGCCGAGGTGCCTTCGCCACGACGTCGAGCTCGATCTTCGGGTCGAGCGTGTCGAGGTTCGCCGTCGGCGGGACGACGCCGTCGCGAAGCGCCAGAATCGTGCACACGGCCTCGATCGCCCCCGCAGCGCCCAAAGCGTGTCCCATGACGCCCTTGGTGGAGGTCACCGCCACGCGGTCGCCGAACACGCGCTGGATCAGCCCGGCCTCCGTGGCATCGTTGATCTTCGTCGAGGTGCCGTGCGCGTTGACGTGGCCGACATCCGCCGCCACCAGACCCGCGTCGTCCAGTGCTGAGCGAACCGCCCGCTCCACCGCGGCACCGGACGGGTCGGGAGTCGTCGCGTGATGGGCATCCGCCGACGCGCCGTATCCCCTGATCACCCCGTGCACGCGAGCACCTCTGGCCCTTGCGTCGGCGATGCGCTCCAGCACGAGGATCGCAGCCCCCTCCGCCGCCACGAAACCGTCGCGATCGGCGTCGAAGGGCCGCGACGCGGCGTTCGGGTCCGAGGTGCGGCGGGACAACGCGCCCATCCTGGTGAACCCGGTGATCATCGTTCGACCGAGCGCGGCCTCTGCGCCTCCGGTGATCACCACGTCGCAGCGTCCGCTGCGCAACAGGTCGCGTGCTGTCCCGATCGCCGTGGCACCTGACGCGCAGGCCGTTGCCGTGACGAGGTTCGGACCGCCGGCACCGCACTCCATGGCGAGGTGGCCCGCCACCATGTTGGGTGCGCACATCGGCACGAGCAGCGGGGAGACCGCACTCGGGCCGGCGGAGTCGAGCTGGCGCTGCTGCAGTTCGTAGGTGTGCACACCGCCCAGTGCGTTGCCGAGCACCACGGCGACCCGTGCTCCGTCCCAGGTGGACTGGTCGAGACCTGAGTCGTGCAACGCCTCCCGCAAGGCCACGACCGCGAGCTGTGCCGACCGGTCCAGCCTCCAGGCCGCGCTCCTGCCCAGCACGGCATCCGGGTCGAATCCCGGCACCCGGCACGAGAAGTCGACGGGCAGGCCTGCGAGAAGCGGGTCGTGGCTTCCTGCCGCCTCCGCCGCGAGAACGCGTCGCCAGGAGGGCTCGACACCGATGCCCGCCGGCGTCACCAGACCGAGCCCTGTCACAGCCGCTGGGAAACCCGCACCCGGCCACGACATCAGGCGGTGACCGCCCTCGCGTCGATCAGCTCCGCGACGCTCTGGACGGACTGGTCGGGGGTGATCTCCTGCTCGTCCACCTCGACGCCGAACTCCTTCTGGGCGACCATCGCCAGCTCCACCAGTGCGAGCGAGTCGAAGTCCAGCTCCTCGAAGGTGATCTCGCCGTTGACCCGCTGTTCGGACGCGCCGAAGTGCAGGACGAGCAGCTTGGTCAGCCGGTCCAGCGTGTCGTTGTTGCTCATGATGCGGTTCTCCAGGATGTGAGTGGAACTCGGTGGTGGGGTGGCGTCCGGGTCAGCCGAGGTCGACGTCGGGCCAGGTGATCACGGTGGAGCCCCAGCTGAGGCCCGCGCCGAAGGAGGTGATGAGGACGCGGTGGCCGGGGACGACGTCACCTGCCGCGGCCGCGTCGGCGAGGACGAGCGGGATGGAGGCGGCGACGGTGTTGCCGACCCGGTCGACGTTCCTGACGACACGGTCTTCCGGCACCTCGAGGTTGCGTGCCACCGCCGAGAGGATCCGCGCGTTCGCCTGGTGGCAGGCGAACCGGTCCACTTCCTCGATCCGCCAGCCGGCGTGGGCGAGCACCTTGGTGGCGGACTCGCTCATCCTCGTGACGGCGTTGCGGAACACCGGCGGACCGTCCATCCGGAAGTAGGCGTCCGCGGGGTCGGGAGGCCGCCCGGAACCGCGCTGCCTGGATCCACCGGCAGGCACGATGAGCAGGTCCGCGTTCGTCCCGTCCGAGCCGAGGTCGAACGGGCCGAGCGCGCCCGGCTCGTCAGCCGTCCCCGCACGGAGGACCACCGCGCCCGCGCCGTCTCCGAAGATGGCGGCGGTCGTGCGGTCGTGCGGGTCCAGCACGGTGGTGAAGGTGTCCGCGCCGATCACCAGCACGCGCTCGGCGGTCCCCGCGGCGATGTGCCCGGCGGCCGTTGCGAGTGAGTACACGAACCCCGCGCACACCGCGTTCAGGTCGAAGGCGGGCACCCCGGCCATTCCGAGACGGCTTGCGACTTCGGGGGCGGTCGACGGGCACGGGTGGTCCGGTGTCGTGGTGGCCACGACCACCAGATCCGCGTTCGCACCACCCGCGGACTTCAGCGCGCGAGCCCCCGCCTCGACCGCGAGGTCCGAGGTCGACGTGCCCGGCTCGATCACACGGCGCTCGCGGATTCCCGTCCGGGACCGGATCCACGCGTCCGACGTGTCGAGTTGCTGAGCGAGGTCGTCGTTCGTCACCACCCTCGGCGGCAACCACGTCCCGATCCCGCACAGAACTGCGGCACGGCGGTGATCCGCTGTCATGCGTTCTCCCGTTGGTCCACGGGGTGAGGCTAGGTCGGAGCCGAGCCGACCCGGCCTGCGGAAATCCGCAACCTCGTTCGCGAATCCAATCCTCGACGCCCTCACCTGCTGAATCGGAGCTCATTGGAAATCAAATGACGTGGGCAAGTCCCGAATGGACCTCAGCGCGAGCCGCTCACCTTGGACCGAAAGGATGAAAACAATGCCGCAACCTTGCATTTGGACGAAAACCCTGCCGCTCGGACCTGCGGGGCAGAGCACTGCGGTACTCCGCAGTGCGAGATCTCCCGCCCCGCCGCACTGTCGTCCTTGCTCCGGCCGCTCAGCGCACCCGTGGCAGTTCCGCACAAGGCTCGACCCGATGCGCCTGCCTTGTCACAAGATCGAGGAACGTCGCTCTCCCCGAAGTCGACAGGAACAGGAATTCCGTGACAACGACGCACACGACCGCCGCGCTGACGCCGGTCAAGCTCGGTGCCCGCAACGCACTGGGCGCACTCGTGGATCCTGGCAGTCTGCTGGAGTTCGGTGCCGAGGCGACGCACCAGTGCACCGCTTTCGGCATGCAGGAGAAGCGACCCGCCGGTGACGCCGTGGTCACCGGCACCGCCGAGATCGACGCGCGGCCGGCGGCGGTGTTCGCGCAGGACGTCTCCGTGCTCGGCGGCACCCTGGGCGCCACTCACGCGCAGAAGATCGTCCAAGTGCTCGACCAGGCGCACCGGGCCCGGTGCCCCGTGGTGGGCGTGCTGGACTCCGGCGGCGCGCGCATCCAGGAGGGCGTCTCCGCCCTGGACGGATACGCGTCGATCTTCCGCCGCAACGTGGCCCTGTCCGGCCGCGTCCCGCAGATCAGCGTGATCCTCGGCGCATGTGCCGGTGGTGCGGCCTACTCCCCCGCGCTGACCGACCTGATCGTGATGGACCGCCGGGCCCACATGTTCCTCACCGGCCCGAAGGTGGTGCGCAGCGTGACGAGCGAAGAGGTCACCGCCGAGGACCTCGGCGGCGCCCACGTCCACTCGGCGATGTCAGGTCTCGCGCACCTCGTGACCGAACGTCCCGAGGACGCGTTCCCGTTGGTCCGCAGGGTGCTGTCCTACCTGCCCAGCTCCTGCTGGGACGAACTGCCGCTGCACCTGGCACGAGACCCGGAACTGGTTCCCGAGGTCCCCGCGGAGCAGCGCAAGACCTACGACGTGCGGCAGGTCGTCCGCGGGCTGGTCGACGCGGACAGCTTCCTCGAGCTCCAACCGCACTACGCCCCGAACATCGTCATCGGCTTCGCGCGCCTCGACGGGATGCCGGTGGGCGTGGTGGCCAACCAGCCGAACACGTTGGCCGGCACGCTCAACACCCGTGCGGCCGAGAAGGGCGCGCGGTTCGTGCGGATGTGCGACGCGTTCGGCCTCCCCCTGGTCACCCTGGTCGACACACCGGGGTTCATGCCGGGGAAGGCGCAAGAAACCGACGGCGTCATCCGCCGCGGAGCCAAGTTGTTGTACGCCTTCGCGGAAGCCACGGTGCCGCGGGTCACCGTGATCCTGCGCAAGGCGTACGGCGGGGCGTACATCGTGATGAACTCCAAACAGCTCGGTGCCGACCGCGTTTTCGCTTGGCCGACGGCGGAAATCGGGGTGATGGGCGCGGAAGGTGCGGTGGAGATCGTGTTCCGCCGCGAGCTCGCGGCGAATCCGGACAGGCGCCAGGAGCTGCTCGACAACTACCGCGCGGAGGCACTCTCACCGGCTCTGGCGACTTCCCGCCAGGCGGTCGACGCCATGATCACTCCTGCGGAGACCCGCGACGTGATCATCAAGGTCATCCGTCCGCTGATGCGCGCCCGGAAACCTGGTCACAGTCACGACAACATGCCGCAGTGACGACACCCGAAGCCTCGGCGACCACGAGCCCATCTGGAGGCAACGTGCTTTCGCAGCAGGATGCTGCCCTTTCCGCGAAAGCGATTTCATGCTGCACCGAATGTGCTGCCGGAGCACCTGACTTCGGTTCCGCCGAGCTCTTCTCCCACGGACAGCCGCACGCCGTGCTGAGCCGGTTCCGCGAAGCCGCGGCTGTGCACAGGCTCGCGTCCGCCGCTGTCGGCGACGAGTTCTGGGGCGTCTTCCGCGCCGAGGAGGCGAAGGTCGTCCTGGGAGACGACGACGTCTTCCTCTCCGGTCAGGGTGTCTTCCCGTGGAACGGGCCCGCCAACCCGGACCCGTTGCGCGGCAGCATCCTGATCGCCACGGATGGCGAACATCGAGCCGTCGTGCGCTCCGCCATGAAGGACCTGTTCACTAAACGGCGCGTCGAGACGCGTACCGCAGCTTTGACCGATGCGCTCGAACGCCTGGTGCGGCCCCGCATCGACACCGCGGCGTTCGACTTCAACGCCGACATCGCATGGCCGCTCGCGCTGGCGTCCATGGCCGATCTCCTGGGGCTGGACGAGATGCGGATGTCCGAGGTCGGCGACCAGGTCGCGGGCATCCTCGGTGACACGGGCCCGGAGGCCTTCACCGGTACCGACCGGGAGACGGCGCGCCAGGCCCTCGCCAAGGCGGCGGGCATCTTCAGCGATCTGCTGGTGGGACACCGCAACGCCGGGCAGAACAACCTGATCGGCCACCTGCACGAGGCAGAACGCGCCGGCCGGATCTCGCGCAAGGACGTGCTCTCCAACCTGATCGGTGTCGTCGTCGGAGGCACCGTCGCACCTCGTCTGGCCTTCACGGGGCTGGCCGTGCTGCTCGCCAGGGAGCCGCACTGGCACCCCCGCCTCGCCGCCGCGCCGGAGCTGGTGCCCGGTTTCGTCGACGAGGCGCTGCGCTGGACCGCACCGACCACCACGATCGGCAGGACGGCGGGTCGTGACGTGGAGCTGGGCGGACGGCACATCCGCCGCGGCGACACCGTGCGGGTGGTGCTCGGCGCGGTTCTGCGGGATCCGCGCTGCTACCGGAGTCCGGACGTGTTCGACCCGCTGCGCGGGCAAGGCACGGGCATGGCCTTCGGTTTCGGGCCGCACCACTGCCTGGGCGCCGTCGTCGCCCGGTCGCAGCTGACCGCGCTGCTGGAGTTCTTCGTGGAGAACCGGCTTCGCGTCGTCCTGACCGGACCACCGACCACGACCAGGTCCAACACCTTCACCGGCTACCGGACCGCACCTGTGCGGCTGCTGCAGGACGGACCGAACCCGGTCTCCCGCTGACCGCCACCACCACCGAACAACGGAGATCGACATGAGCGACCGCCTCGCCGGAACGAACACCGAAGCGGAGAACGTGATCATCGACGTGCTCGCCGAGCTGCTGATGCTCGCGCCCGAGGACGTCCCGCTGGACCGGTCGTTCGCCGACGTCGGCGTGGACTCGATCCTCGCCGTCGAGTTCGTCAGCATGCTGCGCACCAGGTTCGACGGTGTCATCACGGTCGACACCGTCTACGACAACGACAGCGTGCGCCTGCTGGCGGCTGCTCTCAAGCCCGTCGTCACGGGGTGACGGGGTGGGAAGCCGAACCGGTCGCGAAGAGGTCTTCGCCGTGCTGAAGGAGCAGCTGCTCGAGGTGCTGCCGGACCTCGACCCCGCCGCGGTCGTGCCCAGCGCCAGCATGAGCTCGCTCGGTGCCGATTCGATGGACCGGATGGACGTCGTGGTCGGTACCGTCGAGGCACTGGGCATCGACGCGGCGTTGCACCGGTTCGGTGACGCCGCGAACCTCGGCGAGCTGACCGAGCTGCTCCTCGAAGAGGTGCCGTCATGACCGCGGTCGGCGTCGAGGACATCGGCGCCTACTTCGGCACGGCCCGGGTCGAGGTCGACGAGCTGTTCCAGGCCCGCGGCCTGGAACCGGCGAGGCTCGCGAACCTGTTGATGCGGCGCAAGAGCGTTGCGCTGCCGTGCGAGGACATAGTCACGATGGCGGTCAACGCCGCTCGACCGGTGCTCGACCGCCTCGGCGCGGAGGGCAGGGCGACCATCGAGACGGTGGTCGTGGCGACCGAGAGCGGTGTCGACCTCGCGAAGTCCGCCGCGGCGTTCGCCCACGCCTTTCTCGACCTGCCGAAGACGTGCCGGGTGTTCGAGGTCAAGCAGGCCTGTCACGGCGGAGCCGCCGCTCTCCAGATGGCGGCCGCTTCGCTCGCCGCCTCGTCGAGGCGCGGCAGGGCGCTGGTCATCGCCGGTGACGCGCCGATTCCCGTCCAGGGCAGTTACGCGGAACCCAGCCAGGGCGCCGGAGCGATCGCGGTCCTGCTCGGCGAGCCACGCCTCGCGCGGTGGCACGCGGACCGCTATGGCCTGTGGAGCTTCGACAACACCGACTTCCGCCGGCCGGCGGTCGACGTCGACGTGATCAACGTCGACCTGTCCATCATGTCGTACATCGACTGCCTCATCGGCTCGTACAAGAACTACTCCGAGCACACCGAGTCCGATTTCGGCACGTCGTTCGACGCGCTGGCGATGCACACCCCGTTCCCGGGAATGGTGCGCGGAGCACATCGCACCGCGGCACGGCGACTGTCCGGGATGGACGCCGCCGAGATCGACCTGGACTTCAAGAAGCGGGTCAGCGCCTCGCTGGAGGTCCCGGCCGAGGTCGGCAACATCTACTCCGGCTGCGCCCTGATGGCACTGGCGAGCTCGTTGCGCCACCATTCGACGACGACCGGTCACGAGCTCGGCGTCTACTCCTACGGGGGCGGGTGTTCGTCCGAGTTCATCGGTCTCACCGCTTCCGCGGACACCGAGGGCACTCCGGCGGCAGCACAGCTCGACACCGCGCTGTCCGCGCGAACGAAGATCAGCGTCGAACGCTATGACGCCGTGCTCGACGTTGCTCGCCGCACACTGCCGGGCACACCGGACGCCGATGACTGCCTCCGCGGCGTCAGCGACCTCGTCACCGCGGCCGCACGCACCACCGGGCCGTTGCTGATGCTCAGTTCGATCAAGGATCACCACCGGGAGTACCTGTGGTGCGACAAGGACATGACATGACATCCGACGGTCTCCGAGTGGTCCCCAAACCGGGTCACCTCGTGCTGGAGCTCAACGACGCCGAGTCCCGCAACGCGCTCACGCCGGCGTTGATCGCCCGGCTGCACGCCGCGTTCGACCAGGCAGAGGCCGACCCGGGCTGCCGCGCCGTCGTACTCCTCTCCGACGGCCCGGTCTTCTGCGCCGGCGCGCACATCACCGAGCTCGGCGAGGCCGAGTTCACGGGGTTGACCACCGGCCTGTGGCACCTGCTCACCCGGATGAGCTCGGGACCGGTGCCCACCATCGCCGTCGTGCAGGGCTGGGCCAGTGGCGGTGGGGTCGGTCTGGCCGCGGCCTGCGACGTCGTGATCGCCTCGCCCGAGGTGACGTTTCAGCTCACGGAGGTGTTCTTCGGCATGCTGCCCACCATCATCATGCCGTGGATCGCCCGCCGCGTGGGACAGCACAGGTCGCTCCGGCTGGCGATGCTCGCGGATCAGCTCACCGCCGCCGAGTCCGAGCGGATCGGGCTCGTCGACGTCGTGAGCGACGACCCGCGGGCGGCGATGCGCAAGGTGCTGCTCTCGTTGCGCCGCTCGGACCGCGACACCCTCGCGGACCTCAAGCAGGCGCACCAGGTCCTGTTCCCGGCCGACAACCGGTACGGGTTGATGGCCGAACGGATGTTCGGCGCGCGTCTGAACGATCCGAAGGTCTCCCAGCGGATCACGGCGCTGGTGGCAGAGGGGTTGTTGTGAGCGACGACAGCGCGGTTCCCGAGCAGGTGTTCGGACCGATCTCCGTGGAGTTCGAAGCGCCGATCGCCACGGTGCGCTTCGCCGATGCCGAGAACGGCAACACGTTCCGCAGGGAGTGGCTGGACCACCTCTTCCAGGCGGTGGAAGCGGCGACCGGCCACCCGGACACCCGTGTGGTCATCGCGGCCGGCATGTCTTCCGTGTTCTGCGCGGGAGCGACCAGGGAAACGCTGGTCGGGATCGCCGACGGTCTGCCGCTGCCGGAGTACCGGCGTTTCGCCAGGGTCTTCGCGACGTGTCCGCTGCCGGTGGTCGCCGAGATGCAGGGCCACGCGCTGGGCGGCGGACTCGTGCTCGGGCTCTACGCCGATGTCGCCGTGCTGAGCGAACGGTCCTACTACGCGGCCAACTTCATGCAATACGGCGTCGCACCGTACGTCGGAGCGACCTACGTCGTCCCCGCCAAGATCGGGGAGGCGCTGGGCACCGAGATGTTGCTGACCGCACGCGGTTACCGCGGCATCGAGCTCAGGCAACGCGGCTGCGGTGTGCAGGTGGTCGCGCACGACGAGGTGCCGGCCACGGCCCGGAAACTGGCCCTGATGATCGCCCGTTCGCCGCGTGCCAGTCTCGAACTGCTCAAACGCGAGCTGATGGGCAAGTGCCTCGCGGGATCGGACGCGGCGATGGACAGGGAGCTGGAGCCGCACATGACCTCCCGCGAACTGCCCGATGTCGTCTCGCTGACCGAAGAGGGTTACGGCTTGCTGCGGACCACGACGTCATGACCACGACGTCATGACCGCGCCGGCGGCCCGGGCCGCGGTCGCGGTGCGGGCCGCCACCGTGCTCACCCCTTCGCTCAGCGGCCTCGACCAGCTCGCGGACGTGCTGCTGTCCGACGGCGAACCACCTCCGGTGCACCGGGGTTGGGTGGGTCTTCTCGACGATCCGGAGGTCCACCACCTGGATGCAGGGGACGCCGCGCGGGTGCGCCGCGCCACGAGGTGCAGCGCCGATCCGGCCAGGACGGCGGCGGTGGCCGCTGTGCGGTGTGCCCGCGAGGCCGGGCTGACGGCGTCCGAGCTCGCCGGGTGCGCGCTGATCGTGGCAGGCAACAACCTGGCCATGGACTACCAGGCGCGCACGGTGCTGGACGAGGTGCGCGGTGTCCGTCGGGTGCGTCCCACCCATGCCGTGGCCTACCAGGACACCGACACCGTGGGTGTGGTGAGCGAGCTGCTCGGCCTGCGTGCCGAGGGGTGGACCGTGGGCGCCGCGTCGGCCAGCGGAGCGGTCGCGGTCATCCAGGCGATGCGCCTGCTGCGCGCCGGCGACGCGCAGCGGTGCCTGGTGGTCGCTCCCGCAGGCGAGCTGTCGCCGACCGAAACACGCGCGCTGAGCACCAGCGGCGCACTCCACCCCGGCCCGGAACCGGTGTGCCGGCCGTTCGACGAGCACCGGGAGGGTTTCGTGCCGGGAACGGCCGCGGCGGCGGTCGTCCTGGAACCAGCCGGCCGGACGGCACGGGAACCGCTGGCGGTTCTGCTGGGCGCCGGGCAACGGCTTGACGCCCGGCGTGGCGCTGCACCCGACCCGGCCGGGCAGGTCGAGGCCATGCGCGCCGCGATGCTCGCCGCCGGGATCGAACCCGCCGACGTCGGTTATCTCAGCGCGCACGCCACCGGTTCACGGGTCGGAGACGAGTGCGAGGCCAGCGCCATCGCCCAGGTCTTCGGCGTCGGTGCGGGGCCGCTCGTCAACTCCACCAAGGCTTTCCTCGGCCACGCACTCACCGCGGCGGGCTTGGTCGAGCTCATCGCCACCGTGGTGCAGCTGCGGAGCGGCCGGGTGCACGGCAACCCGAACACCAGCAGTCCCATGCCCGGTGTGGGCGGACGTCTGGCGGGGCGCACCTCCAGCCAGCTCGACCGGCGGGTGGCGCTCACCAACAGCTTCGGTTTCAGCGGCATCAACACCTCCATCGCACTCACCACCGAGACCATCCAGACGGGGGAAACCCGATGACCGTCGTTTTCCTGTTCCCAGGACAGGGCGTGCAGCGTCAGAACATGGGGGTCGAGCTCTTCGCGCGGTTCCCCGCCCTGACCGGAGCCGCCTCGGCGACGCTCGGCTACGACCTGCGTGAGCTCTGCGCCGATGAGGAGCGGCTCGCCCAGACCCGCTACACCCAGCCCGCAACCTACGTGGTCAGCGCCCTGGCACTGCGCGCCGCCCGCGAGGACGGGCTGAGCCCCGATGTCGTGCTGGGGCACAGCCTCGGTGAGTACAACGCCCTGGAGGCAGCGGGGGTGTTCGGCTTCCTCGAAGGGCTCGAGCTGGTCCGGCTGCGCGCCGAGATCACTTCCAAGGCGGCTGCCGGCGCGATGACGGCCGTGCAGGGGCTGGCGGAGGAGACCGTCTGCGGAGCACTGGGCGAGCCGCGGTTGCGGGGCGTCGAGGCCGTCAACTTCAACTCGCCGACGCAGACGGTCCTGGCAGGTCCCGAGAGCGCTCTCGCCTCGGCGGAACAGGTGATGCGCGACCTCGGTGCCGCGGACGTGCGGCGACTGGCGATCACCGGGGCGTTCCACAGCGGTCACATGCGGGACGCCGCGGCTGACTTCGGGGCGCAGCTGGAGCGGTTCTCCTTCGAGGAGCCCGCCATTCCGGTCGTGTCCAACGTGACCGCGCGTCCGCACAGCGCGGCGGACGTCGCCGATTCCCTGGTCCGGCACGTGCACAGCCCGGTGCGCTGGCACCAGTCCGTGACGTGGGTGGCCGAGAACTTCCAGGACGTGTCCTTCCACCAACCGGGCGTCAGCCAGGTGCTGGTGAGGATGTTGCGGCAGATCCCCGCCGCGGCGAACCTGCTCTCCATCACCACGGGAGGTGCGCGGTGAGCGCCGGCGGAGCAGCGCCGGTCGCCATCATCGGCATGGCCGCGCGGGTGCCCGGTGCGGAGGACGCCGACGCGTTCTGGCGCCTGCTCGCCGAGGGCAGGTGCACCTCGGCCCCCGCGACTCCCGGCCGGTTGCACGACTACCGCGCCGACCTGGGCGGCACACCGGACCCGGTGGTGTCCCTGCTGCCGGACGTGGGTGACTTCGAGCCGGGACTGTTCCAGATCACGCCGCGGATGGCCGTCTGGATGGACCCCCAGCAGCGCCTGATGCTCGAAGCCACCTGGCACGCCTTGGAGAGCGCCGGCCTGGCACCCGACTCGCTCGCCGGCCGCGACGCCGGGGTGTTCGTCTCCACCACGAGCTCCGACATGCGCGACCGCGCCGCAGACCTGCACCTCGTCGACCGGTACAGCGCGATCGGGCTTCTGCTGACCTTCGCCTCGGCACGGATTTCGCACCAGTTCGACCTGCGGGGCCCCAGCATCACGCTGGACACCGCCTGCGCGGGCGGTCTGACGGCGGTGGCCCAAGCGGTGTCGGGGCTTCGTGCGGGTGAGTTCGACCTGGCGGTCGCCGGGAGCCCGAACATCTACCTGCACGGCCACATGCAGGCCGTGATGCACCGGTTCGGCGCTCTGTCGCCGACAGGGCAAGCCCGGTGCTTCAGCGCGGACGCCGACGGCTACGTCCGCGGTGAAGGGGTGTTCTGCTTCGTCCTCAAACGCCTGGAGGACGCGGTGGCCGACGGTGACCCGGTGCTCGCGGTCATCAGGGGGAGTGCGCTGAACCACGACGGCCGGCGTGGCACGCTGACGCGTTCCGACGCCGAGTCCCAGGTGGAGCTGATGAGCCGCGCGCTGGCGCAGGCAGGTCTGCCTCCTTCCGCACTGGGGTACATGGAGTCGCACGCGGCAGGCACCGGCAAGGGCGACCCCGTCGAAGTGCAGGCCGTGGTCGATCTGCTGCGGTCGGAAGAGGGACGGACGACCGCAGCCGGACCCGGCGGCAAGCTGTGGATGGGGTCGGTGAAGGGCAACATCGGTCACCTCGAAGGCGCGGCGGGGGCGGCGAGCCTGGCCAAGGCGGTGCAGGTCCTGCGTTATCGCACGATCCCGCTCACCGCCGGTTTCACCACGCCGCACCCCGACATCCCAGCGGACCGCGATCCGGTGGACATCGCGGCACGAGCGGTTCCCTGGCCTGACGGCCCACCCCGCAGGGTCGGCATCACCGCACTGGGAGTCGGTGGAGCCAACGCCCACATCGTGCTGGAAGAAGCGCCGGAGCTCGACAGCCGCGGCCGGCACCGGTCCGGCCGCCTGCCCGTGCCGGTGAGCGCACGCACCGAGCGCAGCCTGCACCGGTTGCTCACCGAGCTGGCCGACCTGCTCCCCCACGGCAGGCAGGACCCGTCGGGCGGACCGGGGCTCGCGCCACCGGACTTCACCGCCGCCGTGTGGACCCTCCAAACGGGACGTGCCCAGTTGGCCCAGCGGGTCGTCATCCTCGCCGAGGACGCGGGTGAGTTCGCGGTCGCGGCTCGTGCATTCGTAAGCGGCGAGCCGCATCCGTTGGTGCTGCACGACACAGTCGACCCCGCGGAGCTGACGACCGCTGACCACGACGTGCCGGAGCCGGAGCTGCGGGTCGCCGCTCGCTGGCTCACCGGCGAGCGCGTCGAGTGGGACGTCCTGTGGCCGGAAGAGCAGCGCCCGCGCCGAGTTCCGCTGTCCGCCTACCCGTTCGACCGGATCTCGTGCTGGCACGAGTCCTTCGGCTCACTCGGCTCTTGAGGAGAGTGCTCTGGAACGTAGTATGAGCACGCTTCCACCGAGCGACGGCGCTGCCTCCACCGGCAGTCCACCCACAGCCTTGTGTTGACGTGACCACTGCAACCAGTGACCCCTCATCAGCCACCGGGTTCCGCCACTGCGGGCGGTCACCACGATCGGAGCACGACCTTGCGGATCCTCTTCACCGTCGCGAACTCACCGTCCCACATCCGGGCGCTGGTACCGGTCATGAGAGCCGCTCAGGCTTCAGGGCACACGGTCGGGATCGCCACCGCCGCGACCTCCGCCCAGGACATCACCGCCTACGGGTTCGACCACCTGCCGGCGGGGGTCGACATCCTGGACCTCGTCGAGCGGACGCTGGCGGAGTCCGGTGGAACGTTCGCGGAGCTCTCGGCGATGGAGAGGACGGTCGACTTCTTCATCGGCCCTCCGGCCGAGGCGATGGCGAAGGACGTCATCGCCTCGGGGTGGAACCCCGACGTCATCGTCCGCAGCACGCTCGAGTTCGGCGGTGTGCTCGCCGCGGAGGTGCTGGGCGTGCCGCACGCCTCCGTCGCGATCGGTGGCGCGATCAACGTGATCTCGCCGCCCTCCACGCTCGCGCCGCTGATGGCCCCGCTCCGGGCCTCGTTCGGCCTGCCGCCCGATCCCACCGGGGAGGCCGGCTTCCGGCACCTGCACGCCTGCCTGATGCCCGAGACCTACGACCCGGCAGAGGCCGCCGTGCCCCGCTCCAAGTCCTACCGGCACGAGCACCCCGGAAGGCGGGGCGAGGCGTTGCCGCCTGTTCTGACGGGTCTGCCCACCGACAAGCCGTGGGTGTTCGCGAGCCTGGGCACGCTGTCCGCGTTCGCGTCCGACGGCCTCTCGCTGCTCAAATCCGTCGTCACGGCCCTGGCGCAGCTGGACTGCGTCGCGGTGGTCAGCACAGGACGCGGCGTCGCGCCCGAGGCGTTCGGCTCCCTGCCGTCCACTGTGGTCCTCGTGGAGTCAGTTCCCCAGCCGCTCCTGCTGGAGTGCTGCGATCTCTTCGTCACGCACGCCGGTCACAACAGCGTCCGTGAAGCGATGCGATGTGGCGTCCCGCTCGTCTGCATGCCCATGTTCTCGGAGCAGCCGTACAACGCAGGCAGGTGCGCGGAGGCCGGCGTCGGCGAGCAACTGCGCACGGACGCCATGAGTGCCGACGACATCTTGGCCGCCTGCCGGGCAGTTCTGGAGGACCCGCGGTACCGGGGCAACGCCAGGCGGATCCAGCGCGACATGCTGGCCCTGCCGCCACTCGAGACGTTCGTCGCCGACCTGCAGTCGTTGGTGGAAGACGAAAGCAGGCGTTCGAACCGCTCCCGGTCCTGACTACGGGTTCACGGCGAGGAACAGGAACGCCGCCAGCAGCACCAGGTGCACGCCGCCCTGCAACCGGGTCGCGCGTCCTGGCACCACGGTCAGGACGCTGACCAGGACGGTGAGCAGCAGCAGGATCATCTGCGTCGACCCGAGACCGAGCAGCAGCGGGCCGTCGAGCCACACGGTCGCGAGCGCGATGGTCGGGATGGTGAGGCCGATGCTCGCGATGGCCGAGCCGTAGCCGAGGTTGAGGCTGGTCTGGATGCGGTCGCGCAGTGCGGCGCGTGCGGCGGCGATGGTCTCGGGCAGCAGCACCAGCAGTGCGATGACGACACCGACGAACGACTGCGGGAAGCCGACCGCGCGCACGCCGGCCTCGATCGCGGGTGACTCGATCTTCGCGAGGCCGACGACGGCGACCAGCGCGACGAGCAGCAGGAACAGCGACATCAGGGCGGCTTTGCCGGACGGCGCCTCGGCGTGCTCGTCGGCCTCGATCACGCCGTCGGCGTCGACGGGCAGGAAGAAGTCGCGGTGCCGGACGGTCTGGGTGAAGACGAACATCCCCCACAGCGCGAGCGAGGCGAGTGCGGCGAACGCGAGCTGCGGGCTGGAGAACTCGGGGCCGGGCGTGGTGGTGGTGAACGTCGGCAGCACGAGCGTGAGCGCGGCGAGGGCGATCACGGTGGCGAGCGCGCCGCCGCTGCCCTCGGCGTTGAAGAGGGTGGTGCCGTGCTTGAGCGCACCGAGCAGCAACGCGATGCCGACGATGCCGTTCGTGGTGATCATGACCGCCGCGAACACCGTGTCACGGGCGAGTGATGCCGCCTCCGGGCCGCCGGACACCATCAGCGTGACGATCAGGGCCACCTCGATGACCGTCACCGCGACCGCGAGGACCAGAGATCCGAACGGCTCCCCCACTCTCAGCGCCACGACCTCGGCGTGGTGCACGGCCGCGAGGACGGTCACGGCGAGCACGACGGCGATCAGGACCACGAACACGGGCCCGAGGTCGCGCCCCCACGTCACAGCGAGGAGCAGCACGCCGAGAGCGGGGGCGATGGTCGTCCAGGAGAGCAGGGGGAAGCGCGAGGTGGTGGCGGCCATGATCACACCCTCGCACACGGGCGCGACCCCACGCCATCCGAAGCGACCCCCATTCCGATGGCCGAAAATGTGAGGTGGGACGCCCCTGCCGCGCCCCACCCCACATTCTCAGTGGTGCCTAGAAATCGAACAAGGCACCGGTGTGCGCCAGCATGACGCACGAGTTCGGGAACGTGCGGACCTGGTGAACGGGCGCACCGCGCCAGAATCCGAACATCGACACCTCGACGGGTGCGTGCTCGAACGTGCACGCCCGGTCGTCCGCCGCCATCGCACCGAGGTCGGCACGAGCGGCGGCCAGTGCTGCGCAGGCCTGCGCCCCGCGCGGGTGCTCATCGGTCCTCCCGCAGGTCAGGACGGTCGCCCGGTAGGCGTTGTCCGCCACGTCGGAGTGCTGGACCTCAAGCACGAGAGCGGTGCCACCGACCTGCGGTGCCGCCTGTGCGGTACCGGCGGTGATGAAGAGCGAGACGAGCAGTGCGGCGAACGCGAGAATGCGCGCGGACATCGAAACGGGTCCTCCTGAGACCTTCTGCAAAAACCGGGCCGGTTCTCGGCCGCCGCAGATGTTGCCACCCGGAATCAGCGTGGTGAAAGGGGCCAGGATGCGTTCACCGATCACATTTCGACGTTGCGCCGAAAGCGTGGTTGGGCCGAACGGCTGTGTTCTGCGCCACGCCGTCCGGGACGCGCCTGTCGACCGGTTGTCACCGGACGATGACGGGCACACCGTATTATCGAAATCATGTCCAAGACCTCCAGACGCGTCGTGTTCGGCGTGTTGCTGATCGTCACACTCGTGGTTTCCGCCGGCGGCGCGCTGGGTCACCTGGGCAGATTGACGCTCGTCTTCGACCGGCACGCCGGAAAGCCGCTGGCGATTTACGAGGAGGTGCCGGGCCCGCCTTCCGGGCCGCCGTGCCCGATCGACGCCCGCTACCTCGACGAAGCACCCGATGGCCTGCGCGGTGACGTGCTGCAGGCGTGGAAGTCGTTGCGCACCAAGGCAACCGAGCAGGGCGTGACGCTCTGCCTGAACGACGGCAAGCGCAGCCGAAGCCAGCAGCAGAAGGAGTTCGACGACGCGGTCGGGAAGTTCGGCAACGCGGAGCTCGCCGGCCGGTACGTGCTGCCGCCGGACAAGTCGATGCACGTGCTCGGATACGCGATCGACATCCAGCCGATCGAATCCGCAAAATGGATCGAGAAGAACGGCAGCACCTTCGGCTGGTGCCGCCGTTACGAAAACGAGCAGTGGCATTTCGAGTACAACGCCGCCTACCCCACCGGCGGCTGCCCCGCTCTGGTTCCGAGCGCGACGGGCAGCTGACTCCCCGGTAAAGGTCTAGACGCCTGGTGCGCGCGTGAGGTTGCGTCACCGCAATCCGACAACGCCCGTTACCGGATCAGAGCACCGCACGGCTCGCACCTACGCCGTCGTCGGCGTCGCTCCTGAACAGCGCCCCACCCCGGCGCTGGGCGGTTCGGGCTATCCGCGTTCATTCCCGAACGACCAGGCCCGCCCACGTGATCGGATCGGGCCGTGCGCACCTGGAACAAGATCGTCACCGCCGTGGCCGTCGTCCTCGGCTACGTCGCCCTGATGCTCGCGATCAGCGCGGGCATCGACCTGCGCAAGAGCGTCGCGTTCGAGGACGCGCCCGCCAAGGCGGCGGCGTTCCGGGCCGCGATCGACCGCAAGGACGTCGTCGAGGCGCGGTCGATCGCGAGCTGGTTCGACGTCCACCACCCCAGCGGCGGCCACTCCTACATCTCAGCCGAACTCGGGGCCGACGTCGCCGCGGAGGGCCGGTTCGAGCGGGCCAGGAGCTACGCCAACGACCTGCCCGAGGAGATCCCGGAGGACCGGGCCAAGCTCGACGCGGAGTTCGACCGGACGAGTGCGCGCGCCGTGCCGTGGCTGGTCGTGGCGGCGATAGCGGCCGTGGGGGCGTTGGCGTTCCGGTATCAGCGGCACAAGGCCAACGCCGATGTCGTCGAGGTGGTCACCCGGTTCATGCCGAAGCGGCCGGTGTGGCGGCGGCCGGTGTTCCTCGTCGTCACCGGTGCCGGGTACGTCCTGCTGACGGCCGGGTTCATCGCCGTGGTGGCCGCGACCAGGGCCAACGAGCTGCCGTGGGGGGTGCGGGGGATCTTCCTCGCCGGCGGTGTCATCGGGTTGCCGATCGCCTACTTCGTGCTGCGGTACTCACGGCCGCGGGCGGTGCGGGGTGCGGCGCAGGCGTTGCGGGCCGACTGGCGGCGGCCGGTGCTGTACCTGCGCGACTTCGGGGACGACCAGGCCGCGTCCGTGGTTGACGGGCAGGAGGAGATGGCGTGGACGGGGATGGTCAGCATCCTCTCGCGCGAGGAGCAGCTCATCGGGGCGTTGGGGGCGTACGGGCCGGTGGTGGCCGTCGGGATTCCCGGCGAGGACGTGCCACGGCTGGGCGCGGCACGGTTCTACCTGCCCGGTGACGACTGGCAGAGCGGCGTGCTGCGGCTGATGGACCAGGCGCAGCTCATCGTGCTGCGACTGGGTGATGGCGACGGGGTGTGGTGGGAGGTCGACCAGGCGTGCCGCACGCAGCCGCCGGGCAAGCTCGTGCTGCTCGTCCCCGGTGGGCGGCCCGACCTGGCGCAGCGGCTGGAGACGCACCTGCCGACACCGCTGGGTGTGCCGGTGGACGAGAACCGGTGGACCTCGGCCGTCGTCGCGTTCGGGCCGGACTGGGAGCCGCACGTGCAGCGGGTGGGGCCGTTCGCCGGGGAGAAGCGGCGCACCAACCAGCCGGCGTTCTTCGTCGCCCGCGCGTTGCAGGAGGCGCTGAAGGCGATCGGGTCGTACCGGCACGGACTGCACATGCGGACCAACGCGCACCTGCTCAAGATCTACGGCAAGGTCCTGCTGCTGGTGCCGGGACTGGTGCTGATAGTGAGCTTCCTGCGCATGGTCTTCCTCTGGTGAGCTGCCTCCGTGGTCGCCGACCGGCGGCACGAGGGCCGCTCGCCGGCCCGCGGGAGCGCGACACGCCGAAGGCGCCACTTTGGTCAGGACCAAACGGGCGCCTGAGCGGTCGGTTTGTCCAGTTCGGCTGCTCCTGGACCGATCCGTTTGTACCGGAATCCCGAAAACCGCTTCCACGCGGAACCGGTTCCATATACTTGTATGAGAGCGCTCCCACGCCGCTGCAGCACGAGCCCTTCCGGAGACCACATGGATCAGGACGAGTCCTACCTCGACGCCACCCTGCCGATCGCCGCGCGCGTCGCCGATCTGCTCCAGCGCATGACACTGCCCGAGAAGGTCGGGCAGATGATGCAGCTGGACTCGAGGGAGGACCTGGACGACCACGTGCTGCGCAAGCACGTGGGCTCGATCCTGCACACCTCTCCCGAACGGGTGCTGCGCGCGCACGACCTCACCTCGCAGACCAGGCTGCGCATCCCGCTGCTCATCGCCGAGGACTGCATCCACGGCCACTCGTTCCACGAGGGCGCCACGATCTTCCCGACCCAGCTCGGCATGGCCGCGAGCTGGGACCCCGAGCTGGTCGAACGGGTCGCGCGGGTCACCGCGGTCGAGGCCGCGGCGACCGGTGTGCACTGGACGTTCTCGCCGGTGCTGTGCATCGCCCGCGACCTGCGCTGGGGCCGGGTCGACGAGACGTTCGGCGAGGACCCGGTGCTGATCGGCGAGCTCGCGGCGGCGATGGTCCGCGGCTACCAGGGCGACGGGCTGACCGACGAGACCGCGATCCTCGCGACCGCCAAGCACTTCGCCGGGTACTCGGAGACCCAGGGCGGCCGGGACGCGAGCGAGGCCGACCTCAGCAGGCGCAAGCTGCGGTCGTGGTTCCTGCCGCCGTTCGAGAAGGTCGCGCGCGAGGGTTGTGCGACGTTCATGCTCGGCTACCAGACCACCGACGGCGTGCCGATCACCGTCAACTCGTGGCTGCTCGACGAGGTCCTGCGCGGCGAGTGGGGCTACCGGGGCACGCTCATCACCGACTGGGACAACGTCGGCCGGATGGTCTGGGAGCAGAAGGTCCAGCCCGACCACGCGCACGCCGCCGCTGCCGCCGTGAAGGCCGGCAACGACATGATCATGACCACCCCGCAGTTCTTCGAGGGCGCGCTGCAGGCCGTCGAGTCCGGGTTGCTGGCCGAGTCCGACCTCGACAGCGCGGTCACCCGCATCCTCACGCTCAAGTTCGAGCTCGGCCTGTTCGAGAACCCGCGCCGGCCCGACACCGAGCGCCAGCGCACGATGATCAACCACGCCGACCACGCCGCCCTGAACCTCGACGTGGCCCGCCGGTCGCTCGTGCTGCTGCGCAACGACGGCGTGCTGCCCGTCCGCAAGGGCAGGATCGCGCTCGTCGGCCCGCTCGCCGACGACGCCCAGACCCAGCTCGGCGACTGGGCCGGCTCGTCCGGTCAGGCCGACTGGCTGCCCGACGGCCAGCCGCGCGACATGATCACCACGGTGCTGGACGGCCTCAGGGAGTTCTCCGAGGTCACCTACGCGCGCGGGGCGGACATCCTCACGCTCGAAGCCGACCCCGAGGGCGACACGTTCCCGGACGGCCAGCCGCGCCCGCAGGTCGTCGCGCCGTGCCCGCCGAACCCGGAGCTCATCGCCGAAGCCGTCGCCACTGCCCAGGACGCGGACCACGTCGTGGCCGTCGTCGGTGACCGCATCGAGCTGGTCGGCGAGGGCCGGTCCACCGCCACGCTCGACCTGATCGGCGGTCAGATCGCGCTGCTCGACGCGCTCGCCGCGACCGGCAAGCCGCTGATCGTGGTGCTGCTGGCCTCGAAGCCGCTGGTGCTGCCCGACAGCGCCCGCAACGCCGCCGCGGTGATCTGGGCGGCGAACCCCGGCATGCAGGGCGGCCGGGCGATCGCCGAGCTGGTGCACGGCCTGATCGAGCCGAGCGGCCGGCTGCCGATCTCGTTCGCGGCGCACGCGGGCCAGCAGCCGACCTACTACAACCAGATCCGCGGCCAGCACGGCACCCGCTACGCCGACCTGACCCAGGAGCCGGCGTTCGCGTTCGGCGAGGGCCTGTCCTTCACCACCGTCGAGTACACCGACCTGCACGTGGACACGTCGGTGCTGGGCCCGGACGAGACGGTCCAGGCCTCGATCACGCTGCGCAACACCGGGTCGCGGCCCGCGCGCGAGACCGTGCAGGTCTACGTGAGCGACGCCGTGACGTCGGTCAGTTGGGCCGACAAGGAGCTCAAGGCGTTCCGGCAGGTCGACGTGGCGCCGGGCGAGAGCGTGACGGTGCGGCTGGAGGTCCCGGTCTCGGCGTGCTCGATCGTCGACGCGCTGGGCAACCGGGTCGTCGAGCCCGGCGACTTCGTGCTGCTCGTGGGGCCGTCGTCGAAGGACTCGGCCCTGCGCAGGGCCGAGTTCACCGTCAAGGCGCCGTGCTGATCGTCAGGTAGCGGGGCGGGAGCGCCGCCGCAGCGGTGACGGCCCGCTTCACGGCCGGCACGAGGTCCGCGTCCACCAGCGCGACCGCGGGCCGGCCGGGCGGGTCCACCAGCAGGCTCGCTCCACGGGCACCCGCCCGCACCGCCGCACGCACCACCACGTCCTGCTCCGGATCGGGGTCCTGGGCGTGGTGGTAGGCGGTCAACGCGGCCCCGAGGTCGTCGGTGTCGCGCACGAAGGGCCGTTCCCGCTGCGGTTCGGCCCGGCGCACCCGCGTGTCGACGACCAGCAACCGCTGCCCCGGCAGGTCGAGCGGCACGACGGGCTCGTCCTCGAACGCCACGCCGGCCAGCTCGCGCAACGCCAGCCCCACGGCCGTCCGCAACGCCGGCCCCGCCGACAGCCCGCTCCCCTGCGGCAGGTCCACGCTGCACATCAGCGTCGCCCCACCACCGACGCCCCGCACCGGCGAAGCCCACGCGGGCACCTCGTCCGACGGCAGCAGCGCCCGTTCGGCCGGTCGGTTCACCGACACCAGCTCCAGCAGTCCGTCGTCGCGCCGGTCACCCGCGACGATCGCACCCCACCTGCCCGGCACCCGCACCAGGCCACCCAGCAGCCGCAGCACGCCGGGCGCGTACCAGACACCGGCCGCGGACCGGCCGAAGGTGCGCCGGAACGCGTGCGGCACGAGCCTCAGCTCCGGTGCGACGTCCGGCCGGTCCGCGAGGTCGACCGGGGCGTTCATGCCTTGAGCGCCAGCAGCCGGTAGGCGTTGCCGGTGTCGCTGCGCGCGGCCAGGAACCGGTTCACGGTCTGGTCCAGCGCCATCGCCACGAAGAACGCCGGGATGCCCAGCGCCCACACGCCGAAGCTGCGCAACCGGCGCAGCCGCACCCGTTCCGGCCGCCACGGCGCGGGCGTCCGCGGGGCCTTGGCACCCAGCCACAACAGCAGCGCCAGCGTGAAGTCGTTGCACAGGTGGGCTTTCGACCGTTCCCGCGCCACGGTCACGAGACCGCGGTCGGCCAGTGCGTGCTCCAGGTTGCCGATCGGCATCATGTGCTGGTGCTGCGGCTGGAACCACGGCATCCAGTACTGCCCGAACAACCGCCCGAGCCGCCACTCCGGGTCCGGCAGCTCGATCAGCAGGTAACCGCCCTGCGGCAGCACGTCCGCCGCGATGTCCAGCTCCTCCCACGGGTCCCGCACGTGCTCCAGGTAGTGGTGCATGCTGATCACGTCGTAGCGGCCCTTGAGCTCGCCCGCGAAGTCCTTGAAGCTGCCCCGGTAGGCGTGCTCGATCCGGCCGAGCCGGGCGGCGTCCTCGATCGCGGCGCCCTGGTCGAGCCCGTCGAACGCGGTGTCCGGCAGGACCTCCTTGGCGCCCAGGCAGAAGTGCGCGTGCCCGGAGCCGACGTCCAGCCACCGCTCGGGTTTCACGAACGGCTCCACCATGCGCGCCCGCCCGTAGTACGGCGAGGTCTTGCCGGAGAACACCGCGTCGGCCGACGACTCGCCCAGGCCGTCGTAGAAGTCGCGGTAGTAGAAGCCGAGGCCTTCCTCGGTCAGCCGCGGGTTCTGCCAGACGTGCGCGCACCGGACGCAGCGGTCCATGGTGAACGTGCCGGGCTTGCGCTGCACCAGGTCGTGCGCGGTCACCCACCGCCGCAGGTCGCTGCTGCCGCAGGACGGGCAGGTGTCGCGCCGGGTCTCGTGGAAGTCGCGCCCGAGTCGCTCGGTGTACCAGGGCGCGGCCTGCTCCAGCGTCTCGGCCTGCCGGAGCTCGGCGGTGGACTTCTTGCCACCGGCCGTCTTGAGCCACAGGTAGGGCGTGCGCAGGAACCGCGGCACCCAGAGGTCCCTGGGTCGCAACGGGGTTCCCGCGAACACGAGGAGCGGGTGCGCCCAGTAGGCGGCCAGCGCGGCCAGGCCCCACGGCCAGTCGACGACCACGGCGGCGGCCACCACCGCGTAGCCGATCATCGAGCCCGCGATCCACAGCGACGGCCGCTTGCCGATCTGCCGCAACGTCGCCGCGCGGTACCCGAGGTCGTAAGGCCCGGCCTTCAGCCCCGGCGCGACCGCGAGGTCGACCTCGGCGGGCACGTGGTCCTTGACGCGGCGCACGAACGCGACGAGCTCGGTCGGGTCGTCCGGGTCGACCTCCTCGGCGTACCTCTCGCGCACCAGCACGGCCTGTGCCGCGCTCGCCCCGCGCACCCACCGGTCGGCCCGGTACCGCGCGGGGTCGACCGCGCCGAGCAGGTCCAGCGCCGCCGCGGTCGGCAGGTCGCGTGGCACCAGGTCGACCAGGTCGGCGTCACCGGCGTCCCAGGAGCCCTCCGGGTGGACACCGGTGGCGGTGACCAGGGCGTGCCCGCTCACGCCCGGCGCCAGCACGCGCAGTTTCGCCGCACGGGAACGCAGGCGCACGACGTCGACCAAGACGACCAGCACCACGAGCACGGTGAGGATCACCCCGCCACCACCTTCTCCAGTCGATCGGCGGCGGCTGCGGCGCCGCCAGCCGCTGTGAACGACTTCCGCACGAGCTCCGCGGCGGCCGCGTACTCCGGCTCGCCCAGCACGGATTCCAGTGCGCTGCGAATATCCGTCGCGCGGGCCCGCGAGTAGGTCAGCCGGAC
Organism: Lentzea sp. NPDC036955; assembly: GCF_055608005.1. Taxonomy (NCBI): domain Bacteria; kingdom Bacillati; phylum Actinomycetota; class Actinomycetes; order Pseudonocardiales; family Pseudonocardiaceae; genus Lentzea; species Lentzea sp. NPDC036955. The sequence continues at coordinate 24,983 of NZ_JBVJRC010000017.1, read as the reverse complement.
GCCCGCTCCGGCCGCGACGACCTGGGCGGCGACGGTCGGCTGGTCGTCCCGGATCGGCGCCACGACCAGCGGCAACCCGTGTGCCAGCGCCTCGCAGACCGTGTTGTGGCCGCCGTGCGTGACCACCGCGCTCAGGTGCGGCATCAGCGCGAGCTGCGGCACCGAGGGCTGCACCAGGACGTTGGCCGGCGCCGGTCGTTCGGGCGCCACCATGACGACCTGGACGTCGAGGTCGGCCACCGCCTCCACGGCTTGGGTGAAGAACCGCTCCCCCGCGGGGCCGTTCAGCGTGCCCAGCGAGATCAGCACGGCGCGGTCGCCGAGCCGGTCCCACGGGAACCGCGCCCGTTCCACGCGGTGGGCGAGCGCCGGCCCGACGAACGCCACCTCGTCACCGAAGTCACCGCGCACCAGCGCCTTCGAGCTGTAGACCAGCACCAGCCGGTCGGAGAACCGGACGTCGCCGCCCGCGAAGTCGTGCAGCAGACCCCGCACCCAGGCGTCGACCTTCGGCATCGTCCGCAGCGGGTTGACCAGCTCGGCCGAGGTCGCCGCGGACGTCGCCCACGGCACCCCGGCGTTCTTCGCCACGCACGGCCCGGCCAGCGCCTGCTGGTCCGCGACCACCACGTCCGGCGCGAAGTCCCGCACCGCCGCGGCGACGCCGGGCACCATCGCGTGGCCGAGCGGGATGAGGAACTCCTCCCAGAAGAACTTCAGCACCGCCATGCCGCGCAACGCGAGCCACCGCTCCCGCTTGGCCCGGATGCCGGTCTCCAGCACGTCGTCGATCGCCGGGTACACCACCGCGCCGTCGGGCAGCAGCGGTGCCAGCGTGCCGGGGTGCCCGACCCACGCGACGGCGTGGCCGCGGGCGAGCAGCTCACCGCCCACGGACGCGGTCGGGTTGACGTGACCGGTCAGCGGCGGCACGACGAACAGGAACCGGCTCATGACGGCAACCAGTCGCAGAGGACGTCGAGCAGCTCGGCGGTGGCCTCGCGCAGCACGGTGTGGCCGAGGCCGGTCACGACGTGCAACCGGCAGGACGGGATCCGCTCCGCCAGCTCGGCCGCGGCGCCGACCAGCTCGGACTCCGCGCCGAACACGCCGAGCACCGGGCAGCGCACCTCGGTGAGGTCGAGCTTGGCACCGGAACCGAGGTCGTCGATCAGCGTGGTGCCGTTGAGCAGCGCGTTGGCGTTGACGGCGAGCTTGGCGATCTTGCGCTGCCCGAGGGCCATGAGCTGGTCCTGGGTGCGGTCGAACTCCAGGCCGAGTGCGGCCACGGTCAGCGTGTTCGTGATGTCCTCGAACCACGCGTCGCCGACCACTCCCCCGACCGCCGACTCGACCAGCACCACACCGGCCACGCGGTCCGGCGACCGGACCGCGGCGTGCATGGCGACCACACCGCCGTAGCTGTTGCCCAGCAGGAACACCGGCTCGGTCACGCCGATCTCGTCCAGCACGGCCACGAGGTCCAGCGCGCTCTCCTCGGGCGTGTACCCCGACGGCGGGCGTTCGGACAGGCCGTGGCCGCGCAGGTCGAACAGCACGGTGCCGAAACCCCTGGCCGCCAGCGGAGCCGCCAGCGTGTAGTAGAAGCTGGACAGGTTGTCCATGACCAGGCCGTGCACGAACACGATGGTCGGCACGTTCCCCGTGGGCCCGAGCCGCTGCACGTGGAACCGCAGCCCGCGGGCGTGGACCTCAGACACGGGCCGTGATGTGGTCGACGAGCCGGCCCACGGACATCGCCATGATCTCGTCGATGTCCATGTCCGCGAGGAACGCCACGAGGTCGACGCCGTAGTGGGCGTTGAGCTTGTCGGCCAGCGCCACGAACTCGATCGACTCCAGGCCGAGGTCGTCGCTGAACGTGGTGTCCCTGGTGATCTCCACGCCCAGCAGGAAGTCCGGGCCGACCACCTCGGTGATGAGTTCCGCTACCTGCTGCAGCACCTCGTCCATCACTTCTCCGTCTTCACGCGTGCGGCGGCTTTTCCCTGTTCGGCAACGACTTCGAGCTGCGGCACCGCGAACGCCCCGCGCACCCGCGCGTCGGCGGACACGGTCAGCTCCGCGGGGTGGACCGGTCCGGCACCGCGGCTCCACAGCCACGAGCGCACGGCGTCCTTCACCGCGATCACCCGCAGCAGCCAGTCGCGTTGCGCGGGCACGTCGAGCCCGGCGTAGTGCGCCCGTTCCTCGGAGTTCAGGTAGCGGCGCATGATCAGGTCGCGGGTGGCGCTGTCGGACCAGTTCTCGGTGACGCGCAGCCACTCACCGTCCGGAGTGGACAGCATCTCGGTGCCGGGGCGCAGCTTGACCCGCCAGATCCGGTCGTCGGTGGTGAACCGGCGGGTGGTCCAGCCGGTGATGCGGCACCACAGCGCCCCGGCCGCGGTCAGCTCGGCGTCGGCGACCATCGTCTGCGCGGTCACCTCGCGGATGCGGGCCGTGCAGCGGACGTCTCCGGTCGGCGCCGGGCCGTGGAACGACACACGCTCGATCCCGGTGGGCAGCACGGTCTGGTCGACGGTGTGCACCACCTGCATCCAGTGGCCGATCAACTGGCCGGCGCTGTCGAGCAACGCCCCCGGTGCGGGCAACGGCGTCAGCACGCCCGCGATCCCGTTGTCCGCCAGCGAGTCAATCCGCGTGACGCCCGCGTACGCCGGACCGTGGAACATCCAGTTGTCCCGGTACAGCTCCTCGGCGCTGACCGGTGGCACGCGGGTGCCGTGCAACGCGATCTCCACCGGTTGCGGTGCCACGGGTGCCATCAGCACCACGCCCTCGGCGTAGTCGCCAACCTTCACCGCGACCCGGTCGGGCCCTTCGGAGCGTGCGCTGATCTTCACGGTCGTCGCGGGCAGCGCTGTGAGCCAGCGCTTGGCCTTCACGTCGGCGAACCCGTGCACGGTCCCGCCGGTGAGCCTGCGGGCGGCGTCGGCGAAGACCTCCAGCAGGCCGGTCGCCGGCACGATCGGGAACCCGTCCGCGAGGTCGGGCCACCCCGGTGCCTGCGGGAACACCGAGTGGTCCACCAGCTCCGGCATGGTGCGCAACGAGAACTCGCGGGTGAACCCGGCCTCGCTGGGCCGCAGCGCACCGGCCACCTCGCGGGCGACGGCGTTGGTGTGGGCCAGGAGCTTGGTGACCGCGGCCGACACCGGGCTGTCGTCGGCGACCACGACCGGATCGGTGCCGAGCGGGTCGACGGTGATCTTCGGGGTGCCCAGCCGCAACCGCACCCGGTGGGAGGTGCCGCGCTTGAGGCCGAACGCCCACAGCGCTTCCGGGGCGATGTCGGCGTTCACGGCGAGGTGCGGCCGGTCGGACAGGGTGTCGGCGACGAACCCCGGCAGGCTGCCCTGGCCGACCTGGACGAACGCGCGGAACCCGGCGGAGTGCAGGCGGTGCAGCAGCGGCCGGAACCGGACCGGTTCGACCAGGTGCCGCAGCACCAGGTCGCGGACGTCCTCCGCGCGCATCGGTTCCAGTGAGTTGGCCGACCACACCGGGACGTCCGAGGTGCGGACCGGCAGCTGGTCGAGCATCTCCTTGGCCCGGCCCAGGTAGGGCGCGAGCGCGGGCGTGTGGAAGCCGGTGCGGAACGGCATCAGCTGCGCCATCACGCCGTTGGCCTTCAACGTCTCCAACACGGGTTCGAGCAGCTCGATCGGACCGCAGACCACCGACTGGTGCGGGCAGTTGTCGTGGCTGATCGTCACACCCTCGACCAGGTACTGCTCCGCGGTGTCCGCGGAGCAGCCCAGTGCGGCGTAGGCGATGTCGACCACCGCGACGGCGCCGGGACCGAGCGCGTCGACGAACCGGTCGATCGTCGGGTAGATGCCGCCGACGACCATCGCGGTCCACTCGCCCATGCTGTGCCCGGCGAGCGCTCCGGGCGTGATGCCCTGCGCCATCAGCTCGCGCGCCGCACGGCGGCCGTCCTGCAGCAGCTGCACGGCGTGGTCGACGACCTCGCCGGTGAACTCGCGTTCGAAGCCGGGGAACACGAACGCGACCTGGTCGGTGCTGCTCAGCAGCGGCTGCGGGGAGAACCAGATGTCGTGCCTGCCCGGCCAGGCCTTGCCCTGGGCGATGACGCGTTCGGCGAGCTTGAGCCTGCGGTCGTCGGGGTTGCCGACGGCGAGCCGGAACGCGCGGTCTGCGGTGGAGGGCCTGCGTTCCCGCACGGCCTCGGCCAGCTCCGCAGCGGTGTCGGCGGCGAAGGTCATGACGGGCTTGCGCGGCCGGGCGACCGTGTGGCCGTCGAGCACGGCGTGGGCGTTGATCCCGCCGAACCCGAAGGCGTTCACGACCGCGCGGTGCGGGCCCTCCCAGTCGCGGGCCTCCGTCACCGGCGCGAAGCGGGTGCCGGTCAGCGCCGGGTGCGGCCGCTCGACGTGCAGGGTCGGCGGCAGCGTGCGGTGGTGCAGCGCGAGAGCGGCCTTGATCAGCCCGGCCATCCCGGCGGCCGGCATGGCGTGGCCGATCATCGACTTCACCGTGCCGATGCCGATCTCGTCGCCCTCGGCACCGAAGGCGTTGATCATCGTGGCGAGCTCGGCGGCGTCACCGGCGGGCGTCGCGGTGCCGTGCGCCTCCACCAGGCCGGGTGCGTCGGTGCGCGGGTCGAGCCCGGCGTTGGCCCAGGCCCGGTGCACGGCCAGGAGCTGGCCCTCGGGGTTGGGCGTCATCATGCTCGTCGCGCGGCCGTCGCTCGCGGTGCCGATGCCGCGGATCACGGCGTAGACGCGTTCGTCGCCGACGTCCTCCAGGCGCTTCAGCAGCACCATGCCGACACCCTCGGACAGCAGCGTGCCGTCGGCGTCCGCGTCGAACGGCCGGATGCGCTCGCTCGGGCTCAACGCGCGGAGCTGCGTGAACACGCTCCACAGCGTCGGGTGGTGGCAGACGTGCACCGCCCCGGCCAGCATGGCGTCCGCGCGGCCCTCCTGGAGCTCGCGGACGGCGTGCTCGACGGCGACCAGACCGGACGCGCAGGCCGCGTCCACCGTGTACGCGGTGCCGCGCAGGTCGAACCGGTTGGCGATGCGGGAGGCGGCGAGGTTCGGCACCAGGCCGATCGACGCCTCCGGCTGCTCGGGGCCGAACCGGTCGCGGACCGCCTGCCGCACCGTGCCGAGGTCCGCGCCGCCCAGTCCGGGGAACAGGTCGCGGACCACCGACAGCACCTCGTCGGCGAGCCGCACGCGCTGGTCGAGCCGGGCGCAACCGGGCGTGAGGTAGCCGCCGCGACCGACGACGACACCGATCCGCTCCCGGTCCGGCAGGGCGGTCTCGCCGCCGGCGTCCGCGATCGCCTCCGCGGCCGTGGCGAGCGCCAGCAGCTGATCGGGCTCCGCACCATCCACTGTGGACGGCATGATGCCGAACCTGGTCGGGTCGAACTCGGCCAGGTCGTCGACGAACCCGCCCCTGCGGCAGTAGAACCGGTCGCCGCTGGTGCTGTTCTGGTCGTAGTAGGTCGCCGGGTCCCACCGGCCGGGCGGGACCTGGCCGACGGCGTCCACCCCGGACGCGATGTTGCGCCAGAACGTCGTGGCGTCGGGCGCTCCCGGGAAGACCGCGCCGATGCCGACGATCGCTATGCCTCCCATCGGTAGACCACCTGCACGTCGTTCCCGGCGGCGATCTCGTTCAACAGCGCGGCAACGCCTTCGTCGGGCTGGATCAGCGGGATGCCGCGGCGCTCGTACTCCGCGGTGAGCCCGACCGCCATGCCCGCGCCGGCCCAGGGACCCCAGTCGACGGCGACCACCCTGCGCTGGGTGCCCCAGAACCGGGCCATCCGGTCGAGCGCGTCGTTCGCGGCGCTGTAGTCGGCCTGGCCGCGGTTGCCGAACACGCCGCTGACGCTGCCGAACAGCACGAGGAAGCCCTCGTCGAACGCCTTGGCACCGTTGACCTTCGTCGCCCAGACCCGGTTGAACGACTCCTGGGTCTTGTCCGCGATCAGCCTGTCGTCGAGCACACCGGCGCCGTGGACCACGCCGTCGAGCCGGCCGAACCGGGCGCGGACGTCGTCGAGCACCCGGCCCACCGCCTCGACGTCGGTGACGTCGCATTCGTGGTAGCGCACGCTCGACGCCGTGGCGCGCAACCGTTCCAGCGTCGCGCGCACCTCGCGTTCGGCGAGCACCCCGCGCGCCTTGGCGGGCACGTCGTCGGTGACGCCGAGCTCGAACAGCGCCTTGACGACCTCGGGTTCGGTCGTGGCGTGCGCGAGCCGGTGGTCCTCGGGTGCGATCGGGGTGCGGCCGATCAGCTCGACGTGGCAGCCGGTGCGTTCGGCGAGCGCGACCGCGGCCAGTGCGGTGATGCCGCGGGCGCCACCGGTGAACAGCACCACGCTGTCGGCGTCCAGCGACAGGGTCCCGCTGGGCAGCTCGGTCGCCACGGCGTCGAGCACCTGCCGGCGACCGGCCTGGTGGCCGACGACCGCCGGGCCGGGACCGAGCTCGGCGAGCAGCGCGGTGGCGATGTCGCGGTGGCTCTCCTTGGGGTTCACGTCGACCGCGCGCACCACCAGCTCCGGGTGCTCCAGCGCGGCGGTGCGGACGAGCCCGTGCAGGCCGATGTCCGCGGGCAGCTCGTCGGCGGTGTGGTCGAAGCCGAACGTGCCGCCGCCGGTGGTGACCACGACCAGGTGCACACCGGTGGTGACGCAGGCCTTGACCTCGCTGAACGCCTCCGGCAGCCGGGCGCCCAGCCGCACGACGACGTCGACGCCGGTCAGGTCGGCGGGGAACGACGGCTCGACGCGCGGGCGGGCGGTGTGCTTCTCCAGCAGGTCGGCGAGCTCCAGGCCGATGCCGTTGTCGTCGACGACCAGGACGGTCCTGCCGGTGAGGTCGACCGGTTCGGCCGGTCCGGCGGGGACGACCTGCGGGACGCGCCGGACGAGCTTCCCGCCGGTCACCGTGCGCGCGGGCCGGCCCGGCACGGGCTGCGGGGTGGCCTCGCCGAACCAGCCGACGATCCCGTCGATCGTCTTGAGCTGCGCCAGCTCGTCCACCGAACCCGCTGCGCCCAGCTCCTGCACCAGCTCGCCCACGATCTCGGCCCGTTTGATCGAGTCGATCGACAGGTCCGCCTCCAGGTCGAGGCCCGGTTGCAGCATCTCGACGGGGTAGCCGGTCCGCGTGCTGATCGTCCGCAGCACCACGGCCCGCACGTCCTTGCCCGGCACGGCCACCGGGGCGGCGGCACCGAACCAGCCGACGATCCCGTCGACCGTCTTGAGCTGCGCCAGCTCGTCCACCGAACCGGACGCGCCCAGTGCCTGCACCAGCTCACCGACGATCTCGGTGCGCTTGATCGAGTCGATCGACAGGTCCGCCTCCAGGTCCAGTCCCGGTTGCAGCATCTCGACGGGGTAGCCGGTCCGCGTGCTGATCGTCCGCAGCACCACGGCCCGCACGTCCTTGCCCGGCACGGCCACCGGGGCG
>NZ_JBVJRC010000017.1:0-17396 GCF_055608005.1 Lentzea sp. NPDC036955 | reverse complement strand
CCAGCTCACCGACGATCTCGGTGCGCTTGATCGAGTCGATCGACAGGTCCGCCTCCAGGTCCAGTCCCGGTTGCAGCATCTCGACGGGGTAGCCGGTGCGGGTGCTGATCGTCCGCAGCACCACCGCGGCCACGTCTTCCTGCTGCGGCACCACGGGTTCCGGTGCCTTGACCACGGCGTCGACCACCGGCATCGGCGGCGGGACGGCCGCGGGCGCGGTGCCGAGGTAGCTCAGCAGCACGTCGCGCTGCGCGCTGACGGCGTCGCGCATGCCGTCGAGGAACTTCTCCACGATCTCGTCCCGGCCCAGGCCCGGCCCGAGCCGCAGGGTGGGGAGCTCGGTCGCGGGCCGCAACCCACCGGGCAGTGCGTCTCCGTTCGCGTCCCGCACGAGACCTCCGTCCACGTACCACTTCGGCCGCGGCGGCACGGCCGTGGCGGGTTCGGCCCTGTCCTCGAACAACGGCGCGGCGTCCACCTCGACACCGGCGACCGCGAGTGCGGCGAGCGTGCGCAGGAACGTCACGTGGTCGTCGCAGCGCAGCGCCCGGTGCGGCCGGTCGCCGAGCGTCCGGCCGACCAGCGCGGTCAGCACCCCGCCCGGCCCGGCCTCGACGAAGATCCGCGCGCCCGCCGCGTACATCGACTCGACCTGCTCGGCGAACCTGACCCGGCCAGCGAGCTGGTCGGCCAGCCCGGTGCGGACGTCGGTGTGCGGTGCGGCGGTCACGTTCGACCACACCGGGAACCGCGGCTCGCCGACCGGCACGGCCGCGAGCTCCTCGGCGAACCGGTCCCGCGCCCCTGCCATCAGCGGGCTGTGGAACGCGGCAGCGACCGGGATGGGTTTGACGGTCAGGCCGGCGTCCCGCAGCAGGGCGACGGCGTTCTCCACCGCGGCCGTCGGCCCGGAGACCACGACCTGGTCGGGCGCGTTGTGGTTGGCCACCACCACGTCCGGCGGGAGCAGTGCCTCGACCTCGGCCACCGGGGCGGTCACCGCAGCCATGGTGCCGGGGTCGTCGCCGGCCGCGTCGAGCATCGCCCGCGCCCTGGCCGCGCTGAGGTCGAGCAGGTCGGCGTCCTCGACCGCCCCGGCGGCGGTCAGCGCGACCAGCTCGCCGTAGCTGTGACCGCCGGCCAGGTCCGGCCGCACGCCGACGGAGTCGAGCAACGCGGTCACGGCCAGCCCGGCGATCCCGAGCGCCGGTTGGGCGTTGCGGGTGTCGGTGAGCTCCGCGCGCTGGCGTGCCACGTCGTCCGCGGTCAGTGCGGCCGGCGGGAACATCACGCGTTCGTAGCGCGGGTCCACCAGCTCCTGCAGCCACGGGAACGCCGTGACCAGGTCCAGCAGCATGCCCGGTCGTTGGCTGCCCTGGCCGGGGTAGAGGAACGCGACCTTCGGCCGTTCCCCGTCCCGCAGCAGCACGACGTCGGACGCGCGCCACGCCTCGACGTCCGCCAACGCCCGGCTCAGGCCGTCGTGGTCGCTCACCACGAACGCCGCCTGCACCGTGCCGCTGCCGCAGGCGGCCGCCAGGTTCCGCAGCGGCGTGCGGTCGTCGACCAGTGCCTTGAGCCGTGCGGCTTCCCGTTGTGCTGCCTCGGGGTTCTCGCCGCGCACGAGGAACAGCTCGGCCGGCCACGCGGTCAGCCCGTGCCGCGGCTCGTCCGCGCCGGTGTACCCGGTGAGCACGGTGTGGAAGTTGGTGCCGCCGAAGCCGAACGCGCTGACGCCCGCGACCCGGTCCCGCGCGGCCCAGGTGCGGTGGCCGAACGCGAACGGGCTGGTCCGCGCATCCCAGAAAGCGTTGGGCCGCTTGACGTGCAACGTCCCCGGCCGGATTCCGGTGTGGACGGCCAGTGCCGCCTTGATCACCCCGGCGAGCCCTGCCGCGCACTTGGTGTGCCCGATCTGCGACTTCACCGAGCCGATCGTGCAGCTGCCCGGTTCGACGCCGGCGAACATCTCGGTGAGCGCGGCGAGCTCGGTCCGGTCGCCGACGACGGTCCCGGTGCCGTGCGCTTCGACCAGGCCCACGTCCCGCACGGACACACCCGCCGACGCGTACGCCCGGCGCAGTGCCCGTTGCTGGCCTTCCGGTCGTGGCGCGGTGAGCCCGAGCGAGCGGCCGTCGCTGGACGCGCCGATGCTCTTGACGACCGCGTAGATCCGGTCGCCGTCGCGTTCGGCGTCCTCAAGCCGCTTGAGCACCACGCACGCCACGCCCTCGCCGAGCGCGATGCCGTCCGCCGCCGAGTCGAACGTGGCGCAGCGGCCCTGGGCCGACAACGCCTTGACCGAGGCGAACATCTGGTAGTCGTGGGCGCTGTTGTGCAGGTCGACGGCACCGCACAGGACCATGTCGCTGGTGCCGCCGACGAGCTCCTTGCACGCCACGTCGAGCGCGGCGAGGCTGGACGCGCAGGCCGCGTCGACCGTGTAGTTGGCGCCGCCCAGGTCGAGCCGGTTCGCGACCCGGCCGGCGATCACGTTGCCGAGCACGCCGGGGAACGAGTCCTCGGTCAGCGCGGGCAGGTGGTCGTCCAGGCCCTTGACGCCCAGCGCGGGCAACGCCGTGCGGACCGTGTAGGCGTTCGCGAGGTCCGCACCGGCCTCGGCGCCGAAGATCACCGAGGTGCGTTCGCGGTCGAACACCCGCGTGGCGTACCCGGCGTCCTCCAACGCCCGCGCGCTGACCTCCAGTGCCAGCAGCTGAGCGGGTTCGATCGAGGTCAGCGACGCGGGCGGGATGCCGTAGGCCAGCGGGTCGAACGCCGTGCGCGGGAGGAACCCGCCCCAGCGGAACGGGCTGCCGTACCGCTCCGGCGACCACCGGTCCGGCGGGACCTCGGTGATGGAGTCGGTGCCCGCGAGCACGTTGGCCCAGAACTCGGCCACGTCCCGCGCACCCGGCATGATCGCGGCCATGCCGACGATGGCGACGTCCAGCGGCTGAGCCGTCCCGTCGGCGCGGGTGTGCTCCGGCAGGACGCCGGAGACGATCTCCTCGTGCAGCGCGGCGATCGTGGTCCGCTCGGATCGCAGGGTCGCGACCTGGCCGATCATGAACATGCCCTCGCGGCGCTGCTCGTCCTCGCCGACCTCGACGAGCCCGTCGCCGGAGCGCACGAGCCCTCGGCTGGCCAGCCGCAACCGGCCCAGGTTGAGCTGTTCGAGCCGTTCCCAGCTCTCCTGCCGGGGCAGGTCCGCCAGCTCGGCCCGCGCCTGCTCGAACGTGTCCACATAGGACGTCTGCGCGCACCGGACGGCGTGGCCGGGCGAGGTCTCCAGCAGCGCCGTGTCCGCGCACTCCAGCGCGACCTGCTGGAACACCGGCTGGATCGCGCCGTGCTCGACGGCCTCCTCGGTGAACAGGTAGGCCGTGCCGACGAGCACGCCGATCGCGGCACCGCGAGCGGCGAGCGGGGCCGTCAGCGCGTCGACCATCGCGGCCGACCGGGCGTCGTGGACACCGCCCGCGAACAGCGCGACGACGCCCTCCTCCCGCCCGCGCAGCACGTCGATCTGCTGCTGCCACAACGTGAAGCTGGTCCGCGGCCCGGTGTGCCCTCCGCACTCGGAGCCCTCGAAGACGAACTTGCGCGCACCCTCGTCGAGGAACCGGCGCAGCAGAGCGGGTGACGGGACGTGCAGGAACGCCTCGATCCCGGCGTCCTCCAGCTCCCGCGCCTGGGCCGGGGTGCCGCCGGCGACGATCGCGTACCTCGGCCTGGTCCTCAGCACCGCCGCCAGCTGCCGGGCCCGCAGCTCCGCAGGCGCGAAGCCGAGCAGACCCACGCCCCACGGCCGGTCGCCGAGCTTCCCGGCGGTCGCCACGAGCAGCTCGTGGACCTGCTCGCCCTCCATCAGGGCGAGCGCGAGGAACGGCAGCGCACCGCCTTCCGCCACCGCCGCGGCGAACGCGGGCTGGTCGCTGACGCGGGTCATCGGCCCCTGGGCGATCGGGTAGCGCAGGCCGGGAACGCGGTCGCAGAACGGCCCGCCGACGCGGATCGAGCGGTGTTCGCCCGCGTGTGCGAGATTGTCGCCGATCGCCCGGTCAATGGCCCCGACGACGCCTCCGACGGTGCCGAACGAGGTGCGGTTGAATTCCGCGAACGCACCTTCCTGGCCTATTTCGAGAGCGTTCTGCCGAACATGAACACGCACGCCTTCACGGACAACGGTGTCGGCGCCGTCCATCACGCTGATCGCGTTGACAAATTCGCCGGAAATATGTTTTCGCGCTTCGCGCACGAGTGCCAGCTGGCCTTCCAGCACCACCCCGCGCGCACCGCCGGCGACGGCCGCGGCAGCCGTGTCCGCACCGATGCTCCCCCACAGCCAGACCGGCAGATCGGTCAGCGCGATCACCTGCTGGAGCAGCACGAACGCGGGCGAACCACCCACTCGGCCGCCCGCCTCGGCACCCTTCGCGACCAGGCCGGTCGCACCCCACCCGATCGCCGCAACCGCCTCCGCCACCGAGGTGACGACCACCAGGACACGGCGTTCGCCCAGTTCAGAGCGGTCGGGAACGGGGTCGGCCAGGTCCACCACGACCGTGTCGGCGGCCTCGGGCAACGCGGCGGTCAGCGGCCCGCGCACTCGCACCCCGAACGTGCCGGAGTGCCGTGCGCGGACCCGGGAGAGGTCTCTGACCGCGTGCGGCCCGAGGTCGAGCACGCCGAGGCCACCCGCCCGTTCGGCGGCGACCACGAGGGCCGGGTTGGGGGTGCCGAACGGACTCAGGCACAGCACCCGTTCAGGATCCGACAGCATGTCCACTGCGCTCACTTCCTCACCCTGCAGGGTGGGGAGAAAGGAATTCAGCTTGCGTTCCTACTGGCCGGTACGGTTACTTCGTGATCACCGTACGCACAAACCACAGGTGCCGTCGAGGGGGGTGCTGAAACTTTCTCACGTACGTAACCTGGCGAATGAAGCCGAACGGCCGGGTCTGGTACTCCGGATCGGTGATGGTGCGACGTGCTATGGCCTCCGGGGTACCGGTCCGACCGCTCGTCCGCGCGAAACACCCGCGTGACCCCGGTCGATGCCGCCAGTTCGTCGAACGGGAGCCGAGCTCCTCAGGCCAGCACCTCCGCGACGTCGGCCCGGATCGACGCCGACCGCCCGGCCAGGTCGCCGGGCACCTCCGCGTGGTCGCGGTTGATCCGCACCAGCCGTGCGTGCGGAAGACCGCGCACCAGCGACTCCACCGGCCGGCGGATCACGGTGGGCGTGCTGAACCCGGCCCCGATCTCGACGACGACCAGCTTCCCCGCCGCCGCCAGCCACTCGCGCAGACGGATGCCGTCCGGCTCGTAGTGGTCGGGCACGTACTCGGGTCCCTTGTGCACGTTGAGGAACACCGCACCGCCACATCGCGGGCACGCCGGGACCGCCGAGGTCTCCCCGGTGTCCGGGTCGTACGCCGCCAGTGCCGCCTCCACGACCGGCCGGCTCTCCCAGGTTTCACGGGTGCACGGCGTTTCGCACTGGTAGCGCCCGTAGTCGCCCTGCGGTGACCAGACGTCGGCGAAACCGTTGCGCGCGAACAAACCGTCCACGTTGGAGGTGAGGACGAAGTTGTCCTTCCCGCCGACGACCTCGCGCAGCCGGGTGTAGACCGGGTTCGGTGCCGGGGCGAAGCGGATGTCGTCGACGTGCACCGCCCAGTAGCCCCACAGCAGCCGTGGCGGCAGCGGCAGCCCGATGAGCTGGTAGCGGGCCCGCAGCCCAGTGCGGTGCAGCACGGGGAACAGCTCGGCGAACCGCTCGGTGTCGGAGTAGTCGTACCCGGCCGCCGCCGACAGCCCCGCACCCGCCGCGACCAGCACCCGGTCCGCGTCGTCGAGCCAGCGTTCCCAGGTCATCGCAACGCCTTCCGGTAGGCCGTGTCGTCGTCGCCGCTGAAGGTCGTGAAGACGACGCGGTCGAGTCGCCCGGGGTGGGCGGCGAGCCAGTCGCGGACGACCTCGACGGCGATGTGCGCCGCCGGCTGTTTGGGGAAACCGAAGATGCCGGTGCTGATCGCGCAGAACGCGAGCGTGCGGATCGTGCCGACCTCGGCGGCCAGGTCGAGGCACGACCGGTACGCGTCGGCCAGGGCCTGTTCGTGCGCGGGCTTGACGGTGCCGCGCACGATCGGCCCGACGGTGTGCAGCACGAACCGCGCCGGCAGGTGGTAACCGCGGGTGATCTTCGCGAGGCCCGTGGGTTCCGGTGCGGCCTGCGCGGCCATGATGCGGTGGCAGTCCTCGCGCAGCCGCGGGCCGGCTGCGGCGTGGATCGCGTTGTCGACGCACTGGTGCATCGGCTGGAAGCAGCCCAGCAGGGCGTCGTTCGCGGCGTTGACGATCGCGTCGGCCCTGAGCAACGTGATGTCGCCACGCCACACGGCGATCGGTGCGGCCAGCCCGCTCGCGTCGGCAGGCGCGCTCTGCTCGCGTTCACCGCCGAGGACCGCGTCGAGCACCGCCTGCAGGTCGGGAGCGACCGGGGCGGGTTCGCGCACGGTCAGCAGCGACCGCAGCAGCAGGCGGCGTTCGGCGGGACCGTGCGGGAGGGTGGGGCGACCCACCCGCGGGTCCTCGCCGAGCAGCCGCAGCGCGAGCCCGGTCAGCCCGTCGAGGTGACGGGCCGGTGCGGGCGGGCGGAGCGGGTGGAACGGTTCGTCGAGCGCGACCGCGTCCCGGTAGTCGCGCAACGGCAGTGCGGTGATCACGGCTCAGAACAGGCCGTTGCCGTGCGGGAGCTCCGCGGGCACCGGGGTGATCACGTCCCAGTGCTCGACGATCCGGCCGTCCGCGACCCGGAACAGGTCCCAGTACGCGACCGGCTCGCCGAACTCGCCCTCGGACTGCAGCAGCACCAGGTCGCCCTCGGCCACGACCCGGTGCACGGTCTTGTAGACGAGGTGGCGGCCCTGCTCGGCCCACCGCGCGGCGGCGGCGCCGAACCCGTCGAGCCCGTCGGCGGCCTCGGGGTTGTGCTGCAGGTAGGTCTCGGTGGAGATGTAGTCGGTGAGCACGGAGTAGTCGGCGTCCTGCAGCACGCGCTGCGCGAACTCGGCGACCAACGCGCGGTTGTGCTCGGTGCCGGTGCCGGCGGGCCCCGCCGGACCGTCCGTCTGGGACCGTCCGCTCACCGTCGGATCGACGACCGGCGTGAGCGCGTCCCAGTGCTCGGCGAGCTTGCCGTCCTCGATCCGGAACAGGTCGAACGCGACCAGCGGCTGCGGCCCGAAGCCGTGGTAGACGCCGTGCAGCGCAACGAGATCGCCGTCGGCGACCACACGGGCCGGTTCGTAGCGGAAGCCGTCCGGCAGGCTCGCGACGAGCCCGCGCAACGCCTCGGGTCCGTCGCCGATGAGCGCGCTGTGCTGGCGGTAGTCCGGTGCGACCCAGCGGTCCACAGCGGACGGGTCCCTGTCGCCGAACAGCTCGCCGGTGGCCTTGAGCACGAGTTCCTTGGTGTCCATGCGGAGAACTCTGCCGCTCCGGCAGCCGCCGGACGAGGTAGGATCCGGCTTCACCATGGTCAGAAGTGGACAGCTTGCCGAGTTCGGCTTCAGCAACCCCGACCGGCCGAGGCTGGGGCTGGAGGTGCTGGACCTCGCGCAGCTTCGCGGCAGGCTCAGCGAGAACACCCTGCTCCAGGTGCACAGGACCGACTTCCACCAGCTCTTCGCGATCACCGCCGGGCGGGGTTCGTGCATGGTCGATTTCGTGGACCACCCGTGCGCGCCGGGCACCGTGCTGCACGTCAGCCCCGGCCGGGTGCTGCGGTTGCCCGCCGGGGCGTTGAAGGCGCACGCCGTGCTGTTCACGCCCGCGTTCCCGCCGCCGCTGGACGGCGCCCGTCCGCTGCTCAGCCCGTTCGGCCCGGTGCGGTGGCAGGTGCCGACCGGTGACCGGGCCGCGCTGGACCGGTCGGCCCGCGACCTGCGTGCCGAGTACCGGCGGGTGGTCGGGTCCGGTGAGCCGGTCGACCTGCTGCGTCAGCTCGCGGGCGTGCTCCTGCTGCGGGTCGCCCGGCTGCTCGCGGACACCGGCGGACCCGGCGACCCGCGGTTCGAGCGGTTCCAGCAGGAGCTGGAGCGGTCGTTCGCCCGCAGCCGCAACGCCGCCGACTACGCGGCGCGGGTCGGCTACTCGCTGCGCGGCCTGAACCGGATCTGCGTCGCGGCGACCGGCCGTTCGGCCAAGGCGCTGATCGACGCGCGGGTGGCGTTGGAGGCCAAGCGCCTGCTGGTGCACACCGACCTGTCGGCGGCGGCGATCGGGCACCGGCTGGGGTTCAGCGAGGCCACGAACTTCGCGAAGTTCTTCACCCGCGAGGCGGGCGTGTCACCCGGCGCGTTCCGCCAGTAGCTGCTCGATCGTCCTGCTCGCGATCCCGGCGAGGAACGGGTTGGTGTCGCGGTAGTACGGCAGCGCGAGCACGGCCAGGTGCAGCGCCCAGCCGCGTGCGCGGGCCCAGGTGGCGTCGTCGAACTCGGCCAGCTCGCGCCGGAACGCCCTGCGGCCGCGGTCGTCGAGGTAGAGCCAGGCCGTCATGAGGTCCGCCGCGGGGTCACCGACACCGGCGGCGCCCCAGTCGATCACGCCGGTCAGCACCCCGCCGGTGAACAGCAGGTTGCCCTCGTGCAGGTCGGCGTGCAGCCAGCGGGCCGGCCGGTCCCAGCGCGGCGCGGCGAGCGCCTCCTCCCACAGGGCGACCAGCCGCGGGTCACCGCCCAGCTCCGCGATGCACCGGCGCACCGGTTCGTCGTCACGCGCGGCGTCCGTTCGCCCGCGGTAGTCGGTCCACGGCCGCCCGGTGGCTTCGACGTCGTGCAGCGCGTGGACCAGTTCGGCCAGGCGGAACGGGGTGTCCTCGGCGACGGCCTCGACCGGTGCGGTGGTGCCGCCGAGCCAGCGCACCACCGACCACTGCGCCGGGTAGCGCTCGGTGGGTTCCCCGAGTGCGAGCGGTTCCGGCACGGCGACCGGGAGGTGCGGTGCGACCACGGGAACGGTGGCGGCCTCCTTGACCGCGTCGTCCCTGGACCACTCGCGCCGCGGCAGCCGCACGGCCAGCTCGTCACCGAGCCGGTACATCGCGTTGCCGGTGCCGCCGTCCCCGACCGCGCGGATCGGCAACCCGTGCCAGTGCGGGAACTGCGCGCGGACCAGTTCGTCCACGAGGGACACGTCCGTGGCGATCACGCCGTCGAGCATCGACCAACTCCCCCAGCGACCCGGTGTGCCGATGCAACACCGGGGCCGCCGGGGAGAGCAACCGATTTAGCACCGGAACCAGAGCGCGCCCCCTCTGGAACCGGCGATTCGTGGTGGCCGGGTGAACGGCGAAGCGGTGGCCTCCCGCAGCGGCACCGGGAGGCCACCGGGTCTCATCCCGCGCGGCGGTCGGCCAGCCGCACGACGTCCGCGGCGCGTTCGACCCGCACCCGTCCCGCGGCCACCAGGTAGCCGACGCCGCGCACGGTCTGGACCACCTCACCGGCGGCACCGAGCTTCTGCCGCACGCGGCGCACGTGGACGTCGACCGTGCGGCCACCGCTGTGGTCGTCGTCGACGCCCCACACCGCGGACATCAGCTCGCGGCGGCGGTGCACCCGGTCGGGGTGCTCGCACAGGTGCAGCAGCAGGTCGAACTCCAGCCGGGTCAGCTCGATCGTCCTGCCCTGGAAGACGACCTGCCGGGCGTGCGGCAGGATCCGCACGTCGGGGTCGGGTTCCGCGGTCACCAGGCCCACGTCCTTCAACGCCCCGAGCAGCCGCGCCGCGGCCTGGTCGTCGTCGGTCTCGATGGTCAGCACAAGTCGCACGACAGCCCTCTCACGACGTCTTCGGCAGGCCGGGAGGGTTGACCTCCGAGGTCGGCACCGCCTCGTCGGCCAGTCCCCAGCGCTTCAGCACCTCCGCGTACTTGCCGTTCGCGATCAGCTGGTTGAGCGCCTCCTGCACGGGGTCGACCAACCCGTTGCCCTTCAGCGTGGTCACCGCGATCTTGCCCTGCACCGCGGCGCCGCCGGAGAAGGTGCCGATCACCTCGGTCTGCCCGGACACCGCCGCGTGGTAGGCGGCGGTGGGGTTCGGGCCGAGGTAGGCGTCGATGCGGCCGGACTGCAGCGCCAGGTAGTAGTCGGAGGAGTTCTGGAAGTACTTGACGTCGGTGGCCTTCAGGCCGTCCGCCACGTTCCTGGTGCTCCAGTCGACGAGGATCTTCTCCTGGTTCGTGCCGGAGGTCACCGCGATCACCTTGCCCGCGACGTCCTTGGGCTCCCGCACTTTCCAGGTGCCGCCCTTCTTCGCCTCGAACGCGAGCGTGTCGAGCCGGTAGGTGGCGAAGTCGTACTTCTCCTTGCGGGCCTCGGTCACCGTGATGTTCGACAGGCCCACGTCCACGGCACCGCTGTCGATGCCGACGAACAGGTTCTCCCACGACGAGGTCTCCAGCCGCGGTCTGAGCCCCAGCACGTCCGCGACGAGGTGGGCGATGTCGGTCTCCACCCCGATCACCGTCCGGTCGTCGGTGGCGTAGAACCGCAGTGGCGGCGCTGTGCCCGTCGATCCGCCGACCACCAGCTCACCCCGGGAGCGGAACTCCTCCGGCACCTTGGCGGCGATCTTGTCGTCCTTCGCCGCCGTGACCCGGTTCTGGTCGGGACCCAGGCTGACGCTCAGGCCCGACACGGTGGCGGGCTCGCTCTCCGCCGTTCCACAGGCCGCCAGCACCAGCACCAGACCGGCGAGAAGTGACTTGCGCACAACAGACTCCCTTCACAGCACCTTGGACAGGAAAGCGCGGGTGCGCTCGTGGACCGGGTGGTCGAGCACCTGCGCCGGCGGGCCCTCCTCGACGACCACTCCCCCGTCGAGGAAGACGACGCGGTCGGCCACCTCGCGGGCGAAACCGACCTCGTGGGTGACGACGACCATCGTGGTGCCGGAGCGGGCCAGGTCGCGCAGCACGTCGAGGACCTCGCCGACCAGCTCGGGGTCGAGCGCGGAGGTGGGTTCGTCGAACAGCACGACCTTCGGCCGGGTGGCCAGCGCGCGGGCGATCGCGACCCGTTGCTGCTGGCCGCCCGAGAGCTGCCGCGGGTACGCGTCCTCCTTGTCCGCCAGGCCGACCCGCGCGAGCAGGGCGCGTCCCTCCGCGTGGATCTCGTCGCGCGCCCGGCCGTGGGCGAGCGGCGCCTCGACGACGTTCTGCAGCGCGGTCAGGTGCGGGAAGAGGTTGAAGTTCTGGAACACGAACCCGATCTGCGCGCGTTGCCGGAGCACCTCGCGCTCCTTGAGCTCGTACAGCCTGCGCCCGGAGCGCCGGTAGCCGACCAGCGCGCCATCAATGCTGATGAACCCGCGGTCGACCTTCTCCAGGTGGTTGATCGTCCGCAGCAGCGTCGACTTGCCGGAACCCGACGGGCCCAGCACCACCACGACCTCGCCGGCCGCGACCTCCAGCGACACCCCGCGCAGCACCTCGGTGGCGCCGAAGCTCTTGTGCACGCCCAGCACCTCGATCACCGGCGGGCTCCTCGCGCGAAGTACCGCTCGACGTGGTGCTGACCGATCGAGAGCAGCGTGGTCAGGACGATGTACCAGACGGTCGCGACCATCAGCAGGGCCACGACCCGCGCGTTGCGGCCGTAGATCACCTGCACCTGGTAGAACAGCTCGCCGATCGCCATCACCGAGACGACCGAGGTGCCCTTGAACAGGCTGATCACCTCGTTGGCCGCGTTGGGCAGGATGGCGCGCATCGCCTGCGGCAGAACGATCCTGCGCAGCTGCCGGGACCTGGGGATGCCCAGTGCGGCCGCGGCCTCCAGCTGGCCAGGCTCGACCGAGATCACGCCGGAGCGCACGATCTCGGCGGCGTAGGCGGCCTGGTGCAGCGCGAGCCCGAGGACGGCGGCGCCCATCGGGCTGATCAGCTGCACGGTCTCGAAGGAGTACAGCTCCGGGCCGAACGGGATGCCGACCGACAACCGCTGGTAGAGGTAGGAGATGTTGAACCAGAACAACAACTGCACGATCAGCGGGATCGACCGGAACGCCCACACGTACGTCCAGCCGACGCCCTGCAGGAACGGGCTGCGGGACAACCGCAGCAGCGCCACCGCGATGCCCAGCGCGAAGCCGAGCACCGTCCCGAGCACGGTGAGCACGATCGTGGTGCCCACCGCGCGCAGGACGGACTCGGCGGTGAAGTAGCGGGCGAACGTCGGCCAGTCCCAGCCCGGGTTGGTGACCAGGCCGTGCACGAACTGGGCGACGAGGACCAGCACGACCGCGACGCCCACCCACCGCCACGGGTGGCGGGCCGGCACGACCGACAGGGCAGCCAGATCGTCCGATCTGTCCTTTGTGGACGGTGGAGCGAGAGCAGAGGACATGGCGGGTCCTTGTCGGCCGGGTGGGTCAGAACGGGGCGCGTGGCGCGGAACTCACCGTAGGTACCGGCCGATCAGGGGAGCAAGGGCGTCCACGTGGTGAACAACTATCGGACACCGAGGTGATCGCGCAGTGTCGGGCCGGTGTAGTCGGTGCGGAAGACACCGCGCTCCTGCAACAGCGGCACCACCGTGTCGGCGAACTCGTCGAGCCCGCCGGGGGTCACGTGCGGCACCAGGATGAAGCCGTCCGCCGCGTCCTGCTGCACCAGGTCGTCGATCTGCGCGGCGACGCTCGCCGCCGACCCGGTGAACGTCTGCCGCGCGCTCACGTCGATCACCAGGTCGCGGATCGACAGGTCCTTCGCCGCGGCCTTCTCCCGCCACTCGCGCACGGTGGCGGCGGGGTCCTTGAACATCCGCACGCTGGCCCGGCCGCGCGCGATGGTGTTCTCGCCGACGAGCGGCTCGACCTCGGGCAGCGGCCCGTCCGGGTCGTAGGAGCTCAGGTCGCGGTTCCAGACCTGTTCGAGGAACCGGATCGCGGTCGCGCCGCTGACCTGCTGACGCCGCACCACGGCGGCCTTCTCCTGCGCGTCGGCGTCGGTGTCGCCGAGCACGAACGTGGCCGCGGGCAGGATCTTGAGCTGCTCCGGTGACCGCCCGTACCGCGCGAGCCGCCCCTTGACGTCGCGGTAGAACCGCTGGCCCTCCTCCAGGGTGGCGTAGCGGGAGAAGATGGCGTCCGCGGTGGCGGCGGCGAACTCGCGGCCCTCCTCCGAGTCACCGGCCTGCAGGATCACCGGACGGCCCTGGGGCGAGCGGGGCACGCCGAACGTGCCGCTGATGTCGAAATGCCGGTCCCGGTGCTCGAACGTGCCGACACCGGTGTCGAAGAGCTTCCAGGCCGTGCGCAGGAACGACTCGGCCCTGCTGTAGCGGTCCTCCTGGGCCAGGAAGCCGCCGCGGCGGAAGTTCTCGCCGGTGAACGCGTCCCACGACGTGACGACGTTCCACGCCGCCCGCCCGTCCGACAGGTGGTCGAGCGAGGCGAACTGCCGCGCCACCTCGTAGGGTTCGTTGAACGTCGAGTTGATCGTGCCGGCGAGCCCGAGCCGGTCGGTGACGGCCGCGAGCGCCGCCAGCACGGTGAACGTGTCCGGCCGGCCGACCACGTCCAGGTCGTAGATCTGCCCGCCCTGCTCGCGCAGCCGCAGTCCCTCCGCCAGGAAGAAGAAGTCGAACTTCGCCCGTTCCGCCGTCTGCGCCAGGTGGACGAACGACGAGAACTCGATGTGGCTGCCGGCCTGCGGGTCGCTCCAGACCGTGGTGTTGTTCACGCCGGGAAAGTGCGCGGCGAGGTGGATCTGCTTGGTCATCGCGCGCTCCCTGCGGCGTAGCGGTTCTCCGGACGGGCCAGGCCGAGGTGCCCGCGCAGTGTCGTGTGCTCGTACTCGGTGCGGAACACCCCGCGCTCCCGCAGCCGCGGGACCAGCTCGCGGGTGACCGTGTGCAGGTCGCCGTGCAGCCGGAACCCGGCGAAGCCCTCCTCCTGCCAGTGCAGCAGCTCGTCGGGCGTCACCGTGGCGTCGACGTCCCGGTACACGAGCCGGTCGGACGCGGAGGCGTTGTCGGAGAACACGATGTCCGCGAACCCCGGCTCGGTCGCGGCCACCGGCGGGTGGCCCTGCGGCGGCCGCGGCGTGATCGACGGGCCGCGGACGCTGAACCACCTGCCCTCGAAGTCGATGTGGTGCAGCTTCTCCCGGTCGATGAACCGCCCGGTGGCGACGTCGCGGATCTCCGCGTCGTCCTCCCAGCTGTCCCACAACCGCCGCAGCACCTCGGCGTAGTCGGCGGCCTCCTCCCACAGCTCGTCAGCCGTGCCGACGTCTCGCCGCCCGAAGTGCCCGGCGTGCACCGGATCGGGCGCGACGTCGAGCAACACGCCGCCGCGTCCGCCGCTCACGTGGTCCAGCGTCGCAACCGCCTTCGACACGTGGAACGGCTCGGTGTGCGTGACGACCGCGGTGGGCAGCAGCCCGATCCGGCTGGTCAGCGGTGCGACCCGAGCGGCGATCAGCACCGCGTCGAGCCCCGGTGCGCCACCGAGCGCGTCGTCGAACGTCACGAAGTCCAGCTTGGCGTCCTCCGCCTCGCGCACGAGCCCCGCCCAGTACCGCGCGGTGAGCTCGCCGGTCACGGGCAGTGCGACGGCCAGGTGCAGTGGTGCGACCACCGGTCCCCCTCTCGTCGGGTCCTCGCAGTCTGGCCGCGCGGGAGGGGGCCGCGCTGTGACGGCCACCAGGTGAGAAGGATCGCGTGATCGGGAATATTTCGACGCTTGCGCGCTCCCCGTCCGGTGTCGCGGTCTTGCGCATGTCGACTCGAAAGGGCGTGTGCGCCCTCGCGCTGGGAGCGGGCTTGCGGCTCGCTGGGCGGAAGTCGAGGCGCACAACGACAAAGGTTTCGCGCCGACGTTCGCGGTCGGCACCAACGGCGTGCGGAGCCCGCTCGCCGACCGGGTGCGCGGCGACTACGGCGCCTGGCCGGGCCGGGGGTCCTGGGCGGTGTCCCGGCCGGCGGGAACGGTGGCGAACACCGTCTTGCCCCCGGCGGCCAGCGGCCTGGTGCCCCACTCGCCGGCGAGCCCGTCGATCATCACGATGCCCCGGCCCCGGTCGCCGCCCAGTCGTGAGGACCCGTGCACGGGCGGCAGCGCGGAGTCGTCGTCGACCTCGACGACGACCTCGCCGGACGTCTTGTCGAGGAAGACCCGCAGCCGGCCGGTGCCGGACGTGTGGTCCAGGACGTTGCAGACCAGCTCCGTCACGACCAGCAGGACGTCGAAGCGGTGCCGTTCGCCGAGGTCGGCCAAGACCTCGGCGACGCTCTCCCGCAGCTCCGGGGTGGCGGTCTCGGGCGTGACGGGCAGGTCCAGGACGAGCAACAGCGGATCTTCGTCGGCGGGCGCCACGGAAGCCTCCAGATGACCACGCTCGGAACCACCGGAGGACTCCGTCGCGCTACCTGCGACCAGCGGCAAAGCCAGACGACCCCACCCTAGCCCCCGTACGGTCGTCCGGCCGATCGCACGCGGTTGCGCGGAAGTCCGCGGCGCGTGGGGTAGGGTCGGGATCGTTGGGGTTCCAGTTGCCGGCATCCAGCCGCCGCGGACCCCTCCTGCCCGGTCCGGCGCTGTACCTCCGGCCGGAGATTGGAGCACCGGCTTGTCGCCGGATCGCCCGCACGACCTGCTCGCACCGCTCCTCCCGGGTACCTCGTCGGTCGGGCAGGTGCGCTCATGACCCGACCCGACAGCACCAAGGGAGCAGCCGTCTGCTTCGCCGAGGCCCGCGTCGCCGCGGAACACGCGGAGGCCGCTCAGCAGCGCCAGGCCGCGCGCCGGGTGGCGGAGCACTCCCGTGACGTGGACGACTGCCGCGACCTGCTGCTGATGCTGGGCCTGGCGGCCGCCGCCGGCTCCCGTTCCGCTCGCCAGGACCGCGTCCAGGCGTTCCCGGGCGTCTCCTCGGAGGCGTCCGCGCTGACCAGCCCGTGAAATTCGAGGTCTGGTCCGGCCTGAAGGAACCGCAGGCCGTGACCGTCCACGTTCTCCAGGGCTGACCACAGGGCGGTGCACCTCCCGGGGTGCACCGCCTTCGTGCTCACTCCACTTCGGACTCCGGTGCGGCGGCAGCAATCCGATCACCGGACGGCTTCGAAGAACGGTCGTGAAACCGGGACGACCACGTGCGATCAACCCGCACCTGCTGACCGGTGCTCACGCACTCGGCGCGCTGCCCGACGCCGAGCGGGCCTCGTTCGAGGCGCACCTGGACCGGTGCCCGGCCTGCACGGACGAGGTCACCGGCCTGCGGGGCACTGCCGCACGACTCGGCCTCGCCGCAAGCCAGACCGTCCCCGTCGCCCTGCGGCCACGGGTGCTGGACGCGGTCGGCCAGGTCCGGCAGGTGCCGCCGTTCTCCGAGGTCAGGTCCGAGCTCTCCCGGCGCCAAGGCCTGCGGCGGGCCGCGGCGATCATCTCGGTCGCGTGCGCGGCCGCCGCCGTCGTGGGCGGTGTGCACGGTGCGCTGACCCCGGAGACCACCACCGCCGTCGCCGTGTCGCCGCACTCCGCGACGGGCGACCTGCTGGCGGCACCGGACCTGCGGCTCGTCACCGCACCGGCGTGCACCGCGGCGATCTCGCAGAGCCGTGACGCGATGCTGTTCATGGCCGATGACCTGCGCACCCTGCCCCGCGACCGGGCGTACCAGCTGTGGCTGGTCGACCGCCACGGGCCCCGATCGGCGGGCGTGCTGCGCGCACCGGCTCGGTCGGCTTCGATGCTCATCACCGGGATCGCGGGAGCCCGCGAGGCCCTGCTCACCGTCGAGCCGGCCGGCGGGTCACCGAGCCCGACCAGCGCCGCCGTTCTCACCGTCGACCTGGCCTGACCCGCCAATCCGGTGCGCACGGCGCACCGAATCCCGGGGCGTGACCGATCGCGTCCTCGCCGTCTTCGACGACCTCGACGCCTGCGTCATCACGAGGTCGGTGCGGCTGCTGAACCACGGCGCCGTGATCGTGGTGCACCTGCGCGAACCGGCGAACCGGCCGCTGTTCCGGCTCTCCGACGCGACGACGGTCCACATCGGACCGTTCGACGAGCGGACATGGGGGAACTCCGGGAACCGCCTGTGACAGCGCGGTTCCCGGAGTCGCGGTACTGCTGCTCTGGAGATGTCAGGCAGGCAGCAGGACCGTGTCGATGAGGTACACGGTCGCGTTCGCGGTCTTCACGCCGCCGCAGATCACGTTGGCGTCGTTGGCCTTGATCGCGTTACCGGAACCGGACACCTTCACCACGCCACCCTCGACCGTCTTCTGGTCGCCGGCGATCTTGTCGGGCGCGATCTGGCCGGGCACCACGTGGTAGGTCAGGATCTTGGTCAGCAGGGCGTCGTCGGTCTTGAG
>NZ_JBVJRC010000016.1:0-186407 GCF_055608005.1 Lentzea sp. NPDC036955 | reverse complement strand
TAGCTACTCAAAGGAATACTCCTGACGAGGAGTATTCATATTACTGGCTGTGTTATCGGCACGCTGTTGAGTTCTCAAAGAACACGCGCTCACCGCAGCTCATCTCCGAGGAGAGTCACTTCCGGGGCTGTGTCAGGCTTAGAAGTCTTTCGCCGCGCTCCGTTCCGGTGTTTCCCGGCCCGTTCCGCGCTGGCAGAGAGAAATTTACACGGCGGCCTCCCAACATCCAAATCGGGGGTCCACCACTACGTCTGCGCAGGTCAGGCCCCGCACGGACGGCCTAAACACCCCAAGATCGACACACAGTGTGACCGGGGCCACGTCGAAGATCTTGCATCCAGCCTCACTGAGGTGCGCTGGGCAGGTGCACGGTCACCGACAGACCACCCGCCGGCACGGCCACTGCCTGCACAAACCCGCCGTGCGCGGCCACGGCGGCGCGCACGATCGAGAGTCCGAGGCCGGTGCCGGACTGGCTGGTCCGGTCCTTGACGCCGCGGCGGAACGGCTCGAACAGCTCCTCGACGCGGTCCGGGGCGATGAGCTGACCTGACGACGACACCCGCAGCACCGACCACTGCGGGCCGGTTTCGACGGTCGTCTCGATCCAGCCGTTGACGTGGTTGTGCCGGACGGCGTTCTCCAGCAGGTTGCCCGCGATGCGCTCCAGCAGTGCCGGGTCGCCGACGGCGAGTGCGGGCGCACAGCGGAAGACGGTGCGCAGATGACGTGCCTCGGCCTCCGCGCGCACGGCCCTCCACGCCGACTCGACCAACGCCGACAGGTCGACGGGTTCGCGGACCGCGAGTCCGATGCCGTCCGTGCGCGCGAGCAACAGCAGCGCGGACACCAGTTGTTCGGCCCGCTCCCCCGCCGCGCGCACGACGCCGGCCATGCGCCGCAGCTCTTCGACGTCGGCGTCCGGGTCGGACAGGGTCACGTCCAGCTCGGTGCGCACCACGGACAGGGGGGTGCGCAGTTCGTGCGACGCGTTCGCGACGAACCGGCGCTGGGAGTCGAAGGCGGCTTCGAGGCGGTCGAGCATCGCGTCGAAGGTGTCCGCGAGCTCCGCGACCTCGTCGCGCGGCCCCTCCAGGCGCAACCGCGAGCCGAGCGACTCGGCGGACAGGCGTTGTGCGGCTCCGGTGACGTCGTGCAGGGGCTTGAGCACCCGGCCGGTGAACGTCCACGCCAGCACGGCCGCGGCCAGCACCATGCACGCGAACGCCACCAGCCCCGCCCGCACGAGGTCCTGGCGAGCTGCGGTGGTCAACGCCTCCGTCAACACCGTCACGTCGACGTTGACGCCGTCAACGTCGACTTGACTGCCTGCGGGGAACGACGGTGACGAGTCGAAGACGCGGCCGACCAGCACCCACCCGAGCGCGAGCAGCACAGCACTCACCACCGCGACCAGCGCGGTGGTGAGGAGCGTGATCCGGAGCCTCAGCCCCGGCCCGCGCCGTCGCACGTGTCAGACCTCTGCAGACCCGATCGAGGCACTGGGCACCCGGTAACCGGAACCCACCACGGTGTCGATGATGCCCGGCTCGCCCAGCTTCTTGCGCAACGTCATCACGGTGACGCGCACGGTCGTGGTGAACGGGTCGGCGTTCTCGTCCCAGACGCGTTCGAGCAGCTCCTCGCTGCTGACGACGGAGCCCTTGGCGGCGAGGAGGACCTCGAGCACGCCGAACTCCTTGCGGGTCAGCTCGATCGGCGTCCCGCCGCGGGACACGGTCCGCCGTGCGGGGTCGAGCTCGACGTCCTGCGCCGAGAGCACGGGCGGCGTCGCCGGCGTCGCGCGGCGGGCCAGTGCGCGCACGCGTGCGACGAGCTCGGGGAACGCGAAGGGCTTGGCGAGGTAGTCGTCGGCGCCCAGCGAGAGCCCGGACACGCGGTCCTCGATCGACCCGCTGGCGGTCAGCATCATGACCCTGGTCAGCGCGCCGGAGCTGAGGATCTCCTTGCACAGCTCGTCACCGGACATGCCGGGCAGGTCCCGGTCGAGGACGACGACGTCGTACCTGGTGACCGTCGACTTCTCGTGCCCGGTCTCGCCGTCGTAGGCGACGTCCACGGCCATGCCCTCGCGCCTCAGGCCGCGAGCGATCGCGTCGGCCAGCGGCACCTCGTCCTCGACTACCAATATCCGCACGCCACAAAGGTGCCACAAACACCTGAGAAGGCGCTTAACGGCACCTTCACAGGCCCTGTCGGATCTGCTCCTCCGTGCGGGCGGCCGCGGTCCGCAGGAACCGCAGCACCGCGGCCAGCTCGGTCTCGTCGAACGAGCCGAGGTCGGCCAGGTGCCGTTCGTTCAGCGAGTCGTAGAGCCCGCCGACCCGGCGCACCGCGTCGTCGTCGGGTTCGATGACGACCTTGCGCCGGTCGTGCGGGTCCGGCACCCGGCGCACGTACCCGGCCCGGACGAGCCGCTCGATCATCCGCGAGGCGGAGCCGCTGGTCAGGTTGACCCGCTTGGCGAGCTCGCCCGGAGTGGCCGGGCCGTCGTTGGCCAGCACGAACAGCGCCTGGAGGTCTGTCCAGTTCATGCCGAGGCGCTCGGCGAGCATCCCGTTGAACTGGATCACCGGGATCTGCCACCTGGCCACGGCACGCAGGACCTCGTCCAGCAGCTGCGTCATGGTCGCGAGCATACGAGCGCCGCACAATCACTGCGCAACGCAGCTACTGTGCGATACAGTCACTGCGTGATGCAGCAAATCTGGTACGACCACCCCGTCTGGATCGTCACCGAACCCGGCCTGGCGAAGGAGGTGCTCACCGACAGCCGGTTCGCCAAGGACACCGCGCTCGCGCCGAAGCACTGGGACGCCGCGACAGCGGGCCTCGAACCGACAGCCGGACAACAGCTCGCGATCACCACGCTCGACGGTGAGCCGCACGCGGAGCTGCGCAAGGCCTTCGCGCCGCTGTTCAACGCCGCGAAGCTGCGCGCGTTCTACCCCCGTGTGCGACATATCGCGGAGCAGCTGCTCGGTGAGCTGCCCGACGAGGTCGACCTCGTCGAGGACTTCACGCCGCGGTACCCGCTGGCGGTGCTGTGCGAGCTGCTCGGCATCCCCGCGCACCACGTCGAGACGGCGATGACGTCGTGCCGCCTGATGCTGGTCGACTACCCGGCGCACGTCCCCGCCGCCATGGCCGGTTTCGCACGGCTGTCGGCGGAGGCGACCGCGGAGCTCCGCATGCCGCCCGGCACGACCGAGCAGGACCTGCACTACCAGGTGTTCACGATCCTGTTCGCCGGGCAGATCACCACCGACCTCGCGGCCGGCTCGCTCGTCGCCCGCCTGCTCACTACCGACGAGCCGCCGGACGTGCTGGTGCGGGAGTCGTTGCGGGAGCACCCACCGGCGCCGTACACGCTGTGGCGCTTCACCACGGCCGAGGTGGACCTCGGCGGCACGAGGGTGCCCGCGGGCTCGCCCGTGCTGGTCGACCTGACCCGCGTCCCGGACCTGGTGTTCGGGCACGGCCCGCACTACTGCATCGGCGCGCAGCTGGCCCAGCTGGAGCTGCGCGCCCTCGCGGAGACCTTCCGGACCGCCTACCCGAACGCGCGGCTGACCGCCGTCCCCACCCGCACCGAACCGGTCGGGATCATGGGCGGCCGGCTGCGCTCGTTGCCGGTCAGGCTCGCCTAGGCCGGTCCACGACGACGGTCGACGCCGCCTGCAACGCCCGCAGCTCCAGCAGCGCCGGGTGCTCCTCGGCCAGCCGGGCGGCGTTCAGCAACGACCGCAGCGCTGCGGTCTCCCCGCGCGCCCGTTCCAGCGCGGCCCGTCCCTCCGCGGCCGCGACCAGCTCGGCCAGCGCCGCACGGCGCAGCTCACCGGGCATCACGACGTCGCGCACGGCCACCTCGGCAACGGAGATGCCCAGCTCTTCGGCACGTGCGGCGACACCGGCGGCGACCTCGGCCGCGATGGCCTCGCGCTCGGGGTCCACCGCCGAATGGGCGCGCGTGAGCACCGCACCGCGCAACGCCAGCTGCACGGCCGTGTACAGCTCAGCTTCGGTAGACGCTGACTCGACGATGAACCTCGTCGGCGACGACACCGCCCACCGCACCACGACGGTCACGCGCACCAGCACACCGTCGGAGGTGGGCACGTCCTGCGCCGCCGGGGTCATCGTGCGCGGGCGGACGTCGACGCGGTGCAGCGCGGCCCGCCACGGCAGGCGGTGCCGGCCGGGACCGACCTCGCCCACCAGCACACCGCGGTCGAACCGGACACCCCGCTCCCACGGGTACAGCGTGTGCTTCACCATCTCTCCCCCCTCGGTCCGGGTACACCACGACCCCGGCCGGCGGGACGGCGGGCGGGCGTCCACAAGGGACGCGCAGGGCCCGACGTCCCCGTGTGCGACCGGGGTCGTGGTTCCAGGATTCGAACCTGGTGCTTTTAAGGCACCCAGTGCCCGCTTCGATCGTGGAACCCGGGCGAGGAAGACCTGCCGGGCCACCGGGGAGCGGGCGCGAGGAGGAGGCTAGCCGACCTGCTTGTCCGCCCGCGCGTCGATTTCCACCGGCAGGCACTCCAGGCGGGCCGCCCACTCGGTGACGCGGCGCGCCACGTCCTGCGCGGTGATGCCGCACAGCGACAGCACCTCGCCGCGCGAGCCGTGGTCGTGGAACTGCTGCGGCAGGGCGATGTCGCGCAACGGCACCTCGACGTCGGCGTCGCGCAGCGCGGCCGCGAACGCCGAACCGAAGCCGCCGTGGCGGCCGCCGTCCTCGACTGTCACGACGAGCTTGTGCGCCGCGGCCAGCTCCACGAGGTCATCCGACATCGGGTAGATCCACCTCGGGTCGACGACCGTCACGCCGATGCCCTGGTCCTCAAGCCGTTGCGCGGCTTCCAGCCCCAGCTCGCCCAGCGCGCCGACCGTGACCAGCAGCACGTCGTTGCCGGAGCAGCGGAGCACGTCGACCGAGCCCACGCGTTCCACCGCGGGCAGGTCCTTGCCCACGGACGCCTTCGGGTAGCGGATGACGGTGGGCGCGTCCGAGATCTCCACGGCCTCGCGCAGCTCCTCGACCAGCGAGGCGGCGTCGCGCGGCGCCGCCACGTGGACGCCGGGGATCACGCCGAGGATCGACATGTCCCACATGCCGTGGTGCGACGCGCCGTCCGGGCCGGTGACGCCCGCGCGGTCGAGCACGACCGTGACGCCCTGCCGGTGCAGCGCGACGTCCATGAGCAGCTGGTCGAACGCCCGGTTGAGGAACGTGGCGTAGACGGCGACGACCGGGTGCAGGCCGCCGATGGCGAGGCCGGCGGCGGAGGTCAGCGCGTGCTGCTCGGCGATGCCGACGTCGAAGAAGCGCTCCGGGAACGCCTTGGCGAACGGGTCGAGGCCGGTGGGCCCCTGCATCGCGGCGGTGATCGCCACGACGTCGGAGCGCTCGCGGCCGACGTCGACGAGCGCGTCGGAGAACACGTGCGTCCAGGTCCGGCCGGCCGGCTTCACGTCCTCGCCGGTGATCGGGTCGATGATCCCGGTGGCGTGCATCTGGTCGGCCTCGTGGTTCTCGGCCGGCGCGAAGCCCATGCCCTTGCGGGTGACCGCGTGCACGATCACCGGGCCGCCGAACGACTTCGCGCGCTGCAACGCGGACTCGAGCGTCGCCTGGTCGTGG
The DNA here is from genome assembly GCF_055608005.1 of Lentzea sp. NPDC036955. Taxonomy (NCBI): domain Bacteria; kingdom Bacillati; phylum Actinomycetota; class Actinomycetes; order Pseudonocardiales; family Pseudonocardiaceae; genus Lentzea; species Lentzea sp. NPDC036955. Next base: position 180,736 of record NZ_JBVJRC010000016.1, on the reverse strand, counting down.
CCGTCGACCGGGCCGATGTACTTGAGGCCGAGGTCCTCGAACATCGCCTGCGGCGCCAGCGCGTCCTTGATGCCGCGCTTGGCGGCGTGCAGGGCGGCGTAGAGCGGCTTGCCGAAGAACGGCGTCTGCTGCAGCGCGCTCTTGCCCTTCTCCAGCACGCGCTCGTAGCCGGGCCGCAGCCGCAGCGACGACAGGTGGTCGGCGAGACCACCGATCGTCGGCGAGTACGAGCGGCCGTTGTCGTTGACCACGATCACGACCGGGCGCGTCTTGTCCGCCGCGATGTTGTTCAGCGCCTCCCAGCACATGCCGCCGGTCAGCGCGCCGTCGCCGACGACGGCGACCACGTGGCCGCCGCTGCCGTTGATCTGCTTCGCCTTGGCCAGGCCGTCCGCGTAGGACAGCGCCGTCGAGGCGTGCGAGCTCTCCTGCACGTCGTGCTCGGACTCCGACCGCGACGGGTAGCCCGACATGCCGCCCTGCTGGCGCAGCCGGTCGAAACCGTCGCGCCGGCCGGTGACGATCTTGTGGACGTACGACTGGTGCCCGGTGTCGAACACGATCGGGTCCTGCGGCGAGTCGAACACCCGGTGCAGTGCCACGGTCAGCTCGACGACACCCAGGTTCGGGCCGAGGTGCCCGCCCGTCTTGGACACCTTGTCGACCAGGAAACGCCGGATCTCCTCGCACAGCTGCGTCAGCTGCGCCTCGTCCATCCGTTTCAGATCAGCCGGTCCGTGCACGGACTCCAGCAGGGTCACCACGCCACCTCACTCCTGAAGACTTCGGCTCAGTCTACGGAGACGCGACTGAGACGCATGGTCAGCGCGTCTCAGGTACGAGCAGGGCGATGCACTCCACGTGGTGGGTCATCGGGAACGCGTCGAAGGCCCGCAGCTGGTCGAGCCGGTACCCCTGAACTGTGAATTCGGCCAGGTCACGTGCCAGTGCGGCGGGGTCGCAGGCCACGTAGACCACCCGCTGCGGACGGCGCCGTGCGACTTCAGCCACAACGACCTTGCCCGCCCCCTTGCGCGGTGGGTCGAGGACCACGACCTGCGGGTCCTCCACCGGCAGCGGACGGGTCACCAGGCGTTCTACCTTGCCCACGACCCACTCGACCTGGGGCATGCGCCGCAGGTTGCGCCTGCCGTCCTCGACCGCGCCCGGGAAGGACTCCACGACCAGCACGGACCCGGTGTCGCCGACCTGGCGGCCGAGCACCGACGCGAACAGCCCGGCGCCGCCGTAGAGGTCCCACGCGCGCTGGCCGGGCTCGGCCGCGGCCCACTGCCCCACGACGGTCGCGAACGTGTCCGCCGCCGCCGGGTGGACCTGCCAGAAGCCGTCGGCGGAAATTCGCCACTTTCGGCTGGCGGCCGTCTCGACGGCCGTACCGGTTCCGGCGCGTCGCACGGTGTGTCGGCCGCGCACCTCACCCACATGGCGGTTGCCGTCACCGTCTTGGACGATCGTCAGCTCCTGCGCCCGCCACCTGCGGTCGGTCACGGCCTCGACCATGCCCGGCCGGCTGATCACACAGTGGTCGACCGGGATCACATCGTGGGAACGGGTGCCGCGGAAACCGGGTCGCCCGTCACCGTCGACGGCCATCCGGATGCGGGTCCGCCACTCCAGCGGCCCGCCCGGCAGCGCCTCCACGACCACGTCCCGCTCGATCTTGCCGAGACGGCTCAGCTGCTCGCGGACGACCTGCGCCTTCAGCTCCCGTTGCGCGTCCCACGCCACGTGCTGGAAGTCGCAGCCGCCGCACAGCCCCGGCCCGCTGAACGGGCACGGGGCCTCGACGCGGTCCGGTGACGCCTGGAGGACCTCCACGGCGTCCGCACGGCAGAACGACCCGCCGTTGTCCTCGTACACGGAGGCGACAACGCGCTCACCGGGCAATGCGTGGCGCACGAACAGAACACGGCCCTCGTGCCGTGCGACGAAGTGCCCGCCGTGCGCGACGGGCCCCACCTCTACCTCGAAACGTCGTCCTACCCAGCTCACCGGTCGTCAAGTCCCCTCCGGACAGCGCCGGGCGCGATGACGTCCTTGTCGCGGACCTTGGCCGCCGACGTGAGCTGCCAGGGCACGCTCGTCACCATCACTCCCGGCTGGAAAAGCAGCCTTCCCTTGAGCCGCAACGCGCTCTGGTTGTGCAGCAGCTGCTCCCACCAGTGGCCGACCACGTACTCGGGGATGAACACCGTAACGACATCGCGCGGGTTGTCCGACCTGACCCGCTTCACGTAGTCGAGGACGGGCTTGGTGATCTCGCGGTACGGCGACTCGATGACCTTCAGCGGGACCTTGAAGTTCTCCCGCTCCCAGTCCGCGACGAGCTTGCGGGTGTCGCCGTCGTCGACGTTGACCGTGACGGCCTCCAGCACGTCCGGGCGGGTGGCCTTGGCGTAGGACAGCGCGCGCAGCGTCGGCATGTGCAGTTTGGACACCAGGACCATCGCGTGGTTGCGGGCCGGCAGCGTGCGGACCCGCTCCTGCTGGCGCAGCTCCTCGGCGACGGTGTCGTAGTGCTTGCGGATCGCGGTCATCAACGCGTAGATGGCCGCCATCGCCGCGATGGCGATCCACGCGCCCTTCGTGAACTTCGTGATGAGCACGATGATCAGCACGGTCGCGGTCAGCGCCAGGCCGAAGGTGTTGATCATCTGGGAGCGGCGCATCCTGGTGCGTGCCTGGGCGTCGGTCTCGGTCCTGAGCAGCCGCTGCCAGTGCTTGATCATGCCGAGCTGGCTGAGCGTGAACGACACGAACACGCCCACGATGTAGAGCTGGATCAGCCGGGTGACCTCGGCGTCGAACGCGATCACCAGCACGACCGCGAAGCCGGCGAGGAACAGGATGCCGTTGGAGAACGCCAGCCGGTCGCCGCGGGTGTGCAGCTGGCGGGGCAGGTAGCGGTCCTGGGCGAGGATCGAGCCGAGCACCGGGAAGCCGTTGAACGCGGTGTTCGCGGCGAGCACCAGGATGAGCGCGGTGACGCCGGCGATGAAGTAGAAGCCGGGCGGGAAGCTGTCGAACACGGCGTGCGCGATCTGCGCGACCATCGTCTTCTGCTCGTAGCCCTCAGGGGCGTTGGTGATCTGCTGCGCGGGCGACTCGGCCATCCGCACGTCGGTGAGCTGGGCGAGGATGATCAGGCCCATCAGCATGACGACCGAGATGCCGCCCATCAGCAGCAACGTCGTCGCGGCGTTGCGCGACTTCGGCTTGCGGAAGGCGGGCACGCCGTTGCTGATCGCCTCGACACCGGTCAAAGCGGCGCAACCGGACGAAAAAGCCCGCAGCACCAGGAACACGAACGCCAGGCCCATCAGGTGGTCCGACTCGGCGTGGATCTCCAGGCCGGAGCTCTCCGCACGCATCTCGTCGCCCAGGACGAAGCCGCGGAACAGCCCGTAGCCGATCAGGCCGAACACGCCGATCATGAACGCGTAGACGGGGACGGCGAACGCGCTGCCGGACTCGCGGATGCCGCGCAGGTTCACCGCCGTCAGCAGCACGATGGCCGCGACCGCGAACTCGGCCTTGTGCGTGGCGACGAACGGGATCGCCGAGCCGATGTTCGCCATCGCCGCCGAGATCGACACCGCGACGGTGAGGATGTAGTCGACGAGCAGGGCGCTCGCCACCGTCAGCCCCGCCCTGCGGCCCAGGTTGACCGTCGCGACCTCGTAGTCACCGCCACCCGACGGGTAGGCGTGCACGTTCTGCCGGTAGCTGGCGACCACGGTCAGCATCACGACCACGACCGCCACCCCCACCCACGGTGCCATCGCATAGGCGCTCAAGCCCGCCACCGACAGCATCAGGAAGATCTCCTCCGGCGCGTACGCGACCGACGACATGGCGTCGGAGGCGAAGACCGGCAAGGCGATGCGCTTGGGCAGCAGGGTGTGAGCGAGGCGATCGCTGCGGAACGGCCGTCCGACCAGGAGGCGTTTGGCAGCGGTGGCGAGCTTGGACACGGCCAGAGCGTAAGGGGTCCGCTCACCGGGACGGGCTAATGCTCGGTAGGTTCTGCGCAGAGTTCGCCTGAGGAGGCATTCGGTGCACGTGGTGATCATGGGTTGCGGGCGGGTGGGGGCGTCCCTGGCCAAGGCCCTGGAACGGCTGGACCACCAGGTCGCCGTGATCGACAAGGACGCGCAGTCGTTCCGCAGGCTGGGCGGGGACTTCCACGGCCAGCAGGTCGTCGGGAACGGGTTCGACCGCAACGTGCTGATCGAGGCGGGTGTCGAGCGCGCGGGCGCGTTCGCGGCGGTCTCCAGCGGCGACAACTCGAACATCATCTCGGCGCGGGTGGCGCGGGAGACGTTCGGCGTGGAGCACGTCGTCGCGCGCATCTACGACCACAAGCGGGCCGCGGTGTACGAGCGGCTGGGCATCCCGACGGTGGCGACGGTGCCGTGGAGCACCGACCGGTTCCTGCGCATGCTGCTGCCCGAGGGCGCGGCGACGGCGTGGCGCGACCCGTCCGGCACGGTGGCGGTGCTGCCGGTCGAGGTCGACGAGCGGTGGGTGGGCCGGCCGGTGTTCGAGCTGGAGGCCGCGGTGGGGGCGCGGGTGGCGTTCCTCATGCGGTTCGGCACGGGCGTGCTGCCCGACGCGAAGACCACGGTGCAGGCGGACGACACCATCTACGTGGCGGCGTTGTCCGGCACGGTCACCGACGTCGCGGCCGCGGCGCTGCAGGCACCGGAGGAGAGCTGATGCGGATCGCGATCGCTGGTGCGGGTGCGGTGGGGCGGTCCATCGCGCAGGAGCTCGTCCAGGACGGGCACCAGGTCATGCTGATCGAACGGGACCGGGCGCACTTCGACCCGAACTCGGTGGAGCAGGCCGAGTGGGTGCAGGCCGACGCGTGCGAGCTGTCGTCCCTGGAGGACGCCGGCATGCAGCTGTGCGACGTGGTGATCGCCGCGACCGGTGACGACAAGGTCAACCTGGTGGTGTCGCTGCTCGCGAAGACCGAGTTCGCGGTGCGGCGCGTGGTGGCGCGGGTGAACGACCCGACGAACGAATGGCTCTTCACCGAGTCGTGGGGGGTCGACGTCGCCGTGTCGACGCCGCGGTTGCTCGCCGCGATGGTCGAGGAGTCGGTGACGATCGGCGACGTGGTGCGGCTGCTGACGCTGCGCCAGGGCCAGGCGAACCTGGTGGAGATCACGCTCGACGAGTCGACGCCGTTCGCCGGGCGCGCGGTGTCGGAGCTGACCCTGCCGCGTGACGCCGCGCTGGTGACGATCCTGCGGGGCGGGCGGGTCATCGTGCCGCAGCCGGACGACACCCTCGAAGGCGGCGACGAGCTGCTGTTCGTCACGACCGCCGCGGTCGAGCAGGACATCAAGTCCGCGCTCGGCTACTGATATACCGCATATCGGATACTGCATATCGGATATGGGCTCGGAGCTAGAGCTCATATCCGATATATCGCGTGCTGATGTACTGGATATCGGACATCAGGGTGCGTTCCAGTGCTGGTCGTCGCCGCCATGGCAGTCCCATAGCTGCACCGCGATGCCGTAAACCGGTTGGGACCGGCGATCTCGACCGCTGCGCTGTGGCTGGTCGTTCCCGGCTTCAGGAGTGTCATGCGGCCCCGACGTCGGCATCGGACCGCAGGACACACCGATCGAGCGGTATCTGCGGAGCGCATCCGCACACTTACCAGCTGTGAGCGATCAGTTGCCCCTGGTCGGGCGCGACGAAGCGCGGCGGGTCGAGGTCGCCCGCACGCGGGCGTCCGAGCTGTTCTTCGGTCTGGGAGACGAGGAAGCCGCTGTCGCCGTGCTGGACGAGCTGACAGCGGCGGCACTGCCCGCGGAGCTGGAACGCGCGGTCCTGCACACCGCGGCGGAGTTCGCGGTGGAGGCCGCACCGGTACCGGTGCTCCGGCTGGTCGGCGCGCTGCTGCTCGCCGAGGACGAACGGGCCGGCCGGCGGGTGCTCGCGGTCGCCGACCGGCTCAGCGGCCACCACGCCGACGCCATCGCGCGGGTCGAAGCCGATGACGAGGTGTGCACGGCGAGCCTTCTGCTCTCCGGTGACCTGGCGCCGGCCGAGGAACGTGCCACGCGGACGTTGGCTGAAGAAGGGCACAGCCCGGCATCCCAGGTGTCGTCGCGGGTGTTGTTGAGCCAGAGCGCGCGCATGCGCGGACAAGCGGCGGCGGCTGTGCGGATCAGCGCCGAAGGCCTTCCCGAGCCGAACGCACCGCTGACGCTGTGGGACGTCGTGCTGCTGGCCGAGTTCGCCACCGGAGCCGCGCTGCGGGGGCAGACCGATCGCGCGCAACGCGCACTGGCCGGGGCCGAGGCCGGGTTGCGACCGGCCTGGCGTGTGGCGCGGTTCGCCGTTGGTGGCGCACGGTCGTGGGTGCTCGCGAGTGCAGGACGGGTCGATGAGGCCGTGCAGGCAGCGTTGGACAACGCCGCCGCCGCATGGGCACACGGCGCGCATTCCGAGGAAATCGTGTCGCTGCACGACGCTGCACGGTTCGGTGCCGACACCTCACCGCGTCTGCTGGAACTGGCGAAGTCGCGCAAAGACCCGCTCACAACCGCATACGCCACCCACGCGCAGGCGCGCGCGTTGCGTGACCCAGCGGGGCTGGAGGAGGTGGCGGCGGCGTTCCTGGCGTGCGGTGCCACGTTGTTCGCCGCCGAGTCGATCGCCGAGGCTGGCCGCCTGTCCCGCCTGCACGACCGGCCCCGCGACGCGGACCGGTTGGAACGGCAGGCCGCCGCGCTCGCCGAGTCGTTCGACGGCGCGACCACACCGGGCCTGGCGGTCACGAGCACGCTCGTCGCCCTCACCCACCGCCAGCGGGAGATCGCGCGCCTGGCCGTGGCGGGGCTGACGAACACCGAGATCGCCGACCGCCTGGCCATCGCCAAGCGCACCGTCGACAACCACCTGCACACCACGTACGCGGCGGTGGGCGTCACCGGGCGGTGCGGGCTGCGCGCGCTCTTCGGCCAGTGCTAGCGAGCGGCCGGTACCGCGACGAGCCCCGTGTGGAACGGGACAGGGCCGGGCTTCCTCGCGGAGGCCCGGCCCTGTCCGTGTCGAAAGTGCGTCAGTCGCGGGACTTCTCGCGCGACTCCTGCTCGACGGTGCGCTTCAGCTCGTCCATGTCCGGGGTGAGCAGGTCGTCGGCCGTGCGGGCGAGGACCTCGTCGGTCTCCGCGGCGAGCTCGGCCTCCGCCTCCCGCTCGGCTGCTTCCTCCGCGGCCTTGAGGCGCTTGTCGGCGCGGCGGACGGCCCACACGGTGGCGACGAGGGCGATGGCCATCAGCGGGTAGCCCATGCCGAGGCGGGCGACGGCCAGCCAGCCGACCTGGTCCTCCTCGTAGAGCCAGCGCTGCACGACGAAGCGGGCGAAGAAGACGAGCGCCCACACGAAGGTGGCGATGTCGTAGTCGCGCAGCGAGGCCTTGTCGGAGCGCCAGGAGCGGTCTCTGCCGTTGAGGAAAGCCCAGATCACGCCGGCCAGCGGCCAGCGCACGAGGATCGACAGCAGGAACGCGCCGCCGTAGACGACGCTCTGCCAGATGCCGAACAGGAAGAAGCCCTTGGCCTCACCTGTCTTGTAGGCGATGAACGCGGCGATGCCGACGCCGAAGACGGCGGAGATGGCGGGCTGGATCGTGCCCTTGCGGACGGCGAGGACCACGCCGATCACGACGGCCGCCGCCAGGGCGCTGATGATCGCGGCCATGAGGTTCTTGGCGGCGAAGTTGACGATCACGAAGACGACGACGGGCAGCGAGGAGTAGAGCATTCCGCTCACTCCGCCCATCTGCTCGAGGACGGTGGGCCGCTTTTCTTCGGTCTTGGCTGAGGTCATGAAGCGATCTGCAACTCGTAATAGGGGTTGTAGAGCACCTTGCGCCCGTCGCGCACGGCGATGCGGCCACGGGCCTTGATCGTCCGACCAGGCTCGATGCCCGCGATGCGACGGCGGCCGAGCCAGACGAGGGTGACGCCCTCGGTGCCGTCGTAGAGCTCGGCTTCCAGGGTGGCGGCCGCGTCGCGGGGGCAGAGCTCCACGCTGCGGAGCCGGCCCAGGACGGTGACCTCCTCACCGGACTTGCAGTCGCAGGCCTTCACCGCGCCGACGGCCTCCGCTTTCCGCGACAGGTCGTCCGCGTCGAGCTCGGCGACGTCGCTGGTCAAGCGACGCACCAAGCGGTGCCAATAGCCGCCCATCCCCGACTCCTGCAGTGCCTTGGTGGCCCAGTGGTGTGGACCGTCTGACAGTGAGGGTACGCACGAGGGCGGACAATCTCGGCCGTGCCTGTCGAGACTGTCCTCCTGCTGCCCGGTACCGCCTCCGACGCCGTGTTTGTCCGTTCCGTCTTCACGGGCCCGTTGTCGCAGGTCGGAGCAGTGATTGACGCTCCGCACGTCCGCACACTGAGTGAACGGTTGACGGCACTGGAACACGCCGCCGCAGAGCACCCGATCGTGGTGGGGGGCGTCTCGCTCGGCGCGCACGTCGCCGTGTCGTGGGCGGTCCGCAACCCGGACCGGTGCGCGGGACTCGTGCTCGCGTTGCCCGCGTGGAACGGCAGCCCGGACGGCGCACCGGCTGCACTCGCGGCGAGGGCGAGCGCGCAAATCGTTGCGGCACATGGGATCGACGCGGCGCTCGCCGGCACGTCCGGCTGGCTGCACGACGAGCTGCGGCGCGCCTGGCACGGCTACGGCGAGCTGCTCGTACCGCACCTCGCCGAGGCGGCCGAGTCGGTCGCGCCGACCCTGGCGGAGCTGAGGTCCCTCGACGTGCCCGCGGGGATCGTCGGCTGCGTCGACGACCCGGTGCACCCGGTCGAGGTCGCACGCGCGTGGGCGGACGCACTGCCGCGCGCCGTGCTGGTGGAGACGACGCTGGACGCCTACCCGCACGCGCTGGGGCGTGCGGTGCAGGCGTGGCGTCGGGCGCAGGGGCGTTAGCCCTGCTGCTGCTGGATCTGCCGGGCGATCGCCTCCGGCAGCTCGACGGGCAGCGGGGTGCGGGGCGGCATCGGCTGCTCACCGCGCACGACCACGGTGCCGCGGATCATCTCGCGCAACGCCGCGGCGTTGTGCTCGAAGTGCTCCTCGGGACCGGCGGCGACACCGCGCAGCATCCAGCGCGGGCCGTCGATGCCGACGAAGAGGATCTGCACGCCCTGGTTGCGCGCGGTGATCTCCTCGCCCCACTCGCCGTTCTCCCGGTTGATGCGGGCGCCGTCCTCCTTGAGGCCCGCGATCAGCTCGGCGCCGACCTCCTTCCAGAGGCCACCGGACTTCGGCGCGGCGAACGCGCTCACCGTCAGCTGACCGACGGGCGTGAGGATGTGCACCGCGCGCACGGATGCGCTCTGCTGGTCCATCTCGACCTGCAGCTGGGCCTCGTCCGGCATGGGCAGCAGCACCGAACCCAGGTCGAGCCGCTGCACGTCGTCCTTCGGTGCGACGGTCGAGTCCCACGGGCCTTCCACGTCGTCGAAGACCTCGTCGTTCTCCAGGCCGGTGTCAACGCCCCCCGCGGAGTGACGACCGCGCTTGCGGCGCCTTCCGAACATCCCTTACCCCTCGGTCTCTGTGGTTGCCGTGCCGGCGAGCACCACGTGCCCGCCGGTCGAGCCGTAGCCCCCCGCACCGCGCTCCGTCTCCGGCAGCGCCGTGACCTCCCGGAACACCGCGTGCTCGACGCGTTGCACGACGAGCTGGGCGATCCGGTCGCCGCGCGAGAGGGCGATCGGCTCACGCAGATCATGGTTCACGAGACAAACGCGGATCTCACCGCGGTAGCCCGAGTCGATCGTCCCCGGCGTGTTCACCACGCTCAACCCGACCCGCGCGGCCAGGCCGGAGCGGGGGTGCACGAAGCCCGCGAACCCGTCGGGGAGCGCGATCGCGACACCGGTGCCGACCACCGCGCGCTCGCCTGGTGGAATGACCACGTCCGACGTGGTGACCAGGTCGGCGCCCGCGTCGCCGGGACGGGCGTAGGCGGGCACGGGAACCCCCGGATCGAGCCGGGTCAGCAACACCTCGACGCTGGACACGGCGGCCGAGATTACCCTGACGACGTGAGTGAGACTGCCGTGACCGCCACTACGACCTTCCGCGAGCGTCTGTACGTGACGTGGTGGATCTGGCCGCTGCCGCTGCTGGCCGCCGCTCTGCTGGCCGCCGAGGTGCACATGGGGTTCCCCGGGGTGCGCTCCTGGCTGCCGTACGCGGTCCTGCTGCCGCTGACCGTCCTGCTGATCGTCCGGATGGGGTCGACGAAGGTCGAGGTGTCCGGCGGTGAGCTGCGCGTGGGCGAGGCGCACATCCCGCTGGAGCTGCTGGGCGAGGTGGAGGTCATCGCGCCGGAGGCCCGGCGCGCCGCCATGGGCCGTGAGCTCGACCCGGCGGCGTTCGTGCTGCACCGCGGCTGGGTCAAGCCGATGGTGCGCGTGCGGGTGACCGACCCGGAGGACCCGACGCCCTACTGGCTGGTCAGCACCCGCCACCCCGAGCGGCTCGCCGCCGCGCTGAAGGCCTGAGGTTTCCCCGAAAGGCTGAAGTTCGACGGTGCCGTCGAGGTCGGTCAAACACAACTGGGCGCCACCCGTGCGGGTGAGCGCCCAGTGCTGTTGAGGCCTGCGGATCAGGCGCAGTCGCGGCAGATGTACACGCCGCCGTTGTCCTCGGCGAGCCTGCTGCGGTGGTGCACCAGGAAGCACTTGGAGCACGTGAACTCGTCGGCCTGCTTGGGCAGGACCTTGAACGTGAGCTCCTCGCCGGACAGGTCGGCTCCGGGGAGCTCGAAGTTCTCCGCGCTCGCGTCCTCGTCGACGTCGACGACGCCGGACTGCGTCTCGTTCCGCCGGGCCTTCAACTCCTCGAGGGAGTCCTCAGCGAGTTCGTCCGCCTCGCTGCGACGCGGCGCGTCGTAGTCGGTCGCCATCTTCTTCACCCCTGCGGTCTACGGAGACTGTTCGTGTCGCTGGTTAACGCTCCAGCGCCCTCTTTTGTGCCCCACGTCAAGGTGACGTAGGTCTCTCGCACTCCGTGGCAAGCCAACCCCCTTGACGTGACCGTCGGCTTGATCGACATGTGTGCGGAGCGCGCAGAGGGTAGCTCACTGCCCGAATGACCCGACATCGGGTTACCCCTTACCGACCGGACGGGTGACACAACCTTTCTACGCTGGACCGATACCCTGTGCGGGAGCACCTTCGGCTCGGCGTGCAACCTCGCTCCGGGCAGGTACCGTCCTGACTGAGAGCGACCGGGCCGGTGCGGTGGGTCACGTGCGCCGCGGCGCACGCCGGCCGGGCAGGGCCTAGGCTGATCAGAGGGTTGGAACACGGGGAGGGCTTCGGACGTGGGACCCGCATCGGGAAGCTTGACGCCGTACAAGCGGCGCCGGCCGGTACCCGCGCTCATCCTGTTCACGGTGCTGCTGGTCAGCTCCGTCTTCGTGTGGGTGGAGGTGCTCGGCAGCGCCAGTGACGTGGACGCGGCCATCAGGTGCAACCCGCCCGGCGGCACGACCACGAACGTGACGAGCGTGGTCGACCCGGCGGCAGCGCCGGTCGCGCCGCCGCCCGCCCTGGGCACGGTGCTGGAGCACGACGCGCTGGACCGCACGAACCCGGTTCCGGTGGGTGACGTGAACTTCCGCGTGGTGAACGCCTCGACGCAGCGCAACCACGCGAAGGCCGTGGCGGTGATGCTCACCGAGCTCGGCATGAAGCAGGCGGCCGAACCCGGCAACGACCCGGTCTACCCCGCGGGGGACATGAACTGCCGCGGCCAGCTCCGCTTCGGTGCGCCCGGCGCCCAGGCGGCGCGGACGTTGTCGCTCGTCGAACCGTGCCTGGAGCTGGTGCGCGACGACCGCCAGGACGCGACCGTCGACGTGTCGGTGGGCAAGAAGTTCGACGAGGTCAAGCCGAACAGCGCCGCCCGCAAGGTCCTCGACCAGCTCAAGGAGTGGGCGGACCAGCAGCCGGAGCAGCAGGGCGGTCAGGTCGCCGAGCCGAACCCGCCGACGCTGAACGCCGACAACGTGGCCGCGGCCCGTGAAGTGACCTGCTGACCTCTCGTCCCGCTCCACCCGGCCGTGAGCCAGACGGCTCCAGCTGAGTCCAGGTTGACTGGACAGCGATCAGTCATCAGTTGACCGGATCAATCCACATGTTGATCCGGTCAACGTGCACGAGCCGCGTCAATCAGACCTTGCCGAAGCCCGACTCCACCAACGCCGTGTACATGGCGTCGGCGACACTGGGCGCGGCGGCGAACGTGGCGTCCTCCCCCAGCTCCGGCGACGTCCCCGGCAGCCGCACCACCGCACCCGCCTCGGCGGCGACCAGCGCGCCCGCCGCCCAGTCCCAGCGGCCCAGGCCGTGCTCGGCGTAGGCGTCGAGGCGACCGGCGGCCACCGAGCACAGGTCGAGCGAGGCGGCACCGGCACGGCGCATGTCCCGCACGCGGGTCGACATCGCTGCCCAGGTGTCGGCCTGGCGCTGACGGCGTTCGGCGCGGTACTCGAAGCCGTAGCCCAGCAGCGACAGCGACAGGTCCGTGGCCGCCGACACGCGCACCGGTTCGCCGTCGAGGAACGCGCCGTGCCCGCGCGCCGCCGTCCACATCCGGCCGGTCGCCGGCTCGAAGACCGCGCCGGCGACCGACTCGCCGTCGAGCTGCGCCGCGATCGACACCGAGTACCAGGGGATGCCGTAGAGGTAGTTGACGGTGCCGTCGATCGGGTCGACGACCCAGGTCAGGCCGGAGCCGACGGACCCGCCCTCCTCCTCGCCCAGCACCGGCTCACCGGGCCGGGCCTCGGACAGACGCGTCCGAACGAGTTGTTCCGAGGCGCGGTCGGCTTCCGTCACCACGTCGGTGGAGGTGCTCTTCGTGTCGAACGACACCACCGCGGACGCGCGCATGCGCTGGACGAGAGCACCTGCTTCCCGTCCGATGGCTGCGGCGATGTCGACGAGTGGCCGGGGATCAAGCACGACCGGTTCCCTCCTGCGTCACTAGCACGGGACTATCGGACAACGTCAGGCTAATGTCTGCGCACCACGGTTACTGAATCGAGTAGGAAGGACCACGGGGATGGGCATCACCCGCGGGTTCGGTGTGGACATCGGCGGCTCCGGCATCAAGGGCGGGCTGGTCGATCTCGAAACCGGCTCACTGGACGGCGAACGGATGCGGATCCCCACGCCCCAGCCCTCGACTCCCGACGCGGTGGCGGACGTCGTCGCCGAGATCGTCGAGAAGTTCCAGTGGGACGGACCGGTCGGCGTGACGCTGCCGTGCGTCGTCAAGCACGGCGTCGCGCACAGCGCCGCGAACGTGGACAAGGGCTGGATCGGCTGCGACGCGGCGTCGTTGTTCGCCGAACGCCTGGGCCGCAAGCCCGAGGACATCGTCGTGATGAACGACGCGGACGCCGCCGGCATCGCGGAGATGTCGTACGGCGCGGGTGTGGACAGGCTCGGGACCGTGGTGCTGCTGACGTTCGGCACGGGCATCGGCAGCGCGGTGTTCCTGGACGGCAAGCTCGTCCCGAACACCGAGTTCGGCCACCTCCAGGTCGACGGGCACGACGCGGAGAAGCGCGCGGCGGCGTCGGTCAAGGAGGAGAAGGAGCTGTCCTGGGAGGAGTGGACGCCCAGGGTCAGCCGGTACGTCAACGTGCTGGAGGACCTCATCTGGCCGGACCTCGTCATCGCGGGCGGCGGCGTGAGCAAGAAGGCGCACAAGTGGCTGCCGTTGCTCAAGGTGCGCACGGAGGTCGTCGCGGCCGCGCTGAAGAACGACGCGGGCATCGTCGGTGTCGCGTGGGCCGCGGCGCACGGCGCCCGGCCGTAGCGGGTAACCGACACCGAAACGTGTCCGTTCCTCTCGACTGGATCTAGCTGCGAGAACGCAGGTGGGAGCGCCTCGAACAGCCTCGGGGCGCAACACCGCGTCACGGACGTCGTTACAATGGAACGCACACCCGCCAGTCAAGATCGGCGGGGAGATCCCCTGAACTCTGGCGACCGAGGTTTCGCGCCCTCTGGTCAGCCTTGAACGACCGTCGCGAAAGGGCGTACGTGGCAGCCGCAGAAACCGCAACCCGACGCTCCAGCTCCGCCGCGAGCGCCGCCAAGACCACCAAGTCGACCGCGGCCGGCGAGGCCGAGGAGACGACGAAGCGCAAGACGACCGCTGCGGCAGCCAAGAAGCCCGCAGCCAAGGCCGCCGGCGCCAAGACCACCCGCGCTCCGCGCAAGGCAGGGGCCAAGGACGCCGCCGCCAAGGGCGGGCCGAAGAAGGCCGGCGAGGGCGACGAGCCGGAGGACGTGGAAGGCGCTCCCGGCGAAGGCGACCTGGAGGACGTCGAGCTGGTCGACGAGCCGATCGCCGACGAGCCGGAAGAAGCCGAGGACCCCAAGAGCGAGGGCGACTTCGTCTGGGACGAGGAGGAGTCCGAGGCCCTGCGCCAGGCGCGCAAGGACGCGGAGCTCACCGCCTCGGCCGACTCGGTCCGCGCCTACCTCAAGCAGATCGGCAAGGTCGCCCTCCTCAACGCCGAGGAGGAGGTCGAGCTGGCCAAGCGCATCGAGGCCGGTCTCTACGCCGCCGAACGCGTGCGCCGCTCCGAGGAGGAGGCCGAGAAGCTCACGCCGCAGCTGCGCCGCGACCTGCGCTGGATCGTCCGCGACGGCGAGCGCGCCAAGAACCACCTGCTCGAGGCGAACCTCCGCCTCGTCGTGTCGCTGGCCAAGCGCTACACCGGCCGCGGCATGGCGTTCCTGGACCTGATCCAGGAGGGCAACCTGGGCCTGATCCGCGCGGTCGAGAAGTTCGACTACACCAAGGGCTACAAGTTCTCCACGTACGCCACGTGGTGGATCCGCCAGGCGATCACCCGCGCGATGGCCGACCAGGCCCGCACCATCCGCATCCCGGTGCACATGGTCGAGGTCATCAACAAGCTGGGTCGCATCCAGCGCGAGCTGCTGCAGGACCTGGGCCGCGAGCCCACTCCGGAAGAGCTCGCCAAGGAAATGGACATCACGCCGGAGAAGGTGCTGGAGATCCAGCAGTACGCGCGTGAGCCCATCTCGCTGGACCAGACGATCGGTGACGAGGGCGACAGCCAGCTCGGTGACTTCATCGAGGACTCGGAAGCCGTCGTCGCCGTGGACGCCGTCTCGTTCACGTTGCTGCAGGACCAGCTGCAGTCCGTGCTCGCGACGCTGTCCGAGCGCGAGGCGGGCGTCGTCCGGCTGCGCTTCGGCCTCACCGACGGCCAGCCGCGCACGCTCGACGAGATCGGCCAGGTCTACGGCGTCACGCGGGAACGCATCCGGCAGATCGAGTCGAAGACGATGTCGAAGCTGCGGCACCCGTCGCGGTCGCAGGTCCTGCGCGACTACCTCGACTAGGACAGCGTCTTACAAGGACATACGCACGACGGCCCCGCACCGGTTCGGTGCGGGGCCGTCGTGCTTCCAAGTCAGGTGCTTGCGAGGGCGTTTTGATCACGGTTCCGCGTCCGAATCGTGGGACGTTCGTGACCTGTTCGCTGCGGGCGGACAAGAGCAACCGATATCACACTCCCGGTTGCACGCAACCGACCGAACGGCCCTGAAGGGCTGCTCCACCAGCACGTTTTCGGTTGCTGTGGGTACCTGTCAAGCCGGTGAACCGGTGGCAAACCCAGGTGTGAGCCTGCGTCAAGCGGGTAAATCCCGGAGTGACGCGAGTCGCCACGCACACGGGAACACTGACTATCGCCAAAACGTCTGTCAGAGTGGAGCCAGCGAGCACGCGCACCAAGCCAGGGGCGCTGTGGTCGCAGCTTGGTAAGAGGGCACCGGAACACAACGTTTCGTTGCTGGGACGGAGGGAGATTCATCATGACTGCAGCACTCACCCGCCCCGAGTTGACCGCTGCCGACCGCTGCGACCGCTGCGGGGCTGCTGCCCAGGTTCGCGCCTTGCTCCCGTCCGGGGGCGAGCTGCTGTTCTGCGGGCACCACGCTCGCGCGCACAGTGAGAAGTTGCGCGAACTCGCTGCTGAGATTCAGCAGGGCTGACTTCCACCCCACCTAGCCGCTCGGGCCGGAGATCCACTGGATCTCCGGCCCCTTCGCTTCCGCGGGTGGTCTCCCCCAGCGGTCAGATGGTGTCGAGCACCGGTTCGAAGGCCAGCTCCGCTGCGCCGACGAGCTTCGCGTCCCTGCCCAGCGGGGACGTGACGACCTGGGTGCCGCCGACGGCCCTGGAGACGAGGCTGCGCCGCTGCACGGCCGCGCTGACCCCGTCGACCACCGACGCCGGCAGCGCCGTGTAGAGGTCGCCCAGCACGACCATCTCCGGGCCGAGGACGTTGACGATGTTCGCGAGCCCCAGTGCGAGCCAGTCGGCGAACTCGTCGAGCACGGACGGGTCGTCGAGTGCCCGCAGCGCCGCGACGACAGCGCCGCGCGGGGCGTCGTCGGGCAGGCCGAGTGCCCGGCACAGCGCCGGTTCCCCGACCTCGGTCTCCCAGCAGCCGGTGCAGCCGCAGTAGCACTGCCGCCCGCGCGGGTTGACCACCATGTGCCCCAGCTCGCCGACGTAGCCGCCGGTGCCGCGCAACGGCTGCCCCGACAGGATCACGCCGCCGCCGACGCCCACGTCGGCGGAGATGTAGACCATGTCCGAGGACTGCTGCGCCGCGCCGCGCACGTGCTCCGCGAGCGCGCCGAGCTCCGCGTCGTTGCCGACCTGGACGGGCACCTTCAGCACCGCCTCCAGGCGTGTGCCGAGGGCCACGTCCGTCCAGTGCAGGTTCGGTGCCTCGTGCACGTGCCCGTCGGCACGCCGCACGACTCCGGGCACCGAGACGCCCACTCCGACGGCGGTGGCGTCGAGGTCGTCGGCCATGAGGCGCGCCGAGTCGACGATGTGCGTGATGACCTCACCCGGATCACGCGTCCGGTGCAGGTTCCAGCTGTCCCGCCCGAGGATCTCCCCACCGAGGCCGACGAACCCCATCGCCACGTGCTCCACGCGCACGTCGATCGCGATCACGACCGCCGCGTGCGGCTGGGGCAGGACGAGCAGGGACGGGCGGCCCGCTCCGCTGCGCAGAGCGGGCACGCGTTCGGCGACCACGCCGGCTTCGGCGAGACCGTCCACCAGTGCCTTGATCGTGCTGCGGTTGAGCCCGAGCTCGGCCGCGAGCGACGCCCTGGTGGACGGTCCGTCGACGTGCAGGCGGCGCAGCAGCGCCGTCCTGTTGTGCCTGCGGATCTCGTCGGGACGGGTGCCGGACGTGGGTCCAGTCACCGCGTCAGCGAGCCGAGTTCGCCGCTCGGCGTCGGGACAGGGCGTCGACGCTCGCGGCGAGCAGCAGGACCAGACCGGTCACGATGAACACGACCGCGGCGGGCTGCTTGAGCAGGCCCATGCCGTTCTGGATGATCGCGAGCACGGCGCCACCGATGACGGCGTCGCGCAGACGGCCCTTGCCACCGAACAGCGACGTGCCACCGATGACGGCCGCACCGACCGACAGCAGCAGCGTGTTGCCGCCACCGGCGTTCGGGTCGACCGAGCCGACCTTCGACGAGTACACGATCGCGCCGATCGCGGCGGCGGAGGAGGCGATCACGAAGACGCTCATCCGGATCCGCTCGACGTTGATGCCGGCCCGGCGCGCGGCTTCCTTGTTGCCACCCACTGCGTAGACGTGGCGGCCGTAGGAGGTGCGGTCGAGCACGAAGGTGCCGATCACCAGCAGCACGAGCACCAGCGGCACCACGTACGGCACACCCTCGATGACGACGAGGTTGCTCGGCGCGCGGTTGAGCGAGAGCGCGTAGGTGATGACGGCGGCCAGCACCGCGAGGGCACCGATCTTGGCCAGCACCAGCGTGGTCGGCTGGGCCACGAGGCCCCGGCGCAGGCGGGAGAAGTGCCGGGTGAGCACGACCGCCGCGTAGCCGCCGACGGCGACGACGAACAGCACCCACGAGCCGACGAAGTTGAGGTTGCCGTTGGCGACGTTGAAGATCGTGTCGTCCCGCAGGCCGAGCGTGCCGCCCTGGCCGATGAGCTGCAGCACGACACCGCCCCACACGAGGAACAGCGCCAGGGTCACGACGAACGACGGGATGCCGACCTTCGCGACCAGGAAGCCGGTGATGCAGCCGATGGCCGCGCCGACGCAGACGGCGAGCAGCATCTCCAGCCAGGCGTTCGCGGGAACGCCGACGGCGGCGATCACCAGTGCGATGGCCGACAGCGCGGCGCCCGCCCAGATCTTCATCACCACGGCGAGCACGATCGCCAGCACCAGCAGGCCGCAGAACACGTAGAACACCGTGTCGCCCATGCCGCCGAGCAGGTTGCCGTTGTGGATCAGGTGCAGCGCCATCACCGCGGCGGTCACACCGGACGCGGTACCGGCCGACAGGTCGATCTCGCCGAGCAGCAGCACGAACACCAGGCCCATCGCGATGATGGTGATGCTGGCGCCCTGCTGGAGCAGGTTGGCGAGGTTGCCCAGGGTGAAGAACGTGTCGGACAGCGAGCTGAACACGATGAGCAGCACCACGAGCCCGAGGAGCGCGGGGAGCGAGCCGAGCTCGCCGCCGCGGACCCTGGCCCAGTAGTCGCGCACCGCTTCGCCGGTGGACATGGAGGTCGTGTCGATGCCGAAGTCGGAGATCGCGCCCTGCTGGGCGGTCTCCGCCTCGTGCGTTTCGGTGGTGTCGGTCATGCTGGCCTCTTCGGAACTCATCAGATCGTCGCCGCCTCGGGGCGGGCGATGCCCAGGTCACCGGAACGTCCGGCGGTGATCAGCTCGACCACCTGGCCGTGCGTGACGTCCTTGGACCCCACGACGGCGGCCATGCGGCCCAGGTACAGGCACGCGATGCGGTCGGCGACCTCGAAGACGTCGTTCATGTTGTGGCTGATCAGGACGACGCCCAGGCCCTGCTCGGCGAGCCGGCGGACCAGGTCGAGCACCTGGCGCGTCTGCGCGACGCCGAGTGCGGCGGTGGGCTCGTCGAGCAGCACGACCTTGCTGTTCCACAGCACGGCCTTGGCGATCGCCACTGTCTGGCGCTGACCACCGGACAGCGACGAGACCTGCGTGCGCACCGACTTCACCGTGCGCACCGACAGCGACGCCAGCGTCTTGCGCGCCGCCTGCTCCATGTCGGTCTCGTCGAGCAGACCGCCCTTGGTGCGCTCGCGGCCGAGGAACATGTTCTGGACGATGTCGAGGTTGTCGGCCAGCGCGAGGTCCTGGTAGACGACCTCGATTCCGAGCTCTGCGGCGTCGCGCGGGCCCTTGATGTGCACCGGTTCGCCGTTGAAAAGGACCTCACCCGAGTCCGTCGGGTGGATGCCCGCAATGCACTTGACCAGCGTCGACTTGCCCGCGCCGTTGTCGCCGACGAGGGCGGTGACCTCGCCGGGGTTCACGACGAGGTCGATGTCGTGCAGGACGTGCACGGGACCGAAGCTCTTGTTGATGCCGCGCAGCTCGAGAATCGGCTCGCTCACTGGGGGTTCCTCCGGAGTTACCACGCGCCGAGGCGGGGTGCGCAGTCCGCACCCCGCCTGGACGCAAGCGGTCCTACTACTTGATGCCGAGCTCGGTGCAGGCGGCCTGGGTGTCGGCCACGCAGATCTCCGAGGCCTTGACGAAGCCCGCGTCGACCACGGACTTGACCTTGTCCTTGGTGATCAGCTGAGCGGTGAGCAGCACGGACTTGACGTCGCGGTTGGCCTTGCCGTCCTTCGTCGTGCCGGTCGCGAGGGCGTCGGCGGCGGCCGTGTCGCCCTTGGCGAGGGCGGCGGCCAGCTTGGCGGCGGCCTCGGCCTCGTCCTTGATCGGCTTGAAGACGGTCATGTACTGGTCACCGCGGAGCACGGCCTGCAGACCGTCCGGGGTGGCGTCCTGACCGGTGACCGGGACCTTGCCGTTCAGGCCGACCTTCTTGAGGACCGTGATCACCGCGCCGGCGAGGCCGTCGTTCGCGGCGACGACGCCGTCCACCTTGCCGCCGTTGGAGGTCAGGATCTGCTCGAAGACCTGGCCACCCTTCTGGTTGTCCCAGTTGTCGATCGGCTGGGACTGCACGAGCTTGAGCTTGCCGGACTCGTAGAGCGGCTTGAGGACCTTCTGCTGCCCCTCGTGGAACAGGGTCGCGTTGTTGTCCGTCGGCGCGCCCTCGACCTCGATGACGTTCGCGCCCTGCGGCGCGGCCTTCAGCGCGTCCGCGAGGCCCTGGCCCTGCAGCTCGCCGACCTTCACGTTGTCGAACGACACGTAGTAGGACGAGGAGCCACCGGTGTTCAGGCGGTCGTAGTCGATGACCTGGATGCCCTGGGCCTGCGCCTTCTTGGCGACGGAGGCGCCGACCTCGCTGTTGGGCGTGGCGATGATCAGGACCTTGACGCCGGCGTTGATCATGCCGTCGGCGAGGGTGCTGAACTTCTGGACGTCGCCCTGGGCGTTCTGGATGTCGGGGACGAGCCCCTCCTTCTCCAGAGCGGCCTTGAGGAGCGGCTTGTCGAAGCCCTCCCAGCGTGCGGAGGAGGCGGTCTCAGGAAGGATCACGCCGACCTTCGCGCCACTGCCGCTGCCAGAGTTCGTTTCGGTGCTTCCCCCGGTGCCGGAGGACGTGTTGGCGCCGCACGCCGAAACCGCCAGGGCGAGGCCCGCGGTAACGGCGATGGAAGCGAGAGTCTTGCTGCGCATCCGCCATCCCTTTCACTGCGCTGTGTCACAGAGAATGTTGTGGCGCACAACGTATGCCCGACATACGCGTGACCGGAACCACACTGCATCGATTAAGTCGTCACGATGCGGTAACTCTGCCGCAATTTAGCTACCGAGCGTTGTGAGAGCGTTACCAAGGCACTACTGCAACCAGTACTGATATATCGGATATCAGTTGTCGGCAGGTGAATCGATGGCCGGTCGAACGACCCGTCGAACCAGCTGTCGAACGCTCTCCGCGTCCGGCCGCGCCTGCCGGTCGGCGAACAACAGGTGGGCGCTGCCGATGAGCATCGGCGCCAGCCCGTCCACCTCGACGCCGGCCTCGACCCGGCCGAGCCGCTGCTCCGCGGCGAGGTAGGTCGCGATCAGTTCGACCGCCTCGGTCAGCACCGGCACCCCCGCGGGCCAGGTGTCGCGCAGCCGGGCGCGCAGCTCGTCGCGGAAGGTGATCAGCGCGACCACCGACACGGCGACGGACGTGAAGACCGCCTCGACGGCCTCGGCCAGGTTGCCGACGACCGTCCCCTCACCCGCGGTCAGCTCCGCGAGCCGTCGTTCCGTCCTGGTCGCGCGGTCCACGACGAACGCGGCGAGGAACGCGTCGAAGTCCGCGAAGTGCCGGTGCAACACACCTTTGGCGACGCCCGCGGTCTCCGTGACCGCGCGGCTGGTCAACGCGCTGGGCCCGCCCTCGCGCAGCACTTGCTCGGCCGCACCGAATAGCTGTTCCCGCACGTCACGCAGATGCACCCCGGTCGGCACGGCTCGCGCCTCCACCCTCGCTCGGTTCACAAGTGGGCGCATGCCCACTATGGTGGGCACATGCCCACTCTAGCCGGGTGGTCGCAGAGCTTCGGCTCGGACGCCGACCGCTACGACCGCGCTCGCCCGCCCTACCCCGCCGAGATGGTCGACCGGATCGCCCGCATCGGACGCGGTCCTGACACGGGCTCGGGCCGGAGCCCCAGCGCGAGTTCCGACACGGGCTCGGGCCAGGGTCTCGACGCAGGCTTGGGCCGGATTCCCGACACGAGTTCCGGCCGCAGTTCCGCCATGGGCTCCAGCCGGGTTCCCGACGCGAGTTCCGGCCGGGGTTCCGACACGGGCTCCGGCCACAGTCTCGACATGGGCTCCGGCGCAACCTCCGAACGCGGGCCCAACACAGACTCCGGCCTGGGCTACGCCACTGGCTCCGGCGCGAATCCCGACATGGGCTTTGGCCATGGCCCCGACACCGGCTCCGACCCAGGCCTCAGCACCGGTCCGCGCGTGCTCGACGTCGGCTGCGGCACGGGCATCGCCGCCCGGCAGCTGCGGGGCGCGGGCTGCACCGTGCTCGGCGTCGAGCCCGACGAGCGGATGGCCGAGTTCGCCCGCGGCACCGGTGTGATCGTCGAGACGGCGGCGTTCGAGAGCTGGGACCCGGCCGGCCGCACGGTCGACGCCGTCGTCGCGGCCCAGTCGTGGCACTGGGTCGATCCCGCTGTCGGCCCCGCTCAGGTCGCGCGGGTGCTGCGGTCCGGTGGGTTGTTCGTCGCGCTGTGGCACGTGTTCACGCCGCCGGACCCGGTTGCTCAGGCCTTCGCCGATGCGTACCGGCGCGTCGTGCCCGACGCACCGTTCCAGCTCAGCACGACGGCCGAGCAGGCGCTGCAGAGCTACGCGACTGGCTGTGCCCGGACCGCCGACGCGTTCCTGGCCACCGGCGAGTTCAGCGGTGCCGAGCAGTGGCGTGCCGACTGGGAGCACAGCTACACGACCGGCAGCTACCTCGACCTCATGCTCACCACGGGCTCGCTCACGCCGCTCGCCCGCGACAAGGTCGATGTCGTCGTCGACGCCGTCAGCAACGCGATCGACGCCATGGGTGGTGGCTTCACCGCGAGCTACAGCACGCTCGCGGTCGCCGTCGTCCGAGCTTGAGCGATATATCGCATACGGGATATCGCATACTGGATACCGGATATGGCATATCGCCTGATCAGCGATGTGCCATATCCGATATATCGGCGCTCACCAGGAGCGGAGCGTCGCGATCCGCTCTTCGAGCTGCTCGATGCTCGCCATCGCCGTCACCGGGCCACCGCAGTACTCGCGCAGCTGGTTGTGGATCTTGCCGTGCGGCTTCTTCGTGCGGTGGTGGTGCATGGCGACGAGGGTGTTGAGCTCCTTGCGCAGTGAGGCGAGCCGTTCCTGGACGCTGGCCGTCCGCACCTCCCGCACCGGGGCTTCCGCCTTGGGGCGCTTGGCCGCTGACGCGAGTTGCTCCTCCTGGCGTTGCAGCAGGAGCGTGCGCACCTGGTCGGGCTCCAGCAGCCCCGGCAGGCCGAGGTACTCCTGCTCCTCCTGCGAGCCCGCGAACGCCGCCGTGCCGAACGACGAACCGTCGTAGATGACCTGGTCGAGCTCGGCGGTGGTGCCCAGCGCGGTGAAGGCGCGTTCCTCCTCGCCGGGTTCGTCCTTGGTCTGGTTCGCGTCGGCGAGCAGCTCGTCGTCCCAGCCGTCCTTCTCCCGGTGCGGCTTGCCCAGGACGTGGTCGCGCTGGGCCTCCAGCTCGGCCGCGAGCTGCAGCAGGATCGGCACCGAGGGCAGGAACACCGACGCGGTCTCGCCGGGCTTGCGGGCGCGCACGAAGCGTCCGACGGCCTGCGCGAAGAACAGCGGGGTCGACGACGACGTGGCGTACACGCCGACCGCGAGCCGCGGGACGTCGACGCCCTCGGACACCATGCGGACGGCGATCATCCAGCGTTCGTTCGTCGCGGCGAACTCGGCGATCTTGCCGGAGGCCTTCGGGTCGTCGGAGAGGACGACGGTCGCGGTGTGGCCGGTCACGCGCAGGAGCACCTGCGCGTAGGCCTTCGCCGTCTCCTGGTCGGTCGCGATCACCAGGCCGGCGGCGTCGGGGATGCCGTTCTCGCGCTTCTGCGTGAGCCGCTGGTCGGCGGCGCGCAGCACGGAGGCCATCCAGTCGCCGGCCGGGTCCAGCGCGGTGCGCCAGGCCCGCGCGGTCTGCTCCTGGGTGAGCGGTTCGCCCAGCCGTGCCGTGAACTCCTCGCCCGCGCTGGTCCGCCACGACGCCTCACCCGAGTACGCCATGAAGAGCACGGGCCGGACGACGCCGTCGCGCAGCGCGTCGGAGTAGCCGTAGGTGTGGTCGGCCTTCGAGGTCTTGAACCCGCCCGCGCCCTCCTCGTACTGCACGAACGGGATCGGCGAGTCGTCGGAGCGGAACGGCGTGCCGGTCAGGCACAGCCGGCGCACGGCGGGCGTGAACGCCTCGCGGATCGCGTCACCCCACGACTTCGCGTCACCGCCGTGGTGGATCTCGTCGAGCAGCACGAGCGTCTTGCGGTTCTCCGTGCGCACCCGGTGCAGCGACGGGTGCGCGGCGACCTGGGCGTACGTGACCGCGACACCGTGGTAGTCGCGGGAGGTGATCGCGTTGGTGTTGCGGAAGTTCGAGTCGATCGCGATGCCCTGCTCGGCCGCGGACTTCGCCCACTGGTGCTTGAGGTGCTCGGTGGGCGTGACGATCGTGACGGCCTCGATCGTGCGGTCGGCGAGCAGCTCGGCCGCCACCCGGAGGCCGAAGGTCGTCTTCCCCGCACCGGGCGTGGCGACGGCGAGGAAGTCCTGGGGCTTCGCCGCCAGGTACTTGGTCAGCGCGCGGCGTTGCCATGCCCGCAGCGGTCGCATTGCTGCTGTCGCTGTCGCTGTCGCTGTCACAGACGTGTTTCTCCTCGTTTGCGCAGGTCGAACGTGGTTTCGACACAAAACTGCCCTCAGGCAGGCCGTCGCCGAGGGCACCCCGACCCTACCTGTTCCGGACGCCGATGCCGCGAAACGTGGCCACATGCACCATGCTTGACCTTGCGATGGGTTCGCCTACCGACAACGACGCACGCAGGTCCGGCCGCAAGACGCCGCTGCGTCTACTGGCGCGCACGCTGTCGAAGGCGTGGCAGGGAAACATCTTCTCAGAAGCCGCCGAGGCCGCGTTCTGGCAGACGCTCTCGTTCCCCCCGCTGCTGCTCGGAGTGCTGGGCGCCATGGGTTACCTCGGCGACTGGTTCGGCTCCGCGGTCGTGAGCGCCGTCCAGGACAGGATCATCGGGTTCACCCGGACGATCTTCAGCGGGGACGTGGTGAACGGGGTGATCCAGCCGACGGTCACCGAGATCCTGAGCACCGGCAAGGGCGAGATCGTCTCCATCGGCTTCCTGATCTCGCTGTGGGCGGGGTCTTCGGCGATGTCGTCGTTCGTGGACGCGATCACGGTCGCGCACGGCCAGTACGGCGTGCGCAATGAACTGTGGCAGCGCCTGTTCGCCCTGCTGCTGTACATGGTGTCGCTGGTCGCGCTGGTGGTCGGCCTGCCGGTGCTGGCGCTGGGCCCGGAGATCCTGCCGCAGCTGTTCCCGGCGTCGTGGCAGCCCTACGTCGAGACGTGGGTGAGCCGCTTCTACTACCCCGGTGTGGGGCTGCTGCTCGTGCTGTCGCTGTCGATGCTCTACAAGCTCGCCCTGCCGCGGAAGCTGCCGTGGCACCGGGTGCTGCCCGGCGCGGTCCTCGCGATGGCGGTGTTCATCCTGTCGTCGATCGGCCTGCGCCTGTACATCCAGTGGATCACCACCACCGGCTACACCTACGGCGCGCTGGCGACGCCGATCGCGTTCCTGCTGTTCGTGTTCTTCATCGGCCTGGCGATCACGATCGGCGCGTACTTCAACAGCGCCATCCAGGACATGTGGCCCGCGAAGATGACCCGCCGCCAGCGCCGCCGGTGGCGCCGCCTGGAGCTGGAACGCGCCGCGTCGCGCATCCGCGAGGAGGCCGCGCGGCCCCGGCCGGCCAGGCCGGAGCAGACCGCCCACACCGCGCCCTCTCCCGCCGACACGCAGCTCACGACACCGTTACCGGTCCAGGCCGTCAAGCAGGAACGCGAACGCACCAGCGGCCCCTGACAGGTCCGCGACGCACGCGAGCCCCGGCGCCTGAGCAGCAGGCGCCGGGGCTCGCGTCGCAGGACAGGAGGGCTACTCCTCGCCGCCGCCCTCGGGCAGGTTCTCGTAGATCTTCTTGCAGTCCGGGCACACCGGCGAACCGGGCTTCGGCGACCGCGTGACCGGGAAGACCTCGCCGCACAGTGCGACCACGTGGGTGCCCATCACGGCGCTCTCGGCGATCTTCGCCTTGCGCACGTAGTGGAACATCTTCGGGGCGTCGTCCGAGGACTGGTCGGTCTCATCCGGCCGTACGTCGACCTCGGGGAGAGTCTGGGTGCTCACCCGCCCAGAGTACCTGGGAAGATGCCCTCTCGTGACTACGCTGCACATCGCTGAGGAAGTTGCCGCCGCACTGGCCGAGAACCGGCCGGTCGTCGCACTTGAGAGCACGATCCTGTCCCACGGGCTGCCCGCCCCGCGCAACCTGACCGTCGCCGCACGCCTGGAGCGCGTGGTGCGGGAGGCCGGTGCCGTCCCGGCCACGATCGCCGTGCTCGACGGCGTGCCGCACATCGGCCTCACCACCGCCGAGCTGGAGCGGGTCTGCTCCGAGGAGCTGCTGAAGCTGTCCCTGCGCGACCTGGGCGCCGCCTGCGCGCTCGGCCGCAGCGGTGCCACGACCGTGGCGTCCACGACCGCGCTCGCCCACCGGGCCGGCATCCGCGTGTTCGGCACCGGCGGCCTCGGCGGTGTGCACCGCGGCGCGCACGAGACGTGGGACGTCTCGGCCGACCTCGACGTGGTCGCGACGACGCCGGTGCTCGTGGTGTCCTCCGGGGTGAAGTCGATCCTCGACATGGGCGCGACGCTGGAGGTGCTGGAGACCCGGTCCGTGCCGGTCGTCGGCTACCGGACCGACCGCTTCCCCGCGTTCTACCGGCGCGAGTCGGAGTTCGGCGTGCCGTGGCGGGTCGAGGACGCGAAGCAGGCGGCCGCGGTGTTCGCGGCGGGCGAGCGCGGCATGCTGCTGGTCAACCCGATCCCGGAGGCGTTCGAGATGGACGCCGGGCTGCACGACCGGCTGCTCGCCGAGGGCCTGCGGAAGCTCGTCGACGGCGACGTGCGCGGCAAGGACGTCACGCCGGTGCTGCTGGAGCACTTCCACACCGCGAGCGGGGGCGTGAGCCTCGACGCGAACGAGGAGCTCGTCGTCAGCAACGTCCAGGTCGCGGCCGAGGTCGCGGTGGAGCTGTGCCGGTGAGGCCGGTCGTCGTGGTCGGCGATGCCGGCCTGGACGTCGTCGCCCGCCACTCCGGCCCCATCGCGCACGGCGGTGACGTGCGCGCGAAGGTGACGATCGAACCCGGCGGCGCGGGCGCGAACACGGCCGTGTGGCTGGCCGCGTGCGGTGCGTCGCCGGTGCTGGTCGCGCGCGTGGGCGCCGACTCGGCGGGACGGCAGGTGCACGCCGAGCTGACCGCGGCGGGCGTGCGGTGCGCGTTCGCGGTCGACCCGGACCTCGCGACGTGCTGCGTGGTCGTGCTGGTCGACGAGAACGGCCAGCGCTCGATGCTGCCCGACCGCGGAGCGAACGCCCGGTTCTCCCCCGCCGACCTCGACCCCGGCCTGCTCGCGGGCGCGGACGGCCACCTGCACCTGTCCGGTTACGTGCTGCTCGACGCCACCTCGCGGCCCGCCGGGCTGGCGGCGCTGGCGGCGGCGCGGGCGGCCGGCTGGACCACGTCGGTGGACCCGCAGGCCGCGGTGCTGATCGAGGCCACGCCGTGGTTCCTGGAGGACGTGCGGGGCGTCGACGTGCTGATGCCCAACGCCGACGAGCTGGCGGCGCTGGCGGGCTCACCCGACCCGGCCGCGGCCAAGCAGCTGCTCTCGCACGTCGGGACCGTCGTGGTCACCTCCGGCCCGGACGGTGCCTCGTGGGTCGACGCCGACGAGATCGTGTCGGTTCCGGCCGAGCGCGCCGAGTGCGTCGACTCGACCGGTGCCGGTGACGCGTTCGACGCGGGGTTCCTCGCGGCGTGGCTCTCGGGTGCGTCCAAGCGCGACGCGCTGCTCGGTGGCGTGCGCGCGGGTTCGCGGGCGGTCGCCGTCGTCGGCGCCCAGCCGCCCCGTTAACCGTCGATGACGGTCGTGCTCTTCGGTGCGATCGCGCGGCGTTCGACCTGGTGCCGGTTCACCTTCTCGGACTTGCGCGGCGGCCGGTCGTTCGCGATCAGCACGGCCATCCACGGCAACGGCACGGACAGCACGATGAAGAACAGCGCGAGCCACCACGTGTGCGCGAACAGCGCCGCGAGGATGAGGCACGGGAAGCGCAGGCTCATCATGATCGCGTACTTGCGGCGCCGGGCGGCGTGCTGTTCCTCGTAGGACGGGGCCGCCTCGGTGATCAACACCGGGGTGTCGTTCCGGTCTGGACTGCTCACGACACCACCTCCGGCATCCATGGTCGCACGTCCGGGTGACGACCGGGACGGCCGGTCGGCGGTTAACATCCGCGGGTGGTCGCCCTTGATCGCCTCGTGGACGTGCTCGGCAGCCTGGGCACGCACCTGGCGTGCGCGCCGAGGGGCCGTGCCGCCGAGCTGCGCGGGGTCGCCCTGCACGACCCGGCCGAGAACACGCCCGCCGCCGCGGGGGACGTGCTGCTGGGCCTGGGCACGCCGTCGGTCGCCGCGGCGGCCAGGCTGGTGTCGTCGACCGCGGCCTCCGCGGTGGTGCTGCACGGCAGGCCGCCGCTGGACGAACGGGTCGTGGTCGCCGCGAAGAAGTCCGGCGCGGCCGTGCTGCTCGTGGACCCCTCGGTGCCGTGGAGCCAGCTCGCGAACGTGACGCAGACACTGGTCAACGGCGGCACGCGCACCGGTGACCTGTTCGGGCTGGCCGACGTCATCGCGGGCGTGGTCGGCGGGCCGGTGACGATCGAGGACCAGCAGTCCCGCGTGCTCGCCTACTCCTACCGCCAGCAGGACGTCGACCCGGTGCGGGTGCAGACCATCCTGGGCCGCCGGGTGCCGGAGGAGGCCCGGCGCGCGCTCGACGAGTACGGCGTCTTCACGCACCTCGCCTCGTCCGACGAACCGATCTTCGTGCCCAAGCTGACCCCGCAGCTGGGCAACCGCCTGGTGGCCGCCGTGCGCGCCGGACGCGAGCTGCTCGGTTCGGTGTGGGTGGAGGTGACCGGCCCGGTCGACGCGGCCCGCACGGCGGCGTTGGTGGACGGCGCGCGCACAGCCGCGTTGCACCTGCTGCGCTCGCGTGCCTCGACCGACCTCGAACGCCAGGCGGAGGCCGACCTGGTCATCCGGCTGCTCGAACACCCGGAGTCCGCGGACGTCGCCCGGCTCGGCCTGCCGTCGGCGGACCTGCGGGTGATCGCGGTGCAGGCGCACGCGGGCGAGGGCGAGCACGGGGCGGCGGTGCTGGCGTTCCAGCGGGCGACCGCGGGCTTCGGCTGGTCGCGGCCGGGGCGCAGCGCGTTGTTCGGCAACGTCCTCTACACGGTGATCCCCGCCGCCGACGACGCCGTCGACTGGGTGCGCTCGCTGGTGCGGGAGCTGCCGGCGGAGGCGACGGTGCTGGCCGGTGTCGGCGGGCCGGCCGAGGCGACGCAGCTGCCGACCTCGCGCCAGGAGGCCGACGAGTGCCTGGCGCTGTCGACGGGTGAGCCGGTCGTGTACGACGACGCGTGGGCACGGGTGCTGCTGCACCGGCTCGCGGCCGTCGCCGACGCCGGACGGCTGCCGACCCGTGGACCGATATCCAACATATTGCGACATGACGAGGAGTTCGGGACGAACTACGCGCCGACGCTGAAGGCGTGGCTCGCAGCCCAGGGTGACGTGCGAGCCGCCGCGCGGGAGCTCAACGTGCACCCGAACACGCTGCGGTACCGCATGCAGAAGATGGCGGAGGTGACACCGCTTCCGCTCGACGACCCGGACCAGCGGCTGGCGATGGCGATCGCGCTGTCGGTGATGAGGCTGTCGGCCACGCGCTGATCCCGGTGCCGTGAAAACATGTGCAGCCGTGCACCCTGATCTTTCCGCCGACCTGTGCGCCCGCCTGCGCGAGGCCTTCGAGAACGCCGGCTACACCGCGGACGGCGTCGTCGACGCGCTCGGCCCGCAGGCCCACGCCGCCCTCGGCAGGGGCGAGCCGGAGCCCGCCCGCCGCGCCAGCAGGGACGCCGGGACCCTCGGCACGCTGATCCGCCTGTTCCTGCTCGGCGACACCGAACCCGAGCAGGACGTCCGCAGGGCGCTGGCCGGGACCGACATCGACGACCTCGTCGCGAACGAGGTGCTGACGAGCGAGCTGACCGCCGGGCTGGACGTGCGGCCCTACGAGGACAACTGGTGGGTCATCGCCGACCTCGACTCCGACCTGCGCGGCGGTTCCGTGCCCGAGGACCACGTCCTGGGCGTCGGCCACGCCTCGATCAGCCTCGCCCGCGCCACCCGGCGCACCCCGGTCGGCTCGCTGCTCGACCTCGGCACCGGCTGCGGCGTCCAGGCGTTGCACGCCAGCAAGCACGCCGAACGCATCACGGCCACCGATCTGTCCGAGCGCGCGCTACGGCTCGCACAGGGCACGTTCCGCATCAACGGCCTCGACGTGGAGACGTTGCAGGGCGAGTGGTTCGGCCCGGTGCGCCACCGGCGGTTCGACCAGGTCGTGTGCAACCCGCCGTTCGTCGTCGGTCCGCCGCGGGTCGACTACGTCTACCGCGACTCCGGTCTCGGCGGTGACGACGCGTCGGCGCTGGTGATCCGGCAGCTGCCCGCGTTCCTCAACGAGGGTGGTGTGGGGCAGCTGCTCGCGTCCTGGGTGCACCGCAAGGGCGAGGACTGGGAGGAGCGCGTCTCCGGCTGGCTCCCCCGCGGCGGTGTGGACGCGTGGTTCGTGCAGCGCGACATCGCGGAGCCGGCGCTGTACGTCGGCACGTGGCTCAAGGACGCGGGCGTCGACCCGCGCAGTCCGGAGGGGCGGGCGAAGGCCGCCGCGTGGCTCGACTGGTTCGAGGAGAACGACGTCCAGGGGGTCGGCTTCGGGTACGTGACGCTGCGGCGCACCGACGAGCTGCACTCCGAGGTCGTGTGCGAGGACCTGCGGCACGCGTTCGACGACCCGCTGGGCCCGGAGGCGGCGCGGTGGCTCGACAACGTGGCGTGGCTGCGCGCGAACCCCGACCTGCTCGACCGGACGTTCCGGGTCGCGGACACCGTGCTGCTGGAGGAGGTGTCCGAGGCGGGCGAGGAGGGCTGGCGCAAGGTCGTGGCCCGGCTGCACCGCACCGACGGGCCCGGCTGGCAGCACGAGGTGGACGAGGCGACGGCCAAGCTCGTCGCCGGGTGCACGGGTGCGCTGCCGTTGGCGGACCTGCTCGCGTTGCTGGAGTTCGCGTATGGAGAAATCGATTCGGAAGCCGCGTTGCCGATCGTTCGTGATCTCATCCGGCACGGAATGTTGATTCCCGCGTGAAAGCCGTTGTGGCGCGCGTCACAGAGGCGAGTGTAGAAGTCGAAGGGGAGGTCGTCGGGGCGATCACCGAGCTCGGATTGCTGGTCCTGCTCGGCGTCCACCACGACGACACCGCGGCCCACGCCGCCAAAATGGCGCGCAAGTTGCACGGGCTGCGGATCCTCGATGACGAGCAGTCGTGCGAGTCGACCGGCGCTCCCCTGCTGGTCGTCAGCCAGTTCACCCTCTACGGAGACACGCGCAAGGGCCGCCGCCCGTCCTGGACGGCGGCCGCGCGACCCGAGCACGCGGAACCGTTGGTGAACGCCGTCGTGGCGGAGCTGCGCCAAATGGGCGCACGGGTCGAAACGGGACGTTTCCGGGCGGAGATGAAGGTGCGGAGCGTGAACGACGGTCCGTTCACGGTGCTCGTGGAGGTCTGAGGAAAGGCTTCTCAGCCAATCCTCAGATTACTCGCGCAACCGTTGTGACAGCGGCGACGTCTTCAGGTCAGGAAGTCGGGAACGAATTCGGAATCCGGTTCGTTACCCCGGATGAGAGCCAGCAAGCGATGGGATCCACAGAGCGGGCCCGCCGCGAACCGGCACCAGGGCGCAGCGCCGCGCCGCCTTGACCACCGTGCCCGCGACCGCGTCGCCCGCAACAGGGGGAGGGAGATCCATGACCGTCACCAGGATCTTCGACCGTGAAGTCGGAGACAACACCGCCGTCGAAGCAGCCGACCTCGACGCTCAGGGGCCAGCGGCCGACCTCGTTCGAGTCTACCTGAACGGAATCGGCAAGACAGCGCTGCTCACCGCCGAGGAGGAAGTCGACCTCGCGAAGCGCATCGAGGCGGGCGTGTTCGCCCACCACGTCCTGGAGACGGCCAAGCGCCTGACTCCCACCCGTCGCGAAGAGCTGGGGGAGCTCGTTCGCGACGGCCGCCGTGCCAAGGACCACCTGCTCAAGGCCAACCTGCGCCTCGTCGTGTCGCTCGCGAAGCGCTACACGGGCCGCGGCATGCCGCTGCTGGACCTGATCCAGGAGGGCAACCTGGGCCTGATCCGCGCGGTGGAGAAGTTCGACTACACCAAGGGCTTCAAGTTCTCGACGTACGCGACGTGGTGGATCCGCCAGGCCATCACCCGCGGCATGGCCGACCAGGGCCGCACCATCCGCCTCCCCGTCCACCTGGTCGAGCAGGTGAACAAGCTCGCGCGGATCAAGCGCGACCTGCACCAGTCGCTGGGCCGCGAGGCCACGCACGAGGAGCTCGCCAAGGAGTCGGGCATCTCCGTGGACAAGGTCTCCGACCTGCTCGACCACGCCCGTGACCCGGTATCGCTCGACATGCCGGTCGGCACGGAGGAGGACGCTCCCCTCGGTGACTTCATCGAGGACTCGGACGCGACCGACGCCGAGAGCGCCGTCATCTCCGGCCTGCTGCAGGACGACCTGCGCCGCGTGCTCGCCACGCTGGAGCCGCGCGAGCAGGCCGTGATCCGGCTGCGTTACGGCCTCGAAGACGGTCAGCCGCGCACCCTCGACCAGATCGGCAAGCGGTTCGGCCTGTCCCGCGAGCGGGTGCGCCAGATCGAGCGCGAGGTCATGTCGAAGCTGCGCCAGGGCGAGAGGGCCGCGAAGCTGCGGGCGTACGCCTCCTGAGACCCGTTGGGCCAGGTGGTGTCACGGTCGGATCTCAGGCGACCGCGAGCATTGACTTGTGACTCAACGCACGGCACGGTCGGGCGTTACCAAGCCACGCGACGCCCGCCGAGAGCCGGGCGTCGCACACGGAGGAAGGTCGGGGCAGCCGGGGGCTGCCCCGGCCTTCCGCGTTTCGGGCGGCCGTAGCGAAGAACACGGTGGACGGGGCGTGGTACGTCCCTTTGGTGGCGGTACGGTTTTCTGATCCGAACTGCACACCGTTGGAGTTGTGTACGCCGTGCCCACCACTTTCGAGTACACCGACGTCCTCCCGCTCGCGAAGGACACCGAGACCGAGTACCGCCTCGTCACCTCCGACGGGGTGAAGCTGATCGAGGCCGGCGACCGCAGGTTCCTGGAGATCGCGCCGGAGACCCTGACGCTGCTCGCGAAGGAAGCCGTCCGCGACATCCAGCACCTGCTGCGCCCGTCGCACCTCGCCCAGCTGCGCAAGATCATCGACGACCCCGAGGCGTCCGGCAACGACCGCTTCGTCGCGATGGACCTGCTGCGCAACGCGGCCATCTCCTCCGGCGGCGTGCTGCCGATGTGCCAGGACACCGGCACGGCGATCATCATGGGCAAGCGCACGGAGACGGTCCTGACCGGCGGCGACGACGAGCAGGCACTGGCCCGCGGCGTCTACGAGGCCTATCAGGAGCTCAACCTGCGCTACTCGCAGATGGCGCCGCTGACGTTCTGGGACGAGAAGAACACCGGCACCAACCTGCCCGCGCAGATCGAGGTGTTCCACAAGCCCGGCCAGGACCCGGTGTACGAGTTCCTGTTCATGGCCAAGGGCGGCGGCAGCGCGAACAAGACGTTCCTGTACCAGGAGACGAAGGCGGTGCTGAACCCGAAGCGCCTCGCGTCGTTCCTCGACGAGAAGCTGCGCTCGCTCGGCACCGCCGCCTGCCCGCCGTACCACCTCGCGGTGGTGGTCGGTGGCCTGTCCGCGGAGCAGAACCTGAAGGTCGCGAAGCTGGCGTCGGCCCGCTACCTCGACAACCTGCCGTCGGAGGGTTCGGCGTCGGGCCACGCGTTCCGCGACCGCGACCTGGAGCAGCAGGTCCTGGAGCTGACCCGCAACTTCGGCATCGGCGCCCAGTTCGGCGGCAAGTACTTCTGCCACGACGTGCGCGTCATCCGCCTGCCCCGCCACGGCGCGTCCCTGCCGGTCGGCATCGCGGTGTCGTGCTCGGCGGACCGCCAGGCCAAGGCCCGCATCACCGCCGAGGGCGTGTTCCTGGAACAGCTCGAACGCGACCCGGCCCAGTTCCTGCCCGAGGTCGAGGGCGAGGACCTGTCCGACGAGGTCGTCCGCATCGACCTCACCCGCCCGATGGCCGAGATCCGCGAGGTCCTCACCCAGCTGCCGGTGAAGACCCGCGTGTCGCTGACCGGTCCGCTGGTCGTGGCTCGCGACATCGCACACGCCAAGATCAAGGAACGCCTCGACGCCGGCGAAGAGATGCCGCAGTACCTGAAGGACCACCCGGTCTACTACGCGGGCCCGGCCAAGACGCCGGAGGGGTACGCCTCCGGGTCGTTCGGCCCGACGACCGCCGGCCGCATGGACTCCTACGTCGAGCAGTTCCAGGCCGCGGGCGGCTCGCTGGTGATGCTCGCGAAGGGCAACCGCTCCAAGCAGGTGACGTCCGCGTGCGCCACGCACGGTGGCTTCTACCTCGGTTCGATCGGCGGCCCGGCGGCACGCCTGGCGCAGGACTGCATCCGCAAGGTCGAGGTGCTGGAGTACCCCGAGCTCGGCATGGAGGCGGTCTGGAAGATCGAGGTCGAAGACTTCCCGGCGTTCGTCGTCGTCGACGACAAGGGCAACGACTTCTTCGCCGAGACCTCCGCCCCGACCCTGCAGATCAGCTTCCGCCGCTAGCTCGCACAGCGGCTTCCAGCCGAGCTGCCGCAACACCTCAACGGCCGGGCCAACTGATATATCGGTTGACCCGGCCGTTGCTTGGCCCACCCCTTTGCAACGATTCTTTTGCGGTCGTCGTCCAAAGAGTCGTTGCAAAGGGGCAGGTAGGAGCTGGTCGAGGACGGCGGGCACGTGGGTGAGCACGGAGATGCGGCCGTCGTCGGCGAACAGGCGGAGCTCGGCGCCGGGGATGCGGCCGGTCAGCCAGCGGGCGTGTGCGACGGGGGCGATGCCGTCGCGTTCGCCGTGCAGCAGCACGGTCGGTGCGGTGATGGCCGACGGGTCGAAGCCCCACGGGGTCACGTGGGCGAGGTCGTCGTCGATGAGCGGACCAGGGCCGTTGGCGAGGGCGGGACCGACGACCTGCTCGAACCACGACCAGTCACCGCGCAGCACGGCGAGGTCGGCCTCGATGAACTCCGGATCGTACTCGGCGCCGGAGGACTCGTGCTGCTCCTTCGCCGCACGGCCCGCAGCCGCAGCACGCAGCGAGGCCGAGCCGGAGGGGATCATGCCGGCGAAGTGGTCGAGGCCCGCGGCGTCGAACGGCGCCAGGCACGCGGCGGCGACGACGGCGGTGACGCGGTCACCGAGCAGAGCGGCACGGCCAAGGCGTGCGGGCCTCCACCGGAATAGCTGACGACCGCGAACGCCGACAGGCCGAGCTCGTCGGCGATGTGCGATATGTCAGTCGCGGCCGACGCCACCGAACGACCGGGCAGCGGGGTCGACCTGCCGTAGCCGGGCCGGTCGTACGAGATCCAGCGGACGCCCGGCCGGAACAACGGCTCTGGCGGGAGGCCGAGGTTGGGCGTGCCGTGGTGCCAGAAGACCGGCACGCCCTCCCCGACGTCGTGCACGTGCAGCTCGCGGTTCCCCAGGCGAAGATCCATACATCAGTGGCCCAGCCGTCAGCCGGACTCCTCGCGGGACTCCAGCACGAGCCTGCGGTCGCCCAGCGGCGCGTCGAGGCGGACGGTCAGCGGGACCTCGCGGACCTCCTGCGTGCAGACCGTGCCCGGCGGCTGCTTGGTGATCGTCACCAGCGTCACCTGCACGACCTCGGCGGACTGCGCGGTCACCTCGGCGCGGGCCTCCTTGCAGCCACCGCCGACGCCGAAGACCTCGACGTCGCGACCGTCGCCGAACACGTACGCCTCGGTGCGGAAGGTCTCTGACAACGATGTCGAGTCGACCTTCTCCTGAGGCACCGGCGTGACGTCCGGCGGCACGACCGGCTTCTCCTGCGAGATCGACACCGGCGGCTGCACCGGGGCGGAGGGCGAGCTCGACCCCGGCGTCGACGCGCCGGGCGCGGACGTCCCGGTCGGCGCGGCACCGGCGGAGGAGCTCGAACCCGGCGCGCTCGACGTGCCACCGGACGAGCACCCGGCGACCACGACAGCGAGAGCAACGGCAGCGACGACGTTTCTCATGCGCACCATCCTTGCAAACGGAGCTGAGCGCGGGTGGTGCCCGGCCGACGGGGCAGGTGCCGGCCGGGCACCGGGGGAGGGAGGTCTACTTCTGTTCCTGCCGCGACGTCAGCACGACCGTGCGCTCACCCAGGGGCTCGTCCAGCTGCACCTTCAGCGGGGGGAAGCGGATGTCCATCGTGCACATCTGCTTGGTGAGCGGCAGCGTCTCCAGCAGCTCGATCTTCACCACCGACGCCGACTGCTCCAGCACCGACGCGCTGGCCTTGCCGCACCCGGCCTCCTGGGCCACGACGGTGACGGTCTTGCCGTCGCCCTGGGTCCACGCGGTGCGCGGGTAGTCCGACGCCAGGGCGTTGGTGTCCAGCTTCGTCACCGGTGTGCCGTCGGGCGGCACCTCACCGGGCGCGATGCCCGGCGGCACCTCCGAGGAGGACGAGGTGGCGGTCGGCAAGGTTGGACCGCCACCTGCTCCAGTGCCGGTGTTCTGCGCACTGCCACAGGCGGTCATCACCAGCAGCAGGGCGCCAGTGCCAACTACGGTTCCGATGTGCCTCATGCACCAAGGACGGAACCGCGCTCACAACGGGTTGCAGCGAGTTCGCTTCACAGTTACCGGGAAACGGCCGCGACCGCCTCGCGCAGCGCCTCCAGCCGGGCCGCCGACGCCAGGCCGCCATGGTAGAGGTGGAACTCCTCAACCCCCGCGTCCGCGTACGCCAGCCACTCCTTCGACAGCGCCGCTCCGTCGGCCGGTTTCGGCGGCAGTCCCAGCACGTACGCGGCGATCCGCGTGTCCGGGGCGGCCGCGCGCAACGCCTCGATGCCCGGCACCGCGACCTCCGGGCCCGGCCAGCACATGGTGGTGAGCACGTCGACGTCCGCGTCCAGCCCGCCGGCGACGGTCGCGAACGGCCCGGTGCCCCACGGGTCCGCCGTCACGTGCATGCCGATCCGGACGGAAGGCTCGGCGGCACGGATCTCACCGACGACGCGTTGCCGCAACGACCGCACCACACCCGTGCGCACCGCGCGGACGTCGTCCGCGAGCGCACCCAGCGCTTCCTCGACGCCGGGTGCGCCGCGGTCGACCCCGGCCCGCACCGCTGCGCGCACGGCGTCCGGGTCGGCGTACAGGGCGGTGCAGGCCGAGCAGAAGCAGAGCGACAACAGCTTCTGCTGCACCGCGTTCCAGTCGGTGCCGTCGGTCTTCTCGTGGTGCCCGCCGTGGACGAACCCCAGCGGCCCGCAGGCCTCCAGGACGACCCCGTCCGGCGCACCGAGCTCCAGCACCTCCGACACCAGCGCCGACGTGTACTCCACGACGTCGGGCTGCGCCGTGCACAGCGCGTACGGGTACCGGTCGCCGAACGCGTTCACCACGGTGACGTCCGGGTGCAGGTCGCCCAGCCGCGAGCTGTGCGTCAGCACGGTCCACGCGTACACCGGCAGCCCGGCCGCACGGACCAGGGCGGCCGCCTCGCCGAACGAGTCGGGACCGTCCACCCAGGACGGTTCCGCCGGCACGAGCCGCCCGTACTTCTCCGGACGCACGGGCAGGTAGAGCGCCGCGTGCCGCGCGTCGACCAGACGGTGCTCCGGGTGCAAGGGGGTCGCCGCCCGCACCGTGTGGTACGAGGCGGCCAGGGCGACCGCGTCGACACCGAGGTCCCGGTACCGCGCAACAGCGTCAGGATCACCGATCAGGTCCCACGGGTAGGCGTGGACAACCGACTTCACCACCGGGGGCGCTTCCTCTCGTAGCTCGGGTCGAACTTCTGCATGTACCCCGTGTCGTCACGGGCCATGATGCCGCACCGCTCGTAGTTCTCCGCCAGCCGGGCCAGCGCGTCCCGGTCGAGCGACACGCCCAGGCCCGGACCGGTGGGCACCGGCACCGCACCGTCCACGAAGGACAGCACGCCGGGTTCGACGACCTCGTCGGCCGCGTTCCACGGGTAGTGCGTGTCGCAGGCGTAGTTCAGGTTCGGCGTCGCGGCGGCCAGGTGCGTCATAGCGGCCAGCGAGATGCCCAGGTGCGAGTTCGAGTGCATCGACAGGCCGATGCCGAACGTCTGGCAGATCATGCCCAGCTGCCGCGACCGCTGCAGCCCGCCCCAGTAGTGGTGGTCGGACAGGATCACCTGCACGGCACCCTGCTCGACCGACGGCCGCAGGTGCTCGAACGCGACCACGCACATGTTGGTGGCCAACGGCATCGGCGCCTGCGCGGCCACCTCGGCCATGCCGGCGATCTGCGCGGTCGGGTCCTCCAGGTACTCCAGGACGCCGTCCAGCTCGGCCGCGACCCGCAGCGACGTCGCCGGGGACCAGGCCGCGTTCGGGTCGAGCCGCAGCGGGTGGCTGGGGAACGCCTCGCGCAGCGCGCGGATCGCCTCGACCTCCTGCTCCGGCGGGAAGACGCCGCCCTTGAGCTTGATCGACCCGAAGCCGTACTGCCCGATCATCTTCTGCGCCTGCGCCACGATGCCCGCGGGGTCGACCGCCGCGCCCCACTCGTCGGGTTCGGCACCGGGGTGCCCGTCCCACTTGTAGAACAGGTAGGCGGAGTACGGCACCGCCGGGCGGACGGCGCCGCCCAGCAGGTCGTGCACCGGGCGGCCCAGCGCCTTGCCCTGGATGTCCAGGCACGCGACCTCGAACGGCGAGAACACCCGGTCGACGGTGCTCTCCGCGGTGATCTGACCGGTCAGGCCGTGCTTGTCGAGCCCGACGGTGCCGCCGAGCACGGCGGAGACGCGCGCGTGCATCTCGTTGAGCGCGAACACGTCCAGGCCGACGAGCGAGCCGACGACGGACCGCGAGCGCTCCAGGTGCCCGAGGTCGCCGTAGGTCTCCCCCAGCCCGGAGATGCCCTCGTCGGTGTGCACCTCGACGATCGTGCGCAGCGCCCACGGCTCGTGCACACCGGCCGAGTTCAGCAGCGGCGGGTCACGGAACGCGATCGGTGTCAGAACAATCTCGGTGATCTTCACGGCGACCGTCCCCTCAGGCCAGCAGGGCCTTGCCCGCGGCGATGATCTTGTCCAGCGCGGCGAGGTGCTCGTCGGACGGGTCGACCAGCGGCGCGCGCACGCCGCCGACGTCGAGGCCGTTCGCGCGCACGGCCGCCTTCACCAGGGCGACGGCGTAGCCGGGGACCTGGTCGCGCAGCTCGACCAGCGGCTTGTAGAACTCGTGCAGGAACCGGTTGACCAGCTCGGTGTTCCCCGACTGCACGGCCTGGTAGAAGCCGAGGGAGATCTCCGGCGCGAAGCAGAACACCGCCGACGAGTACAGCTCGACGCCGATGGCCCGGTAGGCGAGCTGGGTCATCTCCGCGGTCGGCAGGCCGTTGAAGAACTGGAACGGCTTGTCGACGCCGGCGCGCACCGAGAGCACGATGCGCTGCATCTGGTCGAGGTCGCCCAGGCCGTCCTTGAGGCCGATGACGTTCGGGATCGACGCGACCTCGACGGCGGTGTCCGGCGTGAACCGCGCGTTGTTGCGCTGGTACACGATGATCGGCAGCTCCGTGGCGCCCGCGACCTCGGCCACGTACCGCACGAGGCCGGCGGCCGGGTTCGTCACGAGGTACGGCGGCAGCAGCAGGATGCCGTCGGCACCGGCGCGTTCGGCGGCCCGCACGAACTGCTTGGTGAACGCCACCGAGCCGCCGGCACCGGCGAACACCGGCACCCGCCCGCCGGTCGCCTCCACCGCGACCGCCACCGCGCGTTCGAACTCCGCCAGCTCCAACGCGTGGAACTCGCCGGTGCCGCAGGCGACGAACACCGCGCCCGGACCGGCCGACACACCGTGCTTGACGTGCTCGGCGAGCACGTCGCAGGCGATGTTTCCCTCGGTGTCGAACGGGGTCACCGGAAAGAACAGCACACCATCGAGTTGCATACCAGCACTCATCCCTTGATCGCTCCCGTGGTGATCCCACGCAGGAAGGACTTCTGCAGCGACAGGTACACGACCAGGCTCGGTACCAGCGCCAGCAACGCACCGGCCAGCACGATCCCCGTCCCGACCATGTCGTCGGAGCGGAGCGCGAGCAGTGCGACCGTGAGCGTGTAGTCGGAGGGGTCGGCGGCGACGATCAGGGGGAGCAGGTACTGCTCCCAGATCATGTTGAAGCCGAACACGGCGATGACGCCCAGCGCCGGCCTGCACAGCGGGAGGATGATCTGCGCGAAGAGCCGCAGCTCCCCCGCACCGTCCACTTTGGCCGCCTCCTCCAGCTCCGCGGGGATCTCCCTCATGAACTCCGTCATGACGAAGATGGAGAAACCCCACGCCCCCAACGGGAGGATGACGCCGAGCAGGGTGCCCCTGAGGCTCACGTGCAGCAGCGGGAGGTCGCCGATCACCAGGGACAGCGGGATCGCGATGACCTCCTCCGGCAGCATCATCGTGGCGAGGATGACCAGCAGCGCGATGGCCTGTCCGCGGAACTTCTTGCGCGCCAGCGCGTAGGCGGCGAACACGCTGACCGCGAGCTGCAGCAGCAAGGCGCCGCCGGCGATGATCAGCGAGTTGGCCAGGTAGTGCCAGATCCTGTTCTCCGCCGCGACCCGGAAGTTGATCAGCGACGGGTCGTCCGGTACCACCGACAGCTTCGTCGGGTCCGGGTTGTGGTCGAAGGCGCCCGAGAAGATGACCAGCAGCGGCCCGCAGAAGAGGACCACCGCGAGGGCGCTCAGGACGAAGCGGAGGCCCCGGCTGAACCACGCGCCGGTGTGGGTGGACCAGCCGAGGGCGCTGTCGAAACGGCTTGAGTTGACGCTGCTCATCGCGCCTCCCTCCGGCGGCGGTACCACTGCACGCTGACCGTCAAAACCAAGGTGACCAGGAACAACAGCACGGAGCCAGCGGAGGCGAGCCCGGCTTCGGACTGCTCGAACGCGGTGGTGTAGACGCGGGTCATCCAGACGTCGGTCGACCCGGCCGGTCCGCCGCCGGTCAGCACGTACACCTCGGTGAACACGCGCAGGCCGCGGATCGCCGCCAGCGTCAGCAGGATCGTGATGACGGGCCGCAATGCGGGCAGCGTCACGTTCCAGATCCGCTGGGGCGTCGAGGCACCGTCGATCGCGGCCGCCTCGTACTGCCGGCGGTCGATGCCGGCCAGACCGGCGAGGATCAGCACCATGTCGTACGGCGCGTGCTTCCAGATGCCGACGAACATCACCGACACCAGCGACGTGCCGGGGTCGTGGATGTACTCCCACGGCCCGAGCCCGACCCACGAGATGAGCTCGTTGAGGAAGCCTTCCGGTGCCGGGTAGAAGAAGAGCCGCCAGATCTCACCGATGACCGCGGTGGCCGCCACGACGGGCAGGAACACCGCGGACCGCACGAACCACAGCGTCTTGGTGTGGCCTTCCAGCAACAACGCGAGGAAGAAGCCGATCACCATCGCACCGGCCGTCTGACCGCCGGCCAGCACGAGGGTGTGCCAGCCGGCGGTCAGGAACTTCTCGTCCCGCAGGATCGTGGCGTAGTTCTCGAACCCGACGAAGATGTCACCGAGGAACGGCCGCACCTGGTACAGCGAGAGCCGGATGCCCTCTGCCATCGGGATGAACTTGAAGACCAGGAAGATCAGCGCGGCGGGGAGCAGGAACACCCAGGGGACGAAGGTGGCTCCCGTGAGGCGGCGCCGGCGGCGCCGCCTCACGGGGTGGGTCTCGACGGCACCGCCGCCACTAGCCGTCAAGCCCACGTCTTGGGTGTCGCCGGGTGACCGCACTGCCGTCACTTCGACGCCTTCTGGTTGTCGAGCTCCTTCTTGAGCGCCTCCGCGAGCGACCTCAGCTCGGACGAGGAGTCGGCGGGGCACTTCGCGAGGATGGAGTTCAGGGTCTCCGAGGTCTTCTGCCGGAACGGCGCGAAGTTCGGGACGCTCGGGAACGGCCGCGCCTCGCTGGAGTACACGCCCGCCACGGTTGCCCAGCGCGGGTCGTCGTAGGTCGCGTTGACGTCGACGTTCTTGTTGACGGGCAGGCGGACCACGGGCTGCGGGTCGCCCTTCATGCCGGCCTGCTGCGCCTCGGGCGTGATGAGGTACTCGGCGAGCTTCTCCTGGTCGGCGGTCTTCGCGGAGCCGGCCATCCGGTAGATGT
Organism: Lentzea sp. NPDC036955; assembly: GCF_055608005.1. Taxonomy (NCBI): domain Bacteria; kingdom Bacillati; phylum Actinomycetota; class Actinomycetes; order Pseudonocardiales; family Pseudonocardiaceae; genus Lentzea; species Lentzea sp. NPDC036955. The sequence goes on along the minus strand of NZ_JBVJRC010000016.1, from coordinate 138,272 downwards.
TCTCGCCCTCACCGAGCACGGTGGCACCGGCCGGGCCGCGCGGGGACGCGATGACCTCGTACCTGTCCTTGCCGACCGACTTGTCGAAGCGGCCGATCATGTAGGGGCCGGTGAGGTAGATGCCGCTCTTGCCGGCCTCGAACAGCGGGTGCGCGTCGTTGGTGCCCAGCGTCAGCGAGCCGGGCTGCACGACCTTGTCCTCGCAGAAGAGCTTGCGCAGCCGTTCGACGGCCTTGACCGACTCCGGGGAGTCGATGCCGACGCGGAACTTGCCGTCGCCCTGCTCCTCCAGGATGTCGCCGCCGCCCTGCCAGATGTAGCTCGACGCCCACCAGGCGAGGTAGCCGCGGTCGGTGGTGCCGGGGACGAGCATGCCGTAGGTGTCGTTCTGCCCGTTGCCGTCGGGGTCGTCGCGGGTGAAGGCCCTCGCGAGGTCGTCGAGCTCCTCCCACGTCGTGGGGATCGGCTTGCCGAGCTTCTCGCGCCAGTCCTTGCGGATCAGCGTGACCATCGCCTGGGTGGAGTAGGGGATGGCGTAGAACTTGCCGTCCGCGCCCTTGGCGTTGTTCCACGCGCGGTCGACGACGTCGGAGCCACCCCCGACGTCTCCGCGGTTCACCTCGGTCGTCCAGCCCTGCTTGACGAAGTTGCCGAGCGAGCCGGTGTCGGTGATGACGACGTCGGGGAGGTCTTTCGACGCGGCGCGCTGCTGCACCTGCTTGTCGAAGTCGTTGAAGATCGGCTTGTAGTCGACCTGCACACCGGTCTTCTCGGTGAAGGACTTGAAGATCTTCTCGTAGACCTTCGCCGTCGCCTCGGTCGAGCGGGTCCACACCTCGAGGGGCTTGTCCGGGTCCTTGGCCGACGAGGCCGTGCTGCCGCTGCCACACCCCGCGAGCAGGGCGGCCACGCTGAGCGTGGCGACGGTGGTGGCTGTTCTACGGCGCATCGTCAGGCCCTTCGAGTTCAGGTATGTGAACCTGGGTCGTACTTGTGAACCTGGTGCAGGACTGTAAGAATCAGGACAGCAACGTGTCAAGGGCAAGTTGCTTTCCTGTTTCGAGGAGGCCAAGTGGCGTCGCCGATCGACAAGGGCACGGCTCGTCCGGGTGCGGTGAAGTCCGCCGACCGCACGGTGGAGCTGCTCGAGGTGCTGTCCGCGTCAGACCGCAGGCTGACGCTCACGGAGCTGCACCGCGAGCTCAGCTACCCCAAGTCCAGCCTCTACATGCTGCTGCAGACGCTCGTCGCGCGCGGCTGGGTGGAGGTCGACTCGGACAGGGGCACCTACGGCATCGGCGTTCGCGCGCTGCTCGTCGGTACGTCCTACCTGGACCACGACCCCGTCGTGCGGGCGGCCATCCGGGTGATGGAGCAGGTGCGCCAGGAGATCAACGAGACCGTGCACCTCGCCCGTTTGGACGGTGCCGACGTCGTCTACCTGGCGAGCCGCGAGTCCGAGCACCACCTGCGCGTCGTCTCGCGCGTCGGCCGCCGGCTGCCCGCGCACTCCACGTCGCTGGGCAAGGCCGTGCTGTCCACGCGGACGCCGGAGGAGGTCGACCTGATCCTTCCCGACGGGCTGGCGCCGCTGACGCCGAACACGGTGACCGACCGGGCGGCCCTGCACGAGCAGCTCGCCGGGTTCCGCAACGCCGGGTACGCCCACGAGCGCGAGGAGAACACGCCGGGGCTCGGGTGCTTCGCCGTCGCCCTGCCCTACCGCAACCCCGTGCTGGACGCGATGAGCTGCTCGGTCCCGCTGGGCCGGCTGACCCCGGAACACGAGCGGCAGGTCATCGCCGCCCTGCTGGACGCCGCCAGGACGATCACCGAGCTCCTCCGCCAGTTCGGCCGCTGAACCCGAGCTCCACCAGACACACGCACACGACGGAGGGGTCGAACCCGTGACCGCACGCATCCTGATCACCGGCGCGGCCGGCGTGGTGGGAACGCTCATGCGTCCCCGGCTCGCCGCACAGGGCCGTGTCCTGCGGCTGCTGGACATCGCCGAGCTGCCCGCCGCGGCGGACGGCGAGGACGTCGAGCTCGTCCAGGCGTCGGTGACCGACATGGCCGCGATGGAGGCGGCGATGCGGGACGTGGACGCCGTGATCCACCTCGGCGGGCACAGCCTGGAGGAGTCGTGGGAGAAGATCCTGCGGGTCAACATCGACGGCACGCACACGGTCCTGGAGGCCGCGCGCCGCTGCGGTGTGCAGCGGGTGGTGCTGGCGAGCTCCAACCACGCCGTCGGGTACGTCGAACGCGCCGACGGCGAGGCCGGTGACTACCTCTTCCCGCGCCCGGACACCTACTACGGTGTGTCGAAGGTGGCGCTGGAGGCGCTGGGGTCGTTGTACGCCGACCGCTACGGGATGGACGTGATCGCACTGCGCATCGGCTCGTGCTTCCCGAAGCCGCGCGACGTGCGGATGCTGTCGACGTGGATGTCACCCGACGACGGCGCCCGGCTGTTCGAGGCGGCGCTGTCGGTCGCCTCACCGGGGTTCCGGATCGTGTGGGGCGTCTCGGCCAACACGCGCGGCTGGTTCTCGCTCGACGAGGCCCGCGCGCTGGGCTACGAACCGCAGGACGACTCCGAGGTGTTCGCGGAAGAGGTGCTGGCCGCGCACGGCGGTGAGCTCGACCCGTCGTCGTATGCGGGCAAGTACGTGGGCGGGGCCTGGTGCGGCCCCGATTTCGACACGGCAGTCAAGGAGGCAGGGCGTTGAGCCACGTCGTTCAGGGATACAACCCGCGCACCGGTGAGCCGTTCGGCGAACCGGTCGCCAAGACCCCGGACAGCGAGGTGGACCGGATCGCCTCGGCTGCCGCCGTCGCGTTCCCGGCGTGGTCGCTCGCGCCGGCCGCCGACCGCGCGGTGGTGCTGGAGGCGGTCGCCGACGCGCTCGACGCGGAGTCGGAGCTGCTGGTCTCCACGGCGGACAGCGAGACGGCGCTGGGCGTGCCGCGGCTGACCACCGAGCTCAAGCGCACGACGAACCAGCTGCGGCTGTTCGCGGAGGTGCTGCGCGAGGGCAGCTACGTCGAGGCGACGCTGGACTCGGCGAACCCGGACATCATCCCGCCGCGCCCGGTGCTGCGCCGCGTGCTGCGTCCACTGGGGACGGTCGCGGTGTTCTCCGCGTCGAACTTCCCGTTCGCGTTCTCGGTGGCCGGCGGTGACACGGCGTCCGCGCTCGCGTCCGGCTGTTCCGTCGTGGTGAAGGCACACTCGGCGCACCCGTCGACCTCGCGGGAGACCGCCCGCGTGGTCGTGGACGCGCTGCGCGCGGCCGGTGCGCCCGAGGGCGTGTTCGGGATCGTCTACGGCACCCAGGCCGGTGTGGCCCTGGTGCAGCACCCGGTCGTGCGGGCCGTCGGCTTCACCGGGTCGACCGGTGGCGGGCGGGCGTTGTTCGACCTGGCGCAGGGCCGGCCGGACCCGATCCCGTTCTACGGCGAGCTGGGCAGCGTGAACCCGACGGTGATCCTGCCGGGTGCGGCGACCCCGGACGTCGCCGCCGGTTTCGCGCAGTCGCTGACGATGGGCGTCGGCCAGTTCTGCACGAACCCCGGCCTGGTGTTCGCGCCCGCGGAGCTGGTGCCCGCGCTGGGCGAGGCGGTGGCGGCGACGGCCGGTGGCGCGATGCTCAACGAGCGGATGTGCGACTCCTACACCGCCTCGACGGACGCGCTGGCCGCGTCGGACCTGGTGACCGTCGTGTCGACCGGCAGCCGGCCGGACGAGGCGTGGGCGGTGTCGCCGCGGCTGTTCAGCGTGCCGATCTCGGTGTTCGAGCAGAACCTGGAGAAGCTGACCGAGGAGCACTTCGGCCCGGCGGCGCTGGTCGTGACGTACTCGTCGCCCGCGGAGCTGCACCCCGTGCTCGCGAAGCTGCCGGGAACGCTGACCGGCACCGTGCACGCGGCCGAGTCGGACCACGCCGAGGCCGGTGCGGTCGCCGAGGTCCTGCGGCACGTCGCGGGCCGCATCATCTTCAACGCCTGGCCGACCGGTGTCGCCGTGGCGTGGGGCCAGCACCACGGTGGCCCGTGGCCGTCGACGACGAACCCGCTGCACACCTCGGTGGGCGCGACGTCGATCCGCCGCTGGATCGCACCGGTGACCTACCAGTCGTGGCCGGACGCCCTGCTGCCGGCCGAGCTGCAGGACGCGAACCCGCTGGGCATCCCGCGCCGCGTCGACGGCGTGCTCGGCGTGCACTGACCCGTTCGCCCGAAGGGGGCGGCCGGCATCACGCCGGCCGCCCCCTTCGTCGTGCTTGACCCTGGAGTGCACTCCCAGGTTTAGCGTGGGCGGCATGAGAGTTGCGGAGCTCGCACGGGAGGTGGGGGTCGCGCCGGACACGGTGCGGTACTACGAGCGGGCGGGGTTGCTCGCTCCCCCGCCGCGCACGTCGTCGGGCTACCGGCAGTACCCGGAGGCGGCCGCCGAGCGGATCCGGTTCATCCGCGACTGCCAGCGGTTCGGGCTCACATTGCGCGAGATCGCCTCGCTGCTGGCCGTCCGCGACACCGGCGAGTGCCCGTGCGAACCCGCCTCGGAGCTGCTGCGGCGGCACATCGCGGACATCGACGCCGAGATGACGCGGCTGGCCCGGCTCCGCACCGAGCTGGCGGAGATGGTCGAGAGCACCGACTGTCCCCCGTGGTGCCCACCGGAGGGGAGGTGATCCCGATGACGGACGAGTGCTGCACGTGCTGCGAGTGCTGCTGACCTGAGTCCCGTTCACCGGTTCGGTGTGGCGCCCACCGAACCCCCCTGGCTCAGCCGTTCTTGCTGCTCAGGAAACCCGCAATCGCTTTCGCGCAGTCGAGCGACTCGGTGTGCGTGGTGTCGACCTCGACGTCGTAGGTCATGTCCCGGTGCACCAGGTCCGCCTGCGCTTCCGCCATGCCGCTCACCCGGTCCCCGCGGGCTAGCTCACGCCCGGTGGCGACGGTCGCGTCGCACCGCACCCCGACCCAGACCACGTCGAGCCCGTGCAGCGCTTTCTCCCACCGCGCCCGCGACTCCGTGCCGCCGAGGAACACCTCGTCCACGATCACGCGCGCCCCGGCCCGTGCCATCGCGGCGACACCGCCGATCCACGCGTCCTCCAGCTCGCGGAACTCCCCGCCGACGGTCACCTCACCGTCGTCGGCGAACCCGATGCCCTCCTCGCCGAGCCGCAACCGCGCCGGCATCGCGTCGATCAGCGTGTCCACCCCGAACGCCAGCCACGGCTCCGGGAACACCGCCTGCAGGCACCGCGCGATCCCGGACTTGCCCGCGCTGGACCCGCCGTTGAGCACGATCACCTGAGCCACACCTGGACCGTACCCAGCCCGCTCCCCCGTCACGCCTGCCCCAGCCTTCCCGTAGCTCACCACCCGTGAGCTCACCACCGTCAGCTCACCTCCAGCCGGCTGCTGCCCTGCTCCTTTGCAACGATTCTTTTGCGGTCGTCGTCCAGAGACTCATTGCTAAGGTGCAGGTCAGCAGGGTATCGCGAGCTACGAATCAGCCGATATATCAGTGAGCCGGCGTGCGGCGCCGTTCCGCCAGCAGCTCCCGCTGGTACCCGAGGAAGTCGACCTCCAGGGTGTGCCGCTTCGACGCGACGTACCGGCTGCGCAGCCCCTGCCGGTACGCGAGGACCTCCGCTTTCATGTCCGGCACCGGCGGCAGCACCGCCCGTCCGGTGAGCAGGTCGGCGACCCACTCGGCCTGCGCCTCCGCGAGCGGCATGACCGCCCCGAGCGGCTGGATCAGCCCGAGGAAGTAGAGCCCGGGGTGCTCGGGGTCGACGACCCGCTTGTAGAGCGACACCTCGTTGTCGGCCGACGACACCGAGGGGAACGCGGACGCCTCCAGGAACGGGAACTCGACCTTGTACCCGGTGCAGTAGACGATGACGTCGACGTCCTCGCGGCTGCCGTCGGTGAAGACGACACCGGTCCCGTCGAGCCGGGCGACGTTCGGCTTCACCGTGATGTCGCCGTGCCCGAGCCGGGTGAGCAGGTCGTCGGACACCGTCGGGTGCGCGGCGAGGATGCCGTGCGCGGGCTGCGGCAGGCCGTAGTCGGTGAGCTTGCCGCGCGAGATCCGCAGCATGAGCCGCAGTGACAGCGCCTGCAGCCACGACGGCGCGAACCGGGCGAGCGGTGAGGTCGTCAGGTGGTCGGTCGGCATGCCGAACAGGAACTTCGGCATGATGTGCGCGCCGCGGCGCATCGCCAGGAACGTCCGCGCGGACACCCGCGACGACTCGACGGCGATGTCGCAGGCCGAGTTGCCGATGCCGAGCACCAGGACCTTCTTGCCGGCGAACCGCTCCGGCGTCTTGTAGAAGTGCGCGTGCATCTGCTCGCCGTCGAACGTGCCCTCGAACGCCGGCTCCGGCCAGCGCGGCGACCAGTGGTGCCCGTTCGCGACGACGACCGAGCCGTACGAGGTCGTGACCGGCTCCCCCGTGTCCCGGTCGCGCGAGGTGACCGCGTAGCCACCGGCGGTGGGCACCACGGACGTGACCTCGGTGCGGAACCGGATGCGGTCGCGGAAGCCGTGGTGCTTCACGAAGTCGTCGAAGTACTCGGCGATCTGGAAGTGCGACGGGTACGCCGGCAGGTGTGCCGGCATCGGGAAGGACCTGAACTCCATCATCTGCCGCGAGGTGTTGATGTGGAGCGAGCGGTAGGCGGACGACATGCCGTTGTCGTTGAGGTAGCGCCAGTTCCCGCCGATGTCGGAGCCGGCCTCGTAGCAGTCGTAGTCGACGCCACGGGCGCTCAGCACCTGACAAGCGGCGATGCCGGACGAACCCGCTCCGATGACGCACACGCGATCCATGGCTGAAGGATTCTCACGTTCTGTGCGGCTGTCAATGATCGGGCCAGCCCGCCTGCTGGGATTCCGCACGCCGACCGGCTCGGGCCAATACCTTGACGCGCATGCGAAAACTACTCGTTGCAGTCACGTCGGTGCTGGCGTTCTCGGTCACCACCGGAACGGCGGCGGGCACCCCGTTGCCGTTGCCGGAGATCTTCGCGACGAACAACACCGCGATCATCACCGACCCCGCCGACTCCCGCCTGCGGGACCGGCTGACCGGCTTCGACCGCGAGGTCCGCGGCATCGTCTTCGCCCACGGCGGCGTCACCACCCGCTCCACGCTGCTCGACGGCGTGTTCTGGTCGAGCGAGCAGCAGCGGACGACGTTCGAGCGCTCCCGCAAGTTCGACGTCACCCTCGGCGAAGAGGGCCTGCGGCACGCCGCCGCCACGATCGGCAAGCGGTTCCGGCAGGAGTCGGTGCTGACGTTCCGCTTCCTGCCCGCGAACTCGCCGCAGGTCGACGCCGTGCAGGTCGAGGTCGACGGCATCACCGCGCAGCAGCTGCGGGAAGGCCTGCTCAACGACGCCGTGGCGCGCGAGACGCTCGGTGGTGGCAGCGTCACGCTCCAGAACCGGGCGATCCTCATCGCCGGCGTCGGAGACCTGCCGGTCGTGCGCGCGTTCGTCACGTCCCTGGGCGGCGACATGAGCAGGGCGAAGGTGCGCAAGGGCACCTGGGAGTTCGTGTCGGCCGCGGAAACTCCTTTGTGGATCAACGAGAACGCGGCCTAACCTCGTTCCCATGGCAGCAACCGTCGTCCGCGGCCAGAACGTGGACATCCGCATGTGGACCCGGCCCGACGAGGTCGAGGAGTTCGCCATGCGACAGCTCCAGAACATCTCCGCGCTGCCGTGGGCCGTCAAGCACATCGCCGTGATGCCGGACGTGCACTACGGCAAGGGGGCCACGGTGGGATCGGTGATCGCGTTGCGCGACGCCGTCTCCCCCGCGGCCGTCGGCGTGGACATCGGCTGCGGCATGACCGCCGTGCGCACGTCGCTCACGGCGAGCGATCTGCCGGAGACGTTGCGTGGTCTCAGGTCGCGCATGGAGTCGGTCGTGCCCGTCGGGTTCGGCCAGCACAGGGCGACGGCGTTCACCGAGAGGGACGCGTCCGACTGGGGATCGTTCTGGCGGCGGTTCGACGACCTGACGCCGGCCGTGAAGGCGCGTGCCGACAAGGCGATGCACCAGATGGGCACGCTCGGCGGCGGCAACCACTTCCTGGAGGTCTGCCTCGACGGCGACCAGCGGGTGTGGGTGATGCTGCACTCCGGGTCGCGCGGGATCGGCAACGAGCTGGCGCAGCACCACATCGCGGTGGCGCGCACGCTCGCGCACAACGCCGAGCTGCCGGACCCGGACCTGGCGGTGTTCCTCGCGGGCACGCCGGAGATGGCGTCCTACCGGCACGACCTGTACTGGGCGCAGGACTACGCGCGGCGCAACCGTTCGGTCATGCTGCGCCTGGTGTCCGACGTGCTGCGCGCGGAGTTCCCGCACATCGCGTTCGAGGAGCCGATCTCCTGTCATCACAACTACGTCGCGGAGGAGACGCACTTCGGCGAGGACGTGCTGGTGACCCGCAAGGGCGCGATCCGCGCCGGCCGCGGTGAGCTGGGCATCATCCCCGGTTCGATGGGCACCGGTTCGTACATCGTGCGCGGGCTCGGCAACCCCGACTCGTTCCAGTCGGCGTCGCACGGCGCGGGCCGGCGGATGTCGCGCAACAAGGCCCGCAAGACGTTCACGACGCAGGATCTCGCCGACCAGACAAGTGGGGTGGAGTGCCGCAAGGACTCCGGTGTGGTGGACGAGATCCCGGGCGCCTACAAGGACATCGACACCGTGATGGCGAACCAGTCCGACCTGGTCGAGGTGGTCGCCAAGCTCAAGCAGGTGGTTTGTATCAAGGGTTGAATGTTTCCCCGGCGCGCGCATTGGAAAGCCTCCGGACAGCAGAGTTCCTGCCTGTCTTGGAGGTTTTTCCATGTCAACGGGCGCCATCATCGGTCTGGTGGTCGCGGTTCTCGTGGTGCTGGTGGTCCTCGCGTTCGTGCTGAGGCCCGCCATGCAGCGCAAGAAGCTGCGCGACCGCTTCGGCCCCGAGTACGACCGCGCGGTCGCGGAAAGTGACGACAGGACGGCCGCGGAGAAGGAGCTCGCCGAGCGGGAGCACCGCCACAGCGAGTTCGACCTGAAGCCGCTTTCCCCTGCGGCGCAGGAGAGTTACCGCCGGCACTGGGCCACCGTGCAGGCCAAGTTCGTCGACTCGCCGAACACGGCGATCGCGGACGCCGACCGACTGGTGACCGACCTGATGGCCGAGCGCGGGTACCCCACCGAGGGGTACGAGGCGCAGCTGAGCGTGCTGTCCGTCGAGCACGCGCGGACGCTGGAGCACTACCGCAAGGCCCACGACATCTCCGAACGCCAGGAGATCGGCGAGGCGAGCACCGAGGACCTGCGCACCGCGATGGTGCACTACCGCGAGCTGTTCGACGACCTGCTCGAACGCGGCGCGGGTTCCCGCAAGGACGTTCCCCGGAAGGAGAAGAGCGATGTCTGAGGCCGTCCACTCACGGGCCGCGGCAGCGCAGGCACAGCAGGAGCAAAAGGACCAGACGGTGCGCGAGGAGCGGCGTGAGGAACGCGCCGCGCACGCCCAGCGCGAGGACATGCAGCGCGCCGACGCCCAGCGCACCGAGGCCCAGCGGGTCGACGCTCAGCGGGTCGACGCCCAGCGCGAGGGTACGCAGCGTGAAGGCGTGCAACGCGAGGGTGGTCAGCACGAGAACCTGGCCGCGCAACGGGAAATCCACCAGCGCGACGTCGTGCCGCAGCAGGCCCAGCGCCAGGAAACGCAGCGCCACGAGACCCACCGCCAGGACGCCGTGCGTCACGACGGCCGGGCGCAGGAGTCCGGACGCCAGACCGCGCACACGGCGCAGGCCGAGCGCCCCCAGGCCGAGCGGTTGCCGGGCCGGCTCGAGGACGAGTGGCAGGCGGTGCAGTTCGAGTTCGTCGACGACCCGCACGCCGCGGTGCGCAAGGCGGACGACCTCGTGCAGAAGGCGATCGAGGAGCTGACCTCGCGCCACCGCACGCTCTCCCAGCAGTGGAAGGGCGAGGGCAAGCACGAGACCGAGGAGCTGCGACTCGCGCTCCACCGCTATCGGGAACTGTTCAGGTCGCTCGTAGCGACCAGGTGATCCAACGCCCCGGCGCCGCGGCCGTAACAGGTTGCGGCGCCGGCAGGCATGTCCGCACCAGCTCGCCGGCGGTCAGCTGGGCAGCTCGCGGATCTCCATCTCCAGCACGTCGATCTCGTCGCTGATGGCCTCGTCGAGCATGTCGTCGAGCAGCTTGCGGCACTCCGCCGACCCGCACCGGGCCAGTCCCGTCCCGAAGCGCGGCACCTGCTCCCACCACACCGCCGGGTTGTTCCAGAACGACCCGGACCCCTGGTCGACGCCTTCGAGGCACCGCAGCCGCTGGTCGGTCTCCGGAAGTGAGCGGACGAACTCCACGAACAACGCCAGCGCGTCGGGGTTGCTCACCGGAACCGCGCCATAACCGCGCAGGCAGTCCTCCAGCTCAGCGAGGAACTCCGCCTTGAAGGACACGGCACACCCCCGCTCCTCCGCACCGCTGCGGACGTCTTGAGTTCGTGCCGTCAACAGTACCTCCGCAGCCTTTCCCGGAAACGAGTGCGAACGGGCGGTATCTTCCCGGGCCCAGGCGGGATTCCGGTGACCTTCAGTCACTTCTCCTGCCGTTCACGTGCCCTCGTGCGCAACGTGCCGGGACACGAGAACTCCGTTGTCCAGCTTGACGACCTGCGCGACGACCAGCTTGTCGACCGGGTCGCAGCCGGACGTGCCGCTCGCGTCGTCCCGGGCGAACGTCAGCCTCCCGGACGCGCCGTCGAAGTCACGCAAAGTGCGCAGGTACTGGAAAACAGCCTGCCGGGCCTCACCGTGTTCAGCGGCGCGCGCGACGACCTTCACCGCGTCATAGGCGAGGAGGATGTGTCCGTTGGGGCCCGAAAGAAATGCGCGCCGCACGTGCCGGTTCTGCGCTGTTTCGTAAAGCCGGAAGAACTGTTGCGTCGTTTGCGGAACTTGCGCCATGTCCGGCGTCCACGCGAACGTGGAGAAGTACAACCTCCCGTCGGCGAATTGTTTGACGCCCTCCAGGTCCGCGAAGTTCGTCGTCTCCAGTTGGGTGAGGTCGTCACCGCCGAAGACGACGGGGTCCTGGCAGTTGCCGTTGCCGCTGAGCTCGGTCAGCAGCCCGCCGATCTCCGCGGTGCGGCCGGTGTAGAGGATGAGCGGGTTGCGGGACTTGCCGCAGATGTCCATGACGACGTGCGCGAGCTGCGCGGCCACGGTTGTGCTCTCGTCGTAGCCGTGCATCCTGGGACGCAGCCGGCGTTCGAAGAGCTGCGCCAGATCGGCGCTGTACTCGTCTCCCGGGCTGTGCACGAGGTGCAGCGGGCGGCCGCGCAACGCCTCGGTGCGTTCGATGATCCGCGCGACGACCTCCGCCTGCCGGTCGTTGGACGGCGCGATGCGGAAGAAGTACGGCTTCTGGCTGTAGGTCGTCGACGACAGCGCCGACCCGACCATCGGGACGCCGACCTGGCGGTCCTTCGTGGGTGCCAGCGCCTGCAGCGCCGCGGCGGTGGAGACGCGGCTCTGCCCGAGCCCGGTCACCGCGACGACGGTGCGGTCGCGTTCGGCGTAGGCCTTGATCTGCTCGGCGACCACCCTCGCGTGCGCCGACTCGCCGCCGAAGTTCGCGAGCACCAGGCGCACCAACGGGTTGCGGGCGATGCCGTCGAGCTGGTTCCACTCGTGCTGGGCGAGGTAGGCGCCGCGCAGCTCGTTCACGCCGGCCGACAGGTCGCGCTTCACCCGCTCCGTGGAGCTGAGCATGGTGGCGACGACGATCGTGACGCTGGGGCGGTCCTTGGCCTTCGCGACCCTGGCGTTCTCGTCGGCGATCAGCTGGGCCAGCTCGCCGACCTCGGCGTCGTCGCTGTTCTGCAGGGTCGGGTCGCCGTGGGCGAACCGGCCGGGTCGCTCGCTCATCCCGACGCACTGCACGTCATCTACTTTGGACAGACGGGTGCGGTGGCCGGACAGGTCGGCGACGAGCTCACCGGGTTCGTAGATGCCGTAACGCAGGCAGTGCGTGCTGTTCTGGAGGTAGAACGCCGCGCCGTACCCCACGAGCAGCACCGCGACGAGGTAGACGACGACGCGGCGCACGCCGTTGCGGCCGGGCCAGTGCCGCGGGTACGGGTGGACGCCGACGGTGGACTGGCGCGGCAGCGGCGCGGGCGGTGAGGCGGGCGTGTTGTGCTCAAGCGCCCTCTTCGTCGCGCGGTAGGAGGTCAGGCGTTCCTCGGGACCGTGGAGCTCCTGGTGCGAGCGCAGCACCCGGTCGTACATCTCGACGGTCGGCCGCGCGGTGCGGCTGCGGGAACGCAGGTCCCACGTCGCGAGGACGGCGTCTTCGAGCAGCGCGGTCTCCGGGCGCACGACGCGGTCGACGTGGCGGTGCAGGGTGCGGCGGGCGCTGGTGCCGCGCAACCGCTGCCACCACGCGCGTGATTCCTCCTCACGTGGCTCCTCTCCCTCACCCGGCGGCATCGGGGCCTCGGCGATGGTGGCGAGCTCGGCGATCCAGCCGTCACCGCGTTCGTCGACGTGCGGCCGCAGCCGTTGTGCGACGAAGTGGACCTCGCCGAGCGCGAGCGCGTGGTAGAGCGCGTCCTCACGGCGGCCGAGGCTGTCGAAGCGCTCCTTCAGCAGCCGGTGCACGCCCACGTGCGAGAACTCGCCGTCCGGTGCCTCCCGCAGCCGCCGGGCGAGCAGGTCGCGCAGCAGCGGGTGCAGCACGAAGTCGTCGCCGTGGCGGGACGCGAAACTGAGCTGTGCCAGCAGAGCGCGCATGTTGTCGCGGTCCCACTCCCGCGGCAGCAGCGCGTGGACCACGTGCCGGTCCAGCACGCGCGGCGCGGCCAGGCGGGCGAAGATCTCGCGGGCGGCCTGGCGTTCCGGCATCTCCTCCGCACCGGGAATCCGCTGGAAGAACCGCAGCAGCAGGTAGTCGCCGACCGTGGCGTCCTGGAACGTCGTGGTCTCGTCGACGGGCAGGCGTTCGTCGAAGACCGCGCGCACCGACGGCAGCACCTGGTCGCGCGCGAACATGTACTGGACGAGCTGGATGGCCAGGCGGACCGCGAGCGGGTGCCCGTGCGTGACCTCGTGCAGCTCCTCGACGAGCGCCTCGGACTCCACGGTGCTGTTGCGGGCGCGGTTCCACTCGGCGAGGAACTGCCGCGTCTGCTCCGGTGTGAACGGCTTGAGCTGCACCGGCAGGAACATCGACTGGGCGGTCCGCTCGTTCTCGCACCGTTCCAGCCAGGCCGTGTGGTCGAGCTCGGCCTCGGGCAACGGCGGGGCGGCCTGCTTCGTCGCGATGACGAGCAGCGGCACGTCCGGTTGCACGAGCCGGCGTTCCGCGAGCAGGTGCAGGAAGTCGGTGGGACGCGCGGCGGGCCGCGGGCGTTTCGGCGGCAGGTAGGAGTCGATGCCGTCGAGCAGGTCGGCGCCGTCGAGCAGCAGCAGGGAGTTCATCCTGCGGTAGCGGCGGAACCGGTACGCGGCCTGGACGTCCGCCAGGAACGCGGCGACCAGCACCCGGTCGAGCTCCAGCGTCTCCCCGGAGCGGTGCAGGCCCCACAGGTGCACGAGCGCCGCGTCGAACTTGGGCCGGTGCCCGCCCTTGAGCTCCTTGCCGGTGTGGTTCTCGAACCACCTCAGAGCGCGCGCGACCCGCGGGCCGCCGAGCAGCCACCGCAGCGGCTGCGGTGCGACGACCGCGAGACCGATGAGCCACAGCAGCAACGGCCGCAGCACCTTGCCGAGGCCCTGGGCCGGGGGCAGCACCTCGACGACCTCCGCGGCGTCGGCGACCGCGACCAGCCGGGTCATCTGCTTGGCGGCGAGCTCGCGGGCGCGGTGGTGCGGGTCGTCGGCCGGTTCGCCGTGGAACGCGAGGCGGGCGAGGTCGTAGCGCGGCAGCCGCATCCGGCCGAAGTCGGCGTGCCGGTAGGAGCGCAGCTGCTCGGCGGCGACGTCGAGGATGTCCTTGCAGGAGCGGGAGCCGGCCTTGTCCAGGTCGACGTGGGCGACCGGGGCCTCGCGGTAGCGCCTGCGGACGTGGTCGAGCAGCGAGGTCTTGCCGCTGCCGCCGGGACCGTACGCGACGACCACCGGCAGGGGGTGGTTGCCACGACGTTCGACCAGCGACTCGACCAGTCTGGTCAGCTCGTCTCTGCCGACGAGCCCGATCTCCGGTTCCAGCGCCATGGTCCCTAGACGCTCGCGGAGATGTATTTGTTCCGTTCCTAACGGTCTGCGTGCAGGCGTGCGACGAAGCTGAATCGATCACCCCGGTACAGCGAGCGCGCGCGTTCGATCGGATGGCCTTCCACGTCGTAGGAGACGCGGTGCAGCAACAGCATCGGCAAAGCGGGGTTCGTGCCGATCAGCAGTGCCTCGCGCGGGGTGGCGAGGACCGTCTCGACGCGTTCCTCTGCCTCGGCGAAGCGCACGCCGAGGCGTTCGGTGAGGCACGCGTAGAGCGAGCCGCCCGGGTCGAGCTTGTCGAGCAGGTCGGGGAAGCGGCGGCTGCTCAGGTAGGTCGACTCCAGGCCGATGCGCTCGTCGTCGGCGAGCAGCACGCGTTCGAGGTGGACGACCTTCTCGCCCGGTTCGAGCACCAGGTCGCGGGCGAGGCCCTCGTCGGCGCTGAGCTCCTCCAGCGTGATCACCGTGCGGGTGGGCTCCACCCCCTGCCTTCGCATGCCCTCGGTGTAGCTGACCAGCGACAACGGTTGCACGAGCTTGGGCGGGGCGACGAAGGTGCCACTGCCCTGGCGGCGGAGGAGCTTGCCTTCGAGCACGAGCTCGCTGACGGCCTGGCGCAGCGTGACGCGCGAGACGGAGAACCGTTCGGCGAGCTCGCGTTCGGACGGCAGCACGGTACCTTCGCCGAGGGTCTCGACGAGGTCGAACAGCTCGGCCTTGACCGCGTAGTAGCGCGGAACTCGGCCGTGTTCTGGGATGCCCGCGCGAACAGGTCGATCAGCGCGGTGCGGCGGGACGCGGTTCACGTGGCGTGAGCCTACGTCACGCCCCGTGTGATCAGGCCGCGAGCTTCGGCGGGTCGGGGATCTTGTAGCCGGAAGATCCGATGTTGGCCTCCAGCGACTTGCGCCAGGCTCCCGTGTCGATCATCTTCTGCAGCGCGGCCTGGACCTTCGCCTTGCTCTCGGGGTCGTCGCGGCGCAGGCCGACGCCGTACTCCTCCTTGCTGAACGGCTCGCCGACGACCCGCAGCAGCTCCGGGTTCTGCGCCGCGTATCCCGCCAGCAGGACGTCGTCGGTCGTGACGGCGTCGACGTTGTTGGCCAGCAGGGCGGTCACGCAGTCGCTGAACTTGGCGTACTCCTCCAGCTTCACGTCCTTCGCGAACTGCTCCTTCACGTAGGCCGCCGACGTGGAGCCGGCAGTGGAGCACAGCCGCAGGGTCGCGTTGAGCGACTTCGGGCCGGTGATGCGGTTCTCGTTCAGGCGCACCAGGAGGTCCTGGCCTGCGACGAAGTACGGGCCGACGAAGTCGATGACCTGCTTGCGCTTCTCCGTGATCGAGTAGGTCGAGACGACCATGTCGGCCTCACCGGTGGTCAGCAGCGTCTCCCGGTTGCCGGGCTGCGCCTCCTTCCAGGTGATGTTCTGCTCGTCGATGCCGATCTCCTTCGCGATGAACTTCGCGACGTCGACGTCGAACCCGCGGTAGGTGCCGTCGAGCCGGCGCACCGCCATGCCCGGCTGGTCGTAGGACACGGCGATGACGATGCGTTCGTTCTTGCTGACCCGGCCCACCATCGTGGACTCGTCACTGCCCGCGCACGAGGCCAGGAGCAGCACGGCCGCACATGTCGTCGCTACCAGGCGGAGGAGCGCTCTCGGCGTCATTCGTCCCTCTTACAGCTGGATTCCACGGGCATGCGCCGATGCAACTTCCGGTGTGCGCTCGGCGATGTCGGAAACCTAGGCGGCCCGTGGACGCATGTCCATACCTCAGCGTGGATGAAACCTGCGGAATCGTTGCCGTAACCGGGGTCAGCGCAGCCGCCGCGGACCCGCGTCGTGCAACGAAGGAGGAGGTCCGAGCACTATTCGGGCACTGCTGACGAAAGCGCCTGCGGCAGAAGCAAGAACTGGTTCGAGCTTCAGCGAACGCACCTCCGGCAGGTCCTCCGCCAATGCCGCCAAACGGAGTACCAGGTCCTGGAGGGCTTTCAGGTCAGCGGGTTCGTCGCCGCGGTAGCCCGTCAGCAACGGTGCCGCCTTCGGTGCCGCGACGAGCTCCGCCGCGTCGGTGTCGGTCAGCGGTACCGCCCGGTAGGCCCGGTCGCCGAGCAGGTCGCTGACGACGCCGGACAGTCCGAACGAGACCAGCGTGCCGAAGCTCGGGTCGTCCTGCAGGCCCAGGACGCAGCTGACTCCCTTGGGCGCCATGCGTTGCACGTACACGTCCGGTTTGCCGGACAGCGCCGCGAGGTCCCGGTAGGCGGCCTTGACCGATTCCACCTGGGCGATGTCGAGCCGCACGCCGACCAGGTCCGTGCGGTGGCGCAGCCGTTCGCTGGTGGCCTTCATCGCGACCGGGTAGCCGAGCCCGGCCGCGGCCTGAGCAGCCTCTTCCGCGCTGTGGGCGATGCGGAACGGGACGACGTCGATGCCGTAGCACCTCAGCAGCTCGACGGCCGTGCGGTCGTCGATCGCGCGGTCGGTCGCCTCGATCCTCTCGTCCACAATGGATCTGGCCGCGGCCGCGTCGATGCCTTCCGGCCGCATGAAGTGGCCCTGGGGCGCGGCGCGCCATCGTGCATAACGAACCGCTCGCGCCAATGCGAGAACCGCGCGTTCCGGGCTCGCGTAACTGGGAATGGAGCCTTTCCCGGGAACCTTCAGCTCCTCGGGAATTCCTTCGACCGCGAGGAACGTCGACACGATCGGTTTCGTGCGGTGCGCGGCCTCTTTCAACGCGCGGGCATAGGCGGTGCCCGGAACCGCCACCGGCGGCACGAACACGACCACCAGCGCGTCGGTCTCGGGCCGTTCGAGGGCTTCCCGCACGGCCTTCGCGAACTCCTCCGGCGTGGCCTGGGCGCCGACGTCGACCGGGTCGCCCGCGAGCGCGAGGTCCTGGGCGAGCAGCGTGTCCGCGGCGAGCAGGCCGATGGCGGTGGAGTTGCCGACGACGGCGACCCGCTTGCCCTTCGGCAGCGGCTGGTGGGCCAGCAGCAGGGCGGTGTCGAAGAGCTGGGCCAGCGAGTCGACCCTGATCACGCCGGCCTGCTCGAACAACGCCTGGACGCTCGCCTCGTCGACCTTGACGCCGGTCGCGGCCAGGCCGGGCGTGACGGCGTGCCGGCCGGACTTCACGGCGACGATCGGCTTGGTGCGGCCGAGCCTGCGAGCGAGCCGGGCGAACTTGCGCGGGTTGCCGAAGGACTCCAGGTAGAGCAGCACGACGTCGGTGGCGGGGTCGGTCTCCCAGTACTGCAGCAGGTCGTTGCCGGAGACGTCGGCCCGGTTGCCCGCCGACACGAACGTCGACAGCCCCAGGCCCCAGCCGGCGGCGTTGGCGAGGATGGCCGTGCCGAGCGCGCCGGACTGGCAGAAGAACCCCGCGCGGCCCTTCTCCGGCAGCTTCGGCGCGAGGCTCGCGTTCAGGCGGACCCTGGGGTCGAGGTTGAGCACGCCGAGGGCGTTGGGCCCCACGACCCGCATGCCGTGTGCCCTGGCCTCGGCCGCGAGCCGGCGTTCGGCGGACAGCCCGTCGGGCCCCGTCTCGCCGTAGCCGCTCGACACGACGACCAGCGCCTTCACACCCTTCGCGAGGCACCCGTCCATGACCTCGTCGACACTGGCCGCCGGTACGGCGACGACGGCGAGGTCGACGTCGTCGGGGATGTCGAGCACGGTCGGGTACGCCCGCACGCCCCGCACCGCGCGGTGCTCGGCGTTGACCGGGTAGACGGGCCCGTTGAAGTCGGCTTCGAGCAGGTTCTTGAGCACCGCGTGCCCGATCTTCGTCGGGTCGGTGGACGCCCCGATGACCGCGACGCTGCGCGGGTGCAGCAGGTTGTGCACGCTGCGCGCCTCGGCGGCCTGCTCGCGCGCTCTGGCGACGGCGACGGACTCGTCGGTCGGGTCGATCGCGAACTCCAGGTGCAGCACGCCCTCCTCGAACGCCCTGCTGACCTGGTAGCCGGCGTCGCGGAACACCCGGACCATCTGCCCGTTCTCGGCCAGCACCTCGGCCTCGAACCGGGCGAGCCCGACCTCCCTGGCCGCGGCCGCGAGGTGCTCCAGCAGGATGCTGCCGAGCCCGCGCCCCTGGTGCGCGTCCTCGACGACGAACGCGACCTCCGCCGACTCCCCGCGGTGCAGCCGGTCGAACCGGCCGACCGCGACGATGTCGTCGCCGAGCACCGCGATGAGCGCCACCCGGTCGTGGTGGTCGACCGTGCTGAACCGCTCGAGGTCGCGCTGCGGGATCCGCGGGTAGGGCCCGAAGTAGCGGAAGTACCGCGTCCGCTCGGACAGCCTGCCGTGGAACTCCCTGAGCTGCTCGGCGTCGTCCGGCGTGATCGGCCGCAGGTGCACGGTGCCGCCGTCGCTGAGGACGACGTCGGCCTCCCAGTGCCGCGGGAAGTCGAACGGATCCCTGTGCCCGTTCGTGTCGTCGGCCACTGGTGTCAGTCCCTCGGGTCGTCCGGGTCGAGTCCGTGCAGGGGGAACACCGCACGACGCGTCTCGCGGATCGCCCGGTCCACCGGCTCCTCCGCGTCCCCGCCCCACGGCTGGTGTCCAGGGTCGCACTCATCGGTCATCGACGCAGGCAGCGGCCAGCCGGGCGCGATGCGCGTCGCGTGCGCCACCCACTCCGCGGGCAACGGCCGGTGCACGTCCACATCGCGGTCCAGCACCGTCGCGAGCAGGTGCGTCCACGACCGCGGCACCACCCGCAGCAGCTCGTACCCGCCGCCGCCGAGCGCCAGCCACTTGAACCCGTGCTCGGTCACCAGCTCGCGGAACGCCTGGTAGATGGCCCGGTGCCCGTCCACGCTCAGCTCGAGGTCCGCCAGCGGGTCCTCCTTGTGCGTGTCGACACCGCACTGCGTGACCAGCACCTGCGGCCGGAACGCCGTCAGCAGCGCCGGCACCGTCGCGTGGAACGCCCGCAACCACGCCCCGTCCTTCGTACCGGCCGGCAACGCCACGTTGACCGCACTCCCCTCGGCCCCCGCGCCGCCGACCTCACCGGCCCACCCGGTGCCCGGCCACAGGCTCATCGGGTGCTGGTGCAACGACACCGTCAGCACCCGCGGGTCGTCCCAGAACGCCGTCTGCACCCCGTCCCCGTGGTGCACGTCGACGTCCACGTACGCGATGCGCTCGACCCCGTTGCGCAACAGCCACTCGATCGCCACCGCGCAGTCGTTGTAGACGCAGAACCCCGCCGCGCTGTCGGGCATGGCGTGGTGCAGCCCACCGGCGATGTTGACCGCCCGGTCGGCCTCCCCGCTCGCGATGGCCCGCGCCGCCCTCAGCGACCCGCCCACCACCAGCGCCGACGCCTCGTGCATCCGCTCGAACACCGGGTTGTCCGGCGTCCCCAGCCCGTGTCCCACGTCCCACCCGGCGGTGGGCGCCGCCTGCACCGCGCTCAGGTACCCCGGCCGGTGCACCAGCTCGATCTCCTCGTCGCCGGCCGGCTCCGGGACGAGCAGCTCCACGTCCCGCAGCACCCCGAGCGCCGTCGCGAGCCGCACCGTGAGGTCGAGCCGCACGGGGTTCAGCGGGTGGTCGCCACCGAGGTCGTACCCGAGGAAGGACCTGTCCCAGACAACAGCGGCTGGCTTACCCATGCCTGCAACCTACCCACCGATCGGCCCAACCCGTGATCACAACATGGTCGCCCCGTGCGCCCGTGCCCCGCCCGGCGCCTACAGTCCCCTCGCCGGGCGTGAACCCCCCACGGCCCCGGAACCGAACCCACCGAACAGGGGTCAGAGGCGACATGCACCCGCGACCAGCAGCAGCCCTCCTCCTCGCACTGGGCCTCGTCCTCACCGCCGCCACGGGCTGCGCGGAGCAGGTCAAGGGCTCGGCCGTCGCCGACACCAACGCGGCCCCCGAACCGGAGGCCCCGGCCTCCACCTCGAAGAAGCCGTCCACCAGCACCACGCAGAAGACCCCCTCCACCAGCAGCGCCCCGACGAAACCGGGCGACATCAAGATCGCCACCAAGAAGAAGACCGCCGGCCTCGAAACCTGCGGCGTCCTCAAGGCCGCCGACGTCGAGGCCGCGACCGGCGGCAAGTCCGCGGCGGACGGCGGCTGCATCCACACCCTCTCCAACCCCTCCGTGGTGGTGACCCAGATGGTCACCGTCCCCGAGGTGGTCGACGAGGAGGGCGAGAAGAAGCAGATCGAGATCGGCGGCAACACCGCCTGGCAGGTCGCCACCTCCAAAGAGGACTGCCAGGTCACCGTCATGCTGACCGACGACCCCACCGCCATCACCACCGCCTTCTCGGTGAGCGTTCTCGCCCTCGACGAACTGGACACCTGCGGCGCCGCCCTGAAACTCGCCACCGCCGGCTTCGACCGCATCCCGAACGCCTGACCCCGGACCAGCCATCCCGGCTGGTCACCCGTCAGCCCGTCGCCACCTCCCTGTCCAACGCACACCAGTTCGACCACGACCCGGCGTACAACGCCGCCGGCTCCTCCGCCGACGTGATCCCCGCCACCTCCAACGCGAGCACCACGGACGACGCGGTCACGCCCGACCCGCAGTACGCGCCGACGGCCACCGCACCGCCCGCCTCCGCCGGCACCCCGATCCCGGCGAACCGCTCCGCCAGTTCCTCCGCACCGAGCCACCGCCCGTCGGCCCCGACATGCCCGGCCGACGGCGCGTTGAGCGCCCCGGGAACGTGCCCCGCCTTCGGGTCCACGGGCTCGGTCTCCCCGCGGTACCGCTGCGGCGCCCGCGCGTCCAGCAGCACCCCGTCCCGCGCCAGCGCCGCCGCACCGTCCGCGTCCAGCACCGGCATCTGCCCGGCCCGCACCACGACGTCCCCCTCCTCCGGCATGACCTCCTCGGCGCTCACCGGCAACCCCGCCGCCTCCCAGGCGGCGAACCCGCCGTCCAGCACCGCGACGTCCCTGAACCCGGCCCACCGCAGGAGCCACCACACCCGCGCCGCCACCGAACCGTCACCCGCGTCATAGGCCACGACCCGGCCACCCTCACGCACCCCGGCACGCCGCAGCACCTCCTGCAGCCGCTCCGGATCGGGCAGCGGATGCCTGCCGCCCACCCCCGGCGGGGCGGACAACTCGGTGTCCAGGTCCACGTACACCGCGCCGGGCACGTGGCTGACCTCGTAGTCTTGGCGTCCGGGCGGCCCACCGAGCCGCCACCGGACATCCAGCACAACGGCCGCCGGCCGCGCACTCAGCGCGTCAGCGAGGGCTTCAGGAGTGATCAAGGCATGCACGGGTCACATCCTGCACCGCGCGGACACCTGTGTCCCCCGGCACGACTACCATTGACACCACACGAAGGGGAGCGGGTGTGAACGACCTCATCGACACCACGGAGATGTATCTCCGCACGATCTACGAGCTCGAAGAAGAAGGCGTGGTGCCCCTGCGCGCCCGCATCGCCGAGCGCCTCGGCCAAAGTGGACCGACCGTGAGCCAGACCGTCGGCCGCATGGAGCGCGACGGCCTGGTCGTCGTGGCGGAAGACCGTCACCTCGAACTCACCGACCAGGGCCGCAACCTGGCGATCGCCGTCATGCGCAAGCACCGGCTCGCCGAGCGCCTCCTCGTGGACATCATCGGGCTCGAGTGGGAGCACGTCCACAGCGAGGCCTGCCGCTGGGAACACGTCATGAGCGAAGCGGTCGAACGCAAACTCATCAAACTCCTCGGCAACCCCACCACCTCCCCTTACGGCAACCCCATCCCGGGCCTCGACAAGCTGGGCGACGGCGAGCCCGCCCCGCCCGCCGAGGCGGACCTCGTGCGCATTGACGAGGTGGCCCGCCGCGGCGGTGGCCCCGTCGAGGTGCGCCGCATCGCCGAGCACGTCCAGCTCGACCCGGACCTGATGGCCGAGCTGAAGGAGGCCGGCGTCATCCCCGGCGGCACCGTCCAGGTGGAGTCGCTCGGCAACGCCAAGGTCATCCAGGTGCGCGGCCCGAACGGCAACCTGGCCGAACTCGACCCGGCGGTCGCCCACGCCGTGCTGGTGCTCGCCCGGTGACCCAGGCGACGACGACTCCGGCCGCCAAGGCGGCGGAGACGTTCCACCGCCTGCACGGACGTGCACCTCACGGGGTCTGGTCGGCACCCGGCCGCGTCAACCTCATCGGCGAGCACACCGACTACAACGACGGCTACGTGCTGCCGTTCGCCCTGCCCCACCGCACCGCGGTCGCGGCATCGCCCCGTGCCGACGGTGTGCTTGCTGTCAGCACGCTGGGCGACGACGGCGGGGTGCAACACGCGGCGCCGGTCGCGGTCGCCGACCTAGCGCCTCGCACCATCCGCGGGTGGGCCGCGTACCCCGGCGGCGTCGCCTGGGCCCTGCGCGAACAGGGCCTCCCGGTGACCGCAGGAGCGGACCTCGTGATCGCGGGCGACGTGCCCGCCGGCGCGGGCCTGTCGTCCTCGCACGCCCTTGAATGCGCAGTCGCGCTCGCGCTGCTGGGCCTGGCGGACGTGACCGCCGAACGGCCGGACATCGCGCGCTGGGTGCAGCGGTCCGAGAACGACTTCGTGGGCGCGCCGACCGGCATCCTGGACCAGACGGCATCGCTGTCCTGCATCGAAGCGCACGCACTGTTTTACGACGTACGCTCCGGCAAGTCGGAGCAGGTCGCGTTCGACGCCGCCGCCAGCGGCCTTGAGGTGCTGGTCATCGACACCCGCGCCAGCCACTCCCACGTCGACGGCGGCTACGGCGCCCGGCGGGCGGGCTGCGAGCGGGCCGCCGGCATCCTCGGCGTTCCCGCGCTGCGCGACGTGGACATCACCGAGCTCGACGACGCGCTCGTCCGGCTGCCCGAAGAGCTGCGTCCGCTGGTGCGGCACGTGGTGACCGAGAACGATCGCGTCCTGCGGACCGTCGACCTGCTGCGCGCGGGCCGGCTCGCCGAGATCGGCCCTCTTCTTTCGGCGTCGCACGTGAGCCTTGACGAAGACTACCGAGTCTCCTGCCTCGAACTCGACGTCGCGGTCGAGGCGTCGAGGGCGGCCGGGGCGCTCGGCGCCCGGATGACCGGCGGCGGCTTCGGCGGCTCCGCGATCGCCCTCGTGCCCGTCGAACGGCACAACGCGGTCGAGCGGGCCGTGCTCGTCGCCTTCGCCGCGCGCTCGCTCGTGCGGCCGCGACTTTTCACGGCGGTTCCCTCCGCGGGCGCGGGCCAGGACAGGTAGCGGAAACCGATCTTGACGAGGATTGCGAGGACTGTGGTGAAGCTGCTCGTGACGGGCGGGGCCGGCTACGTCGGCAGCGTCTGCGCTGCGCGCCTGCTCGAAGCTGGGCACGAGGTGGTCGTGCTCGACGACCTCTCCACCGGCCACGAGGACGCCGTTCCCGCGGGTGCGCGCTTCGTGCGGGGTGACATCGCCGAGGTGATCGGCGACGTCCTCGCCGAGGGCTTCGACGGTGTGCTGCACTTCGCCGCGAAGTCCCTCGTCGGTGAGTCCATGCAGGACCCCGGGAAGTACTGGACGGGCAACGTCCTCACCGCGGTTCGCCTGCTCACCGCGATGAAGGAGCATGGCACGCCGAAGCTCGTCTTCTCCTCGACTGCCGCGACGTACGGCGAGCCGCGGGAGGTGCCGATCCCCGAGACCGCGCCCACGCAGCCCACCAACACCTACGGCGCCACCAAGCTGGCCATCGACCACGCGATCACGTCGTACGCCGCCGCCCACGGGCTGGCCGCGACGAGCCTGCGGTACTTCAACGTCGCCGGCGCCTACGGCAGCATCGGCGAGCGGCACGCGACCGAGACCCACCTGATCCCGCTCGTGCTGCAGGTCGCGCTCGGTCAGCGGGAGCACATCTCGATCTACGGCGAGGACTGGCCGACCGAGGACGGCACCTGCGTCCGCGACTACATCCACGTCACGGACCTCGCCGACGCCCACCTCCTGGCGCTCGACCACGCTACTGCCGGCGAGCACCGGATCTACAACCTCGGCAATGGCACGGGCTTCTCGGTGAAGCAGGTCATCGACACGTGTCGCGAGGTCACCGGCCACCCGATCCCCGCGGTCGTCGCGCCGCGGCGTGCGGGGGACCCTGCTGTTCTCGTCGCCTCCGCCGAGCGGGCCCGCACCGAGCTCGGGTGGAAGCCCGAGCGCGCCGACCTCGCCGGCATCGTCCGCGACGCGTGGGAGTTCACCCGCGCCCGACACGGAGCCTGAGCCACGATGACCGATTTCGCCTCTTTCGAGAGCTACAACTCCACCCCGCGGCTCGCGTCGCTCGCGCTGTCCCCGGACGGCACGCGGCTCGTCACCGTCGTCTCCTCGCTCGCGCCGGACGGCAAGACCTGGCAGGGCGCCCTCTGGGAGGTCGACCCCACCGGCGAGCGGGACGCCACCCGCCTCACCTACTCCACGAAGAGCGACGCCGCGCCGGTCTTCGCGCCGGATGGTTCGCTGCTGTTCCTGTCGAAGCGCCCGGACCCGCTCACGAAGCCGGACGAGGCCAAGGACAAGACGGCGCTGTGGCGGTTGCCGGTCCGCGGTGAGGCCGCCGAGGTGCTGCGGCCCGGCGGCGGGGTCGGCCAGGTGCGTGTCGCGGGCGAGACGCTGCTGCTGACGTCGTACGCGCACCGCCTCGCGGAGTTCGGCGGCGAAGACGACGCCAAGCGCAAGGCCCGCGAGGACGCCGGCGTGACGGCGATCCTGCACGAGTCCTACCCGATCCGGTACTGGGACTCCGACCTCGGCCCCAGCTACCCGCGACTGTTCTCGGTCCCGCTGGACAGCCCGGCTGCCGAGCACGTCACCGCCCTCAGCGACGACTCCGAGAGCAGGCTGAGCGATGAGGACATCGCGCTCAGCCCCGACGGCAGGTGGGCCGTCCACGGGTACGCCGTCGACGTCAGCGCCGCCTACGGCCGCCGGACCGAGCTGCGGCTCGTCGCCACCGACGGCAGCTCCTCGCGGGTCATCGCCTCCGAAGAAGGCTTCTCGTTCTTCGACGCCGCGTTCACCCACGACTCCTCGGCCGTGATCGCCATCCGGTTCCGCGAGTCCACCGCGGACGCGCCGTACCGCAGCAGCCTGGTGCGCATCGACCTGGCCGACGACTCGATCACGCCACTGGCGCCGGACTTCCAGGAAGAACCGGCGCACCCGGTGGTGAGCCCCGACTCCTCGGCCGTCTTCTTCGTCGCGAGCCACCTCGGGCACCAGCCGGTGTGGCGGCTCGACCTCGCCACGGGCGAGGTCACGAAGCTGACGCTCTCGGGTTACTACAGCGACGTGGTCGTGAGCCCGGACGGCGAGACGCTGTACGCACTGCGCAACTCGGTCGACCACCCGCCACAGCCCGTGCGGTTCGCCAGCACCGGAGCTGACCAGGACCCGGTGCGGCTGCCCGCCCCCGGTGCCCTGACCTCGGTGCCCGGCAGGCTCACCGAGGTCTCCACCGTCGTGGCCGACGGCAGGACCGTCCGCGCCTGGCTGGTGCTGCCCGACGGTGCCTCCGCCGACTCCCCCGCCCCGCTGCTGCTCTGGGTCCACGGTGGACCTGTGATGAGCTGGAACGGCTGGACGTGGCGCTGGAACCCGTGGCTCATGGCCGCCCGCGGCTACGCCGTCCTGCTGCCCGATCCCGCGCTGTCCACGGGGTACGGGCCCGACTTCATCGCGGCCGGCTGGGGTCGCTGGGGCGCCGAGCCCTACACCGACCTCATGGCCATCACCGACGTGACCGTCGAGCGGCCCGAGATCGACGGCTCGCGCACCGCCGCCATGGGCGGGTCCTTCGGCGGTTACATGGCCAACTGGATCGCCACCCAGACCGACCGGTTCCGCGCGATCGTCACCCACGCCTCGCTGTGGCACCTCGACGCGTTCTCCGGCGCCACCGACGACTCGTACTTCTGGATGCGGGAGATGGGCGACCCCATCACCCGGCCCGAGCGGGTCCTCGCCAACTCCCCGCACCTGCGGGTCGCCGACATCAAGACGCCGATGCTCGTCATCCACGGGGACAAGGACTACCGGGTCCCCATCGGCGAGGGGCAGCGGCTGTACTTCGACCTGGTCCGGCACGGCGTCACCGCGAAGTACCTTTACTTTCCTACGGAAAACCACTGGATTCTCACCCCCGGGAACTCTCGGGTCTGGTACGAGACGGTGTGGGCGTTCCTGGCCGAGCACGTCCTCGATCAGGAGTGGGAGCGGCCGGAGCTGCTCTGAGTTCCCGCGGAGAGCAGCTTGCGGGCGTTCAGGACGGCCTTGTCCGCCAGTGTTTTGAGCTCTTCGGGAGGCAGCGCGGCGCTCAGTGCGCCGCGCAACAGCCGCGCCAGCGCGTGGCCGAAGCAGGCTTCTTCGGCCACGTCGAGCGCGACCGACGCGAGTCCGCCGTCGCCGCGGTGGTAGGCGAAGAACGCCAGGAGACACGCGGGTTCCGCGCGTTCCGGTGACGGGCAGGACCTCGTGAGGTCGAGCCACAGCCGTTCGGCCGCCCTGGCGTTGTTCTGCACCGCGTACGACAGGCAGGCGTCACGCACCTCCGGGTGCGCCAGGGCTCTGCTCAACGCGACGATCTCCACATCGGGCAACGGTCCCTTGCGCTGGTTCGAGGCGTCGATCGCGGCACGCACGCGACGGAGTTCCGCTGCCGGCTCAGGCGGTTCCTCGGTGTTCATGAGCTCGTCGAGCAGCACGGACCTGCGTTCGCGGGCCTCCACCGAGTCGAGCGTGACCACCGCTGCCAGCGCGGCGCGCGACTCGAACGTCACGTTGCCGTCGCTCGCGCACGCCGCGGCCACCGCGGACACCTGCGGGTCCGGCAACCGCCCGTGGCAGTCGAGGTCGAAGTAGCAGTACCACGGTGCGTCCTTCTCGCACGCGTGCAGCCACACGGCTTCGAGGACATCGATGCCGTGCCCGCCGAGGCTGTTCGCAAGTGCGGTGATCAGCGGCTCGTGCGGAAGCTCCTCCGGCATGTGCTCAGAGGGTGCACTGATGACCGCGAGGATCACGCCCTCCGCGCCTTGCTCCAGGAGCGGCATTTCCAGCTGGGCCACCAGAAGCCCTCTATGTCGCGGGCGGGGCAGGTCGACGCGCATGGTCATGGAGACCGCGCCGTCCCTCAGGACCAGCACGACGAGCGACTCCGTCGGGTGGAAACCCATCAGGTGCGGGATGGCCGCGTAGAGGTCGCCGGGGGCGCGGAGGCGGATCGGTTTGGGGAGGGTTGTGGGCATGGTGCCACTGTGACGGGTGGCTGGGCTGTGGGCCTTCGCTGATGTGGAAGCTGTGGATTACTCGTGAGTTGTGGACAGGTTGAGATCTTGGGGCGCTCGGGTTCGGGAGTGAGTGCTATCGTGCCGCGCTTCAGCCCTCACGAGACCGAAGCGCGGCACCACAGCTCAGAACGTCTGGAACAACGCGCGCCAGCCGCCGACAACCGGCAGTTCGACCGAGGTCCTGGCGAGGTCCAGCGAGAGGCCGGCCCCCGGCTTCGGGCGCAGCGTGTAGTCGTAGTCGCTGGAGATCAGCACGAACTCGAGCCGGTGCCCGGCCTGCAGGACGTAGTCGTCCGGCACGATCGGCACATCGACGTCGTAGAACTTGCCCGGTTTGACCGGCGAGGTCTTGTCGGGGCGTTCGCGGTTCTGCGGGTCGGTCCAGCCGCGAGTGATGACGTGCGACCTGCCGTCCGGAGCGCGGTCGACGAGCAGCGTCGTGACGTTGGCGGCGGGACGGTCGAACGCGACCCGCAGGTGCGCGGTCGACTTGCCGGACAAGCGCAACGGCTTCTGCGTCGGCTCGGTCGCGTAGGACAGGCGGTTCGGCGAGGTGGCCTGGTCGATCAACGACTCGGCCGTCTTCGTCGCGTCGTCGGTCAGGTTCTCCACGCCGTGGCCGGGTCGCAGGCCGAGGCCGCCCTTGGCCGGTCCGCCCGCGGACAGCCGCAGCCGCACGTCGGACGTGCCGGGTGCCGGCCAGTCCTTCTCGTCGACCCACGTCTTGTCCTCGCGCTGGATCGTCGCGCGCGGCTCCTTGTCGATGCCGTTGCGGTGGCCCCACAGGTACTGGGTGAACCAGCGGTTGAGGGTGCGGCGCCACTCGACCGAGCGGAGCGTGTCGGCATCGGTGTGGCCGGACTGGTGCAGCCAGATCTTGTGCGGCACACCGACCTTCTTCAGCGCCGAGTACCACTGCTCGACGTGCGTCATCTTGACGTTCCAGTCGTTGAGCCCGTGGACGGCGAGGACGGCCGCACGCACCTTGTGGACGTCGTTGAGGTAGTTGCGCTTGTCCCAGAACCGGCTGTAGTCGCCGGTGATGCGGTCCTGGTCCTTGGCGATCTCGGCGATGATCGGCTTGCAGATCTCGCGGTCCGCGCGGGTGTAGACGTAGTCCGCGAGCACGTCGGCGTCCTCGCCCTGGAACGTGCCGGGGGCGACGACGGCGCCGTCCGCGCGGTAGTAGTCGTACCAGCTGGAGATCGCGGCGATCGGCACGATCGCTTCGAGGCCGCGGACGCCGGTGGAGGCGACGGCGTTGGGCAGCGTTCCGTTGTAGGAAACGCCCATCATGCCGGTTTTACCGGTCGACCACGTCGCCTTGATCGCCTCGCCCGTGGCGGTGCGTGCGGACGCACGGCCGTTGAGCCAGTCGACGACGACACGCGCGCCGATCGTCTCGTTGACATCGCCCGTCGTCGGGCACCCCGTGGACTTGCCGGTGCCGAGCGACTCGGCATACACGACGGCGTAGCCGCGTGAGATGAAGTAGGACTCGTAACGGCCCGACGTGATCGGGTTAGGGCCGAGGGCTGCGGTGACGCGTTCGTCGGAGGAGGCCTTGAGTAGCCGGCCATTGCGCTTGTCGGGGACGTACAGCTCGACGTCGACGTTGTGGTTGGGAACGTCGTTGCCGCCGGAGAAGTACGGGCTGACCATGTAGACGACGGGGACCTTGAGCCCTCGTTCGGTGGCGCGCGGCCGGACTACCTCGGTGTAGACCTCGTCGTCCTTGCCGTCGCGGTCGCTGTCGACCGGTGCTCGGACCCAGAGGCTCTCCTTGACCACGTCCTTCGGGTCGAAGACGGGTTGCGCCTCGCCGTCCTTGAACACCGGCCCCTCGGCAGCGGTGGCCGTGGCGGGCAGGAACGGCAGAACTAGCACCGCGGTCAGCAGTGCGACTCTTCGTGCGCCCCTCACGAGGCACCCCCAATGCGAAGCCGGGGACAGGGATTCGCCCTGCACCCTTCCCCGTGACTGCAAGACATGTCACCCGTCGAACGGCTCTTGACCTGAGAGCATGGACCGTGCCCATTTCCGACTTCGTCCACGCGTTGCCGAAGGCCGAGCTGCACGTCCACCTCGTGGGCGCGGCTTCCGTCGACACCGTCCTCGCGCTCGCCCGCAACTACCCGGGCGGTCCGGTTCCGACCGACGAGGCCGAGCTGCGGAAGTTCTACGAGTTCACGGACTTCCGGCACTTCATCACCGTGTACGGCATCGTCAACGACCTCGTCACGACCGGTGAGGACGTTCGCACACTGGTCGTCGGGTACGCACGTGACGCTGCGCGGACCAACGTCCGGTACGCGGAAGTCACCGTGAGTGCGACAAGTCACCTGCGGGCCGGCATCGCGCCCGACGAACTCGTCGAAGCGTTGGCCGCAGGACGGGCTGAGGCGTTGGAGCTGCACGGCGTGACATTGCAGTGGATCTTCGACGTGCCCGGCATCTGGGATCGGGACTGGGGCATGACGAGTGCGCGGTTCGCCACCGAGCACCGGCCGGAGGGGCTGGTCGGGTTCGGGCTCGGCGGGTTCGAGGCGGACTCGCCGCGGACGAGGTTCCGCGAGGCGTTCGCGATGGCGCGTGATGCCGGGCTGCACATGATGCCGCATGCCGGCGAGACGATGCCGCCCAGCGAGATCTGGGCCGCGGTGCGGGACCTGCGTGCCGAGCGGATCGGGCACGGCGTCAGCGCGGTGCAGGACCCGGAGCTGCTGCGGTACCTCGCCGGCGAGGGCGTCGTGTTGGAGGTGTGCCCGACGTCGAACATCCGGACCGGCGCAGTCGCGTCGCTGGACGAGCACCCGTTGCCGCGGCTGGTGGAGGCCGGGGTGCCGGTGACGGTCAGCACCGACGACCCCGGCATGTTCCACACCGACCTCGACCGCGAGTACCTGGTGTGCCACGAGCGGTTCGGGTTCGGGCGCGATGAGCTCGCGGAGCTGGCGCGAGCGGGAGTTCGGGCGTCGTTCGCGCCGGATGCGTTGAAGAAACAGCTGTTGAAGGAGATCGACGCCGTATGAACGCCGTGAACGTGGTGACGACCGTGGACTCCGCTGAGGCGGCGGAGTCGTTGGCGAGAGGGGTCGTCGAGGCACGGCTGGGCGCGTGTGTGCAGATCGTGCCGATCCGCAGCGTCTACCGGTGGGACGGTGAGGTGCGCGTAGACGACGAGTGGCAGTGCGTCGTGAAGACGTCTGCCGCTCGCGTCGACGAGCTGGTCGCGCACATCAAGGACCAGCACAGCTATGACGTGCCGGAGGTCGTCGTCACCCCCGTCGTCGGGGGCAACGACGATTACCTCCGCTGGGTCTCAGAGGAGACCTCGTAGGTGACGCGGGAGCGGCTCGGTGTGCAGGACGCCGAGTCGTTGCGTCGCCCTCGTCAACGCCACGTACAGCTCGCTCGGGGTCATGAGCTGCGGTTCGACGACGATGACGACGTCGAACTCCAGCCCCTTGGACGATCTCGGCGACATCCAGCCGTCGCCGATGACGGCGATCGTGCGGCCGGGCAGAGCTTCGGCGTGTGCGTCGAGCTCGTCGCGGACCGCCGCCGAGATGTCGGTGACGCGGCGGGCCCAGGGGCGGACGCCGGTGCTGCGCACTGACGTCGGTGCGGCGGCGTCGGGGTCGACGAGCTTCAGCACCGGGGTGGCGACGGCCATGATCTCGCCGGGAGTGCGGTAGTTGACCTCCAGCCTGCGGTAGGTGAAGCGGTCGAACACCGAGCCCCAGCTGCGGGCGCCGCCTGCGGCTTGGCGTTGCGCCAGGTCGCCGACGACGGTCATCGACCTGTTGGGGCAACGGCGGAGCAGGACGCGCCAGTCCATTGCGGACAGCTCCTGTGCCTCGTCGACGACGACGTGGCCGTAGGTCCAGGTGCGGTCGTCGGCAGCTCGTTCGGCGAGAGTGCGGTGGTCGCGTGCCTCGTGCCGGTACGCGAGCGTCTCGGCGTTGACGAAGTCGGTGACGATGTACTCGTCGTCGTCGGCGCGTTCATCGATCGACAGCACGTCCATGACACCGCGGGCGTAGGCAAGTCCTTCCTCTTCCTCCCGCCGCGCCTGGCGTTCGGCTGAGCCGTCCGAGCCGAGCAGATCGGCGAGCTCGTCGAGCAGCGGCACATCGGACACCGTCCACGCGTCGGCGGCTTCGCGGTACAGCTCAGGTGCGCCGATCCGGTAGCACCGGCCCGCGTACAGGTCGGCGAGCAGCTGCTCGGGTGTGAGCTCCGGCCACAACCGGTCGACGGCGTCGCGCAATGCCGTGCTGTGGCGCAGCTCGTGCCGCACGTCCTCCTCGATCTCGGGCCAGTCGACGCCGATCAGCTTCATCGCCGGGGCGACGAGCTCTTCGGCGAGAGCGAGGAAGAAGTACTTGCGCGCCGCGTTGTGCGGTAGCTCGTAGTACCGCGTCTTCTCGCGTGCGACGGCGGCGACGTGCGCGTCGAGGGGGACGACGACGTCTTCGAGCTCGATTTCGATGGGCTCGTCGGGAAGCTCCTGCCGGTCGGCCACGGCGACGGCCAGCAGGTCCAGCACTGATATGTGGCCTTTGAGGCGTTGCAACAACGGGGTGTCCTCGACGTCGGTGACCACTCCGGGGTAGAGCTCGCCGGGTGTTGCGAACACGACGTCGGTCTCCCCCAGCGATGGCAGCACGTCGCTGACGTAGTGCAGGAAACCGGTGTTCGGTCCGACTATCAGGACGCCGTGACGGGAAAGGCGCTCGCGGCGCGTGTACAGCAGGTACGCGACGCGGTGCAGCGCGACCGCGGTCTTGCCCGTGCCGGGGCCGCCTTCGATCACCAGCACGCCGGGGCCGGAGTAACGGATGATCTCGTCCTGCTCGGCCTGGATGGTCGAGACGATGTCGCGCATCGTCGCGGTCCGCGGCGCGTTGAGGGCGTCGAGCAATGCGGTCGCGTCGGCCAGCAGCTCGTCGTCGTGGAAATCGCGCAGCTCCCGGTCGCGGACGCGGAAGTGGCGGCGCAACACGAGGCCTTCCGGATTCGCGGCGGTCGCGGTGTAGAATGGCCGTGCCGCCGGCGCGCGCCAGTCCAGCAATAGCGGCTGGAACTCGTCGTCGAACAGGCCGACGCGCCCGATGTAGGTGCTTTCGCCGTTCTCTGAGTCGATCCGGCCGAAGCACAGACCGTCCTCCGCTGCGCGGTACTTGCCAATCTGCCTGGTCAGCACCTGGACGCTGGCTTCACGGTCCAGCCGTCCGGTGTGGGTGTCCCGCAGGGCGGCCGCGAGATCGGCGGCCGCTTTGTTCCGTTCCTGGTCGAGCTTTTCATACAGAGAGGTGATCCGTGCCTGTTCGCTCGCCAACACCTTGCCCCCTGTGATACAATAAATCTATCTTTCCGGAATATTCATTCCGAAACCCCAAAGCCATTCTTTGTAGCACAGATTTGGCGTGCGCGGGAACCCCTTCGGGACTTACTTTCAACGCCATGCGTGGGCGGTCCAAGCTGCGGTAACTGCCGCCGTCGTCGTAAGCGGCCCAAGGATCTTGCTGATGCCTGTGCAGCGTTGGTTGTACGGTGCGTACTGCGGGAGAAATGTCGCCGGTGCGGAGTGGTGGGCATGAAGCTGGTTGTTCTCGGTGGCGGTGGGTTCCGCGTGCCGCTCGTATATCGCGCTTTGCTCGCCGACCGGTCCCCCGGCCGCGTCACCGAGGTCGTGCTGCACGACGTCGACGCCTCCAGGCTCGTGGCGATCAGCGGCGTTCTCGCCGAGCTCGCCGCCGATGTGCCGGATGCTCCCGTGGTGACGACGTCGACGGATCTCGACGAGGCGGTGCGTGGGGCGGACTTCGTGTTCTCGGCGATCCGCGTGGGCGGGCTCGACGGACGCGCGGCCGACGAGAGCGTCGCGGCCGGGCGCGGGGTGCTCGGGCAGGAGACGGTCGGGGCCGGCGGTGTGGCGTACGGGTTGCGCACTGTGCCGGTCGCGCTCGACATCGCACGTCGTATCTCGGTGCACGCGCCGGACGCGTGGGTCATCAACTTCACCAACCCCGCCGGCATGGTCACCGAAGCGATGGCCACCCATCTCGGCCACCGGGTCATCGGCATCTGCGACTCCCCCGTCGGGCTCGGCCGGCGGGTCGCCCGCGCGGTCGGCGCGGACCTCGACGACGCGTGGCTCGACTACGCCGGGCTCAACCACCTCGGCTGGCTGCGGGGTGTGCACGTGCGCGGGCGGGACGTGCTGCCGGATCTGCTGGCCGACACTGAGCAGCTGGAGTCGTTCGAGGAAGGCAAGCTCTTCGGGGCGGAGTGGCTGCGGACGCTGGGCGCGATTCCGAACGAATACCTGCACTACTACTACTTCA
This sequence comes from Lentzea sp. NPDC036955, assembly GCF_055608005.1. Taxonomy (NCBI): domain Bacteria; kingdom Bacillati; phylum Actinomycetota; class Actinomycetes; order Pseudonocardiales; family Pseudonocardiaceae; genus Lentzea; species Lentzea sp. NPDC036955. The sequence continues at coordinate 104,338 of NZ_JBVJRC010000016.1, read as the reverse complement.
CCCGCGAGGCGGTGGAGTCCGGTGCGTCGCGTGGGGCGTTCCTGCTGGAGCAGCAGAAGCAGTTCTATGCGGCGCCGTCGTTGGCGAGCTGGGACCGGACGCGTCTGGAGCGTGAGCAGACGTACATGGCGGAGACTCGTGACGAGGAGCGGGACAGCAAGGACCTCGACGGTGGCGGGTACGAGCAGGTCGCGCTCGCGTTGATGCACGCCATCGCGGCGGACAAGCGGACGACGTTGATCCTCAACGTGCCGAACAGGACGACGCTGTCGTGCCTGGACGCCGATGCGATCGTCGAGGTTCCGAGCTTGGTCGACGCCAACGGCGCGCGGCCTGTGGCGGTCAGCCAGCTGCCGGACGAGGGCGTCGGGCTCGTCACCGCGCTCAAGGTCGTCGAGCGCGCGACGATCAAGGCGGCTATTACCGGGGAGCGCGCGCATGCCGTGAAGGCGCTGGCGCTGCATCCGCTGGTTGATTCCGTCAACGTTGCTCGGCGGATTGTGGACGCCCACCCGTTGCTGTCCGGGGCGTTCGGAGTACGCGGCGACTGATGTACCGGTGGCCGTTGCCGCACGGTGCCGGCGGCTTAACTACGCTCGTCGGCAAATGGACACCACCACTTCTCGCCGCGTGCCGCTCGTGATGGGCATCGCCGTGCTCGTGCTGCTGCTGGACCAGGCCACGAAGTTCTGGGCCGAGAACGCGCTGACCGGGCGCGCGCCCATCCCGGTGCTCGGGGAGTTCCTGCAGCTCAGGCTTCTCTACAACCCCGGTGCCGCGTTCTCGATCGGCGCGGGGTCGACGTGGGTCTTCACCATCGTCGCCGCCGTGGCCGTCGTGTTCCTGACGCGGTACGGGCTGCAGCCGCAGACCCGGCTGCGGGCGGTCGCACTGGCGTTGATGCTGGGCGGCGCGACGACGCACCTGCTCGACCGGTTGTTCCGGCCGCCGGGTTTCGCGCGCGGGCACGTCGTCGACTTCATCGACTACAACGGCTGGTTCGTCGGCAACGTCGCGGACATCGCGCTTGTCTGCGGTGCGATCCTGCTCGTGCTGCTCAGCTTCCAGCCGCAGAAGCAGCCTGCCGAGTGAGTGCGTCGGCGCGGCGGGTCGTCTCAGGCAGCCGGTAGCGCGGGGCCAGGCGGAGCACCTCGGCGCACGCGCGGTCCAGGTCGATCTTGTGACCGACCGACACGAACACCGGCTTCACACCGTCCTGCGTGCGCAGTGCGCGGCCGACGACCTCGTCGCCGTCGGCGCCGTCCATGACGAGGTCGCTCGTCGAGCCGCGCTTGTCGCCGGGTGGGTCGAACCTGCCCATCGGGTTCTTGGCCACGCCGATGCTCGGGATGCCGGTGTGCACGCCGAGGTGGCAGGCGAGACCGAACCGGCGCGGGTGGGCGACGCCCTGGCCGTCCGCGACCAGCAGGTCGGGGGTGACGGTGAGCTGGTCGAGGGCGCGTAGCAGCACCGGCATCTCGCGGAACGCGAAGAGCCCGGGGATGTACGGGAAGTCTGTGGTGTCCTCGACGACGACCTCATCGAGGACGGCCAGCGTCTTTGCATCGAACACCACGCAGACGCCGACAACCGAGTCGTTGCAAAGGCCGGTGTCGCGGTAGCCGACGTCGAGGCCGGCGACGGTGTCGATGTGCAGGTCGGGGGCGCTGGTGGTGATCACCTGGTTGCGCAGGTGTTCTTGCAGCGCGATGGCGTCGTCAACCGTTCTGGGCCATTCCACGGGCGACAGTGTGCCGTGACGTGTCGTAGTGGGCGGCGAGGAGGTCGGCGCCGAAGTCACCGGAGTGGCGGCGCCACACGGTGTGGATGTGGTTGGCCTCGTTGGCCGTGTTGTCGTATTCGATGAGCAGCTCGGGACCTTGGACGCGGTAGTAGTGGCCTTCGCCGCGGCGTAGCGAGCCTTCCCACGAGAAGTGCAGGCGGTCGGGGTCGAGGGCGGCGAACTCGTCGTCGGCGAGCTCGAACGCGAGCCGGTCCAGGTAGAGGCGGACGATGTCGACGAGCAGCTCGCCCGCCTGTTTGCCGAGCTGTGCGGGTGTCACGCCGACGGGGTCGGACGGCGTGATGCGCGGGGCGTTGCCGGTGCGGATGTCGTGCGGGGCGGTGTCCGAGACGACGGCCAGGCCGCGGGCGGTCGGGCCCATCCGGTCGAGCAGCTCGCGGGCCAGTTCCTCCTCCAGCCGCAGCGGCTGGCTGACGACGCGGCCTCGGTAGGTGACGCGGGACGGGTTCGCGCCGAGGAAGAACGGGGTCGCCGAGACGCGGCCGTCGGCGACGATGACGTTCACGGACAGGTGGTGCCCCTCGACTCGCCACCCCCACGGTTCGTCGCCGCCGGGCGTGCCGAAGAGCACCGTCCAGTAGTCGCCGCTGTGCCGGTCGCGGTGGCCGCCCTCGCGGTGGTCGAGCACGTCTTCCAAAGCCATCACCGCCGCGACTTGTGCGTAGGCGTGTGGGCTCAGCACGGTCGCGAGCATGCCGTGAACGGCTTTGCGCTGATCACGTCGTAGCCCGCCGAACACGAGGCCGGGGCGGTCGCCGGGGGTGTAGGCCCAGCGGTGCCTGAGGTCGTCGTCGGTGATCGCGCGGACAGCTCGGTCGCGCTGGTCGTCGGCGAGCAAACCAATGTATTGGCGCGTGGCGTCAGCGACGTCGTGCAGCATCACTCGAACTTATAGGCCGCGCAGCTCGTTGCGCTTCCGATGACGTCGGAGTTCGTGTCACCGGGTGAGCACCGGGGCCTGCTTTCGTTCGATCCGGCGGGTCAGCGGTAGCAGCACCAGCGGGACCAGGACGGCGGCGGCCAGCGAGACGACGTTGCCGATCTGGTCAGCCAACGGCATGTGCCCGAGGTGAAGCAGGTGGAAGGTCATGTGCGGCACCGCGAACACCAGGTAACCGACCAGGACGGCCTGGGTCAGCGCGCGTTCGGGTGTCACCGCCGCGAACACCAGCATCACGCACAACGCGAGGTTCAGTGAGCCGAAGTCGCGCAGCAGGTGTTCGTTGAACGGCGCGGTTGGGTGCTGGAAGCGATCCTCGGCGTGCTCGTGGAGCCGGGGGCCGGCAGCGGGGCAATCACCTGAGGGCGCCGGCGGTACCGCGCGTCACGTTGCGCAGCTCCGGCTGGCCGGAGAGCGCCGAGCGGCTCGACAAGGTCGACGCGACTTGGAACAGCATCCTCGCGTGCTCAAGCAGCTCGTTGAGACCGCGCAAACGTGAAAACCGCTTTTGCAATGAGTCTTTGGACGTCGTCGTCCAAAGACTCATTGCTAAGCAGCAGGTGAGGGCGGGGTGGTGAAGGTGATATATCGGTCGCGAGCTAAGCGTGGCAGGTGATGGGGCCGCCGTGGAGGATGGTCATGTCCTGCCAGACGCGGAGCAGTTCGAGGCGTTCGGAGAGCGGTTTGCCGTCGAGCTCGTGGTAGGCGCGGTGGAGGTTGCCGACGAGTCGTTCGGATTCCTGCCACGACGAGAAGCGGGACGGGCCCGCGTCTTGGACGACCTGCAGAGGGGCGCGGCCGGCGGCGTGACCGGTGGCGGCGAGCTCGGACAGGTACGTCGTGTAGGCGACGAGGTCGTCGAGGACGCGGGTGATGTCGGCGCCGCGCAGCAGCGGGCCGTGGCCGGGCACGATGACCTCGGCGTCGAACGCGCGCAGAAACTCCAGGGCCGACAGGTAGCCGCTGATGCTGCCCTCCGCGAGGAACGGCTGGCCGCCCGCGAACACCAGGTCACCGGTGAACAGCACGCGCTCGGCGGGCAGCCACACGACGGTGTCGCCGCGGGTGTGGGCGGGACCGGGGTGGTGCAGCTCGACGACGCGGTCGCCGAGGTGCAGCGTCAGGGACGCGGTGTAGGTGAGCGACGGCGGGCGCACTTCGAGGTGGCCGTAGTCCGGGCCGGTCAGCACCTGCGCTGCGAGCAGGCCAGCGGAGAGCACCTCTTCGCGGCAGGCGTCGTGGGCGACGATCACCGTCGACGAAGGGACCAGCCAGTTGCCGAACGTGTGGTCGCCGTGGTGGTGGGTGTTCACGACGTAGCTGGGTGCGGCGTCGGACACCGTAGCCACCGAGGCGAGCAACGCGCGGTTGCGGGCCTCGGTGGACGTGGTGTCGACGAGCAGCAGCGTGCCGTCGGAGCCGACGACGACACCGGTGTTGTTGATCATCCAGGACCCGTCGGGCTGGACGTAGGCGTGGACGGACGGCGCGACCTCGACCAGTTCGGGCTTGCCGGGAGAAGGCTTCACCCGGCTGAGCCTAGTGAGGGCCGAGCCCGGTGAGGTCAGCCCTGGGCGATGTAGGCCTGGAGCTGGTCCTGGCTCTGTTCCAGCTGTCCGATGCGGCTCTTCACGACGTCGCCGATGGACACGATGCCGACCAGTTCCCCTTCTGCCACAACGGGAACGTGGCGGAACCGCCGTTCGGTCATCACGACGGTCAGACTGTCCACTGTGTCCGAAGGCGTGCACGTGAAGACCTCGGCGGTCATGATCGACGACACCGGTGAGGTCAGCAGCCCGGCACCGGTTTCGTGCAGCCGGCGCACGACGTCGCGTTCCGACACGATGCCCACGACACCGGACGGGCCGACGACCACGATGGCGCCGACGTTGTGCTCCGCGAGTGTTCTGAGGAGATCGGACACCGATGCGTCCGGGGCGATGGTCGCGACCGCCGAGCCCTTGGTCCGCAACACGTCAGCGATCCTCATGAGGCGCCTCCGATCCTGTCGGTCCGGTAGCACCTCAGGCTAGAGCGGATCCGGACAGAACGGGAGATCGTCCCACGAAGGGAGCAGGGGGACACGAGCAACGCGCGTCCCCCTGCCGTGGCCGCACCGGTTCGGGCGTCGGCTACGCGGATCCGCGGCGACGGGCGGCGAACTGGCGCGGCGGGACCACCGGAACCCGTTGCTGGGGCAACGCGAACCGGGTGTTCTGCTCGGCCGGCTGCTGGCCGCGCTTCTGGGCGCGGCGAGCGGCTCGGTTCGAGGGCGGGGTGGCAGCAGGCATGCGAAAGCCTCCTCTGTGACGAGGGCGTGCAAGGGCACGGCGGAAACGACAGCCGTGGAAAGGACCCGCGAGAAGGGTCACCAAGAGCACACGCGGCAGCGGCGGAAGCGCTGCGGGGCTTCTCAGATGATGAGCATGACGGCAACGGTAGCGGCGCCGACCGGCGCCGCCAACCGATTTATCCGCGGGCGCGTGCGGCGGCCGCTCCGGCCCCCAACATCACCAGGACAACCGTGACGATCGCCCACTTGCGGGACTTGGTCATCGGCGTGGTCTTCGGGTCGAGCGGGAGCTCCGCACGGGATTGCGGTTCCCGCCGCGCCGCGCGTACCGGGACCGGCTGCGGCGAGGGTGCAGGTGCGGATGGCACCACCGCGGTGGGCGGGACGGCGGGGGCGACCGGTGCGGCCGGAACCGGGGCGGGCGTCGACACCCGGGGCGGCACAACGGGAACAGGTGCGGGCGCCGGTGGGACGTCCGGCTTCGGCGTGGGCGGCACCACCCGCGGTGGCATCGGCGCGGGCAGGCACCCGGCGCCGTCGATCAGGCCGAACGGCTGGTCGGTGGACAGCTCCACGGCGGCGCCGTCCGCGATCCGGTAGACGCGGCTGCGACCTTTGTAGCCGTTGTTCACCGCGTAGATCGTGCCCGCCGAGTCGATCGCGACGGCACCGTAGGTCGACTTGCCGGGCAGCCCCGCCACCTCGGCCCGCCGCACCGACCGCCCCGACACCGGGTCGAACGTCACGACCTCGCCCGGTCCGTGGCCCGCCGCCGAGACCCCGGTCAGCCCGCCGCCGGGTTCGGGGGTGAAGTCGTCCAGCGCGAGCGCCGGCCAGTCCAGCGCCACCGACCGCACGATCCGCAGGTAGGACGCGCTCGCCGGGTCGATGTCGATCGCGTGCAACCGGGCGTTGTCGCGCACGTAGAACGTCGTCCCCACGACCGCGCCCGCGGACACGTCGTCGGTGCGGAACCACGGCGCCACGACCGGTCCGAGATCGTTGACCACGCCTTTGGTGTCGATGAGCACGACGTGCGTGGGATGCATCCAGGTGTGGTGGCCCTTCGAGGTGAGACCGACCAAGCGGCCCAGCACGGAGGAATAACCCAACGCATTCACCGAGTAGTCGATTCGCGCTACCGGGGTCACCCCACCGGATGACACGTCGAGCCGCGTGAGCGTCGACCACCCACCACGGTGAACCGCGCGGACCTGGAACGCGTCGCACGCCACCGGTGCGGCTTGGGCAACAGCGCTGGTGAGCGGGGTGGAAAGCGCGAGAAGAGCGGTGACGCCACCCAGGGCGAACGCATTCCTGCTCCACCGGAATGGAGCAGCTTGATACGACAACCGGGTAATTCTGCTGTTGCCGCGCATTCCCACCTGACCATTGCTCGTGACCGGACCGCGCTGTACCGGCCACAGTAGACCGTGGTCTAATCCCACACCAGAAAGGGGCCGAATTGAGTATTTACGTGTCCGGTCTGCTCTGGGTTCTCGGCGCGGCCGTGGTCTCGTCCGTCATCGTCGTCTTCACGCGCCGGTTCAACTCGGAGGAGGTCGGCGAGAAGAACCTCGCTGTCGGCGGCTCGGTGTTCAGCATCGTCGCCGGCCTGCACGCGGTGCTGACCGCGTTCATCCTCATCTCCCTGTTCGACGCGGCCAACGCCGCCGAGGAGCAGGTGCAGAAGGAGGCCAACGCGCTGGTCGCCGTCACCTGGTCGACCGGCTCGCTGCCCGAGCCGGCGAAGTCCCGCGTCGACCAGCTGGTCCGCAGCTACGTGCAGACCGTCGTCGACGAGGAGTGGCCGAAGATGCGCGAGGGCGAGAACGTCGACGGCAAGGGCTGGAACACCCTCAACCAGCTGCGGGACACCATCGCGGCGACCGCGCCGGACGGCGGCTGGCAGGAGGACCGCAAGACCGAGGCCGCGAACCAGCTGTGGGAGGTCTACCAGGCCCGCCAGGAGCGCGTCGACGCGGCCGACGGCGGCGTCAACCCCGTCGTCTGGCTCGCGCTGCTCATCGGCACCGGCCTGTCGCTGCTGTTCCCGTACCTGTTCGGTGGCCCGAACCTGGTGTCACAGCTGCTCATCACGGTCACGCTGAGCTCGACGCTGGTGCTGCTGCTGTTCGCGATACATCAGTTGCAGAACCCGTTCAGCGGCGGTGTGCAGATCTCACCGGACGCGTTCACCTCGACACTCGACCGGCTCAGCTGACGACTACCGCGACTCGGCCGTTCCGCCCGCTTCCTCGATCTCCACGGACAGCACCTCACCGTCGATGACGCTCGGCAACGGGTGCTCGCGGTCCGTCTGGGTGAAATAGCGGTTCGCGAACGCGCCGACCGCCCTGGTGGAAGCGGCGTCGACGCCACCGCCGATGACGCCGCCCAGGACCGGAACGCCCTTCACGACGACCGAACCGAGCTTTTTTGTACCGTATTTCGTGATGAGCGCCGAGGCGGCCTTCTTCGTGAACTGCTTGATGCCGACCTTTTTGAACAGTTCGGTTCCGGCATTGCCGAGCAGGCACAGCAGGATGGCCGTCTGCACTTCCTCGCTGTCCACGTCGTGGCCGCGCAAAGACGCGATCGACGCGATGAGGTGCGTCTGGATCACGTACGCGGCCGCGACGTTGGACGGCAGCGAGATCGGCAACGTGATCAGACCGCCGAGGTTCGTGATGAACCCCTGCGCACCGGCCAGCGCCACGTGCGTGCGGATCAGGTGCCGGACCGCGGCGGTCTCGTCGCCCTTCTTCGCCAGGGCGTCGGTCGCGGCTTCGCGAGCGCTCTTGAACGGGCCGAACCCGTCCACACCGGCGCGCAGCAGGTAGTCGGCGATGCCCTGCTGAGCCTTGCTCAGCTCACCCTTGGAGTCGGCCACGACCCCGAGATTACGCGTCCGGGCGCCGCGGCGACGTGTCAACGGCCGGTAGCAGCGTTGTTCGTCGCCCTCAGCCTGGCGTGGTCACCGCGCCGGTGCTGCCGTCGACCGTGATGCGGTCACCGGTCCTGATCCGCGTCACGGCCTCGCGCACACCGACCACGGCGGGGATGCCGTACTCGCGGGCCACGACGGCGCCGTGCGAGTTCGCGCCGCCCATCTCCATCACGAGCCCGCCTGCGGTGAGGAACAACGGTGTCCAGCCGGGGTCCGTCGACGGCGCCACGAGGATCTCGCCGGGTTCGAGGTGTGCGCCGACGGGGTCCATCACGACGCGCGCGACTCCGGTGACGGTGCCCGCCGACGCCGGTGTGCCGACGAGGTCACCTTCCACCGCGGTGCCGTGGTGCACGGCTTCGGCGTCGGTGCCGTCGGAGAGCAGCACGCGCGGGATGTGCCGGCGCCGCATCTCACGGTCGTACACCTCGCGCCGGCGTGCCACGACCTCGCGCAGATCACCCTGCGTGGAACGCAGTTCCTCGAAGTTCAGGAAGAACACGTCGTCGGCGGCCCGGAGCCGGCCCTGCGCCACCAGGTCCTCCCCGGCTCGGGTGATCCGCTCGCGCAGCACACCGAACAGGGTGATCACCAGGTACTTCGGGTGCTCCCGCAGACCGGCGAGCACCCTCGTGCGGCGCAACGCGAAGCGCACGAACCAGCCGCGGCCCCACGAGCGCCGCGCCAGCGTCTCGATCATCGCCTCGGCCTCGGCGGCACCGCGGGCGAACACCGCGTCGGGAGCGGCGTCCGCGTCCTCCAGCAGCAGGAGGTTGCGCACCACGCCGATGACGTGCGCCGGGTCGTCCGACCAGCGCGGCAGTCCCAGGTCGATCTCGGCGACCGCCCGGTGACCCCACTTCGCCAGGAACGCGTCCAGCGCCGCCGGGCGTTCACCGTTGCGGAACTGCCGCAGGGCGGCCGGGTCTCGGCGGATCTCCCGCGCGAGGTCCCACATCGCCAGGTCCATCTCGGTGGTGACGTTGTTCGGCAGGCCGCGCAGCACCGCCTGCAGCTCCCCTGGCCTGACGTCGGCGACCTTGCCGACGAGCCCGAGCAGCGCGAACCCGGCGAGAGCGGTCGGTGCGAGCCGCGGCAGCACCGGGACGACGCACTGCCGCAACGCCTGCTCGACCGTCAGACCGGCGGCCTTCTCCAGGACCTCGCGTTCCAGCGCACGAGCGCCGCGTGCGGCCTTCTCCGGGTCGGCGAGCGCCCTCAGCACGGTCTGCGGCGCGTGGAAGCGGCGGGCGAGCCGGAGAACGCGCCGGAGCGCCGGCATCGGCGAGGAGCTCGTGACGGCGAACCGCGGGTTGTCGAACAGCCCGCGCAGCACCTCCGCCGACCGCGCCTCCATGACCCCGAGCAGCCGGGTGACGAACTCGCGGCCCACCCGGCTGCGCAGCACCTTGGTAACGTCGAAGAAGATGCGCTCACCGGCCTCCACATAGGACTGACTGGCCGGGTCACCGATGACGATCTCGAACGCCGACCCGGCGATCTCCCGGAACACCGCGCGGCCCATCGGCGTGACCGGCCGTTCCAGCCCTTGGGCGAGGCTGAAGCAGAAGTAGGCGTGATCGGCTTTGTTGTTCTCCGGCAACGGGAACAGCGTCGTGATCGGCCGCGCCTGGGTGAGGTGGAGCGCACCGGCGGCGTCGATCGCCCACTCGACGTCCTGCGGGCTGCCGTAGTGCGCCTGCGTCCTGCGGCCCAGCTCGGCGAGCGCGTGGACCTGGTCGTCGGTCAGGCACGGCCCGGCGTCGGCGTCGACCTCGACGTGCTCGGTGCCGCCGCCGGGCAGCGACCTGATGAGGAACCGCTTGTCCCCCGGGCGCCTCTGCACGATCTCGGTGCCGTCGACGACGAAGTGGTCCGGGTTCACCGCCCCGGACACGACCGCCTCGCCCAGGCCGGGGCTCGCGTCGATGACGACCTGGTCGCGCGTGCCGGTGACCGGGTTCGCGGTGAACAGCACGCCGGACACCGCGGACTGCACCATCCGCTGCACCACGACGGCGAGGTAGGTCGTGCGGTGGTCGATGCCGTTCGTCTCGCGGTAGCTGACGGCGCGGCCGGTCCACAGCGAGGCCCAGCACCGGCGCACCGCGTCGACCACGGCGTCCTCACCGACGACGTTGAGGAACGTGTCCTGCTGGCCCGCGAAGCTCGCGAACGGCAGGTCCTCGGCCGTGGCACTGGAACGCACCGCGACCGGGACGTCGTCGCCGAGGCCCCGGTACGCGGCGACGACCGCGTCCCTGATCTCCTGCGGCACCGGGGTTTCCAGCACGGTGCGGCGCGCGTTCTCCGGTGTGGTGCCCGCCGGCGCGCCGGCTCCCGCGACCGCGCGGTACGCGTCCGTGGTGACGCAAAAGCCCTGCGGCACCGGCAGGCCCGCTCGGGTGAGCTCGCCGAGGTTCGCCGCCTTGCCGCCCACGACGGCCGCCATCGTGCCGTCGATCTCCTCGAAGTCCCTGACGAACGCCATCGCAACCCCTCCGCGGTCTGGCCCAGGGGATGACGCTACGAGCACGCGACCAAAAACTCAACACCTGATGAATAAATCACCTCTTCGCGGCGAACTCCCTGATCAGCGCGGCGATCTCGGTCAGCTCCTCCTCCAGCGCGAAGTGGCCGGTGTCGAACAGGCGCCGCTGCGCGTCGGGCAGGTCGCGCAGGTAGGCCCTGGCGCCGGGTTCGAGGAAGAACGGGTCGCCCTGGCCCCACACGATCAGCGTGGGCGGCTGGTGCTCGCGGAAGTACGCCTGCCACTGCGGGTACCGGGCGACGTTGGTGTGGTAGTCGAGGAACAGGTCCACCTGGGGCTGCGGGCGCAGGTCGAGGTGGTGCTGGTCCAGCGTCCAGGTGTCCGGCGAGATCGACTCGGGGTCGCGGGCACCCTCCAGGTAGCCGAACCTCGTGTGCTCCGGCGCGAGCAGGGCGCGCGCGGCCTGCGGGTCACTATTGCCGATGAAGCCCTTGGCGAGGTCGGAAAGGCCGTCCTCGTAGGCGTTGCCGTTCTGGACGACGAGCCCCTTCACCCACTCCGGGTGGCGGGTCGCGACGCGGAAGCCGACCGGTGCGCCGAAGTCGAAGACGTACATGGTGAAACCGGTGGAGTTCAGCGCCTGCAAGAACTTCTCGACGGTGTCGGCGAGGAGGTCGAACGTGTGGTGCCGCTCCCCCGGCACCACGATGTGGCCGGAGCCGGGGTGGTCGGGCGCCACGACGTGGAAGTCGTCCTTCAGCTCCTCGATGAGCCGCGCGTACTGGTGCGACGCGGACGGGAAGCCGTGCAGCAGCAGGAGTTTGGACGCCGCGGGATCGCCCGCCTCCCGGTAGAAGACGGTGATCCGGCTGCCGCAGGGGCTGGCCGAGCAGGGTCTGCCCTGGTCGGAGGCCGTGGTGGAGCTGCGGGGGCAGGTGGAGGCGGCGGTGCTCGCCGCCCGTGACGGCACCGAACCGGACCTGGCGCCGTTGAACGCGGCGTTGCGCGGCGCTCCGGCGTTCGAGGTGCTGTCGTGGTCCGACGGCGTCGTGGTGTCCCGCGAACGCGCCGGGAACGAGGTCGCGCGGGCGCTCGGCCTGCTCGCGGGCGCGGCGGCGGAGCTGCTGGCGTCACCGGTCGTGCGGAAGGTGAAGACGTGCGAGGGGCCGGGCTGCCGGCTGCTGTTCGTGCCCGCGCACCCGCGACGCCGGTGGTGCGACCCCGCGACGTGCGGGAACCGGGTGCGGGTGGCGCGGTACTACCAGCGGCACAAGGACTAGCGCGCCGCCCTGGGCGTGAAGCGGTTCACCGGGACCGCCCGGCGGGGGTGAACAGGAAGCTGTCGCGGAAGTCGCCGTCACCCCGCCTCGTCGCCATCAGCCGCAGCTCCGGCATGAAGTGGAAGAACACCAGGGCACCCGACCGGTCCGGGTAGCCGAGCGTTTTCGGGAACGCCGGGTTCGTGCCGCCGAACCACAGCGGTGGCGCCCCGAACTCCTCTACCACCTCGGTCAGCACGCAGTCGCCCTCCCCGAGCACACCGGGGATCCGGCTGTCGGTGTCGAGCGTCAGCCAGCCCTGCCGGTGCGCGAGGTCGGCGTACACCGACGCCATCACGTCCTCGCTGCGGTACCCGAGCACCTCGTGCACGGCACCGGTCACCATCGCCGCGTTCGCCGCACCGCGCGTCACCAGTGCCTCCAGCTCGGCCTGCCACCGGTCCGTGCGGCTGTCGGCGAACGCCAAGGCGTCGAACAACGTCAGGATCACCGGCTCGCCGCCGTGCATACCCGGCCGCCTGATCGCGGCGTTGAGCTGCTCGGACAGGTAATCGCGCAAGTCGTCGAACGAACGCATCCATCCCCCTGCGACAACACGGAAAGGGACGGCCGGGAGATGGCCGCCCCTTTGCCGTTGTTCTATCAGACGGCCCACATGCGAAACGCAAATGGCTCCACCGACGACAGGATGGTCAACAACCGGGGAGGGCAGATGGACGCCGAGCAGATCGTCGGGCACTGGGCGCCGCTGGAGCGGGTTGCCGTCGACTGGAGCGAAGCCTGCGAACGGTGCTGGCGCTGCGGATACCGGGCCTCGCTGGAACAGTGCCACATCGTGCCGACGTCGCTGGGTGGCACCGATGTGGTGTCGAACCTCGTGCTGCTGTGCGGCCGCTGCCACCGCGAGGCCCCGACGCACACCGATCCGCGCTACCTGTGGCGATGGCTGCGTGCGACGTCAGTGTCCTCGCACGACACTTACTGGACCATCCGCGGGTGGGCGGAGTTCGAGGTCATCTTCGGCCGCAAACCGTTGGAGTGCTTCAAAGAAGCCGCGGTCGACCACGGGACGTTGAACGCGGAGTGCCGCGAGCTGGCGGCTGACGAGTTCGCGAAGACCGTCGTGCAGTTCGGGGAGGGCAGGCTCAACCCGTCGACGATCGCGTGCGTGATCGCGGAGATCGAGAGGAAGCTGGCGGACCGCCACGGCATCGAGCTGCCGTGACGGTCCGCTCACCGCATCAGCTGCAGCCGGAGGTGCTGCCGCAGCCCTCGCACAGGTAGCACGAGCCGGCCGGACGCATCTTCGTGCCACAGGTCATGCACAACGGCGCGTCCGCCGCCTTGCCCAGGTGCAGCTCCAGCAGCTCGGTCGAGCTGCCGACCTGCTTCGGCGCCTCCGCGGGCGCGTCGACCTGGGTCGGCGCCGCCTCGACGGAACCACGCAGGCCCTCGAGGTCCACATCGGACGTCACCGGGGCGCCGTACTCGCCGGCGACCTGCGCCGAACGCTCGTCGGCGGTGAAGATGCCGAGCTGCGCGCGCTTGTCGTACGGCAGGTAGTCGAGCGCCAGGCGGCGGAACAGGTAGTCCAGCACCGAGGTCGCGATGCGCACGTCCGGGTCGTCGGTCATGCCCGCCGGCTCGAAGCGCAGGTTCTGGAACTTCGAGACGTAGAACTCCAGCGGGATGCCGTACTGCAGGCCCACCGAGATCGACATCGAGAACGCGTCCATCACACCGGCCAGCGTGGAGCCCTGCTTGCCGAGCTTGACGAACACCTCGCCGAGACCGTTGTCCGGGTAGGAGCCGGCGGTCAGGTAGCCCTCGGCGCCACCGACGGTGAACGACACGGTCTGCGACGGGCGCTTCTTCGGCAGGCGCTTGCGGACCGGGCGGTACTCGACGACCGTCTCCGTCGCGGCCTTCTTCTCCTCGGTCGCCTTCGCGCCCTTGCCCGCCGACAGCGGCTGGCCGACCTTGCAGTTGTCGCGGTAGATCGCGAGCGCCTTCAGACCGAGCTTCCAGCCCTGGTAGTAGATCCCCTCGACGTCCTCGACGGTCGCCGTCTCCGGCATGTTGACCGTCTTGGAGATCGCGCCGGACAGGAACGGCTGCGTGGCCGCCATCATCCGCACGTGGCCCATGGGCGCGATGGAACGCTCGCCCATGGCGCAGTCGAAGACCTCGTAGTGCTCGCGGCGCAGGCCCGGCGCGTCCACGACGTGGCCGTGCTCGCCGATGAACTCGACGATCGCCTCGATCTGCTCGTCCTGGTAGCCCAGTGCCTTCAGCGCGCGCGGGACCGTCTGGTTGACGATCTGCATCGAGCCGCCGCCGACGAGCTTCTTGAACTTGACCAGCGCCAGGTCGGGCTCGATGCCGGTGGTGTCGCAGTCCATCATCAGGCCGATGGTGCCGGTGGGGGCCAGCACGGACGCCTGGGCGTTGCGCCAGCCGTTCTTCGCGCCGACCTCCAGGGCCTGCTGCCACGCCTCGGTCGCGACCTTGTGCACCGCCGAGTCGTTCGCGTGGTAGGTGCGGATCAGGTCGTTCGCCGCGGCGTGCTTGCGCATGACGCGCTGGTGCGCGGTGGCGTTGCGCTTGTAGCCGTCGTACGCGCCGACGATGCCCGCGAGCTCCGCGGAACGGCGGTAGGACACACCGGTCATCAGCGAGGTGATGGTCGCGGCGAGCGCGCGGCCGCCCTCGGAGTCGTACGCGTGGCCGGTGGCCATCAGCAGCGCGCCGAGGTTGGCGTAGCCGATGCCGAGCTGGCGGAACCTGCGGGTGGTGTCCGCGATCGGCTCGGTCGGGAAGTCCGCGAAGCAGATCGAGATGTCCATCGCGGTGATGATCAGCTCGACGGCCTTGGCGAACGTGACGGCGTCGAACTTGCCGTCGGCGCCGAGGAACTTCATCAGGTTCAGCGAGGCGAGGTTGCAGCTGGAGTTGTCCAGGTGCATGTACTCCGAGCACGGGTTGGACGCGGTGATGCGGCCCGACTCGGGGCAGGTGTGCCAGTCGTTGATCGTGTCGTCGTACTGGATGCCGGGGTCGGCGCACTCCCACGCGGCCTTGGCGAGCTTGCCGAACAGCTCCTTGGCGTCGATGCGCTCGATGACCTCGCCGGTCTGGCGGGCGCGCAGGCCGAAGTCGCCTCCGCTCTCGTAGGCGTGCATGAACTCGTCCGACACGCGGATCGAGTTGTTCGCGTTCTGGTACTGCACCGACACGATGTCCGCGCCACCGAGGTCCATGTCGAACCCGGCGTCGCGCAGCGCGCGGATCTTGTCCTCCTCGCGCGACTTGGTCTCGATGAACTCGACCACGTCGGGGTGGTCGACGTCGAGGACGACCATCTTCGCGGCACGGCGGGTGGCGCCACCGGACTTGATGGTGCCCGCGGACGCGTCGGCGCCGCGCATGAACGACACCGGGCCGGACGCGGTGCCGCCGGAGGACAGCAGCTCCTTGGAGGAGCGGATGCGCGAGAGGTTCAGGCCGGCACCGGAGCCGCCCTTGAAGATCAGGCCCTCCTCGCGGTACCAGTTCAGGATCGACTCCATGGTGTCGTCGACCGCGAGGATGAAGCAGGCGCTGACCTGCTGCGGCGACGACGTGCCGACGTTGAACCACACCGGCGAGTTGAAGCTGAACACCTGGTGCAGCAGCATGTACGTCAGCTCGTGCTCGAAGATCTCCGCGTCCTGCTCGCCCGCGAAGTACCCGTGCTCCTTGCCGGCGCCCACGTAGGTCTTCACCACGCGGTCGATGAGCTGGCGCAGCGACTGCTCGCGCTTCTCGCTGCCGACGGCACCGCGGAAGTACTTGCTGGTGACGATGTTCGTGGCGTTCACCGACCAGAACTCGGGGAACTCGACACCGCGCTGCTCGAAGTTCACCGAGCCGTCACGCCAGTTCGTCATGACGACGTCGCGGCGCTCCCACGTGACCTCGTCATAGGGGTGGCGGCCCTCGGTGGTGTAGACGCGCTGGACCTTCAGCGCGGCAGCAGGCTTGGCAGCCGCCCGTGCGGCTGTCTTCTTGGCTGAGCCGCCGACGGTCTCGGTCACGGTGGATCTCCCTCGTGCTGGTGCTTCAGAAAGATGGTGTTGTCGCGCGCTCTCAATGCGCGCGAATCACTGCTCCTGGGCCGCTTCGGCCCGGGCAGTGCGAAGATCGAGGATTTCCTTCTCGAAGTCCTCGACGGACGAGAAGGACCTGTAGACGCTCGCGAAGCGCAGATAAGCGACCTCGTCGAGCTCGCGCAGGGGCCCCAGAATGGCCAGCCCCACCTCGTGGCTCGGGATTTCCGCACATCCCGTCGACCGGATCGACTCTTCCACCCGCTGTGCGAGCACCTGGAACGCGTCCTCGTCGACCGGGCGGCCCTGGCACGCCCTGCGCACGCCGACGACCACCTTGTCGCGGCTGAAGGGCTCCGTCACCCCGGAGCGCTTGACCACGGCGAGAACCGCTTCCTCGACCGTGGTGAACCTGCGGCTGCAGCTGTTGCAGGAGCGGCGACGACGGATCACCTGACCCTCGTCCACCTCACGGGAGTCGACCACCCGCGAGTCCGAATGGCGGCAGAACGGACACCGCACGCCACCTCACCCCTTCCCCCGCGCAGCATTCGTCGCAGTAACCACACTGGTCGGGTTACCCACAACCTGTGGACTACTTACAACGGTGCAACCACTAGATGTAGGGGTAGAACCTAGATCGACGCCTGCGGGGATGCAAGTCGACACGACGCGTCGGCCATCACCCGGTTGGCGGAACCGCGAATGATCAGCGACGATTACGCAAAGACGCCCGCACATGACGCTGCGTTGGCGTCACTGCGGGCGTGTCGGACACAAGATGTGGGGGCGCCTTACGGCGTGACACCCATCTGCTGGAGGTAGAGCACCCCAAGGGCGACGACGGTCAGCGCGCTCAGCACGCCGACGGCGATGAGCTCCAGGGTGGACTCGCGCTTCGACCGGACGTCGCACGAGCTCGACTCGCGCGCGGCCGGGACGACGACCGGGTGTGGCTTGGTGGCGGGGCGCCTGGGCATGACGCGGGGACCCGAACGGAGTGGGCGGCCCGCTGCGACGTCCGCGTCTTCGACAACGCGCAACCGCTTCTCGACCAGAACCGCCATGACGCCCTCCATCGCAGGTCAAGCACCTTGATCGAACATGCGTTCTATCGAACGTCCGTGCGAATTTCTACCAGACCGCCTCTCGGGACGCCACAACACGCCGTCAAATACCTCGAACAGGTGTTTGATCTGCGCAGCAAACACGACTACCGTCGGGCAGGAAGATCGACGGAGGCCGGAATCCCATTCGAACTGGGGGCGGCGAGGAGGACAGCGACCGTGGCAGGCAAGACGATCGACCCAGACCCCGCTCTTGTCGAGCCGGCGGTGAGTGAGATCGCGGGCAACGCCGGTCTGACCCTGCGGCAGCGCAAGGTGCTCGACGTGATCCGCGACTGGGTCGACCGCTTCGGCTACCCGCCGAGCGTGCGGGAGATCGGTGAGGCCGTCGGCCTGACCTCGACCTCGTCGGTGGCCTACCAGCTGCGCGCGCTGGAGCGGAAGGGCTTCCTGCGCCGCGACCCGAACCGCCCGCGCGCGGTGGGGATGCTGCCCACCGAGATCGACGCCGGTCTCGACCCGATGTCCAAGCCGACGCCCGCGTACGTGCCGATGGTCGGCCGGATCGCGGCAGGTGGCCCGATCCTGGCCGAGGAGTCGATCGAGGACGTGTTCCCGCTGCCGCGCGAGATCGTCGGTGAGGGCGAGCTGTTCCTGCTGCGCGTCGTCGGCGACTCGATGATCGACGCCGCGATCACCGACGGCGACTGGGTCGTGATCCGCAAGCAGCCGACGGCCGACCAGGGCGAGATCGTGGCCGCCATGATCGACGGCGAGGCCACGGTGAAGACGTTCAAGCGCAAGGACGGCCACGTGTGGCTGATGCCGCACAACCCGGCCTACCAGCCGATCAACGGCGACGAGGCCACCATCCTCGGCAAGGTCGTCACCGTGCTGCGGCGGCTTCCCTAGCTGCTCGGGCTGTCTCCGCGGGCGCGCTTCTTCTTCTCGAAGAAGTCGAGCCATTTCTGCCGCGTGGCCTCCATGTCCACGACGACGAAGCTGAAGAACTGCCCCATGTCCTTGAGGCGTGCACCCACTGGCGTGCCGAGACCGAAGATCTCGGCACCGTCCAGTGCGGTGTGCGCCCAGGTGGAGTTGCGCTGGGCGCTCGACAGCCACGCCCGGTACCAGATGTCGTCGTCGAGGTAGTAGCGCATGCGCTTGCCGTCGCGCTCGGCGCGCAGCAGGTCGAGCTCCTGCAGGTGAGCGGTGGAGCGTGAGATCGTGCCCGGGCTGACCGACAGCCGCAGCACCAGCTCCGTCGCGGTCAGGCTGCCCCTGTCGCACATGAAGACCTCGGCGAGGATCCGCGCCGCCGTGCGCGTCAGCCCGGTCTGCCGGAACACCGCGACCAGCCGCAGGTGGAACTCCTGCACCTCGCCGGGGCTGCGGTCGAACGAGTAGGCCTCGTCGTCGACGTCCAGGTCGTCCACCGCCGGCATCCGGCGCATGGCCCGTTCGCTCGCGGCGCGGTGCGCGGCGCCCGGCAGGTAGTTGTTGTGGCCGCCGTTGCGCAGCACCTCGCGCTGGATCGTCGAGGCCGGCCTTTGCAACCGCCTGCCGATCTCGGAGTACCCCAGCCCGTCCCACAGCCATTGGGCGATGAGCTGCCGTTCCTCTTCATCCAGCCGTTTACCAGGCACGACCTCATCGTGCCTTGCCCTTCAAGCCATTGCAACGAGTCTTTTGACGACGTCCGCAAACGTTTTTAGCTTGAAGGGGAGGGAAACGGACTCGGTGCAAGGGGGAGCAATGCCGCTCAGTCCGATGACGTACCCGGACGGGCACGTCGGCTGGCGCGCGCACGACCACGCGAGCGTGCGTGCCGTGCTCGCGGACCACCGGTTCAGCATCCGGCCGGACCTGATGCACAACCCGCTCGGGCCGGGCAGTCCCGGTGACGCGCCGCCGTCGCCGCCCGGTGCGTTCACCGACCACGACCCGCCAGAGCACACCCGCTACCGCGGCCGGCTGACCGGGCAGTTCACCGTGCGGCGGATGCGGTTGCTCGCGCAGCGGCTGGAGGAGATCACCGCGGCGCAGCTCGACGAGCTCGCGGGTGCGGGGTCGCCGGCGGACCTCGTCGAGCACGTTGCGTCGCCGGTGCCGGGGCTGATGATCTGCGAGCTGCTGGGCGTGCCCTACGAGCGGCGCGCCGAGTTCCAGCAGGACGCGGTGCTGCTGACCGGTGCCAGCGGCGCGGAGGCCGGTGAGGCCGAGGCGATGTTCGCGGCGTTCGAGCGGTTGCAGCGGTTCATGCTGAAGATGGTCGCGGCGAAGCGGGCCGCGCCGACCGACGACGTGCTCAGCGACCTGGTCAACTCCGAGGCCGACGGCGGAGCTGCCGACCCGCTCTCCGACGACGAGATGGCCACGATGGGCATGGCGTTGCTCGGAGGTGGACTCGACACGACGACGAACATGCTGTCGCTCGGCACGCTGGAGCTGCTGCGCGACCGGGCACGGGTCGACGCGATGCTCGCCGGTCCCGACGCCGCAGTAGAGGAGCTGCTGCGATATATCAGTCTGACGCCGGTGACCGTGCGCACGGCGTTGGAGGACGTCGAGCTCGACGGCGTGCTCGTGCGCAAGGGCGACACCGTCAAGGTCGAGCTGGGCTCCGCGAACCGCGACCCGGCGCGCTACGCCGATCCCGACGTCCTCGACCTGGCTCGCGGCTCGGCGGGACATGTCGCGTTCGGGCACGGCATCCACCAGTGCATCGGGCAGCACCTGGCGCGGGTCGAGCTGAGGATCGCGTTCCCCGCGTTGTTCACGCGGTTCCCGAAGCTGCGGCTCGCCGTCGCGGAGGAGGAGCTGCCGCACCGCGCGAGCTTGGTGATCGGCGGCTTGGAGCGCCTGCCCGTCGCCTGGGACTGAGCAGCTGATACACCGGTTCTCAGGCTCGGCGGCGCAGGCGCAGGCCGACGACGAGGGCGACGACGAGCACGATGCCGCCGAGGCCCAGCGCGAGCGGCCAGTTCTGCCACGACGAGCTCGTCGCGGTCTCCGCCGGCGACGCCTGCGGCTGGTCCGCGGCGGGTGCCGGGGCCGTCGTCGTCGGCGGCGGAGCTGATTTCGCCAGAGCGGCGGCACCCGCGACCGCGCGGATCGGCGTGCCGGCGCCTTCCGAGGCGGAGAGCAGGGTGCCGTCGGGGTCGAAGGCGATGGCCTCGCCCTGCGGCTCGTTCGGCAGCGGCACGCGGACCGGGTCGCCGGACAGCGCCTTCACCAGGTCTCCGTCGGGGACCGGGTAGAGGTAGGCGTCGGTGTAGGTGCGCAGGGCGATGACGGAACCGTCGGCCGTCGACGCGGCACCCGTCACCAGGCGCGAGTCGAGGGTGCCCTCCAGCGGGCCGCCCGGCGTGTCGGTGGTCGACAGCGACACGCGCGCCACCTGCTCCAACGGCACCGATATATCAGTGCGCAGTGCTGCTGCCGGGCGGTAGACGAGCGCGGAGCCGAGCGGTTCCTTGGTGATGATGTACGGCGTGCCGGACCTGTCGAGGAGCAACGCCTCGGCGTCGTGCTTGCCGTCCGGGTACGTGAGGCGGAACCGCTCCACGGCACCTGTCGGTGAGACCTTGTGCAGGGCGACCGTGGAGCGGGTCTTGCCGTTGTCGCCGGTGTCGGACGCCCACAGGGTGCCGTCCGGCGCCATCGCCAGGTCCTCGACGTCGTAGGGGTCGACGGCCGCGGTGATCGTGCGCTTCACGACGCAGTCGCGGCCCATGACCTGGATGCGCAGCGTCCCGTTGTCGCTGTCGCTGACGGCGTAGAACTGCTTGCCGTCGGACGTGAGCCCGGAGAGCTCCTGCATGGCTACCGGGCACACGTCCACCGGTGGAGGCGGGAGGATCAAGCAGGTGACCCGTTCGTCGCGAACTCCTCAAGCACACCCGCGAGGTCCGGGCGCACGCGAGCGCTGAGCAACGTGCCCGACTCGGTGTGCTTCTCGGACAGCACCTCGCCGTCACGGTGCACGCGGGCGACGACCTCGCCGCGCGCGTACGGCACGTGCGCCTCGACCACGACCTCGGGCCGCGGCATCAGCTCGGCGACGCGGACCTTCAGCTCCTCGATGCCCACGCCCGAGTGCGCCGACACGAACGACGCGTCCGGGAACAGGTGCCGCAGCCGGGCCAGGCCCAGGTCGCCCACCGCGTCGATCTTGTTGACGACCAGCAGCTCGCGCGGCATGGGCACGTCGTTGCGCTCGTTGATCTCGGCGAGCACCTCGCGCACCGCCTTGACCTGGCTCTCCGGCATGGCGTCGGAGCCGTCGACCACGTGCACGAGCAGGTCGGCCTGGCCGACCTCCTCCAGCGTGGAGCGGAACGCCTCGACCAGCTGGTGCGGCAGGTGCCGGACGAAGCCGACCGTGTCGGTCAGCGTGTACGGCAGGCCCTCGGGCGTCAGCGCGCGGCGCGTCGTCGGGTCGAGGGTGGCGAACAGCGCGTCCTCCACCAGGACACCGGCGCCCGTCAGCGCGTTGAGCAGCGACGACTTGCCCGCGTTCGTGTACCCGGCGATGGCGACGCTCGGGATCTCGTTCGCGGTGCGGCGGCCCCGCTTGGTCTCGCGGATGACGCCGATCGCGGCGATCTCGCGGCGCAGCTTCGAGATGCGCGCGCGGATCCGGCGGCGGTCGGTCTCGATCTTGGTCTCACCGGGACCGCGCAGACCCACGCCGCCGTTGCCGCCGCCGGCACGACCACCGGCCTGCCGGGACAGCGACTCACCCCAGCCGCGCAGCCGCGGCATCAGGTACTGCAGCTGGGCCAGCTCGACCTGCGCCTTGCCCTCCTTGGACTGCGCGTGCTGCGCGAAGATGTCCAGGATGAGCGCGGTGCGGTCGATGACCTTGACCTTGAGCTTCTCCTCCAGCTGCCGCAGCTGGCCGGGCGAGAGCTCACCGTCGCAGATCACCGTGTCCGCGCCGGTCGCCTGCACCACGTCGCGCAGCTCGGAGACCTTGCCGGAGCCGATGTACGTCGCCGCGTCCGGTTTGTCACGCCGTTGCACGACGCCTTCGAGGACCTCGGAACCCGCGGTCTCGGCGAGGCGCGCGAGCTCGGCCATCGAGGCGTCGGAGTCGGCGGCCGTGCCCTCGGTCCACACCCCGACGAGCACGACCCGCTCCAGGCGGAGCTGCCGGTACTCGACCTCGGTGATGTCCTCGAGTTCGGTGGACAACCCCGCGACACGGCGCAGCGCGGCGCGTTCGGCGCGTTCGAAGTCGCCCGTGGAGAGGTTCTCCTCTTCCCACGTCGAGTCGAACTCCGGGTCGAACTCTGTGCTCTGGATGTTTTCCGTCATTTGCCCTTCATCGTCCCATGGACCGTCAGTCCCCCGGATACACCGCGAGGTAGATCGCCACACGGGGAACGTCCGGTCTGACCGGTTGCGCGGCCAGCTCATCCATCAACGCTGCGAGCCGCTGCTTTAGTTCCTCGGGGTCGACGGTGACGACCAGACGGCTCTGATCCACGTCACTGAGCCCGATGTCGGCAACCTCGCCGAGGAAAGCGTGCAACATCGCCTCGCCGACGGCCACCATGTTTTCGCTGTTGTCGAGCTCCCGTGACAATCCGGTCGACCGGTAGGGGATCTCCTTCGCGCCCCGGTTGCCCGCGCGCGGGGGCATCGCCTCCATGAACCCGGCGGCGACGAGCTTGCGCACGTGGTGCAGCGTCGTGGCGGGGTCCTTGCCGAGGCGTTGCGCCAGCTCCTTGTTGGTGAGGGGGCGTTCGAACGTCATGCGGATCATCCGCAGCCGCAGGTCGGAGCTGAGCGCGGCGGCCTCCTCGCTCGTCGCGGGACGCCGGTCCTTGTAGAGGGGCACAGGCGCAGTCTAAGTGATTGACAGTTTCCAATCACTGGGCGCAGACTCGCCGCCATGACGCTTTGGGGGCATCGGGACTTCCGCAGGCTGTGGGCCGGCGACACGATCAGCCAGTTCGGGTCGACGATCGGCCTGACGGTGATCCCGCTGCTCGCGGCGGGGGTGCTGAACGCGACTCCGTTCGAGATGGGCCTGCTGGCGGCGGCGGGCACGATGGCGTTCCTGCTGATCGGGCTGCCCGCGGGCGTGTGGGTCGACCGGGTGCGCCGCAAGCCGTTGATGATCGCGATGGACATCGCCCGCGCCGTGCTCATGCTCAGCGTGCCGGTGGCGTGGTGGCTGGGCGTGCTCGACCTGCCGCAGCTGGTCGTCGTGAGCCTGGCGGTGGGCGTGTGCACGGTGTTCTTCGACGTGGCCTACCAGTCGTACCTGCCGTCGCTGGTGGGGCGCGACCAGCTCGTCGAGGGCAACTCGAAGCTGCAGGCCAGCATGTCGGTCGCGGAGGTCTCGGGGCCCGCGATCGGCGGGTACGTCGCGCAGTTCCTCGGCGCCGCCAACGGCGTGCTCGCGACCGGCGTGGGCTACCTGAGCTCGGCGTTCTTCCTGTTCCGGATCTCCGCGGTGGAGCCGGTGCCGCACCGGCACGCCACGCCGGACCTGCGCCGCGAGGTCATGGAGGGGTTGCGGTTCGTCTTCGGCAACGTGAACCTGCGCGCGATCGTGGCCTGCACCGGCACGTCGAACTTCTTCCACGGCGTCCAGAACGCCGTGCTGGTCCTCTTCCTGCTGAACGTCGCCGGGCTCAGCGAGGGCACCGCGGGGCTGGTGCTGAGCGCGGGCGGCGTCGGCGGCGTGGCCGGCGCGGCGGTGGCGTTCCGGCTGGGCACGGTGTTCGGGCAGGCCAGGATGATCTGGCTCGTGCCCGTGCTGACCTGGCCGTTCACCTTGGCGCTGCCGTTCGTCTCCGGCGGCTGGGGGCTCGTGCTGCCGATGGTGGGGCTCGCGATCTCGGTGTTCGGCGTCGTCGTCTACAACGTGGGCCAGGTGAGCTACCGGCAGGCGATCTGCCCCGACCACCTGCTGGGCCGGATGAACGCCTCGATCCGCTGGGTGGTGTGGGGTGCGACGCCGCTGGGCGCACTCACCGGTGGTGCGCTCGGGTCGTGGATCGGCGTGGTGCCGACGCTGTGGGTCTCCTTGGTCGGCGCGGTGCTCGGGATGGTGTGGCTGCTGGTGTCGCCGCTGCGGTCTATGCGGGACCTGCCGGCCGCTACTAGCGTCGACGCCCATGGCTGACACGACGGTGCTGCGGGACGGTCTGCACTTCGGCGAGGGACCGCGGCGCGGCCCCGACGGTCGCCTGTACTACTCGGACTTCTACGCGGGCGAGGTGCACGCGCTCGACCTCGCGTCCGGTGCGGACGAGGTCGTCGTCGCCTTCGACGGCCAGCCGTCCGGGCTCGGCTGGCTGCCCGACGGCCGGCTGCTCGTCGTGTCGATGCTCGACCGCACCGTGCGGCGGCTGGAAGGCGACGACCTCGTCCTGCACGCCGATATATCGGATATCGCGAGCTACCACGCCAACGACATGCTCGTCGACGACGAGGGCCGCGCCTACGTGGGCAACTTCGGCTTCGACCTGCACGGGCTGATCGACGAGGTCGGCCTGCCGCGGTTGCTCGAACCGGACTTCGTCCCGCAGGGCGCGGCGCTCGCGCTGGTGCGGCCCGACGGGTCGGTCTCCGCCGCCGCCGAGGACCTCAAGTTCCCGAACGGCATGGCGCTGCTGCCCGACCCGACCGGTGAGTCGGAGAGCGGCAACATCCTCGTCGTCGCGGAGACCGTTGCGTTCAAGCTCACTTCGTTCGCGGTCGACCGCAACGGATCGTTGCACAACCGCGGGACGTGGGCGGAGGTGGCGGAGCTCGGCATCGCGCCCGACGGCATCGCCGGCGACGGGGACGGCGTGTGGGTGGCGCCGTCGGTGCAACCGGCGGTGTTCCGGGTGACCGAGGGCGGCACGGTCACGCACCGGGTGGAGACGACGCAGAACTGCTTCGCCGTCGCCGTCGTCGGCGACAAGCTCGTCTGCCTCACCGCACCCGACTCGCACCCGAACGTGGTCAGGGCGGAACGGCTCGGCCGGGTCGAGGTCTGCGACCTGAGGTGAACCGGAACTGATATATCGGATATCGCCCTAGGCGAGGGCGTCCCACCACGACTTGTCGAGCTCACCGCGTGCCACGAACACCGCGGGACCGGTGAGCGTCGACGTCGTCGGCTCGATCGTGACGGTGACCTGGCCGCCGAGGACGTCGACGGTGGCCGAGCCGGTCGTCCTGCCCTGACCGGCGAGCCACGACGCGACGGCCGCGACGGTGCCGGTGCCGCAGGAGCGGGTCTCGCCGACGCCGCGTTCGTGGACGCGCATCTTCAGCGCACCGCGGGTGGTGCCGCCGGAGCCGGCGTCGAGGACGTTGACCAGCTCGACGTTGACGCCGTGCGGGAACATCACCGGGTCGTGGCCGGGCGGGACGGTGAGGTCGAAGCCGTCGACCGGGACGTCGGTGACGCAGGCGAGGTGCGGGTTGCCGACGTCGACCGCGAAGCCGCCGATGCCGTGGCCGTCGACCGCGGCGATGGAGGTGCCGGTGACGCGCGCCGGGCCCATGTCGTTGGTGACCGAGCCGTCCGGGTGCGTGGTCACGGTCCGGTCCCCCGCCCGCGTGGCGACGACGAACGTGCCCTGCGGCTGGTGGCCCGCGTCGACCAGGTAGCGGGCGAAGACGCGCAGGCCGTTGCCGCACATCTCGGCGATGGAGCCGTCGGCGTTGCGGTAGTCCATGAACCACTGGCCGTCGGTCCGAACGACGCGCAGCACGCCGTCCGCGCCGAGGCCGCGCTGCCGGTCGCACAGCGCCTGCACGCGCGCCACCGTCAGGTCCAGCCGGTCGTCGAGGTCGGGCAGGACGACGAAGTCGTTCTCCGTACCGTGCCCCTTCAGGAACTCCACGGCACCAGGTTACCGGCGGCCGCCACCAGGTCGGGGCGCGCACCGTCCAACCAGGTGATGCGCTGGTCGCGCCGGAACCAGGACCGCTGCCTGCGCACGAACCGGCGGGTGGCGCGCTTGGTCTCCTCGGCGGCGAAGTCGATCGTGCATGCTCCGTCCATCGCGGACAGCACCTGCTGGTAGCCCAGCGCCCGCGAGGCGGTCCTGCCGTCGCGCAGGCCGAGCTTCACCAGCGCGCGGACCTCGTCCTCCAGGCCCGCCTCGAACATCAGGTCCACCCGCCGGTCCACACGCGCGTCCAGTTCGGACACCTCGCGGTCAATGCCGATCTGGACGGTGCCGTAGCGGGCGGGACCGGGCTTGGGCAGGTTCGCCGAGAACGGCTGGCCGGTCAGCTCGATGACCTCCAGCGCGCGCACGATGCGGCGGCCGTTCGACGGCAGGATCGCGATCGCGGCGACCGGGTCGAGCTCCCGCAGGCGCCGGTGCAGCACCTCGGGGCCGGCCGAGGCGAGCTCGGCCTCGAACCGCTCGCGCACGGCGTCGTCGGTGCCGGGGAACTTCAGGTCGTCGAGCACGGCCTGCACGTACAGCCCCGAGCCGCCGACGAGGACCGGCGGGCGTCCGGCGGCCAGGAGGCGTTCGACCACGGCGCGGGTCTCGCGCTGGTAGGCGGCGACGGAGGCGGTCTCGGTCACGTCGAGCACGTCGAGCAGGTGGTGCGGGACGCCGCGGCGGTCGGCGAGGGGCATCTTGGCCGTGCCGATGTCCATGCCGCGGTAGAGCTGCAGGGCGTCGGCGTTGACGACCTCTCCCCCGAACCGCTCGGCGAGGGCGACGGCCAGGTCGGACTTGCCGGTAGCGGTGGGGCCGACGACGGCGATCGGACTGATCACGGGCGCTCCCAGACTGCGACGTGGTAGCCCACGCCGAACGGTGCGAAGAACTCGGCGCTCGCGCAGCGCCACGGACCGGGCACGCCGGCGAGGACCTGCCACGCCGCGCGGCCCTGCGCGCCCAGCTCGCGGGCGAGGCCGGGATCGAGTGCGAGCAGGCCGGCGGTGTCCGCGGCGGCCAGCAGGCGGTGGACGTGCTCGTCGAACGGTCCCGAACGCCCGTCGTCCGAACCGGGTGAGCGCGGGCCGTGACGGGTGGAGCCGTCGCCGAGGACGAGCAGACCGCACTCCTCGTCCGCGAGCTGCCGTCCGAACGAGACGCAGTCGGCCGCGGACCAGCCGGGCGGGACGAGCTCGACGCGTGACACCTCGACCGCGCAGCGTTCCCTCAGCCACCCGGTGACCAGCACCGGCAGCGGCAGCCGGGGGTCGGCGGGAGCATCACCCCCGAGGGTCACCGGCACGTCGACCCCGTAGCCGAGAAAAGTTCCCGACAACGGCGGCCGGTACGTCGCCCGGCCACCGGCGTCGACCGCCACGGCGATCCACGGGCCAAGCAACTTCCCTGCCGCGGCAACGGTTGCGGCTCGCACGGGGGCGGTTTCTGCGGCGGCTCCGGCGACCAGTTCTGGCACCAGAAGCGGCGGGTGCGGCACCACCGCGGCACGGGTGATCACGACGAACCAGGCTACCTATCGTGGACTCCCAGTACCGAGTCGAGCCCTGACCTGTTTGAATGCGCGCGGGGAACTGGGGACGGGAGACCCTCCAGCGCCCGTATTGCATCGGCCCCGCCGCTGGCGGGGCGCTCGTGGCTGGCACGGGCGTCAGATGGGAGGAACCGGCGATGTCGGAGCAGGACAGCACACCGGAGACCGTCGCGGTCGCGACCGAGGTCGAGACCGTCACCGAGGTCGAGGGTGGAGTCGAGGAAACGCCGAAGGAGACCGCGGCGGCAACGCCTCCGGCCGTCCCCGTGGCGTCGGACCACCCTGACCGCTGGGGGCGCGTGGACGCCGACGGCACCGTTTACGTGAAGACCGAGGACGGCGAGCGCGTCGTCGGGTCGTGGCAGGCGGGCGAGCCGGTCGAGGGCCTCGCGCACTTCGCGCGCCGGTTCGACGACCTGCGCACCGAGGTCGAGCTGCTGGTGACGCGGCTCGCGTCCGGTGCCGGCGACCCGAAGCACGCCCTGACCAGCGCGAAGCACGTCAAGGAGCAGCTCGCCGAAGCCGCGGTGGTCGGCGACCTGAAGGCGCTGGCCGCCCGCGTCGAGCACGTGCTGGAGCGGGCCGAGGCGGGCATGGAGAAGGCGAAGGAGGCCAAGGAGGCCGCCCGCGCCCAGTCCGTCGCGCGCAAGCAGGCGCTGGTCGACGAGGCCGAGTCGATCGCGAACGAGTCGACCCAGTGGAAGGTCGCCGGCGACCGGCTGCGCCAGATCCTCGACGAGTGGAAGACCATCCGCGGCGTCGACCGCAAGACCGACGAGCAGCTGTGGCGCCGGTTCTCGAAGGCCCGTGACGCGTTCAACCGCCGTCGCGGCTCGCACTTCGCGGACCTCGACCGGCAGCGTTCGGTGGCGAAGTCCTCCAAGCAGTCCCTCGTCGAGGAGGCGGAGAAGCTCGTCGACTCCGACGACTGGGGTGCCACGGCCGGTCGCTACAAGGAGCTCATGGTCGAGTGGAAGGCCGCCGGGCGTGCGCCCAAGGAGGCCGACGACGCGCTGTGGCAGCGCTTCCGCGCCGCGCAGGACGCGTTCTTCCAGAAGCGCTCCGAGGCCTTCAGCGAGCGGGACGCCGAGTTCACGGCCAACGCGAAGCTGAAGGAGGAGCTGCTCGCCGAGGCCGAGACGATCGACCCGTCGGGCGACCTCGAGGCGGCCAGGGCACACCTGTACAAGATCCAGGAGCGCTGGGACGCCATCGGCAAGGTGCCGCGCGAGCGGATCCGCGAGCTCGAGGGCAAGCTGCGCTCGATCGAGGAGAGGGTGCGCGGCGCGGTCGACGCCCAGTGGCGTCGCTCCGACCCCGAGGCCGAGGCCCGCGTGGCGCAGTTCCGCGAGCGCGTGGAGCAGTTCGAGGCGCAGGCCGCCAAGGCCCGTGCCGCGGGCGACAAGCGCCGCACCGAGCAGGCAGAGGCGCAGGCCGCGCAGTGGCGTGAGTGGCTGGCCGCCGCTGAGCAGGCGCTGGCGACCCGCTAGTCAGGTTTGACGCACCGAGGGGCCCCTCCCATGCGGGAGGGGCCCCTCGGTGCGTTCAGCGGGCAATTCGCCAGCGTTGGCTCACGTCGTCGAGGCACTCTCCCGGCCTCCGCGTTCACCTTCGAGGCAAGAGGAAGCCGGGACTGTGCACCCGCTCAGAGCTGCGGCGGGCGGGACGCGGCCATCCGCAGCCACTTCACCAGCAGCACCAGCACGGCGACGACGGCGATGGTCAGGCCGAGGCCCGGACCGGGGCCGATCGTCTTGTTGCTGGTGGTGGTCTGCTGGGTCCAGATCGACAGCACACCGGTGACCGACGCCGCGAACAGGCCCAGCGAGCACACCCACGCGAGCGTCCAGCGGCGCACGGCGAGCGTGAGGCCGGAGCCGACCACGCCGACGCCGAGGGCGAGGAACGCGAACAGGCGCGGCAGGAACGTCTCGGACTCGCCCAGCACGACCTGCAGGCCGGTGTGCTCGCCGACCCACGGCAGGATCAGCGAGACGAGCAGGGCGAGCACCGCGATGGAGATCGTCAGCGCTCCGGTGCCGGGGTCGATGCGGCGGGCGGCGGTGCGTTCCACCTCGTCGATCTCCCTGCGCAGGTACTCCTCGTCGCTCACTGGGCAGCACATCCCGACACGGCGACGGGCAGCGGGGCCGGCTTGCCGAACGACGGCAGGCCCAGGCCGACGCCCTGGGTCTTGGGCTTGAGGCCCGCCTCCGACCGGTCACCCGCCCTGGTGCGGCGCCACGACAGCGGTTCGCCGTCGGCGACCAGGTAGTGCGGGGCGGCATAGGTGACGACGGTCTCGACGACGTCACCGGGGCGCGGGGCGGTGGTGCCGGGCGTGAAGTGCACGAGCCGGCCGTCGCGGGCGCGCCCGCTCATGCGGTGGGTCTCGGCGTCGCGCTTGCCCTCACCGGTGGCGACCAGGACCTCGACGGTGCGGCCGAGCTGCTCGGTGTTGAGCGAGTGGGTCATCTCGTTCTGCACCGCGACGAGGCGGTCGAAGCGTTCCTGCACGACGGCCTTCGGCAGCTGGTCGGGCAGGTCGGCGGCCGGGGTGCCGGGGCGCTTCGAGTACTGGAACGTGAACGCGGAGGAGAACCTGGCCCGGCGCACCACGTCGAGGGTGCCCTGGAAGTCCTCCTCGGTCTCGCCGGGGAAGCCCACGATGATGTCCGTGGTGATCGCGGCGTCCGGCATGGCGGCGCGGACCTTCTCGATGATGCCGAGGTACTTCTCGGTGCGGTACGAGCGGCGCATCGCCTTCAGCACCCGGTCCGAACCGGACTGCAGCGGCATGTGCAGCTGGTGGCACACGTTCGGCGTCTCGGCCATGGCGGCGATGACGTCGTCGGTGAAGTCCTTGGGGTGCGGCGAGGTGAAGCGCACCCGTTCGAGGCCGTCGATCTCGCCGCAGGCGCGCAGCAGCTTGCCGAACGCGAACCGGTCGCCGAACTCGACGCCGTAGGAGTTGACGTTCTGCCCCAGCAGCGTCACCTCCAGCACGCCTTCGTCGACCAGCGTCTGCACTTCGGCGAGCACGTCGCCGGGACGGCGGTCCTTCTCCTTGCCGCGCAACGACGGCACGATGCAGAACGTGCAGGTGTTGTTGCAGCCCACCGAGATCGACACCCAGCCCGAGTAGGCGGAGTCGCGGGCGGCCGGCAGCGCCGACGGGAACGTCTCCAGCGCGTCGAGGATCTCGACCTGCGCCTCCGAGTTGTGGCGGGCGCGTTCGAGCAGCACCGGCAGCGAGCCGATGTTGTGCGTGCCGAACACGACGTCCACCCACGGGGCGCGCCGCACGATCTCGCTGCGGTCCTTCTGCGCCAGGCAGCCGCCGACGGCGATCTGCATGCCGGGCTTGGCCGCCTTCTGCGGGGCCAGGTGCCCGAGGGTGCCGTAGAGCTTGTTGTCGGCGTTCTCGCGCACCGCGCAGGTGTTGAAGACGACGACGTCGGCCTGCTGGTCCTCAGCGGCCCGCTCGTACCCGGCGTCCTCCAGCAGACCGGCGAGCCGCTCGGAGTCGTGCACGTTCATCTGACACCCGAACGTGCGGATCTGGAAGGTCTTCTGAACCTGCACCGTGCTCACACCGACACGATAACGCCTGGTCAGCAGCCCCTCTCCGGCGGACCGGGCGCGCGGGCGCCCACGTCCGCCCTGACCAGGGGTTACCCGTTGACCACCGGTGAGCTGGTGAGACGGCTACCAACCTTTCGTCGGGTGCAGGCGGCGAACGTCCGCGTGGCACGATGCGCTGGTGCTGGGACGAGTGCATGCCGCCGTGAGCCTGCTGGCCGCCGCAACGGTCCTGACGGGCTGCAGCAGCACGCTCGAGGACGTCAAGATCACGATGGCGACCGGCCCGCAGGGCGGCGTCTACTACTCGCTGGGCAACGGCCTGGCCGACGCCTGGAGCGGGCGGCTGGGCATCGCGCGGCCGCAGGTCGTGGTGACGAACGGCTCGAAGGACAACGTGCTGCGCCTGGTCAACAACCAGGCGCAGGTCGGGTTCTCACAGGCAGACGCCATCGAGGACGTGCCGGGCGGGTCGAAGCTGCGGGCGCTGGCCCGGATGCACGACGACTACCTGCAGGTGATCGTGCGGGCCGACCTGCCGGTGACGCGGTTCGCCGACCTGGCCGGGCTGCGGGTGTCGATCGGCGCCAGGGAGTCGGGCGTCGAGATCATCGCGAACAGCCTGCTGAAGGCGACGAACGTGAAGCCGCAGCAGCAGCTGAACCTCGGCCTGGACGCCTCGGCGGACGCGATGCGGGAGGGCAGGCTCGACGCGTTCTTCTGGTCCGGCGGCCTGCCGACCGGGAGCATCACGCGGCTCACCAGGGACCTCCAGGTGCGGATGCTCGACCTGAAGGACGTGCTGTCGTCGTTCCGCGAGCAGTACCCCGCCTACGGCTCGGCGACGCTGCCCGCGTCCATCTACAACCTGCCGTCCGGCCCGGTCATCACGCTCGTGGTGCGCAACTTCCTGCTCGTCACCGAGTCCATGCCCGACGACGTGGCCGAGGCGCTGGTCCGGCAGTTGTTCGAGGCGCAGCCGGACCTGGTGAAGGCGCATTCGGCGGCGCGCACGATAGAGCAGCGGTCGGCGATCGAGACGTCGCCGGTGCAGCTGCACCCCGGTGCGGTCCGGTACTACCGCGACTTCAAGGTCTGAGCAGCAGCAACGCAGCTCCGCGATATCCAATATCCGATGTTCTAAATATTGGATATCGGATATCAGCTGCCCGTATATTGGATATCAGATGGCCGGTAGCTCGATCACGACCTTCAAGCCGCCGTCCTCTGGCGACTCCAGGCGGACGGTGCCGTTCACGCGTTCGACCACCAGCCGGACGATCGACAGCCCCAGACCGGAGCCGGGGACGTTCTGGTGGGCGGGGCTGCGCCAGAACCGGTCGGTCGCCCGGTCCAGCTCGTCGGGCTGCAACCCGGGGCCGTGGTCGGCCACCGACAGGCGGACGACGTCGCCTTCCTTGCGGACGTCGACGATGACGAGCGTGCCCTCCGGGGTGAACTTGAGGGCGTTGTCGAGCAGCGCGTCGAGCACCGTCTCGACGCCGCGCGGCGGGGCGAGGGCCATGCCGACGGGCTGGCCGTCGAGCACGAGGTGGACCTCCTTCGCGGCCGCGGCGGCCTGCCACGCGGACAGCCGGGCGGCCACGGACCTGTCGACGTCGACCGGCACCGGGTCCACCGAGCTCGACTCGGTGCGGGCCATGGCGAGCAGCTCGTCGAGGATGCGGTTGAGCCGGTCGGTCTCGCTCAGCGCCTCGACCTGGTGCACCTCGGCCTCGGCGTCGACGTGTCCCTCCAGGTTGGACAGTCGCAGCTTCAGCGCGGTCAACGGGTTGCGCAGCTGGTGCGAGGCGTCGGCGACGAAGGCGCGTTGCGCGGCGAGCACATCGCTGACGTTCGCGGCCATCTGGTCGAACGACCGGCTGAGCTGGCGCAGCTCCGGCGGACCGCTCTCGGCCCCCACCGGCGGCACCGGGCGGCCGGCCACGACGGCGGCGAGGAGCTTGCCGGTGGCGTCGTCGAGGGCCTGCACCGGGCGCAGCGTCCAGCGGACCACGGGCAGCGCCAGCAGCACCGCGAGCGCCAGCACCAGCAGGCTCGCCGCGAGCAGCAACGCCCACCAGGCCAGGATCTCGAAGCGGGTCTTCGACGTCGGCGAGAACGTGATCACCGCCCCGCGCACCTCGCCGTCGACCAGCACCGGCTCGGCGAGCACCACCTGGGTGTCGCTCCACGGCATGAAGAACGGCGGCGCCACCGGCAACCGGCCCGCCAGCGCCTTGCCGATCAGCTCCTGCACCGCCGGGTCGCCCAGCGCGAGGTCGTTGCGCGAGGCCACCAACGGCACCGTCGGCGCGTCACGGGCGACGACCGCGACGCCGATGCCGTAGATGTCGTCGTAGCGCTGGAGCTCGGGCAGCATCAGGTGCGGCCGGTCGTCGATCAGCGGTCCCTGCGCGAGCGAGGCGAACCGGCTGGTGTCGGTCAGCCGGTCGAGGAACATCTCCTGCTGCTCCGCGGTCGCCACGCCACGGCCCAGCGGCACGCCGAGACCGACGAGCACCAGCACGATCAGGGCGAGCACCACGCCCAGCAGTCGAGACCTCACGGTGGGTCACCCAACCGCGACGGGACGCACCCGCGAAAGACGCGGCGACCCAGATCACACCAACTCACGCGCTCACGACACCTGACCCAGCCGGTACCCGACCCCGCGCACGGTCTCGAGCAGCGCGGGCCGGCCCAGCTTGGTGCGCAACGTCGCGACGTGCACGTCCAGTGTCCTGTTCGCACCCGACCACGTCCGCCCCCACACCTCGGCGAGGATCCGCTCCCGCGTGCACACCGCCCCGCCGGCCGCCATGACGAGCGCGAGCACCTGGAACTCCTTGCGCGAAAGAGCCACGGATTCACCCGCCACGGTGACCTCGTGGCGGCCCAGGTCGACGCGGACGTCGCCGGTCTCGAACACCTCCGTCGACGACGAGCCGGGCGCGACCGGGTCGGCACCGCGGCGGCGCCGCACCGCGTGCACCCGCGCGACCAGCTCCCCCACGTCGTAGGGCTTGACCAGGTAGTCGTCGGCCCCCGCGTGCAGGCCGAGGATGCGGTCGTCGATCTCCCCGCGGGCGGACACCACGATGATCGCCACGTCCGAGGCCGCTCTGATGGCACGGCACAGCGTCACGCCGTCCATGTCGGGCAGGCCCAGGTCGAGCAGCACCACGTCGACGCCCGCGAGACGGTCGAGGGTGCCGCGGCCGGTGGCCTGCCGGTCCACGTGGAAACCCCGTCTGGTCAGGGCCGGTACCAGCGCCTCCGCGACCCGGTCGTCGTCTTCGACCAGCAGCACGCGCACTTTCGCTACCTCCCGGGCAACCGATGTCTGCCTGTGACAGAGTTGAGACCCTAAGTCTTGCTCAATGCCCTGGACTGCTGTGGTGGCGGACACCTAGGTTTCCGCCAACGCCGACGACCCCTCATGGAGGACTGGATGACTGCCGCCTCTACCCCGCCGATGATCCGTGTGGCGGGTGTGGACAAGTTCTTCGGCCCGCTGCACGTGCTCAAGAACGTGCAGCTGGAGGTGCCGAAGGGGCAGGTCGTGGTCGTGCTCGGGCCGTCGGGTTCCGGCAAGTCGACCCTGTGCAGGACCATCAACCGCCTCGAACCGATCGACTCCGGTGTCATCGAGGTGGACGGCCAGCCGCTTCCCGCGGAGGGCAAGGAACTGGCTCGCCTGCGTGCCGACGTGGGCATGGTGTTCCAGTCCTTCAACCTCTTCGCGCACAAGACCATCGTCGAGAACGTGATGCTCGCGCCGGTCAAGGTGCGCAAGACCCCGGCCGCGGAGGCCCGCAGGACCGCGATGGAACTGCTCGAGCGCGTCGGCATCGCGAACCAGGCCGACAAGTTCCCGGCTCAGCTCTCCGGTGGTCAGCAGCAGCGCGCGGCGATCGCCCGTGCGCTCGCGATGAAGCCGAAGGTGATGCTGTTCGACGAGCCGACCTCCGCTTTGGACCCCGAGATGGTCCAGGAGGTGCTCGACGTCATGACCGGCCTCGCGAAGGACGGCATGACGATGCTCGTGGTCACCCACGAGATGGGCTTCGCCCGCAAGGCCGCAGACCGGGTGATCTTCATGTCCGACGGTGAAGTCGTCGAGGATTCCACCCCGGAAGAGTTCTTCTCGGCCCCGAAGTCCAACCGCGCGAAGGACTTCCTTGGCAAGATCCTGACTCACTAGTAGTCAGCTCACTTTTCGAACGAATGGCAGGAGAAGGACGATGAGGGTTCGCGCCCTTACGGCGGTACTGCTGGCGGGTGGCCTCGCCCTGACCGCGTGTGGCAAGGAAGGCACCGGCACCGACACGGCGGCGGCACCCGCCGGCGTCTTCGAGGTGGCCAAGGACGTCAAGGTCGAGGGCTCGCCGACGTTCGACAAGATCAAGTCGCGTGGTTCGCTGGTGGTCGGCGTCAAGGAGGACCAGCCGGGTCTGGGCTTCAAGGACCCGACGACCAACAAGTACACCGGCTTCGACATCGACATGGCGAAGCTGATCGCAGCGCAGCTGGGCTTCGACCCCGCGTCGAAGGTCGAGTTCAAGACGATCCAGTCGGCCGCCCGCGAGCAGGCGATCATCAACGGGGACATCGACTACTACGTCGGCACGTACTCGATCACCGCCGCCCGCAAGGAGAAGGTGTCCTTCGCCGGCCCGTACTACATCGCGGGCCAGGACCTGCTGGTGAAGAAGGACAACTCCGCCATCACCGGTCCGGACACCATCAAGGACAAGAAGGTCTGCTCGGTCACGGGCGCGACGCCGGCCAAGAAGCTGCGCGAGGACAAGCTGGTCCAGCCCGACACCAACGTGGTCGAGCTGCAGAGCTACTCGCTGTGCGTCACGAAGCTGCTCGACGGTGAGATCGACGCGGTCAGCACCGACGACGCG
This sequence comes from Lentzea sp. NPDC036955, assembly GCF_055608005.1. Classification (NCBI taxonomy): domain Bacteria; kingdom Bacillati; phylum Actinomycetota; class Actinomycetes; order Pseudonocardiales; family Pseudonocardiaceae; genus Lentzea; species Lentzea sp. NPDC036955. The sequence continues at coordinate 68,457 of NZ_JBVJRC010000016.1, read as the reverse complement.
ATCCTCAAGGGCTACGCGGCCGCCGAGCCGGACAAGCTGAAGGTCGTCGGCAAGACGTTCTCCACGGAGAAGTACGGCATCGGCCTGCCGAAGGACGACAAGGCGCTGCGCGACAAGGTCAACGAGATCCTCGAGAAGTCGCTGTCCGACGGCAAGTGGGACGACATCTACAAGAACACGCTGGGCAAGTCGGGCTCTGAGGGCAAGCACCCGACCCTCGAGAAGTACTGACGTTCCTCTGTGGCCGGTGGACTCGCACGGCGGGTTCACCGGCCGTTCCATTGACGACGGACGACGGCAAGGAAATCGATGGGCGTCCTCACCCGCAATCTCGACCTCTTCGTGGCTCACTTCGGGGAAACGCTGCGGCTGTTCGCGTTCTCCGCGGTGATCTCACTGCTGGCCGGTGTCTTCCTGGCCATGCTGCGCGTCAGCCCCGTCCCGGTGTTCCGCGGGGTCGGCACGCTGTACGTCACGGTGGTGCGCAACACCCCGCTGACCCTGGTGTTCGTGTTCTTCGTGTTCGCGTACCCGTACCTGGAGATCATCAAGTTCGAGTTCTTCACCGCCGCTGTCGTGGCGCTGTCGATCTACACCTCGGCGTTCGTCTGCGAGGTGGTCCGGTCGGGCATCAACACGGTGCCGGTCGGCCAGGCTGAGGCGTCCAGGGCGCTGGGGCTCACGTTCACCCAGATGCTCGGCAGCATCGTGCTGCCGCAGGCCATGCGGTCGGTCGTCCCGCCGATGGTGAGCACGTTCATCGCCCTGTTGAAGAACACCACCGTCGCGGCGGGCTTCTCGGTCCGGGAGGCGGGTGCCATCCGCGACGCGCTGTCGGAGGCCGGTGAGAGCACGCTGGTCGGCATGCTGTGGGTCGCCGGCATCTTCGTCCTGCTGGTCCTGCCGCTGACGTTCCTGCAGCGGGTTCTCGAAAAGCGCTGGAGCGTGGCCCGATGACCACCGTCCTCTTCGACGTCCCCGGCCCGCGGGCCAGGGTCCGGCACCGGCTGCTCGCGGTCGTCGGCATCGCCGCGATCGTCGCGTTCCTCGGCTACGTGATCTGGCGCTTCATCGACACCGGCCAGTTCGAGGGCCGCAAGTGGAGCTGGATCGAGTACAAGCAGATCCAGATCTCGCTGGTCGAGGCACTCGGCCGCACGCTCAGCGCGTTCGCGGTCGGCGCGGCGCTCGCGCTCGTGTTCGGTGCGGTCTTCGCCGCGGCCCGGCTGTCGGACCACCGGTGGGTCAGCGCTCCCGCCGCCGTGGTCGTCGAGCTGTTCCGGGCGATCCCGCTCGTCATCATGATGTTCTTCTTCTACTACGGCCTGCCGGCGACGGGCGTGAAGCTCACCGCCTTCACGTCCGTGGTGCTGAGCCTCATGCTGTACAACGGCTCGGTGCTCGCCGAGGTGTTCCGCGCGGGCATCAACTCGCTGCCCAAGGGGCAGGCGGAGGCCGCGTACGCGCTGGGCATGCGCAAGACGCAGGTGATGGTGTTCGTGCTGCTGCCGCAGGCGTTGCGGGCGATGATGCCGACCATCATCAGCCAGCTCGTCGTGCTGCTGAAGGACACCGCGCTCGGCTTCCTCATCACATTCGAGGAGCTGCTGTACTGGGGCCGCCAGATCGGTGGTCAGCTGCAGTTCGGCCGTCCGCTGATCCCGACGATGATCGTGGTCGCGGCCACCTACATCGGACTGTGCCTGTTGCTGACGTGGTTCGCGAACTACCTGGAGAAGCGCAACCGCCGCAACAAGAAGGTCATCGCGCTGGAGAACGACAAGGCGGAGCTGGTGGTCATCGGGAACGACCACCAGGCTTGACGCCGGGCTGACCGGAACGGGGCGTGTCCACTTCGGACGCGCCCCGTTCGCGTCTCCGCGAGCCGGGGCTGGTCAGGCCGCGGCTCGTCGCTAGGACCGCCGGAACAGCTTGTTGCCGAGCCACACGACCGGGTCGTACTTGCGGTCGGCGACGCGTTCCTTCATCGGGATGAGCGCGTTGTCGGTGATGTGGATGTGCTCGGGGCACACCTCGCTGCAGCACTTGGTGATGTTGCAGTACCCGAGGCCGTGCTCGTCCTGCGCCTGGTCCACGCGGTCCGCGGTGTCGAGCGGGTGCATCTCCAGCTCGGCCACGCGCATCAGGAACCTCGGCCCGGAGAACGCCTCCTTGTTCTCCTCGTGGTCACGCACCACGTGGCAGGTGTTCTGGCACAGGAAGCACTCGATGCACTTGCGGAACTCCTGCGAGCGCTCGACGTCCACCTGCTGCATCCGGTACGCGCCCGGTGCGAGGTCCTTCGGCGGCTGGAACGACGGGACCTCGCGGGCCTTGGTGTAGTTGAAGGACACGTCGGTCACGAGGTCGCGGATGATCGGGAACGTCCGCATCGGCGTGACCGTGATCGTCTCGGTCTCGGAGAACACCGACATGCGCGTCATGCACAGCAGCCGCGGCCTGCCGTTGATCTCCGCGGAGCACGACCCGCACTTGCCGGCCTTGCAGTTCCACCGCACCGCGAGGTCCGGTGCCTGGGTGGCCTGCAGGCGGTGGATGATGTCGAGGACGACCTCGCCCTCGTTGACCTCGACGGTGAAGTCCTCCAGCCCGCCGCCGGTGTCGTCGCCGCGCCACACCCGGAACTTCCCCTGGTAGCTCATGACAGCTCCTCGGCGGTGAGGTACTTCTCCAGCTCGGTGCGGTCGAACAGGTCGAGCAGGTCGGACCGGATCGGGATCTGCGGTTTCTCCGCGACCTCCGCCCCGTCACCGGACGCGGTGCACACCAGCAGCTTGCGCCGCCACTGCGCGTCCATCGACGGGTGGTCGTCGCGGGTGTGCCCGCCGCGGGACTCGGTCCGCAGCAGCGCGGCCTTCGCGACGCACTCCGACACCAGCAACATGTTCCTCAGGTCGAGCGCGAGGTGCCAGCCCGGGTTGAACTGCTGGTGGCCCTCGACGCTGAGCGAGCGGGCCCGTTCCTTGAGCTTCTCCAGCCGTTGCAGGGCTTCTTCCATCTCGCCCGCGCGCCGGATGATGCCGACGAGGTCGTTCATCGACTGCTGCAGCTCCATGTGCAGCGTGTACGGGTTCTCCCCGCCCTCCTGCTGGAAGGGCTTCAACGCGGTCGCACGCGCTTCGGTGACCGCCTCCTCGGCGACGGCAGGCCGTTCGCCCATCGAGCGCACGTACTCGGAGGCACCCGCACCTGCCCGCCGTCCGAAGACCAGCAGGTCCGACAACGAGTTGCCGCCCAGGCGGTTCGAGCCGTGCATGCCGCCGGAGACCTCACCGGCGGCGAAGAGCCCCGGCACGGCGGACGACCCGGTGTCCGGGTCGACCTCGACGCCGCCCATCACGTAGTGGCAGGTCGGGCCGACCTCCATGGGTTGCGCGGTGATGTCGACGTCGGCCAGCTCCTTGAACTGGTGGTGCATCGACGGCAGCCGGCGGCGGATCTCCTCGGCGGGCAACCGGGTCGACACGTCGAGGAAGACACCGCCGTGGGGTGACCCGCGCCCGGCCTTGACCTCGGAGTTGATCGCGCGCGCCACCTCGTCGCGCGGCAGCAGCTCCGGTGGGCGCCGGTTGTTCGCCTGGTCGGTGTACCAGCGGTCGGCTTCCTCCTCGTTGTCGGCGTATTTGTCCTTGAAGACGTCGGGGATGTAGTCGAACATGAACCGCTTGCCGTCGGAGTTGCGCAGCACGCCGCCGTCACCGCGGACGGACTCGGTGACGAGGATGCCCTTGACCGACGGCGGCCAGACCATCCCGGTGGGGTGGAACTGGATGAACTCCATGTTGATCAGCGAGGCGCCCGCGCGCAGGGCCAGCGCGTGGCCGTCGCCGGTGTACTCCCAGGAGTTCGAGGTGACCTTGAACGACTTGCCGATGCCGCCGGTCGCGAGGATCACCGCCGGTGCCTCGAACAGCACGAACCGGCCGGACTCGCGCCAGTAGCCGAACACGCCGGCGATCCGGTCGCCGTCCTTCACCAGGTCGGTGACGGTGAACTCCTGGAAGACCCGCAGGCGTTCCTCGTAGTCGCCGGACTCCTTGAAGTCGTCCTGCTGCAACGACACGATCTTCTGCTGCAGCGTGCGGATCAGCTCCAGGCCGGTGCGGTCACCGACGTGCGCGAGCCGCGGGTACTCGTGGCCGCCGAAGTTGCGCTGCGAGATGCGGCCGTCCTTGGTGCGGTCGAACAGCGCGCCGTAGGTCTCCAGCTCCCAGACCCGTTGCGGTGCCTCCTGCGCGTGCAGCTCGGCCATGCGCCAGTTGTTGAGGAACTTGCCGCCGCGCATGGTGTCGCGGAAGTGCACCTGCCAGTTGTCGTTCTCGTTCGCGTTGCCCATGGCGGCGGCGATGCCGCCCTCGGCCATGACCGTGTGGGCCTTGCCGAACAACGACTTGCAGAGGACAGCGGTGCGCATGCCGTGCTCACGGGCCTCGATCGCGGCGCGCAGACCGGCACCACCCGCGCCGATCACGAGGACGTCGAACGAATGCCTTTCCAGCTCGGGCAAAACCACTCCTTAGTTGATGAAGCGGAGGTCGGAGATCGTTCCCGAGGCGACCAGCGCGACGTAGAGGTCGGTGAGGCAGACGAAGATCAGCGAGGCCCACGCGAGCTGCATGTGCCGGTTGTTGAGCTTCGAGATCTGCGTCCACATCCAGTACCGGACCGGGTGCTTGGAGAAGTGCTTGAGCCGGCCGCCGGCGATGTGGCGGCACGAGTGGCACGACAGCGTGTACGCGGCAAGGAGGCTGACGTTGACGAGCAGGATGATGTTGCCGAGGCCCAGGCCGGTGCCGAACGCGAGCACCGCGTCGTAGATGTTGATCAGCAGCAGGAGCGAGGCCGCGTAGAAGAAGTAGCGGTGCAGGTTCTGCGCGATCAGCGGGAACCGGGTCTCGCCGGTGTACTTCGAGTGCGGCTCGGCCACGGCGCAGGCGGGCGGTGACGCCCAGGCCGCGCGGTAGTAGGCCTTGCGGTAGTAGTAGCAGGTGATCCGGAAGCCCAGCAGGAACGGGATGATCAGCAGCGGCGGGGTCAGGAAGCCGGGCAGTGCGGGGAACCACTGGCCGAAGTGCGAGGCTGCCGGGATGCACTCCTCGGTGAGGCACGGGGAGTACATCGGTGTGAGGTAGTGGTACTGGTCGACCCAGTAGTAGTCCCCCTGGAACGTGCGGAACGCCGCGTAGATCGAGATGAGCAGCAGCCCGACGAATGTCGTCAGCGGCGGCAACCACCATCGGTCCGTGCGCAGAGTCCTGGCGGCGATCTCTGCCCTCGCCATTGCTCACCTTTCTGGGGGTCCACGCCGTTGTGGAGGAACGACAGCGGCCCCCGCGTCAGGCGGGGGCCGTGTGATCAGCTCGGATCAGGTCCGGTGCCGGTAGCCACCGAGTCCTTCGTCGTCCGCGTCCTTCCACAACGACTCGTCGTAGGGCGTGTCTGGCACGACCACGACCTCGCGTTCCACCAGAGGCGCTTCACGCTGCCTCGGGGTGCTCAGGTCGACGAGCTCGGTGGCGTCGATGTCCATGCGTTCAACGTCGTTGGCGAGCCGCTGCACGGCCGCCACATCGCCGTACCTGGCTCGCAGCGAGCTGACGCAGTGCCGCATCTGACCGATGACCCGGCGCAGTTCGACGATCTCCGTGGACGTCATGGGGACACCTCCGTTCCAAGGTCGTGCCCCGCACTCTGCCCAATCTCAAGCCATGTGACAAGCACCACACGCCAACATTCGACACTGGCCGCCTCCCACTTACTGAATCGTTTTTGTGTCGGCGACCAGCCATGACTTACTGTGTGTGGCGTCACGCCCGTCTGTGGGACGCCACCGTTGTCGTCTCGTAAGGGCCCCACCACGGCCCGTGATGACCCGGAGATCCCCATGAGCGCTGTGCATCCCGTACTGACCGAGGTGACACGCAGGATTGCCGCCCGCAGCGCGGACTCCCGCCGCGTCTACCTCGAACGAGTGACCGCGGCCGCGCAGGACGGCACGTCCCGGTCCGGCTTCGCGTGCAGCAACCTCGCGCACGGCTTCGCCGGGATCACCGGTGGCGACAAGGCCGCGCTGCGCGCGCTGCGCAAGTCGAACATCGCGATCGTGTCCTCCTACAACGACATGCTGTCGGCCCACCAGCCGTTCCAGGAGTACCCCTCCTGGATCAAGGACTCGGTCCGCGCCGCCGGCGGGGTGTCCCAGTTCGCGGGCGGTGTGCCCGCGATGTGCGACGGCATCACGCAGGGCCGTGAGGGCATGGAGCTGTCGCTGTTCAGCCGCGACGTCATCGCCATGTCCACCGGTGTCGCGCTGTCGCACGAGATGTTCGACGCCGCCGTGCTGCTCGGCGTGTGCGACAAGATCGTGCCGGGCCTGCTGATCGGCGCCCTGTCGTTCGGCCACCTGCCGTCGATCCTAGTGCCCGCAGGACCGATGGAGTCGGGTCTGTCGAACAAGGAGAAGGCCCGCGTCCGGCAGCTGTACGCGGAGGGCAAGGCGACCCGCGAGGAGCTGCTCGACGCCGAGGCCGCGTCGTACCACTCCCCCGGCACCTGCACGTTCTACGGCACCGCGAACTCGAACCAGATGGTCGTCGAGGTCATGGGCCTGCACCTGCCGGGCGCGTCGTTCGTGCCGCCGGGCACGCCGTTGCGCCGCGCGCTGACCGAGCACGCGGGCCGCCGTGCCGTCGAGATGGCCAAGGGCGAGTCGTACACGCCGATCGCGCACATCGTCGACGAGAAGGCCGTCGTCAACGGCGTGGTGGCGCTGCTGGCGACCGGCGGCTCGACGAACCACACGATGCACCTCGTGGCGGTGGCCGCGGCGGCTGGCATCGAGCTGAGCTGGGACGACTTCTCCGACCTGTCGTCGGTCGTGCCGCTGATCGCGCGGGTCTACCCGAACGGCAGCGCCGACATCAACCACTTCCAGGCCGCGGGCGGCGTGCAGTTCGTGGTGGGCACGCTGCTCGACGCGGGCCTGCTGCACGGTGACGTGAACACCGTGGCGGGCTTCGGCCTGGACCGCTACCGCCAGGAGCCGGCGCTGGTGGACGGCGAGCTGGTGTGGCTCGACGGCCCCGGTCACAGCCTCGACGAGAACGTCCTGCGCCCCGCCTCGGCCCCGTTCGCCGCCGACGGTGGCCTGCGGATGCTGTCGGGCAACCTCGGCCGTTCCGTCATCAAGGTGTCGGCGGTGGCGGAGGAGAACCACGTCGTCGAGGCCCCCGCCCGCGTGTTCACCACGCAGGAGGCGTTCCAGGAGGCGTTCAAGGCCGGCGAGCTCGACCGGGACGTGGTCGTCGTCGTCCGCCAGCAGGGCCCGCAGGCCAACGGCATGCCCGAGCTGCACAAGCTGACCCCGCCGCTGGGCGTGCTGATGGACCGCGGCTACCGGGTCGCGCTCGTGACCGACGGCCGCATGTCCGGCGCTTCTGGCAAGATCCCGGCCGCCATCCAGCTCACCCCGGAAGCCGCCATCGGTGGCCCGCTCGGCCGGGTCCGCGACGGTGACGTCGTCCGCCTCGACGCCACCGCCGGAACCCTCGAGGTCCAGGTCTCCGCCGACGAGCTCGCCGAACGCCCGCTCGTCGACTTCCCGCCGACCGGCCGCGAATGGGTCGGCACGGGCCGCGAGCTCTTCGCGGCACTGCGCCGGAGCGTCGGCCCGGCCGATCGCGGAGCCACCGTGTTCGGCCCCATCACCGCCGACCACTTCGCCCCGGTCACCCACCACTAGCCCATATATTGCCGCCTCCCCTGCTCGCTGACCTGCGCCTTAGCAATGACTCGTTTGCGGTCGACCGCAAACGAGTCATTGCTAAGGCGCGTCGAAGCTCGGGACGGCGGCGTCGAGCTACCCGCTCACTAGCTCCGCCCGCTCACCGGCCGCCCAGCTCAACGAGCTTTGCAACCAGTCTTTTGCGGACGTCCGCAAACGTTTTTTGCATCCGGGGTCGGTGAACTCGGCACGACAACGAGTTCGGCTTTGCATCCGCGAGACCGCTGCAGCAGGGTGGGCGGCACAGCACGCAGCACGCGATATATCGGTTTTCGATCAAGGAGAGCACCAGTGACCAGCGGTGACATTTCGAGGGCGACCACCGGGGCGGACCTGCTCGCGTTGTCGCCCGTCATCCCCGTCGTCGTGGTCGACGACGCCGACCACGCCGTGCCGCTCGCGCAGGCACTGCTGCGCGGGGGCGTCCGCGTCATCGAGCTCACGCTGCGCACGCCGGCCGCGCTTGCCGCGATCGAGAACGTCGCCCGCGAGGTGCCGGAGATCGTGATCGGCGCGGGCACCGTCACCGCGCCCGAGCACGCCGAGCAGGCGGCGAAGGCGGGGGCGGCGTTCCTCGTCACGCCCGGCACGACCGACCGGGTCCTCGACGCCGCCGACGCGACCGGGCTGCCGTACCTGCCCGGTGCCGCGACCGTGTCCGAGGTGATGCGGTTGGTGGAACGCGGGCTCGACGCGCTCAAGTTCTTCCCGGCCGAGGCCGCGGGCGGCGTCGACTACCTGAAGTCGATCGGCGGCCCGATCCCGCACGTCCGGTTCTGCCCCACCGGCGGCATCACCCCGCAGACGGCGCCGAACTACCTGAAGCTGCCCAACGTGGGCTGCGTCGGCGGCTCCTGGCTCGCTCCCAAGGACGCCCTGCAGGCAGGCGACTGGGACCGCGTCGAAACCCTCGCCCGCGAGGCGAGCCAGCTCGGCTAGCCCGACACCGCCACGAGCACGGCGTCGAAAGGCGCCGTGCTCATCGGTTCAGGACCACAGAGCTGCGACGAGCTCGGCCCGTCCCGTGATGCCGAGCTTGCGGTAGGCGCTCGATAGGTGCAGCTCGACCGTGCGGCGGGTGAGGTGCAGGGCCTCGGCGATCTGCCGGTTCGTCTGCCCCTGCGCCGCCATCCGCGCGACCCGGTTCTCCTGCCTGGTCAGGCACTGCACTTGGTCGCCGTCGCGCACCTCGTCACCCGCGAGCTTGGCCAGCGGGTGCGCGCTGAGCCGGCGGGCCAGGTCGAACGCACGGCGCAGGTGCGGGGCCGCGGCGTCGGTGCGGCCCTTGCGGCGCAGGTGGTGCCCAGCCAGTACAGCGACTGCGCGTGCAGCAGCCGGTGCGGTGTCCCGGCGAGCACCTGTTCGGCCTCGGCGAGGACGTCGGCGTCGTCGGTGCTGATGCCGACGCTCATCAACGCCGTCCCGACCACCCGCGGCGACCCCCACCGCTTGGCCAGGTCGAACTCCTCGTGCGCGAGCCGCGCGGCGTCATCCCGGTTGCCCACCACCAGGTGCGCGCGCACGGCGTGGTGCCGCCACGCCATCAGCGCCGGGTTCGGCATCTCCCGCGCGGCCAGGCGGCGACCGGCTTCCAGCAGGTCCTCTAGCGCGCCCTCCGCGTGGCACGACGCGAGCTTGAGCCGGCCCCGCGCGTAGAGGACGTTGATGTGCTGCAACAGTTCCCCGTTCGCAGTGACCCGATGTCGTGCGCCAATTGAGTGATGAGCACCGCTCGGCTGTTTACGAAACGTACCGACGAGGTGCGCCGAGTTCTGCCAGGCCCTGATCAACGTCTCCTGAACAACGTCCTCTGTCCACTGGCGGTCGTAGTCGGTCAGGCACAAGACCTGCGAGTACAGCATCCGCTGGAACTGCCCGTAGAGCAGCGTGAGCAATTCTTCGTCCTGATGGGCTTGTGCGACCTTGCCCTGGTCAACCATGAAGGTTGCGTCCTCCCCGAATATCGGCGACGTGTTCGCTGGGGGCGGCTGGCCTAGCGACTCGGTGGCCGAGCGGAATCGCATCGATACTACCCCGTGAACACGAAAATCCCTTGGATACGTAAATCAGTGTCGAATGGTTCGCGAAAGCTTCTGTGATACATGTCACATAGAGAGTGCGCACCTGCCGTGAACTACCACCCCACCAGCCCGTATCACCTTCGAAGGCAGCTCGATCACGGCGAGGAACGGGCACTATGGGTCACCGGCCGGGTACGCCGAGCAAGAAGGCAGCGCTTTTCACCTTGCTGTCTGCAGCACTTTCCTGGGGATTTCTCGGAACGGTTCCAGCACACGGCCAGTCGGCGGATCTGCAGGATTCAGACCGCCAGTTCATGGTGTCGCTCCGCCAAGCCGACTCGTGGTTAGTTCCGGTGAGCAAAGACGCTCCGGCGCGCACTACGAACACCGGACTGAGCAACGCCGCGAGGGAAGTTTTCGAGGGACACTCACGACTCGACGTCGACCTGCTGAAAGCCGCTTCGGAACTTGGCACCGTCCTGCCGAACGATGTGAGAAGTGAACACCTGTCACTCATCCGGGAGATGGCCGAACGCACCGGGGACAACCACGACCGCGCTTATGCGACGATCGTGCGACAGGTCCAAGGCGGCCTTTTGGTGACAGCCAGAAAACGCGAGCACTGACGCAGAACACCGAAATTCGCACGCTCACCCACCAGACCGTGCAAACCCTCGTCCGCACCATGACGACATTGGAGAACACCGGCTTGGCCGACCCGTCCGCCTTCGAGTTGGTGACCGCCAAGGCGCAGGTGAACTCGGTGCGGGCGATCGGCCAGAACGTGGAACCGCCGGACCGCGAGGTACTGGTGCTGCTCGCCCGGCATTCGCTGTGGCAGAAGCCGACCAGCCGGGAGGTCTCCGACCGGGGCAGGGACGCCCAGGTCCGCAAGGTGGCGGGTCAGCTCGCCGCCGAGCACACCCAGCTGTCCCGGGCGGTGACCGACGCCGCCGCGCAGCTCGGCGTGGCTCTGCCGGCGGAGCCGACGGCCGAGCAGAAGTCGTGGGCGAACGCCGTCTCGTCCAGCTCGGGCGATGAGCTCGACCGCATGTTCGCGAACCTGGCGCGCGCCGCGGACGGCTCGCTCATCGTCGAGGTCGCCCAAGCTCGCGCAACGACCAGGAGTGCCCCCGCCCGCACCGCCGCGCAGACCGGCCTGACGCTCCTGCTCAAGCACATGCTGCTGCTGGAGAGCACGGGCCTGGTGAAGGCGACGTCCCTGCAGATGACCGAGGCACCGGTCGCCCAGGCCAAGCAGAACATCCCGCCGTCACCCGACGATTCCTCCACGAGCATCGGCTTCCTCACCGGCATCGCCGTGCTCGTCGTCGTCGGCGCCGGAACCCTCTGGCTCGTCCGCGCCGTCGGCCACCACGGCGAGCACCGCCGCTGATATATCGGCTGAGCGCTCGCCAACCGATATATCAGCACTCCGCCCTTAGCTCTCGCTGTAGCTCTGCACCCACCGGAAGCAGCCTTTGCAATGACTCGTTTGCGGTCGTCGTCAAAAGACTGGTTGCTAGAGGCCAGGTCAGCGCGGTATGAGTTCGCCAGCTGTCGGATGACGAGGTCGTCAGCAGTGGGAGGTGTCGACGCGGTCGACGATGTGTGCCTCGGTGGGGTCGACGGCTTCCCACCTGTCGACGAGCCGGTCGATCACGGCGGCCGGCACGGGTTCCGGACGGGAGCGGTTGCGGGCGTGGATCACGTCCTTCGGTGCTTCCAGCCCGACGAGCGTGACGCGCGCGCGGTAGTCCGCCGCGAGCCCGATGCAACGGTCACGGAGCTGCCGCGAGATGTTGGTCGCGTTCCACACGAACCGCTCCCCCGCCCGCAGCAGCACCCGCGCTTCTTCGAACGCAGCCGCCGCCACGGCCCGTTGGTCGCCATCGGGAGCGATACCGAGCCGTGTGCGCACGGCGTCCAAACTCACCACGGGCCAGCCCGGCCGATGGGTGGCAATCCAGTGGTCCTTCCCGACACCGGGCAGACCCGACAGCACGGTCACCTCGACGCGCGTGTCGTCGTAGGCGGCGTAACCGGGGTCGCGGCCGGGCGTTCGGAAGTACTGGAACCGGGCGTGGTCCGACGGGAACTCCCGCGGCCGGTCCAGGCACGCGCGTTCGCGGCAGTACTCCTCGAACAGCGCGATGTTCTCCAGCACCGACGCGGCGTCACCGCAGATCCGGCCGAGGATGTCGGCGCGGGCGAGCGTCGCCAGGTCGTCGTTGCGCGCGAGCAGGCTCACCCGGAACGCGATGCGGTCGAGGTCCGGCCGTTCCAGCGCCCAGAACGGCACCTGGTGGTGGCGCACCAGAGCGGCGACGTGCTCACGCCACTCGATCGGCCGCCCCATCTCCCACAGCAGCCGGCGCGCCATCAGGTCCCCGGCCCGCGAGTGGCCGTGTGCGGTGATCCGGCCGTCCTCGACCTGCGTGCGGAACGGTTTTGCCACGTCGTGCAGCAGCACCGCCGCGAACAACCGCACCCGGTCCGCCTCCGGTCGCGCCCGCCACTCCGGCAGCTCGGCCAACGCCTCGCACGCCATTCGCGTGTGCGTCGCAACGTCTCCCTCGGCGTGATGCACCGAGTCCTGCGGAACACCTTCCAACGCGCGCACCCAGGCGAACTCGTCACGCACCGCATCCCAGTCCAGCGTCCACGATGGACCGGCTGGGCAGAGCTGCTCAAACACGGTCCACCACCCGGTTCGGCAGGACAGGCCGGTCCTGCCAATGGCTGCCCGAGTCCAGCACGGCGGTGAGGAACGTCGGGCGCACCCACTTGTACCGCTCGACCGTACGACCGTCCTCCTCCACCTTGATGTAGAGGCCTTCCATGTCGTCGTCGGAATCCGTTTCCGCGACAACGACATCCGGGTCCTGTCCGGCCGAGCGCGCCGCCTCCACCAAGACGTCACGCCATCGCGCCGTGCGGCACGTCGACGGCCCGACCAACGCCTTCAGGTCCTTGAGCGTCCGCAACGGACCTTCGTGCAGCACGGGCACGGACACCACGGGCGTACCCGCGAGCACGCGCCGGCGTTCCGGAGTGGACAGGAACTCGCCGGTCTCCCGGTCGAGCAGGTCGAACTCGCAGAAGTGGTGCGGCAGCGCGTCGTAGAACACGGTGTGCTTGGCGTACAACCATTCCCCGTACAGCACGAAACGTGAGCCGAGCCGTTCGTGCAGCACCGCCTGATGCGTCGCGGCCCACGCCTTGAGCGGCGCGAACTGCCGTTCGCGCGGCCCACCGGTCAGGTAGTGGCCGCGGGACTGGAGCCGCAGCACGCCGTCGGGCGTGAAGCTGATGCCCGCGTTGGCACCGTCGAGCTTCTCCTCGACGACGAGGTGCCGTCCCGCGATCGCACGGAACGGCACCTGGTCGAGGTCCTCGTCGCCCGGTTGCAGGCGCGAGCCCTGGAGGTGGGGCGTCCGCGGGTACTTGCGCAACATGCCCCGATTTGTAGCTCGCCGCGGCAGGCGGGGGCGAACGGTTTACGCCTGGCCGACGAACGCCGCCTTGTCGGAGCCGAAGCTCGGTTCGAACACGAGCTGCATCTCGCCCGGCTGCGTGCCGGCGGTGTCGAACACCCGTTCCGCCTTCTGCCCGTTGAACTGCGCGTCGTTGCCGAGCACCAGTCCGACGAACGCGGCGATGGCGGTGACGTTGTTGAAGATGATGACCGGCGGGCCGACGACACCGGCTGTTCCGAGGATCATCGCGGTCCACGCGAGCGCACCGAACCGGGCCGGCTTCGGCGGGACGTGGACGGACTGCGTCGGGTAGGTCATCACGTGCTCTCTGGGCGGTTGCGAAGTGTGATCACCAAGTCGATTGGTCTGCTTCGCCCGTTACCCGCCACATTCCACGGCAGGCCGACCACGACACCGGCCGTGAACAGCACGAACAGCGCGGAGATCCACCTACGGACACCGCCCGATCGAGTTAACGCGGGCGCGGCACCCGACTTCCGAAGGTAGCGGCGCGGATACGATCCGTACACGCTGGCCCGGTTGGATGCCATTTCCCGAAAGGACCCTGCAATGGCACGACGACTCCTCGGAACCCTGCTCGCGGCGATCGCCGCGCTCGGCGTGACGACGGCACCCGCTCAGGCCGCTGTCGACTTCACCGGCATCGTGGCGCTCAACAACTGCTCCGGCTCACTGGTCCGGCTGCCGTCCTCGACGGCGGCGGACAAGGCGCTCGTGCTCACCAACGGGCACTGCGTCAAGCTGATGAAGGCCGGCGAGGTGATCGTCAACCAGACCGTGTCCCGCAGCTTCAGCCTGCTCGGCGGGTCCGGCTCGAAGATCGCGACCCTCACCGGCACCAAGCTCGTCTACGCGACGATGACGGGCACGGACGCCGCGCTCTACCAGCTCAACACGACCTACGGGCAGATCCAGCAGCAGTACGGCAGCCGTGCGCTGGAACTGTCGGCCTCGCACCCCGTTGCCCAGACGGACATCCGTGTCGTCTCCGGCTACTGGAAGCGGATCTACTCCTGCCAGATCGACGGGTTCGTGCACCAGCTCAGGGAGGACGCCTGGACCTGGCGCGACTCCATCCGCTACACGTCCGCGTGCAACACGATCGGCGGAACCTCGGGTTCGCCGATCATCGACAACACCAGCGGCAAGGTCGTCGGCGTCAACAACACCGGCAACGAGAGCGGTGGCCGCTGCACGATGAACAACCCGTGCGAGGTGGACGCCGCCGGCCAGGTGACCGTCCGGCGCGGCATCAACTACGGCCAGCAGACGTTCGGCTTCGTCTCCTGCTTCGGTCCCGGAACGACGCTCGACCTGTCGTTGCCGGACTGCGCGGTCGCGAAGCCGTAGGCACGGCGGAAGCCGGGACGCCCCTTGCCGCGTCCCGGGTTCCTGGTCCGCGCACTACCGCGCCGCGCGGACGATCATGTCGGCGACGGCCTCCGGGTGCGACACCGCGACCGAGTGCGAGGCGTCGCGGACCTCGACGACGGCCTTGGCGTGGGCGCGCTCGGCCATCCACCGCTGCGCTGCGACCGGGATGTTCTTGTCCTTGCCCGCGTTCACGAAGTACGACGGGATCGCGTGCCACGCGGGCTCACCGGCGCCCTCCGACAGCGCGGAGTCGTTGACCGGCCGCTGCGTCGCCGCGGCCAGCGTCGCCTCACGGCGCGGGACGTCGGCGGCGAACTGCTGCCAGTACTCGTCCTGCTGGATCGCGAGGTCCTTGGTGCCGTCACCGAGGTCGATGACCTGCAGCGTGTCGCCGAGCGTGCTGCCGGGGAACTTGTTCGACAGCTCCAGCGCGCTCTCGCCCTTCTCCGGAGCGAACGCGGCGACGTAGACCAGCGACTTCACGTTCTGGTTGCCCAGCGCGGCCTGCGACCCGACCATGCCGCCGTAGGAGTGACCGGCCAGCACGACGGGACCCTCGATCGAGGCGAGGACCCTGCGCAGGTAGTTGGCGTCGTAGGTCAGGCCGCGCAGCGGGTTCGCCACCGCGACGACCGGGAATCCCTTGCGCTGCAGGCGTTCCACGACCCCGTTCCAGCTGGAGGCGTCCGCGAACGCGCCGTGCACCAGCACGATGGTCGGCTTCTTGGCGCCGGGCTTCTCGGTCTTCTCCGCGGCACCGGCACCCGACGGAACGGCGGCGGCCAGGGCCAGCAGGGTCCCCAGAACGGCGAAAACCTTGCGAACTCGCATTGCTCTCTCACTCTCGTCCGGCACCGGGTGATGGTGCATCGCGCTCGATTAAGTCGTGCACGATGTAAGCTACCGGACGAGTTACCTCGTACGCGATGTAATTCAGCTCACTGGCGTTCGGCGCCGTGCTTCACCCGGTGCAGGGCCTTGCGCAGGACCTCGATCTCCTGGGCGTCCATGCCGAGCGCCTGGCTCAGCCGGGTGGTGATCTCCGCACCGATCCACCTGAGCTCACGGCCCTTGTCGGTGAGCTGGACCAGCACCGAACGCTCGTCATCGGGGTGCGTGACGCGCACCAGCAGCCCGCTCTTCTCCAGCCGTTTGATCAACGGCGACAGGGTGCTGTACTCCAGGTCGAGCTCCTGGACGAGCTCCCTGATCGGCCGCGAGTCCCGCTCCCACAGCAGCAGCATCACCAGGAACTGCGGGTAGGTGATGCCGGCCTTGTCCAGGATCGGCCGGTAGAACCCGGTGACCGCCCGCGACGTCGTGTAGAGGTCGAAGCACAGCAGTTCGGAGACCGTGGGGGTCACAGCGGGCGACGCCTCGGGAGTGGTGCTCACGTGGTTCAGGCTACTCGTGACGAACCGGACGAGCGGCAAGATCGGTCACCGGCCGTCGATCACCGGTTCGGGCCACGGGAGCACAGTCAGCTCCGGCCACTGAGCACGCCACCGCCGGGTCTTCTCCTCGTAGACACCGCGAGGAGCGAGCACCGGGTTCGGGCGGACTACGAGGGTGAACACGTCGGCCAGCCCGTGTGGCGCGTAGACCCTCCACCGGTTGCCTTCGAGCCTGATGCCCACGCAACAGGTTGTGGCGGCGAACGAGTCGATGGCCGCCTCGGTTGAGGTGTGGGGCGCGCAGGGCACCCCGAACCGGTCCTCGTACCAGAGGTGCACACGAGCCTCGTTGCGGATCTCGACGTCCACCGGCAGGTCGCCGAAGACCCGCTCGCCGGCCTCGATGACCTCGTTCTCGGCGGCCCAGCCGAGGTCGGAGTCGTCGAAGTAGAACAGGTCGTAGTCCTTGATGCCCTCGCCCGGCGGGCGGCCGGTGACGACGTTCCACACCGTCTGGACCACGCAGCCCGCCGTGAGGTACCAACCCGGCAGGCCCAGTCCCGCGGCCCGGGTCAGGACCTCGACCAGCAGCTCGTTGCGTGCGAGGACCGCACGCAACGCCATGACCTGGTCGTCCACCGGTAACCGGGCGAGCGCGGCCCCGTTCTGCACGGGGCCTACGACCAAGGCTCGTCCAGCGCCGAGGCCTCGTCCCCGGCGGCACGCAGCTCGTCGCGCACCACCCGGTACGCAAGGCCTTCCGCGTATCCCTTGCGCGCCAACGCCCCCACGAGACGGCGTATCTTCGCCGTCTCGTCCACACCGGACATGGTGCGCAGCCGTTTGCGGACCAGCTCGCGGGCCTTCTCCTCCTCGGCCTCACCGTCGACGGCGGCGACGGCCTCGGCCACCACCTCGTCGGCGACGCCCTTGCGGCGCAGCTCCATGGTGAGGGCGCGGCGGCCGAGACCGTTGTAGTTGTGCCGCGACTGCACCCACATCTCCGCGAACTGCGCGTCGTCGATCAGGCCGGCGCGGTCGAACTTGCCGAGGACGACCTCGGCCACGCCTTCGCTGATCCCCTTGCGCAGCAACGCGTCGTGCAGCTCGCGCCGGGACCGGGCACGAGCGGCGAGCAGCGCGTAGCAGATGTCGCGCGCCTTGCGCTGCTCCTCAGCCTCGTCCAACGCGGAACTCAGAACTCGACGGGAGCCGCGGGTGCCGACTCGTCGGCGTCGAGCGTGGCGCCGATGCCGAGCTTGTCCTTGATCCGCTTCTCGATCTCGTTCGCGATGTCCGGGTTCTCCAGCAGGAACTTGCGGGCGTTCTCCTTGCCCTGGCCGAGCTGGTCGCCCTCGTAGGTGTACCAGGCACCGGACTTGCGCAGGATGCCCTGGTCGACGCCCATGTCGATGAGCGAGCCCTCGCGGCTGACGCCCTTGCCGTAGAGGATGTCGAACTCGGCCTGCTTGAACGGCGGCGCGACCTTGTTCTTCACGACCTTGACCCTGGTGCGGTTGCCGACGGGCTCGCCGCCGTCCTTCAGGGTCTCGATGCGGCGGACGTCCAGGCGCACGGAGGCGTAGAACTTCAGCGCCTTACCACCGGTCGTGGTCTCCGGGGAGCCGAACATCACGCCGATCTTCTCGCGCAGCTGGTTGATGAAGATCGCGGTCGTGTTGGACGCGCTGAGCGCACCGGTGATCTTGCGCAGCGCCTGGCTCATCAGGCGGGCCTGCAGACCGACGTGGTTGTCGCCCATCTCGCCCTCGATCTCGGCGCGCGGCACGAGGGCGGCAACCGAGTCGATGACCAGGATGTCGAGCGCACCGGAGCGGACCAGCATGTCCGCGATCTCCAGGGCCTGCTCACCGGTGTCGGGCTGGGAGACCAGCAGCGCGTCGGTGTCGACGCCCAGCTTCTTCGCGTACTCCGGGTCGAGCGCGTGCTCGGCGTCGATGAACGCCGCGATGCCACCGGCCTTCTGGGCGTTCGCCACGGCGTGCAGCGCCACGGTCGTCTTACCGGAGGACTCCGGACCGTAGATCTCGACGACACGACCCCTCGGCAGACCACCGATGCCGAGCGCCACGTCCAGCGCGATCGCACCGGTCGGGATCACCTCGATCGGGGCGCGGCCCTCTTCGCCGAGGCGCATCACGGAGCCCTTGCCGAACTGCTTGTCGATCTGCGCCAGGGCCAGCTCGAGCGCCTTGTCCCGGTCGGGTGCTGCGGGTGCCATCTTGGGTCCACCTTTTGTCGTCTGCCGTTGCTTCGTCATGTTGGACCTGACGCTACTGGCGGGGTCTGACAATTTTGCGAAGCCGGGGGTCGGGGCCACTGTAGCCGAACACGTGTTCGAGCACACGTGACACTCCGGCCCGCGAGGTCAGCGGCGGTTTTCGGGGATTTCGAACGCCTCGCACACGGCGACCCAGACCGCTTTCGCGTCGATCCCGGCCTCCAGCGCCTGGTCGGCGGTGCGGCCGCCGAGCGACGACAGCACGTGGTCGCGGGCGATCATCTCCCCCCTGACCTCGCCGAACTCCCCCGACATCAGCTTGCGGAACATGGTGAGGCGCACGCACAGACCTTAACGGGCGGTCCTGCGCAGCGACGCGAAGAGGCAGACGACGAGCAGCGGCAGCGCGGTGAACCCCACGATCAGCCCGAGCGCGGCGTACGACCACGCCGTCACGACGACACCGGCCACTGCGCCGCCCACGGCGCCGCCGACGTTCATCATCAGATCGGACAGCCCCTGCGCCGCGGGGCGCTCGTCCACACTCACGGACTCCGTGAGCAGCGCGGACCCCGACACCAGCCCCGCCGACCAGCCGAACCCGAGCACCACCAGGCCCGCAGCGAGCTGCGGGGCGTCGTGCGAGGGCGCCATGCCCGCGATCGCGGCGGCCGCCACGACCAGCGACGCCCCGATGGCGAGCACCGGCACCCGGCCCAGCCGGTCCGCCAGCCACCCGAACAACGGGCTCGCCGCGTACATCGCGGCCACGTGCAGGCTGATCACGATGCCGACCACGCGCAACGACGACCCGGCGTGGTTCATGTGGACCGGTGTCATCGACATCAGCCCGACCATCGCCGTGTGGCACAACATCACCCCAACGAGTGCAAGCCGTGCCATCGGCCCGAGCGATCCCCAGATCCGCACCCCACCGGGCGCCCCGCCGCCGGAGCAGTGCGCCGGTTGCACCGGCCGGGTGCTCCTGACCACCACCAACGGGTCGGGGCGCAGGCCGAGCTGGATGCCCAGCACCGCGATCCCGAGCACCAGCGCGGAGAGGACGAACGGCCCGACGCCCACCGGCAGCCCGATCGCGGCCGTCACCCGACCGGCTGGATCCGCGAGGTTCGGCCCGACGATCGCGCCGATCATGGCCGCCCACACCACGCGCGACAGCTCACGCGCACGGCGTTGTGGGTGCGCGAGATCCGTTGCGGCATAACGAGCCGCGAGGTTCGCACTCGACGCACCGCCGAACAGGAGGAGTCCCACTAACAACATGGGCCACCATCCGAGGGCCACGGCGACAGCGGCGACCAACGCACCGATAGCGCCCATGCCGTAGCCGAGGGTCAACGCCGGGCGGCGCCCGCGCCGTTGTGCGAGACGGGCGCCGGGCAGGGCGAGCAGTGCGGCTCCGGCGACGGCCGCGGTCTGCGCGAGCCCGCCGACGGCGTCGGACCCGGACAGCGACGCGGCGATCAGCGTGCTGATCGCGAGGCCGATCGTCATCGCGGCCGACCCCATGATCTGGGTGCCGGTCAGGACCCGAACGACCTTGCGCTGCACGCGTTCGACCTGCGGCGCGACGGTCACCATGATCGCGATCGTGGCACGCCGGGGCGCCCCGCCGACAGGGCCGTTGCGGTTACTCCCCCGGTTGGACGGACTTCTCGAAGAAGTCGGCGACCTCGTCGGGCTTGAGCTCGTCGGCGTTCTCCTCGGCGTGCTTGGTGAGGATGCCGAACATGGGGCGGCCCTTGGCCGTGAAGACCAGCACGCCGGTGCCGTTCGAGGTGGCCGCCCGGTAGGTGCCCTCCAGGCCGTTGCCGGTCCAGTCGGCCTCGACCCGGTCGGTCTGGAACGACCTCACGACGGCGTCGGCGTTGTTCTCGGCGCCGGTGACGCTGTCGGTGAGGATGTACTGGACCTCGTAGCCGTCGCGGACCGCGCAGCTCACGACCGTGCCCTTGATCTCGTCCATGCCGGTGATCTGAGCGGAGTCGGCCTTCTCGCAGCCGCCGCCGTCGGGCACGGTGCCGGCGAGCTGGCGCAGGCAGCGGGTGAAGCCCTGGCCGTCTTGGGTGACGTCGTCCTTGCACTCGTCGGCGCTGGGCAGGTCGGGGCCGGACAGCGCGAAGACCGCGCCGATGACGCCGGCGACCAGCACGACCGCGCCGCCGATGCCGAGCAGGACCTTCTTGTTGTCCTTCTTCTGCACCTGCTGGGGGACGGGGAAGTTCATCGGGTAGCTGCCGCTGACCGACGGGTTCACCGGGTAGGGGCCGGTGACCGGGTAGCTGCCGCTGGCGGAGTAGGCGCCGCTGGTGCTCGGGTTGACCGGGTGCGAACCGCTCGCGGTGGGGCCGACCGGGTACGAGCCGCTGGTGGTGGGGCCGACCGGGTGCGGAGCGCTCACGGCCGGGCTGACCGGCGTGGTCACGACCGTGGGCGGCTCGTCGTACCGGGGCTTGTCGTCCTCGGCCTTCAGGGTGATCGTCGCGCGGTCCACGGCGAGGGCACCGGACGCGACGATGGTCTCGGGGTGGTCGGGGTTGGTCGGGACGATGCCGACCTTCTCCGCGATGGTCTGCGCGACCAGCGGCATCCGGCAGGAGCCGCCGACGAGGTAGACGTGCTCGGGCGTGACGCCGGCCCTGCGGACGGTGGAGATGAGCAGCTCGGTGCTGCGGATCAGGCTGGGCCGGATCAGCGCCTCCAGCTCGCCGCGCGTGACGACGACCTTCTCGAACGGCTCCGGCATCATCACCTCGACCTGGGGCAGCTCGGAGAGGTCCTCCTTCGCGAGCCGCAGCTCCTCGCGCAGGCCGAGGCGGGCGCGGTGGTCGTCGGTGGTGACCGGGCGCAGCAGCCGCTGCCAGCCGGCCGGGTCCTTGTGCGAGACGGTGCGGCCGATGTGCTCCAGCAGCGCCTCGTCCACGTCCAGGCCACCGACGTCGCTGAGGCTGCCGTCGGCGAGGATGCGGTGCTCCGCGTCGAGCACGGAGACGTCGAACGTGTCGGCGCCGAAGTCGTAGACCGCGAGCGGGCGGCCACCGCCGAGCGAGGCCACCGCGATGGCCTCGGGGACGGGCACGAGCTCACCGGTCATGCCCGCGAGCCGTGCGGCGGACAGGAGCTTGTTGCGCCTGGTCGGGCCCCATTCGGCCGGGTGGGTCAGGCGGATCTCGTCGAGCTGCCCGCCCTGCAGCAGCGGGGTCACCGCCTCCATCACGCGCGCGTAGACGGCCGCGAGCGCGTCGTTGAGCGGGAGCTGCGTGCCGGCGAGCTTGATCGTGGGCTTGTCGATGTGGCGCTTGGGCGTGGCCTCGTAGCGCGACGGGTCCTGCCGGGACCGGCGTTCGGCCTCCCTGCCGACGAGCAGGGTGCCGTCCTCGTCGAGGTAGACCGACGAGGGCATGGTCGGCCCTCCGTCCACATCCACGACACCGTGGTCAGACAGCACCGCAACCGTGTTGGCGGTGCCCAGGTCGACGGACAGGACGCGCACCGGTCTCCCCTCACAGACGTTCGGGGGTGATCGTGCCACAGGGGGCTCCGGCGGGTGCTCGGACCTGCGCAATCAGAAATTGTCAGACCCCGGCGTCATGATGGTCTCCATGGACGTGACGAAGGCATTCTCACCGGCGACCAGGCAGTGGTTCGCCGGGGCCTTCGCGGCGCCCACCCAGGCGCAGACGGGTGCGTGGGCGGCCGCCGCGGCGGGCGAGCACGCGCTGGTCATCGCACCGACGGGCTCGGGCAAGACGCTGGCCGCGTTCCTGTGGGCGCTGGACCGGCTGGCGTCGGCCGCGGTCCCGGAGGAGCCGCGGCGGCGGTGCCGGGTGCTGTACGTGTCGCCGCTGAAGGCGCTGGCCGTGGACGTGGAGCGGAACCTGCGGGCGCCGCTGACGGGCATCCGGCAGGCAGCGCAGCGGCTGGGGCTGGCGGAACCGTCGATCACGGTGGGCATGCGCACGGGTGACACGTCGCCCGAGGAGCGGCGGGCGTTCGGGCGGACCCCGCCGGACGTGCTGGTGACGACGCCGGAGTCGTTGTTCCTGCTGCTCACGTCCTCGGCGCGGGAGTCGCTGCGCGGGGTGGAGACGGTGATCGTCGACGAGGTGCACGCGGTGGCGGGCACCAAGCGCGGCGCGCACCTGGCGTTGTCACTCGAACGGCTGGACTCGCTGCTGGAACGGCCGGCGCAGCGGATCGGGCTGTCGGCCACGGTGCGGCCGGTCGAGGAGATCAGCACGTTCCTCGCCGGTGGGCGGCCGGTGTCGGTGGTGCAGCCGAAGACCCCGAAGACCATCCAGGTCGAGGTGGAGGTGCCGGTCGAGGACATGTCGGTGCTCGGCCAGCCGACGGGTGAGGTGTCGGGGTCGGCGGCCGGTGCCGAGCAGCGCACGTCGATCTGGCCGTCGGTCGAGGCGCGGATCCTGGAGCTGGTGCGGGCGCACCGGTCGACGATCGTGTTCGCGAACTCGCGCCGGCTCGCGGAGCGACTCACGGCGCGGCTGAACGAGCTCGACGAGGAGGCTGCCGCGGCCGCGGAGGGCACCGGGCCGGAGTCGTTCCCGGCGGAGGCGATCGGGCAGTCGGGGCTGACGGTGCAGAAGTCCGCGTCGGTGGCCCGTGCGCACCACGGGTCGATGTCGCGGGAGCAGCGCACCGCCGTGGAGGAGGACCTGAAGTCGGGGCGGCTGCCGTGCGTGGTGGCCACGTCGTCGCTGGAGCTCGGCATCGACATGGGCGCGGTCGACCTGGTGGTGCAGGTGGAGGCGCCGCCGTCGGTCGCGTCGGGGCTGCAGCGCGTCGGCCGCGCGGGTCACCAGGTGGGCGCGGTGTCGCGGGGCGTGATGTTCCCGAAGTTCCGCGGCGACCTGGTGTCGTGCGCGGTGGTGGCCGAGCGGATGCAGAGCGGTGCGATCGAGGCGGTGCGGTTCCCGCGCAACCCGTTGGACGTGCTGGCGCAGCACATCGTCGCGATGGTGGCCATGGAGGCGTGGCCGGTCGACGAGCTGACGGCGCTGGTGCGGCGGGCGGCACCGTTCGCGGGGCTGCCGGACTCGGCGTTGCACGCGGTGCTGGACATGCTGTCGGGCCGGTACCCGTCGGAGGAGTTCGGCGAGCTGCGGCCGCGGATCACGTGGGACCGGGTGAACTCCGAGCTGCGCGGCCGTCCTGGTTCGCAGCGGCTGGCGGTCACCTCCGGCGGCACGATCCCCGACCGCGGGCTGTTCGCGGTGATGACGCCGCCGTCGGAGAACGGTCCCGGGTCGCGGGTCGGTGAGCTCGACGAGGAGATGGTCTACGAGTCGCGGGTGGGCGACACGTTCCTGCTGGGCACGTCGTCGTGGCGGGTCGAGGACATCACGCACGACCGGGTGATCGTGGTGCCCGCTCCCGGCCAGCCGGCGCGGATGCCGTTCTGGAAGGGCGACGCGCCGGGCCGGCCGCTGGAACTGGGCCGTGCCATGGGGAAGTTCCTGCGCGAGGTGTCCACGATGGAGGACGCGGCGGCGCGTGCCCGTGCGGCCTCGGCGGGGCTGGACGAGTGGGCGACGGACAACCTGCTGGCGTACCTGGGTGAGCAGCGGGAGGCCACGCGGCACGTGCCGAACGACCGGACCGTGCTGGTGGAGCGGTTCCGCGACGAGCTGGGCGACTGGCGGCTCGTGGTGCACTCGCCGTTCGGCGCGCAGGTGAACGCGCCGTGGGCCCTCGCGATCGCGGCACGGTTGCGGGAGCGGCGCGGGGTCGAGGCGCAGACGGCGCACTCGGACGACGGCATCGTCCTGCGGCTGCCCGACGCGCTGGACGCCGACGGGCAGGAGGTCACCGCGAGCGCGGAGGACGTGCTGCTGGACCCGGACGAGGTCGAGCAGATCGTGGTCGCCGAGGTCGGTGGCTCGGCGTTGTTCGCGGCCCGGTTCCGCGAATGCGCGGCCCGGTCGCTGTTGCTGCCCCGTCGCGACCCGCGCCGGCGCACGCCGTTGTGGCAGCAGCGGCAGCGTTCGGCGCAGCTGTTGTCGGTGGCCTCGAAGTACGAGCGTTTTCCCGTTGTGCTGGAAGCGATGCGCGAGTGCCTGCAGGACGTCTACGACGTGCCGGGCCTGCGTGAGCTGATGTCGGACGTGCGCGCGCGGCGGGTGCGCGTGGTCGAGGTGGAGACGCCGTCGCCGTCGCCGTTCGCCCGCAGCCTGCTCTTCGGGTACGTCGGCATGTTCCTCTACGAGCTCGACGCGCCGCTCGCCGAACGCCGCGCGGCCGCGTTGTCGCTCGACTCGACGCTGCTGGCCGAGCTGCTGGGCTCCGAGGCGATCCGCGAGCTGCTCGACCCCGAGGTGGTCGCAGAGGTCGAGCAGAGCCTGCAGCGCCTGTCCGCGGACCGCCGTCCCCGGCACGCGGAGGACACCGCGGACCTGTTGCGGTTCCTGGGAGACCTCTCCGACGCGGAGGCGGCGGAGCGCGGTGTGCCGCGGGAGTGGCTGGACGAGCTGGTGGCGGAGCGCCGTGCGATCCGCGTCCGCATCGCCGGTGAGGAACGCACGATCGCCATCGAGGACGCGGGCCGGGTGCGCGACGCGTTGGGCGTGGCACTGCCTGTCGGTGTCCCGGAGGCCTTCACCGAACCGGTCGCCGATCCGCTCGGCGACCTGCTGAACCGCTACGCCCGCACCCACGGCCCGTTCGCCGCCACCGAGCCCGCGGCCCGTTTCGGCCTGGGTGTGGCCGTCGTGACGGGTGTGCTGGAACGCATGGCCGCCACCGGCCGCCTGGTCCGCGGTGAGCTGCGCCCCGGCGGCACCCACACCGAGTACTGCGACGCCGACGTGCTGCGCCGCCTGCGCCGCGGCTCCCTGGCCCGCCTGCGTTCCGAGGTCGAGCCGGTCGAGCCCGCCGCGCTCGGCCGTTTCCTGCCCGCGTGGCACGGTCTCGGCCGCCGCCTGCGCTCCGCCCCGACCGCCGACGACGTGTTCTCCGTCGTCGAACAGCTCGCCGGCGCCCCATTGCCCGCGAGTGCGCTGGAGTCGCTGCTGCTGCCGTCGCGCCTGCCCGGCTACTACCCGGCCCTGCTCGACGAGCTGACCGCGTCCGGCGAGGTCACCTGGACCGGGTGCGGTTCCCTGTCCGGTGGCGACGGCTGGATCGCGCTGGCCCCTACCGACGTGGCCGACCTGCTGCTGCCCGACCTGGTGCCGGAGTCGATCCCCGAGTCCCCGTTGCACACCGCGGTACTGGAGTCCCTGTCCGGCGGCGCGCTCTTCTTCCGCCAGGTCGTCGACCGCACCTCGCTGTCCGTGCAGTGCACCGACGCCGAGGTCGTCGGCACCCTCTGGGACCTGGTCTGGGCGGGCCTGGCCACGAACGACACCCTGGCCCCGCTGCGCGCCCTGGTCTCCGGCGGCGGCGCCGCCCACAAGTCCCGCCGCGCCACCCCGCGCGGCCGCTACGCCCGCCTGCGCGCCGCCCGTCCCGACCTGCCCTCCCGCACCGGCCCGCCATCAGCGGCCGGCCGCTGGTCCCTCGCCGTCGCCCCGGCCGCCGACCCGACCCGCCGCGCCGCCGCCCGCGCCGAGTCGTTCCTCGAACGCCACGGCGTCCTCACCCGCGGCGCCCTCGACACCGAACGCGTGACCGGCGGCTTCAGCTCCGTCTACCGCGTCCTGCGCGCCATGGAGGAGTCCGGTCAGGTCATCCGCGGCTACGTCGTGGAAGGCCTGGGCGCCGCCCAGTTCGCCGCCCGCGGCGCCGTCGACCGCCTCCGCACCCTCTCCCGCTCCCCGGGCCAACCCGCACAGGCGGACCAGCCCGCCGTGGTCCTGGCCGCAGCCGACCCGGCCCAGCCCTACGGCGCCGCCCTCACCTGGCCCACCCCACTCGGCGAAGGCAAACACCGCCCCGCCCGCAAAGCCGGTGCCCTGGCCGTCCTGGTCGACGGCACCCCGGCCCTCTACGTGGAACGCGGCGGCAAGTCCCTGCTCTCCTTCACCGACGACGACCAAACCCTCCGCACCGCCGCAACCGCCCTGAGCCGCGCAGTCCGCGACGGCTGGCTGGGCCAACTGGCCGTCCAACGCGCCGACGGCGAATCCGCCCTCACCTCCCACCTGGCCACCGTCCTCCAAGAGGCCGGCTTCCGCGCCACCCCGAAGGGCCTCCGCCTCCGCGCGTGATCCCTACCCAGAGCCGGATTGGCGTAGGCAGCATGGGTGGCGCGCGGCTGTGGCCGGGCGCGAGTTGGCCGGGGCGCGGATTGGCCGGGCCGCGGCGTGGCGAGGGTCCAGGTTGGCGGGACGCGGGTTGGCAGGGGCGCGAGTTGGCCGGGGCGCAGGCCGGCCGGGCGCAGGTCGTCCGGAGTGCGGCGTGACAGAAAGGTGCGGGTTAGCGGAGCGCGGCGCGAGCAGGCACGCACGGCTTGGCGCGGCACCACTTGGCCGAGTGCGATTGGTCAGGTGCAGCCAGCAAACTTCCGCTGGTGCCCGATCACCCGGTCCGGCTCAACAAGCCTGCTGATGCCGACCCGAGCAGCGTTGGCTGACTCGATGGGCGCGCTTCACCCAGCACGATCTCCAATCCAAGTGCGACACCCGATCCTGCGCTACCGCCGAGCCCAGCCCGCCGAGCCGAGCACTCCCGACTCACCACGTCGCAGATGCCACCCACTCATCGACGACAGTCCACAGTCGACAACCCGCGCTGACATCTCACCCGCCCTGCAACTCCACCTATCTCACTCGGCACTGGCCGTGCTGACCCGGCTTCCGTCAGCTGGCTCGAACCGTGTCTGCTCGTCGACCTTCCTCCTCACCTCAAATCCGAACCCTGGCCGCACCCCCGCGTTCCTCCGCATTGCGGGCGGGCGAACTGACGGATCAGGACATCGTTCGGCGGGTGCATGTGGAAGAAGACGACAGACAGGGCGGATCAGGACAAGGTTCACCCGTTGGAGTGACAGGCAACGAGCATCAGGCCGGGAAGAGGGAGCTGTAGGCGTTGAGTGCGGGTTGGCCGCCGAGGTGGGCGTAGAGGACGGTGGAGTTGCGGTCGATCTCGCCTGAGCTCACGAGGTGGACGAGGCCGGCCAGGGACTTACCCTCGTAGACCGGATCGGTGATCATGCCTTCGAGCTGGGCGCCGAGGCGCATGGCGTCGAGGGTGGTGTCGTCGGCCAGGCCGTAGACGCCGGCGTGGAAGCGGTCGTCGAGGAGGATGTCCTCTTCGGACACCGTGGTGTTGCGGAGCTTGGCGGTGTTGTGGGCGATGCGGGTGATCTGGGCGAGGGTTTCCGCGGGCTTCGCGGAGGCGTCGATGCCCAGGACGCGGCGGTTGGGGTCGCCTGCGAAGCCGGCGACCATGCCGGCCTGGGTGCTGCCGGTGACCGAACAGACGATGATGGTGTCGAAGAAGATGCCGAGCTGAGCTTCTTGTTCGCGGACCTCGTCGGCCCAGGTCGCGAAGCCCATGCCGCCCAGGGGGTGGTCGGAGGCGCCTGCCGGGATCGGGTAGGGGGTGCCGCCGGCGGCGCGGACGTCGTTGATGGCCTGTTCCCAGGCGGGTTTGACGCCGATGCCGAAGTCGGCGTTCACGAGGCGGACGTCGGCGCCCATCATGCGGCTCAGCAGGATGTTGCCCACGCGGTCGTGGCCGGTGTCGGTCCAGTCGACCCAGCTTTCCTGCACCAGCACGGCTTTGAGGCCGGCGCGGGCGGCTGCGGCGGCCACCTGGCGGGTGTGGTTGGACTGGATGCCGCCGATGGAGACGAGGGTGTCGCAGCCGGTGGCGAGGGCGTCGGCGACGAGGTACTCGAGTTTGCGGGTCTTGTTGCCGCCGTAGGCGAGGCCGGAGTTGCAGTCCTCGCGCTTGGCCCAGATCGCGGCGCCGCCGAGGTGGGCGGTCAGGCGGTCGAGGCGGTGGACCGGGGACGGGCCGAAGAGCAGCGGGAACCTGTTCACAGCTCCTCCAGGAGGGTGCCCCAGTTCTCGTCCACGAGAAGAGCGGCCTGCTTGTCGTCGCGTCGTTCGCAGGCCTCGATGATCTGCTGGTGCTGGGTCACCGAGTGGCGGGCGTGGGGGGACGAGAAGCGGTTGTGCTCGGCGCGGCGGACGAGTGGGGTGAAGCGGTCGATGGTGGCGGTGATCGCGAAGTTGTCGCAGCGGTGGACGGCGACGGCGTGGAACTCGTCGTCGGCGGCGAGGGCGGCTACGGCGTCGTTGGCGTCGAGGGCCTTCTTGAACGCTTTGTTGGCGGTGTGCATGGCGGCGAAGTCGTCGTCGGTCATCCGGGGGACGGCGAGGCCGGCGGCGAGGGCGTGCATCGTCTGGACGACGACGAGGGCGTCGCGCACGGGTTCTGCTTCCAGTGCGGTGACGCGGGTGTAGGCGTGTGGTTTGGTCTCGACGAGGCCTTCATCGGTGAGGGTCGCCAGGGCTTCGCGCACCGGGGTGCGGGAGAGGCCGAGTTTCTGGGCCAGCTCGACGTCCTTGATGGCGGTGCCCGGTTCGAGGTCGCCGCGCACGATCGCCGACCTGATCTCCGCCGCAGCTCGCTCTTTCAGCGACCCATATCCAATATATTGCATATTGGTGAGAGTAGGGTGGGTCACAGGCAAACGCAACCGGCCGCAGCACGAGGTGTGCTGCGGCCGGGAAGTGGGACGACGAGAGCTAGGTGACCGGCAGAGTGCGGCCGAGCACGGCGAACGGGCGCGGGTCGCCGGTGAACTGGTAGTGCCGCAGCACGTCCTGGAACCCGACGCGGCGGTACAGCTTCCACGCCTTGCTCGGGCCTTCGGGGGTGGACAGCAGCACGCGCGAGGAGGAAACGCCGTCCAGCAGCCTGCGCAGCAGCTCCTCGCCGAGGCCACGGCCCTGGGCGCGCGGCAGCACGTGCAGCTCGGTGAGCTCGAAGTAGTCCTGGAGCCACTCGTCGACGACCGAGGGCGACGAGACGGCCATGAGGCCGCGCCGCACCTGTTCGTGCCACCACTGCCCGGTGGCGCCGCGGTAGCCGTAGCCGATGCCGACGAGCTCGTCCTGCTCTCCCACCGCGACCACGCAGCGCCAGTCCTCGCGCATCATGTGCGCGAGCCACATCGGGGCGCGCTGCTCGACGGTGCCGGGCGGGTAGTTCATCGCGGTCACGTACAGCTCGAGCGCCTCGCTCAGTCGCACGTTCAGCTCGGCGGCGCTCATCTCGACGATGCGCTCCAGGCGTGGCGACGCGGTCATTGCGCGACCACCGCCACGCGGCCGCCGGTCAGCTCGACCAGCTCCGCGAACGTCGTGGGGTACACGGCACGGGGGTGCCCGGCGGCGGCCCAGACCTCCTCGTAGCCCGACAGCGACTCGTCGACCAGCGTCTCGATCGGCGCCGGGTGCCCGACCGGGGAGACGCCGCCGATCACCTGGCCCGTGTGCTCGCGCACGAAGTCGGGGTCGGCGCGCTTGACCGCGTCCGCGCCCACCAGCCCGGCCACCAGCGCGGTGTCCGCGCGGTGCGCGCCGGAGGTCAGCACCAGCAGCGGGGTCGCGACGCCGTCGCGGACGGCGGCGAACAGCAGGCTGTTCGCGATCGCGCCCACCGGTACCCCCACCGCCTCGGCTGCGGCGGCCGCCGTGCGCACCGCGTCGGACAGCACGACGATGCGCGCCGCGGCGGCGGGCGACAGAGCGGCGGCGACTTTGCGGATCCCGGGGTGCTCCGCAGGGTTTTCGACAGCACTCACCACACCATCAGACCACGAGCGGGCGCTGAGCGGTGGGCCGGGTTGAGGAATCCATCGGCCGGGAGCTACGCTGGAGAGGGCTCGAACATGTGTTCGAGTCGCACAATGCCTCGGAGGTGGGGTGGGGGAAGCACCCCACCTCCGAGAGCCGCCGGCTTCCCCTCGGCGGAGACGTCGTTCACCGACGCCACGAGGAGGCCGAGATGTCAGCACCAGCCTTCCCGATCCCCTTGCCCCCCGCTTCAGCGCTCGCGTTGCTGCAGCAGGCACGCGACTCGCTCGCCGAGGCGGAACGCACCCTCGACCCACCGGAGCGGTTCGCCGCCGCCTACCTGGCCGCTCTGCGCGCCGCGGCGGCGGTGCTCGCGTTGCGCGGACGCCCGCACCGCGGGCGTTCCAGGCCTACGAGCGCGTGGGTGTTGCTTGCCGCGATAGCACCGGAGATGCGGGAGTGGGCGGCGTTCTTCGCGGAGTGGTCCTCGACGCGCGCCGCTGTGCTCGCGGGGATCACACGCCACGTCAACGCGCGCACGGCCGACGACTTGGTGAGGCAGACCGAGCAGTTCGTCGGTCTGGTGGGTCACGTGATGAACGAGGGCAGGCGGTGAACGCACTGGAAGTGTTGCGGCGTGAGGCTGATCTGCTCGTCATGTCCGCGCTCGGCCAGCCCACGCACAAGGGCGTGCCCGCCTGTCCCGGCCTGAACCTGGGCGAGACCGTGCGGCACGTCGGCAGCGGCTACCACTGGACGTCGGAGTACCTGCGCGTCGGGGAGGAGCCGCGGCAGTGGCAGCGCCACCCCGCGGACGGGCAGGACCTGCTGGACTTCACGCGTTCGGGCGCCGAGGCCGTGATCGCGGAGCTCGCCGCGCACGACGAGGACGAGCCGTGCGCGACGTGGTGGCCCGAACAGCGGAACTACGGTTTCTGGCGGCGCCGGCTCGCGCACGAGACCACGGTGCACCGCATGGACGTGCAGGGCGCCGCGGGCATGGCGGCCGGTCCGGTCGGCGACGAGGTCGCGCTCGACGGCGTCGACGAGGTGCTCACGTTGTGGCTGGGGCACAAGCTCGACACCCTCGGTGTGCGGGGGTCGCGTGACGAGCTGGTCGCCGTGCGCGTCGAGGACCACGTGTGGCTCACCCGGTGCGGGCCGCAGGGCGCTTCGGCGTGGCGGGTCGAACCGGAGGAGGCCGACCACGCCGACGCACTGGTGACGGCGAGCCCGATGACGATGTACCGCTGGCTGTGGGGTCGCCTGCCCGACCGGATGATCGAGGTCTACGGCGACCACGACGCCATCGCGCAGCTGTGGGCGCTACTGCGGCTCGCGACCAAGTGACACCGAGGCGGTCTCCCCGCCCGCTGCCGAGATCAGCCGGTAGCGGGCGCGGCGGCCGTCGAAGTCCAGCAGTGCCACGGAGTTCCCGAAGTGCGGGCCGGTGGTCTTGCGCCACCGCACGACGTCCTCCGGCACACCGGCGAACGTGGCGAGCCGGCGGAACACCCGTCCGGCGCCGCGTGACCACGACAGCCGGAACGCCGGGCGCAACGCCTTGGGCGCCTCGTTGTGCACCGGCGAGCACACGAGCTGCGTCACCGTTGCCTTGGCGGGCACGGGGAAGTCGGCTTCGGCGACGTAGCTGTGGTGGACGTCGCCGGACAGCACGTTCACGGTGGCGCAGCCGTTGTCGGCCGCGTTGCGGATCATCCGGGTCAGCCGGTCGAACGACTCGCGGAACGCGGGCCAGTGCTCCAGGTCGAGCACCTGGCGGACCTGCTCGGCGGCTTTGCCCTGCCAGCCGGGTTTGCGCGCGCCGACCTCGTTGATGGACTGGAAGTGGCTGAGGGCGTGCGGCATCAGCCACGGCAGCGACGAGCCGATCAGCAGGTGGTCGTAGTCGCCCTCGGAGTTGCGTTCGAGCCATTCGAACTCCGCGTCGCTGACCATCTGCCTGCGGTCGTCCTCCAGGATGCGACCGCAGCGCGTGTCGATCATCAGCAGCCGGATGCGGTCGAAGTCGCGCCGGTAGCTCCACCGCGTGGACTTGCGGCCCTCGTTCTCCTTGTCGGCCTGCTCGGCGAACTCCTCCAGCATCGGCTGCACGTCGGTGCCCTGTGCCTTCACCTTGGCGTACAAGGGATCGCGGGCGAGCTCGTCCGGGGCGAGGTTGCCGATGTGCTGGTACACCCAGTACGAGGACAGCGCGCCGCGGATGCGGTCGCGCCACCACGGCTTGTCCTGCATCCGCTGCTTCCAGGCGGAGGAGGTGTTCCAGTCGTCGCGCACGTCGTGGTCGTCGAAGATCATCGACGTCGGCACGACCGACAGCAGCCAGCGGATCTCCGGGTCGCCCCAGGTCTCGTGGTAGAGCCGGGCGTACTCGGAGAAGTGCACGACCTCGCCGTCGGGTTCCTCCGAACCGCGGCGGTGCTCGCGCAGCCACTGCTTGGTGCCCTCGGTCGGTTCGTCGGCGTAGACCTGGTCTCCCAGCAGGAGCAACGCCTGCGGCCACTCCTCCTCCGGCTGGCGCATCAGCCGTTGCGCGAAGGCGTCGAGGGCGTCGGGGCCCAGGGGCTGGTCGGGGGCGGCGCGGCAGGAACCGAACGCGATGCGGCGCACCCGGCCGGTGCGGATGACCGGTTTCGGGAAGTCGCTGCCCGGCTCCGGCCAGACCAGCTCGCGGTCGAGCCGGACGTCGTACTCGGTGCGGGGCCCCAGGTTCTCGATGCGCACCAGGGCGTAGTGCTGGCGGCCCACCTGGAACGTCCTCGCCGTGTGGCCGGCGATGGTCACCTCACACGCCGCGTCCGTCTCGACCCACACCGTGGCCGAGGTCGAGTCGACGTACCTGAGGAGCGGTCCGAGCACCAGCTTCGTCACCCGCGAGACAGTACCCTCGTACGAGTGGAAATCACGTTCGACGCCGCAGATCCCTCCGCGCTGGCGGCGTTCTGGTCCGAGCTCGCGGGCGACGAGGTCGAGCTGACGTTCGTGTGGAGCGACGCGCCGAAGATCGAGAAGAACCGGGTGCACCTCGACCTGGCGTCGACCTCGCCGCAGAACCAGGCGGACATCGTGGCGCGGGCGGTGGAACTGGGTGCCGAGCACGCCGACGTCGGACAGCGCGATGTGCCGTGGGTGGTGCTGAGAGACCCGCAGGGCAACGAGTTCTGCGTGCTCGAACCTCGTCCCGAGTACACCGGTGCGATCGCGGCGGTGGTCGTCGACGCGCACGACCCGCTCGCGGCGGCGCGGGCGACCGGGCACCCGGTGGTGCGCAGTGGGGACGGGTTCGCCTCGGTGCGGCCGGAGGCCGGCGGGCCGTGGCTGGAGTTCGTGCGCACCGACGACGCCGACCCGTTCACGAACCGCGTCCGCGTCCGGTGGGCCGCTGCCGTGTCCTGACCGGTGTGGCGTTGCACACCACCGATGTGCGATATCCGGTATATCAGTCAGCTGGGGCGCAGCTGGTGCTCACGCCGGTATACCGGATATCGCACATCGCACATCGCTTGCTGAACGCGGCTACAGCGCGGCGAGGCGTTCGCGGAGGGTGTCGAGGCCCATCGAGCCCATCTCCAGCGACTGCTGGTGGAACTGCTTGAGGTCGAAGTCCGCGCCCTTGCGGGCACGGGCGTCCTCGCGGGCGGCGAGCCAGAGGCGTTCGCCGATCTTGTACGCCGGGGCCTGGCCGGGCCAGCCGAGGTAGCGGTCGATCTCGTCGTGGACGTGCGCGGCCTCGGTCAGCGTCCTGGTGAGCATGAACTCCAGGCCCAGCTCGGGCGTCCAGCGCTCACCGGGGTGGAACCCGGTCCCCTGCGGGATCTCCAGCTCCAGGTGCATGCCGATGTCGATGATGACGCGGGCGGCGCGGAACAGGTGCGCGTCGAGCATGCCGAGCAGGTCGCCGTCGTCGTCGAGGTAGCCGAGCTCGCGCATGAGGCGTTCCGAGTACAGCGCCCAGCCCTCGCCGTGACCCGACACCCAGCACATGAGGCGCTGGAAGTCGTTCAAGCTCTCCGACTGGTACACCGCCGTCGCGCACTGGAGGTGGTGCCCCGGCACGCCCTCGTGGTAGACCGTCGAGGTCTCCCGCCACGTCGGGAACACCGTCTTGCCCTCGGCGACCGACCACCACATGCGGCCGGGCCGGGAGAAGTCCGCGGTCGGCGGCGTGTAGTAGGCGCCGACGCCACCGCCGGGCGGGGCGATCTTGCACTCGAGGTTCATCAGCGCGTCCGGCAGGTCGAAGTGCACGTCGCGCAGGTCGAGCAGGGCCTTGTCGGACAGCTCCTGCATCCACGCCCGCAGGCCGTCCTGGCCGTGCACCTGGTAGCGGGGGTGCTCGTCGAGATATGCCGCCGTCTCCGCGAGCGAGGCGCCGGGCTTGAGCCGTGCCGCGACCTCCTTCATCTCCGCCTCGATGGAGAGGAACTCCTCCCAGCCCCACGCGTAGGCCTCGGCCAGGTCGAGCTTCGAGCCGGTGAAGTAGCGGGAGCCGAGGCGGTAGCGCTCCTCGCCGACGGCGTCCTTCTCGGGTGCGAGCGGTGCCAGCGACGTGCGCAGGAACGAGGCGAAGTCGGCGTAGGCGGCGGACGCGGCCGCGGCACCGGAGTCGAGGTCGGCGCGCACCGAGCCGGGGACGTCCGCCTTGGCGACGAAGGAGCCGAAGAACGTGCCGGCCCACGTGTCGCACTGGTCGGCCACCTTGGTCACCTGGCGCAGCGCGGACACGTTCCCGCGGGCCGCGGCGGCCGACAGCGAGGCCCGCAGACCGGACAGGGAGGCAGGTACCGCCGCGAGACGCCGCCCGATCGTGGCCCATTGCCCGGGCGTGTCGGTCGGCATCTGGTCGAAGATGTCGCGGACCGACTGGATGGGGCTCGCGATCACGTTCAGCGAGGATTCGGTGAGGCCGGCGGCGTACAGCTCGCGTTCGAGGCCGACCCGTTCCTGGAACACGGCTTTCGCCGCCGCTTCGGAAGCATCCGCGGGGTCGGCGGCCGTGATGTCGGCGAGTGCGCGGGCGGCGACCTCGTCGCGTGCCGCGTGCCCTTCCGGGGAGAAGTCCGTCAGCTGGTCGTCGGAACCGGCGAAGCCCAGGCTGGTGGCCGTGATGGGGTCGAGCGCCACGTGGTCGGTGACGAACTTGTTGCTGATGTCGTGCACGGATGCCATGGCCGCAGACGCTACCTCGCGGTGATCGACGCCAAAAGGTAGTTAGTCAAGCTCACGACCAAAGGAGGGACTGCGTCGTCCCGGCCGTCCTGGCAGGATGTCCGCCGTGCGTAGATCCTCGGCACTGCTCGTGCCGGTCTTCCTGCTGCTCACCCTGTTCTCGTTGAGCGGTTGCGTTCGCGTGTACGCGGCGATGGCCGTGTCCGACGACGACCGCGTCTCGGGTGAGATCGTCGCGGCCACCCCGCCCACGCAGGACAACGACCCCGGTCCCCAGCTCAAGGTGCCGCCGGAGCTCGCGAGCCGCGTCACCACCAAGCCGTACCGGGTGGAGTCGTACGCGGGCACGCAGCTGTTCTTCAACGGGTTGTCGTTCGAGGAGATGCGCACGCTCTCCACCGCCACCAGCTCGTCGAACAGCCGCTACAGCCTGAACTTCCGGCGCTCCGGCGACCTGGTCACGCTGTCGGGCTCGGTCGACCTGACCCAGGTGCCGGTGGAACGCGCGGACATCCAGGTCAAGGTCAGCTTCCCCGGCCGGGTCGTGAACACCAACGGCCGGGAGGAGGAGAACAACACGATCGCGTGGTCTCCGAAACCCGGTCAGGCGTCGATGCTGCAGGCCACCGTGCAGTACGCGGGCGAGAACTCCAGCTCGTTCCTCGGCTGGGTGTTGCTCGTCGCGGGTCTCACCGGCGGTGCGGCGCTGATCGTCGTCGTGCTCGCGCTCCTCGCGCACAAGCGCAACGTGACGGTCTAGGCGCGCGTCACCAGGCCCAGGCGGCCCAGCACCTCGCGCGTCGCCTTGGCCCGGTTCATCGTGTAGAAGTGCAGCGCCGGCACGCCCTCGTCGAGCAGGCGCCGGCACATCTCGGTGGCGATGTCGATGCCGGTCGCGCGGAACCCGGCCGGGTCGTCGGCGTAGCGGTCCAGCCTGCGTGCCAGCTCCACCGGCAGGTCGGCGCCGGACAGCTCCACGATCTTCGTGAGCGCGCGTGGCGACAGGATCGGCATGATCCCCGGCAGCAACGTCGCCGTGCAGCCCGTCGCCGCCACGCTGTCGCGCATGCGCAGGAACGGCTCCGGTTCGTGGAACAGCTGCGCCACCGCGTAGTCCGCGCCGGCGTTCAGCTTGCGCACCAGGAACTTCACGTCGGTCGCGAGGTCACCGGAGCGCGGGTGGCCGTACGGGAACGCCGCCACGCCCACGCAGAAGTCGCCGAGCTCGCGCACGAGCCGCACGAGCTCCTCCGCGTAGGTCAGGCCCTGCGGGTGCGCGACCCACTCGCCCATCGGGTCGCCAGGGGGGTCGCCGCGCAGCGCCAGCACGTTGCGCACGCCGACCGCCGCGTACCAGCCGATGACGTTGCGCAGCTCGGCCACCGAGTGGTCGACGGCGGTGAGGTGGGCGACCGGCAGCAGCGTCGTCTCCTGGGCGACGCGGGCGGTGGCGCGGATCGTGCGGTCGCGGCTCGAACCGCCGGCGCCGTAGGTGATCGAGACGAACGCCGGGTCGAACGCCTCCAGCTCGCGCACGGCGGTCCACAGGACGCGCTCGTCGTCCGCGTTCCTCGGCGGGAGGAACTCGACCGAGAACTTGGGGGACTGCCCCTGCAGCCGCTCCACCACCGACGTCATGGTCCCCACCCTAATGGGTCGTCCGCCTGGTGGGACGGTGGCTCACGATGTGGACG
The DNA here is from genome assembly GCF_055608005.1 of Lentzea sp. NPDC036955. Taxonomy (NCBI): domain Bacteria; kingdom Bacillati; phylum Actinomycetota; class Actinomycetes; order Pseudonocardiales; family Pseudonocardiaceae; genus Lentzea; species Lentzea sp. NPDC036955. The sequence continues at coordinate 31,509 of NZ_JBVJRC010000016.1, read as the reverse complement.
GGGTCGCCCCGACGTGCGGGTGGCACCCGACACAGCGGACCATGGAGGGGTGTCCCACCACCCCGTCGACGTCGCACTGCCCACGCACGTCGAAGAAGCGCTGACCACGTACCTGGCCTCCCGGCGCGCGTCGGGCGAGGCGATGGACCCGAGCTTCGCGAGCGCGGTGGACGCGCTGTCCGGGTTCGTGCTGGGCGGCGGCAAGCGCATCCGCCCGACCTACGCGTGGTGGGGGTGGCGCGCGGCGGGGGGCGACCCCGACGGCGAGCTCGCCGGTGAGGTGCTCACCGCGGTCAGCTCGCTGGAGCTGATCCAGGCGTGCGCGTTGATCCACGACGACCTGATGGACGCCTCCTCGGTGCGCCGGGGCAAGCCGACCGTGCACATCGCGTTCGGCGAGCGGCACCGCGAGCAGGGCTGGCTCGGTTCGCCGGAGCGGTTCGGCATGTCGGCGGCGGTGCTCATCGGTGACATCGCACTGGCCTGGGCCGACGACATGCTCTTCGCCGCCGGGCTGCCGTCGGACGTGCTGCGCCGGCTGAGCGAGCCGTGGCGGGACATGCGCACCGAGATGCTCGCCGGCCAGTACCTCGACGTCCTCACGCAGGCGCGGGGCGACTCGTCGGCGGACGCGGCGGTGCGGATCGACCGGCTCAAGACCGCCGCCTACACCGTCGAACGGCCGCTGCACATGGGCGCGGCGATGGCCGGCGGCTCGCCGGAGCTGGTCGACGGGCTGCGGGCGTTCGGTGCCGACATCGGCGTCGCGTTCCAGCTGCGCGACGACCTGCTCGGCGTGTTCGGCGACCCCGGGGTGACCGGCAAGCCCGCGGGCGACGACCTCGCCGAGGGCAAGCGCACCCTGCTCGTGGCGCTGGGCATGCAGTTCGGTGCCGATGTGTTGGACATCGCGCTCGGCAAGCCGGACCTCGACCTCGCCACCGTCGAGGAGGTCCGCCGCCAGCTCGTCGAGGTCGGCGCCGTCGACGCCGTCGAGGAACGCATCGAGGACCTCACCAAGAGCGCCCTCGCCGCGCTCGACGACGCCCCCGTCGCGGAACCGGCCGCCGCGAAGCTCGCCGAGCTCGCGATCAGCTCGACGAAGCGGACCTTCTGAGGACGACCGCCGCTCGTCGGCCGTGTGCGCTGATTAACTCCTCGTGACCAGTGGGGGCCGTTGCTTGCTGACGCTTCCGCGCCTTGTGCAACGATGTTCGGGCGATGGCTGCAACCCCGTCCCTTCCCCGCACGAGCTCCGAGGTGTCTCCACAGGAGCCTCTTGAAGCTGTGCTCGAGAAGAACCCCTACGCCATCCCCATCCGCACGACCATGCTCGGCCTGCTGGGCGTCGCGCTGATCGCGCTGGGCGGAATGGGCGCGGGCGCGATCCTGCAACGGGACCCGCTGCTCACGAAGGTCGGGCTGAGCTGGCTGCGCTACGGCCACGGCCACGACCTGGCCAACATGGTGCTCTACATCGGCCTGGGCCTCGTCATCTGGGCGTGGGTCCGCCTGGGCCGCCTCGTGCGGTGGGGCGAGATCGGTGACTTCGCGGTGCTGGTCGCGGTGACGGTGTGGACGTTGCCGTTGCTGTTCGCACCGCCGCTGTTCAGCAAGGACATCTACAGCTACCTCGCGCAGGGCCAGCTCGCGCTGACCGGCTACGACCCGTACGAGGTCGGGCCCGCGGTGCTGCAGAGCACCCTGAGCGACAACGTCAGCTGGGTCTGGCAGCACACGCCGGCACCGTACGGGCCGCTGTTCATCCTGGTCGCGAAGGCGATCGTGTGGGCCACCGACGCGAGCGTGATCCTCGGCGTCGTCGCGATGCGCTTCGCACTGGCCGGCGGGCTGGTGCTGCTGTGCTGGGCGCTGCCCGGCATCGCGCGGCACCTGGGCGGGAAGTCGGCGATCGCGCTGTGGCTGGTGGCGGCCAACCCGCTGCTGCTGATCCACCTGGTCGGCGGCGCGCACAACGACCTGCTGATGATCGGGCTGATGGCCGCCGGTGTGCTGCTGGTGCTCGACCGCAGGCACGTGCTGGGTTTCGTGCTGCTTGGCCTCGCGTTCTCGGTGAAGGCGACGGCGGTCGTGGTCGTGCCGTTCCTGGTGTGGATCTGGGCGGCGCGGCTGGAGGGCGACAAGCGCGCCCGGTTCCGCAAGGCGCTGCTGCCCGGTGTGGCGGCGTTCGCCGGGGCGTTCCTCGCGTGCACGCTCGTCGCGGGGGTGGGCCTCGGCTGGATCCCGGCGCTGCGCAGCTCGTCGATGATCATCAACTGGCTGTCGGTCCCGAGCGCGGTCGGCGACTTCGTGCGGATGGTCGTCAACTGGTTCGTCTACGTCGACGGCGGCATCTTCCTCGGCGTCGCACGGGCCCTCGGGTCGATCGTGCTCGTCTGGATCGCGTACACGCAGTGGTGGGCCTCGCGCGACGGTGAGGTCCGCAACGCCATCCGCCGCGGCGCGGTGACGATGCTGGCGGTCGCGCTGCTGTCCCCCGCCACGCTGCCGTGGTACTTCAGCTGGCCGCTGGCGCTGGCCGCCGGGTTCGCGTGGACCACGGGCGCGCTGGTGGCGGTGTCGCTGGCCTCGGTGTTCCTGCTGCTGGTGACGTTCCCCAACGGCGACACCGCGCTGTACTCGTGGGGCTACCTGTTCTTCGCGTTGCTGGTGTCTGCGCTCGCGGCGAGGTCGCTGGTGAAGCCGGACCCGTTCGGCCTGTCCACCCGCTACGAATGAGCGCCGGCACAGCAGGCCGGGTGGTGCTCGCCCGAGCGTCCACCGGATGAGGCCGGCGTTACCCGGCGGCGTTCGGCGTCGCGGGCGGGCACGTCGGGTCAGGGGTTCCGGACGTCTCTGGTCTGCGGAGACGCCCGGAACCGCCGCATCGGGTGATCTAGAAGCCCATCGCCTGGGCGCGTCGCTTCACCTCACGCCCACGGTCTCCGCGCAATGCTTCGATCGGAGTGCCGGGGAGGCTGTCGTCCTCCGCGAACAGCCAGCGCAGGATCTCGTTCGTCGAGAAGCCCTGGTCGCGCAGCACCGTGATGGTGCCGGGCAGCCCCTTCACCACCCCCGCGGCGGCGAGGAAGGCTTCGGGAACGACGAGGACGCCGTCGCGCCGCTCGGCGAGCAGCTGCCCGTCGCGCAGCATTTGGTGGACCCGGGTGACCGGAAGTCCCAATCGGTCGGCCACCTCCGGGAGGGGAAGAACCTCCAGGTCGGCAGCCAGTACATCCGCAGCGGCAGGAATCGCACTCACGGGGGTCACGATGCCATAACTCAACTGTGAACGCCCTTCCGCCAACCGGGTCATCCTGAGCTTTACCATCTCGCACTGTGGAGAGGTCGGTTTCGAACGTGATGGGTGGACTGCTGGAGCAGCGCTACCGGGTGGACTCCGTGCTCGCGCGCGGTGGCATGTCCACCGTCTATCGAGGTCGCGACACCCGCCTTGACCGCGAGGTCGCCGTGAAGGTGATGGATCCGCGCCTGACCGCGGACCCCGCTTTCGTCGCGCGCTTCGAACGCGAGGCGCGTGCGTCGGCGCAGCTGCACCACCCGGCCGTGGTGTCGGTGCACGACCAGGGCGTCGACGGTGACCAGGTGTACCTGGTGATGGAGCTGATCGACGGCGGCAACCTCCGCGACCTGCTCAACCAGCGCGGCAAGCTCCCTCCCGCCACGGCGCTCAGCGTGCTGGGCCCGGTGCTGTCCGCGCTGGGTGCGGCCCACCGCGCCGGCCTGGTGCACCGCGACGTGAAGCCGGAGAACGTGCTGATCGGGTCGGCCGGCCAGGTGAAGGTCGCCGACTTCGGGCTGGCGCGCGCGATCGGTGAGAACGGCATCACCAGCGACAGCGAGATCCTCGGCACCGTCGCCTACCTTTCACCCGAACAGGTGGAGACGGGTTCGGCGGACGCGCGCAGTGACGTGTACTCGGCCGGGATCGTGCTCTACGAGATGCTGGCCGGGCAGGCGCCCTACCGCGGCGAGACCCCCATCTCCGTCGCTTACCGGCACGTGACCTCGGACGTCCCGTCGATCCCCGAGATCCCGCTGGCCCTGGACACGCTCGTGCGCAAGGCGACGCGGCGCGACCCTGCGCTGCGGCCGGCGAACGCGGACGCGTTCCTCGCCGAGCTCGAACGCGTGGGCGCGGAGCTGGGCCTGACGCCGCAGCCGGTGCCCGTTCCCGGTACGGCGCCCGAGAACGACAGGACCGTCGTGATGCGCCCCGTCCCGGTGGCCGTCGGTGTGACGCCGGTGGCCGTGGCCGAGGCGACGACGCCGGTGCGCAAGTCGGCGATGACGACGGTCAACACCGGTCCTCCCCCGGCCGCGACGGCCACCCGCACGATGCAGCGGCCTGAACCGCCCCGCCGGCGCCCCCCTGAGCGCAAGAAGAAGGTTGACGCGGCCGAGGAGGAGCGCAAGCGCAAGAAGCGGCTGATGACCATCTGGGGGTCCGTTGCCGCGGTGCTGGTGCTGATCGCCGGGCTGTTCTCCTGGTACCTCAGCGCGGGCCGCTGGACGACCGTGCCGGAGGTGTCGGGTCAGTCGGAGACGAACGCGACCCGGTTGCTGTCGAGCGCCGACCTCACGCCGCTGGTCGTGCGGGAGCCGTCGAACACGGTGCCGCTGGGTCAGGTCATCCGCACCGAGCCGGGCAACGGCACCGAGATGCGCAAGAGCGAGTCGGTGAAGCTCATCGTGTCGCGGGGCAAGCCGGTCGTGCCGTTCGTGACCGTCGGCGTCGAGGTGGAGGTCGCGACCAAGGAGGTCGAGGCGGTCGGTCTGACGGCGACCAAGGACCCGGCGAAGGACGCGTTCCACGAGACCGTGCCGATCGGCAAGGTCGTGGCGCTCGACCCGCGGCCCGGTACGGCGCTGGAGATCGGCAAGCCGGTCACGCTGGTGCTGAGCAAGGGCCCGGCGCCGCGGGTGACCGTGCCGGACCTGAAGGGCAAGAAGAGGGACGAGGCGTTCGCCGAGCTGCAGCGCCTGGGCCTCGAACCGGTGGAGGCGGGCCAGAACGGCGGCAACCCCGACGACCTGCGGGTCACCCGGACCGATCCCGCGGCCAACACGGTGCTGGAGGTCGGGTCGAGCAAGCGCGTCACGGTGTTCTTCGAGGACACCAGCGAGGTCGAGGTGCCGGACGTGACCCGCAAGAAGGTCCGCGAGGCCAAGGAGGAGCTCGAACGCCTCGGCTTCAAGGTCAAGGTCGAGTTCAACAAGAGCGGCAACGCGACCGTCGTGAACCAGGACCCGCAGCCGCGCAGCAAGGTGCGCCGCGGTACCGAGATCACGATCATCGGTCTCTGACCGTGGGAACACGGAGGGCCCCGCGTTCTCGACGCGGGGCCCTCCGTTCTTCAGCCGGTCTTCAGGAAACCTACGAGCGCAGCATCTCCGCGACGAGGAACGCCAGCTCCAGTGACTGCTGGGTGTTCAGGCGCGGGTCGCAGGCCGTCTCGTAGCGGCCGGCCAGGTCGGCGTCGGAGATCTCCTGGGCGCCGCCCAGGCACTCGGTGACGTCCTCGCCGGTCAGCTCGATGTGGATGCCGCCGGGGTGGGTGCCCAGGCGCCGGTGCACCTCGAAGAAGCCCTGCACCTCGTCCACGATGCGGTCGAAGTGGCGGGTCTTGTAGCCGGTGCTCGACTCGTGGGTGTTGCCGTGCATCGGGTCGCACTGCCAGATGACCTTGTGGCCGCTGGCCTCGACCTTCTCCACGATCGCCGGGAGCACGTCGCGGACCTTCTGGTTGCCCATGCGCGAGATGAGCGTCAGGCGGCCCGGTTCGCCCCGCGGGTCGAGGCGCTCGACGTACTCCACGGCCATCTCCGGCGACGTCGACGGGCCGATCTTCAGGCCGATCGGGTTGGCCAGCAGCTCCGCGAACGCGATGTGCGCGCCGTCGAGCTGGCGGGTGCGCTCGCCGATCCACACGAAGTGCGACGACAGGTCGTACAGCCTGGGCTGCTCACCGGTGGTGTCCAGGCGCAGCAGGGCGCGCTCGTAGTCGAGCAGCAGCGCCTCGTGCGAGGCGAAGATCTCGGTGCCGTGCAGCGACTGGTCGGTGACCCCGCAGGCCGACATGAACCGCAGGCCGCGGTCGATCTCACCGGCCAGCGCCTCGTAGCGCTCACCGGCGGGCGAGGTGCGCACGAAGTCGCGGTTCCAGTCGTGCACGCGGTGCAGGTCGGCCAGACCCGCGCCGGTCAGCGCCCGCAGCAGGTTCATCGCGGCACCGGCGTTGGCGTACGCGCGGATCATGCGGCCGGGGTCCGGGACACGGGCCTCGGGCGTGGCCACCAGGGAGTTGATGATGTCGCCGCGGTAGGACGGCAGGCCGAGGGCGTCGATGTTCGACGAACGCGGCTTGGCGTACTGGCCGGCGATGCGGCCGACCTTCACCACCGGCAGGCTCGCGCCGTAGGTCAGGACCACGGCCATCTGCAGCAGGGTCCGGATGTTCGCGCGGATGTGCGGCTCGGTGTTGTCCGCGAACGTCTCCGCGCAGTCACCACCCTGCAGCAGAAACGCCTGACCGTTCGCGACCTGCGCCAGTTGCGTGTGCAGCCGGTCGATCTCGGCGGGCACGGTGATCGGCGGCACGCTCTCGAGCACCGTCCGCACACGACGCACCTGTTCGGCGTCGGGCCACTCCGGCTGCTGGGCGGCCGGGCGCGACAGGGCGTCGTCCAGGCGCTTGCGCATCTCGGGAGGCAGCGGCGGAAGCTCGGGAAGCGTGTCGATGGGCACGTCCACGGTCCAGTTCACGCTGCTCAGCTTAGTTGTTCCACACTGAGAGACCGGGTCGGCCCTGTCAGCCGCCCGCCGAAGATCACGACCGCGGCCACGACCGGTTGACGAGCGGCTTTGCCCGGTCGTCTGTCAGTTGTCAACGATCGGCAGCGGCAGCTGGCCTCTGCCCTGTTGAGACGTCACATTGCATGATTGCCACATGAATGCCACCCGATTGGATGACCGCACCGCGGCCCGGCTGCTGGCCATCGCGATCGACAACGTCCAGCGCGACCACCCCGTGCACTGGACCCACGTGATCGACAACGACGACCGGCTGGTGCCGCAACGGGTGCTGCACCCGGTGTTCGCCGGGTCGTTCGACTGGCACTCCTGCGTGCACCAGACGTGGCTCGCGGTGCGGCTGCTGCGGTTGCGGCCGGAGCTGGAGGGCGCGGACCTGGCGCGGGACGTGCTGGACAAGCTGATCACGCAGGACAACTGCGCCGTGGAGGCCGCGTTCTTCGCCTCGCCGGCGGGCCGGTACTGGGAGCGGCCCTACGGGTGGGCGTGGTTGCTGCTGCTCGACGCGGAGCTGCGGTCGTCCGGGCTGCCGTGGTCGGTGGCGCCGATCGCGGACGTGCTGCGCGACCGGTGGCTGGAGTGGGTCTCGGCGGCCCGGTTGCCGATCCGGACGGGGACGCACAGCAACACGGCGTTCGCGACCGGGCTGGTGTTCGACGCGGCCCAGGCGAACGGCGACACCGAGCTGGTCACCGCGTGCGCCGAGGCGGCGTTGCGCTGGCACGGCGACGAGAAGGCGTACGGCGGGTTCGAACCGGACGCCGCCGACTTCCTGTCCCCCGCGCTGACGACGGCCGACCTGATGCGGCGCGCGCTGGGCACCGGCGAGTTCGCCGCCTGGCTCGACGCCTACCTGCCGGAGCTGGACGCGGAACGGTGGCGGTCGCTGCGTGAGCCGTTCCCGGTCGACGACCCCAGCGACCCGTACGGCTCGCACCTGGCCGGGCTCGCGTTGTCGCGCGCCTGGAACTGGGAGGCCATCGCCGACGCGGTGCCGGCCGGGCACCGGTACGTGGACCTGGCGCGCACGGCTTCCGCCGCACACCGCGAAGCCGGGTGGACCTACGTGTTCGGCGGCCACGGCTACATGGCCGACCACTGGCTCGGCACCTTCGCCGCCTACCTCGACGTCAAAGCCTTCTGACCAGCACAAATCGCCGCTCATGCAAAAGACGTTTGCGGTCGTCCGCAAACGTCTTTTGCACAACTGATATATCGGTTGCCCGTGAGCTACCGGGTCAGGCGCCGAAGAAGACCTCGGCCTCTTCGTAGCGCTCGGCCGGGACGGTCTTGAGCTCGGCCGTGGCCTCGGAGAGTTTCACGCGCACGATCTCGGTGCCGCGCAGCGCGACCATGGTGCCGAAGTCACCGGCGGCGACGGCGTCGACGGCGTGCAGGCCGAAGCGCGTCGCGAGCACGCGGTCGTAGGCGGTCGGCGTACCACCGCGCTGGATGTGGCCGAGGACGGCCGCGCGGGACTCCTTGCCGGTGCGGTCCGCGATCTCCTCCGCGAGCCACTGGCCGACACCGCCGAGGCGGACGTGGCCGAACGCGTCGCGCTCACCGGAGTGCAGCACCTCGGCGCCGCCCTCGGGGATCGCACCCTCGGCGACGACGATGATCGGCGCGAACTCGCTCTCGAAGCGGCGCTCGACGTGCTCGACGACCTTGTCGACGCTGAACGGGCGCTCCGGGACGAGGATGACGTTCGCGCCACCGGCGAGACCGGAGTGCAGCGCGATCCAGCCCGCGTGCCGGCCCATGACCTCGACGACGAGCGCACGGTGGTGCGACTCGGCCGTGGTGCGCAGGCGGTCGATGGCCTCGGTCGCGATGTGGACGGCCGTGTCGAAGCCGAACGTGTAGTCCGTGGCGCCGAGGTCGTTGTCGATCGTCTTCGGCACGCCGACGACGCCGATGCCGTCGTCGGTCAGGCGCTTGGCGACACCGAGGGTGTCCTCGCCGCCGATCGCGATGATGGCGTCGACGTTGTTCGCCGCGATGGTCTCGCGGATGCGGTCGACACCGCCCTCGACCTTGTAGGGGTTCGTGCGCGACGAGCCCAGGATCGTGCCACCGCGGGTCAGGATCTCCTCGACGTCCGCGAGGTCGATCGACTTGGTGAGGTTCTCGATCGGGCCCTGCCACCCGTTGCGGAACCCGACGATCTCCCAGCCGTGTGCCTTGATGCCCTTGCGGACCACGGCCCGGATCACGGCGTTCAGACCGGGGCAGTCACCACCGCCAGTGAGCACACCGATGCGCATCTGCTTCCCCATCTCTCGTGTTCTGTGTCACGCAGACTTTCACGAGCTGTATCGGTGCAGCAATGCGGGTCTCACTTACCGGACCGGAAAACCGGTTTTCTGCCGGTGTTCCTCGATCACCTTCCAGCGCGCGAGGTTGTGCCGCGCGTCGGCCAGGGCGTCGTGGGCGTCGGCGGGAGGGGCGGGCAGCTTGGGGCGGCCGACGTCGTCCCAGCGTTGCCGCAAGTCGCGGGTGAACCGGGGCAGGGCGCGCGGCAACGCCGGCATGGCGCCCCACAGCTGCGCCAGCGCCACGTGGTCGTAGGCGGCGAACCACGCCCACAGCTCGACGTCGTCGCGCGCGGCGTTGCGGGCGCCGAGGAAGTCGAGCAGGTCCTCGCGGATGCGGGCGCGGCTGCGCCACGCCTTGTCCGCGGGTGAGGGCAGCTGGTTGAGGACGTTCTGCCGCACCCACGGACCCGCGCGCTCGGGGTCGAACTCGGTGGACACGGCGTAGAACTCGCGGCCTTCCTCGTCGACCACACCGATCGACACCAGGTCGATCGTCACCCCGTCCTCGATGAACTCACAGTCGTAGAAGAACCGCACCGCGACACCCTAGGGTGCCGCTCAGCTCGCCTTCTTCTCGGGCACCCGGTCGGCCTTCCCGCCCTGCTCGGACGCGTTGCCGGGCAGCTCCTTGGCCTTGGCCGCGTAGACGTCGACGTACTCCTGGCCGGAGAGCTCCATGAGCGCGTACATGATCTCGTCGGTGATCGACCGCAGCACGAACCGGTCGCCGGACAGGCCCTCGTAGCGCGAGAAGTCGAGCGGCTTGCCGATCTTGATGCGGATCGGGTGCGGCTTCCACATCCTCGAGCCGATGGGGTTGGCCTTGTCCGTGCCGAACATCGCCACGGGGATGACCGGCGCACCGGACTCCAGCGCGATCCACGCGACCCCGACCTTGCCCTTGTAGAGGCGGGCGTCGGGCGAACGGGTGCCCTCGGGGTAGATGCCGAGCAGCTTGCCCTCGCGCACGATCCGCACACCGGTGTCGAGGGCGCCCTGCGCGGCGGAGGCGCTGGACCGGTCGATCGGCACCTGGCCGACGCCGGAGAAGAACCACTTCTGCAGCTTGCCCTTGATCCCCGTGCCGGTGAAGTACTCGATCTTCGCGGGGAAGGTGACCCGCCGCGACAGCATCAGCGGCAGGAAGAACGAGTCGGAGACGGCGAGGTGGTTGCTCGCCAGGATGGCGCCACCCTCCTTGGGGATGTTCTCGGCGCCCTCGATGATCTTCGGCTGGAAGAACAGCCGCAGAACCGGTCCCAGGAGGACGTGCTTCATCAACCAGTACAGCACTTTGGGAAGCGCCTCCCTAGACCCCGCGAACCTTGATCCCGGCAACCAGCCTACGGAGCCGACCGCTGCTCACACAACGAGTCCCGCGGTTGTGCGTCACGGGCGTGACTGAGCCGACTGCCGTAACCCGCAACACATCCGCTCCGTGCAACGATGAGGGGTCAGAGGGTTGCGGCACATGGAGAGGCTCTGGATGAACGCCCGGCGCGACTCGACCGACGGCCCCGAGAACGTCGACGAGCTCTTTGCCGAGATCGTCGCGGGTCTCGAGCGGGACGGGGTCGGCAAGGACTGGCTCGACCTCGACGAGGCGGGCACGGAGGACGTGAGGACGCGGACCGAGGACCGGGACGACCCGGCCGAGGACGTGCTCTCCGAACCGGAGGACGACGACCGCGACCGGTCCGAAGCCGACGAGCACTACGTGCCGCCGGAGCCGCCGCCGTTCCCGGTGCTGCGCGCCTCGACGATCGTGGCGCTGCTGATCCTGGTGCTGGGCATCGTGCTGCTGGTGGCCCCCGGGCTCTTCGGGCTGCACGCGAGCCTGGGCACGCCGCTGTCGCTCGTGGCCCTGTGCGCGGGCATCGGCCTGCTGATCCTGCGCATGCGCAACACCCCGCCGCCGGACTCGGGCTGGGACGACGGCGCCCAGGTGTGACACCTCACGGCCGGGTCGGTAACGGCGTGATAACGGCCACTCACACCTTCAGATAACGTTTCGGCGGTGCTTATGGTGCCGGCATGGACCAGATGCAGCACCTGATGATGGCCCGCGCCCTGGCGACCCTGGGCAAGAAGGACGCCGACCGCGCCAAGCGCCGCCGGCCGCGCATCCTGCGCGTGCTCGGCCGCTGACGCCCAGACCACCGCTTCTCCGAGCTGACGCAGGGGTCCCCCGCGAAGGGGGACCCCTTGCTTTCATTCTCCTCGCGAAGACCGACAGTCCCGCGGCCCTCGACAGGCAGAACCGGGCATTTCGGACCGAGTGTTCGCGGCGGGCGAACAGACCCCGACACGCTCGCCGCGACACTCCTCTCGCGATATATCAGCTGGCCTCAGCTAGCCCCACAGCTCTTAGCTACCGCCGCAACCAGTAACCAGACGCCGCCGAGCCCAAGCTGACCTGCTGCTTTGCAACGAGTCTTTTGACGACGTCCGCAAAAGAATCGTTGCAAAGGTGAGGCGAGTGACGGTCAGTCGTAGGACGACGAGCAGTGCGGGTGGAGGGCGCTCGGCTTGTGGACGGCGTCGCGGCCGCTCTTGGCGCTGCGGACGCGGTACTGCGGCTCGTCCTCGGACGCCTTCACCTTGCGGCCGGCGGCCTGCTTCTCGGTGGTGATCTCCTCCTCCACCTCGCCGTGGGTGCGGCTGCCGTGACTCGACCACTCGACCTCGTCGCCGGGCTTGTACGGGTGCTCGCTCATCGTCCGACCCTTCGTCGCGTTGCGTCGTTCGGCGTAACCACGGGTACCCGGCCGCCAGGGATCGACACGGAGGAGAGGACACGCACGTGGGTGACGAGGAGCAGACGCGCAAGGAGTTCGGCGAGGCCGTGAACATGACCGCGAGCCAGCTGGAGAAGTGGCTCGGCACCGCCGAGTCGAAGGAGGTCGGTGACAAGAGCGGCGGCGAGTCGACCGGGCACGCGTCCGGTCGCCGCATCGTCGCGCTGCTGCAGGCGAAGAAGGCCGACCTGACCGATGACGACTACGGGCACATGCGCAAGGTGGTCGGCTACGTGCACCGCCACCTCGCCCAGCGGCCCGACCAGCCCACCAGCGAGATCGAGAGCAGCCGGTGGCGCTACTCGCTCATGAACTGGGGCCACGACCCCCTGAAGAGCTGACTCAGGGGCGGTGGTGGTTGCGGGCCATCGACGACACCGTCTCGCGGGCCAGGGTCGCCGCACCGACGATGCCGGCGTCGTCGCCGAGCTGCGCGGTGCGGATCCTGGCCAGCGGGCGGTGACCGGCGCCGGTCACGACGGCGGCGTAGCGCTCGCGGGCGTCGTCGAGGAACAGCGGCGCCGACTCCGACACCCCTCCCCCGATGACGATCACCTCGGGGTCGTAGACGTCGGCGACCAGCGCCAGGCCCTCGCCGAGCCAGCGCGCCAGGTCGGCCATCGCGCGTTGCGCCAGCGGGTCACCGTCGCGTGCGGCACCGGCGACCCGACGACCCGTCACGGCGCGTGAGTCGCCTGCGGCCTCACGGCCGAGCACGGTCGAGATGCCGGGGTGCTTGGCCAGCAGCTCCACGGCGGTCGCACTCAACGCCGTCCCGCTGCAGTAGCGCTCCCAGCAGCCGTTCTTGCCGCACGGGCACGGACGGCCGTCGGGCACCACGCGCAGATGACCCAGCTCGGGTGCAACGCCGTACGCACCGCGGAACACCTCGCCGTCCAGCAGCAGGGCCGCGCCGATACCGGTCCCGATGGCCACCAGAACAGCGGTCTTGGCGCCGCGAGCGGCACCGAAGCGGTGTTCGGCCAGCGCGGCGGCGTTCGCGTCGTGTTCCAGCACGACGGGCAGGCCGAGGCGGTCGCTCATGCGGTCGGCGACGTTCGTCTGCCGCCACGCCAGGTGCGGCGCGAACCGCACCGTGCGGCGGTCCGAGGCGATGAACCCGGCGACGGCGAGGCCGACGGCGTCCACCGCGTGCCGGGCCGCGACCTCTTCCACGGCGGCGACGAGCGCGTCTTCGAGAGCGCGTTCACCAGCGGGTGTCGGTGCGCGCGAGGTGTCGAGCACGGACCCACGCGCGTCCACGACACCAGCGCGCACACTGGTGCCCCCGATATCGACTCCGACGGTGAGCACTAGTCGGTCTTCCTGACGACCTTGATGTGCTGAACGCGCTGGCCGGCGTCAGCGGGTTCGGCCGGTTCGGCCGGTTCGGCCGGTTCGGCCGGTGCGGGCGTGCCCGGTTCGCGCAGAGCGGCCCGCAGCACCGCCACCAGCCCGGCGGCGTGCTCCGCGGCCTTCGCGGCGAGCTCGGAACGGTCGCCGCGCAGCAGTGCGACGCCGTTGCACACCGGGCACCAGCCGCACGTCTCCGGCGCGTGCGCGCCATCGCCCGCTTCGGCCACGCGCTGCAGCCACGGCTGCATTCGCTCGGCGGCGGTGTCGATGAGCAGCCGCAGCTCCTCGGCGAGCTTGCCGTTGTTCTCGGTCATGAAAAACTCCTGATCAGCGCCACGAGGTCAACGCCACAGCGCCGGGTCCGGCCGGAACCCCACCGTCACGCCGGCCGAGTCCATCTCCGCACCGGTCACGATGCAGCGCCTCAGCAACGAGGGCAGCGCCACGAGCCGACGCCGGCCATCGACGGTCAACGCCAGGTCGTCGCCCACGCGCGCAAGGTCCAGTTCCGTGTCATCGGCCAGCGGCAACGCGATCCGCAGCGAGTATCGGGCGTCGAGCCCGCGTCCGCTGCCCGACACCTCCAGCAGCGACTCCGACACCGCGGCACCGGGCAACGGGTCCTCGTCGCCGTACAGCTGCGCCGCGACCTCCAGCAACGCCGTCACGCCCACGGGTTCGGACGCGCGGTGGTCGACCGTGCGGATCTCGCCGATGCCGGTCAGCTCGGCGAGCACCGCGTCCTGCTCGTGCCGCCGGGTCCGCAGCCACGTGGCGGCCGCGCCGCGCGCCGGTCCCGGTGACGGCACCAGCCGGTTCGCGATCACGCTGTCGACCCGGATCCCCTGCAGCGCCAACGCGGTCAGCGTCCGCCGGGTCTCCGCGGCGACCACGCGTTCGGGCGTGAGCACCAGCCGCACCGAGCACGAGGACGGGTCCGCGAGCATCGACCGCAGCGCGTCCAGCCGCTCCGCCAGCCGGCTCAGCGCGTCCGCCGTCGCGTCCCACTTCTCGACGGTGCCGGTACCCGCGACACCGGCCAGCAGGCCGCGCACCACGCGCCGGTGCGTCGGGAAGAGCCTCTCCAGGTAGCCGGCGAACGCCTCGGGCAGCGACAGCAGCCGCAGCGTCTCCGCCGTCGGACCGCAGTCGACGACCACGACCTCCCACGGCCCGGCCGCGGCGAGCCTGCGCACCTCCGCCAGCGCGAGGAGCTCCTCCACGCCCGGCAGGACGGTCAGCTCCTCGGCGTCGAGCTCGTCGACCCCGGCGCCGGCCAGCACGGTGCGCAGGTGCCCGCGCAGATCACCCCAGGCGTCGTCGACGAGTCCGCGGGGGTCGATCTGGCAGGCGAACAGGCCGCCTGCACCGTCCACTTCGGACGGGGCGGCACCCAGGCGCACGTCGAGCGCGTCGCCCAGGGAGTGCGCGGGATCGGTCGACACCACGAGCGCCTTGCGGCCGTGCGCCGCGAGCGTCGCCGCCGTCGCGGCGGCCAGGGTGGTCTTGCCGACCCCGCCCTTGCCGGTGAAGAGCAGGACCCGGCTCAAGCCGCCTTCTCCGCGCGCTTCTTGAGCTCCTTGAGCGCGGTGTCGAGGATCAGCTTCTCGGCCTTGCGGCGGAACAGCCCGATCATCGGGATCACCAGCTGCACCGACAGCGTGTAGGTGACCTTGGTGCCGGTCCCCGACGGCTCCAGCACGTAGCTGCCGTGCTGCGACTTCTGCATGGTGCCCTTGACGAGGTCCCAGCGCACCGAGAGGCCGTCGGGCGCCCAGTCGTACCTCAGCGTGTACTCGTCCTTCACGGGACCCTGGTCGATCGCGAACCGCACCTGCTCGGCGCGGCCGTCGTCGCGGGTGTCGAGGACCTCGACCTCCTTCATCCCGTTCGCCCAGTCCGGGTACGACGGGAAGTCCGCGATGATCGCCATGATCTTCTCAGGCGGCGCGTCGATGACGATGGACTGAGTGGACTCGTCGGCCATGGAACAGGAGGCTACTCGCGTCTTTACCAGTTGAGGACGTGAGGCTTGCCGCTGCGCTGGAAGTGCCCGACGTTGATGCACTCGGTGTAGCCGACGCGCACCCGGCGGGCCAGCGGCTGGTGCACGTGCCCGAACACCGACCAGCGCGGGCGTTCCCGCACGATCTTGTCCAGCGCCGGCCGCGAGCCCCACTCCGGGCGGCGCGCGACGACGTCGTAGGTCAGGTCGGGGACCTGCGGCGGGATGTGCGTGCACAGCACGTCGACCTCCCCCATCCGGTCCAGCGCGGCCGCCATGTCCTGCTCGGTGCGCAGGTACGGGAACCACGGCGCGTCGGGGTTGCGCACGTGTCCCGGCATGAGCAGCCCGCCGCCCGCGAACCCGAACCGCAGCCCGCCGATCTCCACCGCGGCGCCGTCGACGACGTGCACGCCGTCGCGGGCGAACCGCGGCCACAGGTGCGGACTGTCCACATTGCCCGGTGTCGCGTACGTCGGCGCGGACATCGCCCCGAACAACGCGTGGTACTGCTCCAGCACCGCTTCCTCCACGACCGCGCGGGCGTCGTCCAGACCGTCCCACAGGGACCGGACGTAGCCCGCGGTGTCGGCGCGCCGGGTGCCGCGGCGCAGCTCCGCGAAGACCCCGACCTTCTCCGGGCCGAACACGCGGCCCATGATGCCCTTGGAGTGGTCGTAGTAGTCCACGAAGTCGATGAGGTCGCCCAGCACGACGAGCGCGTCCGCCCCGTCACCGGCACGCGCCAGCGCCTCCGCGTTGCCGTGCACATCCGAAACCACGTGAACCCGCACGGTCCCAACCTAGTTCAACGGGCGCACCGGGGTTTCACGAGACACGTGCCACTGTCGATCACCCGGCCGGAGGGCAGCCGGCCGGACGGCCGTCCTCCAGGGTCAGCTTGAGGCCGAGTGCCACGGACTTGGCGGCGAGCTGGCGGCGTTGCACCTCACGGCGCGCGCTGCGCGGAGTGAGCGACCCGGCGGGCGGATCAGCGCGGAGGAAGTAGTGCAGCAGGGTGCCGTCGAGCATCGGCTCGAGCCAGACCTCCATGGTGCCCACGAGCGCGCCGCCCACCGTCCAGCGCAGGCCCTCCTGGCCCCGGTCTGCGTAGACGTCGAGGTCCAGGTCCGGCCAGAACGCCCGCCACGACGACGGCACGGAGAAGGCTGCGGCGACCACGCTGGGCGGGACCGCCAGGAATGTCTCGTCGACGACGTCCACACTGGCCATGGGGTCAAAAGGTAACGGAAGGGCGTACCAACCTTTGTATCGCCGGAATCACACGCTAAGTTTCCCCACCAGTAACAAATCATCGTACGGAGGTTGACGTGCGCGAGTTCAGCGTCCCCGCCACCGCCGCAGTGGCTCCTGAGGAGAACCTCACCGACATGGTGTGGGCCAACGCGGAACGGTTCGGCAACGCCGTCAGCTTCCGCAGGCAGGTCGACGGCACCTGGGTCGACATCACCGCGCGGGACTTCGCCGCGCAGGTGATGGCGGTCGCCAAGGGCATGATCGCCGCCGGCCTGGAGCACGGCGACCGCGTCGGCCTGGTCTCGAAGACCCGCTACGAGTGGTCGCTGCTCGACTTCGCCATCTGGGCGGCGGGCGGCGTGGTCGTGCCGATCTACGAGACCTCGTCGGCAGGCCAGATCCAGTGGATCCTGTCCGACTCGGGCGCGAAGGCGGTGTTCGTCGAGGCCGCGCAGCACCGCGCGCTGGTCGACGAGGTCGTCGGCACGCTGCCCGAGCTGCGGCACGTGTGGCAGATCGAGGGCTCCGCGCCCGCCGTCGACGAGCTGACGGCGCTGGGTGCCGAGATCACCGACGAGCAGGTGCACGAGCGCCGCGGCCAGGTGAAGGCGGACGAGACGGCGACGCTCGTCTACACCTCCGGCACCACCGGCCGCCCCAAGGGCTGCACGCTGACGCACCGCAACCTGCTGTCCGAGGTGCGGTCGGCGCTGTCGCGGTTCCCGGAGATCCTCGCGGCCGGCAACTCGCTGCTGCTGTTCCTGCCGCTCGCGCACATCCTGGCGCGTGCCCTGTACCTCGCGTGCGTGTACTCGCGTGCCACGCTGGGCCACACCGCGGACGTGCAGAACCTCGTCGGCGACCTCGGCCAGTTCCGCCCGACGTTCGTCGTCGCCGTGCCGCGCGTGTTCGAGAAGGTCTACAACGGCGCCAAGCAGAAGGCGCACGCCGGCGGCAAGGGCAAGATCTTCGACGCCGCCGAGGCCACCTCGGTCGCCTACAGCCAGGCGCTCGACGACGGCGGCCCCGGCTTCGGCCTGCGGGTCAAGCACGCCGTGTTCGACAAGCTGGTGTTCTCGAAGCTGCGCGCCGCGCTCGGTGGCCGCGCGGTCGCCGCAGTGTCCGGTGGTGCGCCGCTGGGCGACCGGTTGTCGCACTTCTTCCGCGGCGCGGGCATCCCGGTCTACGAGGGCTACGGCCTGACCGAGACGTCGGCGGCGGCGTGCGTGACGTTCAAGGGCCAGGAGAAGGTCGGCACGGTCGGCCTGCCGGTGCCCGGCACGTCGGTGCGCATCGCCGAGGACGGCGAGATCCTCATCAAGGGCGACATCGTCTTCACCGGCTACTGGAACAACGAGGCCGCCACCGAGGAGGCGCTGGAGGACGGCTGGTTCCACACCGGTGACATCGGCGAGCTCGACGGCGAGGGCTTCCTGAGGATCACCGGGCGCAAGAAGGAGATCATCGTCACCGCCGGTGGCAAGAACGTCTCCCCCGCACAGCTCGAGGACCGCATCCGGGCGCACCCGCTGATCTCGCAGTGCATGGTCGTCGGCGACAAGCAGCCGTTCATCGGCGCGCTGATCACGATCGACCCGGAGTTCTTCCCGGCGTGGAAGGAGTCGCACGGCAAGCCGGCCTCGGCCGAGGTGCCCGACCTGGTCGAGGACCCCGACCTGCTGGCCGAGATCCAGGCCGTGGTGGACGAGGCGAACAGGTCGGTGTCCAAGGCGGAGGCGATCCGCAAGTTCCGCGTGCTGCCGGTGGACTTCACCGAGGCCGGTGGCGAGATGACGCCGTCGCTGAAGCTGAAGCGGTCGGTCGTGGCGAACACGTACGCCTCCGACATCGACGCGATCTACGCGAAGTAGGTCCTGAACAGCGCGAAAGGCCCAGGAGCTGGAAGAGAGCTCCTGGGCCTTTCGACCCCCAGCGATCGTGATCCGCGAACTTCCGCGGAACCCGAGAAGTGTTGTTGCCCCGGCCCCCCGACCGGGACGAGTAGAAGACTGCCGGACGGCGCTGACGTATCGCTGACGCGCCGATGTCACTCGGCGACAGCGCGCTAATAGGCTGTGAGTGAGACGGGATCATCCGGCGCGCGTAGGGGGAAGGCAATGACCTCGGGTCCGCAGTTCCGGCTGCTCGGCCCGATGGAGGTGCGCCTGGGCGACTCCGCCGTCCTGCTCCGCGCCGGCAAGCACCGGGCGTTGCTCGCGGCTCTGCTGCTGCGGCCCAACCGCGTGGTGCCCGTGACGGAACTGGTCGAGCACGTGTGGGGTGACGCGCCGCCCGCGCGGACGCGGGGCACGTTGCAGACGTACGTGATGCGGTTGCGTGCCGCACTGGGCGACCCGTCGCTGATCCAGACCGCCGCCGACGGCTACCGGATGCGCGTCGACCCGTTGGCCGTGGACGTCCACCGGTTCGCCGACGCGGCGGCACGCGGACGTGCGGCGGCGGCGAACGACCTGGTCAAGGCGCGGAAAGCGTTTGCTGAAGCGTTGGAGCTGTGGCGCGGGCCGGTGCTGTCGGACGTGCCTTCGGAGACGTTGTACGCCGAGCACGCGCCGCGGTTGACCGAGCTGCTGATGACCGTGCACGAGCAGCGGGTCGACGTGGAGCTCGCGCTGGGCAATCACGCGGACCTGGTGCCGGAGCTGTTCGCGCTGACGCGGGACCACCCGCTGCGCGAGCGGTTCTGGGGGCAGCTGATGCTCGCGCTGTACCGCAGCAGCCGGCAGGCGGAGGCGCTGGAGGCGTTCCGGCAGCTCGACCGGACCCTGGACGAGCAGCTCGGGATCGACCCGTCGGCCGAGCTGCGGGCGTTGCACCAGGCGATCCTGGTCCGCTCACCCGAGCTCGCGGCACCGGTGCCGGAACGGGCACCCGACCGCGCGCCGCCGTCACCGCTGCAGCTGCCGGCGGACACCCCGGACTTCACCGGGCGGGAACGGCACGTCGAGCGGATCACGGCGCTGGTCACCGGGGCACTGGGCAACGCGGTGCCGATCGTGACGCTGGCGGGGCCACCGGGGGTGGGCAAGACGACGCTGGCCGTGCGGGTGGCGCACGTGCTGCGGGACCGGTTCCCCGACGGGCAGCTGTACGTCGACCTGCGCGGATACGCGCTGGGCCCGCCCGCGGACGGGGTGGACGTGCTGTCGCGGTTCCTGCGGGCGCTGGGCGTGCCGCCGGACGAGATCCCACCGGACGCGGACGAGCAGAGCACGATGCTGCGGTCGTTGCTGTCGGGCCGGCGGGTGCTGCTGGTGCTCGACAACGCCTCCGCGCCCGACCAGGTGCGGGCGCTGCTGCCGGGGACGGCGTCGTGCCCGGTGATCGTGACCTCGCGCGACGACCTGCGCGGGCTGATCGCCATGAACGGCGCGCGGACCGTGCCGGTGGACGTGTTCACGCCGGGCGAGTCGGTGGCGTTGCTGGAGAAGCTGCTGGGACCGGGTGAGCACGCGGAGCTGGCCGCGCGGTGCGGGCACCTGCCGCTGGCGCTGCGGGTGGCGGCGGCGTACCTGGCCGGGCGCGACGACGTGACGATCTCGGGTTCGCCGATCGAGCTCGCCTACGCCGCGCTGCCACCGGCGCCGCAGCGGTTGTTCCGGTTGCTGTCGCTGGTGCCGGGACCGGACTTCACCGCGGAGGCCGCGTCCGCGCTGGCCGACGTGGACGCCGAGGGCCTGCTGACGGTGCTGGTGATCGCGAACCTGGTGGTGTCGCCCGCTCCGGGTCGCTACCGGTTCCACGACGAGCTGATGCACTACGCGGCGTCGCTGCGGGCGGAGCTGGACACGCCGGCCGAGCAGCAGGCGGCGCTGACGGCGTTGCTCGACCACTACGTGCGCGGCGCAGAACGCTGCGCCGAGCTGCTCTACCCCGGCATCCTGCGGCTGCCGTCGACGGCGTCGGGCCCGGTGCCGCGGATCTCGACGCAGGCCGACGCGCTGGCGTGGCTCGACGCCGAACGCCCGAACCTGACCGCCGCCATCCGGCACGCCGCCCTGCACGGCCCGGCCCCCGTGGCGTTCCAGCTGGCCGACGCGCTGCGCGGCTACCTGTGGATTGGCCAGCACGTCGGCGAATGGCTCGCGACCGCCCACCACGGCCTGCAGGCCGCCCAGGCGTCCGCGCACCGCCCGGCGGAGGCGGCGATGCACGCGAACCTCGGCACCCTCTACCTGCGGCTCGGCGAGTACGCGCGGTCCGTCGACCACCACAGCCGGGCCGTGGAGCTGTACCGCGCGCTGGGCGACAAGGACGCCGAGGCGGGCGTGCTGAACAACCTCAGCCTCGTCTACCGCCGCTCCGGTCAGCTCGGTGCCGCGAAGGACGCCCTGCTGCGCTGCCTGGAGATGCTGCGCTCGGAGGACAGCGTCAGCACGGGCCTGTACAACCTCGGTCAGCTGGCCGTCGAGCTGGGTGAGGTCGACGAGGCCGTGGAGCACTTCACCCAGGCCCTGGCGCTGGCGCCCAACGCCGACGGCCACACCTACCTCGGCATGGCGCTGCGCCTGCAGGGCCGTCACGACGAGGCCCGCGCTCACCTGACCCGTGCCCTGGAGATCGGCAACGTCCCCGCCGGCGAGGCCGAGACCCTGGAGAACCTCGCCGCCCTGGAGCTCGCCGAGGGCAACGCCGACCTCGCCCTCTCCCTCGCCTCACGCGCGCTGGCGCTGGTCGCTGACGGCGGTGACCAGCAGGTGGCGGCGTCGGTGCGGATCACGCTCGGCGAGGTCCACCGGGCGCTGGCCCAGCTCGACGGGGCCGTGGAGTACCTGGACCAGGCGCTCGCGACGGCCCGGCGCATCGGGTACGCCTCCGGCGAGGTGCGGGCGTTGATCGTGCTGGCGGCGGTGCGGCGCGACCTCGGGTCGGACGTGGAAGCTCGCTCGGCTGCCGCTGAGGCGATCCGGCGCAGCACCGAGCTAGGTCTGCACGCCCTGGAGACGCGAGCTCGCGCGCTCAGCTGAGACGCGCCGGCGCCAGCGAGCTGAGCTCAGCTGAAACGCGCCGGACCCAGCGAGCTTCAGCTCAGCGAGCTGGAGCTTGGTGAGCTGGAGCTTGGCATGAGCTGAGCTTGGCGCGAGCTATCGCGCCATATCCCATATCCAATACATCAGTCTGCTGACGACAGTTAGCTGCCAATGACAACGTTGTCATGTGTGACCAGCTGAGCATTGCCGCCCGTAGCTAGGCGATATATCGGGTATTGGATATGGCATATCGGATATCGGTCAGCCGATGAGCTGCTGGAGCCGGTGGGCGAGCTGGTCCCACTGCCAGTGGGTGCTCACCCAGTCCCGGCCGGCGCGGCCCATCTCGGTGGCCATAGCGGGGTCGGCGAGCAGGGCGGCGACCTTGGTGGCGACGTCGTCGACGTCGCGGCCGTCGACGACGTTGCCGGTGATGCCGTCGCGGACCGTCTCGGGTGCGCCGCCGGACCGTCCGGCGACGACGGGCAGACCGGTCGCGGACGCTTCGAGGTAGACGATGCCGAGGCCTTCGACGTCGAGGCCGCGGCCGCGGGTGCGGCAGGGCATCGCGAAGACGTCACCGGCGTTGTAGTGGGCCGGCAGCTCCTCCCACGGTACCGAGCCGGTCAGCACGACGTTGCCCGCCTGGCCGGTTTCGGCGACGAGGGCGTCGAGCTTCGCGCGGTAGGGGCCGCCGCCGACGATCAGCAGGGCCGCGTCCGGCACGGAGCGGCGGATCAGTGGGAGCGCGCGGATGAGGACGTCCTGACCCTTGCGCGGCACGAGGCGGGACACGCAGACGACGACCGGGCGGTCGCCGAGGCCGTAGCGGCGGCGGAGCTCCGCGCGTGCGGCCGGGTCGGGGCGGTAGAGGTCCGTGTCCACACCGGACGGCAGGTGTTCGAGGGCGGCGAGCGGGCCGAACGCCGCCGCGAAGCGGGAGCGGGTGTAGCGGCTGACGTAGGTCACGACGTCCACACCGGATCCGATGGCGCGCAACGCCTGGCTGGCCACGGGCAGCATCGACCAGCCGACCTCGTGGCCGTGGGTGCTCGCGACCGACCGGCTCAGGCCGAGGCGCGGTGCCAGCAGTGCGAGCGGGGCGGCCGCGCCGAACCAGGCGGCGTCGCACGACTCGGTGCGCGCGATGGCACGGGCGCGGCGCAGCACGTCGGGGGTCGGCAGCATCAGCGACGTCGGGTGCCGCACGACGGGGAACGGCTGGCGCGCGTCGAACTCGGCGTCGCCCTTCCACTTCGGCGCGTAGACCACGAGCGAGTCGGCGGGCAGGCGGGTCGCCAGTGCGTGCAGGTAGGCCTGGATGCCACCGGGGCGGGGCGGGAAGTCGTTGGTCACCAGCAAGGTTCGGCGCACGGACCAACGCTATCCGATCGTGGTCCGCAGGAAGTCGCGCCAGCCCGCCACGTCCACGGCGCGGGCGTCCACAGCGGACAGCGACGCGTTGCGCAGGAAGAACTCGACGACGCCGCGCTCCCCCAGCCGCGACTGCAGGTACACCACGACCGAGTACGCCTGCTGGTAGGCGAGGTCGCGGCCGGGGCCGGTGAAGTCGGTGGGCAACGCGGACACGTCGGCCGTCAGCAGCGGCGCTGCCTCCCGCAGCGGCAGGCCGGTCGCCTGGAACGCCACCCAGTCCGCGAACCCCTCCACCAGCCACAGCGGCGCCGAGTCCGACGTCTGGTCGCGGGTCGCGACGTGGGTGATCTCGTGCCGCAGCAGCACGCCCAGCTCCAGGTCCGACAACGGCGCCACCCGCACCCGGTTGAGCACCACCCGTTGCGCGGCGCCGTCGCGGATCGCGATGCCCGCCATGTCCTTGAACGCCGGCCCCACCAGCGACACCAGCTCGGCGTCCGAGGCGGGGATGACGACGTCGACGCGCCGCGACCAGCTCAGCCCACGACCGATATCCAATACATTGGATACGGCTGCTACCGCTTCGTCGAGCAACCCTTGCACCCGCGCCGCCAGCTCCCCGTCACAGGAACTGCTGGTCACCGTACCCATCGCCGCCGAGCGCGAGATTGCTGTGCAATCGGGTGTTGCGGTCGACGGCAACTCAACGGCGCTGGGGTGCAACGCCACGTTGAGGCTGAGCAGGAACGTGACGACGACCAGCACCGCCAACACCGTCCTGAAGCGCCTCACGCGCGCAACGCTAGCCGTCGATGCGACGAATGGCCGCGATGGGCCCGATGGCGTCGATCGGCGCGATCTTCACCGGCTGTCCCTCGGTGGAGGCGTGCACAGCGCGCGCGTTGTCGACCGCCATGGCCACGTGCGAGCGGCTGGCGTAGTAGATGATCAGGTCACCGGCTCGGACGTCGGAGCGCGACACCGCGCGTCCGACCGAGGCCTGTCCCCCGGACGTGCGGGGCAGGGCCACGTTCGCGGCGGCGTACGCCTTCATCGTGAGCCCGGCGCAGTCCCACTGGTCGAGCCCGGTGGCGCCGTAGCGGTACTCGTCCCCGCGCTGCTCCAGCGCGAACTGCAGCGCGATCCCGGCGGCACCACTCGGCACGCTGACCCGCGACCGGTCGCCCGGATCCCGCAGCTGCTGCACGACCGGCGCGGGCAGCCGTGCCAGTGCCGTGCGCACTTCGTCAACCTGGCCCTGCAACGCCCGCTTGCGGGCCTCCAGGTCGGCCTTCAGCCGTTCCGCCGCCTCGGTGGCCGCGGCGGCACGCGAGCGCGCGTTCTCCGCCACCTGGTGGGCCTGCCGCGCCTTCTCCACCGCGCCGGACAGCCGCGCGAGCGAGTCGGCCTTGTCCTCGGCCAGGATTCGCATCATCTCGAGCCGCAGCAGGAAGTCCTGCTGCGAGTCCGCGACGAGCAGCGCGGAGAGCTGGTTGAACCGCGCGCCCTCGAACGACGCCTCAGTCAGCAGGTCGACCTGGCCGCGGAAGCCCTCCTCGTCGGCCTTGGCCTGCACCTCGATCTGCTGCGCCGCCGCGACGTCCGCCGTGGCGCGTTCGAGCTCGGCCCTGCGCAGCGTGAGGTCCTCCTGCGCGCGCAGCACCTCCTCGTTCAGCTTGGTCGCCTGCTCGGTCAGCTGGGCGTACCTGCGGGCGGGGTCGGCGGGTTGCGCTGCCGAGGACACCGCCGGGGCGGCGCAGCAGAGCAGCACGACAACCAGAGCACCGCGGGTGAGCTTGCGCGACAGCACGTCGCCGATCCCCTTCGCGTCACACAGTTCCAAGATCGACGCGAGCAGGCTACCGCGTGACTAAACGCGACCGAGCCGGGCCAGCAACACCGCGGACGGCACCGGGTGCGCACCACGCCGGCGCACCGAGTCGGCGACCGCGCGATCCGACGTCACCACCACCACCGGCCGCCCCTCCGGCTCGGCGGTGACCAACGCGCGAATGACGTCATCAGCGAGAACACCGGGATCGCTGAAGAGCACCCGCACGCCGCGAGGCGCCGCCGCGGGCACGGCGACCACTCCGGCGCCGTCGAACACCAGCGTCACCTCGGCACCGGTGCGCGCGGCGAGCACCGCGAGCTGGTGCACGAGCCGGTCGCGCTGATCGGACAACGACAGCTCCGGGTAACCGGTCTTCGTGACGTTGTAGCCGTCCACGACGAGGTGCACGGCCGGCAACGCCAGCAACCGGTCCAGCGCCGCCGGGTCCTCCACCCGTCCCACCGCGCCCTGCGACGCCGACGCACCGCGCACGAGGTCGGCGGGACGCGGTCCGGAGCCGCCCAGCGCCAGCTCCCGCCGCAGTCCCGTCACCGCGCCGTCGAGGGTGTCCACGAGCAGCGCGAGCCGCACCTCGTCGGCCTGCCGGGCCTCCCGCGCCGACTGCCGGGCGACCTCGGCGTCCGCGATCGCCCGTTGCGCCTTGCCCCGCTCGGTCTCCGCACGTTCCCGTTCCCGGTCGCGTTCCGCGGTCAGCCGCTTGAGCTCCTCGGCCGTGCGTTCCCGCACGCGTTCGACCTCGGCCGCCGCCGCCTCGGCCGCGTCCTTGGCCTCGCGCAGCTTCACGCCCTGTTCGCGCAACCGCTTGCGCAGCCGTTCCAGCTCGACCTCGGCGTCCGCGCGCACGCGTTCGGCGGCGCCGTCGAGCTGGCTGCGTTCGGCGCGCAGCCGTTCGAGCTCGCCCTCCAGCCGTTCCGAGCGCACGACCGCCGCGTCCCGCTCGGCCCGCAGCGTCGCGTCGCCGACCCGCCGCGACACCAGCTCCACGTAGTGCGGTGCGACCTCGTCCCCGGTCAGCACGGCGGCCGCGGCGGCGGCCACCGGGTCCGGCGAGGTCACCTCCAGCGTCGATGGCCGGTTCTTGCGCAGCCACTCCACGACGGCGGTGCGGAAGTTCGCCGAGTCGCGCAGCCCGGCCACGACCTGTGCGCCGCCGAGCCGGGCGCGTTTGGTCGGCGCGAACTTGGCCACGGGCCGCAGGTGCTGCGGCACGTCGACCTTCGCCATCTCCCCGAGGGCGTCGGCGCCGAGCTCCGCGAGCCGCATCCGCAGCGGCTCCGGCAGCGCACCCCAGTCCACAGTGGACTCGCCCACCTCGTCGGCGGGCGGGTCGTACTCGGGCTCGGGCATCGGGTCTGGCACCGTTACAGGCTAGAGCCCCCGCGCTTGAGCAGCGCACGGACATCTCCGGCCTCCGGCACGCCGATCTCCTCGAAGATCGCCAGGGCCTGCTCCCACGCGCCTTCGCGACCGTGTCCGAGCACCTGCAGTGAACGGGCTTCACCGAGTCGGCAGCCGTTACGTCGATGCAGGTCAACGGCCTCCTGGGCGAACTTCAGCGCCCGGTCGGGATCATCGGCCAGGTGCAGCGTCGCCAACGCGGTCAGCGCCGTGCCCTCGATCAGGCCGTAGCCGTGCTCCCGTGCCATGGCCAGCGCCTGGTGCAGGTGTTCGGCGCGGCCCGTTGCCCTTCCGAGACCCGCGAGCGCCTGCGCCTCGCCGTGTTTGTAGCCGATGCGCTGGGCAACGGACACCGCACGCCGGTACTCCTCCTCCGCGGCCGGATCACCGAGCCGCAGCAGCGCGGCGCCGATGCTGTGCCGTGCGTCGACCTCGCCGCCGGGGTCGTTCACCTCCAGGGCGATCTGCAACGCCTCCCGGCCGGCCTCCACCGCCAGGTCGAGCCGCCCGGCCTCGCGGTGCACGGCGGAGACGTCGTCGAGCAGGTACGACTCCAGGCCGCGCTGGCCCAGCGCCCTGATGTCCACCAGCGCCTGCTCGAACGTCACCACCGCCTCGTCCAGCCGCCCCAGGTCGCGCAGCGCACAGCCCAGCTCGGCGATCGGGCGCCCGTTCTTCACGCCGATCTGCTGGTAGAGCGCGAAGGACCGGCGGTGGTGTGCCTCGGCGTCCCGCAATCGGCCGCGCATCCAGCACGTGGACCCGAGCTGGGACAACGCGTGCGCCTCCCGCCGCAGCTGCCCCAGCTCGTGGCTGAGCTCGGCGACCCTGAGGTAGCTCTCGGCGGCGCGGTCGGTGTCGCCGACCTCGCGGGAGACGTGGCCGAGGACCGTGAGGAACCGGAGCGTGCCGGCGGGCCAGTCGTCGCGTTCGGCCAGGTCGAGCGCCTGCTGGACCAACCCCAGCGCTTCGCTGGAACGACCGGAGTACATGCGTGCGATCGCCTCGCTCGCGAGTGCCGCCGCCTCGCCGCGCATCTCCCCCTCTTGCCGTGCGGACGCAAGCCCGGCCTCGCGCACCACGGCCCAGCTCGCGTGATCACGGCGTGCGGCGAAGAAGCTGTGCGTCGCGTCGGCGAGCCGCCAGGCGAACGGACCGGTGGCGGCGATCGCGACGAGGTTGGTCTTCTCGGCGACCAACCAGGCCAAGGCCTCCGCCGACGTCTCGAACGTGCGGCCGTCCGTTGCCTCGAACAGCACGTCGTCGGCGACGTAACACATGCGCGAGGCGTTGGCCGCTGTACCGATGTGCCACAACGCCAGCCGTGCGCGCAGTGCGTTCGTCTCCTCCTCCGTCAGCAGATCACGTGCGTACAGGCGCACGAGGTCGTGGAGGTGATAGCGATCACCTTGGCGTTCCACGAGGTTCGCCGTGACCAGCTGGTCGAGGCCGGTGCCGAGCAGTGCGGCCACCTCGGCCGTGAAGTCGTGTCCTGCGATGGCGCCCAACCGCCTGAACAGCTCTTGTGCTGCTGCGGGCAGCGAACGGAACGAGAGGTCGAGTGCTGCGCGCACGGCGAGACGTTCGTCGTCGTCGACTCGCAACGCCGCGAGCCTGCCTTCTTCTTCGCGCAGCTCGTCGACCAGGTCCGCGACCGATCCGGTGGCGTTCGCCGCGGCGATCCTCAGCGCGAGCGGGAGGTGGCCGCACAACCGGGCCAGCTCGGGCAGCTCGGGTGCGTCGCCGAGCATGCCGCGCAGCAGCGCGACGGCCTCCTCCGGCGCCATGACGTCCAGCAGCACCGGCCACGCGTCGAGACCGGAGAGCCGGTTGCGGCTGGTGATCACGACGCGGCAGCCCTCCGCGCCGGGCAGCAGCGGTGCGACCTGGGCGGCGGTCGCGGCGTTGTCCAGCACGACCAGCATCCGCCGGTCGCGCAACAACATGCGGTAGAGGTCGGTCTGCTGCTCCAGCTGCTGCGGGATGCGCGGCCCGGCGATGCCCAGTGCGCGCAGGAACCGCGCCAGCACGTCGCCGGGCGGCAACGGCGGGGTGTCCCGGTCGAAGCCGCGCAGGTTCGCGTAGAGCTGGCCGTCGGGGAACTGGTCGGCGACCGTGTGCGCGTGGTGCAGCGCCAACGCCGTCTTGCCGACGCCTGCTGTGCCGTCGATCGCGGTGATGACGACCGTTCGCCCGATGGCGCCGAGCTCGGCCAACGCGGACGCACGGCCGGTGAAGTTCGGCAGGTCCGCGGGGAGCTGGTGCGGCACAACGCGCTGGGTCGGCTCCGGTGTGACGCCCCGCAGCTCACGCGGGCGTTGGCGGTGCGGGTAGCGGTCGACCAGGTCGGCCAGCTCGGCGGAGACGTCCTCGCCGAGGCGCAGCCGGCGTTCCAGGTGGTCCTCGACGACCTCCAGGCGCTCCTCCTCCAGTGCGGCGCGGACATCGCTCCACGGCGGGGCCGCGGGCAGGTCCGCGAGGGGTTCCTGCTGCCACAACGCCAGCGCTGCTTCGAACAAACGGGCCGCTGCCGCTTCGTCGTCCAGAGCGCGCGCGTTCGCGACGAGGTGGCGGAAGTGGTGCAGATCGACGTCGTCAGGTCCTGCTTCGAGCACATAGCCGTCTGCGCGCGTGGAGACCACTATGCCGTCCAGCGCCTGCCGCAACCGGAAGACGTGCTGGTGCAGCGCGTTGACGTGCATGGGCTTCTCGTCGGCACCCCACATCGACTCGATCAGGCGTTCCGACCGCACCACGTGGCCGGGCTGCAGGGCGAGCGCCGCGAGCAGCGACCGCTGCCGGACGCTGAGGGGCAGGCCGGAAGGTCCCAGGAGCGTGATCCGCACACCGGTGAGGCTAGCTCCAAAAATTGTCAGACCCCGTCGCTAACGTCACCGGGGTGACCGGTCAACTGTCCTTCGACGAGCTCGGGACGCCGCTGCGCGACACGACGTTCGTCGTCTTCGACCTGGAGACGACGGGAGGGAGCGCCGAGCAGGACGCCGTCACCGAGATCGGCGCGGTGAAGGTGCGCGGCGGCGAGGTGATCGGCGAGTTCGCCACGCTCGTCGACCCCGAGCGCGGCATCCCGCCGCAGGTCGCGCAGCTGACGGGGATCACGCAGCTGATGGTGACCGGTGCGCCCCGGATGCAGACGGTGCTGCCCGCGTTCCTGGAGTTCGCGGCCGGAGCGGTGCTGGTCGCGCACAACTCCGGGTTCGACGTCGGGTTCGTCAAGGCGGCGTGCGAGCGGCAGGGCTACCGGTGGCCGAAGCCGCCGGTGGTGTGCACGGTGCGACTGGCGCGACGGGTGCTGAGCCGCGACGAGGCGCCATCGTGCCGCCTGTCGGCGCTGGCGGACCTGTTCCACACGCGGACCCGGCCGACGCACCGGGCACTGGCCGATGCGCGCACCACGGTCGAGGTGCTGCACGCGTTGCTGGAGCGCGTGGGCAACGTGGGGGTGCACTCGCTGGAGGAGCTGCTGGCGTACCTGCCGGAGGTGACGCCGGAGCAGCGCCGCAAGCGCTCCCTGGCCGCACACCTGCCGTCGGTGCCCGGCGTGTACCTCTTCCGCGGGCCCAAGGAGGAGGTGCTGTACGTCGGCACGGCGTCGGACCTGCGGCGGCGGGTGCGGCAGTACTTCACCGCGAGCGAGGGCAGACGCCGGCTGCGCGAGATGGTCGCGCTCGCGGTGCGGGTCGACGCCGTCGAGTGCGCTCATTCGCTGGAGGCCGAGGTGCGCGAGCTGCGGCTGCTGCGCGCGCACCGCCCCGCGTACAACAAGAGGTCGAAGAACCCGCACCACGCGTGGTGGCTGGTGCTGACCGACGAGCCGTTCCCCCGGTTGTCGCTGGTCCGCACCCCGCGCGACGGTGCGCTGGGCCCGTTCCGCACCCGCCGTGCGGCCGAGTCGGTGGCGGACGCGCTGCTCGACGCCGTGCCGCTGCGGTCGTGCACGCTCAAGATCCCGGCCACGAACCAGCGCGCCTCGCCGTGCGCCCTGGCCGAGCTCGGCCGCTGCCAGGCCCCCTGCGCAGGCCGGCAGACCGTGGAGGAGTACTCCCCCGCCGTCGTGGCGGTGCGCGACCTGGTCGTGGGCCGCAACGCGGACCCGTTGCGCGGTCTCGCGGAGCAGCTCGGCTCCCTGGCCACTGCCGAGCGCTTCGAGGAGGCCGCCACCCGCCGCGACCGCCTCGCGGGCCTCGTCCGCTCGCTGGACCGCGCCCAGCGCCTCGCCGCGCTGGCCGCCCTGCCGCAGCTCGTGGCCGCCCGCCCGGACCGCGACGGTGGCTGGGAGTTCTCAGTCGTCCGCTACGGCCGGCTGGCCTCGGCCGGTGTCGCCCGCCGCGGCACCCGCCCGATGCCGGTGGTCGACGCGCTGGTGGCCTCGGCGGAGACGGTCATCCCGACCGCGGGCCCGTTGCGCGGTGCGCCGCCGGAGGAGACCGGGGTGGTGCTGCGCTGGCTCGACCAGCCCGGTACCCGCCTGGTGTACGCGGACGAACCGTGGGCCTCACCGGCCGGTGCGGCGGCGGCGTGGGTGCCGTGGGCTGAGCAGGCGTCGAGCGCACGCCCGCTGGTGGACCGCTGGCACTGAGGCGGTCCGGTGCGCGGGAGGTCGGTGTCGCGGGAGCGTGCGGAGTTCGTGGCGCTCGCGATCAGCGGGTAGGGCAGACTACGGGTGCTTTGGTACCCGTAGTGAGACCCGAGGAGGACGCCGTGGTCACCGCCATCGTGCTGATCCAGGCCGCCGCCGAGCGCATTCCCGAGGCGGCGCAGGAGATCGCCGACATCGACGGAGTCACGGAGGTGTACTCCTGCGCCGGTGACGTGGACCTGATCGCGCTGGTCAAGGTCAGCAAGCACGAGGACCTCGCCGCGCTGGTGCCGGGCAAGATCAGCAAGGTCGAGGGCGTGCTGAACACCGACACGCACATCGCGTTCCGCAGCTACTCGAAGCGGGACGACGAGGCGGCGTTCGCGATCGGCCTGGACGACGCGCAGTAGCCGAAGACGCATGCGAAAAGCCCCCGTGGAGATCGTCCACGGGGGCTTTTCACTGCTTCAGCAGGCTCAGGCCTTGGGGTCGGAGGGCTTGCCGGCCAGCTCACCCGCGGTGTCCTCGGCGCTGAGGCCTTCGGAGACGTGCGCCCTGCGGCGTGCGTTCTCCAGTGCCACGGTCTCCTCGACCGGGTCCGGCGACCACGTGCTGCCCGCGACCGGATGCCCGGCCGAACCGAGCTTGTTCATCTTCTTCGGCACCGACGCACCCTGATAGGCCAGGGGGATCGGGTGGCCGTGGTCGTCCACCGGGCCCAG
>NZ_JBVJRC010000015.1:0-207918 GCF_055608005.1 Lentzea sp. NPDC036955 | reverse complement strand
TTTGCCAGGCCCGTTCCGGTTTTGATTTCCGGCCCGCTTCGCTCTGACATGGAGAACATTACACGGGGGTGTTTCGATCTCCAAATCGGGGGGTCCCGGTGACCGCCACACGTGCGGTCACCAGGACAAACGCCGACTCAGGGCGCGTTCACGCCGACGTCCGCGGTCGTGAGCGGCTTCCGCGTGGCCGAAGTGCTGTACTCGTCGGCCCCCACGTCCGGCTTGCCGGAGCGGGCCTGCGGGTCGAAGTCGCGCGTGACGTACGAGTAGGTGCCCGCCGAGGTGTCGATCGCCGGGCTGCCCGACGACAGGCGCAGCAGTCCGTTCGAGTCGCGCACGAGCTTCGGGTCGACCGAGCGGTAGCCGGACGGGATGCCGGCGGTACCGCCCCAGACGATGTTGCCCTCGTACTTCACCGTCGAGCCGCTCATCAGGTCGACCAGCTTCGACGACGACCCCTGGATGATGTTGTTCGCGAGCACGCAGTCCTTCGGCGCGTACGTGCCCGTGTCGCTGTCGACCACGGCGCCCGTGCCGACCAGCGTGTTGAACGCGACCGTCACGCGGTCGGGGCGGTCGTGCGAGGTGGAGGTCGGTCCGCTGTCGGTCTCCGAGCCCTTGCCGAACACGATCGCGCGGTCACCGGTGTTCTGCACGTAGTTGTTGAACACCCGGTGGTCGTTCCCGTGGAACCGGATGCCGCTCCCGAACAGCAGGTTCCCCTCCACGACCGTGCGGTTGCCGTGGCGCAGGACGATGTAGCCCTTGCTGTTGCGGATGGTGTTGAAGCGGACCGTGTTGTCCGAGGACTTGACCGAGATGGCCTCGGCATCGCCGTTGGCCTTGTCGAACAGGTTGTGCTCGATGACCGCGTACGCCGACTTCGACTGCTTGTGGCTGTAGCCGAGCCGGATGGACTCGCCACCGTTCGAGCCGGTGAACGAGTGGTTGTAGAAGTAGTTGTGGTGGACGTGGGTGCGCTGGGCGATCTCGCTGCCCGGCCCCGTGATCTGCAGGTACACGCCCTCGTTCGAACGGTTCGAGAACGTGTTGTGGTCCACCTCGACGTCGTTCGCGCTCACGGTGAGCGAGGCGCCGTCCTTGTTGCCGTTGTAGGTGTTGCGGGTGATGCGCGTGGCGAGCGCTCCCGCGGGGACGGTCGTGCCGGACTCGCCGTCGAACACGAAGCCCTCGACGGTGACGTCGCGGACTTCGCCGAGCTCGATGCCGCCCTTGCCGGTGAACACCGTGGCGCCGACGGTCTGCGCGGCGACGGTGATGCCGGACCTGGTGATCTTGACGGGCCGGTCGGCCGGGTGGACGCCTCGTGCGAGGACGATGCGCTGGCCCGGGCGGGCGGTGTCGATCGCGGCCTGCAGGGAGGACACGGTCGAGACGGCGACCACGGCGGCCTGGGCCGGCACGTGGACGAAGGACAACAGCAGGGCGGCCGCGGCGACAGCGGCCAGTGATCGGATCATTCGCCAACTCCGTTGTGGGCAGTTGGCGGCGGCAGGAGCGAACCTACCGCAGAATTCCCGCGGGTGGGGCGGTCCGGTAGAGGCCGAGGGCGGCGTCGAGGGACGGCACGCGGTCGAGTTGTCCGACGTCTGCGAGCGGGTGCCACTGGGCGAGGTCGGTCGTGCCGCCCACCTCGTTGCGCAGCTCGCCGCCGATGATCCGGACCTCGTACATGATGCGAAGTGCGTGGTAGTCGTGGCGGGACTCGGTGCGGAGCTCCGAGTCGATGCCGAGCAGGCGCACCACCTCGACGGTGAACCCGGTCTCCTCCTCGACCTCGCGGACGACCGCGTCGTACGGGTGCTCGCCGTGCTCGATGCCACCGCCGGGGAGGATCCAACGTTTGCCCGTTGGGCCAAGCCAGCGCGCCAGCAGGATCCGGTCCGCCTCGTCGACGCACACCCCGTACGCGGCCACACGCTGCTTCTTCGCCCTCATGCGGCTCAGCCTAACTTGTGATCAACCGCAAAAAAGTGATATCACTTAGATACTACTTCACCAGGGGGTCTGGATGAGCGCAACCATCGACACGACAGTGCACATGCCGGCACCTGTCGTGCGCGAGAAGCACGCACGGGAGATCGCCGGTCTGCCGATGTTCTTCGCAGGGTTGGCGGTGTTCGCGGTGGGCGTGTGGACGATCATCGAGGGAGTCAGGGTCGCGGAGGCCAACGGCGGCGAGCCGTCGGCGGGGCTGCTGGTCGCGGGGGTGCTGGTGCTCCTGGCGGCGTCGCTGCTGATGAAGGGGCTGTTCACCGTCGCGCCCGGTGAGGCGCGGGTGCTGCAGTTCCTCGGCCGCTACGTCGGCACGGTCCGCTCGGACGGTCTGCGGTGGGCGAACCCGCTGACGACGCGGGAGAAGATCTCCACCCGCATCCGCAACCACGAGACGCAGACGCTGAAGGTCAACGACGCGGACGGCAACCCGATCGAGATCGCCGCCGTGGTCGTGTGGCAGGTCGAGGACACCGCGCGTGCACGGTTCGAGGTCGACGACTTCGTGCGGTTCGTGGGCATCCAGACCGAGACCGCGGTCCGGCACATCGCGACGAGCTACCCGTACGACAACCACGAGGGGGCGGGGCTGTCGCTGCGGGAGAACGCGGACGAGATCACCGAGACGCTCGCGATCGAGATCTCGGCACGCGTGCAGTCCGCGGGCGTGAAGGTCATCGAGTCGCGGCTCACGCACCTCGCGTACGCGCCGGAGATCGCCCACGCCATGTTGCAGCGGCAGCAGGCGGGCGCGGTCGTGGCGGCCCGCACCCGGATCGTCGAGGGCGCCGTCGGCATGGTCGAGCTCGCGCTGGAACGGCTCGCCGCGCACGACGTCGTGGAGCTCGACGAGGAGCGCAAGGCGGCGATGGTCTCGAACCTGCTCGTCGTCCTGTGCGGTGACCGCTCCACCCAGCCCGTGGTCAACACCGGGTCGCTGTACACCTGATGGCGGAGCGCAAAAGCGTTCTGCTCAGGCTCGACCCGGCCGTGCACGACGCGTTGAGCAGGTGGGCGAACGACGAGCTGCGCAGCACCAACGCGCAGATCGAGTTCCTGCTGCGGCGTGCGCTGGCGGAGGCAGGCCGGCTGCCCGGTGAAGCGAAGAAGATGCCGCGCCGCGGCCGTCCGCCGAAGAAACCGGAACCGGACGAGGGCTGAGACCGGTCGCCGCGGCACGCTGAACAGGCGTTTCAGCAGTATTGAACCGCTTCCACGGCGTTCGTGCTGTCAGCTCGTGCCGACCAGGCCGGGTTCACGGTGCGCTGAGCTGGCCTGATATCCTTCGTCGTCGTGAACGCGCGGCGCTCCGCCGTGGAGGAGAGCCGGCTCTCGCCGGTGCCGACCAAGCGCGTCACGAACTCCGGTTTCGACACAGAAGGGTGATGTCGCATGGCGAACATCAAGTCCCAGCTCAAGCGGATCAAGACCAACGAGAAGGCGCGCCTGCGCAACAAGTCGGTCAAGTCGTCCCTCAAGACGGCCATCCGCAAGTTCCGCGAGGCTGCCGAGGCCGGTGACAAGGCGAAGGCCCTGGAGCTGCTGCAGGACGCGTCCCGCAAGCTCGACAAGGCCGCCACCAAGGGCGTCATCCACGCCAACCAGGCCGCCAACAAGAAGTCGGCGATGGCGCTGCGCGCGAACCAGCTCGAGGGCTGATTCCGCTCACCTCAGAGCCGTCGGGAAGGGCTCGCTCCTCGTGGAGCGGGCCCTTTTCGCTGTTCTGGTGGGGATGAGGGCCATGGAGTCGCTCCACGCATTCACCTCATTGGGCTTCACGACGCGCCGCTCCGTGCGGAAGCTGGCGCGGCACGGTCAATTCCGGTGCGTGGACGGTTCCGCGGGAACGCCGCGAGGGTGCTACCGGCGGCCGTGTGCCGCCACGATCCGCAGCACGGCGCGCTCCAGCGCGTAGTCGGCGTCGGCGGCCACGCCCTTCACGTCGGCGTTGAGCCCCGCGACCACCTGCATCGCGTCCGCGAGACCCGCCTGCTCCCAGCCGCGGGCCTGCGCCTGAGCTTTCTTGATCTTCCACGGCGGCATGCCGAGCGGACCGGCCAGGCTGAACGGGTCGGCCCGGCCCACCGCGGAGACGCGTGCGACCGTGCGCACCGCGTCCGCCAGCGCGTCGGCGACCAGCACGTGCGGCACCCCGAGCTGCATGGCCCACCGCAACGACTCCATCGCGCCCGCACGGTCACCGGTGACGGCCTTCTCCGCGACGGCGAACCCGGTCACCTCGGCCTTGCCCTGGTGGTAGCGGCGGATCTCCTCGACCGTCACCTTGCCGTCGGTGTCCGACACCAGCTGCGAGGCCGCCGCGGCGAGCTCGCGCAGGTTCGTGCCCACGGCGTCGATGAGCGTCGCGACCGCCTCGGGGTCGATCTTGCCGCCTGCCTGCCGCACCTCGTTGCGCACGAACGCCTCGCGCTCGGCCGACTTGGTGACCTTGCCGCACTCGGTGACCGCCGCACCGGCCTTCTTCAGCTGGCCGGGCAGGTCCTTGGCCGCCTTGCTGCGGCCGCCACCGGTGTGCACGACGACGAGCGTCACCCCGTCCGCGGGCGCCTTGAGGTAGGAGAGCACCGTGTCGGCGATCTCCTTGCTGATGTCCTGCGCGTTCTGCAGGACGATCACCCGGCCCTCGGCGAACAGCGACGGGCTCACCAGCTCGGCGAGCTCCGGCGGCGTGAGATCGCTCACCTGCACGCGGGTCAGGTCGGCCGACGCGTCGACCGCGCGCGCGGCCTCGAGTGCCGCCCGAACTGCGCGTTCGACCAGCAACTCCTCCTCGCCGACGACGAGGTGCAGTGACTCCGGTGCGCTCACGCTCCGCATCCTCCCACGTCCCGAATCGTGGACGTTTGTGGCCGAGCGGCGGAGACGTGCCGTACGTTGGTGGCCACAACTGAACACCGCTCATCCAGAGGGGCAGAGGGACCGGCCCGAAGAAGCCCCGGCAACCGGCGTCAGCGCTATGCGCAGACGATCACGGTGCCAATTCCGACCCGTTCGATTTCGCGGGAAAGATGAGGAGATACCTCGCGATGACTGCTGTCACTGTGCCCACGAGCACCAAGTTCGACCTCGGCCCCGCCCGCGCGCTGCTGTGCCGTGAGTGCGGAAATGAGACCCCTCTCGCTCCGGAATACGCCTGTCTCGAGTGTTTCGGGCCGCTGGAAGTGGCCTACGACTTCGGCAGGGTGCGGCGCGAGGACATCGAGGCCGGCCCCCGTTCAATCTGGCGCTACCGCGGCCTTCTGCCCGTTCCGTCCACTGTGGAACAGCACCCGAACACCGACCCCGGCGGCACCCGCCTGGTCGAGGCCGACCGCCTCGCGAAGGCGCTGGGCGTCCGCAAGGTCTGGGTGAAGGACGACACCGGCAACCCCACCCACTCCTTCAAGGACCGCGTGGTCGGCGTGGCACTGGCCGCCGCCCGCGAGCTCGGCTTCAAGGTCCTGGCCTGCCCCTCCACCGGCAACCTCGCCAACGCCGTCGCCGCGGCCGCCGCCCGCGCCGGCTGGGAGTCCGTCGTACTGGTCCCCTCCTCCCTGGAACGCGCCAAGATCCTCATGAGCGCCGTCTACGAGGGCGCCCTGATCGCCGTCGACGGCAACTACGACGACGTCAACCGCCTCGCCCAGGAGCTCGCCGCGGAGCACGAGGACTGGGCGTTCGTGAACGTCAACGTCCGCCCGTACTACGCGGAGGGCTCCAAGACCCTCGGCTACGAGGTCGCCGAGCAGCTCGGCTGGCGCCTGCCCGACCAGATCGTCGTGCCGGTCGCCTCCGGCTCCCAGCTCACCAAGATCGACAAGGCCTTCCGCGAGCTCGGCCAGCTCGACCTCGTCGAGGCCTCCCCGTACCGCGTGTTCGGCGCCCAGGCCACCGGCTGCTCGCCCGTGTCCACCGCCTTCAAGGACGGCCACGACGTCATCCGCCCGGTCCGCCCCGACACCATCGCCCGCTCGCTGGCGATCGGTGCCCCCGCCGACGGCCCGTACGTGCTCGACACGGTCCGCCGCACCAACGGCGCCATCGAGGACGTGACCGACGAAGAGGTCGTCGAGGGCATCAAGCTCCTCGCCCGCACCGAGGGCATCTTCGCCGAGACCGCCGGCGGCGTGACCGTGGCGACGGCGAAGAAGCTGATCGAGACGGGCCAGCTCGACCCCGACGGCGAGACCGTCCTGCTGATCACCGGTGACGGCCTCAAGACCCTCGACGCCCTCGGCGACACGATCGGCCCGCGCGCCACTGTGCCGCCGTCGGCCGAGGCCGTGCTCAAGGCACTGGGCTAGGTCGTTCGTTCAGCAGATCACCTCCTCCCGGTCCGGGGACGTCCGCGTCCCCGGACCGCGTCGTTTCACGCGGTGAGCGTCAGAGGGTGATCGCGGCCGACTTCGTCCAGCCCGTGCGCGGGAAGCGGCGCAGCTCGTCGCGAACGTGCGGGCCGACCGGTTCCACCTCGGCGCGCCAGGCCACGATCCGTTGCGGCCACGGGGCTTCTGCTTTGAGGGCGTTGTAGTGGTACTCGTGCCAGACGTCCGGGGCGATGCGCATGCCGTCGTCGAACACGTGCTCGGCGACGAGGTCGTAGGCGGCGTCCGCGTCGGCGGCCTCCGTGGGTGGCAGCACGTGCGTGGCGCGGGCGCGGTAGGTGATGGCGCGGCTGCCGTCCTCCAGCGTTTCGCAGAGGTAGTAGGCGAAGTCGGGCTTCAGTTCGTCGTGCGGCCACTGGGTGGCGGGGTAACCGGGCTGCCACATCGCCCAGGCGAAACCGGGCGTGCCGCCGGGAATCGGGTAGCGCGCGTTGTGGAGCCTGATCCAGACCTGGTCCATCTTCCTTCTCCTTTTCCTTCGTACGACTCGGCTTCCTGGCAACACCGCCAGGTCGCCGTCCTTGTCCGTGCGCAACACCAGGGCGCCACCCGCCCGCAGCGCGTCGATCACCTGCGGGCTCGGGTGCCCGTAGCGGTTGCCGGTGCCGACGCTCACCAGTGCGACCCGCGGTCGCACGCGTTCCAGGAACGCGGGCAACGAGGAACGTGAGCCGTGGTGGGGCACCTTGAGCACCTCGGCCCCCAGGTCCCGCTCCCCCAGCAACGCGGCCTGGCCGGCCAGTTCGACGTCACCGGTGAGCAGCACCCGGCCCGCGGGTGTGGTGGCCCGCAGTACGAGCGAGTAGTCGTTCACGACCGTGTTCGTCTCAGCGACGACCGGTTGCCGCCGCGGGCCCAGCACCTCTAGTTCCAGTCCCGGCCAGGCGAACCGCTCACCCGCCTTCGGTTCCAGCACCCGCACGCCGTTCGCGCGCGCCTGCTCGTTGACCTCCTTCCACGCCCACGCCGGCTCCTTGAGCGGTCCCACCGCCACCGCGCCCACCGCACGCCCGGCGAGCACCGCCTGCAGGCCGCCGATGTGGTCGGCGTGCAGGTGCGACAGCACGATCAGCGGGATCCGCGTGATCCCCAACGTCCTCAGGCACCGGTCGATCGCGCCGGGGTCGGGCCCGGTGTCGACCACGACCGCGCGGTCGGCCTCCGCAGTGGCCAGCACGAGCGCGTCGCCCTGGCCGACGTCGCAGCTCACGACCTTCCAGCCGGCCGGTGGCCACATCGGCGCGATGGTCCGCATCGGCACCAGCGCCACAAAGCCGCCGACGAGGAGCGCGACCGTCAGCACCCGCGTCTTCTTGTTGCGCAACAACAGGAAGACGATCGCCGTGACCACCGCCAGCGCGAGCCCGCCGACCCAGCCCTCCGGCCAGCTCAGCGACGCACCCGGCACCGTCGCCGCGTGCCGCCCGACCAGGACCAGCCACGTCACGGCCGGCCCGGCCACGTGCACCACCACCTCGGCAGCCGGTGGGAACAGCGGCGCGATGACCGCCGCCACCACACCCAGCACCGTCGCGGGTGCCACCACCGGTGCGACGGCCAGGTTCGCGAGCACCGACACGAGGCTGATCTGCCCCGACAACCCGACCACGAGCGGAGCCGTCGCGAGGCTGGCGACCGCGGGCACGGCAAGTGCTTCGGCGAACCCTTGCGGCACACCGCGTTCCTTCAGCCTGCGTGCCCATCTCGGTGCCACGAGCACCAACGCCGCCGTGGCCGTCACGGACAACGCGAACCCGGGATCGGCTCCCAGCGCCGGATCGACGAGCACCAGGACGAGCACCGTCGTCGCCAACGACGGCAGCGCTGACCGTTCGCGGCCGATGAACAGCGCCAGCAACGCGACGGCACCCATCACCGCGGCCCGCAGCACGCTCGGCTCGGGACCGGCCAGGGCCACAAACCCCACGAGTGCCACCAACGCACCCACCGCCGCCTTGCGCGGACCGGTCTTCCGCAGCAGCAGGTAGACCGCGCCGCAGACGATGGCCAGGTTCGCGCCGCTCACCGCGAGCAGGTGGGCCAGGCCCGCTGTCCGGAACTCATCGACGACGCGCGGCACCATGTGCTCGGTGTCGCCCACCACCAACGCGGGCAGCAGTCCCGCCTCCTCCTCGCCGAGGGTGGCGCTGGCCCTGCTCAGGCCGTCGCGGAGGTGGTCGGCCCAGCGCTGCCAGGCCGGTGGCGGCTGCACGTCCGCCGGTGGCCCGCGGACCCGGAGCAGGGCGGAGGTGAGGTCGCCCGGTCTCGGCGGCGCGAGCGAGCCCTTCACCGTGACCCGCTGACCGGGCAGCAGATCACGCCACTGCGCGGCCGGCGCGAGGATGACGACGGTGGCCCCGTTCGCCGTCGCGGTGACGACGACGTGGTCCACCCCGGCCTGGTGCCCGCCGAACCCCGCGGCCCGGATGCCACGCGGTCTCGTGCTCAGCTCCGCGGTCACCGTGGTCGTGCGGCCCTCGTCGGCGGCCAGGCGGAGCGGGTGGGTCTCGGCGCGCAGGACGTGGCTGCCGACCCAGGCACCGGCGATCGGGCCGGCGAGCAGGAGGGCGATCGCGCACGTCTTGGGCCACCACGCCCGGTGCCAGGCGATCAGGCCGACCGCGCCGGCGGACAGTCCGATGAGGACTGCGGCCTGCCAGCTCAGGTAGAGGCCGGACAGGGCCGTTGCCCACACTGCGGTGGCTGCGGGGACCAAGCGGTAGTCGTGGGTTACCGGGTGTCTGCGAGGCATGGTCGGGCCTTCGCTGTCGGGGCGCTTGGGGTGGGGTCGGTGAGGAGGGTGGCGAGTGCGCGGGGGTTGGAGCACCAGGCTCGGCGGCGCCAGGCTCGGCGTTGAGCGAGCAGGACGGCTGTTCCTGTGGACAGTCCGATGAGGACTGCCGTGTGGCGGGTCAGGAACAGGGCGGCCAGGGCGGTTGCCCATACAGCGGCGGTTGCGGGGATTAGGGGGTGGTCGTGGGCTGGGTGTCTGCGGGGCTTAGGTGCGGGAGGTCGGGAGGCGGCCGTGGAGGACCGGGGCGCGAGGGCGGGAGATCGAGGTGCGGCCGTGGGAGACCGGGAGGCGGCGGTGGGAGGCCGGGGCGTGGTGGCAGGGGCACGGCTGGTTGTTGTGCGGGTGCGGGCTCGGCGGTGTGGGAGGCCGTTCGGGGAGAACTCGCGGACGGTGACGAACGGGGTGCGCAGGAGGCCGGAGTACAGGCGGCCGGGGCGGGTGGACTGGTGCCAGATGAGGTCGGGTGCGGGCATGGCGACGATGCAAGGCATGGGAGTTCCTCTCGGCGAGTGCGAGGTGGGCTGTGGAACGCGCGGCGTCGGGCACGGGCGTGGGGCGGAGCGCGGGCGTGGGGTGGAGCGCGGGCGTGAGTGGGACGCGGGCGCGGGTGGGCAGGGCGCGTGGGGCGAGGTGTCGAGCGCCGGGCCTCGGGTGCGGGCCGTCAGCGGGGACGAGGTGCGGGCAGCCAGGGGCGGGCGAGGTCAGCGGGATGGCTGCGGGAGCCCGGCGTCCGGGATGGGGCCAGCGAGTTGGGCCAGCGGGTGGAAGCGCCGGGGGTCAGGTGTGGACCAGGTCGGCGAGTTTCGCGAGCTTGGTGTCGCCGATGCCTTCCACGTCGCGGAGTTCGTCGACGGAGGCGAACGGGCCCTTGCGGGTGCGGTGGTCGACGATGCGCTGGGCGGTGACCGGGCCTACTCCGGGCAGGGAGTCGAGGTCGGTGGCCGAGGCGGTGTTCAGGTTCAGCTTGGCCGGGTGCACGGCCGCGGGTGGGGGTGGGATGCCGACTGCGATCTGTTCGCCGTCGGTCAGTTTGCGGGCCAGGTTGAGGCCGTGGAGGTCGGTGCCGGGGTGGATGCCGCCGGCCAGGCGCAGGGCGTCGGCGACGCGGGCGCCGGAGGTGGCGGTGACGAGGCCGGGGGTGGCGACCTCGCCGATCACGTTCACGACCAGTTCGGGGGCCGGGGCGCTGGTGCTGACCAGGGCCAGGTCCGGTGCGGACTCGGCGGTGGGGCGTTGCAGCCAGGTGGACAGGCCGATGACCGTGCAGGCGACGGCGATGCCGAAGGCGAGCAGGCCGCGGCGGGGCAGGCGGGGCAGCCGGAAGCGGCGGGGGTGGCCGTGTTCAGTGGAGTCGGCGGAGTTCGCGTGGACGAGGGTCGGGTCGGCGCGGACCTTGGCGGCCAGTGCTTCCAGGCGGTCGGCCGGGGTGTCGTCGTGGTGGGGGCGGGGGAGCATGGGGTCGAAGTTACGGAGTGGGAGGGGTGGGGGGTGCGGGGGAAGTGCCGGGCTGTGGGTTACTCGCGGGTTGTGGACAGGTCGCGATCACTCGCTGCTCGGGGAACCGGGATTGTCGGGGGTGTGTGGGAGGATGTCCGGTCCTCCTGGCAGGACCACCACGCCGAGGACGCCGGGGCCCGTGTGCGCGCCGATCACCGCGCCGACCTCCGAGATCACGCACCCGGTCGAGCCGGGGAGGCGTTCGTCCAGGTGGGTGGCCAGTTCTGCGGCGCGTTCCGGGGCTGCGAGGTGGTGCACGGCCAGTCCCACCGGGCCGTCGCCGGCCGCCGCCGCGGCGAGGTCCACCAGTCGGGCCACCGCCCGGCTCATCGTGCGCACCTTCTCCAGCGGCACGATCCGGCCGTCGTCGACGTGCAGCAGCGGCTTCACGGCCAGCGCGGTGCCCACCAGGGCCGCGGCCGCACCGATCCGGCCGCCGCGGCGCAGGTGGTCCAGGGTTTCGACGCAGAAGAACATCCGGGTCCCGGCGGCCGCGGTGGACGCGGCGTCCTCGACCTCGGCGTGCGAATGTCCGGCACCGACAGCGGCGCACGCGCGCAGGACGGCGAACCCGAGCCCCATGCCCGTCGACCGCGAGTCGACCACGCGGATGCGGGACGGGTCGATCTCCTCCGCCGCGAGCCGAGCCGCCTCCCACGTCCCCGAGAGCTCGCGCGAGAGATGAACGGACACGATCGCGTCGGACGACGACAACACGTCCCGGTACACGTCGGCCATCTCGCCCGGTGTCGGACGCGACGTGGTCACCCGGCGGTGCTCCGCCAGCGCGGCGGCCAGCTCGGCCGGGCCGAAGTCGACGCCGTCGAGACGCCCGGCACCGTCCACCGCGACGTGCAACGGCACCACGGTGATCGAATGGCGCTGCGCGAACCCCTCGGGCAGATATGCCGTGGAGTCGGTGACGATGGAGATGCGCACGAGCGACGAGCCTACGGCCCTCACTCCTCCGTGTGATTGACCGCCACGGACGAGATGAGCTCGGCCATGGCCTCGCCCACCAGCTCGTGCCCCTCCCAGCCCCAGTGCATCCCATCGGGGTTGCCCGCACCCGAACGGACGTGCGGGCCGATCACCGCGGGCAGGTCCAGCAGGGGCACCTCCGCATGTGCGGCCCACCCGCGCACAGCCTTCACCGCAGCCGCGTGCCCGGAGTGCACGAACCCGTACGACTCGGCCCGGTGCACTGACGGCACCATCCCGATCGCGGGCATCTTGTACTGGAGATTGCGCACCGACTGCAGCGAGTCGCGCAGATAACGAGCCGTCAGCGCCGGAGGCAGGGCAACGCGCGCATACGGCGCCAACAGTGGCTGCGCGGCGGTGTAACGCGCGCGCACCCACCGTCGCAACCAGTCAGGCCGCACATAACGCAGCCCTTCGCGCAGATAGGTCGGCAGCGGCGACGGCAGCGTGTCCATGCTGCCGACCGCGAAGATCAGCACGTCCGTGGACGGCAGCAACGACCAGATCCGCGGATCACCCGTCAACGCCCACCAGGCGTCCCGCGCCGTCCACCCGAACCCCGCGGCCAGCTCCGCCGACCCGCCCAGGGCCGCGGCACAGAGGTTGTGCCACAGCCGCGGATGATCGGCGGGCAACGGCCCGGACGGTCCGAAGAACGACAGCGAGTCGCCCAGGACGAGCAGTCTCAACGCGTGGTGCCCGCGTTGTACGACGACAGCCGCCACCGGTCGTTGCGCCGGGTGAACACGGTCCAGTGGCAGTTCGAGATGCCGCCGAGCTGCGACCAGTTCTCCACCGGCAGTTCGAGCAGCCGCCCGGTCAACGCGCTGATCAGACCGCCGTGCGCGCACAGCAGGACGGTCTCGGAGAACTCCGCGTCGACCTCCTGCACGACCTTGATGGCCCGCTCGGCGACCTCGACCCGCGACTCACCGTCCGGCGGCGTGTAGGTGGGGTCGGTGCGCCACACGGTGACCGCACCCGGCCACTCCTGGTCCACCTCGGCCGTGGTCAGCCCCTGCCACTTGCCCAGGTGCGTCTCGCGCAGCCGCGCGTCGATGCGCAACGGCACGTCCGCGGACGTGGTGAACACACGCGCCGTGTCGCGCGCACGTTGCAGATCGGAGGCGACCACGACCTCCGGTTCGAAGCCGGCGAGCACCGGAACGGCGAAGCGCGCCTGGTTGAGGCCGGTCTCGGTGAGCGCCGAGTCCAGGTGGCCCTGCAGGCGGCCGGTCGCGTTGTAGTCGGTCTCGCCG
Organism: Lentzea sp. NPDC036955; assembly: GCF_055608005.1. NCBI lineage: Bacteria > Bacillati > Actinomycetota > Actinomycetes > Pseudonocardiales > Pseudonocardiaceae > Lentzea > Lentzea sp. NPDC036955. The sequence goes on along the minus strand of NZ_JBVJRC010000015.1, from coordinate 194,983 downwards.
TGCCGCCACAGCACGAGCCGGCTCAGGGCCATCGGCTACCCCTGCTCGGCCGCGGTGTCGGCGGGGACGTCCGCTTCGAACTCGATGCGCGGGCAGTCCTTCCACAGCCGCTCCAGGCCGTAGAAGCTGCGCTCCTCGGTGTGCTGCACGTGCACGACGACGTCCACGAAGTCCAGCAGCACCCACCGGCCCTCGCGGGCCCCTTCGCGGCGCACCGGCTTCGTGCCGGCCTCCCGCAGCTTCTCCTCGATGTTGTCGACGATCGCTCCGACCTGCCGCTCGTTGGGAGCGGACGCGATCACGAACACATCGGTGATCACGAGCTGGTCGGAGACGTCGAGCACCGTCACGTCGTGCGCCTTCTTGTCGGCCGCTGCGTTCGCCGCGACCAGCGCCAGCCGTCGTGCCTCGTCGGTGGCTGCCACGTCACTCCTCTGACTTCCGGCGGACGTCGATACGCCCGCACGAGTTACTGAGGGTACCGGCGAGCGCCAAACGGGTACTTCACGCCCAGGCATGACGAAGGCCACCTCAGCGCCCTGAGGTGGCCTTCACCTGCGCCGAAGACTAGATCGGGCGGACCTGCTGGGCCTGCGGGCCCTTCTGGCCCTGACCGACCTCGAACTCGACCTTCTGGTTCTCCTCGAGCGAGCGGAACCCCTTGGACTGGATCTCCGAGTAGTGCACGAAGACGTCAGCCGAGCCGTCGTCGGGCGCGATGAACCCGAAGCCCTTTTCGGCGTTGAACCACTTCACGGTGCCTGTAGCCAAAGTCTTGCCTTCCACGAACCAGCAACAACCCGTCGATTGTTGCTCCCCGGGCCCTCGGATGCACGCAAAATCCACTCGAACGTGATTACGACTCGGAGTACAGGCCCGTCTTGGCGATGTACTGGACCACCCCGTCCGGTACGAGGTACCAGACCGGTTGGCCCGAGGCGGTGCGGTCGCGGCAGCCCGTGGAGGAGATCGCCATGGCCGGGACCTCGACCAACGAGACGGCGCCCGGCGGCAGGTGGTGGTCGTCCAACGTGTAGCCCGGACGGGTGACTCCGATGAAGTGGGCCAACGCGAACGCGTCCTCCGCGCGTTTCCAGGACAGGATCTGCTCGAGCGCGTCCGCGCCGGTGATGAAGAACAGCTCGGCGTCCGGGTACTGCGCCTTGAGGTCGGTCAGCGTGTCCACGGTGTAGGTGGGGCCCTCGCGGTCGATGTCCACGCGGCTGACCGAGAACCGGGGGTTGGACGCGGTGGCGATGACCGTCATCAGGTAGCGGTCCTCGGCCGGGGAGACCTCGCGCGACGCCTTCTGCCAGGGCTGACCGGTCGGCACGAAGATCACGCGATCCAGGTCGAACCTGGCCTGCACCTCGCTGGCGGCCACGAGGTGGCCGTGGTGGACGGGGTCGAACGTGCCGCCCATGACGCCGATGCGCATCGAAACAGCGTAGACGGGCGCCGGACCGCTCCCGAGCTCCGGCGCCCGTCGTGCTGATCACACCGCACGGCCCAGGGGGAGGACGGGCCGTGCGGGTCGCGGCCCACCCCGAAGCAGAGCCGCGCACCGGGGAAACGCACCCGCCGCTCCCCCATTACGCGACTTCGTGAAGATTTTTCTCACCAGCTCGCCACGAGCCGCAACGGGCCCCTGACCAGCGAACCCTTGCGGAACTCGACGGGTTCGGCCAGCCGCAGCCCCGGCATCCTGCGCAGCACCGCGGCCAGTGCGACGTGCAGCTCCATCCGCGCGAGCTGCGAACCGAGGCAGAAGTGGACGCCGTGGCCGAACTGCAGGTGCTGACCGGTCTCGCGGTCCAGGTCGAACTCGGCGCTGTCGCGGTACACGGACTCGTCGCGGTTGGCCGACGACACCACGACCAGCAGCGCGTCACCCTCCTCGACCCGCACGTCCCCGATCCGGACGGCCTCGGTCGCGATCCGCGGGAAGCCGGCGCCGCTGCCCAGCGGGACGAACCGCAACAGCTCCTCGACCGCGCGGGGAACTTCCTGGGGGTCGTCGACCAGCCGCTGCCAGACGCCGGGGTGTTCCAGCAGCGTGAGGATGCTGTTGCCGAGCATGTTCGCGGTGGTCTCATGACCGGCGACGAGCAGCGTGATGCCGAACCGGACCAGCTCGTCCTCGCTGAGCCGGTCGTCGTTGTCACGGGCGGCGACCAGTGCGCTGTACAGGTCGTCCGTGGGCTGCGCACGGCGTTTCGCCACCAGTGCGGTGAAGTAGGCGTGGAGCTTCGCGACGCCCTCCGCCGCCTCCTGGGGCGTGTTGCCGCCGACCGTGCCCATGACCTGGTTCGACCACGTGCGGAACTCCGCGCGGTCCGCGAAGGGCACGCCGAGCAGCTCGCAGATGATCGTGACCGGGAACGGCGTCGTGAAGCCCTCGACCAGGTCGCCGGGGTTGTCGAGGCGGTCGAGCAGGTCCTCGGTGATCTCCTGGGCACGCGGCCGCAGCGCCTCGACCCGCCGCACGGTGAACGCCTTCGACACGAGGCGGCGCAGGCGGGCGTGGTCCTCGCCGTCGGAGGTCAGGATCGACCCGCCGGGCGCGATGAGGGGCTGCATCCGCGGCACGTCCCGCCCGACGGTGCGGGCGCGGCTGAACCGCGGGTCGCCCAGGACGAACTTCGTCTCTTCGTACGACGTGACGAGCCAGCCCTCGCCGCCGTAGGGGAACGTCACGCGCGCAACGGGTTCTTCGCGCCGTAACCGTTCATACGCCGGGTCGAGGGCCAGGCCGTCGGGTTCGGAGAACGGGTAGGTGGGAGCCATGTCCCCGAAGGTAGGGCTACGCCTTCGGGCGCGTGTGCCCTTCGCCCCACGCGACCCACTTCGTGGACGTCAGCTCGGTCAGGCCCATCGGGCCGCGGGCGTGCAGCTTCTGCGTGGAGATGCCGATCTCCGCGCCCATGCCGAACTCGGCGCCGTCGGTGAAGGCCGTGGAGGCGTTGACGAACACCGCCGCCGCGTCCACGCGGGCGGTGAACCTGCGTGCCGCCGCGACGTCGTTCGTCACGATGGCCTCGCTGTGCCCGGAGCCGTGCTGGGCGATGTGCCTGACCGCGTCGTCGAGGGAGTCGACCACCTTCGCGGCGATGTCGAGGCTCAGGTACTCGGTGCCCCAGTCGTCGTCGTTGGCCTGCACGACATCGGGCTGCTGCGCGAACTGGTCGTCACCGTGGATGGTGACGTCCTCCTGCTGCAGCGCCTTGGTGATGCGCGGGACGAACTCCGCGGCGACGTCCTCGTGCACCAGCAGGGACTCGGCCGCGTTGCACACGCTGGTGCGCCGGGTCTTGGCGTTGAGGACGATGGCCTCGGCCATGTCGAGGTCGGCGTGCGCGTCCACGTAGACGTGGCAGTTGCCGACGCCGGTCTCGATCGTGGGCACGGTCGCCTGCTCGACGACGGCGTTGATCAGGCCGGAGCCGCCGCGCGGGATCACCAGGTCGACCAGGCCGCGTGCGGTGATGAGGGCCGTGACGGACGCGCGGTCGTGGCACGGCAGCAGCTGCACGCAGTCAGCCGGCAGGTTCACGCTTTCGAGCGCGTCGCGCAGGACGGCGACGAGCGTCGTGTTCGAGTGCTCTGCGGTCGAGGAACCGCGCAGCAGAGCGGCGTTGCCCGACTTCAGCGCGAGACCGGCGGCGTCGACCGTGACGTTCGGGCGGCCCTCGTAGACCATGCCGACGACGCCCATCGGGACGCGGACCTGCTTGAGCTCCAGCCCGTTCGGCAGGATCGAGCCGCGCACGACCTCGCCGACCGGGTCGGCGAGTCCCGCGACGGTCTCCAGGCCCTTGGCCACGGCGTCGACGCGCGCCTCGGTCAGCGTGAGCCGGTCGAGGATGTTCTCCGGCAGACCGGCCGCCCTGCCCGCTTCGAGGTCCTTCCCGTTGGCCTCGATGATCTCCGGCGTGCGCGCGCGGAGGGCGGCGGCCATCTCGTGCAGCGCGGCGTCCTTGCGCTCACGGGTGGCGAGGACGAGGTCGTCGGCGGCGACGCGGGCGCGGCGGGCTGCGGCGTGCACCTGGTCGCGCAGGTCTTCAGTCACGCCGCACAGCTTACGACCTGCGGCAATCACAATTGTCAGACCTACCTGGCAAGCTTGCTCCCCATGGACGACATCGCGTTGCGGGAACTGGCGGAGGAGCGGCTCCGGGCACTGGCGGGCCCGGAGGCGGTGCTGCGCGAGGACCAGTGGACGGCGATCCACACCCTCGTGGCGCAGCGCCGCAGGGCACTGGTCGTCCAGCGCACGGGGTGGGGCAAGTCGGCGGTGTACTTCATCGCCACGGCGTTGCTGCGGCAGCTCGGCGAGGGCCCGACGGTCATCGTCTCGCCGTTGCTCGCGTTGATGCGCAACCAGGTCGACGCGGCGGCGCGGGCCGGGGTGCACGCGGTGACGATCAACTCCGCCAACACCGACGAGTGGGACGCGGTGCAGGCGCAGGTCTCCGCCGGTGAGGTCGACGTGCTCCTGGTGAGCCCGGAACGGCTGAACAACCCGGACTTCCGCGACTCGGTGCTGCCCTCGCTGACGGCCTCGGCCGGTCTGCTCGTGGTCGACGAGGCGCACTGCATCTCCGACTGGGGCCACGACTTCCGGCCGGACTACCGCAGACTGCGGACGCTGCTGGCGGAGCTGCCGCCGGGCGTGCCGGTGCTGGCCACGACGGCGACGGCCAACGACCGGGTGGTCCACGACGTCACCGAGCAGCTGGGGCTCGGTGCCGAGGAGGGCACGCTGGTGCTGCGCGGGCCGCTGGACCGCGACAGCCTGCGGCTGGGCGTGGCGCAGCTGCCGACCGCCGAGGCGCGCCTGGGCTGGCTCGCCGAGCGGCTGGAGCGGCTGCCGGGCTCGGGGATCATCTACACCCTCACGGTCGCGGCGGCGGACGACATCGCCGCGTTCCTGTCCGACCGGGGCTTCGCGGTGGCCGCGTACTCGGGCAAGACCGAGCCGGCCGAACGGCAGCGGGCCGAAGAGGACCTGCTCGCCAACAGGGTCAAGGCCCTCGTCGCCACCTCCGCGCTGGGCATGGGGTTCGACAAGCCGGACCTGGGGTTCGTCGTGCACGTCGGCGCGCCCTCCTCCCCCATCGCCTACTACCAGCAGATCGGCCGGGCGGGCCGCGGTGTCGAACGCGCCGAGGTGATCCTGTTGCCCGGCCACGAGGACCGGGACATCTGGGCGTACTTCGCGTCCCTCGCGTTCCCGGCCGAGGTGGTCGTGCGGCAGGTGCTGTCCGCGTTGTCCGGGGCGGGCAGGGCGCTGTCGACGGCCGCGCTGGAGCCGGTGGTCGAGCTGTCGCGCGGGCGGCTCGAGGTCGTGCTCAAGGTGCTGGACGTGGACGGCGCCGTCCGCAGGGTGCGCGGTGGCTGGGAGGCGACCGGGCGGCCGTGGGAGTACGACGGCGAGCGGTACGCGCGGATCGCCGAGGCCCGCCGCGCCGAGCAGCAGGTGATGATCGAGTACCAGCGGACGTCGGCGTGCCGGATGCGGTTCCTGCAGGACCAGCTCGACGACCCGACCGCGCACGACTGCGGCCGCTGCGACAACTGCACGGGCGAGCGGTTGTCGGTGGACGTGTCCGAGACCGCGGCCGGCGCTGCCCGCGAACGGCTGCTGCGGCCGGGCGTCGACGTGGCGCCGCGCAAGATGTGGCCGACCGGCATGAAAGCGATCGGCGTCGACCTGTCCGGCAAGATCCCCGCGTCCGAGGTGGCGGCCACGGGACGGGCGCTGGGCCGGCTCACCGACATCGGCTGGGGCAACCGGCTGCGCGACCTGCTCGCCAACGGCGCCGACCGGGAGATCCCCGACGACGTGTTCGCGGCCTGCGTGAAGGTGCTGTCGGCGTGGGGCTGGGACGAGCGCCCGGTCGGCGTGGTGGTGGTCGGCTCCCGCAACCGCCCGTCCCTGGTGGGCAGCTTCGGTCAGCGCATCTCGTCGATCGGCCGGCTGCCGTTGCTGGGCACGGTCTGGCTCGGCGAGTCGACGCACCGGGCCAACAGCGCCCAGCGGCTGGCCGGCCTGGTGCGGTCCGGCGAGGTCCCCGACCTGTCCGGTGTGGACGGTCCGGTGCTGCTGGTGGACGACCACGTCGACACCGGCTGGACGATGACCGTGGCCGCCCGGCTGCTCAGGAGGGAGGGGGTGCCCGCGGTGCTGCCGTTCGCGCTGGCGGTGACGAACTGACGGCGGGTCCAGGACCGGCTAGCGGGCGACCAGCCGCCGGAGCTGTCCGATCTCGGCCACGTTCTTCATCAGCTCGGCGTTGACCCAGGCGAGGGTGTGCGCGACGGACATCGTCCCGTCCGGCCACGGGAAGCCGGTGGTCGCCTCCAGGTCGGCGGTCGCCAGCACGTCCAGCCACTGCGCGCGCAATCCGCGCAACCACTCCACGGCCAGCTCCGGCCCCGGCCACACCACCTCTCGCGGCTCGTCCCCGCGCACGTGGTCGACCGCAGCCGTCCACCACCAGCCGATGTGCCACGTCAGCCAGGCCGCCGTGGCCACGCCGGTGGGTTCCTGCTCGGGCGTGGGCCAGTCGCGGTCCCACCCCGTGCCGTTGTGGCGCATGGTGAACACGGCAGGGGTCTGCGGTTCCCAGAGGAGGTCCGCGGGGTCCAGCAGCTCCAGGTGGTGCTCGAACAGCGACCAGGTCAGCTCGAACTGCCAGCGCAGCAGGTCGCGTTGGGAGACAGCCATGTCGTCAACCTAGAGGAGGTCGTCGTGCGCGTTGCCGCTGCCCAGGCCCGCTGTCCGTGGCTGGACCGGGAGGCAGGGGTGCGCAAGGTGGTCGACTTCGTGGGGCGGGCCGCGGCGGAGGGTGTGGAGCTCGTCGTGTTCCCGGAGACCTTCTTGCCGGGCTACCCGATCTGGCTCAGCGAGGCCGGTGGTGTGGAGTTCGCCGACGACCGGCAGGAGGCGGCCTGCGCGGCGTACCGGGAGGTCGCGGTCGAGCTGAGCGGACCCGAGGTGCAGGTGGTCGTCGAGTCCGTCCGGGACCACGGCGTGTTCACCTACCTCGGGATTGCCGAGCGCGGGCCGGGGCACGGCACCGTGTACTGCACGCTGCTGGCCATCGACCCGGTGGCCGGTGTGTGCGGTGTGCACCGCAAGCTGGTGCCCACGCCGGAGGAACGGGCGGTGTGGAGCAACGGGGACGGGCACGGCCTGCAGGTGCACGAGGTCGGCGGTGTGCGCGTCGGCGGCCTGTGCTGCTGGGAAAACTGGATGCCGTTGGCGCGGCACACCCTCTACGCGCAGGCACCGGACCTGCACGTGTCGGTGTGGCCGGGCTCCACCAGGCTGACCGGCGACATCACCCGGTTCGTCGCGCTGGAGGGCGGGGTGTACTCGCTCGCGGCCGGAGCGGTGGTCGACTACGCGGACGTGCCCGCCGGTTTCCCGCTGCGGGACGAGATTCTTGCGGCCCGGCACCGCTCGCCCTACGACGGCGGGTCGGCGATCGCGGGGCCGGACGGCCGGTGGCTGGTGGCACCCGTGCGGGGCGAGGAGCGGCTCGTGATCGCCGACATCGACCCCGCGGTGGTGCGCGGTGCGCGGCGGGAGCTCGACCCGGACGGGCTCAGGGCGAGACCGGACGTGTTCGGGGTGAGCGTGGACCGAAGGCGGGTCTTTCCCGGCTGACGGACCGGAGCGGGCGTGAGCACTCGACGAACAGCATCGCGGTGGTGTTCACGCTGGTGCTCACCGGCCAGCCGTGCAGGAGCAGGCGTTGGAGGCGGCCGCCGCGGTAGGCCACCTGCCGAAGGGTCCTCTGTGGCAGTGTCCTCGGCATGACTGCGGGTGTCGTGCGGTTCCGGCGGGCCGAGCTCCTCCTCGCGGCACACCGGCGGTTCGGGCCGGTCGTGCGGCTGGGCCCGTACACCTGCCTGCTCGGGCCGGAGGCGAACCGGTTCGTGTTCGCGAACTCCGGGCTGTTCGGGGTGGAGCGGGCGTTCCAGTCGCTGGTGCCGGTCGACGGGCCGACGTCGTTGATCGTCAGCGACGGCGAGGACCACGGGCGGCGGCGCCGGCTCGTGCAGCCGGCGTTGGCGCACCGGCGGATCGCCGGGTACGCACCGGTGATGGCGGCCAACGCCGAGGCGGCGCTCGACGCGTGGCGGCCCGGTGCGGTGGTCGACGTCTACCAGGAGTTCCGGCGGGCGATCCGGCGCAGCACGATCGAGGCGTTGTTCGGGGCGGAGCTCGCCGGGGACGCGGACTTCTTCGGGGCGCACCTGCAGGTGCTGATCAACCTGATCGACCGCAACCCGGCCGTGGTGACGGTGCTGCGCCGGCTGAACGCCCCTGCCTGGCGCAACGCGATGCGGGCGCGGCGGGCCGTCGACGCGCGGGTGTACCGGGCGATCGAGGAGGCGCGGGAGAAGGGGACGGCCGAGGACGACCACGTGCTCGCGGCGCTCGTGCACGGCGGGGGTGACGACGGGCTGAGCGACCTGGAGGTGCGCGACCAGGTGGTGACGCTGATCGCCGCCGGGTACGAGACGACGAGTGCCGCGATGGCGTGGTCGGTGTTCAACCTGTTGCGGCACAACGGGATCTGGGAGCGCGCGGCGGAGGACGACGAGTTCCTCGGCAACGTCGTGAACGAGACGCTGCGGCTCTACCCGCCCGCGGTGGTGTCGGCGCGGACCGCGACGCGGGACTTCGAGTTCGCCGGGAAGCGGATCGAACAGGGCACCTTCCTGCTGTACAGCCCGTACGTCACGCACCGGTTGCCCGAGGTGTGGCCGGATCCGCTGCGGTTCGACCCGGACCGCTGGGAGCACAAGCCCGCGCCGCACGAGTTCCTGCCGTTCGGCGGCGGGCCGCACCGGTGCATCGGTGCCGGTCTCGCGGTGACGGAGCTGACCGTGATGCTGAAGGCTTTGCTGCAGCGGCCGAAACCGGTGTTGCTCGCCCAGCGGGTCACACCGGTGAGCCTGGCGGCGATGCGACCGAAGCAAGGCATCAAAGTCCGAGTGGCAGGGTGACCGCCGAGGCGAGACCGGCGACGCCGCGCACGTGGTTCCACAACGTCCACCGGCGCAGGTACTCGGGCCAGTAGGCGTCGTCGGTCCGTTCGAGACGGTTGTTCATCGGCACGTTGACGACCATCGTCAGCACGAACACGCCGACGAGGTAAAGCAGGCCGCCGACATGGCGCCCCTGGACGACCTCAATCCCGCACACCACCGCGGTACCGAGGAAGACGAGCAGGAACACCGGGTTCTGGATGCGGGCGTTCAGGCGCCGCATGGCCGCGCGGGCGTGTTCGGGCGGGAGGTCCGCGAGACCGGGCATCACCGAGGTGGAGAACGCGAAGAAGACGCCGGCCATCAGACCGGTTGCGGCGGTTGCGATGAGCGTGGTGGTGTCCATGATGCCAACCCTGTCCCGATCAGCGTGGACTCTCAATGACAGTTCATCGCGCAGCTTTGCTCGATCGTCCAGGATGACGGGCATGACGGACGCGCTGGCCGAAGCCCTGCACCTGCTGCGCATGTCCGGCACCTTCTACTGCCGGAACGAGCTGACCGAGCCGTGGGGCCTCACGATGCCCGACATGGCGGACTGCCTGTGGTTCCACGTGCTCACGAGCGGTCGCTGCCAGGTCGAGGCCGACGGCGGGACCACCGTCCTCGCCCCCGGTGACGTCCTGCTGGTGCCCGGCGGCCAGGGCCACCGCCTGTTCAGCACCGCGGACGCCGCGTCGCCGGTGGTGACGACCTTGCCGCACGAGTTCGAGACCGACAACTACGCGATCCTGCGCCATGGCGGCGGTGGCGGCGTGACGCACCTGGTGTGCGGCACGGTGCGGTTCGACCACCCGGCCGCCCAGCACCTGGTCGAGGTGCTGCCGCAGGTCCTGCACGTCCGCCAGGCCGACGACATGCGCGCGATCATCGACCTGATGGCCGCCGAGGCGCGGACGCTGCGCCCCGGCGGGGAGGCGGTCATCACCCGCCTTGCCGACGTGCTGGTGATCCAGACCATCCGCTCCTGGCTCGCGAACGACCCGGCGGCGCGCACCGGGTGGCTGGGCGCGTTGCAGGACCGGCAGATCGGCCGGGCGCTCGCGTTGATCCACCGCGATCCCGCGCACCCGTGGACCGTCGACCGCCTCGCCCAGCGGACCGCGATGTCCCGTTCGGCGTTCGCGGCCCGCTTCACCGGCCTGGTCGGCGAGTCGGCGATGCGGTACGTGACGCGGTGGCGCATGCACGTGGCGATGAACCGCTTGCAGGACCGCGACTCCACGGTCAGCGAGATCGCACGCGGCCTGGGCTACGAGTCGGAGGCGGCGTTCAGCCGGGCGTTCAAACGCGTCGTCGGCGTCTCGCCCGGTCAGGCCCGCGCGGGCTGAAGCAGGTCCCAGCGGTTGCCGTAGAGGTCTTCGAACACGGCCACCTTGCCGTAGACCTCGTCGCGTGGCGTCTCCAGGAAGCGCACGCCGAACGCGGTCATGCGGGCGTGGTCGCGGTCGAAGTCGTCGGTGGTGAGGAAGAACCCGACCCGGCCACCGGTCTGGTCACCGACGCGTGCGGCCTGTTCCTCCGATGTGGCCTCCGCCAACAACAACGACGCACCGTCGCCCGCCGACACCACCACCCAGCGCTTGTCGCCCTGTGGCGTGTCCTCGACCAGCGTGAACCCGAGACCGTCCACGTAGAAGCGGATCGCCTCGTCGTAGTCGCGGACCACCAACGTCACCAAACCAATGGATCGCACGCCGACGAGTATCGCCCTCCCCGCCTGATGAGACGCACCCACAGGGGATTGCGCTGTGTGACAGGGTGATCGCATGGCGGTTACTTCGGAAACGCATCGACTGCCCGTGCGCAAGCTGGTCGCGGCCTCGGCCGGCAACGCGGTCGAGTGGTACGACTGGGGCATCTACACCGCGTTCAGCATCTACTTCGCCACGCAGATCTTCCCGAAGGGCAACGAGGCCGCTGCCCTGCTGAGCACGTTCGCGACGTTCGCGCTGGCCTTCTTCTTCCGCCCGCTCGGCGGGTACCTGCTCGGCCGGTTCGCGGACGTCCGCGGGCGGCGGACCGCGATGCTGCTGACGATCGTGCTCATGTCGGGCGGGTCGGTGGTGATCGGGTTGCTGCCGACGTTCGAGCAGGTCGGGTGGCTGTCCCCGGCGCTGCTGGTGCTGGCGCGGATCGCCCAGGGCATGGCGCTGGGCGGCGAGGTCTCCAACGCGTCGGCGTACCTAGGTGAGATCGCCAAGCCGAGCCACCGCGGGCGGTACTCGTCGTTCTTCTACATCTCGACCGGTGCCGCGGTGCTGGTGGCGTCGCTGCTCGGGTTCTTCCTCAGCCGCAGCCTCGACGCGGCGGCGATGGCGTCCTACGGGTGGCGGGTGCCGTTCCTGGTCGGCGGCGTGCTCGGGCTGATCGGGCTGTGGCTGCGGCGGGCGTTGCCGGAGACCGAGCAGTTCGAGGAGAACCGTGCGAAGGCGGAGAAGCTGAAGAACCCGTTGCTGACCACGCTGCGGGAGCACCCCAAAGCGGTCGGGCAGCTGGTGGGCTTCACGCTGTTGTCGACGCTGTGCTTCTACACGTTCTTCTCGGCGCTGACGCCGTTCGCGGTGAAGACCCGCGGTGCGGACGACGTCGACGTGTTCCTGGCGTTGTCGATCGCCACCGGTGTGTTCATCGTCCTGCAGTACCCGATGGGCTGGCTGGCGGACCGGGTGGGGCGCAAGCCGCAGATCCTGGTGTGGTCGGCGGTGACGGCGGTGCTGATCGTACCGCTGTCCGCGCTGGTGCAGCCGGGGCTGGGGAACCTGCTCGTGGTGTTCTGCGTGGGCCTGGGGCTCTACACGACGATCACGTCGATCGCACCGGCGTTGATGAGCGAGCTGTTCCCGACGGAGCTGCGCGGGCTCGGGATCGGCGCCTGGTACAACCTCACGGTCGCGCTGTTCGGTGGCACGGCGCCGCTGGTGATCCAGGCGCTGCCGGGCACCACGTTCTTCTGGTACGTGGCGGTGGCGGCGGTGATCACGTTCCTGGCGATCCTCACCCTTCCGGAGACAAGGGGTGTTCGGTTGAGCTGAGGCAGAACTCGTTGCCCTCGGGGTCGGCGAGCACGAACCACACGCCGTCCCGGCTGATCACCGCGGCGCCGAGGGCGACGAGCCGGGCCACCTCGGCCTCGACGTCGTCGCACCACAGGTCGACGTGCACGCGGTTCTTGCCGGTCTTGGGTTCCGGGACGCGGTTGAAGAAGAACCGGGGCGACCCGTCCAGCAACACCGACGGGTCGTCCTCGGGGTCGGTGATCCCCTTGCCGCGCAACCGTTCCAGCTCTTCATCGGTGTACGGCGCGAGCTCGTGGTCGTCCAGCACCGCCGCCCAGAACCTGGCGAGCGAGGCGGGGTGGGCGCAGTCGATGACGACGTCGTGCATCCGGGCCATGCGACCGAGGCTAGCGGTGCAGCGGCACCAGGTCGTCGGCGTGCACGACCTCGCGGCGTTGTTCCGCGGGCAGGTCGTGGGACTTGCGGCCGATCACCGACGGCAGCTCCGCCGAGTCGTAGCCCACGACACCGCGGGCCACCACGTCACCGGCGAGGCTGACCAGCTCGACGACGTCACCCGCGTCGAAGTCGCCGTCCACACCGGTGATGCCCGCGGCCAGCAGCGACCGGCGCCGGCCCACGACAGCGGCGACAGCGCCGTCGTCGAGGTGCAGGCGGCCGTTGGCGTCGGTGGCGTACCCGAGCCAGAAGCGGCGGGCAGTGAGCCGTGAACCCGTTGCGGCGAAAGCGGTGCCGACGTCGGCGGAGGTCAGCGCGCGGTGGGCCTCGGTGGCGCCGGTCAGCAGCACCGGGATGCCTGCGGAGGACGCCAGCCGTGCCGCGGCGAGCTTGGAGGCCATGCCACCGGTGCCCAGGCCGGACGCGCCGACGCTCCCGGCCCGCACACCGTCCACGTCCGCGGCGGACGCGACCTCGGAGATGCGCACCGCACCGGGCTGACGCGGGTCACCGGAGTACAGCGCGTCCACATCGGACAGCAGGAACAACGCGTCCGCGCCGACGAGGTGCGCCACCAGCGCGGCGAGGCGGTCGTTGTCGCCGAAGCGGATCTCCTCGGTGGCAACGGTGTCGTTCTCGTTCACGACCGGCACCGCACCGAGGGCGAGCAGGCGGTCGAACGTGCGCTGGGCGTTGCGGTAGTGGGCACGGCGCACCACGTCGTCCGCCGTCAGCAGCACCTGGCCGACGGTCAGCGCGTACCGGCCGAACGAGTTCGCGTACGCGTGCGCGAGCGTGAGCTGGCCGACGCTCGCCGCGGCCTGCTGGGTGGCGAGGTCGCGCGGGCGGCGGGAGATCTTCAACGGCGCCAGGCCAGCGGCGATCGCGCCGGAGGACACGAGCACGACCTGGCTGCCCGCCGCACACCGCGCGGCGAGGGCGTCGACCAGCGCGTCGAGACGCGCCGGGTCGAGCCCCCCTTCCGCTGTGGTCAGGGAGGAAGACCCGACCTTGACCACGATGCGGTTCGCCGAGGCGACCGCGGTGCGAGCTGGTGAGACCACGGGGGCCGTCACGGGTTCACTCCTCGTCGAAGTCGTCACCGTCGTCACCGGCGCCGGGCGCGCGGCGGGCCTTCTTCAGGGCCTTGCGCTCGTGGGCGCCGATGCGGTCGTTGCGCTCAAGACGGGCGTCCGTGCCACGTCCGGTCATCGTCATCGCGATGCCGGCCGGGGTGGTCGGCTCCCAGTCGAAGACCAGGTCGCCGATGGTGACCTGGCAGCCGGGAACGGCGCCCATCTTCACGAGCTTGTCCTCGACGCCCAGCCTGTTGAGGCGGTCCGCGAGGTAACCGACGGCTTCGTCGTTGGAGAAGTCGGTCTGGCGGATCCAGCGCTCGGGGCGTTCGCCCTTCACGATGAAGCCACCCTCGACCGAGGGGTCCTCGGTCACGGTGAAGCCCTGGTCGTCCACGGCGGTCGGCCGCAGCACGATTCGGGTCGACTCCTTCTTCGGCTGGGCCGCGCGGTACTCGCGCACGACCTCGGCCAGCTTGAACGTCAGCTCGCGCAGACCCTGGCGGGACACGGTCGACACCTCGAAGACCGGCAGGCCGCGGGCCTCGATCTCCGGGCGGACGATGTCGGCGAGGTCCTGCGCGTCCGGGATGTCGACCTTGTTGAGGATCACCACGCGCGGGCGGTCCTCGAAGTTGCCGCCCAGCGACGGCGTGTACTCCGAGAGCTCCTTCTCCAGCGCGTCGATGTCCGCGATCGGGTCGCGGCCCGGTTCGTACGTGGCGCAGTCGACGACGTGCGCGAGAACGGCGGTGCGCTCGATGTGGCGCAGGAAGTCCAGGCCGAGGCCCTTGCCCTGCGAGGCGCCGGGGATCAGGCCGGGGACGTCGGCCATCGTGAAGACGGTGTCGCCCGCGGTGATCACGCCGAGGTTCGGCACCAGCGTGGTGAACGGGTAGTCGGCGATCTTCGGCTTCGCGGCGGAGAGCACCGAGATCAGCGACGACTTGCCGGCCGACGGGAAGCCGAGCAGACCGACGTCCGCGACGGACTTGAGCTCCAGCACCAGGTCGCGGGTCTCACCGGGCTCGCCGAGCAGCGCGAAGCCGGGGGCCTTGCGCGCCTTGGACGCGAGCGACGCGTTGCCCAGGCCGCCCCGGCCACCGGCGGCGGCGATCAGCTGGGTGCCCTCGCCGACGAGGTCCGCGACGACCTCGCCGTCCTCGGTCAGCACGACCGTGCCGTCCGGGACGCGCAGGACCAGGTCCTCGCCGTTCGCGCCGTCGCGGTTCGCACCCGCGCCCGCCTTGCCGTTGGTGGCGGAGGCGTGCGGGCGGAAGTGGAAGTCCAGCAGGGTGTGCACCTGCGAGTCGACGACGAGGATGACGTTGCCGCCACTGCCCCCGTTGCCGCCGTCCGGGCCGCCGAGGGGCTTGAACTTCTCGCGGTGCACGGAAGCACAGCCGTTGCCCCCGTTGCCGGCGGCAGCGTGGATCACCACCCGGTCAACAAAACGAGCCACGGAACTACTTCCTCTCAAAGTTCTGGAACAAGCGACGAGGGGCGGTGCCGGATGACCGGTCCCGCCCCTCGCCGAGGTCTAGCTACGTTGCGGAAACGATCCTCAGACCGCGACCGGAACGATGTTGACGGTCTTGCGACCGCGCTTCGTGCCGAACTCCACCGCACCCGGCAGCAGGGCGAACAGCGTGTCGTCCTTGCCGATGCCCACACCGACGCCGGGGTGGAACTTGGTGCCGCGCTGGCGGATCAGGATCTCGCCGGCCTTGACGACCTGACCGCCGAACCGCTTCACACCCAGGTACTGGGGGTTGGAGTCACGGCCGTTGCGGGAACTGGATGCACCCTTTTTGTGTGCCATGAGAAGTCAGGTCCTCACTTACCGGTGATGCCGGTGACCTCGACGCGGGTCAACTTCTGACGGTGACCCTGCCGCTTGTGGTACCCGGTCTTGTTCTTGAACTTGTGGATGCGGATCTTCGGGCCCTTGGTGTGCTCGACGACCTTGCCGGTCACCGAGAACTTCTCCAGGGCCGCCGCGTCAGCGGTGACGTCAGTGCCGTCGACCACGAGCAGCGTCTGGAGGGAGATTTCGGTGCCCGGCTCGCCCTCGAGCTTCTCGACCTCGACGATGTCGCCGACAGCGACCTTGTACTGCTTGCCGCCGGTCTTGACGATCGCGTACATCAGGACGGAAGTCTCCTGCTACTCGATGGTGACGGGCCATGCGCCAAACCGTCTGCGAGAAACCAGCAGAGGAGGCACACGACAGGACCCGTCGGATGGCGGGCCGCAGACAAGGTTACGGGAGTGGGTGCGCCCGGAGCAAACTGGGGTCCCCTGAACCTGTTTCCGCAGGCTGTGCGGTCCCTCACAGGTGCGGTCGCGCACCCCTGACAACGCAGAACCGGGGCCGCGTGAGCGACCCCGGTTCGACGGTTGCTGACCTCAGTCCTCCTGGACCGGCGGGCCCGCGGGCCGCGACACGGCACGGCGCCTGCGGGTGGTGGTGACCACCGGAGCGGGCAGCTGGACCTCGGGCTGCTTCGGGACCTCGGCGACCACCACGGGGGGCGCCTCGACGGCCGGCGGGGCACCGGCGGCGCGCTTGGCCGCACGACGCCGCGGACGGGCCGCGGGAGGCTGCACGGCGACCGGCGCGACGGGCTCGGGTGCCGAGACCGGCTGCGGGGCCGCGACGGCCTCCTGCTCGGGCTCGGCCACCGGCTTGGCCAGCTGGGAGCCGATGCGGCCGGTCACGACCGGCTTCACGGGTTCCGGGGCGACCGGCTCGACGAGCTCCGCCGCGGTCTCCTCGACCACCTCGGGCTCGACGGCCGCCTCAGGCTCGACGACCGGGGCCGACTCGACGACCGGGGCAGGCTCGGCGACCGCTTCGGGCTCGACGACCGGGTCGATCTCGACCGGCTCGGGGTCCTCGGCGACCTCGTGCGGCACGTCGCCGTTGAGCGCCTGCTCCTCGACGACGACCGCGTCGACAACGGCCTGCGGCTCCTTGTCGCGGCCACGACGACGGCGGCGGCGACGGCCGTGGCCCTCGTGCTCCTGGTCGGCCGCGACGGCGTCCTCGGAGGTGTCCTCGGGCTCGGCCGGCTCCACGACCTGCGGCTCGACCGGCGCTTCGGGGGCCTCGACGGCCGCCTCCACCACCTCGGTGGTCTCCGCGGCCTGGTCGCCGCCCTTGTTGCGGCGCGACTTGCGGCCACCGCCCTGCGACTGCTGCTGCTGGCCACCGTTGCCGCCGCCACCGCCGTGCGAGTGCACCGGCTCGGTCGACACGACGACGCCACGGCCGCGGCAGTGCTCACACGTCTGGCTGAACGCCTCCAGCAGGCCGGTGCCGACCCGCTTGCGGGTCATCTGCACCAGGCCCAGCGAGGTGACCTCGGCGACCTGGTGGCGGGTGCGGTCGCGGCCGAGGCACTCGGTCAGGCGGCGCAGCACCAGGTCGCGGTTCGACTCCAGGACCATGTCGATGAAGTCGATGACGATGATGCCGCCGATGTCGCGCAACCGGAGCTGGCGGACGATCTCCTCCGCCGACTCCAGGTTGTTGCGGGTGACGGTCTCCTCGAGGTTGCCGCCCGACCCGGTGAACTTGCCGGTGTTGACGTCGATGACCGTCATCGCCTCGGTGCGGTCGATGATCAGGTAGCCGCCCGAGGGCAGCCAGACCTTGCGGTCCAGCGCCTTCATCAGCTGCTCGTCGATGCGGTACTCGACGAACGCGTCGTTGTTGCCGACGTGCTTCTTCAGGCGGTCCTGCAGGTCCGGCGCCACGTGGCGGACGTAGCCGTCGATGACGTCCCACGCCTCGTCGCCCTGGACGACGAGCTGCGCGAAGTCCTCGGTGAACAGGTCGCGGACGACCTTCACCAGCAGGTCCGGCTCCTCGTAGAGCAGCGTCGGCGCCTTGGTGGAGGTGCTGGCGGACTTCTCCTTGATGACCTTCCACTGCGCCTGCAGGCGGGTGACGTCGCGCGCCAGCTCCTCCTCGGAGATGCCCTCCGACGCGGTGCGGATGATCACGCCGGCGTCCTCGGGGACGACCCGCTTGAGGATGTCCTTGAGGCGCTTGCGCTCGTTGTCGGGCAGCTTGCGGCTGATGCCCGTGGCACCGCCGCCCGGCACGTACACCAGGAAGCGGCCGGGCAGGCTGATCTGGGTGGTCAGGCGGGCGCCCTTGTGGCCGACCGGGTCCTTCGTGACCTGGACGAGCACCGAGTCGCCGCTGGAGAGCGCCTGCTCGATCTTGCGGGACTTGCCCTCGAGACCGGCGGCGTCCCAGTCGACCTCACCGGCGTAGAGCACGGCGTTGCGGCCGCGGCCGATGTCGATGAACGCGGCCTCCATGCTCGGCAGCACGTTCTGCACACGGCCGAGGTACACGTTGCCGACGATCGAGCCGGAGCCCGACGACGTGACGAAGTGCTCGACCAGCACGCCGTCTTCCAGCACGCCGATCTGGGTGCGGTCGCCGTGCTCGCGGACGACCATCGTGCGGGCCACGGCCTCGCGGCGGGCCAGGAACTCGGCCTCGGTCAGCACCGGGGCGCGGCGGCGGCCGGCCTCGCGGCCGTCGCGGCGGCGCTGGCGCTTGGCCTCCAGACGCGTCGAGCCGCGGATGCTGCGGACCTCGCTGCGCGCGGCCTCGCTCTGGGCGGCGTCGTCGGCCTTCTCGTCGCGCACCTCGCGCACGTGCACGACCGTGTTCGGCGGGTCGTCCTCGGACGACACGTCCTCGTCCGCGCCGGTCTTGCGGCGGCGGCGACGGCGGCGACGGCGGGTCGAGCCCTCGTCACCCTCGTCCTCGGCGGTGTCGTCGGCGTCGGCACCCTCCGCGGGCGCCTCGGCGTCCTCGGACTGGGTGTCGTCGCCGTCCTCACCGCCGTTCTCGGCATCCGCGCCCTTGCCGCGGCCACGGCCACGACGACCGCGGCGGCGCCGGCGACGGCCCTCGCCCTCGTCGTCACCGTCGACGTCGATGTCGCCGTCGGTGTCCGCGTCGACGTCGGCGGCCTCGGCGGCGTCGAGCTCGTCGGCGGCGAGCTCGCCCACCGACTTCTCGTCCTCGACCGGCTCCTGCTCGACGACGAACGGCGAGGCGGACGCCTTGGGCCGCTCGATCGGCGTCGGCGGCAGGAAGACCGCGCTCGGCGCGGCGAAGACCGGCGCGAGCGCCGGGGCCTCGAACGCGGGGACCGCCGGGGCCTCGTAGTCCTCGGTGATCTCACCGGTGACGACGTCGTCCCAGTCCAGCAGGGTCTCTGCGACCTTCAGCGCGACGTCGCGGCTCACGCTCGACTGCGCACTGCGCGCGACCTCACCGAGGTCGGCCAGCGCCGTCATCACGTCCTTGCTGCTGACGTCCAGCAGTTTGGCCAAGGCGTGCACCCGCAGCTTGTCGGGCAGATCGGCCAGCTCAGGGCGTGCGGAAACCACACCCTGCCCGCCGGTCGCACCGGCGGGCTTTTCCGTGTTCGACATGCAGCTCCTCCACCCCCGGGCGCGTCCCGTGAGGACGCGGCCGCGCAGGGGCCTCTCTTGTCTCTCTCCACCGCATGCTCGCGGCGGGAATCCTTGCCTCGCGCGCAGCGGCGTGACGCCTCAGCGGGCGCACGCTTGCGCAGGTCCCACGACGACGCCGCCTCCAGCGCCGCTCCTCCTGTTTGCGTCGCTGACCGGCGTTCCGGCGCTCGTCAGGACTCTCTGTCCTGCTGGAGCGGGTCCGCCAGCCTGCCTTCGTCGTCGAGCCGTCCCTGCGCCATCCGGATTGCTCTCGCAGGAACCGGTGGCACGAGATCGGCGACGACACGAAGCGCATTCAGCACGTCGTCGGGTCGGACGGTAGGCGTTACCTGCCGAACGACCGTCATGAGTATCCCACACGGTGGTGACATTGCGGCGTCATCGTGTCCGGCGTCGCTCGAACGTGGCCCGACCTGTGCCGACACGACCGCAGGCCGGACGTCGACCGTCTTCACGCCGTTCTTCGTGAGCCGCTCGACCTCCACCCGTTCGGCGGAGAGCAGGAGCTCGACCGCCTTCGCGAGCTCAGCGGGGTCGACGCCATCGAGCTCGATCCGCCATTCGCTCGCGTCGATCCGCTCGGTGAGGTTGCCCCCGCGGGCCTGCACGACCTCGACCACGTCGATGCCGGGTGGCAGCGCCGCGTCGAGAGCGAGCTTCAGCGCCGCCGGGTCGACCTGCTCGACCACGGACACCTCGACGTACTCCGCCTCGCTGGCGACGCCGGTCGGCGCCGCGCCGACCCACGACACCTTCGGGTGAGGGCTGAAGCCCTGCGAGTACGCCATGGGTACGCCGGCCCTGCGCAGTGCTCGTTCGAACGTACGAGCGATGTCGCGGTGCGACGTGAAGCGCAGCCTCCCCCGCTTGGTGTAGCGGAGGCGCAGTTTCTGCACGGCTGCTGCCGACGGGTTGTTGGGCTGGTGGCGGCTCAGTGGTGCTCCCCACGGGTGGGCCTGACGGGTGAGCGGTCCCATCGGCGCAGGCTGTTCGTCCAGTAGGACGGTACCGTGAACTTGATTCAGGACGTTCAGCTTGTCTAGATCGTTGCGCGTGGTTACGGTCCGGCTGACCGGACGCCCCGCCAACCTGGAGGTCCCTGGTGCCTCTGCTCCACCGCGCACGGGCGGCTGCGGTGACCACCGCGCTGCTCGCCGCAGGACTGGTGGCGTCCACGCCCGCCGGCGCCGAGCCGGTGCTCACCAGCTGCACCCAGCCGGGTCCGCTGCTGCGCTACCTCGTGGTGTTCCCGCAGCTCACGACCCCTGCTACGGCGCAGTCGGAAATTGCTGGGGCGTGTGGCACCACCACCGTGTACTACCCGGAGATCGCGGTCGCCGTGGCCACGTCACCGGACCCGTCGTTCCTCCGGCTGATCGGCCCGCAGCGCGCCTACAGCGCCCAGGCCGAGGGTGCCTCCAAGCGCACGGTGAAGCGCAAGAAGGACGACACCGAGCTGCTGCAGCCCGCCGGCGCCCGGTCGAGCGAGCAGTGGGACATGGATCTCATCAACGCCCCGGCGGCGCACTCGATCACGACCGGTTCGCGGTCCGTGGTGGTCGGGGTGCTCGACTCGGGCGTCGCCCGGCACCCCGACCTGGCCGCGGCGCTGGCACCGGAACTGTCCGCGGGCTGCCTGACCGGCAAGCCCGACCCCTCCCCCGCGGCTTGGGCACCGACCACGTCGGCACACGGCACGCACGTCGCCGGCACGATCGCGGCGGCCAACGACGGCCGCGGCATCACGGGCGTGGCGCCCGGCGTGCGCATCGCGTCCGTGAAGGTCGTCGACGACGACGGGTTCATCTACCCCGAGTACGCGGTGTGCGGCTTCATGTGGGCCGCCGCGCAGGGCATGACCATCACGAACAACAGCTACTTCATCGACCCGTACCTGTTCACGTGCCAGAACGCGCCGGGTCAGCGGGTCGTCTACGAGGCCGTGCGGCGTGCCGTGGACCACGCGACCTCGCGCAACGTGCTGACCGTCGCCGCCGCGGGCAACAACGCCGCCGACCTGTCGCGGCCGGGCCGTGACTCGGTGTCGCCGACGAACGGCGAGGCGCAGACCCGGCCCGTGGACCCGTCGTGCGTGGTGCTGCCGGTGCAGCTGAAGAACGTCGTCGGCGTGTCGGCGGTGGACGCGACCAAGACCAAGTCCTCGTACAGCTCGTACGGCCTGGGGGCGATCGACGTGACGGCGCCCGGTGGCGACTCGCGGTCCCCCGGCGGGTGCGTGCTGTCGACGGTGCCGTCCGGCTACGACTACTCGTGCGGCACGTCGATGGCGGCGCCGCACGCGGCCGGGGTGGCGGCGCTGATCGCCTCGGCCCACCCGGAGGCCGACGCGCTGCAGCTGGGCCGGATGCTGAACGTGCAGGCCACGACGCTGGCGTGCCCGGCGGACTACGACCTGTACGGGACCGGGGTGCAGGACGCGTTCTGCACCGGGTACTCGGAGTACAACTCGTTCTACGGACACGGTCTGGTGGACGCGCTGGCCGCCGTCACGAGGTGACGTCGCAGGCCACGGACGGTCCCGTTTCCGCACTGAACGACGCCCCCGCTACTTCGAGCAGCAGGGGCGTCGTTCAGGACACGGGGTGGTTCACTTCGAGGTGAGCGCCGGGTTCTTCACCGGCGAACCGACGCCGACCGGGGAGATCGGCAGCAGTTTGCGGCCCGTCGGGCCGACCTCGATGTCGGTGCCCATCGCGGGGCACACGCCGCAGTCGAAGCACGGGGTCCAGCGGCAGTCGTCCTGCTCGCGCTCGTCGAGCGCGTCCTGCCAGTCGGCCCAGAGCCACTCCTTGTCGAGGCCCGAGTCGAGGTGGTCCCAGGGCAGGACCTCCAGCTCCTCGCGCTCGCGGGTGGTGAACCAGGCGAGGTCGACGCCGAGCGGCTCCAGCTCGCGCGCGGCCATCGTGGTCCAGCGCTCGTAGGAGAAGTGCTCGCTCCAGCCGTCGAACCGGCCACCGTCGCGCCACACCGCCTCGATGACCTTGCCGATGCGGCGGTCACCGCGGCTGAGCAGGCCTTCGATGAGGCTGGGCTTGCCGTCGTGGTAGCGCATGCCGATGTTGCGGCCGAGGCTGCGGTCGGCGTTGACGGCCTCGCGGAGCTTGCGCAGCCGGTCGTCCACGACGTCCGGGTCGCACTGCGGGGCCCACTGGAACGGCGTGTGCGGCTTGGGCACGAACCCGCCGATCGAGATGGTGCAGCGGACGTCGTTGCGGCCACTGGCCTGGCGGCCGGCGCGGATGACGTTCTTGGCCATCTCGGCGATCTGCAGGACGTCCTCGTCCTCCTCGGTGGGCAGCCCGCACATGAAGTACAGCTTCACCTGCCGCCAGCCGTTGGAGAACGCCGCCGACACCGTTCTGATGAGGTCCTCTTCGGACACCATCTTGTTGATGACGCGCCGCATCCGCTCGCTGCCGCCCTCGGGCGCGAAGGTGAGGCCCGAGCGCCGTCCGTTGCGGGACAGCTCGTTCGCGAGGTCGATGTTGAACGCGTCGACGCGGGTGCTCGGCAGGCTCAGGCCCGTGTTGGTGCCCTCGTAGCGGTCGGCGAGGCCCTTGGTGATCTCGGCGATCTCGCTGTGGTCCGCACTGGACAGCGACAGCAGGCCGACCTCCTCGAAACCGGTCGCCTCCAGGCCCTTCTGGACCATGGCGCCGATGCCCTCGATGGACCGCTCGCGCACCGGGCGGGTGATCATGCCGGCCTGGCAGAAGCGGCAGCCGCGGGTGCAGCCGCGGAAGATCTCGACGCTCATCCGCTCGTGGACGCTCTCGGCGAGCGGCACCAGCGGCTGCTTCGGGTACGGCCACGCGTCGAGGTCCATCGTGGTCCGCTTGAAGACGCGGTACGGCACCCGGTCGCGGTTGGGCACCACGCGCTGGATGCGGCCGTCCGGCAGGTACTCCACGTCGTAGAACCGCGGGATGTAGACGCCGCCGGTCTCGGCCAGGCGGGTCAGCACCTCGTCGCGGCCACCGGGGCGGCCCTCGGCCTTCCAGTTCTTGACGATCTCGGTGATCTCGAGGACGGCTTCCTCACCGTCGCCCAGCACCGCCGCGTCGACGAAGTCCGCGATCGGTTCCGGGTTGAACGCCGCGTGCCCACCGGCGACCACGATCGGGTCGTCCTCGGTGCGGTCGGCGGCGTGCAGCGGGACGCCCGCGAGGTCCAGCGCCGTGAGCATGTTCGTGTAGCCCAGCTCCGTGGCGAAGCTGATGCCCATCAGGTCGAACGCCTTCAGCGGCCGGTGCCCGTCGACCGTGAACTGCGGCACCCCGTGCTCGCGCATCAGCGCTTCGAGGTCCGGCCACACGGCGTACGTGCGCTCGGCGAGCACGTCCGGGAGCTCGTTGAGGATCTCGTAGAGGATCATGACGCCCTGGTTGGGCAGCCCGACCTCGTACGCGTCCGGGTACATCAACGCCCAGCGCACGGACGCCTCGTCCCAGTCCTTGACGGTCGCGTTGAGCTCCCCGCCGACGTACTGCACCGGCTTGGAGATCCGCGGCAGCAGGGGCTCCAACCTGGGGAAAACAGACTCGGCACTCACGCGACCAGAGTAACCGCCCCCACGTTGACGGCCGAATCGCGTGCCGCACCGCTCAGTCCAGCAGCAGTTTGCCGAGCCGCCGCGCCGCCACCACCGTGCCCACAGCGGCCATCACCGCGAAGTACGCGAGGTGGCCGAGCATCCCCCAGCCCACGACGCCCAGCGTGAGGCCGCGCATCAGCTCGATCGCGTGGTAGAGCGGGGTCCACGAGACCACGACCTGCACCCAGCCGGGGTAGACCGACAGCGGGTAGAACGTGGTCGAGAACAGGAACAGCGGCAGCACGGCCAGCTGCACCAGGTCGAAGTCCTGCCACGAGCGCATGAACGTCGTCGCCGCCATGCCCACCGCCGCGAACGCGAACGCGACCAGCAACGCCACCGGCAGCGCGAGCAACGCCCACGGCGACGCGATCAGACCCATGCCGAGCATCACGGCGAGGAACCCGGCCGAGTACAGGCCGCCGCGCAGCAACGCCCAGGCGATCTCGCCGATCGCGATGTCCATCGGCCCCATCGGCGTGGCCAGCATCGCGTCGTAGAGCTTCAGGTACTTGAACTTGAAGAACACGTTGAACGTTGCGTCGTACACGGCCCCGTTCATCGCGCTGGCCGCCAGCAGCGCCGGCGCCACGAACGCCGCGTAGCCGACCGGCTGCCCGTCCGGCCCGGTGACGGCCGTGACCATCTGGCCGAACCCGAGCCCGAGCGACCACAGGAACAGCATCGGCTCGAAGGCACCGCCGACCAGCACGAACCACGCGCGCCGGTTGACGACGGCGGCCCGTTCGACGAGCACGCTCGCCTTCCCGCCGTAGAGCCCCGGCGGTACCACCCGCCACAGCAGCCCCACGCTGGCGGGCACGGCCCGTCGCCGGTCGAGGGTCCCGGTCATCTCACACCGCCAGCCTGCGTCGGAAGTACCTGACGCCGAGCGCGAGCCCGGCCGCCGCCAGCACCGCGAGGTACGCGACGTGCCCGAGCGCGGGCAGCACCCCGAGCGTGCCGAACGCCGCTCCCCTGGCCAGCTCGATGCCGTGCCACGCGGGCGTCAGCCACACCACCGGCAGCAGCCACTCCGGCAGTTGGCCGACAGGGAAGAACGCGCCGGTGAACAGGGTCATCGGCATCAGCACGAACCGGAAGACCGTCGTGAAGCTGTCCGGTTTGTCCAGCCGCGCGCTGTAGGCGATGAGCGGCGCGCTGAACGCGAGCCCCGCCAGCGCCCCGAACGGGACCGCCCACAGGATTCCCGGTCCGGCCGCCGCTCCCAGCGCCGCGGCGATGACGACGAACACCGCGGACCGCGCCACGAGCTGGGTGCCGATCCACATGACCTGCCCGTACAGCACCTGAGCGGGCGTGATCGGGGTGGCCACCATGCCGATGTACGTCTTCTGCCACAGGAACGCCGACATGATCGCGTACGTCGACTCGAACGTGGCGCCCTGCAACGCCGTGACGACGACCAGCGCGGGCGCGAGGTACTGCAGGTACGGCACGCCGCCGAGCAGCTCGGTCGACCGCACCTGCGACCCGAACCCGAACCCGAGAGCCAGCAGGAACAGCACGGGCGTGAGGAAGCTCGACACGACCGTGGCCCGCCAGTTGCGCCGGTACCACGTCCAGTGCTTCTCGAACCCGTACCAGGAGGCCCGCAACGTCCGCATCAGTCCACCAACGTCCGGCCGGTGAGCCGGAGGAACACGTCCTCCAGCGAACTGCGCCGCACCAGGCTGGACACCGGCTGCACCCCGTTGTCGTGCACGGCTTGCAGCGCCCGCTCACCGTCCTGCGCGTACAGCAGCAACCGGTCCGGCAGCACCTCGACCCGCTCCGCGAACCGCCCGAGGTCCGGTTTCTCCGCACCGGGCCGGAACCGCAGCTCCAGCACCTCCCGCGTGGAGTAGCGGCCGATCAGCTCCGCGGGCGACCCCTCGGCCGCGATCCGCCCGCCGTCCATGACCACGAGCCGGTCGCACAGCTGCTCGGCCTCGTCCATGTAGTGCGTGGTGATGATGAGCGTGACGCCTTCTTGCTTGAGCCGGAACAGCCTGTCCCACAACAGGTGCCGCGCCTGCGGGTCGAGCCCCGTGGTCGGTTCGTCGAGCAGCAGCAGCTCCGGGTCGTTGACCAACGACCGCGCGATCGTGAGCCTGCGCTTCATCCCACCCGACAACGGCTCCACCTCGTGGTCCGCGCGGTCGGCGAGCTGGGCGAACTCCAGCAGCTCGGTGGCCTTCTCCCGGCACCGCTGCCGCGACATCCCGAAGTACCTGCCGTAGACCTGCAGGTTCTGCCGGACCGTGAGCTCCGTGTCGAGGTTGTCGAGCTGCGGCACCACCCCGAGCCGCGCGCGGATCCTCGGCCCGTCCACGTCCGGGTCCAGGCCGAGCACCTTCAGGTCCCCACCGGTCCGCCCCGACACGCAGGAGATCATCCGCATGGTCGACGACTTGCCCGCCCCGTTCGGCCCCAGGAACCCGAACGCCTCCCCCTTGCGCACCTCGACGTCGATGCCGCGCACGGCCTCGAACGCCCCGAAGTGCTTGGTGAGCGCCTTGGCCTCGACGAGGTTCTCCACCCGCCCGACGTTAGCCAAGGGGTCTGACAATTCTCGACGCATTTACGATCGCCCCATGCCGGAGATCGAACTGCGGTGGCCGCACGAGGCAAACCCCCGGCTGCGCGCCGAGATCCACACCGTCGTGCACGACGTGGTCGCTGCCGGCGGCGCCGTCGGCTACCACTCGCCGCCGGGTCCGGACCGGCTCTCGGCGTGGCTGGACGGCGTTCTGGAACAGGTCCGCGACGGCGACGCCGCGTTCGTGACCGCCGTGGTCGACGGCGTGGTGCGCGCCGTCGGGTTGTGGCGGCGCGGGGGCACCGCCGTGTTCCAGCACCGCTGCGAGGTTCAACAGGTCATGGCCCACCCAGCCGCGCGTGGGCTCGGGCTGGGGCGGCTGGTGGTGCAGGGCTTGGTGGACAGCGCGCGGGCGGCCGGGTTCGAGATCGCCATGCTCGGCGTGCGCGGCAACAACCACGGGGCGATCGAGCTGTACGAGCAGCTCGGGTTCCGCGAATGCGGGCGGATGCCCAACGCGATCGCCGTCGGGGCGGACCGCTGGGACGACGTGTGGATGTACCTGCCGCTCGGTCATCCCGAGGGGACGCGGTTGAACGGCTCTTCGCCGGGTGGGCTGGGGTCAAGCCCTCGGCGGGGCTCCACGCTTAGATGAGGGGCATGCGCGCTTGGGCACTGCTGTCTTTCGGCGACGAACGCGACTTCCAGGGCAACGACGGCTACGCCGACGTTCCGGAAGCCTTCTACATCTACGACTCGACGGTGCAGAACAGTGAAAAGGTCTCGCCTGGTGACCTCGTCGTGGTTCGCGGCAAAGAACTGGCCCTCGGCGCCGCAACCGTGGAGCAGATCGACACCGAGAAGGACCTGACGAAGCAGCGGAACACCTGCCCCGGATGCGGTTTGACGGACTTCAAGCAGCGCACCGTGCTGACTCCGCGCTACCTCTGCCTGCGCAAGTCGTGCCGCACGACGTTCGAGGTGCCCGTTCCGAAGACGATCCCGATCACCAGGTACACCGCCCGGTACGAGCGGACCTGGCGAGCACTCGACGGTGCGATCACCGTGAAAGCCCTGCGCACGGCTGCGCTCAACCGGTCGACCCAGCAGTCCATCAGCCCCCTGAACGTGAGCGCTGTGGAAACGATGCTCGCCGACCTGCTGGTCACCCTTCCGCGGACGACCTCGACCGCTCCTCCCCCACCTATCACCGGCGGCCACCGCAGGGCACTGGTGAAGGTCCGCAACGGTCAGAAGGCATACCGCGAACAACTGCTGCAGAAGTACGGGCTTGTCTGCGCTGTGACCGGGCCGTGCCCGGCGGAGGCGCTCGAAGCCGCCCACCTGGTGGCGTTCTCCACCCACGGACGCCATCACGTGGACGAAGGTCTGCTCCTGCGCTCCGACATCCACAAGCTCTTCGACCGTGGCCTTGTGGCCGTGCACCCGACAACGCTGCAGGTGCACGTCTCCCCCACGATCCGCAGCTATGGGGCTTACGAAGGCCTGCACGGCACGCCGCTCAGGGTCTCGCCGCCGGACCGTGCGGCGCTGCGGGCGCACTTCGTGGCCGCCTACTCGGCCTCACTGTGAGACCGCTCGTTCGAGCCGTAGGCGAGGCGTCCGGAGCTCTTCTTCGGGCGGTTCCGCGGTGGGTGGCTTCCCCGTCTAGCGCTCCGAAGCGCTCGACGGGGAAGACGCACACCGCAACGCAACCACCCACGCAACCGGCAGCCGCACAAAGCAACAGGCGTGCCATCAACCCACGAACAGCGCCGGCGGCTTCTTTGGGAGTGTCGGGGTCTGGGGCGGAGCCCCAGGAATCCCCATCGAACGCAAAGGGGTCCAGCGAACCCCCTCGACCTCAGAGGTTCGGGAACCAGATCTTGATCTCGCGCTCCGCCGACTCCGCCGAGTCCGAGCCGTGCACGAGGTTGTACTGCACCTCGGTGCCGAAGTCGCCGCGGATCGTGCCGGGCGTGGCCTTCTCGACGGGGTCGGTTCCGCCGGCGAGCTGGCGGAACGCCGGGATGGCGCGGACGCCCTCGACGACGAGCGCGACCAGCGGGCCGCCGGTGATGAAGTCGACGAGGTCGTTGTAGAACGGCTTGCCGTCGTGCTCCGCGTAGTGCTGCTCGGCGGTAGCACGGTCAGCCGTGCGGAGCTCCAGCGCGGCGAGCTTGAGGCCCTTGCGCTCGATGCGGGCGATCACCTCGCCGACCAGACCACGCTCGACGCCATCGGGCTTGACCAGAACCAGGGTGCGCTCGGACACGACGGTGTGACTCCTCGAAAACAGGTACGGGATGTCCGCACAGGGTAGCCGCGCCCGCGCGGTGCACGTCGGGAGGGCTGTGACCGGCGATACGCCATAGTTCTGCGGGTGGATGCAAAGCACACCGGGTCCGCGGTGACCGGCGCCGCCGTTCTGTTCGTCCTGCTCAGGCTGCTGGCCGTGTCGCACTATGATTGGCACACGGCGTTCGCGCTGCTGCACACGCTGGAACTGGATGACGCGCCAGGGTTGTTCCTCGGCACGTTCATGGCGGACGACCGGATCAGCACGGTGTTGCTGATGGTGGTCACGCCGGCGACCTTCTTCTTCTACCTCCGCACGCGCAAGGACCCCGAGCGGGCGAACACGACGGCGTTGCTCACGTTGATCGTGCTCGTGGCGCTGATGGTGTCGCACACGCTCACGTACCACCGGTGGTGGATGCCGCTCGGCGCGGTCGCGCTGGGGGTGGGGTTCGTGCTGGTCATCAGGAACGCGCGGTGGTTGCTGCACTGGTTCGCGTGGCTCCTGGCCGGGACGGCGCTCGCGGTGGCGGCGGTCGTCAGCACGCCGTGGGTGCCGAAGGAGCGGATCAACGACTCCGAGGACGTCTACGTGTTCGAGACGAGCCCCGGCTACCTCAAGGTGCTCAAGGCGCAGGACCGCGAGTTCGCGATCCTGCGCTCCGAGGACGTCACCAAGCGGGTGGAACTCGCGGACCACTGACTCCGGGTGGCGTCAGCTCTGGTGAACCAGCCGCTCGGGGGCCGCACCGGTGCTGAGCACGCTCGCGCCAGCTTGCCGTCCTCGGCCTGCTTGTCCAGGTACACGAGCATCGGCAATGCGATCACCTCGCAAACGATCCGCGGTTCTGAAACGAAACGGGCGGTGAGTGGCACGCGCCGCCACCCACCGCCCGCTCCCCCTCAGTGCACGAGCACCGGCTGGGCGTCGCGGGACACCGCGACCTGCCGGAGCACGAACACCGCCAGTGCCAGCGCGACCGCCACCAGGCCGGCGCTGATCCAGAACGCCAGGTGGAAGCCCGACGTCAGCGCCTCCAGCCGGCCGACGCCGGACGCCAGCAGCGACGAGGTGTACGTGGTCGAGGTGGTGGCGAGGACGGCGAGGCCCAGTGCGCCGCCGACCTGGGCGGTGGTGTTCACCAGGCCGGAGGCGAGGCCCGCCTCGTCGTGGGCGGCGCCGGACATGGCCAGCGTCATCAGCGACGGGAACGCCAGGCCCATGCCGATGCCGACCGGTGCGACCGCGGGCAGGATGTCGGCCACGTACGAGCCGTCGACCGGCACCTGCGTGAAGACGACCATGCCCACCAGCATCAGGACCAGGCCGAGGATCAGCATGTTGCGCTCGCCGAACCGGGTGTTCAGGCGGGCCGAGAGCGACACCGAGAACACCGCGATGGCAACGGCGACGGGCATGAAGGCCAGGCCGATCTGCAACGGCGTGTACGACAGCACGAGCTGCATGTAGAGGGTGCCGAGGAAGAACAGGCCGAACATGCCCGCGACCATCGAGATCTGCACGAGGTTCGCACCCGTCACGTTCCGGGAGCGGAACACGCGCAGCGGCAGCAACGGCTTGGTGGCGTGTCGTTGGCGCAGGACGAACGCCACCAGCAACGCCACCGCCACGGCACCGAGGGCCAGGGTGTGCACCGAGCCGAAGCCGTAGTGCTCGGCCTTGACGATCGTGTAGACGCCCAGCATCACCGCGGCGACGATCAGCAGCGCGCCCAGCACGTCCGCGCCCTCGCGCAGGCCCAGGCCGGGTGAGTCGGGCACCAGGCGCACGGCGGCAAGGGCGGCCACGATGCCGATCGGGATGTTCACGAAGAAGATCCAGTGCCACGACATGGCGTCCGTGAGCACGCCGCCGAGCAGCAGGCCGATGGACGCGCCCGCTGCTGCGACGAAGCTGAACACGCCGATGGCGCGCCTCTGCTCGTCGGGCTTCGGGAACATCGTCACGACCATGCCCAGCGTCACGGACGTGGCCAGCGCGCCGCCGGCGCCCTGCACGAACCGCGCCACGACGAGCATCTCGGAGCTGATCGACAGGCCGCACAGCAGCGAGGCGGCGGTGAACACGCCGAGGCCGATCAGGAACACCCTCTTGTGCCCGACCAGGTCGCCGAGGCGGCCGGCGAGCAGCAGCAGACCGCCGTAGGCGATCAGGTACGCGTTCACGACCCAGGCGAGGCCCGCCTGGCCGAACTTCAGGTCCTCGTCGATCGCGGGCAGCGCGACGTTCACGATCGTCTGGTCCAGCACGATCATCAACATCCCCGCGCACAGCACGATCAGCGCCGGCCAGCGCGAGTCCGTCTTCGGTCCCCCTGTTGTCATAAGAGGAACCGTAGCAGATAGTTTTTTACGGGACTATCTGTTACCCGATCGCCTGGCGCAGTGCCCTCTTGCGCGGGGGCTTCTCACAGGGGACGACGGCACCGAGACGACCCTCGACCAGCCTGGTCAGGCCGTTGACGAGACCGGACCGCTCGTCTTCCGGCAACGACAGCAGGACGCTGTTCACGACGTCCGCGTACACGTCGTCGGCCTGCTCCGAGATGGACCGGCCCCGTTCGGTGACGACGACGACGCGGGCACGGCGGTCCGTCGGGGACGGCCTGCGCTCGGCGAACCCCGCGGCCTCCAGGGCGTCCATCGTCACGACCATGGTCGTCTTGTCGATGCTGACGATGTCGGCGATCTCGGTCTGCGTGCGGTCCGCGTCGAGAGCGGTCGCCAGGACGCAGCGGGCCCGCGGAGTCAACCCGATCTCCGCGAGCCTCGCCGTCAGTTCGGTCTCCAGTGCGTGACCTGTGCGGTGCAACAGCATCATCAGGTCGGCACACCCCTTCGTGCCCATGAGCACTAAGGTACCAAACTATTTTGTTGTAAACTGTTTTCCAGCGGTACTACCGCTCCAGCACCACGACCGACCGCGCGGCTCCCGCCTTCTTCTCGCTGGTCACCGGCTTCCAGCCACCCGGCGGCAGCGCGATGGCCTGGTCTTCCGGGTACGGGTTGATGACCACGAGCACGCCGCGCCGGGCCGGGTCCACGTCGGGTCCGACGGTGTCGTCGACGTGCATGACGACCACACCGGACCGCGCCGCCGGGAACGACACCTTCTGCTGCACCAGGTCGGCCGACCCGAGCGAGAACAGCGGTGAGGACTGCCGGATCCGCAGCAGCTCCAGCGTCGCGTCCAGCGCGGCCTTCATGTCCGCGGACGCCGGCTTCGGCAGCGACAGCAACGGCTTCGCGTACGGCCACTTCGCCTCGTTGTCGGCCTTGGGCGGCAACCCGCGGCCGAAACCGTTGTCGCGCAACGACGGGTCGTACCGGTTGAACCAGTCACCGGAGGCGTAGCTGTTGCGGTCCAACGACTTCGAGCGCAGGAACTCGGTGCCCGCGTGGACGAACGGCCGCCCCTGCCCCAGCAACACCGGTGCCAGCGCCACCGTCTGCATCTTCACCCGGTCCGCCATCGACGTCTCGGGCTTCAGCTTGTACGTCAACGCGTCGAACAACGCCTCGTTGTCGTGCGCGTCCACGTACGTGATGGCCTCCAACGGCTGCCCGGTGTACCCGGCGGCGGTGCCGTTGTACTGCACGTCCCGGCCGGCGACGACCGGCCCGGCGGTGGACTGGAAGCGGTACGACGCCATGTTCCCGGCCATGCCGAGCTTCACCAGGTCGCTGTAGTTCTCCAGCCGTGCCGCGACGTTCCCGTTGGCGGGCGAGGAGTTCACGTCACCGGCCAGACCGGAGCCGAGGCCCTGCACGCGCGGGTCGTCGTCGAACGGCCCGCCGCCGCGCACCGCGTCGCGCAGCCGGTCGCTGAACGTGCCGATGCCCGTCCCTGCCATGTTCGCCTGCGTGGCCTGCTCGAACCGGGCGTTGCCCGCGACCTCGCCGAAGTCCCAGCCCTCGCCGTAGACGCCGATCTTGCGCCCGTCCACGCCGTCGCGCTCCACCGTCAACGCGTCCAGAGCGGCGCGCACGGCGAGGATGTTCGCCTTCGGGTGGTGGCCCATCAGGTCGAACCGGAACCCGTCCACCTTGTACGTGCGGGCCCACCGCACCACCGAGTCGACGACGAGCTTGCCCATCATGGCGTTCTCGGTCGCCGTGTTCGCGCAGCACGTGGAGTTCGCGACCGACCCGTCGAGGTTGAGCCGCTGGTAGTAGCCGGGCACGACCTTGTCGAGCACCGAGGTCGGTGCGTCGCCGAACGCCGCCGTGTGGTTGTAGACGACGTCCACGACCACGCGGTTGCCGTTGTCGTGCAACGACTTCACCATCTCGCGGTACTGCTTCGAGCGGGCCCAGCCGTTCTGCGCGTCCGCCGTGGCGTAAGAGCCCTCGGGAACGTCGTAGTGGAACGGGTCGTAGCCCCAGTTGAAGCCGTCACGGGCGGCCACCGCGCCCACGCAGGCCTGCTGCTGGTCCGAGTCCGCGGGCAGCGACGGCAGGTCGCACGCGGGCGTGGCCTGCTCGGAGCGCTTCTCGGGGATCGTCGCGATGTCGAACGTCGGCAGCAGGTGCACGGTGTCCATGCCCGCCGCGGCCAGCGTCCTGAGGTGCTTCATGCCGACCGAGTCACGGTGCGTGAACGCCTTGTACGTGCCGCGGTTGGCGGCCGGAACGGACTCGTCGCCGATCGAGAAGTCCCGCACGTGCAGCTCGGTGATCGCACCGCCCATCCCGCGAGCGACGTCACGGGACCACCCGGCGGGCATGGTCCGGCTGTCCTCGAGGTCCGCGAACTGCGAGTGCGTCGAGTTCACCGACAGCGCCACGGAGTACGGGTCGGTGACCACGACCGTGCGCTGCCAGTTGGTGACCTCGAACTGGTAGTACCTGTTCTCCCAGTCACCGGAACCGGTCCACGACCCCGATGCGTCGTCGCGCTTGAGCTGCACGACCTTACGCGGCTCGCCGGAGGGCTGGTCGAACAGGCGCAGCTTCACGTTCTTCGCCGTCGGCGCCCACAGCCGGACCGACGTGCGACCGCGGTCGAACGCGGGTCCGAACGCCAGCTTCGTCGCGGCGGCGGCATAGCGGTCGTCCAGCACGCCCGCGATCTGCACGCCCGTCCGGTGCCGGATCGCACCGCCCGCGTCGACGTGGACGGCGGAAAGCCTGTCCCGCAACGCCTCGTCGACGAACCCGCGCACCGCGAACACCGGCTTGCCCTTGAGGTGCGGGAGCCGCGCCGGCACCGCTTCGGTCGTGGGCGAGAGCCGCAGCACGCGTGAGCCGTGCTCCAGCCGGTAGCCGTCGGACTGCACGACCGGCACGTCCCACACGACCCTGTCGCGCGAAATCCAGATCGCCTTCGCCTTGGTCAGGTCGTCATCGGCGGCCGGACCGGCGTTCGGCGGCAGCAGGTAGGTCTCGTTCCCCTGCAACTGCCACACCTCGTTCCCCTTCTGCCCCAGGTCGAGGAACTGGTCGGGCCCGGGGTCCTTGGCGTCGCCGCGGTGGACGAGGTAGCTCAGCCCCGCGGCGCCCGCGGCGAGCGGCACCGACCAGTACACGCCGAACCGGTCCCGCCCGTCCGGCACCCGCGACTGGTTCCAGCCAGGTGACGGCTCCGCGGAGCCCGTCCAGTGGTACATCGTCCAGTCGGTGTAGTCGCCGTCCGGCCGGTTGTAGTGGATCACCGCCCGGTTCTCGGTCGCGGCCGGGGAAGCGTGCACCTCGCCGTTCGCCACCCACGCGTGACCGCTCGTGAACTTGCCGGACGCCTCCACGGTCGTCCCGCGCACCACCGAGAAGTCGGTGGTCGGCGGCAGTTCCGCGATCCCGTTCGAGAACGGCACGTCGGCACGTCCGGCCACGCGCACCACGGCACCCGTGGAGTCACCGACGTGGTGCACGACCGCCTTGCCGGTGGCCGCCTGCTCGGACGGGTGCACGGCCGGGTCGCCCTGCTTCAGCCACACCTCGGGCGTCACGCTCGGGTCGACGACCCGGTCGGCGTTCGTGTCCTTCTCGTCGCCCTTGTGCGCGATGATCCCGACGGACTTCGCGCCCGGCTTCAGCTTCACCCACGCGAACCGCCCGTAGGTGTCCTCGCCGGCGAACGGCAGCGGCGTGCTCCACTCGGTCGGCGTCTCGACGTCGCCCCAGACGTGCAGGCCCCAGCCGTCGTAGTCGCCGCGCGCGTAGTGCACGACCAGCCAGTCCGGGTTCTTCGTGCCGGGGTCCGGCAGCGGCGGTGCGGCCACGAGCGACACGAACGCGCCGTCCGCGCCGATCTCGCCGGACTTCGCGACCACCCGCAGCTCGACGCGCTTGCCCACGGCCGCACCCGGCAGCGCCGACAGGTCCGCGAACACCCGGTACGGCGCCGCGTCGTCGGTGCCCAGCACGGTCCAGTCGGACTTGCCCTCGACGCGAGCGGCGAAGGTGGCGGCCGCGTTGGCCGTGCCGATGCCGTCGGCACGCAGCTCGACCCGTCCGTCCAGCACGGTTCCGGCGGCCGGGGCGACCAGCACGGGCGCCGGCTTCGACTTGGCGACGTCGCTGGTGCCCTTGAGCACCAACGCCGACAGCGCGGGCACGGTCACCGTGACACGGCCGTTCTGGACCTGGGCGTTCTCGAACCCGGCCGAGGACACCGGCACGGTGACGGTCGCGGGCGCGGTTCCGGCGTTCGCGACGACGAGGTGCTCACGACCGAGGATGCGGCTGAACGCGAACACGTCCCCGTCGGCGTACCGCAGCACCTGGTTGCCGTCCCGCCACACGGGGTCCTCGTCGACCTGCGCCGCGAGGGCCTTGAGCTGCTGGTACAGCGGGTGCGCGGTGTTGAAGTTGTCGACGGCGCCGGTGCGGTCGGAGCCGATCAGCTTCTCCGCCACGTACTCGGGCGTCTTCGAGGCGAACATGTCCTGGCGCGCCAGCTTGTCGCCACCCGTGCCCGCGAAGCCCTGCTCGTCGCCGTAGTAGACGACCGGGTTGCCGCGCCACAGGTACATCAGCCGGTTGCCGAGCTTGAGGCGCTCCAGCAGCTCGGCGTCGGTGATGCCGGGCCGGTCGTTGCGGATCATCCACGCGACCCGGCCCATGTCGTGGTTGCCCAGGAACGTCGGCAGCGACGAGGCGTTGGAGTCGACGTCGGTGTAGCGGTCGTCGTCGAGCAGCACCTCGCCGAGGCGCTGGGAGCCCTTGCCGGCCAGAAAGCTCACGGCGCTGCTCTGGAACGGGAAGTCCAGCGTGGCCTGCATCCGGCCCTCGGTCGTGTACTTCGAGGTGTTCTCCGGTGAGGAGTCGAAGACCTCGCCGAACACGAAGAAGTCCTTCTTGCCCTTGCGGTTCGCGTACTGCTTCACGTGCGGCGCGAGCGCCTGCCAGAACTCCAGGTTGACGTGCTTGACCGTGTCGACCCGGTAGCCGTCGATGTCGAGCGTGTCGATCCAGCTGGTGAAGATGTCCTTCATGCCGTTGACCACGCGCGGGTGCTCGGTCATCAGGTCGTCGAGCCCGGAGAAGTCGCCCTGCTCGCTCGACTCACCGGAGAACGTCGAGTCGCCGCGGTTGTGGTAGAGCGTGGAGTCGTTGAGCCACAACGGGAACTTCGTCGGGCCGTCCTTGACCGGCGTGTACGGGAACGACTTGGCCGCGTCCAGCTTCGGGAAGTCCTTCCGCCCCGCGTGGTCGGCGAGGTCGAACGGCTTGCCCGAAGCGTCCAGGTACGGCTGCGCGCCCGTGGACACGTACGCGTTCTTGCCCTCGGCGTACTTGATCACGTCGGCGGTGTGGTTCGCGACGATGTCGAAGAACACCTTGATGCCACGCCGGTGCGCGTCGCGGATCAGCTCGCGCATCTCCTGCGTGGTGCCGAAGTGCGGGTCGAGCTTGGTGAAGTCGACGGTCCAGTAGCCGTGGTAGGCGGCGCTGTCGCCCTGCACCCAGCGGTTGAGGAACATCGGCGTCATCCAGATCGCCGTGATGCCCATGCCGTCGAGGTAGTCGAGCTTCTGGTGCAGGCCCTTGAGGTCACCACCGTGGTAGAAGCCCTTGTCGGCCGGGTTGAACCCGTTCTCGGCGCTGCTGCTGCGACCGCGGTCGTTGCGGGGGTCGCCGTTCGCGAACCGGTCCGGCATCACGAAGTAGAAGCGCTCACCCCGCAGGTCGTCCCGCTTGGGCGGCAAGGCGAGTTTCGAGTCACCGGCGCGCACACCGGGCGCGATATCCACCACCTCCCCCACGGCCAGGCGTTGCTCCGGTGGAGCGGCAACGGCCTGGACGGGTGTGAGAGGCAGTAGGACCAGTGCAGCGAGCGCGGCGACGACCCGACGCATCGCGACCTCCTTGTCGCAACTTCTTGCAGGGTTGCTGCACGAAACCACGAGAAACAGGGGGAAACAATACGTCGGGGCGTGCAAACATTTGCGGTCAGCGGGTCGGGCGGTGGTAGGTCGGCACCACGTGCAGCGGGTGGACGCCCCAGTCGGTGATCGCCTGCAACGCGAGCTGGCCCAGCCCGACCACGTTGTTCGCCGCCGCCGGGGCCTCCAGCGTGGGCAGGCCGTTGAACTGGGTGTTCGCCGACGGCGCGGGGGACGCGGAGGCGATCGCGACCGGGTCGCCGTCGAAGAGGCCCTGCACGGTCAGCAACACGTACGGGTCCTGCTTCAGCTCGTTCTCCAGCTGCTCGACGAAGATGTGCTCACCGCGTTTCGCCGCGGCGAACACGCACCGGCCGAGCCGTTCGAACGCCTCCCGGCACGCCTCCGGTGTCGCCGCCGCCAGCGCCTCCTCCTCGCTCACCCCGGTGAGCACGGTCTTGGTCCCGGTCGTGGCGTCGCCGTAGCGGTTCGGGATCAACAGCTCGCCGGTGTCCTGGTCGAGCAGCACGACGTCGCGGAACCGGTGGCCCGGCGAGTGGGCGCGGGTCAGCACCCCGGAACCGAGCCGGCTCGACAGCGCGTCGTCGGGCAACCGCCAGTACGTCCGCTGCTCCCCCTGCTGCAACGCCACGTAACCGCCGACGGTGATGCCCGGCACCGCCGTGGCCAGCTGCCCGCTGAACTGCGCACGCACCTCGTCCGCGAGGCTCTCCGGCGTGCCCGGCGCCTCCGTCGTGCCCGCGTGGCGGTGGAAGGTGACCGCCATGTCCAACGGGTGCGGGCCCCATTCGAGCGCCGCGTGCAGGACGAGCTCACCGATGCCGCGCAGGTTCTCCGCCGTGACGGGCGCCCTGATCCCCGGACTGCCCTGGAACGGCGTGTTCTCCGAGGGCGCCGGCGAGCACGAGACGAGCACGACGTCCTCGTCCTCGTGGTGCTGCATGCTCAGCACCGCGAACGGCTCCGACCGCCCGACCTGGTGCGTGATCGGTTCGATCGTGAGGTACTCGTTGCGGCCGTCGGCCATGTCGGCCAGCCGCCCGAGGGCGCGGTAGGCCTCCTTGAGCGCCTCGGGCGTGACCGCCGCGTACGCCTCGTCACGGGTGACCGGCTGGAGCCGGGTGTGGACGCCCAGGGAGGCGCCGTCGGTCATGAACCGGTCCATCATCAGGGCGGTTCCGGTGCGCTCGTCGACCACGAGCACCTCGCGGAACCGGGCCTCGCCGTGTGGGGAGCGACCCAGGGTGCCACGGCCGAGCCGGTGCGGCACGGCCTCGCCGACCAGCTTCCAGTAGGTGGTGCGTTCGCCGATCTGCAGCGCGATGTGGCCGTTGACCGGGAGGCCGCACTCGGCATTGACGAGCTGGGAGTTGAACACCGCGTCCACCTCTGGCGGGAGCTGCGGCGCCGGTGGTGCCACGAACGCCGGGTCGACCCGTGCGGTGCTCACGAGCTGGTGCATCAACCGGCGCACGCGCGACAGCGGGTGGTCGGGGAAGCGGCTGTCGAACCGCGGGTCGTCGCCCGCGTGGAACGGCAGCCGGCCCTGCACCTGCGGCGCGTACGGGTGCGGCAGGACCCAGCGCTGGAACCCGATCTCGGCGGCCAGCACACCCTCGCGCACGCCGGTCGTGCCACGTTCCTCCGCCACCAGCGACAGCACCGCGTGCGCGTTCACCCCCTGCACGGTCAGCGAGAGGCCGAACGCCTGGCCGGGCCGGTTCCCCAGCGGCACCTTGGCGATCTGCAGCAGCGCGGGCACGTCGCCGAGCCGGACGACCTGCGCCTCGACGAGACAGCCCGTCGGGGCGTAGCGGACCGCGAGCTCACGCCGCAGCCCCTGCAGGTCGTCCAGCCCCACCGGCAGGTCGGCCGGGCCGTCGTAGACGGTCAGCGCGAGCCGGTCACCGCCTCCGTGGAGCCAGGAGTTCTCTTCGTGCTGCTGGAAGCCGGTGGTGTCGAACGTGATGGGCACTCACCAACCCTATTGCGATCTTCAGCGCGCGTTGAGCGTTGTGGACCAGAGCGCTGCGCCGGATGCGTCACGCAGCCACACCGTGAGCTCGTTCCGGTCGGCCCTGACCTCGCCGAAGTGCTGGAAGGCGTCGAGCGGGCTGGTGTTCGCGGCGGGCGGTGCGTGCACGAACACGGCTTCGGGACCGAAGGTCGGGTCGAGCGTGTTGGGGCCGAACGCACCGGAGTGCAGCGGGCCGGACACGAACTCCCAGAACGGGTCGAAGTCGCCGACGGCGGCCCGCTCCGGCGAGTAGTGGTGGGCGGCGGTGTAGTGGACGTCCGCCGTCAGCCACACCGTGTTGCGCACCCGGCGCCGCTTGAGCTCGCGCAGCACCCACGCGATCTCGTGCTCGCGGCCGTTCGGTGCGCCGGGCAGGCCGTTCGCCACGCCCTCGATGTCGGTGCCGTCCGGCACGGTCAGCCCGATGGGCAGGTCGGCGGCGATGACCTTCCACGTGGCGGTGCTGCGCGCGAGACTCTCGACGAGCCACTTCGCCTGCGCCGCACCGAGGATCACGCCCGGCTGGTCCTTCGGCGCGGTGTTGCGGTCCTTGTAGGTGCGCATGTCGAGCACGAACACCTCGACGTTGCGGCCGTAGGCGAACTTCCGGTAGACGCGGCCGTCCACGGCGCGGTGGCGGTCGATCGGCATCCACTCGTGGAACGCCTGGAACGCCCGCTGCGCCAGCACGTCCACGCGCTTCTCGGTGTAAAGAGGATTGTCGAGAAGCTCACCCGGATACCAGTTGTTGGTGACCTCGTGGTCGTCCCACTGCGCGAAGACGGGAACCTCGGCTGCGAACCGCTTCACGTTGTCGTCGAGCAGGTTGTAGGCGAACTGGCCGCGGTACTCGTCGAGCGTCTCGGCGACCTTGAGCTTCTCCGGCGTCACGACGTTGCGCCAGATCCGGCCGTCCGGCAGCGTCACCGACTCCTTCAGCGGGTTGTCGGAGTAGACGCTGTCCCCGCTGTGGATGAAGAAGTCCGGGCGGCGGTCGGCCATCGCGCGGAAGATCGGCATGCCGCCGATGTCGGGGTTGATGCCCCAGCCCTGGCCCGCGACGTCACCGGACCACACGAACCGCACCTCGTCACGGCCCAGCGGCGCCGTGGTGAAGCTGCCGGTGACCGGTGCGCTGCGGGTGCGGCCGTGCAGGTCCTCCGCCGTCACGCGGTAGTAGGCGCGGCGGCCGGGCAGCAGGCTCGAGACCCGGACGTGGCCGGTGCCACCGGTCTCGGGCGTGAGCAACGGGCCGCGGATGCGCCGGGAGAAGCGGAACCCCGGGTCGTTCGACACCTCGACGAGCATCCGGGAGGGGCGGTCGGCGCGGGTCCAGACGATGCCACCGTCCCAGGTGACGTCACCGGACTGCACGCCGTGCGTGAGCAGCGGCCGGTCGGTCTTCGCGAGGCTGGGCCCGGTCGGCACCAGCGCTGCCGCCGTGCCCAGCGCGCCTGCCTTGAACAACGTGCGTCGGTCGAAGGTCATGGGCGGTTTCTAGTCGCCGGTTCTGACCACAGCCCCAACCGCGGGTGAACTTCGTTCCGGCCGGTGTGCTTGACCACCAGCCAGCGGCCGGGCCGGCAGCTGCCGCGGCGACTGCGTGGCCCGCGCAGACGGCGCTCGGCCGGTCATGACCCGCCGCCTTCACAGAAAAAGGACGAATTCGCGGGGGCCGCGAACTCGTCCTCTCACCGGTCCTTCGTCAGCCGGCCTGCTGCTGCTGGGACGGCAGTCGTCCCTCGGCCATCCGCTTGAGCAGGTCCTTGCGCAGCCACAGCAGGTACGCCCACACCAGCGCGAAGATCACGCCGATCACGCCGAGGGCGGGCAGCAGGACCCACGTCGCGATCAGCAGCACGTGCAGGCCGATCAGCACGCCGATGGCCCACGGGCGGCGGACGAACGCGCACAGCGCGATGAAGGCGACGATGAAGCCGAACGTCACCCAGCCCACGAGCGAGGTGACGCCGCCGTGCAGCTTCGCGATGACCGGCAACGCCAGCGCCACGACGATGACTTCGAGGATCAAGGTGCCCGCCATGATGCCGCGGAACGCCTTCATCGGGTCCTTCTTCGGTGCCGGCACCGGGTTCTCGCTCATGCCGGTTCCTTTCCGAACAACGCGCGGGCCTCACCGGCGGTGACGACGGAGCCGGTGACGATGACACCGCCGCCGGACAGCTCGTCCTCGGTGAGGTGGATGGCCTCGTCGATCGCGTCGACCAGGCGGGGACGGACCTCGAAGCGGTCCTCGCCGAAGATCGGCACGGCGAGACCGGCCAGCACGTCCGGGTCCATGGCGCGCGGCGACGAGTTCGTGGTGATGACCAGTTCGGACACCACCGGTTCGAGCGCCGAGAGGATGCCCTCGGCGTCCTTGTCCGACATCACGGCGACGACGGCCACGAGCTTGCGGAACCCGAACTCCGACTCCAGCGCCTTGGCCAGTGCCGCGGCGCCGTGCGGGTTGTGCGCGGCGTCGACGAAGACGTTCGGCGCGGAGCGGACCCGTTCCAGCCGGCCCGGTGAGACGACCGTCGCGAAGCCCTCGCGGATCGCCTCGACGTCGAGCTGCCGGTCGGTGCCCGCGCCGAAGAACGCCTCGACCGCGGCCAGCGCCAGCGCCGCGTTCGCCGCCTGGTGCTCCCCGTGCAGCGGCAGGAAGATGTCCTCGTAGACCCCGCCGAGGCCCTGCAGCGTCACGAGCTGGCCGCCGACCGCGACCGAGCGGGAGACGACGCCGAACTCGCTGCCGAAGCGCGCGACCGTGGCGTCGACCTCGGCCACGCGTTCCAGGACGACCCGCATCGCCTCGGGCGTCTGCTCGCCGATGACGGCGACCGAGCCGGGCTTGATGATCCCGGCCTTCTCGGTCGCGATGTCCTCGATCCGGTTGCCCAGGTACTCGGTGTGGTCGATCGAGATCGGCGTGAGGATCGCGATCTTCGCGTCGGCGATCGAGGTCGCGTCCCACGTGCCGCCCATGCCGACCTCGACGACCGCGACGTCGACCGGTGCGTCGGCGAAGGCGGCGTAGGCCATGCCGGTGAGCACCTCGAACTTGCTCATCCGGATCTCGGACCGCGCGTCCACCATCGCGACGTACGGCTCGATGTCGCGGAAGACCTCGACGTAGCGCTCGGGGCTGATCGGCTGGTTGTCGAGGCTGATCCGCTCGGTGGCCAGCTGCAGGTGCGGGCTGGTGTAGCGGCCGGTGCGCAGGCCGATGCGCGCGAACAGCGCGTCGACCATGCGCGACGTCGACGTCTTGCCGTTCGTGCCCGTCAGCTGCACGACCGGGTAGCTCGTCTGGGGGTCGCCCAGCACGTGCGCCAGCGCCTTGATCCGGTCCAGCGACGGCTCGAGCTTGGTCTCGGGCCAGCGCTGGTTGAGCTCGTTCTCGACGTCGAGGAACTCGTCGAGGTTGGTGTCCATCGGTTACTTCTCCGGCAGCGCGGCCAGGCGCTCGTTGATGCGGGTGATGTCGGCCTCGGCGGTGGCCTTGCGCTCCTCGATCTTGGCGACGACGTCGGCCGGCGCCTTGGCGAGGAAGCCCGCGTTGCCGAGCTTGCCCGAGGTCTGGGCGAGCTCCTTCTGCGCTGCCGCGAGGTCCTTCTCGAGGCGCTTGCGCTCGGCCACGACGTCGATCGCGCCGGACAGGTCCAGCTCGACCTTCACCGCTCCCTTGGGCAGGCCGACCTCCAGCGTGGCGGAGACGGTGAAGTCCTCGCCCGGCTCGGTCAGGCGCGTCATCGAGCGGACCGACGGCACCTGGTCGGTCAGGCCGACGCAGCACGCGCCGCGGACCTTGCCCGCGACCTTCTGCCCCGGCTTGAGGCCCTGCTCCGAGCGGAACCGGCGGATCTCGGTGGCCAGCTTCTTCAGGCCCTCGACCTCGGCCTTGGCGTCCGCGTCGCGCTCGGCACCGGAGGCCTGGGGCCACGCGGCGACGACGAGCGACTCCTCGCCGGTGAGCGTGGTCCACAGCGTCTCGGTGATGAACGGGACCGCCGGGTGCAGCAGGCGCAGCAGCGTGTCGAGGACGTGGCCCAGGACCGACTGCGTGGCCTCGACCCGGCCGTCGGCGATCTGGACCTTCGCGATCTCCAGGTACCAGTCGCAGAACTCGTCCCAGGTGAAGCTGTACAGCGCCTCACAGGCACGGGAGAACTGGAACGCCTCGAAGTTCGTGTCCACCGTGGACACGAGGGCGTCGAGCTCGTCGAGGATCCAGCGGTCAGCCGCCGTCAGCTCGTCGCGGGCGGGCAGAGGGCGGGCCACGGTCGCACCGTTGGAGAGGGCGAACCTGGTGGCGTTCCACAGCTTCGTGGTGAAGTTGCGGGAGCCGGCCGCCCACTCCTCGGCGACGGCCATGTCGGAACCGGGGTTCGTGCCGCGCAGCAACGTGAACCGGGTGGCGTCGGCGCCGTAGCGCTCCATCCAGTCCAGCGGGTCGATGCCGTTGCCCTTGGACTTCGACATCTTCTTGCCGTGCTGGTCCCGGATGAGACCGTGCAGGAAGACGTGGTCGAACGGCTGGACCTCGTCCATCGCGTACAGGCCGAACATCATCATCCGGACGACCCAGAAGAACAGGATGTCGTAGCCGGTCGACAGAACGCTGGTCGGGTAGAACTTCTTCAGGTCCTCGGTGGAGTCCGGCCAGCCCAGCGTCGAGAACGGCCACAGGCCCGAGGAGAACCAGGTGTCGAGGACGTCCTCGTCCTGGCGCCAGCCCTCGCCGGTGGGCACCTCGTCGTCGGGTCCGACGCAGACGACCTCGCCGTTCGGGCCGTAGTAGACCGGGATGCGGTGGCCCCACCAGAGCTGGCGCGAGATGCACCAGTCGTGCAGGTTGTCGGTCCAGTCGAAGTAGCGCTTGTTCAGCTCGGCCGGGTGGATCTTGGTGCGGCCGTCGCGGACGGCGGCGGACGCCTTGGCCGCGATGCCCTCGACCTTGACCCACCACTGCAGCGACAGCCGCGGCTCGACGACCGTGTTGCAGCGCGAGCAGTGCCCGACGGAGTGGACGTACGGCCGCTTCTCCGCCACGATCCGGCCCTCGGCGCGCAGCGCGGCGACGATCGCCGGGCGCGCCTCGAAGCGGTCGAGCCCGAGGAACGGGCCGGGCACGGTGATGGTGGCGCGGCCGTCCATGACCGTGAGGTTCGGCAGGCCGTGGCGCTGGCCGATCTCGAAGTCGTTCGGGTCGTGCGCGGGCGTCACCTTGACCGCACCGGTGCCGAACTTCGGGTCGACGTGCGCGTCGGCGACGATCGGGATGCGGCGGCCGGTCAGCGGCAGCTCGACCTCGGTGCCGATCAGGTGCCGGTAGCGCTCGTCGTCGGGGTGGACGGCGACCGCGGTGTCACCCAGCATCGTCTCGGCGCGCGTGGTCGCGACGACGATCGACGCGTCCCCGTCGCCGTA
Source organism: Lentzea sp. NPDC036955 (assembly GCF_055608005.1). Classification (NCBI taxonomy): domain Bacteria; kingdom Bacillati; phylum Actinomycetota; class Actinomycetes; order Pseudonocardiales; family Pseudonocardiaceae; genus Lentzea; species Lentzea sp. NPDC036955. The sequence goes on along the minus strand of NZ_JBVJRC010000015.1, from coordinate 150,598 downwards.
GCGGATCGAGACGAGCTCGCCCTCGTCGTCGCTGTGGTCGACCTCGATGTCCGACAGCGCCGTCTGGCAGCGCGGGCACCAGTTGATGATCCGCTCGGCCTGGTAGATCAGACCGTCGTCGTACATCTTCTTGAAGATCGTCTGGACGGCGCGCGACAGCCCCTCGTCCATGGTGAAGCGCTCGCGCGACCAGTCGATGCCGTCGCCGAGCCGCTTCATCTGGTCGAGGATCTTGCCGCCGTACTCCTCCTTCCACTCCCAGACGCGCTCGACGAACTTCTCGCGCCCGAGGTCCTGCCGCGACAGGCCCTGCTTCGCGAGGTCGCGCTCGACGGCGTTCTGCGTCGCGATGCCGGCGTGGTCCATGCCCGGCAGCCACAGGACCTCGTAGCCCTGCATGCGGCGGCGGCGCGTCAGGGCGTCCATCACGCTGTGGTTCATCGCGTGGCCCATGTGGAGGCTGCCGGTGACGTTCGGCGGGGGCAGCACGATCGTGAACGGCGGCTTGTCGCTCTTGACGTCCGCCTCGAAGTACCGCCGGTCGACCCACCGCTGGTACAGCTCCGCCTCTACCTCCGCCGGAGTCCACGCGGCGGGGAGGTCAGGACGCTGGGTTGCGGTGTCGAGTTCAGTCACAGCTGACAAGTCTACGGAGGCGTGGCTATCGACTTACACCGAGATACCTGCTAACGGACGGGCGAGCCCCTAAGATCCGCGGGCTGTGAGCATTCCTGGGGGAATCGAAGACCATCCCGACCTGAAGGACGACGCCTGGCTCCGCGCGGCGAACAGACGCGCGAAGCAGGACATCCGCAGGCAGCGCAGACAGGCCCGCATGCGCAGGCACGGCGGCAAGGTCGTGTCCGCGGTCGCGCTCGTCGTCATCGTCGGCGTGGTCGTGGGGCTGTACAGAGCGGGCACGTTCGGCGAGCTGTCGATGCCGGACCTGCGGGGTTCCCACAAGGGCGTCGACACCGCGCAGCCGTACGCGCGGACACCGGCCGAGAAGTGGGCCGACGGGGAGGCCGGGATCGTCGCGCCGGACCAGGACCCGCGGTACGCGCCGATCTACGAGGCGGCACGCGGGGCGATCATCGCCGCGCACCTGGACCCGAGGATGGTGGTCGAGCGCGACCGGGCGCCGTTCCTCGCGCTGCTCGCACCCGAGGTCGCCGACCACTTCGAACCGGTGCAGGACACGGTCCTGTGGACGCGCACCAAGGCGGGCACGGCGTTGCTGCCGGCGCCGGTCAAGGTGGACGGGCGGATGTGGCCGGGCCAGGACGAGAACGGGCTGCCGGTCGTGCACACCAGCTACCGGTTCGCCTACGCGTTCGAACCGGGCGAGATGCGGAACTCGCTGTTCGAGCAGACCGACCTGCTCGCGATGGTCCGGGCGGACGTGGACTTCCAGCTCGACGCCGAGGGGCTGTGGGTCACCGGGGTCGACGGCTACCACTACCTGATGGCCTGCCAGGCGTCGAAGGACGGCTACCTGGCGCCGATGTTCACCGAGAAGCGGCAGCGGGACGACGAGGGCAGCGAGCGCGGGCCCGACGAGTGGTTCGCGTCCGACGCGCCGATCCCCACCGAGAGCGGATGCCACTGATCACTCGTTCAGAGGTGCCGATCGACCGTGACGGCGATCACAATTGACCGTCACGGACCGTTCAACCCCTTGGGGCCCGTGATGGCGACGCCGCCGCGTTCTTCGGGGGCGCTGGCGGCGCCGACGTCCATCGGCGTTGAATGAAGGACATGAGCAGCAAGCCTCCGCAGCACGACGTCGACGAGTCCGCGCTCGAAGTGTCCACGCCGAAGAGCTGGGCAGCGGGTGTTCCGGGCGTCCTCGTCTCGCTCGACCGCGCGGTCGAGCAGATGGGCGTGACCCGGACGGTCAAGACGTTGCGCCTGCTCAACCAGCGCGAGGGGTTCGACTGCCCCGGCTGTGCGTGGCCGGAGCCGCAGGGCCACCGCAAGATGGCGGAGTTCTGCGAGAACGGCGCGAAGGCCGTGGCCGAGGAGGCGACCAAGCGCCGCATCGGGCCGGAGTTCTTCGCCGCCCACTCCCTCGAGAGCCTGCGGACGAAGACCGACTACTGGCTCGGGCAGCAGGGCCGGATCACCGAGCCGATGGTCCTGCGCCCCGGCGCCACCCACTACACGCCCATCGACTGGGACGACGCGTTCACGCTCATCGCCGACGAGCTGACAGCGTTGTCAGCGCCGGACGAGGCGATCTTCTACACCTCCGGCCGCACCAGCAACGAGGCCGCGTTCCTCTACCAGCTGCTGGTCCGCTCGTTCGGCACGAACAACCTGCCGGACTGCTCGAACATGTGCCACGAGTCGTCCGGCTCCGCGCTGAACGAGACCATCGGCATCGGCAAGGGCTCGGTGTCGATCAAGGACTTCGACCTCGCCGACCTGATCGTGGTCATCGGCCAGAACCCCGGCACGAACCACCCGCGCATGCTCAGCGCGCTGGAGGACGCCAAGAAGAACGGCGCGAAGATCATCGCGATCAACCCGCTGCCGGAGGCGGGCCTGATGCGGTTCAAGAACCCGCAGAACGTCGCCGGCGTCGTCGGCCGCGGCACCGCGCTGTCCGACGAGTTCGTGCAGATCAAGGTCGGCGGCGACCAGGCGCTGTTCCAGGCGGTCGGTCACCTGCTGCTGCGGTGGGACAAGCTCGACAAGGCGTTCATCGCCGCGAAGACGCACGGGTTCGAGGCCTACGCCGAGAGCCTGCGCGAGCTCGACTGGGACCGCGTGCTCACCGCGACCGGCCTGACCCGCGAGCAGATCACCAGGGTCGCCGGCATGTTCGTCGACTCGCAGCGCACGATCGCGTGCTGGGCCATGGGCCTCACGCAGCACAAGCACAGCGTGCCGACGATCCGCGAGATCACGAACGTGATGTTCCTGCGCGGCATGATCGGCAAGCCGGGTGCGGGCCTGTGCCCGGTGCGCGGCCACTCGAACGTGCAGGGCGACCGCACGATGGGCATCTACGAGAAGATGCCGGAGAAGTTCCTGCTGGCGCTGGAGAACGAGTTCGGCATCTCCGTCCCGCGCAAGCACGGCTTCGACACCGTCGACGCGATCAACGCCATGCGCCACGGCCGCGGCAAGGTGTTCATCGCGATGGGCGGCAACTTCGTCAGCGCCACCCCGGACACCCCGGTGACCGAGAAGGCGCTGGAGCAGTGCTCTCTGACCGTGCACGTCTCCACGAAGCTCAACCGCTCGCACGTCGTGCACGGCCGCACCGCGCTGATCCTGCCCGCGCTGGGCCGCACCGAGAGCGACGTGCAGCACTCCGGCGAGCAGTTCGTGACGGTCGAGGACTCGATGTCGGTCGTGCACCGCTCGCGGGGCCGCCTGGCGCCCGCCTCCGACCGGCTGCTGTCCGAGGTCTCGATCGTCTGCCGGCTGGCGCGCAAGGTGCTCGGCGCCGCGCACCCGGTCGCCTGGGAGGAGTTCGAGAAGGACTACGACGTCATCCGCGAGCACATCGCGCGCGTCGTGCCGGGCTGCACCGACTACAACACGCGCGTGCGCCAGCCGGACGGTTTCGTGCTGCCGCACCCGCCGCGCGACTCGCAGGAGTTCGCGACGGCCACCGGCAAGGCCAACTTCACGGCGAACGAGCTGACCGTGCTGGAGGTGCCGGAGGGCCGGCTGCTCATGCAGACCCTGCGCAGCCACGACCAGTACAACACCACGATCTACGGCCTGGACGACCGCTACCGGGGCGTCAAGGACGGCCGGCGCGTGGTGTTCGTCAACCCGGACGACCTCAAGGCGCTCGGGTTCTCCGATGGCCAGATGGTCGACATCGTCTCGGAGTGGAAGGACGACCCGACGGGCGTCGTCGAACGCCGCGCCGAGTCGTTCCGGATCGTGTCGTACCCGACCGCGCGCGGGTGCGCGGCGACGTACTTCCCGGAGGCGAACCCGTTGGTGCCGCTGGACTCCAAGGCCGACATCTCGGGGACGCCGACCTCCAAGTCGGTGGTCGTGCGGCTGGAGCCGGCGGCCTGATCAGGCGTGCCGGACCCGGACGGACAGCCGTAACCGGCGCCGCTCGGGTTCGGCCGCGGGTTCCTGCTCGGTCTTCCTGACGAGCCGGCGCGCGGCGGCGTCGGCCTCGAAGTCCTGCTGACGGGACTTCGCGATTGCGAACGCGTGGTCGTGCGGGATCATGCGAGCTCTCCTTCGAGTCGGTTGGTTACTCGGGTGCGACCGTGTGGCTCAGGAAGAACCGGACCGCCCGCGCGCCCTCGGGGCGCAGCCCGGGGTTCAGCTTGCGCTCGCCGTACTTCTCGAAGACGGCCCGCAGCTCCTCGACGAGGGCGACGGCCTCCTCGGGGGTGACGAACTTGACCGTGCCCTCGGTGCCGATCGCCGGGCGCCACTCCGCGGGCATCCGGTCGAACTGGCGCAGGCTCGACCGGATGCGTTCGAACTCCTGGTCCAGGTAGGCCATCGACGCCGCCTCGGCCGCGAGCGCCGCCTCACCCTCCAGGCCCTCGGTCGAGATGGACTGGCGCTTCGGGACGATCTTCCACGGCTTCTGCCTGCCCGGCCCCTCGACCTCGTCGACGAAGCCGTACTTGGCCAGCATGTTCAGGTGGTACGAGCAGCTCGCGACGCTCTCACCGAGCACCGCCGAGCACTGGGTCGCGGTCTGCGGCCCCTGCTCGGTGAGCAGCTGGAGCACCTTCCAGCGGAACGGGTGCGACAGCGCCCGGAGCGCCTTGGGGTCGGTGATGGGAGCGTCGGTCATGACACGACGGTACGCGTATCAAGGAACCCTTAGCAAGGTTTCTTGATATAGAAGTCTTGAGATAGCCGCGTCACCAGTCCGGCGAGTTCCGGGCCACCGCCGTGACCAGCGGCAACGACTCGATGACCGGCACCCGCAGCAGCTCGGCGGGCACGTCGGGGTCACGCACCGGCTCGACCAGCTCGCGCAGCAACGCCCCCACGACGTCGTCCGCCGTCGAGTCGATCTCGTGCGCCAGGTCGCGCAGCTGGGCGGCGGCCTCGTTGAGCACGCGCGGGCGCAGGGGTTCTTCGAGCATCAGTGCCGCCAGCCGCAGGACCCGCCGGCTCGTGCGCAACCGCAGGCTGCGCGACGCCGACTCCGGGCCGCCGGCGAGCCCCAGCCGGCCGCGGGTGCGGTCGATCCACGGCTCGACCGTCTCCCGGCGCCAGATCGGGCCGGACGCGAGCTCCGCGTCCGGCTCCGGGATGCCGTGCGAACGGCGCTTGCGCCACACCGTGACGAGCTGGCGGCTCAGGCCCATGGCGTCGGCGATCTCCGCGATCCCGTAGAAGTCCCCCACGGGCACCACTGTAACCAGAGATGACGACTGACGTCATCGAGAATGTCTCAGCCGCGTTCCAGCACGGCCCGCGCCGCGTTGTGGCCGCCGATGCCGCTGACCCCGCCGCCGCGCCGGGAGCCCGCGCCGCAGACGAAGACGTTGTCCACGTCGGTCTCCACGCCCCAGCGGCCGACCTCGTCCTCGCTCTCGGCGAACGGCCAGGCGAGCTCGCCGTGGAAGATGTTGCCGCCCGGCAGGCCCAGCTCCTCCTGCAGGTCGAGCGGTGTGCGCGCCTCGATGCACGGCCTGCCGTCGGCGTCCACCGCCAGGCAGTCCTGCACCGGCTCGACGAGGTGGGCGTTGAGCTGGTCGAGGTAGCGCTCGACGAGCCGGTCGCGCAGCTCCTCGTTGCGGCCCTCGAACAGCGCCGCCGGCAGGTGCAGGCCGAACAGCGTCAGCGTCTCGTGGCCCGCGAGCGACGGGCCGAGGATCGACGGGTCGGTCAGCGAGTGGCAGTACATCTCGCCCGGCAGCACCGACGGCACCCGTCCGGCGGCGCTCTCCCGGTAGGCGGTCTCCAGCTGGTCGTAGGACTCGTCGAGGTGGAACGTGCCGGCGAACGCGAGCCGAGCGTCCACACCGGACTTGAGCGCGGGCAGCCTGCGCAGCAGCATGTTGATCTTCAGCTGGCAGCCGGGCGAGTCGTGGACCTCCTTGCCCCGCAACCGTCCCAGCACGGACGGGGCCACGTTCGACAGCACGAACCTCGCGTCCACCGAGGTGTCGTTGTACGCCACGGAGGCCGTCTTCCCGTCGGCTTCGACGGAGGTCACCTCGGCGCCGGTGACGATCTTCGCGCCGGCCGCGCGCGCCGCCCGTTCCAGCTCGGCGGTGACCGCTCCCATGCCGCCGACCGGGACCTTCCACTCCCCCGTGCCGTTGCCGATCACGTGGTAGAGGAAGCACCTGTTGGCCTGCAACGAGTGCAGCGACGAGTGCGTGCCGATCAACGCGTCGGTCGCGACGACGCCGCGCACCAGGTCGTTCTCGAACAGCTCCCGCAGCGTCGCGCCGATCGGCCGTTCGAAGACCTGCTCCCACACCCGGCCGCGCGCCACCGCGTCGACGTGCACGCGCAGGTGCTCGCGGGAGACCAGCGGCTCCAGCAGCGTCGGCGCCAGCGCGCGGGCCATCAGGTCGAGGTCGGCGTACCAGCGCTGCCAGCGCTCCCAGTCGCCGAGGTCACCGCACACCTCCTGGAACGACCGGGTGGTCGCCTCGCCCGGTGACCGCTCGACGAGCAGCCCGGACCCGCCACCGGGCGTGTAGGAGGACGCGGCCCGCGACCGCAGCGCCAGCCTCAGCCCGAGGTCGGAGACGATCCGGTCCGGCAGCAGGCTCACCAGGTAGGAGAAGCGGGAGAGCCGGGCGTCGACACCGGCCCACGGCGACGCGCTCACCGCGGCGCCGCCGACGTGCGGGAGCTTCTCCAGCACGGTCACCGACCGGCCGGCCCCGGCCAGGTACGCGGCGGCCACGAGCCCGTTGTGGCCGCCTCCCACGATCACGACGTCGTCCATGCCCCGAGATCCCTCCCACGTAGCCTGGTCGTGGGGAACATAGCGGTCCGAAGGAGAGGTGCACATGGGCCGAGTGACGGTGCGCCGGGCGGTCGAGCGGGTGTCGCCGGGTGACCGGCGGCGGCGGGTCGACGCGCTGGCCGCCGAGGAGCCGATGGAGCTGCGGGTCAACGGGCGGGCGCTGGCCGTCACGATGCGCACGCCCGGCCAGGACGTCGAGCTCGCGCACGGCTTCCTGCTCAGCGAGGGCGTGATCGGGGCCGCTCAGGACGTGTCGGTCGCGCGGTTCTGCGAGGGCACCGGGCCGGACGGGATGAACACCTACAACGTGCTCGACGTCACATTGGCACCCGGTGTCCCGGAGCCGGACACCGGAGTGGAGCGGAACTTCTACACCACGTCGTCGTGCGGGGTGTGCGGCAAGGGCGCGCTGGACGCGGTGAAGCTCAAGACCCGCTTCTCGCCCGCCGCCGACCCGCTGCGGGTCACCCCGGAGGAGCTGACGGCGTTCCCGGACGCGTTGCGGGCCAGGCAGAAGGTCTTCTCCTCCACCGGCGGGCTGCACGCGGCCGGGTTGTTCCGCGACGGCGAGCCGCTGGTCGTGCGCGAGGACGTGGGCCGGCACAACGCCGTGGACAAGGTGCTGGGCTGGGCGGTGCTGCAGGACCTGGTGCCGCTGACCGGGTCGGTGCTGATGGTGTCCGGGCGGGCGTCGTTCGAGCTGGTGCAGAAGGCCGCGATGGCCGGGATCGCGCTGCTGGCCGCGGTGTCGGCGCCGTCGTCGCTCGCCGTCGAGCTGGCCGAGGAGCAGGGCATGACCCTCGTCGGGTTCCTGCGCGGCGACTCGATGAACGTCTACACCGGCGGGGAGCGCGTCGTTGAGGCCGCTTGACGGCGTCGTGGTGGTGAGCCTGGAGCAGGCCGTCGCCGTGCCGTACGCGACGCGGTTGCTGGCCGACCTGGGCGCCCGCGTCATCAAGGTCGAACGACCCGGCAGCGGTGACTTCGCGCGGCACTACGACTTGGCGTGCGGCGAGGTGTCGTCGTACTTCGCGTGGACGAACGTCGGCAAGGAGTCGGTGTCGCTCGACGTCTTCCACCCGGACGGCCGGGCGTGGCTCGACCGGCTCGTCGACCGCGCCGACGTGCTGCTGTGCAACCTGTCGCCGCGGGTGTGGGACCGGCTGGGGCTGGAGCTGCCCGAGACGCTCGTGGTGGCCGAGCTGTCCGGCTACGGCTGGGACGGCCCGTACGCGGACCGCAAGGCGTTCGACGCGCTGGTGCAGTCCGAGGCGGGCCTGGTGTCGCTGACCGGCGAGGGCGACGTGATGGCGCGCGCCGGCATCTCCGTGGCCGACATCGCGGCCGGGGTGCAGCTGCACGCGGCGGTGCTGGCGGCGTTGCTGCAGAAGGCGCGCACGGGACTGGGCACCCGGCTGCGGCTGTCGCTGTTCGACGCGCTCGCGGAGTGGATGCACCAGCCGATGCTCTACGCCGTCGGCACGGGAGCCGCCGCGCCGCGGTCGGGCGCGCACCACCCGAGCATCGCGCCGTACGGGCCGGTGGCCTGTGCGGACGGCGCGGTGCACCTGGCCGTGCAGAACGACGGCCAGTGGCAGCGTCTCAGCACGCTCATCGGCCTCGCCCCGCAGGAGAGGTTCGCCACAGTGAGCTCACGGGTGGAGCACCGCGGCGAGCTGCAGGCACTGCTCGAACGGGCGTTCGCGGACATGACCGCCGCACAGCTGCTGGCCGCGCTGGACGAGGCCGACGTGCCGGCCGCGCTGACCCGCTCGATCACCGAGCTGCCCGAACACCCGCAGCTCAGCGCGTGGACGGACGTCGCGGTGCCCGGTGGTTCGGTGCGGATGCTGCCGCCGCCGGTGCGCGGCTGGGAGTGGTCACCGGGTGCGGTGCCCGCCCTCGGCGAGCACAATGACCGCGTGCTCCGCTGGCTGGGATGCTCCGACGAGGAACTGACCTCGTTGCGCGCGCGTTCCGTCTTCTGGAAACGAGGACAGGAACCTGCGCGATGAGGTGAGCATGGGGGAACCGAACCACTGCCGTCGCCGCACACTGCTGGCGGCTGTCGGCGTCGTCGTCGCGATGGCCGTCGGCACCGCCGTGTACGTCTCCGCTCACCGCGCGGCGCAGCACCAGGTCGCCACCGCCAACCGCGTCGCCACCAAGTCCGGTGCGAAACCCGCCATCCGCTTCGAGCGGGTCTACTCGTCCGCGCGCCGCCGTGAGATCACGCTCGCGTTCTTCACCCCGACGAACAAGGCCCCGCGCGGCCTGCCCATGTCGATCCTGCTGCACGGCCTGCACGGCAGCGCCCGCGACGCCGCGGTCGGCAGCCTCGCCGAGAACCTGGCCGATGCCGTCGCCAAGGGCTCGGTGCCCGCGTTCGGCTTCGTCGCGGTCGACGGCGGCGACAACTACTGGCACGAGAACGTCCCCGGCGACGACCCGATGAAGATGCTGCTCGACGAGGTCCCCACCTGGCTGCACGACCGCGGCTACGGCGACCCGTTCGCGATCACCGGGGTCTCCATGGGCGGTTTCGGCGCGCTGCTGTACGCCCGCCGCAGGGCCGAGCGCGGCGACCCGGTCACCGCGGCGGCCGCCATCTCCCCCGGCCTGCTCACGTCGTGGCCGGAGATGGCCAAGCGCAGGGCGTTCAAGAGCGAGGCCGAGTGGGCCGCGCTGGACCCGCTGCGGCACCCGCGTGCGACCGGCCCGACCGCGCTGGGCGTGTGGATCGGCGACCGCGACCGGTTCATCGTGGGCACGCGGCAGTTCATCCGCGACGAACGGCCCGAGGTGGGCACGGTCAAGCCCGGCGGGCACGACGACGGCTTCTACCGCAAGATCACGCCGGACGTGGTCCGGTTCCTCGCCAAGTACGCGAAGCAGGCCGTCTAGCGGGGCGTCAGCGGCACCGTCTTCGACCGGACCCACTTGAGCACCGCCGGCCACTCGCCGTAGCCCGCGTCCACGTTGATGTGCCCCGCACCCGGCACCACGTCGACCTCGATCCGCAACGACTCCGCGAGCTGCTTCCCGGCCGCCACCGGCAGGTACGGGTCGCCCTCGCCGAGCACCAGCCGCGTGTCGGTGGCCGCGCGCCGCAGCCCGGCCGGGTCGAGCGGTGCCGGGAAGAACGTCTTGATGGCGGGCTCGGGGTAGTCCGGGGCGGGCGGGGCGACCAGCAGGACCCGGTCGACGTGCGCGATGCCCTCGCGGGCCGCGTGGTGCAGCCACAGGTAGCAGCCCAGCGAGTGGGCGATGACCACCCGTTCGCGGTCGGCCGGCGCGGCTTCGAGGTGGGTGTCGAGCTCCCGCAGCCACGTGGTCAGGTCGGGCTGGTCGGGGTCGCTGAAGTGCGGCATGTCGACCAGGCCGCCGTGTTCGGCGACCGCGTGGGCGAGCTTGCTCTGCCAGTGTTCGGGACCCGAACCGGTCCAGCCGTGGATCAGGAGCACGTGGGGCAGCGACATGGCACCACCCTAGTGGCCGCCGGGTACGGGACGTGCCGGCTCTCCTGCTGGAAGCGGCGGTAGAAGCCGGTCATCAGCTCGGCGGTCGGCGCGTGGCGGACGAGGACGTCGGCGACCTGTCGCGGCACCCCTGCCGGACGCTCCCCGCGGGCGCACGCGCGCAGGAACGCGCTGTGCTCGGCGCCGCGGTGCCCGTACAGCTCGGCGGTCAGCCAGAGCACCAGGTGGGTGGCGGCGTAGTCGCGGTCGAAGCCCTGGTGCCCGGCGAAGAAGTCCGCCTCGTCCCGGGCCAGGTCGAAGTCAGCGGTCAGCGCGAGACCGAAGTCGGCGAAGTACAGCCGTTCGCCGTCGGTCAGGACGTTGCGGAAGTGGGCGTCGAGGTGCAGCAGGCCGCGGGCGTTCATGGCGGCGATCCCGGCCGCCAGCTCCCGCTCGACCATCGCGCAAGCGTTCGCGGTGGCCTCGGCGCCGGCGCGGACCTGCTGCCGCAACCAGTCGTGCAGGTCGTGCGGGAAGTGCTCCAGGAACAACGCGATGCTCGCCGTGGAGTCCCGCAGCGCCTCGATCCGGTGCCGCGCCGCCGGCGTGTCCTCCCAGTAGGCCACCGCCCCGTCGACGTCGGCCAGCTCGTCGGGCAGCGACTGCCCGAGGTGCGGCAGGACCCGCCAGTGGTGCAGCAGCGGGAAGCCCTCGTGGTCGCCCGCGAGCACCCAGTCCGTCGTCAGCTCGTGCACGGCGAGCTCGCGCCAGGCACCGAACCCCGGCGCGCCGACGAGCCCGACGCCGTAGTGGCAGAAGGCGGGCAGGCCGAAGAGGTTCGCCGTGGACCGGACGTGCTCCGGCCGCAGCTCCAGCTCGGTCAGCGGCACCCGTTTGACGAAGACCGGAACCCCGTCGACGTGCAGCAACGCCGACGTCCCGCCGATCCCCGCCCCCAGCGGCCTGGCCGCGGCCACGAGAGCGGCCAGCTCCTCGTCCCCGAGACCGGCCAGCGCCGTGGACACGGCCCCGTGAGCGGCCACCCGCGCGTCGAACGACATCCCGATCCCCCCGGAAACGCGAAAGGGCGCCGGTGAGCTCACCGGCGCCCTTCTCACGAGCGAGTACTACGCGGACTTCTCCCGACGCTCCCGGCGCGAGGGCTGCCGGGCCACGATGGTCGGGTTCACGTTCTCCTTCACCGTCTGCTCGGTGATCACGACCTTGGCGACGTCCGTGCGGCTCGGGATGTCGTACATCACCGGGAGCAGGACCTCTTCCATGATCGCGCGGAGCCCTCGGGCACCGGTCCCGCGCAGGATGGCCTGGTCGGCCACCGCCTCGAGCGCGGTCTTGGTGAACTCCAGCTCGACCCCGTCCATCTCGAAGAGCTTCTGGTACTGCTTGACCAGCGCGTTCTTCGGCTCGGTGAGGATCTGCACCAGCGACGGCTTGTCGAGGTTCGTGACGGAGGCGACCATCGGCAGACGCCCGATGAACTCGGGGATCAGACCGAACTTGATCAGGTCCTCCGGCATGGAGTCGGCGAAGTAGTCCGCCGCGTCCGTCTCGGCCTTGGAGCGGACCTCGGCACCGAAGCCCAGGCCGCGCTTGCCGACCCGGTCCTGGATGATCTTCTCCAGGCCCGCGAAGGCACCGGCCACGATGAACAGCACGTTCGTCGTGTCGATCTGGATGAACTCCTGGTGCGGGTGCTTGCGGCCGCCCTGCGGTGGCACCGATGCGGTGGTGCCCTCCAGGATCTTCAACAGCGCCTGCTGCACGCCCTCGCCGGAGACGTCGCGCGTGATCGACGGGTTTTCACTCTTTCGAGCGATCTTGTCGACCTCGTCGATGTAGATGATGCCCGTCTCGGCCCGCTTGACGTCGTAGTCGGCGGCCTGGATGAGCTTCAACAGGATGTTCTCGACGTCCTCACCGACGTACCCGGCCTCCGTCAGCGCGGTCGCGTCGGCGATGGCGAACGGCACGTTCAGCATCTTCGCGAGCGTCTGCGCGAGGTAGGTCTTGCCACAGCCCGTCGGGCCGAGCATCAGGATGTTCGACTTGGCCAGCTCGACACCGTCGTCACGACCCTCGCGCCCGCGGTCGCCCGCCTGGATGCGCTTGTAGTGGTTGTAGACGGCGACGGAGAGGGTGCGCTTCGCATCGCTCTGGCCGATGACGTACTGGTCGAGGAACTCGTGGATCTCGGCGGGCTTCGGCAGCTCGTCGAGCTTCACGTCGCCGGCTTCCGCCAGCTCCTCCTCGATGATCTCGTTGCAGAGATCGATGCACTCATCGCAGATGTAGACGCCGGGGCCGGCGATGAGTTTCTTCACCTGCTTCTGGCTCTTTCCGCAGAAAGAGCACTTCAGCAAGTCGCCGCCGTCACCGATACGCGCCATGACCGCTGACCTATGTCCCCTCCGGCGCACACCTGCTGTAGTGCGCCTGCTGACTTGCTGTGGCAGTCCCACTGGCTGTGGGTGCTTCGCCCGTTCTCCTGACGGTACCCGGCCGACCCCGTTTCAGGGGAGGACCAGCGTCCCCCCGACGCCCCGATCAGGCCAGTTGCCCGGTCACATCGGCGTGTCGGCGGTTCCCGAGGGCCGGCTTCCCAGCCCTCGGGAGACGACGCTTCAGGACTTCGCGGAGAGCTTGCGGTAGGGCAGCACCGAGTCGACGATGCCGTAGTCCTTGGCCTCGTCGGCCGTGAGGATGCGGTCGCGCTCGATGCTCTCGCGAACCTCCTCCGCCGTGCGGTTGGTGTGCCGCGCGAGGGTGGACTCCATCAGGCGGCGCACGCGCTGGATCTCGTTCGACTGGATCTCCAGGTCGGACACCTGACCGTACGCGCCCTCCATGGAGGGCTGGTGGATCAGGATTCGCGCGTTCGGCAGCGCGTGGCGCTTGCCGGGGGTGCCGGCGGCCAGCAGCACCGCGGCGGCCGAGGCGGCCTGGCCGAGGCAGTACGTCTGGATGTCCGGGCGGACGAACTGCATGGTGTCGTAGATGGCCATCAGCGAGGTGAACGAGCCACCCGGCGAGTTGATGTACATCAGGATGTCGCGGTCCGGGTCCTCGGACTCGAGGACCAGCAGCTGCGCCATGACGTCGTTGGCCGAGGCGTCGTCAACCTGCACGCCGAGGAAGATGATGCGCTCCTCGAACAGCTTGTTGTACGGGTTCGACTCCTTCATGCCGTAGCTGGTGCGCTCGACGAACGACGGCAGCACGTACCGCGACTGAGGCATGTGGAACTGGCTCACTTGAGGTCTCCTAGCTGACGTCAGTTGTTCGAGTCGCCGACGGGCTGCGACCGGGTGACGACCTTGTCGACGAAGCCGTACTCCAGCGCTTCCTGCGCGGTGAACCAGCGGTCGCGGTCGGAGTCGGCGATGATGCGCTCGACCGGCTGGCCGGTGTGCTCGGCGATCAGCTCGGCCATCTCGCGCTTGGTGCGCGTCAGCATGTCCGCCTGGATCGCGATGTCCGCCGCCGTACCACCGACACCCGCCGACGGCTGGTGCATGAGGATGCGCGCGTGCGGGAGCGCCTGGCGCTTGCCGCGGGCACCCGCGGAGAGCAGGAACTGACCCATCGACGCCGCGAGACCCATGGCGACCGTGGCCACGTCCGGCTCGATCAGCTGCATCGTGTCGTAGATGGCCATGCCCGCCGTGACGGAACCACCCGGCGAGTTGATGTAGAGGGTGATGTCCTTCTCGGGGTCCTCAGCGGCCAGCAGCAGCAACTGAGCGGTGATCTGGTTGGCGATGCCCTCTTCGACCTGCGATCCCAGGACGATGATCCGCTCGCGGAGCAGCCGCTCGTACACCGAGTCGTTGAGGTTCATCCCGGCGGTGGCCGACCGCATCTCGGGGGTCGGGAAGGAGTGCTGCGTCACGTCTGCCTGCCTAACTCCAGGTGGAACGAATCTGGAAGCGAAAACTCTCTGCGATCGACCTTAACGAAGGCGGGCGGCGTCAGATGCCCGACACCGCCCGCGTTCGCTCAGGGCTGTATTTCCGGCGTTCGCCGCGTCACGCGGCGAGGGCGCCGAACTACTCCGCGTCCTCTTGGGACTTGGTCTCGCCGAAGAGCTCGTCGAGGTCCAGCTTCTCGCCGCTGGTGTCGCTGACCGTCGCCTGGCGCACGACGCTCGCGAGCGCCTTGCCGCGGCGGACGTCGGCGAAGATCGCGCCGAGCTGGCCGGACTGCTGCGCGCGCTTGACGTACTCGTCGGGGCTGATGCCGAAGCGCTGGGCCTGGTAGATGATCCGCTCGGTCAGCTCGCCGTCGGACACCGTGACCTGCTCGGCGTCGGCGATCGAGTCGAGCACCAGCTGCGTCTTGACGGCCTGCTCGGCGGCCTTGCGCAGCTCGGCGTCGAACTCCTCCTCCGACTGGCCCTGCTCCTCGAGCCACGCGGCGAACTTCGCGTCGTCGTGGTCGAAGGCGTGCACGGCGTCGTGCTTGCGGGCGTCGATCTCGCCCTGGACGATGCCCTCGGGCAGCGGGACCTCGGTGGTCTCCAGCAGCGCCTCGAGGACCTTGTCGCGCGCCTGCACGCCCTGCTGCATCTTCTTGACGCGGCCCAGGCGGGTCCGCAGGTCGGCCTTGAGCTCGTCGAGCGTGTCGAACTCGCTGGCGAGCTGCGCGAACTCGTCGTCGAGCTCGGGGAGCTGGCGCTCCTTCACCGTGTTCAGCACGACGGTGACCTCGGCCTCGCTGCCCTCGTGCTCACCGGCGACGAGCGTGGTGGTGAAGGTCTTGGTCTCGCCCTCGGACGCGCCGACGAGCGCCTCGTCGATGCCCTCGACGAGCTGGCCGGAACCGATCTCGTAGGACAGGCCGCTGGTGCGCGCCTCCTCGACCTCCTCGCCGCCGACGGTGGCGGACAGGTCGACGACGACGAAGTCGCCGGTCTGCGCGGGGCGGCTGACGCCGGTCAGCGTGCCGAAGCGGGCGCGGAGCTCGTCCAGCTGCGTGGTCACGTCCTCGTCGGCGACCTCCTGCTCGTCCACGGTCACCGCGAGCTCGCCGAACGCGGGCACGGTGATCTCGGGACGGACGTCGACCTCGGCCGTGAACTCGAGCGTCGCGCCGTCCTCGATCTTGGTGACCTCGAAGTCGGGGCGGCCCAGCGTGCGCACCTCACCGGCGTTGACCGCCTCCAGGTACTTGGCCGGGATGGCCTCCTGGATGACCTCGTCCAGGACCGGAGCGCGGCCGATGCGGCTCTCCAGCACCTTGGCGGGGGCCTTGCCGGGGCGGAAGCCGGGGATGCGGACCTGCTTCGCGAGCTTCCGGTACGCCTGGTCGAAGTTCGACTTGAGCTCGTCGAACGGCACCTCGACGTTGATCCGGACCCTCGTCGGGCTCAGGTGCTCGACGGTGCTCTTCAACGTGGACTCCTCGATACGAACAAGAACGTGCAGACAGCCGGTACCGCCACTCGTGGCGCCCGGATTCCCAGCGAGTCTAGGCGAGGCCCGCCGTGTGACCGCCGCCACCCCGGTTCCGCGCCCCGCGGGACCGGTCGGCAGCCATCGCTACCCTTCTCCGCACACGGCCGGTTCGTGCCGTTCTGGGGGCTTCACCCGATCATCGGGAGTTCGACGTGCACAGTGCTGTCAGCAGACTTCTCGCCATCACCGCCGCCGGCGCCGTCCTGGGAGCGGCCGCGGTCGCACCCGCGTTGGCGGGCACCCCGGTCTTCCCGCAGGTCGCCACGGCGTCCGCCTACGCGCTGACCGTCAACGGCCGGACCGAGGGCCTCAGCCGCACCTGGCTCCCCGGCGACGAGCCCGCCGGGTTCCGCGCGGACGAGGTCGTGGTCGGCCGCACCGCCCTGCACCCCGGCTGGGGCGTGCACCTGGCCGACGAGGACGTGGCGCCGCAGCTGCCCGAGTCCGCCGTGGTCCTCTACGCGGGCCCCGGTGACAGCACGAACCTCAAGGCCGAACGCCTCGCCTCGATCGCGCTCACGGACTCGCGGGGCCCGTTCCTGGCGTTCGCCGAGATCAACCGCACGGCGTGGTGCACCACCGACCCGGACAGCTACAACACGGTCAGCGAGATGTCGAACCTCGCCCTGCACCTCCGCGACGCGGCGGGCCGGATGGTCAAGGCGCCGGCCAACGGCATCGGCGTGCACACCCTGACGGGCGTCGACGCGGGCGACTCCGCGACCCCGGACGGCGCGCAGCGGACCACCACGGTCGAGCTCCGCGGCGCGCAGCGGGCGTCCATCCTCGAACCGTGGCGCAGCGAGTTCCCCCACACCTACGAGTGGGCGGACGGCATCCGCCTCACCGTGACGCAGCAGCTGGGCACCGAACCGCCGGTCGTCTACAGCTTCCTGCTCGGCGGCGGGGCCTGCGGCGCCTGATCCGCACCTCCGCCCACAACGCCGTCACCTCTGCGAGGTGGCGGCGTTGTTTGTTCGCCTGGCGAAAGGATCACTGAAAAGAGTCGGCCCGCTACGGCCTGTCGCAGACCACCTCTCTAAAATCACTCTTTCGGCGGAAACCCCCTTTCGCGACCGATCAAGATGACTCCATTAGCACCAATGTTGCGGTCAAGGGGGACAGGTAGCGTTACGACCCTCGCACCATCCGTAACAGGACCACGGGAACGAACGAGAAAAAGTCGTCGCACCGTTTTAATCCGAGGATCCGCCTGATGGAGACACGCCAGCTTCTCGCGTTCACGACCGTGGTTCAGACAGGGAGCTTCACCAAGGCCGCAGCCACGCTCAACTGCTCGCAGCCGACCATCACGACCCGCATCAAGGCCCTGGAGGAGGCACTCGGCGTCGTGCTATTCCGACGCCTGCCGCGGGGTATCCAGATGACCTCCGCAGGCGTGGAACTGCTCCCGTTCGCGCGAAACATCATCAACCTCACGGAAAAGGCCCGAAAAGCCATCACGATGAACGGCGAGCCGCACGGCAAACTCGTCATCGGTTCCGCACAGAGTTTGACCGACTACCGTCTGTTACCGCTCATCGAATACATGTGCTGGCGCTACCCGAGCGTCCAACTCTCGCTCCACTCGCGCAACGCCCTGAACAACCTGAACTCGGTGCGCGACGGCCAACTCGACTGCGCGTTCTTCATCGGCGCCATCGAGCCGCGCGAGGGCCTGGAGACGACGGTGCTGTGCCCGGAACCGCTCGTGGTGGTGGCCGGCCCGAACCACATGCTGACGCAGCGCCAGTCCCTCACGGAGGACGACCTCACCGGCAGCACGCTGATCCGCGCCGAGAACGGCGCCGCCTACCACGACCTGTTCGAGAGCTCCCTCGCCTTCGACGAGACGCGGGCCCCGGTCCTGGAGCTGGACTCGATCGACGCGGCGAAGCGCGCCGTCTCCTCCGGCCTCGGCATCGCGCTGATGCCGGAGGTCACCGTCGCCGCCGAGCTGGCCGACGGCAGGTTGGTCCGCTTGCCCTGGTCCCCGAACTTCCGCGTCTACACCCAGTTCGGCTGGCGCCAGGACAACTCGACGAACCCGGCGGTGACCGCACTCGTGTCGGCGGCGGCCCAGGTGGTCAGCGACCAGGTGGCCTCGCTGACCTGACCGTCCCGAGCGCAGGACCTCGCCCGGTGGCGGCCGCGCGCCGTCCACCGGGCGAGGCCGCCCTCAGGCACTGCCCGGTGCCACCCCGGAGCTCCCCCGCACCACCAGCTCCGGCAGCACGTCCTCCACGTCCGTCGGCACCGCGCCGCCCAGCACCGCGAGCAGTGCCCGAGCCGCCCGTGCCCCGAACGCGAACGTGTCCCGCGACAGGGCCGTCAGCCGCCCGTGCTGGCACAGGACCGAGTCGTCCCAGGCGACGATCGACAGCCGTTGCGGCACCGCCACCCCCAGCGCACCGGCGACCTCGGCCCCGGCCACCGCCATCACGTCGTTGTCGTACACGATCGCGGTGGGCGGTTCGGCCGCTCCCAGCAGCTCCCGCGTGGCCGAGGCCCCGGACTCGGCGGTGTAGTCCCCGTACACCACGACACCGTCCACGACGGACGAGGAGAACGCCGCGTCCCGCCGCACCGTGTGCAGCAGCGACGGCAACCCGGCCACGCGCGCGATCCGCCGGTGGCCCAACGACTTCAGGTGCGACACGACCGACGTCATCGCCGCGTAGTCGTCGGCCCACACCGAAGCCAGCGCTCCGTGGTGCCCCGCGCCGCCGACCACGACCGCCGGCATCCCGAGCGACGACATCAGCTCCATCCGCGGGTCCGACACCAGCAGGTCGACGAGGAACACCCCGTCGACCCGGTGTTCGGCGAACCACCGTTCGTAGAGCGCGATCTCCTCGGCGCGCGACGACACCACCTGCAGCAGCAGTGCGCATGACATCTCCGACTGCATGCCGGCGATCAACTGGAAGAAGAACGCCTCGTCCCCCAACGCGCGCGGTGGGCGCACCAGGACCAACCCGACCGCGTCGGCGGAGGCGGAGGACAACGCGCGCGCGGTCGCGGAGGGGCGATAGCCCAGGGACGAGGCCACGGCCAGCACGCGGGCGCGGGTCGTCTCGGACACGCCGGAGCGGCCGTTCAGCGCCAGTGACGCGGCGCCCTTGGACACGCCGGCGGCCGCCGCGATGTCCTTGATCGTTGGCCTCTTCACCGCTGCGCACCCTGTCCGGAACGAGACAACAAGACGATCGGAGGCTAGCCGCAGGTAAACCGGTTTAGCTAGGGTCCGCCAGCAAGGAGGTGGCTGTTGATGAAGAGGCGCACGTTCCTCGCGGGCCTGGCGGCGGTGCCCGTGGCGGGATGCGGACTGTCCGGCACACCGAACACAGGCTCATCGGCGTCGGGCCAGGTCACGGGCGAGATCACGGTCCAGACCTGGTCCCTCAAGCCCAAGTACACCGACTACGTCAACGGTGTCGTCGACGCTTTCCAGAAGCGGCACCAGGGCACCACCGTGAAGTGGGTCGACCAGCCCGCGGACGGCTACCTGGCCAAGGTCATGGCGGACGCGAGCGCCGGGAGCCTGCCCGACGTCATCAACGTCCCGCCGGACCTCAGCTTCCCGCTCGCCAAGGCGGGGCAGCTCGTCAACCTCGACGAGACCCTGAAGGACGCCAGGCAGGAGTACCTGGCGAACGCCTGGCAGGCGTTCGAGATCCCCGGCAAGGGCGGCTGCTACGGGTTCCCCTGGTACCTCAACACCGGGCCGATCTTCTACAACAGGGCCCTGTTCCAGCAGGCCGGTCTCGACCCGAGCAAGCCGCCGACGAACTTCAAGGAGCTTGAAGTCACGGCCCTCAAGCTCGCCGAGAAGAAGATCGCGATCCTCGGCCAGACCCCGAGCATCGCCGACTTCGGGCTGTACGGCGTGAAGCTGTTCGAGAACGACAGGTTCACCTTCAACGAACCCAAGGGCGTCGAGTTCGTCGAGAGCTACAAGCGCATGTACGACGCGGGCGCGCTCATCCCCGAGGCGCTCACGCAGAACTACACCGGCGCCGGCGCGAAGTTCATGGCGCAGCAGACCGCGATGAACCCCGGCAGCGCCTACGACCTCGGCAAGTTCAAGACCGACGCGCCCAGCCTCCACGCGAACATCGGCATCACCACGCCCATCACGAACACGGGCAGCGCCAACATGTTCCTGCACGGCGTCAGCGTGCCGAAGAGCAGCAAGAACCAGGCGACGGCACTGGCTTTCGGCCGGTTCCTCACCAACGCCGAGAACCAGGTGGCGTTCGCGAAGCTCGCCTCGATCTTCCCCAGCACCAGCAGGGGCGGCGACGACCCGTACTTCACCACCGAGGACGGCACGGACGAGGCACGCGTGCGCGTCGCCGCGGCCAAGCAGCTCAAGACGGCGGTGAACTACACGCCCGTGCAGTTCAGCGACCAGATGCGCGAGACGCTGCTGCAGCAGCTTGCGGACGCGATGCTCGGCAAGAAGTCGCCGAAGCAGGCACTCGACGACGCCGTCACCGAGTGCAACCGGCTGCTGAGGTGACGCACCGCCCGTACACGCCGTGGCTGTTCCTGGCGCCAGGACTGGCCATCTGCTCGCTGTTCGTGATCTTCCCGTTCCTGAACATGATCGTGCTCGCGTTCACCGACGCGAGCGCACTGGGCGGCGGCACGTTCACCGGCGTGGACAACTTCGTTCGGATGGCCCAGGACCCCAGGTTCTGGGCCGCCGCGCGCAACAGCCTGCTGTACATGGCGGGCGTCGTGCCCCCGCTGGTGCTGCTGCCGCTGCTGGTCGCGGTGCTCGCGCAGAAGGTCGTGCCGGGCATCGGGGTCTTCCGGACGGCGTTCTTCACGCCGGTGATCGCGTCCACGGTCGTGGTCGGGCTCATCTGGACGTGGCTGCTCGACAGCCGCGGCCTGGTGAACAGCGTGGTCGAGGCGCTGGGCGGTGACCGGGTCCCGTTCCTGACCGACTCCGGCCTGCTCCTCGTCAGCTCGATGGTCGTCACGGTCTGGCGCGGCCTGGGCTACTACATGGTGATCTACCTGGCCGCGCTCGCGAACGTGCCGAAGGACCTGCACGAGGCCGCGATGGTCGACGGCGCGGGACCGGTCAGGAGGTTCTGGTCGGTCACCGTGCCGAGCCTGCGGCCGACGATGGTGCTGGTCGCGGCACTGAGCGCGGTCAACGGGTTCCGCGTGTTCTCCGAGGTCCACCTGCTGTCCGGCGGCACCGGCGGGCCGGGCGGGGCGAGCACCACGCTGGTGATGCTCATCCAGTCCACCGGCCGCGGTCTCACCGGCGAGGTCGGGTACGCCTCCGCGCTCAGCGTGGTCCTGTTCGTCGTCCTGCTGGGGCTGCTGCTGGTCACGCTGAAGCTCAACCGCAGGGAGGACCAGCTGTGAAGCGCGCCCACGTCCTCCTCGGCCTGCGCTACCTCGGGTTGCTCGCCATTCTCGCGATCAGCGTCGGACCGTTCCTGTGGCAGTTCGCGACGAGCATCAAGGGGCCCGGTGAGGACGTCTTCGTCCCCGACTTCATCCCGGACGACCCGACGTTCGCGAACTACGCGGCCGTCGCCGACGTGGTGCCGGTCTGGTCGTTCGCGCTCAACTCGCTGGGCGTGGCGAGCGTCAACGTCGTCACGAACTGCCTCGGCGCCGCCATGGCCGGCTACGCGCTGGCGCGGTTGCGGTTCCGCGGCCGCCGGTTCGCCGCGGTGGTGTTCGCGAGCAGCATCCTGGTGCCGTTCGAGGCGATCATGATCTCGCTGTTCCTGGTGATGCGCGGGTTCGGGCTCACGAACACGCTCACCGCGGTCGTGCTGCCCGGTGCGGTCGCCGCGCTCAACGTCCTGTTGCTGCGCAACGCCTTCCTCGCCCTGCCCGCCGAGGTGGAGGAGGCGGCGGTCATCGACGGCGCCAACGCGTGGCAGCGCTTCACCCGCCTCGCGCTGCCGTCGGTGAAGGGCACGCTGGTCGTGGTGGCGCTGTTCTCGTTCATGTTCAGCTGGGACGACTTCCTGTGGCCGCTCATCGTCCTGAGCGACCAGGAGAAGTACACGCTCACCATCGGCCTGGCGTACCTCCAGGGCACGTTCGTGCAGAACCAGCGGCTGGTGGCGGCGGGCACGATCATCGCCGTCGTCCCGCTGGTCCTGCTGTTCCTGTTGCTGCAGAAGCACTTCTTCCGCGGAGTGGGAGAAGGCGCGATCAAGGGCTAAACCCGAGGAGTTCAACCTTGCGTTTCGGCGTGAACTACACCCCGTCCACCGGTTGGTTCCACCACTGGCTCGACTTCTCGCTGGACGACGTGAAAGCGGACTTCGCGGCGATCGCCGGGCTGGGGCTCGACCACGTGCGGGTGTTCCCGCTGTGGCCGGTGTTCCAGCCCAACCGGGGCCTGGTCCGCCCGAAGGCGGTCGAGCAGCTCGGCCAGGTGCTCGACGCGGCCCGCGAACACGGCCTGGACGTGCAGGTCGACGTGCTGCAGGGCCACCTGTCGAGCTTCGACTTCTACCCGTCGTGGGTGCAGACCTGGCACCGCGCCAACATCTTCACCAACCCCGAGGTGATCAGCGGGCAGAGGCTCTACGTCCGCACGCTCGCCGAGGCGCTGCGCGAGAAGCCGAACTTCCTCGGCTTCACCCTCGGCAACGAGGTCAACCTGCTCACCGAGTCCAACCCGTGCACGCCCGAGCAGGCCGGCGAGTGGATCGATGCGCTGCTCGCCGAGTGCGCCGCGGCCGCGCCGGACCACCCGCACGTGCACTCCGAGTACGACGCCGTCTGGTACGAGAGCGAGCACTCGTTCCTGCCGGAGCACGCGGCCAACAAGGGCGCGATGACGACCGTGCACTCGTGGGTCTTCAACGGCACCGCGCAGCTCTACGGCCCGATGTCGCCGGAGAGCGTCCACCACGCCGAGTACCTGGTCGAGCTCGCGAAGGCGCACGCGAGGGACCCGCGGCGGCCGGTGTGGTTGCAGGAGGTCGGCGCCGCCCAGCCCGAGATCAGCGCCGAGCAGGCGCCGGAGTTCGCCGAGCGAACGCTTGCGAACGTGCTGACGTGCGCGGACCTGTGGGGCGTCACGTGGTGGTGCTCGTTCGACGTCGACCGCGCGCTGGTGGACTTCCCCGAACGCGAGTACGAGTTGGGGCTGATGACCACCGGACGCGAGGTCAAGCCGCTCGGCGAGGTGATCGCCCGGATCGCAGGGGAGACGCCGCCCGCGCCGGCCGAGCGCACGCCGATCACGCTGCACGGCGACCGGCCCTCGTGGGGTCCCGGTGGCGCCTTCTTCGAAGAGTGGATGGCCCTCGCGCGCACGGGTGTGCGGGCCTCGATCGAGTTGGGGAACTGACATGCACGACGAACGCGCGCTGCTGGAAGAACGCCTCAACCGCACGCTGAAGGAACGCATCCGCCCGGCGGTCTACGGCGAGACCGCGCCGCTGGAGCTGGCCGTGTGGACCGTGCCGGACGAGCCGGTGCCGGTCGCCGAAGCCCTCGCCGCTCACTACGAACCCGCGCGGGTCGGCGACGACTGGGGTGCGCCGTGGAGCACCAGCTGGTTCCGGCTGACCGGCACCGTCCCGGAGGCGTGGCGGGGCGAGCAGGTCGAGGTGGTGCTCGACCTCGGCTTCACCCACCCCGGCCCCGGTTTCCAGTCGGAAGGCCTCGCCTACACCGCCGACGGCGTGCCGATCAAGGGCATCGAGCCGCGCAACACCCACCTGCCGGTCGAGGGCAGCGAGGTCCGCTACTACCTCGAAGCCGCGGGCAACCCGACGATCCTCGACTTCCACCCGTTCCTGCCGACCGCTTTGGGCGACAAGGACACCGCGGGCACCGAGCCGTTGTACAAGATCCGCAGGGCCGAGCTCGCGGTGTTCCAGCCGCAGGTCTGGCACCTCATGCTCGACATCGAGGTGTTGCAGGGCCTGATGGAGGAGCTGCCCGAGCACGACCCGCGCCGGCACAAGGTGCTGCACGCGCTGGACCGGGCGATGGACGCGCTCGACCTCAACGCGGTCGCGGAGACCGCCGCCGACGCCCGTGACCAGCTCGCCGGCGTGCTGTCGATGCCCGCCACGGCCTCCGCGCACAAGGTCTCCGCGATCGGCCACGCGCACATCGACTCCGCGTGGCTGTGGCCGCTGCGGGAGACGGTCCGCAAGTGCGCCAGGACGTTCTCCAACGTCACGAGGCTGATGGACGAGTATCCGGACTTCTACTTCGCGTGCTCGCAGGCCCAGCAGTACGCGTGGATGAAGGAGCACCACCCGCACGTGTGGGACCGCGTGCGCGAGAAGGTCCGCAGTGGGCAGTTCGTGCCGGTCGGCGGCATGTGGGTCGAGTCGGACACGAACATGCCCGGCGGTGAGGCGATGGCCCGGCAGCTGGTGCACGGCAAGCGGTTCTTCCTCGACAACTTCGGCGTGGAGACCGAGGAGGTGTGGCTGCCGGACTCGTTCGGCTACAGCGCCGCGCTCCCCCAGCTGATCAAGCTGTCCGGCTCGCGCTGGTTCCTCACGCAGAAGCTGTCGTGGAACCAGGTCAACCGGTTCCCGCACCACACGTTCTGGTGGGAGGGCATCGACGGCACCCGGATCTTCACGCACTTCCCGCCGGTCGACACCTACAACTCCTCGTTGAGCGGCGAGGAGCTCGCACGGGCGTCACGCCAGTTCGCCGAGCACGCCAAGGCCTCCCGGTCGCTGGTCCCGTTCGGCTACGGCGACGGTGGTGGCGGCCCCACCCGCGAGATGATGGAGACCGCGCACCGGGTCGCGGACCTCGAAGGCTCCCCGACCGTGACGGTCGAGCCGCCGCGCGACTTCTTCCAGGCCGCGCAGGACGAGTACCCGGACGCGCCGGTGTGGGCGGGCGAGCTGTACCTGGAGAAGCACCGCGCCACCTACACCACGCAGGCCAAGACCAAGCAGGGCAACCGGCGTTGCGAGCACCTGCTGCGCGAGGCCGAGCACTGGTCGACCGCGGCGGCGCTCCACGGTGCCGAGTACCCGTACGACGACCTCGACCGGTTGTGGAAGACCGTGCTGCTGCACCAGTTCCACGACATCCTGCCGGGCAGCTCGATCGCCTGGGTGCACCGCGAGGCCGAGGCGACCTACGCGCGGGTGGCGGCGGAGCTGGAGCAGCTCACGACCCGTGCGATCGACGCGGTCAAGGGCGACGGCTCCGCCGAGGTCGTCTTCGACGTGTTCGGCGGTGACGCGCCCAGGCCGTTCGTCGCGCCTGTGGGCGGCGTGCTCGACAACGGCCGCCTCCGCGTGACGGTCGACGGCGACGGCGTGATCACCTCCGTCCTCGACCTGGAGGAGCAGCGCGAGGTCCTGCCGCCGCACGGGTGCGCGGGCCTGCCGCAGCTGCACAAGGACAACCCGAACCAGTGGGACGCCTGGGACATCGACCCGTTCTACCGCAACTGGCGGTCCGACCTGGCCCCGACCGAACGCGTCGACGCCGCCGACGCCGTGGTCGTGCGCACCGAGTTCGGCGACTCCGCGCTCACCCAGACGATCCGGCTGCGCGAGGGCTCCAAGCAGGTCGACTTCGACACCGAGGTCGACTGGCAGGAACGCGAGAAGCTGCTCAAGATCGCGTTCCCGCTCGACCTGCGCGCCGAGGTCTCCACCGCCGAGACCCAGTTCGGCCACCTGCACCGGCCCGTCCACACCAACACCTCGTGGGAGGCGGCGAAGTTCGAGATCTGCGCCCACCGCTTCCTGCACGTCGGCGAACCCGGCTACGGCGTCGCGGTGGTCAACGACTCGACCTACGGCCACGAGGTCACCCGCACCACCCGCGAGGACGGCGGGACCACCACGACCGTGCGCCTGTCCCTGCTGCGCGCGCCCCGGTTCCCCGACCCCGAGACCGACCAGGGCCACCACCGCTTCCGCTACGCCCTCGTGCTCGGCGGCCTGCCGGAGGCCGTGGACGCGGGCTACCGGATCAACCTGCCGCCGCGGACCGTCCAGGGCTCGGCCGCACCGCAACCGCTGGTGCGCACCGGCAACCCGGCGGTCAGGGTCGAGGCCGTGAAGCTGGCGGACGACCGGTCGGGCGACGTCGTCGTCCGACTTTACGAGGCGCACGGCGGTCGTGCCCGCGCCTCGATCAGCACCTCCTTCGCCCATCGGGACGTCCAGGAGACCGACCTGCTCGAACGGCCGCTGGGTGCCGCGGCCGCGGAGGTGGTGCTGCGCCCGTTCCAGGTGATCACCCTGCGGTTCACGAGGTAACGCGCGCGCTGCGCCGGATGGGGCAATTCGGCCGGAACGTGCAACGAACACCCCATCCGTCGCGATCTAGGGTCGGGGTACCCCTGCCATCAAGGCCGGGGTCTGGGGACTTGGGGGAACTTTCGCATGCCTTCCTGGAGATCAGCGGCGGTCGCGGCCGTCGCCCTGGTCGGGGTGCTGGTGCCCGGTGTGGCACACGCGGCACCACCGACCAACGACGACTTCGACACGCCCACCGTGATCAACGCCCTGCCGTACGTGACCGAACAGGACACGACGTCCGCCACCAAGGCGCTCGACGACCCGTACGACTGCACCGGTTACGTCGCAAGCGGTTCGGTGTGGTTCAGCTACACCGCGACCGAGGACGGCCTGCTGCGGCTCAAGACCGAGGGCAGCGGCCGAGACCTGGTGGTCACGACGCTCACCGGGCCGCGGCACGAGCTGCGCCACGTCGACTGGTACTCCGACGGCTGCAGCCGCAGCCGGACCGACCCGGTCACGTTCCGCGCGACCGCGGGCGAGACCTACCACTTCATGGTGACCGGGCAGAACGTGACGGGTGGCGCGCTGAAGCTCGCGCTCGACCGGATCTCCCCGCTGGCCAACGACGACTTCGCGAACGCGCAGCCGGTGACGTTGCCGTTCTCCACACCCGGTCCGGACTTCTCGCTGGCCTCCGCCCAGGACGCCGAGCCGTACGCGGCGGCCTGTCACAGCTCCGAGGGCCGGCCGTCGGTCTGGTACTCCTACACGCCCGCCCAGGACCAGTCCGTGGTCGTGCAGGTCAAGTCGAGCGGCGGCAGCAGCCCGGTGATCAGCGTCTTCGACGGCGCCGCACTGGGCGGGCTGGAACTGCGCAAGTGCACCGGGACGTCCGCCTACAACGGCAAGGCAGTCGGCCTCACGGGCGGCAAGACCTACTTCTTCCAGCTCGTCAGCAGCGCCGGCGACGACTCCCGGTTCACGCTGGAGCTGAAGGAAGCACCCGCGTTCACGACGAACCTCAGCTACTCCACCACGTCGGGTGGTCCGTCGGTCAACGACACCATCCCGTTCCGGGTCTACACCGGTAACGACTTCGACGACCCGGTGCTGACCGAGTGGGACTTCGGTGACGGCACCACGCTGCCCGCGAGCGAGGAGACCGACCGGAACCACCGGTACACCAAGGACGGCGTGTACACGGCGGCGATCCGCTCGACCACGTCCGACGGCCGCGTCTCCACCGACACCGTCGAGGTCACGGTCAAGACGCACGACGTCGGCATCACCAAGTTCACCGTGCCCACCTCGGCACGGGCCGGGCAGCAGAAGCAGATCACCGTGCAGGTGGGCAACACCCGGTACCTGGAGCAGGCCACGGTGAGGCTCTACAAGCACGACGGCGAGTGGTGGCGTGAGGTCGGCGTGCTGAAGCTCGACGTGCCCGCGCACCCGACGCGCAAGGTGAGCTTCCCGTTCTCCTACACCTTCACGCCGGAGGACGCGGTGACCGGCAAGGTGACGTTCAAGGCCGAGGTGAAGCTGGAGTACCCGGTGTACGACGCGAACACCGGCGACAACGAGGTGATCGCGATCGCGACCACCGTGCGTCCCGCACTCGCCGCCGCCGCCGTCCTGAACTGATCTGGGGGGATCATGAGACTGTCCATCAGAACGCGTGCGCTGGCCTTCGGTGCCGCGGCCCTGCTCGCCCTGTCCGTACCGGGTGTCGCGCACGCCGCACCGGGCAACGACGACTTCGACACCGCTCTTGACGTCACCGCACTGCCGTTCACGGCCACCATCGACACCACCGGTGCCACCAAGGCCGCCGACGACCCGAACGCCTGCAACTACTGGGGTGCGGGTTCGGTGTGGCTGCGCTACACCGCACCCGCCGACGGCTTCGTCCGGCTGGCCACGCACAGCGAGCGGTACGGGCCGTTCTACGGCGTCTTCACCGGCGAGCGCGGCGCGCTGACGCCGGTCGAGGGCGCCTGCACCGCGAACGGTCCGAGGGACGACACGTTCGCGGTCAAAGCGGGCACGACCTACCACGTGATGGTGGTCGAGTACTACTCCGGCGGCGGCCCGGTCCTGATCGACTTCCGCGGCGTTCCCGGCCTGTCGAACGACAACCGCGCGAACGCCGCGGCGGTCGCGGTGCCGAGCAGGCACGACGTCGACCTGCGGCGCACGACGGCGGAGCCGGGCGAGCTGTCCGCGAGCTGCGACCCGGCGGCGACGCAGTCCGTCTGGTACCGCTACGCCCCGACCAGCAGCAGGTTCGTCCAGGTCCTCGCCAGCGAGGGCGCCGTCAGCGTGTACCGCGCCGCCGACCTGTCCGAAGTGGACTGCGTGTCCACGGACGACAACGAGCGCAACGGCATGCGGTCGGTCTTCTCGGCCGAGGCCGGCGAGTCCTACCTGGTCCGGGTGGCGGAGACGCCCGCGGACGCGGAGCCGGCGTTCGTGGAGTTCAGCACCGCTGCGCCGCTGCGGCCGTGGCTGTCGCCGTACCCCAACAACCCGACCATCTACACCGACGTCGAGTTCGTGCCGTCCGCGGGTGAGCAGCGACCGTTGGTCAGCGGCACCGTCTACTTCGGCGACGGCGGGTCGGCGCCGATCGTGCCCGGTGAGCGGATCAGGCACCGGTACGCGAAGGACGGTGACTACTCGGTCTCCGTGACCGCGACGACGTCCGACGGCCGCACCGGCAGCAGCGTGCCGGAGAAGCTGACGGTCGAGACGCACGACCTGGCGATCACCGCCCTGTCCGTGCCGGAGGCGGCACGGGCCGACCAGACCAAGACGATCAAGGCGTACGTGGCGAACCCCCACCACGACGGGAACGTCAAGGTCACGCTCTACAAGGTCAGCGCGAACGGCGCCCAAGGCCAGGAGATCGGCTACACCCTGCAGCGCGTGGCCGCTTCACCGACCGCCCGCACCGAGTTCGTGTTCGCGTACACCTACTCCGCCGCCGACGCCGCGGCGGGCCAGGTGACGTTCCGGGCGGTGGCCTCGTCCCCCGACTGGTACCAGGACGCGAGGCCCGCGGACAACCAGGCGCAGGCCACGACCACGACCGTGCGTCCCGGTACGACCGCGCGCGTGAGCTAGCACGCCTCAGGCGCCCGGGTGGAACCCTTCCACCCGGGCGCTTTCGGCTGAGTAAGGGGTCTCGCGGCGCAGCCTTGGGTGATCGTTCGATGTGAGGGGCCATCCCTCAGGGGCAACCTCGGTCTCGTCAACGAAGCGAACTGAGGAGCTGGTTCAGGTGGAGTGGACGCCCGAGGCGATCAAGGCCGAGATGGACTACCGGCAGGCGGCGCTGCGCGAGGACGCCCGCCGCGTCCAGGAGTACTACCGCAGCGGTGGCCGGCCGCGGTCGTGGTGGCACCGCATGACGCACCGCCACGAGCCTGAGGTGCCCAACGGGCACCAGGCCGCCTGATGCGTGAAACGGGTCGTGGGTGGTTCCTCTCGTCCAGGAACCACCCACGACCCGTGTCGGTCGTCAGACCTTCGGCAGCCGGGCCTTGACCTTGTCGCCGTTGGCCTCGCCCCGCGTCCACCACTTCTCGTCAGGCCCGGAGATGTCCTCGACGCTGAGCCTGCGCACGGAGTTCGCCCGCCGCAGTCGCGCGGTGAGCTGGTCCTTGCGCTGGGCGAGGCGGCGGTAGACCTCCAGCGCGGGCGTCTCGTCCCGGCCCTGCCGGCGTTCCCGCGTGCGCCAGTTGCCGAGGAACTCGAGCGCCAGGTCGGCGAGCGCCTGCCCGGCGTGCGCGGTCAGCACGTCACCGGGCGCGGCGAACGTGCCGGCGTGGAAGGCGAGGTTCCGCGTGGCGTAAAGCCATTCCAGCAGTGCCGCGGCCGTGTCCTCCTGCTCCTGCAACCAGTCCGCGAGGGCGTTCGAGTCCGCGAGCCGCGACCGCCACAGCTCCACGAGGTCTGGCACCAGCCCGCCCTCGCTCTCCGCGAGCGCGGTGACGGCGTCCTGCGCGGCCTTCAGCCGCTCGTTCGGCCGGGGGTGCCGGACGAGCACCTCCAGCCACGCGTCGACGGACCTCAGGTGGTGCTTCACCCCAGTCGTCGGCACGTGCGCGTCGAGCGGTGCCCTCAGCTCGCGGTCGTGGTGGGTGACGACGACGTGCAGGCTGACCAGGTGCTGCCGCAACACCTGCAGCGCGCACGCCTTGGCCAGCCAGCCGATCCGGCTCGGGTCCAGCCCGGTCGCCTCCAGCGCGCTCCACGCGAGCCCCGCAGCCGCCATCGGCGCGTCGACCTGCCGTGCCAGGTTCGCGACCCGCATCGCCGACCGCAGCTCACCCGGCCAGTACGGGGTGAGCGGGTAGGCGTTGCCGACCGTGCGCTGGTGCTCCCCGCCGCGGGTCACCCGCCCGGTCGGCCCGCTGACCTGCCACACCGGCGCGATGTCGAGCTCCGTCAGCCGCTCCCCCGCCGCGTACTGGTCGAGCGCCTCGCTCAGCACCCGCCTGCCGAGCACCGCCGCGGTGTGCGCGTCCGCGGCCGTGACCGGCAGCCGGACCAGCGCCGACGAGCCGGTGACCACGTCCTTGAGGAAGTCGTCCTTCGGCAACCTGCTGCGGTGCAACGGTTCCTGCCGCGCCCCCGGCAGCAGCTCGTCGAGGTGCCGCAGCACCCTGGCCCCGCGCACGACCAGCGCCACCACGTGCCTGCGCGGCAGCGGCCACAGCACCTGCGCCAGGTCGTCCGGTTTCTTGAGGAACCGCAACAGGTCGGTGCGCAGGTGCCGCCCGTCCCGCCCGTGGTCGGCCGTGACCACCGCGACCTCGGCGATCATCCTGGCCCGCAACGGCAGCTCGACGCCGTTCCACAGTGGAGCGAGCCACCGCTCGACCGCGGCCCTGAGCGCCTCGGGGTCGAGCTTCGCGGCAGCCGCGGCCGTGACGGCGGGGTCGAGCTTCTGCCCGTCGGCGGCGATGGCGGCGTCCACGTCGAGCAACGTCCGCCGTGCCTCGGCAAGCTCCTCCGCACCGCCGTGCGCGTAGGCGGGCGCGGCGGCGTCCACCACCGTGACGGAGGTGCTGATGATGCGGCGCAGCAGGTTCCACCGCGGGTGGTCCTCGGCGGCGTGGCTGGCAAGGGCGGTCTGCGCGCGTTGGACGGCCAGGAACGCACTGCCCAGCCCGGCGACGTGCTCGCCGAGGTGCGCATCGGGGTCGAGCGCGCGCAGCACGCCCTGCAGCAACGCCCGCTGGCACCGGCTGAGCCCGGCGTCGTCGAAGGCCTGCCGCAGCCGGGCGTCGAGGTACTGGTAGCGCACGGACCGGACAGTAGTGACGTGGAGAAACGCTTTTCGCGGTCGTCGACCATCGGCACCTCCGCCGACACCGCCCACGTGGAACACCTGCTGGCCGACCGGGCGGACGCGACGTACGTGGCGCGGGTGCTGGCGACGTGGGCCAGCCGCTACCTGCGGGGGTGGAGAAGGCGAAAACCCGCAGCGGCGAGCGCTGCGGGTTTTCGGCAACCGATCGGGGCGACAGGATTTGAACCTGCGACCCCCCGCTCCCAAAGCGGGTGCGCTACCAAACTGCGCCACGCCCCGGTTGCACCAAGCTTACCGCCACCCGCTAAAGTATCGATCGCAGCCCCGACAACGGGCGGCAAGCGGGCGTAGCTCAATGGTAGAGCCCTAGTCTTCCAAACTAGCTACGCGGGTTCGATTCCCGTCGCCCGCTCGACACGAAAGGGCCGAGTGCACCCGCACTCGGCCCTTTTGTGATGCGGCTCACATCGAGACGATCCCGACCTGCGTGCACCGCGCTCACCGCCACGCCCCCGTCCGGCCTGGCCGCAGGCCCCGAAAACAACGATCTTCGCCATGGCCGCGGAAGTAGGCTGCGCGACTGGGCACGAGAGGACCTGGTGGAGACGTGAGGCTGGAACAGATCGTCATCGACAGCAACGACCCGGCGACGCTCGTGCGGTTCTGGGCGGAGCTGCTCGGCGGTGAGCCCGTCGAGCGGGCGCTCGGGTGGGCGCACGTGGAGCCGCCGGGCGGGGTGCGGATGTCGTTCCAGCCGGTGCCCGAGCGCAAGGACGTGAAGAACCGGCTGCACCTCGACTTCCAGGTCGACGACATCGAGGCCGCCGTCGTGCGGGCGGTCAACCTGGGCGGCACGCGCGAGGGCGTGGTGCACACCGACGAACAGGGCAGCTTCCAGGTGATGCGCGACCCCGAGGGCAACGAGTTCTGCTTCGTGCGCGACTAGCGCAGGTTCGTCCAAAGGCGATCACGAGTGGAAGGCCCGCCAGAGCGCCTCACCGAAGCGGACGGCGAGCACGACGAGCAGCACGCCGATCGCGAAGCTGATGAGGCACCGCACCACGAGCAGGAGCTTGGCGCCCTTCACCCCGACATGATTGACCGTCGCGCGCCAGGAACAACAGGGTCCAACGGGACCAATACCATCGCGGGGTGACCGACTGCCTGTTCTGCCGCATCGTCGCGGGTGAGATCCCGGCGACCGTCGTGGCCGAGACCGACACCACGCTCGCGTTCCGCGACATCGACCCCAAGGCCCCGACGCACGTCCTGGTGATCCCCAAGGAGCACCACCGGGCCGTCGGCGACCTCGACCCGCTGCTCGCCGGGCAGGTCCTCGCGACCGCGCACCAGGTGGCGAAGGCCGAGGGCGTCGACGGGTCCGGCTACCGGCTC
The DNA here is from genome assembly GCF_055608005.1 of Lentzea sp. NPDC036955. Lineage (NCBI taxonomy): Bacteria > Bacillati > Actinomycetota > Actinomycetes > Pseudonocardiales > Pseudonocardiaceae > Lentzea > Lentzea sp. NPDC036955. The sequence continues at coordinate 117,773 of NZ_JBVJRC010000015.1, read as the reverse complement.
GTGTTCAACACCGGGCGCGACGGCGGCCAGACCGTGTTCCACGTGCACTGCCACGTGCTCGGCGGGCGCGGCCTCAGCTGGCCGCCGGGATAGCCATCGCGCGCACGAACGCCGCGTCGACCGGGTTGCCGTGGCCGGGCACGACGATGCGCGGGCCGAGCGCCAGCACCCGGTCGAGGACGTGCCGCCAGTTCGCCGGCGTCGCGTCCGGACCGGCCTGCGCGGGAGCGCCCTCCTCGACCAGGTCGCCCGCGAAGACCACGCCGGCGTCCGGCACGTGCACGACCACGTCGTGCGAGGTGTGCGCGGGACCGAAGTGGTGCAGGTCGACCCGGCGGCCCCCGACGTCGAGCGTGGTGCTGTCGCGGAACGTGTGCGTCGGCGCGACGAGCCTGCCCGTGAACGGCTCGTCGTAGTACCGGGCGCGGCTTTCCAGCAGGCTCTCGTCGACCACGCAGTCCTCGTGCGCCCACACCTCGCACGGCAGGAACGCCTCCGTCGCGAGCACGTGGTCGAAGTGGTTGTGCGTCAGCACGATCCGCGACGGGCTCAGCCGCTCGGCCAGGCCCTCGTCCATGCCGGAGTCCACCAGCAGCGAATCACCCGATCCAGTGATCAGGCCGAGGGTGAGGTCCAGCTCGGCGTGCCGGAGCACGAACACGCCGTCCGCGATCTCGATCACCGGAAGACCCCTTCCACCAGCTGCGGCACGACCCGGCTGACCCCGAGGGCGACCGCCAGCTCGACGTCGGCGGCGTGCCCGTTCCCGGTCAGCTCCCGCCCCGACCCGCACTCCCGCACGGCCCGCACGACGTCGGTGTGCGTGAACGCCGTGATCGCGAGCTCCGCCTCGGGCGAGGCCTGACCCGCGGGCAGCCGGCTCGCGAGCGCCGCCAGCACCGCGCCGGCGCCCAGGTGGTCCTCGACGCACGGCCGCAACGGGCCGAACTCGCGCGGTCCGGTGCCCAGGACGTCGAGGCCCCAGCGCTCGCCACCGGGCGCCACGCCGACGACCTCGCCCAGCTGCGCGGCGCGTTCCGCGACGGCCTCGGCGTTGCGCAGGCAGGCCGCCAGCACGTGCGCACCGGTCGTCGCCGCGAGCGAGCTGAGGTTCGACCCGTTCGGCGACGGCAGCTCCACCAGCCCGGTCGCCCCGGCCAGTGACGCCGGTCGCGGCGTCCGCCCGGACTCCGGTCCCCAGCGCGACGGCCGGACCTGTCCCCCGTTGCCGACGACCAGGTCCACCGACGTCGTGAACGACAGCACGTCGACCACCACGAGCACGTCGCAGCCCTTGAGCGCGTCGATCCCCTCGGGCCCCCACTCCAGCCGCAGCCGGTACCCCTCCTGGCTGAACATGGGCACCAGCGTGTCAGACTCCGTGACGTGCGCGTTTATCTGGCAGCAGACCACGCTGGCTTCGAGCTGAAGTCCCACCTGTCCACGGCTCTCAAGGAGCAGGGTTACGAGGTCGTCGACGTCGGCGCCCACGAGTACGACGCCCTGGACGACTACCCGTCGTTCTGCGTCGACGCCGCCGAGCGGGTCGTGAACGACCCCGGCAGCCTCGGCGTGGTGATCGGCGGCTCCGGCAACGGCGAGCAGATCGCCGCGAACAAGGTGAAGGGTGCCCGCGCCGCGCTGGCGTGGAACGTCGACACCGCGCAGCTGGCCCGCCAGCACAACGACGCCCTGCTGGTCGGCATCGGCGCCCGCCAGCACACCGCGGAGGAGGCGACCGCGATCGTCGTGGCGTTCCTCGAGACGCCGTTCTCCGGCGACGCCCGCCACCAGCGGCGCATCGACCAGGTCAGCGCCTACGAGAACTCCGGCAAGACCGGCTGACCGATGCCAGAGGGCCACACCCTGCACCGCCTCGCGCGGCTGCACCAGCGCCGGTACGCGGGTGCCCCGGTGGCCGTCTCCAGTCCACAGGGCCGCTTCTCGGCGTCCCTTGTGGACGGACGGACGCTCGTGCGCGCCGAGGCGCACGGCAAGCACCTGTTCCACGTGTACGGCCCGGACGCGGTGGTGCACGTGCACCTCGGCCTCTACGGCACGTTCACCGAGCACACCCCGCCCGTGCTGCTACCGGTCGGCCAGGTGCGGATGCGCATGGTCGGCGTCACCCACTGGACCGACCTGCGCGGCCCGACGGCGTGCGAGGTGCTGAACGCCGACGAGGTCAAGGCCATCCGGGCTCGTCTGGGCCCCGACCCGCTGCGCCGTGACGCGCGGCCGGACCTGGCCCACGAGCGGGTCAGCCGCTCCCGCCAGTCGCTGGCCGTGCTGCTGATGGACCAGAAGGTCATCGCGGGCGTCGGCAACGTCTACCGCGCCGAGGTGCTGTTCCGGCACAACGTCAACCCGATGACGCCGGGTACCGAGGTCAGCCGCGAGCTGTGGGACGACCTGTGGAACGACCTGGTCGTGCTGATGAAGGACGGCGTGAAGGTCGGGCGGATCGACACCGTGCGCCGCGAGCACATGCCGCGGGCGATGAAGCGCCCGCCGCGCGTGGACCGGCACGGCGGTGAGGTGTACGTGTACCGGCGGGCCGGTGAGCCGTGCCTGGTGTGCGGCACCGAGGTGCTGACGAAGGAGCTGGCGGCGCGGAACCTGTTCTGGTGCCCCGTCTGCCAGGCCTGACACCCGACAACGACGGAGGCCGCCCCCGCGCGTGTGCGGGGGCGGCCTCGTGTCGTTCACGGCCCGGCTAGAAGTCGAACCCGCCGCCCATGTCGCCGAAGTCGAAGCCGCCGGAGTCGCCCATGTCGCCGCCACCGAAGTCGCCGCCCATGTCGTTCATGCCCGCGTCGGCGCCCATGCCCAGGTCGGCAGCGCCGTAGTCGCCGATGCCGTGCATGCCGGAGAACATGGCGTCCATCAGCAGGAACGTGCCGACGCCCCAGGCACCCGCCACGAGCGCGGGCTTCCACCACGGCTCGGAGTACCAGCCGCGGGGCACCGGGCGGCCGGCGACCATGCCGCCGGGGTAGTAGTACGGCGTGCCCGCGCCCGACTGCGGCGAGGCGGCGTAGTCGTGGCCCTCGACGGTGACCCGGCGGTCCTCGCTGACGGCACCGGCCTGCTTCTGGCCCGCGATCTCGGGCAGCGCGGGACCGGGGTCCATGCCCATGGCCTCACGCGCGGCGCGGACGTAGTGCAGGCCCTCCATCGCGGTCTGGGTGACCAGGCGGGCCTGCGGGATCGTGCGGGCCTGCTCCATCTGGGAACCGGCGGCGGTGAAGCGCTCGGAGGCGTCGGCCAGCGCCTGGGTGGAGGCGGTGTTGCTGCCGGTGAGGCTCATCACCTGACCACCCAGCCGCTCGACCCAGCGGCGTGCCTCGGCCTTGGCGTCGTCGAGCTCCCGCGCCTTGCGCGCGTTGCTCTGGCTGACCAGGTAGAACACGCCGGCGACCAGCAACACCAGCACAACGACCCACACGATCGTGCCCACGGTTTACCTCCCACGGCAGACAAACCGTCAACGAGCAAAAGCGGGCCAGAGTTCCGTTAGAACACCTCGGGGCAGTGCGGTTCGTGTGTGTTGAGGAACGCCAACGTCAGCGCGTCGACATGCCCTGGCGTGTGCTCGACCACGCGATGTGCTCGTGCGAGCACGGAAAGCCGCACGCCGCCGAGGTAGGCGCTGCCGAGCGCGGCGATGTCGAGCGACACGTCCGCGGGGTCCTCGGTGCGGGTGACGACCGCCTCACCGCCCTTCACCGTGAGGCGCCAGCGGCCCGAGTTCCACGGGCACAACGCGTCCTCGACGGCCAGCACGCTGTCCACATCGGACAGGTAGCGGCGCAGCGGCAGAGCGCGGTCCACGTCGACGATCCGCAGCCACAGCGCGTCCCCGAGCTCTTGGCGCACCTTCCGCGGGTCAGCGACCATGTGCAAGATCGGTTCATCGGTGGCGGTGTAGAAGGAGATCCGGGCCGCCAGGTCGACGTCCAGCAGGAACCGGTAGAGGTCCGCGTACGCCTGCTCGGTCTCGCACGCGAGCTCGCGCACGTGCAGCTCGTTGCGCGGCCCGCTGTTGTCCCACTCGTGCTTCACGCGGAACACCACGTACCCCTGCGGGTGCAGGCAGTAGCGGTAGGACGAGAGGCCGTTGCGGTCGGACTCGTCGTCGGACAGGTGCACGTCCCACGACTTCTCGACCCGGCTCAGCCAGCCGGTCCTGGTGCGGCGCACGCGGTCGTGGACCTCGCGCATGAACGGCAGCGCCTCGTCGCGCGTGACCTGCCGGATGCGCGCGTCGCCGACCCGCACGCCGGGGTGGAACGGCATGCGCGTCGGCATCGTCATCATCGACCGGCTCGACGCGTGCTCGCCGTAGCCGAACCGCCGGTAGATCCCGCCCTCCGACGCCCAGAGGATCGCGATCGAGTCGCCCGCTTCGTGCATCTGGTGCAGCTGGGTCTTCATCAGCAGCGATGCCACGCCACGGCGCCTGTGGCCGGGTTTGACGCCCACGACGGTCACGGCGCCGACCGGTGCGAGCGCGCCGCCGGGGACCGTGAGCTCGCGGCTGAGAATCCCGCCGGTGCCGATCATCTCGTCACCGTCGAACACCGCGTGGGTGCGGTCGAGCTCCAGCACCTTGGTCCAGCGGTGCTCGCTGTCGCGCGGTTCGTCGAGGAACGCCCAGGCGAACACCCGCCGGAAGTCGTCGAGGTCAGAGCGGTCGATGGTCCTGATGCTCAGCGTCGAGTCGGCCATGGCGGCAGTGATACGCCGCCACGGCCGGTTCCGCAGCTCATTTACCGCTGGATCGACTTGATCTCGCAGAACTCGTCGAGGCCGAACCTGCCGAACTCGCGCCCGTTGCCCGACTGCCGGTACCCGCCGAAGGGCGCGCTCGTGTTGAACGCACCGCCGTTGATGTCGACCTGCCCGGTGCGCAACCGCTTGGCCACGGCGAGCGCCCGGTCGGTGTCCGCGGAGAACACGGCACCCCCGAGCCCGTAGATGGTGGAGTTCGCGATGCGCACCGCGTCGTCCTCGTCCGCGTACGGCATGACCGACAGCACCGGCCCGAAGATCTCCTCCTGGGCGATGGTCATCTCCGGCGTGACCCCGCCGAACACCGTCGGCGCCACGTAGAACCCCTTCGGCAACGGCGCGTCCGGCCCACCGGCCGCCAGCTGCGCGCCCTCCTCGACACCCTTGCGGATGTAGCCGACCACCCGGTCCCGCTGGGCGGCGGACACGGCAGGCCCGATCCGCGTCGCCGGCTCCGCCGGGTCACCCGGCACGTACTTGGCCGCCGCGGCGACCGCCAACCGCACCGCTTCGTCGTGCCGGTCGGCGGGCACCAGCAACCGCGTCCACGCGCTGCACGCCTGGCCGTTGTTCATGAACGAGTTCCCGACGGCGATCTTCACGGCCCGCCCGAGGTCGGCGTCGTCGAGCACCACGCAGGCCGACTTGCCGCCCAGCTCCAGCGCGACCCGCTTGACCGTCTCGGCGGCCACCGCCGACACCCGCCGTCCCGCCCGCGTGGACCCGGTGAACGACACCATGTCGACGTCCGGGTGCGCCGCGAGCGCCTCCCCGGCCACCGGCCCGGTGCCGTGCACGAGGCCGAAGACCCCGCTGGGCGTGGCGCTCGTGACGATCTCCGCCAGCAGGTCTGCGGTCCGCGGTGCCAGCTCGCTCGGCTTGAGCACCACGGTGTTGCCCGCGGCCAGCGCCGGGACGACCTTCGCCACCATCTGCTGCAACGGGAAGTTCCACGGCGTGATGGCCGCGACCACCCCGACCGGCTCGCGCAGCACCAGCGAGTTGCCGATCTCCTCCGGCTCGAAGTACCCGCGCTCCAGCACGTCCGCGACACCCTCCGCGATCCCGATCGGGTTCGCGACCTGCACCTTCCGGCTGAACGCCAGCGGCGTGCCCATCTCCCGGGTCATGGTGGCCGCGAGCTCGTCGGCCCGCTCTCGCAGCCCGTCGACGATCGCCCGCACCACCTTCACCCGCTCGGGCACCGCCGTCAGCGACCACGCCGGAAAGGCGGCGACGGCAGCGGCAACGGCCGCGTCGACGTCGGCCGGCGTGCCTTCGGCGAGCGTGCCGACGACTTCCTCGGTGGCGGGGTTGACGACCTCGATCACGAGAGCCCTCCAGACGGATGTGACAGGTTTGGCGCGGACGACGTCCAGACTGTCACATCGGGTGGGCGGTGGTCATCGGCCATGCGCACGCCCGCTCCGGTGAAACGGCGGTGGCGCCGCACCGGGTCGTGAAAAACCTCGGCGCGGCGCCACGTCCGCCGGCACCCCGGCAGAAAAGTCGCCCCGAAAATTCGCCGCGCGTCGACGAAGCCGCGGCACGGACCTCAGCTGAAGTCCAAGTCACCCGTTCGAGTGCGCTTCAGCTCGAAGAAGTGCGGGTAGCCGGCGAGCAGCCGGGCGCCGTCGAAGATCCGGCCGGCCTCCTCGCCGCGCGGGATCTTCGTGAGCACCGGGCCGAAGAAGGCGACGCCGTCGATGTGGATGGTCGGCGTGCCGACGTCCATCCCGACGGGGTCCATGCCGCGGTGGTGCGAGGCCCGCAGCTCCTCGTCGTACTCGGTCGAGTGCGCGGCCTCTGCCAGCTCCGCGGGCAGCTCGGCGTCGGCGAGTGCCAGCTTGATGACGTCGTCGAAGTCCTGGTTGCCCTCGTTGTGGATGCGGGTGCCCATGGCGGCGTAGAGCCGGGGCAGCACCTCGTTGCCGAACTTCTGCTCGGCCGCGATGGCCACGCGGACGGGACCCCAGCCCTTGGTCATGAGCTCCCTGTACTGCTCGGGCAGGTCGCGGCCCTCGTTCAGCACGGCCAGGCTCATCACGTGGAAGCTGAGGTCGATGTCGCGGACCTGCTCCACTTCGAGGATCCACCTGGAGGTGATCCACGCGAACGGACAAAGCGGGTCGAAGTAGAAATCGACCTTGGCCTTCTCAGCCATGGGTGCCCCTTCAGTCACGGTAGGTGGGGTTGTCCCCCCAACAGCCCAACCAGATCACCCCGTCATCTCTTCCCGCACGCCGGTTCCGTGATTGGATGCGGGAGTCATAACCATTCCCGACGACGTCAGCGCGTAACCACACGCGTGGCAGACGAGGTGAACAGTGGCCGCGCCCAACCTCACCCGCGACCAGGCCCAGGAACGTTCTGGGCTGCTGGAAGTGGAGTCCTACCGGATCGAGCTGGACCTGACCGACGGCGGCGGAAAGCCGGGTTCGGACACGTTCCGCTCCACCACCACCGTGGTGTTCCGCAGCCGGACTCCGGGTGCTTCCTCGTGGATCGACATCGTGGCGGCGACCGTGCACCGGGCCGTGCTGAACGGCGAGGAGATCGACGTCTCCGACTACCGCGAGGAGGACGGCGTCCGGCTGTCGGACCTCGCGGAGACGAACGAGCTGACGATCGAGGCCGACTGCCGGTACATGAACACCGGCGAGGGCCTGCACCGGTTCGTCGACCCGGTCGACGGCGGCGTGTACCTGTACTCGCAGTTCGAGACCGCCGACGCCAAGCGCATGTTCGCGTGCTTCGACCAGCCGGACCTGAAGTCGGTGTTCTCGCTGAAGGTCACCGCGCCGCACGACTGGAAGGTGATCTCCAACGGCGAGATCACCGGCACCGAGGACGGCGAGGGCGGCGCGGACGTGCACACGTTCGCCACGACCAAGCCGATGTCGACGTACATCGTCGCGCTCGTCGCCGGTCCGTACGCGGAATGGCGCGACGAGTTCGTGGACGGCGACTTCCGCATCCCGCTCGGCATCTACTGCCGCGCCTCGCTCGCCCCGCACATGGACCACGAGCGGCTGTTCACCGAGACCAAGCAGGGTTTCGGGTTCTTCCACCAGGCGTTCGGCGTGAAGTACCCGTTCGGCAAGTACGACCAGTGCTTCGTGCCGGAGTTCAACGCGGGCGCGATGGAGAACGCGGGCTGCGTCACGTTCCTGGAGGACTACGTCTTCCGCAGCCGGGTCACCCGCTACCTCTACGAGCGCCGGTCCGAGACCGTGCTGCACGAGATGGCGCACATGTGGTTCGGCGACCTGGTGACCATGCGCTGGTGGGACGACCTGTGGCTGAACGAGTCGTTCGCCACCTGGGCGTCGGTGCTCGCGCAGGCGGAGGCCACCGAGTACCGCCAGGCGTGGACGACGTTCGCGAAGATCGAGAAGTCGTGGGCGTACCGGCAAGACCAGCTGCCGAGCACGCACCCGGTCGCCGCGGACATCCCGGACGTGCAGGCGGTCGAGGTCAACTTCGACGGCATCACCTACGCCAAGGGCGCTTCCGTGCTGAAGCAGCTCGTCGCGTACGTCGGCCTGGAGAACTTCCTGGCGGGCCTGCGGGTCTACTTCGCCAAGCACGCCTGGGGCAACGCGACGCTCGCGGACCTGCTGGGCGCGCTGGAGGAGGCGTCCGGCCGCGACCTGTCGTGGTGGAGCGCGCAGTGGCTGGAGACCACCGGCCTGAACCTGTTGCGCCCCAAGTTCACCGTCGACGCGGACGGCAAGTTCACCGAGTTCGCCGTGCTGCAGGGCGGCGCACGTCCGGGTGCGGGCGAGTTCCGCACGCACCGCATCGCCATCGGCGTGTACGACGACGACGGCAGCGGCAAGCTGGTCCGCACGCACCGCCACGAGCTGGACGTCACCGGCGACCGCACCGAGGTCCCCGAGCTGGTCGGCGTGCACCGCGGCAAGATCGTGCTGGTCAACGACGACGACCTCACGTACTGCACGATGCGCCTGGACCCCGACTCGCTGGCCGGGCTGATCGACCACATCTCCGACATCGCGGAGCCGCTGCCCCGCACGCTGTGCTGGTCGGCCGCGTGGGAGATGACCCGCGAGGCCGAGCTGAAGGCCCGCGACTTCGTGAACCTGGTGCTCGGCGGTCTGCACGCCGAGTCGGAGGTCGGTGTCGTGCAGCGGCTCCTGCTGCAGGCCCAGACCTCGCTGTCGTCCTACGCGGACGACTCGTGGCGCGCGGAGGGCTGGCGCCGGTTCGTCACGAAGACCCTGGAACTGGCGCGGGCCGCGGAGCCGGGTTCGGACCACCAGCTGGCGTTCGTGAACGCGCTCGCCTCCTCGGTGCTGGACGAGTCCACTCTGGACGTGCTGCGCGGCTGGTACGACGGTTCCGCGGGCCTGGAAGGCCTTGAGGTCGACACCGACCTGCGCTGGCGCCTGCTGCAGGCCCTCGTCGCGCACGGCAGGGCGGACCTGCCGGAGATCGCCGCGGAGGAGGAGCGCGACCCCACCTCCACCGGTCACCGCCGCGCCCAGTCCACCCGCGCCCTGCGCCCGACGGCCGAGGCCAAGGACGAGGCGTGGGACCGGGCGGTCAACGACGACGACCTGCCCAACGCGGTCAGCGAGGCCATCATCGCCGGCATCTCGCACCCCTCGCAGAAGGAGCTGCTCGCGCCGTACGTCGAGCGCTACTTCGCCGACGTGAAGGGCGTGTGGGACCGCCGTTCCTCGGAACGCGCGCAGTCGATGGTGGTCGGCATGTTCCCGGCGTGGTCGATCGCGAAGTCCACTGTGGAGGCCGCTGACGCGTGGCTGGCCGACGAGCACCCGCCGGCCCTGCGCCGCCTGGTGTCCGAAGGCCGTGCGGGCATCGTGCGCGCCCTTGCGGCACAGGAGTTCGACCGCTCCTGACCGGTCCTGGAAGCCCCGCAACGCGTTCGCGCGGTGCGGGGCTTCCGCGTATCGTCGGCTGGCTGTTCACGGGCCGGCCTCCTGGCCGAGGCGGGCGAGCACGTGCTCATCGACAACCGCCGCTGGAAGCTCCCTGCTGCGCAACGGGTTGGAGCTGCAGCCGCAGCGGACGGTCCTGCGGAGCGGGACCGGGCTGGTCGTGGCCGGGGACGACCACCGCGAGCACGGCTGGGAACGGGTCGCGGACCTCGTCGTCGCCAGGAACGACGCGGGGCGCGACGAGGTGGACCGGCGCAGCCGCCTCACCGATTCGGCGCAGAGCCGGCACGAAGCGATCACCGCAAGGGGGAACGTGAACCACATCGGCACGCTCGTCGAACGCTGGCACCGCGGCTGGACCGCCGCCGACGGGCTCACGTCCGAGGTTCGCGACGGGCACCTCGTCGTGCACGTCGACCGGCCGCACCGGAAGTACGAGTGGCTCGCCACCGACGAGGCCGAGGTCGCGGAGCTGGCCGCGCTCGTGGCCGCGACGCGGGAACCGAACTGGCTCAGCGTGCCCACCTCCGACCCGGCGCAGGTGGTCGGCGAGCTGGAACGGGCCGGGCTGGTCGTCGCGCGGCCGGACGAGACGTTCATGCGGCTTGCGCTCGCCGGTCACCCGCTGCCCGCGCCGCCGGCCGGGTACGCGGTGGAGGTGACGCGCGAGCCCGTGCTGCGGGTGCGGGTGCTCGCCGGCGGTGAGCTCGCGGCGAGCGGGCTGATGGCCGTGGTCGGCACGGACGCGGTGGCGCACCGGATCGAGACCGCGGCCGGGCACCGGCGGCGTGGGCTGGGCAGCGTCGTCATGGGCACGCTGGTGCACGAGGCGCTCGCGGACGGCGCGGACACCGGGTTGCTGTTCTCCTCGGCCGACGGCGTGCACCTCTACCGCCGGCTCGGCTGGGAGCGGATCTCCGACCTGGTGGTGGCGCAGAACCAGGTCGCCGCGCGGCTGAGCCCCTGACACGGCGACAGCCCCCGGCCGGAGGTGGCCGGGGGCTGTCGCGAGGTCGGGTCAGGAACGCGGTGCGTTGCCCGCCTGGTCGGTCAGCATGCGCAGGCCGGACACCAGGCCGCCGGCGAGGTCGCCCTCCTTGAAGGACGCGACCATGCTCATCACCGCGAGCTTGGCGCCGCGGTCGGCGAGGCGGCGGTGCGACTCCTCGCCGGTCACGACCTCGACGACGCGCTCGCCCGGCGAGACGGCCACGAGGACGTGGTGCGAGGGGCGCTCGGTCGAGGCGTGCAGCTCCTCGGCGCGCTGGCGGGACGAGCTGCCCAGCTCGCCGAGGTACACGCTGAAGTCGAGCCCGGTCGCGCGGCTGGACAGCGTGAGGGCCTCGTCCAGCTGCGCGAGCTGGGTCGGCGAGAACGGCAGCTCGGGGGTGTGCGGCTCGTACATCTTGGCGGCGGAGACGCGACCGCTGTTCGTCACGACCGCACCGAGCGGCAGCGACGACGGGTCGACGGCCGCGATGGCCTTACCAGTTGCCACGAGCGCCTCCCTTGGCAGTCGAACCCGCCGCGGCGGACTCGGCGGAACCGCGGTGGTCCGCGCTCAGCCCGGCCGGGTTCGCGCTCCACCACACCGGGGCGTAGCCCCACTCCTGGCCGGGCCGGTACCGGGGGATCCGGGTGGCCTTTGGCCTCACCGTCAGCAGCGTGATCACGCCGTAGATAGCCAGCGGGATCAGCGCGAAGACGAGAACGGTCTCCACGATGGTCACGGGCGGTACCGTAGCCGAACTCAGTCGCGCACGAGTGGCCGGGCCACCGCGCGGCGAGCCGCGAGGGCTAGCAGAGCCGGGAGCACCGCGCACCGGACGAGCCCGCGAACCACCCGGTTCGCCCTTGAGGAAGACCTGGTTGGAGTAGAGCACTGCTGTTGTTGCGACGACAACCAGCAGTGACGACGTTGTCAGGCCCCAAACGAGTTGCACCCCTCGGCGAGCATTCCGGTCACCCCCACATCCCACGAACGCCTCACCGGACGACCGCGTCCCGTCCTCTCGAGCGTCCACATGCGGGACGACCAGCGGTACGACCGCGCCGGCGCGATCACCGTCACCGGCGTGGCGACCGGATTCGGACCGTTCGGGCCCGATCAAAACCACCCGCGAGTGCCGTTCCTGTGACACAGCACCGGAAAACGTCCCGGTTTTTCCGCCTGAGCACTCCGTTTGCACTATGACGCACATCACTTCAGGCCGAATTTCACGTCACGGAGCGTGTGCGTACCGACCAGTAGAGCCAATGAGCACTCTCGTGCGGCGCAGCGGTTACACCCGGTCAGTCCTCACCCGGTCGGCGGCGAACGGGTGCCGGTTTGGGGTCTTGTTCCCGGAACACCCACCTCCTAGCTTTTCACCTATACGGGTCTTGCGCACCCGCCCCGAGCGTCCTGGAGGACACGAAATGTCAACGATGACCCGCCCCCAGGCCCTGTCCGTCACTCTTCCGAGCTACAAGGACGATTCCGTGCGTATCACCGCAAGTGACTCCGTTCGCATCACGGCGAACGACTCCGTTCGGATCACCGCGGCCGATTCCGTGCGCATCACGGCCGGGGACTCGGTGCGCATCACGATGACCGACTCCGTGCGCATCACGGCGAGCGATTCGGTCAGGATCACGGCCACGGACGACTCGGTCCGGATTACTGCCACGGACGACTCGGTGCGCATCACCGCGACCGACGACTCCGTCCGCATCACGGCGTGCGACGACGACTCGGTCCGCATCACGGCCCGTCGCGACGAGCTCACCCTCGCGGCCTGAACCACCAGGGGGCGGCAGCTCAGGCCGCGGGTTCACCCAGGTACTGCAACCACTGCGGGTCAGCCTCGGCGACACCCGCGAGCAGTCTCCAGTGCGGACCACGGGGCGCGGCCGGCACGACGCGCAACCGCCAGCCCAGTTCGGACAGCAGCTTGTCCGCCTTGCGGTGGTTGCACTTCGCGCAGCACGCGACGCAGTTCGTCCAGGTGTGAGGTCCGCCACGCGAACGCGGCACGACGTGGTCGATCGTCTCCGCCCGCCCGCCGCAGTAGGCGCAGCGGTAGCGGTCGCGATGCATGAGCCCGGCACGGGTCATCGGCACGCGGCCGCGGTAGGGCACGCGAACGTAGGTGCTCAGCCGGATGACCGAGGGCACGAGCACCTCGGACTTCGACGAGTGCAGCACGAGCCCGGAGGCGTCACCGTGCACGACCTCGGCTTTCCCGCACACCACCAGGACCACCGCCCGGCGCAGCGACAGCGCCGTGAGCGGCTCGAACGTGGCGTTGAGCAGCAGGACCTTGCGTCTGCCCCAGGGGAACACCGCCGGCGTCGGACCGGAACCTCCCCCGTCGCGGCCCCCGTCGGGCACTGCCCGCAGCTCGGGCTGATTTCGGCATGGGGGGACCGTCGGCGCCGTCTCGCCTGGTGGCGAGGCGCCGATAGGGGTCGGTTGTCGGTCTGGCACGCGACCACCTCCACCGGTTCAGCCCTAGGAGACCACACTTACCAGGAAAAAATCACGTGTGATAAGTGACGCGTCACGGATGTGTGATCGAACCCGGGGTGAACCAGCGCCCTATCGGGGATCGTTTTCAACAGCCGCTACCCTTGCCAAGGTGACAGAAGCCCCTTCCACACCACTGCCTGCGACGATCACGTACCCGATCGCCGAGCGGCTGAACCTCGTCGAGCAGCTCCACGGGCGAGAGGTCGCCGACCCCTACCGCTGGCTCGAGGACACCGCGGACCCCCGCACCGAGGCGTGGTCGCGGGCCCAGGACGGGCTGGCCCGCTCCTGGCTGGACGCGATGCCCGGCCGCGAGCGCCTGGGCGAGCGCCTGAGGGAGCTGATGCGCACGGGTTCGGTGTCCACGCCGACCTGGCGCGCCGGCCGCGCGTTCTTCACCCGCCGCGGCCCCGAGCAGGACCACCCGGTCGTCGTCGTGCGCGAGACCGACGGCGCCGAGCGCGTGCTGTTGGACGTGAGCGCGCTCGACCCGTCCGGCAGGACCACCCTGGACCGCTGGTCCCCGAGCCTCGAAGGCACGCGCCTGGCCTACCAGGTGTCGGTCGGCGGCAACGAGCACTCGCTGCTGCACGTGCTCGACGTGGACACCGGTGAGCTGGTCGAGGGCCCGATCGACCGGTGCCGCTACTCCTCCGTCGGCTGGCTGCCCGGCGGCGAGGAGTTCTACTACGTCCGCCAGCTCGACCCGGCGCTGCTGCCCGAGGACGAGAAGCTCTTCCACCGCCGCGTGTGGCGCCACCGGGTCGGCACCGACCCGGAGACCGACCTCAACGTGCACGGCGACGGCCTGGAGCACACGTTCTACTACTCGCTCACCGTCTCGCAGGACGGCCGCTGGCTGGTCGTGAGCGGTGCGCCCAGCACGTTGAAGCACGACTCGGTGTGGATCGCGGACCTGCACGGCGACGCGGTGCTGAACCCGGTGGTCCTGTCCGACGCCGGCGCGCAGTGCTCGGCGTTCGTCGCCCGTGACGGACGGCTCTACCTGCACACCAACCTCGGCGCGCCCCGGCAGCGGCTGTGCGTGGCCGACCCGGCGAACCCGGCCGAGTGGACCGAGCTCATCAGCGAGGAGCCGGACTCGGTGCTCGACGGCGTGCGCTGGCTGAACGGCGACCTGGTCGTCCTGCGCACCCGGCACGCGGTGTCCGAGCTGCACCTGCACAACGCCGAGAACGGCGCGCACCTGCAGGTCGTCCCCATGCCCGGCACCGGCTCCGTGCACGGTCTGTCCGTCGTGGACGCCCTGACCGGCCACGACGAGGACGCGCTGTGGTTCGGGTGGACGGACTTCGTCACGCCCGCCTCGGTGTTCCGCTACTCCGCCGCCACCGGCCAGACGGTGCTGCACGAGGCCGCTCCCGGTCGCGTCGAGCTGCCCGCGGTGACGACGCAGCAGGTCGCGTACACCTCCAAGGACGGCACGACGGTGCGGATGTTCGTCGTCAGCGGCGAGCAGAAGCCCGACCTGCCCCGCCCGGCGCTGCTGACCGGCTACGGCGGCTTCGCGATCGGCCGCGGCCCTGGCTACAGCGCCACCACCCTCGCGTGGGTCGAGGCCGGCGGCGTGTGGGTGCACGTGTCGTTGCGCGGCGGCGACGAGGAGGGCGAGGAGTGGCACGTCGACGGCATGCGGCAGAACAAGCAGAACGTCTTCGACGACTTCCACGCCGCGGCCGAGCACCTCGTGCGCACCGGGTGGACCACCCCGCAGCAGCTGTCGATCATGGGCGGCAGCAACGGCGGTCTGCTCGTGGGCGCCGCGCTGACCCAGCGGCCCGACCTGTACGCGGCCGTGGTGTGCTCAGCACCACTGCTCGACATGGTGCGCTACGAGAAGTTCCTGCTCGGGCGGCTGTGGGCGGACGAGTACGGCAGCGCGAGCGTGTCCGAGGAACTGGGCTGGCTGCTCTCCTACTCGCCTTATCACCAAGTGGTAACGGACGTTGAGTACCCTTCCGTCTTGTTCACGGTGTTCGAGTCGGATTCTCGTGTGGACCCCAACCACGCCAGGAAGATGTGCGCGGCACTGCAGCACGCTTCGTCCAGCGATCCGACCAAGCACCCGGTGCTGATCCGCCGCGAGACCGAGGTCGGTCACGCGGGCCGGTCGGTCAGCCGGACGGTGGCTCTCGCCGTGGACCAGCTGACGTTTCTCGCGAATGCCACGGGCATGGAGTTGTAGGAGGGCACGACCACGTGTTGGCGACGAATCCGGTGGATGACGCCGCGAACAAGACCGCGGAGGCGGTTGAGTTCTTCGACAGGTACGGGCCGGACATCATCGCGGGCGCGGTCAAGATCCTCGTGATCCTGATCGCCGCGTTCGTGATCAGGGCCCTGCTGCGCAAGGTCATCGACCGGATCACCACGCCGGGCAAGGAGGGCAAGAAGCCCGGCCTGCTCAAGCCGCTGCGCGAACGTGCTCCGCAGGCGCTCGGGAACCTGATCTCCGAGCGCCGCGAGCAGCGGGCGAAGACGATCGGCTCCGTGCTGAAGTCCGTCGTCACGATCCTGGTCTTCGGAATCGCGTTCCTCGAGATCATGATCGTGCTGACGCTCGACATCACGCCCGTGCTGACCTCGGCGGGCATCCTGGGCGTCGCGATCGGCTTCGGCGCCCAGAACCTCGTCAAGGACTTCCTGTCCGGCATGTTCATGCTGATGGAGGACCAGTACGGCGTCGGCGACGTCGTCGACCTCGGCCCGTCCATCACCGGCACCGTCGAGGCGGTCGCCCTGCGCACCACCACGATCCGCGACACCGGTGGCACCGTCTGGTACGTCCGCAACGGCGAGATCCTGCGCGTCGGCAACTCGTCGCAGGGCTTCGCGGTCGCGGTCGTCGACCTGCCGCTGAGCTACGGCGCCAACCTCGCCGAGGCGACCAAGGTGCTGGAGCGCCGAGCCGCCGACGCGGCCGACAAGGAGCCGTTGAAGAACGACATCACGGCCAAACCGGACGTGCTCGGCGTCGAGAAGTTCACGCCGGAGGGCATCACCCTGCGGGTCACCGTGAAGACGCGCCCCGGCCGCCAGTGGGCGGTCCAGCGCAACCTGCGCGCGCAGCTCATGCCCGCGCTGGAGGAAGCCGGCTTCACCGCGAAGTAGGCGGGCCCGGGTTCAAACCTGGATGCCGGGTGAGGTAGAACACGCATTCGAGACGGTGATCACCCGGTGTCGTACCAGTTCACAGGCCTATGACCGAGACAACAGGCGGGGCGCCCTGCACGCGCGCACGCGCGTGAGTCAGGATGGGTGTGTGGGCAACCCGGTCAGCTTCTTCGAACAGGTCGGCGGCGAGGAGACGTTCCGCCGCATCGTCGCGCGCTTCTACCACGAGGTGAAGTCCGACGACGTCCTGCTCCCCCTCTACCCGGAGGAGGACCTCGGACCTGCGGAGGAGCGTCTGCGGCTGTTCCTGATGCAGTACTGGGGCGGCCCGCACACGTACTCGGAGAACCGGGGACACCCCCGGCTGCGAATGCGGCACGTGCCGTTCACGATCGGACCGGTCGAGCGGGACGCGTGGCTGCGCTGCATGAGGGTCGCCGTCGACGAGGCCGGACTCGACGAGGCCCACCGCAAGCAGCTCTGGGACTACCTGGAGATGGCCGCGAACAGCCTGATGAACAGCTGGTCTTGATCGCCCATCACCCGATCGGGTCCTTACGCAGCGACACGAATGGCAGGATGACCCCCCGTGCGACGATCCTCCGACCTCAGCCCCGAGATCGCCGAAGAGTCCGGTTGGTGGCGTGACGCCGTCTTCTACCAGGTCTACGTGCGTTCCTTCGCCGACTCCAACGGCGACGGCGTCGGCGACCTCGACGGCATCCGGTCCCGCCTGGGCTACCTCGAACTGCTCGGTGTCGACGCCCTGTGGCTCACCCCGTTCTACCGCTCCCCCATGGCCGACCACGGCTACGACGTGGCCGACCCGCGCGACGTGGACCCGTTGTTCGGCGACCTGGCCGCGTTCGACCGGCTGGTGGCGGACGCGCACGAGCACAACATCCGGGTGACCGTCGACCTGGTGCCGAACCACACGAGCGACCTGCACGAGTGGTTCCAGGAGGCCCTGCAGGCCGGTCCCGGCAGCATGGAGCGCACCCGCTACATCTTCCGCGAGGGCCGCGGCTTCGACGGCTCGCAGCCGCCGAACAACTGGACGTCGGTCTTCGGTGGTCCCGCGTGGACCCGCGTGCCGGACGGCCAGTGGTACCTGCACCTGTTCGCGCCCGAGCAGCCCGACCTGAACTGGGAGCACCCGGAGGTCCGCGCCGACCTGGAGCAGACGCTGCGGTTCTGGCTCGACCGCGGTGTCGACGGCTTCCGCATCGACGTGGCGCACGGCATGGCCAAGCCGGAGGGCCTGCCGGACATGGACATCCGCCCGCAGGCGCCGGGCGTGCTGAGCGACGACGCGCACGACCCGCGGTTCGACAACGAGGGCGTGCACGAGATCCACCGCATGATCCGCAAGGTCATGGACGGCTACCCCGGCACCATGGCCGTCGGCGAGATCTGGGTGAAGGACGACGAGCGCTTCGCCGCCTACGTCCGCCCCGACGAGCTGCACCTGGGCTTCAACTTCCGCCTGGTCGAGGCCGGCTTCGACGCCGACGCCGTCCGTTCGGCGATCGAGCACACGCTGGCCGCGGTGGCCCTGAGCGGCACGCCCGCGGCGTGGACGCTGTCCAACCACGACGTGGTGCGGCACGTGACCCGCTACGGCGGCGGTGCGCTGGGCGAGCAGCGCGCGCGGGCGATGACGCTGGTCGAGCTGGCCCTGCCCGGCGTGATCTACCTGTACAACGGCGAAGAGCTGGGCCTGCCCAACGTCGAGCTGCCGGACTGGGCCCTGCAGGACCCGACCTGGGAGCGCTCCGGCCACACCGAACGCGGCCGCGACGGCTGCCGGGTGCCGATCCCGTGGGAGGGCACCGCCCCGCCGTTCGGCTTCTCGACTGCGGTCAACACCTGGCTGCCGCAGCCGAACGAGTGGGACCACCTCACCGCGGAGGCGCAGCTGGAGGACCCCGGCTCGATGCTCTCGCTGTACCGGGAGGCCCTGGAGCACCGCAAGACGTCGCCGGCGTTCGGTGGCAACGAGCTCGAGTGGTACGGCGCCCCGGCGGGCTGCTTCGCGTTCCGGCGCAAGGGCGGCGGGCTGATCTGCGCGCTGAACACCTCGGGCGCGTCCGTGCCGCTGCCCCCTGGCCGGGTGCTGCTGTCGTCCGGTCCGATGGACGGCGACCAGCTGCCGCCGGACACCGCCGTGTGGCTGGTCTGACACCGCAATTCGTTCGACCGCGGCGGCGGGGCCGGTGAGGATGGCGGGCGTGCGTTCCCGTGGAGTCCTCGCCGTCCTCGCCGCCGCCGTCCTGTTCGGCACGACCGGGACCGCGCAGGAGCTCGGTCCCGGTGGCCTCGATCCGCTCGCGGTGGGCGCTGCCCGCGTCGTGCTCGCCGGGGCGGTCCTGTTCGCCGTCGCCCAGGTGTCGGGCGCTTACCGCGGCACCCGCTTCTCGTGGCCCGTCGTGGTCGCGGGAGCGGTCGGGGTCGTCGCCTTCCAGATCGGGTTCTTCACCGGTGTGCGGCTGAGCGGGGTCGCGGTCGGCACGGTCGTGGCGCTGGGCTCCGGGCCCGTGTGGGCGGGCGTCGTCGAGTGGCTTAGCACGCGCAGGACGCCGTCGGCGCGCTGGCTGGCCGCCACGGCGCTGGCGGTCGCGGGCGTGGCGGTGCTGACCGGCGGCGGCACCGGTGTGTCGTGGCTCGGTGTGGGGGCGTCGTTGCTGGCCGGGCTCGGGTACGGCGTCTACACGGTGGCCGGGTCGCGGTTGATCGCGCACGGCCAGCGTTCCCACGGTGCGATGGGGCTCATGTTCGGCGTGGGTGCGCTGGTGTTGGTGCCGATGCTGATCTGGCGGTGGCCGGGCGGCCTCGACTCCACCGGCGGCATCACGATCGCCGTGTACCTGGCGCTGGTGCCCACGGTGGTGGCGTACCTGCTGTTCGGTGCCGGGCTCAAGGTGCTGCCCGCCGCGACCGTGGCCACGCTGACGCTCGCCGAGCCGGTCGTGGCGACCGCGCTGGGAGTGCTGGTGCTGGGTGAGGAGATCACCGCGGCCACGGTCGCCGGCGGGCTGCTGGTGCTCGGCGGGCTGTCGTTGCTGGCGTTGCCCGCCCGGCCGGAGGTCGCCCTCGACCGCCGGTAGCGGGTCAGACGATCAGCGGCAGCATCGAGTGCCGGCGCCGCACCACGGCCCCGTAGCGCGCGTCGATCCGCAGCCACGAGTCCGTCGCGGTCACCCGCACCTCGCCGTCCTCGCCGAGGAAACCCATGCCGGACAACGCGAACAGGCACCGCAGCGGGATCTTCACGTCCAGCCCGGACCCGGTCACCGTCAGCACGACCTGGTCCAGCAGCGAGGCCGGTGGCGTGCCCTGCGGGCCGGTGTTCTCCCGCGCCACCTCGACGCCCTCGTCCGCGAGCTTCGCGACGACCTCGACCGGTAACCGGTCCACCAGCAGCCAGCCCTCCGCGGGCGGCAGGGCCGAGCGCCACATCAGGTCCTTGGCCGGTCCCGGGTCGATGCGCTCGTCGCGCATCACCGCGAGTCCGGTCAGCAGCTCCGACCCGGCCACCGTGACGTCCGCCGGGTTCGCCTGCCCCGCAACGGTCCGCGTGGCCAGCGTGTCGAACGGCGTCGCCACCCACGCGTCCAGCAGCTCCTCGTCGCGGTTGCGCAGACGCACCACCGTCTGCCCGTCCAGCCGCACCGCGCGCGCGGCGAACGCGCCGAGGTCGTCTCTCTCGGCCGCGTCGGCCAACACCAGCTCAGGCACCGTTACCTCCGGCACGCCAACCCGCGAGGAAGTCGCGTTCGGCCTCGGTCAGACGACGCGGGCGCGCAGTCGTCAAGTTGTAGGGAGCCATCAGCGTCTCCGCCTTGGCGACCACCGGGCTACCCGTTTCCCGGCCGCTCCGCACCACGTAGTCGAGGGTGAAGGACGCCGACCGCAGCTCGCGCACCGACATCTCCACGACGATCTCCTCGCCGGTGAACACGATCGGCGCGAGGTAGTCGACCACCAGCCGCGCCACGACCATGCCCTCGGCCATCTCCTTGACCCCGTGGCGGGCGGCCTCGGTGAACAGCAGCTCGATGCGGGCTTCTTCCAGCAGTGTCACCGTCTTCGCGTGGTTGATGTGACCGAACGCATCCATGTCCGACCACCGCGGTCGCACACCAGTGACGAAGACACCCATGCACGGACCCTACCGAGCAAACCCCGCCGCATCACGAGCGAGTCCCCTCGCGGAACGGGTGGAACGGCAGGGGCGCCGCGGAGAGAACTCCTCCGCGGCGCCCCTGTCGTCCGTGCCTGCTAGCGGACCATGCTCCGCACCTGCCGCGCGGCGACGGAGAGCGTGGCCAGGTCGAGCTGGTGGACCCGGTTGATCTCCTCCAGCGCGCCGCGGGAACGGGCCAGGCGCGAGGCGTTGGCCTGCTCCCACTTGGCGATCTTCTCGGCCGCCGTGTCGTCCTCGTCGCTCGCCCTCAGCACGTCGACCGAGATGGCCCGCAGCGACGTGTAGAAGTCGTCGCGCAGCGCGAGCCGGGCCAGCGCGTGCCAGCGGTTGCCGCGTTCCAGGCTCGTCACCGAGTCCAGCATGTGGTCGATGTCGAGGTGGTCGGACAGCGCGAAGTACAGCTCGGCCGTCTCCCGGTGGGTGCGCTCCGGGCCCGCTCCGCCGGTCGGGCCGAACTCGCGTTCGGCCAGCTCGGCGATCTCGGTGACGTCGAGCAGGCCGTACATGTAGAGCAGCGCGGCGACCTTGCGGGCCAGCTCCGCGGGAACGCCCTGTTCGACGTACCGCTCGGCCTTGCCCGCGACGACCGCCAGCTCCTTGCCCTGCAGCAGGTCGAAGGCCGACGGGCTCAGCTGCTCCACCACGCCGCGGAAGCGGCTGATCGTCGAGCCCACCGCGAGCGGCTGCGGGCGGTTCGACAGCAGCCAGCGCGACGCCCGGTCGAGCAGGCGGCGGGTCTCCAGGACCATGCTGTCCTGCACGTCCGTCGAGACCGCGGTGTCCAGCGCCTCGATCTCCCGCCAGATCGACGGCAGGTCGAAGACCTGGGTGACCACGGCGTACGCGCGCACCGCGTCCGTGGCCGAGGCGCTCGTCTCCTCGGCGAGGCGGAACGCGTAGGAGATGCCGCCACCGTCGACGACCTCGTTGACCACGACGGTGGTGATGATCTCCCTGGCCAGCGGGTGGTTCGGGATCGCGGCGCCGAAGCGTTCGCGCAGCAGGCTCGGGAAGTAGTCCGGCAGCTTGCGGGTGAACGTGTCGATCGTCGGGATGTCGCTGGCGAGCAGCTCCTCCTTCAGCGTGAGCTTCGTGAACGCGAGCAGCGTCGCGAGCTCCGGCGAGGTGAGGCCCTCGCCCGCCTTCTCCAGCGCCTTGAACTCCGCCGGGCTCGGCAGCGCCTCCAGCTGGCGGCTCAGCGCGCCGCGGGCCTCCAGGTCGGCCGTGAGCCGCGCGTGCACCGACAGCATCGGGGCGGCGTGCGCCCGGCTGACGCCCAGCACGTTGTTCTGCGAGTAGTTGTCCGCCAGCACGAGCCGGCCGACCTCGTCGGTCATCTCGGCGAGGACCTCGTTGCGCTGCTGCTGCTCCAGCGAGCCTTCCCGGACCAGGTGGTCCAGCAGGATCTTGATGTTGACCTCGTGGTCGGAGCAGTCGACGCCGGCGGAGTTGTCGAGCGCGTCGGTGTTGACCTTGCCGCCGGTGCGCGCGAACTCGATGCGGCCGCGCTGGGTCAGCCCCAGGTTGCCGCCCTCGCCGATGACCTTGACCCGCAGGTCGGCGCCGTTGACGCGGATCGAGTCGTTCGCCTTGTCGCCGACGTCGGCGTGCGACTCGATGGACGCCTTCACGTACGTGCCGATGCCGCCGTTCCACAGCAGGTCGACCGGCGCGAGCAGGATGGCCTTCTTCAGCTCCGGCGGGGACAGCTTCTGCACGCCCTCCGGCAGCCCCAGCGCGACGCGGGCCTGCTCGGAGATCGGGATCGACTTCGCCGTCAGCGGGAAGACGCCGCCGCCCTCGCTGATCAGCGAGCGGTCGTAGTCGTCCCACGACGAGCGCGGCACGGAGAACAGCCGCACCCGCTCGGCGAACGACGTGGCCGCCACCGGGTTCGGGTCGATGAAGATGTGCCGGTGGTCGAACGCGGCCACGAGCCGGATGTGCTCGGACAGCATCATGCCGTTGCCGAACACGTCACCGCTCATGTCGCCGATGCCGACGACCGTGAACTCCTCGGTCTGGGTGTCGAGGCCCAGCTCGCGGAACGAGCGCTTCACGCTCTCCCACGCACCCTTGGCCGTGATGCCCATGGCCTTGTGGTCGTAGCCGATGGAGCCACCGGAGGCGAACGCGTCACCGAGCCAGAAGCCGTAGCTCTGCGACACGCCGTTGGCGATGTCGGAGAACGTCGCGGTGCCCTTGTCCGCGGCGACGACCAGGTAGGTGTCGTCGGCGTCGTAGCGCACGACCTGCGGCGCGGGCACGACCTCGTTGTTGATCAGGTTGTCGGTGAGGTCGAGCAGGCCCGAGATGAACATCTTGTAGCAGGCGATGCCCTCGGACATGAAGTTCTCGCGGTCGATGCCGGGGTCGCCCGTCGGGGCGATCGGCTTCTTGACCACGAACCCGCCCTTCGCGCCGACCGGCACGATCACCGCGTTCTTCACGGCCTGCGCCTTGACCAGGCCGAGTACCTCCGTGCGGAAGTCCTCGCGGCGGTCGGACCAGCGCAGACCACCGCGGGCGACGCTGCCGAAGCGCAGGTGCACGCCCTCGACGCGCGGCGAGTACACGAAGATCTCGAACTTCGGCCGCGGTGCAGGCAGGTCCGGGATGGCCTGCGGGTCGAGCTTGACCGACAGGTACGGCCGGGCGTTGCCGTCGGCGTCGCGGAAGAAGTAGTTCGTCCGCAGCGTGGCGTTGATCAGCGTGAGCAGGCTGCGCAGGATCCGGTCCGCGTCGAGGCTCGTCACGTCGTCGATCAGCTTGCCGGTCTCGACGACCATGGTCTCGGTGCGGTCGGTGCGCGTGGCGTCGTCGAGCCGCGGGTCGAACCGCGCCTCGAACAACGCGACCAGCGCGATCGCCACGCTCGTGTGGCTGAGCACCGCGTCCTCGATGTAGTCCTGCGAGTACGGCGTGCCCGCCTGCCGCAGGTACTTCGCGTACGCGCGCAGCATCGCGGCCTGCTGCCAGGTCAGCCCGGCCTGCAGCACCAGCGAGTTGAACCGGTCGACCTCGGCCTCGCCGCGCCAGACGGCGGCGAACGCGTCCTGGAACCGCACCCGCACGTTGTCGAGGCCGGCCTCGGACAGCTGCGACAGCGCGGCCTTGTCGATGCGCAGGCCGAAGTCGTAGATCCAGCACTGCACGCCGTCCTCGCGCGCGATCTCGTACGGCCGTTCGTCGACCACGATCACGCCCATGCGCTGCAGCATCGGCAGCACGTCCGAGAGCGTGATGCCGTCGCCGGTCACGAACAGCTTGAAGCGCCGCTCCCCCGGCTCGGCGTTCTCGGGCACGTAGAACACCATGTCGAGGTCGCCCTGCACGAGCGCCTCGATGCGCCGGTAGTCCTCCAGGCCCGTGGAGGCGGGGAAGTCCTCCTTGTAGGCCTCCGGGAAGACCGCGGCGAACCGCTGGCCCTGCTCCGTGGCCGACTCGGCGCCCAGGTCGTCGCCGACGACGGCCTCGACCATGCGGTCGTCCCAGCTGCGGATGGCCTCGGCCAGCTTCAGCTGGATCGCGTGCGTGTCCGGCTCCAGCGTCCGGTGCGGGTCCGTGTGCACCATGAAGTGCACCCGCGCCAGCGCCGACTCGCCGATGCGCGCGCTGTACTCCAGGTTCAGCCCGCCCAGCTCCGCGAGCAGCACCTCCTGCATCGCCAGCCGGCTCGTCGTCGTGTAGCGGTCGCGCGGCAGGTAGACCAGGCAGGAGAAGAACCGGCCGTACGGGTCGCGCCGCAGGAACAGCCGCAGCCGGCGGCGTTCCGCGAGGGCGATGACCCCCGTCGTGGTCTGGTAGAGCCACTCCTCGTCCACCGAGAACAGCTCGGTGCGCGGGTAGTTCTGGATCACCTCCAGCATCCGCTGGCCCGAGTAGGACTGCAGCGGGAAGCCCGCGCGGTGGATCACGTCGCGCACGCGGCGCTCGATCACCGGGATGTCCAGCACGTCCTCGTGCAACGCCGTGGTGCTGAAGATGCCGAGGAACCGGTGCTCCCCGGTCACGTTGCCGGCGCCGTCGAACGTCTTCACGCCCACGTAGTACGGGTAGACGCTGCGGTGCACGCTGCTCTGCGCACTCGCCTGCGTCAGCACCAGCGGGTTCGGGCTCAGCGCCTGCGCGCCGTTGTCCGGCCCCTCGGTGAGGCTCCGCGCGGCGAGGCTGTCCTGCCGCAACACCCCGAGCCCGCTCGCGAGCACGGCCCGCAACGCCGGGTCGTCGTCCTCCTGCACGAGCTCGTACTGCCGGTAGCCCATGAACGTGAAGTGCCCGTCCGCGAGCCACCGCAGGAGCTTCGCGGCATCCGCGGACGCCTCGTCGGAGGCGCCCTTGTCCAGCTCGTCGGCCAGCTGCAACGCCGTCGACGCCATCCGGTCGGTGTCCTCGACGACCTCGCGGACGTCGGTCAGCACCGACAGCAGCCGGGACTCCAGCTCCCGCGCCCGGTCGGCGTCGGTGATGAGGTCGACCTCGATGTTCATCCACGACTCGGCGAGCGCGTCGGCCGGCGGATCGGCCGGGTCCGCGGTCGGCAGCACCTCCAGGCGCTCACCGGTCACCGGGTCGCGGCGCACCACGACGATCGGGTGCACCACCCGCTGCACCTGCAGACCGCCGCGGGTGAGCTCGGACGCGACCGAGTCGACCAGGTACGGCATGTCGTCGGTCACGACCTGCACCACGGTGACGGGGCACTGCCAGCCGTCCTGCGAGCGGGTCGGGTTCAAGATCCTGACCGCTGCCCTCCCGGGCACGCGGCTCTCGGCCAGCCGGTAGTTCGACCGCACCGCACCGACCAGGTCCACCGGGTCGTCGTCGTTGACTTCCTCGGCGGGCACGTGGCGGTAGAACAGGCGGATCAGATCAGCGAGTTCGGGGGCATTGGCGGCGGCCCGTTCGATCAGCTCGTCACGGACCTGCTCAGGACTGGCCGGTCGACTGCCGCCGTCCGCGGTGGTCACCGCGGAGACGTCGTCGGTTCGGGTCGGGGCTCCAGTCGAGGTCATCTTCAGGCGACTCCACGCTATCCGGCACCTCTGTGTGCCGGGTCCGCCTCCACCCTAGATGGGGTGGCGGCCGTCACCGGCAACGGGAGGGGCACTGTCGAACCACTGAATCGAGGGCTGAATCGAGTCACTTCACCAGTGATCCCAAGGCATTCCGCATGGTGGACGCAATCCCACGACGTGCACGAGCGACACTCGCCACACCTCCGTTCCTCCGTCTCATTCCGCACCTCTCACAACCGGGCGGCGCACCACCGCCGACCTGTTCGGCGCGGCCTTCCACCGACCGCCGGGTCCTCCCGGCAGTCCTGAGTGGATCTGTTCTCGCCGGACCTAGGTACCCGGCAGGGTCCAGCCGCCAACACCGTCGGTCTGAACACGACGGATCGGGCCGGTGGTCTCTTCCTCCGACGCGGTGCCCACGGGGACGATCGGGCCCGTGGTCTCCTCGCGGCTGGCCTCGACCGACAGGCCGCCGGGCGGGGTCGTGGGCGGGTTCCCCGACGTGTCCGCGGCCGGGACGGGGTGTTCGGTCGAGGGCAGCGCGGGCAGACCGAACTGCGCGTTCGCCCCGAACTGCGGCGCGGGCGAGCCGAACGACGGCTCCGCGCCGAACTGCTGCCCGGAGCCCAGCAGGTGGCCGGGGACGAACGGCTGGTCGGCGAACGACGGTCGACCGGAGCCGAACGGCGCACCGTCGCCGGACGGGAGGGGCTGCTCCTGGACCGGAGAGGGTTCCGGTACCGGGAGCTGGGGCAGCGCCAGGTCGGGCGGCAGCGGCTGGCCGGGGATGAACGGCAAGCCGGACTCACCCGGTGCCGGAGCACCGGTCGGCTGGTCCGGGATCAGCGGGTAGCCGTCCGACAGTGGCTGGTCCGGGATCAGCGGAAACGCGGGCGGTGTCTGGTCCTGCGTGGACGGGAGGCCCGGCTGCGGCTCGTCTTGGCCGAGCGGCACTGCGGGCGTCGGCTGGTCACCGTCCACGGTCGACCAGTCCTCAGTGGCCAGGTCGGCGGCCTGGAACTGTTCCTCGTCCTCGCGGCGACCGGTCTCGTAGGCGACCAGGGCCTCGGCCAGCAGGTCGGCCAGGCTCAGGTCACTCGGCTTGCGGCGGCTGCTCGGGCGGCCGTTCGACGGCTTCGCGGGCGTGTCCTCCGCCGGAGCGGGCGAACCGACGGCCTCGGTCGCCGCGGCGGGGTCGGCCTCGACGCCCGGTCCTGCCGTTTCGCCCAAGCTCTGCTCCGACGGCGCGGCGGCTGCGGACGAGAACCCGGCGGAGCGCGGGGTCCGGGCCATGTGCGCGTCGGGATGGAGCTGGACGGGAGCGGTCGGGAGGTCGGCTAGGTCGTCGTCGACGTCGGCAGCGCTCAGGAACGTGTTCGTCAGCAGGTCCGGCTCGGAGGGCCGCGGGACCTCGTCCGGCACGGGGACGGACGGCACCGGGTCCGGGACGGGCGGCACCGGCTCCGGCTCGTGCTCCGGGGTGGGGCGGGGCTGGGAGGGGTCCGGCGGCTCGGCGGGCTCCGGGTGTGGGATCGAGGACGTCGACCAGTCGGGCTTGGCGGACTGCGAGCGCGCCGCGAGGTCACCGAGGTCGAGGGAGCTGAAGTCGAGTTCCGGCAGCGTGAGCTCGGGCAGCTTCAGGTCCGGCAGGCTCAAATCCGGCAGGTCCAGGTCCGGCTCAGCAGGTTCGGGAGCCGGGGGAAGTGTCGGCTCGGCCGCCGGGAAGCCTGATGCCGGGGTGAAGAGCGGATAGGCCGGGTCGTCGACGTGCGGGCCGAAGTCGGGAGCGGCCGGCGGGCGGGAGAAGGCCGCCGCCAGGCCGGGGCGGGCGGTGCGGTCCGGCTGGTCGGGGTCGCCGAAGAAGTTCGGGCCGGTGGTCTCCGGAGGGGCTGACGGCTCATCGGAGGCCGCCTGCGAGGGCGGACTCGTGGAGAGGTCCGCGAAGAACGACTGAGACGTACCGGGGTCCGCGGCGTCCGCGGAGTAGCCGGGAACGCGCTCGTCGCGCAGCCGGTCCGGGGGGTCGACGCGCCACGACGGGGCGTCCGCCTCGGACTCGACCGGCGCCGAACGGGTGGCGTCGGGGGCACGGCGGCGACCACCGGCGCGCAGGCCCTGGGCCTTGAGCTTGTCGAGGACGCTCTCCTCCTGCGAGGAGGGCACGAACGGCGGCTGCGCGAACGGCGACCTGGTGCGCAGGGTGGCCTGGCGGTCGGGGTCCGCGACGCCGACCCCGGAGGCCGTGCCGTCCGGAGATGCGGTGTCCGGATAAGCGGTGTCGCCACCGGCGGTGTCGCCACCGGCGGCCGCGCGAGCAGCACCCTTGAGAGCGGCTTCCTGGCCCGCACTCTCCTGGTGCGAACCCTGGTGAAGGGCCGCTTCCCGGCGCGCTGCCTCCTGCCGCGCTGCCTCCTGCCGCGGTACCTCCTGCCGCGCAGCCTCGTGACGAGCGGACTCGTGCCGCACCGCCTCCTGCCGGGCCGCCTCCTGCCTTGCCGCCTCCTGCCTTGCCGCCTCGTGGCGCGCAGCCTCCTGCCGTGCGGCCTCCTCGCGTTCCGCGGAGGCGCGGAGGGCTTCCTGACGCGCGGCTTCTTCGCGCACGGCCTCTTGACGCGCAGCCTCCTGGCGCGCTGCTTCCAGGCGGGCGGCCTCCTGCCGAGCCGCTTCCACGCGGGCGGCCTGGGCTCGGGCAGCTTCGACGCGGGCAGCCTCACGGGCGGCGACCTCGCGAGCGGCCTCCTGAAGCGCCGCCTCCTGGCGAGCCGCCTCCTGTCGGGCCGCCTCTTGGCGAGCGGCTTCCTCCCGCGCGGCTTCCTGACGGGCCGCCTCCTGACGGACTGCCTCCTGACGGGCCGCCTCCTGCCGGGCGGCTTCCTCCCGAGCAGCTTGCTGGCGGGCCGCCTCTTGCCGCGCGGCTTCCCGGCGCTGAGCCTCCCGGCGAGCGGCCTCTTGGCGGGCAGCCTCCTGGCGGGCGGCCTCCTCGGCGGCCTGGCGGGCCTCGCGTTCGACCTTGGTGCGCTCCTCGGCGCGCGCCGCGCGTTCTGCCTCGATCTGGCGGCGGGCCTCGCGCTGCAACTCCATGAGCTGCTGCTCGACCTTGCGCTTGCGCTCCTGGTCGGCGCTCAACTGCGGCTCGGCCGGCGCGGGATTCGCCGACGGGGCATCCTCGGGCGACGCGGGGACGACGGGGATGACCTCGGTGGCGGCGGCAGGGATGTCGTCGATCTCGCCGGCGGCAACGCGGGCGGCGCGGCGGCGGCCGCTGACCATGGCGCCGGCCGAGGCGATGAGACCGGACGCGGGAACCGTGCGTTCCGAGACGGGCGGCGGCTCGACCGGGTCCGGGGTCTTGTCGCCGGGCTCGCCGAAGGGCTGGACCAAGCGCCAGCGATCGGCGGCGTGTGCTCGTGCCGCGGACAAACCCTCCACGGTCATGTCTTCGGCAGCCCGGCGTGCCCGCTTGACCTTCAGGCCGTCCGCCTTGCGGACCTGGACCGGGCGCCACTGCCGGAGCTGCTGCTTCAGGGCGGCGGGCAGGAGGCCGTCGGCGGGCCTGGTCATGCCCTCGATCGGGCGGAGCAGGTCCGCGAGCTGCCGGTGCAGGTCGGCGGGCTGGCGGTGGACGCCGGAGAACTCGGCGGCGAACCGGGCGCGCACGGCGTAGACGGCGCGGGCACGGCGGCGTTCCGCGGCGTGGGCGGAACGGAGGTTGGTGAGCGCGTCGGCGAGGTCACCGGCCACCTCGTGCACGTGCGCCAGCGCCAGCAGGCTCTCGGCGAGCACCGTGTCGAGCTGGTGGCGTTCGGCGCTGGTCGCGGCGTCGCGCAGCATGTCGCGGGCCACGGCGACCCGGCCGGCGGGCAGGTGCACCCGCGTGGCGAGGGCCAGGCGGAGCCAGCCCGCGGTGGAGGCGCCCGGTGCGCGCACCGGGCGGTCGAGCAGTGGGGCGCCGACCTCGGTCGCGTCGAGCATGCGGTTCGCGTCCATCAACGCGAGCGCCAGCTCCAGCGTCAGCCGGCCGTGCGCCTGGCCGCTGTCCGCCGACTGGTCGGCGAGCCGGCTCAGCAGGTCGAGGCCTTCGCGTGCGGCACCGATGGCGGCGGCGATGTCGCCCCACCGGCGGTGCTGCGCGGCCTGCACGGCGCGGATGAGACCGCGCAGCACCAGCCGCATGTCCTCGTCGAGCTCGGTGTCGGCGACGTAGAGCTGGTCGGCCTCGGCGAGCGCGCGGGTCGGCTCGTCGCCGCGGCCGACGGTGACCAGGCACTCGCTGGCCTGCACGAGAGCGGACGCCCGCAGCTCCGCGGGCACGTCCGCCGCCTCCAGGACGGGCATGACGGCTGCGAACCCGGTCAGCGGCGCGCCCACGGCACGCGCGCACGCCGCCAGCTCGACCCGCAGCAGCCACGCCGTCTCTTGGTCCCCGGCGGCCTCGGCCGCCTTCAGCGCGTCGAGTGCCCGGTCGGCGACCCGGACGCCGCGGCCCACGCGGTTGCCCGCGAAGACCACGAGCGCCTCGGCCCGCAACCGCTCGGCGTCGTCCTGACGAGCGGAGGTGAGCGCCAGCACGCGCTCACCCAGCACCAGAGCGAGCTCCGGTGCCCGCCAACGCAGCCGCCAGGCGGGCACGGCCAGCGTGCTCACCTCGACGTTCGCCTGCGTCTCGCCCCTCGCCGCCACGACGTCGCCGTTGCCCTCTCAGTCCCGTGTCAACTTGCGGTAGGTGACGCGGTGCGGCCTCGCGGCGTCGGCACCCAGGCGCTCGAGCTTGTTCTTCTCGTACCCCTCGAAGTTGCCCTCGAACCAGTACCACTTCGACGGGTCCTCGTCTGTGCCCTCCCACGCGAGGATGTGCGTGGCGACGCGGTCGAGGAACCACCGGTCGTGGGAGATGACCACGGCGCAGCCGGGGAACTGCTCAAGCGCGTTCTCCAGCGAGCCCAGGGTCTCGACGTCCAGGTCGTTCGTCGGCTCGTCCAGCAGGATCAGGTTGCCGCCGAGCTTGAGCGTGAGCGCGAGGTTCAGGCGGTTGCGCTCACCGCCGGACAGCACACCCGCGGGCTTCTGCTGGTCAGGACCCTTGAAGCCGAAGGCGCTGACGTACGCGCGGGACGGCATCTCGACGTTGCCGACGTGGATGTAGTCGAGCCCACCGGACACGACCTCCCACACGTTCTTCTTCGGGTCGATGCCGCCGCGGTTCTGGTCGACGTAGGACAGCAGGACCGTCTCGCCGACCTTCACGGTGCCGGCGTCCGGCTCCTCGAGACCGACGATGGTCTTGAACAGCGTCGTCTTGCCGACGCCGTTCGGACCGATGACGCCGACGATGCCGTTGCGCGGCAACGTGAACGACAGGTCGTTGATCAGGACCCGGTCGCCGAAGCCCTTCTTCAGCTTGTCGACCTCGACCACGACGCTGCCCAGACGCGGGCCCGGCGGGATCTGGATCTCCTCGAAGTCGAGCTTGCGGGTCTTCTCCGCCTCGGCCGCCATCTCCTCGTAGCGGTCGAGACGCGCCTTGGACTTGGCCTGGCGGGCCTTGGCGCCGGAGCGCACCCACTCCAGCTCGTCCTTGAGGCGCTTCTGCAGCTTCTGGTCCTTCTTGCCCTGGACCGCGAGCCGCTCGGCCTTCTTCTCCAGGTAGGTGGAGTAGTTGCCCTCGTACGGGTGGGTCCGGCCGCGGTCGATCTCGAGGATCCACTCGGCCAGGTTGTCCAGGAAGTACCGGTCGTGGGTCACGGCGAGCACGGCGCCGGCGTACTGCGCGAGGTGCTGCTCCAGCCACAGGACGCTCTCCGCGTCCAGGTGGTTGGTGGGCTCGTCGAGCAGCAGCAGGTCGGGCTTGCTCAGCAGCAGCTTGCACAGCGCGACGCGGCGGCGCTCACCACCGGAGAGCTTGGTGACGTCGGCGTCCGGGGGCGGGCAGCGCAGGGCGTCCATCGCCTGCTCCAGCTGGGAGTCGAGGTCCCACGCGTCGGCGTGGTCGAGCTCCTCCTGGAGCTTGCCCATCTCCTCCATCAGCTCGTCGGAGTAGTCGGTCGCCATCAGCTCGGCGATCTCGTTGAAGCGGTCGAGCTTCACCTTGATCTCGCCCAGGCCCTCCTGGACGTTGCCGAGGACGGTCTTCTCCTCGTTGAGCGGCGGCTCCTGCTGGAGGATGCCCACGGTGTAGCCGGGCGACAGGTACGCCTCGCCGTTGTTGGGCGTGTCCAACCCCGCCATGATCTTGAGCACGCTCGACTTGCCGGCGCCGTTGGGACCGACCACACCGATCTTCGCGCCGGGGTAGAACATGATCGTGACGTCATCGAGGATGACCTTGTCACCGTGCGCCTTGCGCACCTTTTTCATGGTGTAGATGAACTCGGCCATGGCGGCGATCGTAGAGCGGTGCCCGGAGGCCGTTGACCTCGGTCGCCGACAAGCAGGTGTCCAGGTCCGGATCGAGCGGCACGCGAGACGGTGACCAGCTCATTCCATTCGAACGTGAACGACCCTCGGCGATCGGTCCTCGTCGGCCCGGTCTACGAGCTTCCCTCCTTCTCGGATCGCAGTGCGTACATCATCTCCGGCGGTGCCGCCGGATCGTGCGGGTTCCCGAACTCCGGTACGAGTTGCCCCGATCGGCGCAAGATCAGAACGGTGCGGTCGCCACGGCCGGGTTCCCCGCGAGATCTTCGCTCACTCGCGGTTCTACGACGGTGGCGGCGCCCAGGGACTGGACCCGGCTGAGGTCGAGCCCGATGGTGCTCGCGTCCACGTTCAGCACGGTCTTCTTCTGGTCGTCCTTCTCGTAGACACGTGTCCGGAGCCGGCCCTGGACCACCACGGGATCGCCCTTGCCGACCGCGGTGCGCACGGTGTCGGCGAGCTTGCGCCAGCACGTGACACCGAGCGTCAGGGTCTCGCCGTCCTCCCAGTCGCCGATCGCGGTGTTGTACCGGCGCTCGGTCGAGGCGATGCGGAAGAAGGCGTTGCTCCTGCCGTCCTCGCCGACGCGGTGGCTGATGTCGCCGACCACGGTGCCAACAACGGTGATCACGGTGGAATTCCAGGCCATGGGACTCGCCTCCAGGTCGAGGGGTTGCGGGTCCAGGTTGCTCCGGTGGCGGGGCGGGGTGGTGGCGTGGACGGGGATCTGTGGACTACTCGCGGGTTGTGGACAGGTCGGGATCTTGAACCGCCTCGGACCGGGGAACTGTCGGTCCCGTGTGCTAGTACGTCACTCGACCCGCGCGAGTGAGTGAGTGCCCACTCATTGACATGAGTGAGTACTCACTCATACAGTGGCAGACGTGCCAGAGGAACCACGCCGCCGCCGTGCCCCCGCAATGAGCCCGGAAGACCGCCGCGAAGCGATCGTCCAGGCGACGCTGCCGCTCGTCGTCAAGGCCGGCGCGAACGTCACCACCAGCCAGATCGCCGCCGCGGCCGGGATCGCGGAGGGCACGGTGTTCCGCGTCTTCAGGGACAAGGCGGAGCTGCTGGACGCGTGCGTCCAGCGCGCGTTGCACTCCGACGAGGAGGTCGCCCGGCTCGCGGCGATCCCGGCGGACGCACCGCTGGAGGAACGCCTGACCGCGGGGGTCGCCACGTTCAGCGGCTACCTGGACCGCATGTGGGGCCTCATCGGCACGTTGCGCGAGACGGGTTACCGACCGCACGACGAAGACCACAAGAAGCACAAGGGACCGCCCATCGGCATGCAGCAGCTGTCGGACGCGGTCGCGGAGCTCTTCGGCGACGCGGATCTGCGCGTCAGCCCCGACCTCGCCGGGCGGATGCTGCTCGGCGCCGTCTTCACCAACCGCATGGGCGCGGGCTTCGGCGAGACAGAAGCCGAACCCGCCGCCATCGTCGAGCTCTTCCTGCACGGCGCGCTCAAAGGGGGAACAGATGAGTGAGCTCATGATCGAGGCCCACGAGGTCAGCAAGAAGTTCGGTGACGTGACCGCGCTCGACGGCGTGAGCGTCACCGCCAGGAAGGGCACCGTGCTGGGCCTGCTCGGCCACAACGGCGCCGGCAAGACCACGCTGGTCAACATCCTCACGACCATGCTGCCGCCCACCGGTGGCGACGCGCGGGTCGCCGGCTTCGACGTCGTCAAGCAGGGCCACGAGGTGCGCAGCCGGATCGGCCTCACCGGCCAGTTCGCCGCCGTCGACGAACAGCTGAGCGGCCACGACAACCTCGTGCTGATCGCACGCCTGCTCGGTGCCAGCGGACGGCAGGCCCACCAGCGCGCGGACGAGCTGCTGGAGCAGTTCGACCTCACCGACGCAGCCAGGCGCAACGCCAAGACCTACTCCGGCGGCATGCGGCGCCGCCTCGACCTGGCCGCGTCGCTGGTCGGCCGCCCCGAGGTGCTGTTCCTGGACGAGCCGACCACCGGTCTCGACCCGGCCAGCCGCCTCGCGATGTGGGAGATCGTCGAGAAGCTCGTGGCGGACGGCACGACCGTGCTGCTCACGACGCAGTACCTGGACGAGGCCGACCGGCTCGCCCACTCGATCACCGTGCTGGCCCACGGCAAGGTCGTCGCGTCCGGCACGTCCGCGGAGCTCAAGGCCCAGGTCGGCCAGCGCACGGTGACCGTGACGCTCGACTCGGCGTCCGATGTGGACACCGCAGTGCGGGCGATCACCTCGGTCGGCCTCCACCCGGTCGCAGAAGGCCTCACGCTCACCACTCCCGTCAGCGCCTCACGCGACCTTGCGACGGTCGTGCGCGCGTTGGACGACAACGGCTTGGAGGCACACGAGATCGGCCTCAAAGAGCCCACTTTGGACGACGTCTACCTCACGCTCGCCGCGAACTAGGGGGAAATCATGGCGACATTGACCTGGCACGGCAGCAGCTACCCGACACAGGTTCTCGTGCTGACCGGCCGTTCGCTGCGCGCACTGCTGCGCACGCCCGCGCTGGTGTTCTTCAGCATCCTGCAGCCGTTGATCATGCTGACGCTGTTCAGCCAGATCTTCAGCAGCATCACCTCGACGGCGAACTTCCCGCCGGGCATGAGCTACATCAACTTCCTGCTGCCCGCGATCCTCGTGAACACCGCGATGCAGTCCTCTCTCGCGTCCGGCATCGGGCTCGTGCAGGACATGTCGAACGGTGTGCTCGCACGGTTCCGTTCGCTGCCCATCAGGCCCAGCACGGTTCTGTTGGCACGCAACCTCTCCGACGCCGTGCGGACCGCGTTCCAGCTCGTGCTGATGATCGCGTTCGGCGTGCTGGTGTTCGGGTTCCGGCCCGACGGCGGTGTGCTCGGCACGCTCGCGGCGCTGGGACTCGCGCTGGTCGTGGGGTGGGCGCTGAGCTGGGTGTTCATCGCGATCGCGGCGTGGGTGCGCAAGGCCGAGCTGATGCAGACCGTCGGCTTCCTCGCGATGTTCCCGCTGATGTTCGCGTCCAGCGCGTTCGTGCCGATCAACGGCCTGCCGGGCTGGTTGCAGGCGGTCGCCAAGGTCAACCCGCTGACCTACGCGGTCGACGCCGCCCGCAGCCTCGCACTCGCCCACCCCGTCACGGGCGTGGCCGGCGCACTGGTCACGAGCGGCGTGATCGCCGCCATCGGAGCGTTCTTCGCGGTCCGCGGCTTCCGCAGGCCGTTGTCGCTCTAGTCCTTCCCGGACATCTTCCGCAGCATCGCGTTGTAGGCCTCGAGGTCGGCGTCGCCATCGGCGTCGGCCTTGCGGTCCAACCGCTTCGCGTCCCGGCCGTCCTGCCGGGCCCACTGCGTGAGCAGGGCCACCATCACCACCAGCAACGGCAGCTCCCCCGCCGCCCACGCGATGCCGCCGCCGAGCCGCTGGTCCTCCAGCAGGTCCTGCACCCACGGCAGCGCCAGCCCGCGGTAGAACTGCTCGCCGATGACGTTCTGCGAGCTCATCAGCACGACGCCGAAGAACGCGTGGAACGGGATCGACGCGAACAACAGGCCCAGCCGTCCCAGCGGCGGCAGCTTGTTCGGTGACGGGTCCACGCCGATCACGGGCCAGTAGAAGACGTAGCCGGCGAGGATGAAGTGGGCGTTCATGGCGAGGTGCGCCCAGTGGAACGGCAGCGCGGCCTCGAACAGCCCCGAGAAGTACAGCGCGTAGAACGAGCCGACGAACAACGCCAGCGCTACGAACGGGTTCGTGAGCAGACGTGCGACCGGCGAGTGCACGAACGCCAGGACCCACTCCCGCGGCCCCGGCACCTCCTTGCTCACCGGCAGGGCGCGCAACGCGAGCGTCACCGGGCCGCCCAGGACGAACAGGATCGGCGTGAGCATGGACAGCACCATGTGCGCTTCCATGTGCACGCTGAACATCGCGGGCGAATAGCGGCCCATGCCCGACGACGTCGCGAACAGCAGCGAGAAGCACCCGCACAGCCACGCGGCGGTGCGCCCGACCGGCCACTTGTCACCGCGCTTGGTGAGCCGGCGCACACCCAGCACGTAGAGCACGGCGAGGATGACCGCGACCGTGCCGAAGATGAGGTCGAACCGCCAGTCGAACAAGATCCGCGCCAGGGTCGGCGGCCCGTCGAGCTCGTAGCCGATGGCGATCTCGGTGCGGCTGGGCAACGCGACGCTGCCGGTGGGCGGAGGTGTCCTGGCGAGCGCGACGGCGAGCCCGATCGTGAACATCATCAGCAGGACCTCGACGCCCGCGAGCTTCAGCAGCGCCGAGGGCCGGCCGTCGACCACGCCCTTCACGCCGCGTTCGCGCTGGAAGTACCCGAACACGCCGAGCACCACCAGGCAGGCGATCTTGCCGAGCGTCAGCCAGCCGTAGGTGGAGGTCACGAGGTCGCCGGGCGTGATCCTGACCAGCGCGTTCACCACGCCGGAGACGGCCAGGACGATCCAGCAGACCAGCGCCAGCTTCGAGAAGCGGGACGCGGCCAGCGGCAGGTGCGCACCGCCACGGCGCCCGTGTGCGAGCAATGCGATCAAACCGCCCACCCACAGCACCACGGCGACGAGGTGCCACAACAGGCTGTTGGTGGCCATGTCGTGCGAACCACCCGACGACGAGTGGCCGGTGACCGCGACCGGCACCAGCGCGAAGATCGCCACGAACAGCAGGACCGCGGTCCAGCCCCACGACAGCACCAGCCGGCAGCCGAGCGCGAGCAGCGCCACGATGATCGCCGTCAGCGCCCACGCCTTCGACTGCTCCAGCAACATCGACGTGTCGATCATCTGGGTGACCGTGAACGACGACACCGGCCGGTCGATGGCCGAGGCAGTGGTGAACGGCACAGACAGCACCGCGCCGACCAACCAGACCAGGGACGCCCATCCGGCCGTGCGCAACGCCGCGTACCCGTCGGCCGCGAGGTTCCCGGACTGCTGCGGTGGCACGAGGAACGCCGCCAGCAGCAACGAGCCGATGGTCACGACCGCACCCACCTCGGTGAGGACGCGCACGACGAGCAGACCGGCCGGCGGGTTGGGCGAGAGCGCGCTCAGCGCGACGGCGACGAGCGCCGCCACCGCGAAGCCGATGACGACGAGTGGGATCAGACCTGTTCTGGTCGAGCGCTCGATAGCCACGGCCTGGAGCCTACGCACCCTCTAGTGTTGCCCTGTGTGAGCCGTTCTCCCCTCCTGCTGGTGGTCGCGTTCGTCCTGGCCGGCTGCTCGTACAGCATCCAGGGCGATCCCGTGGCCGCACCGTTGCCGCCCGGCCCCGCCGTGGCGACACCGCGCAAGACGGCGAACGTCGACCCGTGCACGCTCATCGGCGACGACGACCTGAAGTTGATCGGCACGCCCAAGTACAAGCCGAGCCCGCAGAACGACAAGATCCCCCACTCGTGCCTGTTCGTCCTGAACGAGGACGCCCAGGTGATGGTGGCGGTGCCGTACCGGTCGTTCGACGAGTCGAAGAGCCGGCAGACGAAGGGCTCCGAGGTCCAGACGCTCAAGCACGCCACGTGGCTGTCCTGCGGCCAGGAGGGCGAGAACATGGTGTGCACGGCCACGATCGCGGTGTCGCGCAACGAGTCGTTGCTGGTCGCGATCAGCAAGAAGGCCTCGACCGGCACGCAGGCGACGAAGCTGCTGGAGCCGGTCGCCCAGACCGCCCTCAAACGCCTGCCGGCTGCCTCGTAGCCCATTTCGCGAGCCAGGTCGCGGGGATGATGAGCGCGGTGACCAGCGCCACGAACCCGAGCGACAGCACGAGCGAGCTCACGTGCGCGAGCCCGCCCACGATCGGCGGCCCGGCGAGGAACCCGGTGTAGGCGATCGTGGTCACCAGCCCCAGCTCGCGTTCCCCGCCACTGCCGTCCGCGCGCTTGCCCGCCTCGCCCGCCAGGTCCATGACCACCGGGAACGAGAACGCGAGCCCCAGCCCGGCCAGCCCGAACCCGGCGTAACCCGCGGCCGGGACCGGCACGAGGACGGTGAGCGCCAGCCCCGTCGCGGCCAGCCCGCCACCCGCGGCCAGCAGGCGGTGCGGCCCGAGCTTCCGCTGCACCGGCTCGCCGAACCACCGTGCGAGCGCCATCGTGACCGAGAAGCCCGCATAGGCGTACGCCGCCGCCGCGTCACCCATGCCCCGCTCACGCACCATGAACAACGCCGACCAGTCCGCTGTCGCCCCTTCCGCGATGGCACTGCACAACGCCACGGCCGCCAACAACCACAACACAGGGCTCTTGAGGACGCTGGCACGTTCGGTGGCCTCTTGCCTATGCCGCTCCCCCACTCCTCCAGGAATGCTCTTCGCCACAATCGCCGTGACGATCAGGCCGATGAGCGCCGCACCCAGGAAGTGCCTCATGGGCGTCCACTGCGCCTGAGCGGCGGCAGCACTGCCCAACGACCCGATGAGGCCGCCGACGCTGAAGCCGGCGTGGAACTGCGGCATCAACGGCCGCCGCAGGTCGCGGACGACCGTGACGGCGGCGATGTTCATCGACACGTCCATCGCGGCGACGCTCGCGCCCAACGCGACCAGGCTCAGCCCCATCTGCAACGGCGACTGCGACAGCGCCAGCACCGGCAGAAGGAGCGGACAGAGGAGGGTGCTCGCTATCAGCACCCCTCGCGACCCGTAGACCGCACAGATCCGAGCCGCCACCGGCGCGGTGAACGCCAGCCCGGCACTCGCACCGAGCAACGCGAGCCCGAGAACACCCTCGGCGGCACCGACCTGGCCGGCGAGCGCGGGCACGCGAGAGGCCCAGGTGCCGAAGACGGCGCCGTTCAGCAGGAAGACGACGAACGTGACGAGCCGTGGGGACATGTCCCCCAGCATGACTGAAGCGCTTCAGAGCCGCCAACTCCCTTCTCGCGCCTCCTCGCCTACGATGCTGTCCGTGGACTCCGACCGCCGCCGCAGGCCGACGCTGGACACCGTCGCCGCCGCGGTCGGGGTATCGCGGGCAACGGTGTCGAACGCGTACAACCGACCCGACCAACTCTCGTCGTCGTTGCGCGAACGCATCCTCGAGACGGCGCGCTCTCTGGGCTATGCGGGCCCAGACCCCGTTGCACGCTCACTGGCCACACGGTCGTCAGCCGCCGTGGGCTTCATGCTGCCGCAGGGCCTCCGCGGGGCGTTCACGGATCCGGCGCTGTCCATCGTGCTCGACGGCCTCGCACAGACCGTGGACGGCCACGACCACAGCCTCGTCCTCATGCCCGGCGACACCACAGGCGGACCACGCCCCTCGATCGTGACGCGCGCGCAAGCGGACGTGATGGTCGCCTACTCACTCCCCGACTCCGCGCCGGCACTGGACGCCGTGGCCGCCCGCGGCCTGCCGCTCGTGGTGATCGACCAGCCCGAGCTGCCCGACTCCGCACGCGTCGAGGTCCAGGACCACCGGGGCACCTCGCTCGCGGCGGAACACCTGCTGTCCCTGGGCCACACCCGCTTCGGCGTGCTGATGTTCGCGCTTCACCCGGACGGCGCATCCGGCCCGGTCTCCGCTGACCGCCGATCGGCCGTGCCGTTCCGCGTGAGCCGCGACCGCCTGGCCGGCTACCTGGACACTTTGGCAAAAGCCGGGGTGCAACCGGACAATGTTCCGGTGTGGGAGGCGCGCGGCAGTGATCGCGAGCTCGGACGTCTCGGCGCGCGGTGGCTGCTCACCCGCACGCCCCGGCCGAGCGCTTTGCTGTGCGCGTCGGACCAACTGGCGTTCGGCGCACTCCGGGCCGCCCGCGACCTAGGCCTTTCGGTCCCCTCCGACGTGTCGATCGCAGGCTTCGACGACGTCCCCGAGGCGGCCTACAGCGACCCACCGCTGACCACGGTGCGTCAACCCCTGGCCGACAAGGGCCGCCGAGCCGGCGAACTTGCCCTGGAACTACTGGCCGGCAGCAGACCGCCCCGGCCGACGAGACTCGACGTTTCCCTCGTGGAGAGAGCCTCAACGGCCCCCGGAACGTGATCCGCGTCACGTTTACCCCGTTTCCGCCACCCGTTTGGCCGTAGGGCGGAAACGGACGATCGACTCCGGACGATGTGTCCGGTGGGGGCAGCGGGCGACCACGCATCGTGGCCGCTCCCGCACCCCTCCAGCCTCTGTAGCTCAGTGGAGAGAGCGAGGGACTTCTAATCCCGAGGTCGCAGGTTCGAATCCTGCCAGGGGCGCTGGTTGTGACAGTTCGTCGGTGGGGTCGGCCTCAATAGAGGTCGACCCCACCGACGTCAACGGCTGGCGGTAGCCACGACGTCGCCTGGCTTCTCGCGCAGCGCGAGAACGCTGTCATGAGCGGCGCGGACCAACTCGGCGTCCAAGTCGTCGCTCTCCATGGCCTCGAAGCTGACGAACGAGGCGAGGCGGAGGAGTCTCTTCAGGAAGTCCCGGAGCAGCTCTCGTTCGTTCAAGCCGGCTCGGTCCAGGTCACCCCACACCCGGAGGATGGCCTTGACCAGGTACGGACTCCCACCCAACGCCTTGCGACGCGTATAGATCTGGTCGAAGGCGGCCTCGCCCAGGACCGCCAGCGCGGAGTAGGGGTTGGAATCGCTCGGGTCGTGAACGAGTTGCGCACGCCACCACAGGCGGCCGAACACATGACGAGTGATGTCCGAGGCCAACACCCGGTCACCGGTCGGGGAAGGGCCATACCGCCAGTAGGCGACGTCCGGCAGCAGGACCAGGGCGAGGAAGGCCCAGACGTCCCCGGACGCGGCTTCCGCCGGCACCATTCCCATCTCGGTGTGCAGCAACGCTGCCAGCGCCAGGTCGAAGTCGGCACTCGCTGACCTGCTCGTTTCGCTCGGAAAACCTGCATCCGTCGCCAGCGCGACCACCTTCGTGCGGAGCCGCGCCAAGTCGGCGGCGGTGACCCGATCACCTCCAGTCGCCACGAACACAGCAGAGGTGTGCATGGTGTCGCTGCGTGTCGTGAGCTCCGCCGGCGTCAGACCGCGGTACTCCGCGTACAGGTTTTTGGCCTGCCAGGGCAGCAGACGTGGATAAAGGCGGCTCATCAGACGTCCTCGAAGATGCTCGCTGCGGCCTGGACCTCGGTGGCGAACAGGTTCGGCGACTGGTCTCGGCGTTGGCGCAGGTGTTGAACGGAGACATTCGGGAAGAGGTTGTTCAGCAGACTCTGCAGAGTGGCGCCCAGGCTGTCTTCCGCGTAGTCGTTCTCCAGGCCGAAGTCAGGATCTGCCAGCGCGTGCTCGACCATCGTCCTGGCGATGTCGGCGTACGCGGCCGACAGGTACACCTTGTCGATGGCTCGTGGAGACGCCGCGTTCTGGAAGGCGGTCACGACTGGCTTCTTCTTTTCGTTGATGAGCAGCAGCAGGGCTCCCATCGTGGCCGTGTTGAGGTCCCCGCTCAGCTGCACGTGCCAGGCAGACTCGGCGGGCAGGTGAGTGGCTGAGAAGTCGACCACCGCGATGGGGAACTGCGGAGCGTCGCCCTGCAGCCGAAGCGACCGCCTGTGCGTCCACAGAACCGAGCCCCCGCGACGAGGAGCGGCAACGGCGTTGCTCGTCCGATGCCCCGCGAGGACCAACTGGGTGTCGAGCGTCAGCAAGCCGCCCAGTTGCGTACCGGGCAGTTCGATGTCGAGCTCCACCGTCTGGGCGCCGACACCGGACAAGGGGACTCGCTTGGCGGTACCGCGCAGACCCGACCCAGTCGCGGTCCAGACGACCACGAGCGACAACTTCGCATCAGGTGTGAGCCCGGTGGCCGCGTGGACGGAGTCGAGGTCGACGTGGACCTCGTTCCTCAGGAAGAGGTTCATCTGGTAGTCCCAGTCCGGCAGGGCGTCGGGCAGCTCGAACGCGTGACCGTCGATGACAAGGGTCCACTGCTGCGCTTTGACCGCCTCCTCGCCCGGCGTGCGATAAGGAAGTGCCCTACGACTCACCTCGCGACCTCCGCTCGCCTGACCGCAACGCTGATCTCCGTCACCGTGTCAGGAGCAGGGACGACCAGCAGCCGCCAAGTACCTGGGCCTCCTGACACCACGAGGGTGCTGGAGCGGTTGAGCGCCCCTTCCTCGCTCTGCCAGCCGAAGAACTGCGGCCGAGCCGCGTTGACGGGTGGGTCCGTCTCCCGCACACCGTTGCCCGGCAGCAGGATCGACAGCTGAGGAGAGACCTGCTGTGAGCCAGGAACAGGAAGGCGGAACTCCTGTACGAGGACGACCTGCCCGTCTTGGGTGTCGTAGTAAGGCTCGTCGACGTACTGCACCTTCGGGCGAGGTGCCGGTGGCGCTGCGGGAAGTGTGCCTGCGAACGACCAGGCAGACCGTTCGTCCTGCGTTGTCCGTGCACCGCTGTACGGCTCATGCGGGTCGACCGAGGTAGCCGGCTGCCGGCTGCTCTCCCAGTCGGACGCCTCACCTGTGGTATCCGAATGCTGTTGTGCAGGGTGGGCGTTCGCGCTGTCCTGGTGATCGCTGGGCCTCGCGTGACCGTACTCATCATCGTGGTCGTGCACGTCCCAGCTGTCGTCCACCGGAGTTGTCGGAGGCTTCCTGGGCTTGCCGAACTGGACGCCGCCCCCGACTCCCCACGAGCCGGTGACGAGGCTGGAGAACGCCCTGCTCGCAGCCCCCAAGGGCACCTCGACCCCGGACGACCTGACCTTGTCGTTGATCTCGACGAACGCTTCCAGCTTCTCCTTCAGACGCGTGTAGGTGACGCGTACGAAGGTCTTCTCGTGACCTTCCAAGAACTGCCAGGTCCAAGCGTCATGAGTGGGTGGTTCGGAAGCGGCGAACGTCGCGTCCATGTTCTCGTCCGCACGGAACACGCCGGCGTAGGACAGGTACTCGGCAGGCGGCTTGGGGCCTTTGTAGTACGTCACGACGAGTTCAGCCGTGCGCATCAGACAAACGTGGTGAACGGTCTTCTCGACTCCCATGACGCTGGCGGCCGCGGTCGGCTCGAATGGCAACGCGAGCTGCTTCTCCAGCCCCAGGCGACCGAGTACGCGTCTCGGATTGTACGACTCGAGCACATGGCCTTTGTCCGTTGAGCGCATGTTGTCGTGAGCCTCGACGAACAGTCGGATGGGATATGTGTCCCTGGGATCCGGTACGGCCACTTCAGAACCTTGATGCCAGACGGAGAACGTCATCGGCTGCCGACCATCGGCCGCAGGCAGCATCTTCGGCCAGAGATTCCACAGGATCGTGTCGGCCAGGTAGTTCGCGGCGTCCGGCGAAGCCAGGTCGCCGAGATCAGGATCGATCACCACGATGCTCGTCCCGGTCTCGTCCGGCCCGAACGCACGCAAACCGAGCCTGTGCGCCATCGCTTCCGCGGCCGATCCGACCAGCGGTTCCACGACCTCTCCAGCGTTGTCGCCCCACCAGTGACGACCGGTGTAGCGCGTCGCGTGGGCGCCGGCTCCCTTGACGAAGCTCTGCCACATGGCACATCCGATGAGGCGGGTCTCGAAACCACCCTTCACCCGGCAGCGGGTGTGCACCAGAACCGAGCCGGACTTCGCGATGAGGTAGAAGATGCCTTTGCCGAAGCCGTAGGTACCACCGCCCAGCGCGGTGTCCCGGGGTTCCCCGATGTTGCGCACGAACGAGACGAAGTCGTGGTTCTGCGTGACGGCGTTGTCCGCACGCGTCGGCCCTCCCAAACCACTCGTGCCCCGGTCCGAAATGGTC
The DNA here is from genome assembly GCF_055608005.1 of Lentzea sp. NPDC036955. Lineage (NCBI taxonomy): Bacteria > Bacillati > Actinomycetota > Actinomycetes > Pseudonocardiales > Pseudonocardiaceae > Lentzea > Lentzea sp. NPDC036955. Next base: position 74,064 of record NZ_JBVJRC010000015.1, on the reverse strand, counting down.
AGGATGTCGATGGTCCCCGCGGACAACGCGGCTCTGAGCGGGAGGTGTTCGGTCTGAGGCGCTTCACGCAGGAGCTCTTCACGCCAGACCGGGGCGTAGGCGGCGCCGACGGTCTGGAAGTCGATCCGGTAGTCGACGGTGTTGCCGGGAAGTCGAGCGTCCCAGCTGTTCTGGGCCGACTCACGCACCAGCACGGTCAACAGGTCGAGCTCCGGCCGACCGAGCTGGTTGCGGATCCCCTCGGCCGCGCTCGCTCCCTCTGGCGGGAAGGGCTGGGAGTACCACACGGGGTTGTTCATCGGTTCTCCCGAAGGATCTCGGCAAGGCGATCGTCGACCTGCGACTTGTCCATCGGCTGCGTCGCGATGGTGTCCAGGTCGACTGTGTAGTGGACGTCCCTGATGGAGTCCGGAACGAGGTCAGGACGGATTCTGGGGAAGGATTCGGTGACCTCGTACCACCGCTCCTCCTGGGTGACGTACCGAACGTCGCGGTAGAGATCTGCGTCCACAGGTCGGTAACCGACCAGGGCGAGCTTGTTGAAGAACCCGCTCTCGTCGTCGGCGAGTCGCCGTGTCTGTTCCAGCAGCTCCAACAACCCCACCCCCTGGTCCTGCGCTCGGGAGAGCCGGAACCACACCAGGTGGAGGTCCCCGCCCACCGGCGCTTCGAGCTGCGCCGCGCCGTGTACCCGGAACCTCCTCTCCTCCTGGGCCAACGAAGACTTGACCTCAATCGCATGAGCACCGACGACGACGTCGTGCCTGCCGCCTCCAGGCCCGAGCCACCAGTCGGTGGCCGTCGGCCACGACTCCAGAAGGCGTCGCAGGACCAGGAGCTCGCCGAACAACCCCGCCAACTGCTCAGGACCCAGTTCTACGGATGACTTCTGGAACAGGGCTCGCCACCGGTCGAGGACTGTGTACAAAGCCTTCAACGGTCGCTTCGGTGTCGCTTCGACCGCTTGGAGCACGTCTGCGCACAGGCCGGTGAACACGTCGTTGAGGTCGGTACGCGCACAAGCCAGGTCCGCATAGCGGACATAGGAGTCCTGATCTTCCAGAGGACGTTCGCGCAGTCGCAACGCGGAACCATCTCCCCTGGTCCGCACGTGCTGACTCGCAGACAGCGGTACGAGCAGGTGACGGCGGCCTTCGTGGTCCACCGCGACGTCGAGTGGGCCGTTGACCGAAGTGGTCGGGAGCGTTGTCGTGCGAAGCCTGTTGGGAGCGGATGCCACCTGCTGCTCGAGTTCGAGCCAGCGCTGGTCGAGCAGCTCCCGGAACGAAGCGGCCATCACACGTCCACTTCGTCCAGTGCCGTGATGTCCTCTTCTTCGATCACGACCTTCGAGAGGTCCGCGCTCACGTACGTCCACCTGACCGTGGTGTCCTCGCCCTGTGGCTCGGGGAACACCAGACCGACGCCGATGGCGTCCTCTTCAAGACCGAGGGGTTCGCGGTTCTGTTCGCTCTTCTTGCTGGGCGTGGAGTCCTTGTCGATCGGGTAGAGCACGAGGAGCCCCGTAGCAGGGAGCTGGTCACGACGAAGCTTCTTGATGTCTCGCTCCTCCAATCCGCTCTGCCCGGTCACCTGCAGGTCGACGGCCGCGTCTCTGCGGCTCATCAGGGTCTTGATGTCGACGAAACCGTCGACAACGGGTCCTTCCAACCGCGCACGCGTCACCTTGCCGACGCGTACGTCCGGAGCGAACTCGAAGTCTTCGACGCCGGTCCGCCCGGCCGGGTTGCCCACGATCGCCACGTTCCACCTGCGCAACGCGGAGGCCGCCTTCACACGCTTGTTGATGTACGACGCGATGAGTCCGGCGTCGCACTCCTGGGACTTCTCGTGGAACTCGTAGGTGTCGAGGAAGTTCAAGATCCGCTCGTAGGAGACGTCGCGGAACAGGACCCGGCCGGGCAGCAGGCCCTTCGAGTCGTTGACGGCGCCGTCCGCGATGGCGTCCGCGACCAGCTTCTTCGCCGCCAGTTGGTTGTTGCGCAACCATTCCGGGTCGGTCTTGAAGTATCGGGTCTGAATTCGGTGCCCGCCGTACGCACAGGCCGCTGACACAGCGTCCTTCATCTTGGCCGCGGCCGTGACCCTCAGCTTCGGATGGGTCCTGAGACGTACCGCGAACTGCATCGGCGTCTTGTCCTCGACCATGTAGACGTCGATGTCACGCCGCATCTCGTTCTCCACCGTCGCCAGGTGGCGGAACCAGTCACGGAGCTCATCGGTCATCCAGATCCGCGGCAGGTCCGCGTACCCGTCGCGGTAACCGAACCAGCGCCCCATCTGCAGCAGGGTGTCGTAGGCCGACACAGCGCGCACGAAGTAGCTCACCGCGAGGCCTTCGAGCGTCAGGCCACGGGACAGGGTGTTCCCACCGACGGCGATGGCGGTCACCGCGCCGCCTTCGTAGTCGAGCCGATCCTTGCTGCTGGAGTTGTCCATCACGATCTTGCAGGACCTGATGGACTCGGCCAACCGCGACCGGAGCTCGTTGAACTCGACGGTGCGCTCGCCGAAGAGCTCGGCGTTGACCCTGCTCGTCTCCTTCTCCCAGATGCTCTGGAACTCGTCGAGCAGCGCTTGGTCACCCGCTTCGACCGCGCGAAGACACTTGTCCCTCATCGCCCTCAGCGGCGGGCCGAAGCTGTTGTGCACCGAGGTGTTGACGCTGGTGTGGATCAGCATCGTGCAGTGGGCCTTACCGGTGCCGCGCACCCGTCGCGCAGCGGTGGTCAGCCAGAAGTAGAGGACCGCGTCGCGAAGGCTTCCAGCGATCTTGGGCATGAAGCCGTCGACGTCGTTCTTGGAAACAGGCCGAACGTTCTCGATCTCCGCGGCAGGCACTTCGCGGATCATGTCGTGGCCGTCGAAGACGTCCTCCGGGTCCTCACCGTCCAGGGCGTCCCGTCCGAACAGCACCTCCGTGCCGAAGTGGCCCTTCGGCTGCGGGAGGTTCACGATGAAGTCCCTCGGATACAGGTCTTTCGGCATCGAGGGGTCGATCAGCAGGTTCGCGAACGGCGTCGCCGTGTAGCCGACGTACGCCGACTTGGGCAGCCGCTCGAGGATCTGGCAGATCAAAGGGTTGATCGTCCCGGTTGCGACCGTCGCCTGATCGGCCTCGTCATCGATGATCAGAGCGGGGCAGTCGCGCAGGTGCTCCGCCGCCGAACCGAGCCATTCGTTGAACTTCTCCAGTACCGTCCGGTTCTTCTTGATGACGCAGAGGACGTGCTGCTTGTTCCCCGTGGCGAAGTACCCGGCGGCATTTGCGGGAGGGTTGAAGTCCTTGTCCGGATCGGTGAGCGGCATCCAGCCGGACCGGTTGGGGTCGACCAGCTGCTGTTCCAGCCGCAGTTGGGTCTGCCTGCGCAGACCGTTGTGGATACCGGCCAGCACGATGAACAGCTTGTACCCGCGATCAGCCGCTTTGGCCATGACCGCCGTGAAGTTCGTGGTTTTGCCGGACTGCACGTACCCGACCACCAGACCGCGGGTGGAGAACGCTTTTTCCTTCGGGTGCCTGAGCATCGAAACGACCTTGGTCGACGCGGCGTCGAGATTCTCGATGGACTCGTCGGACCAGCCGTCTTTGCTGAGCAGACCGGTGATGGCGGGCCAGCACTTGTCCTTGGGGCGAGGGCCGGTGTACCAGGTGAAGCGGTTGCCGAGGACGACCGACTTCGGCTCCTCGCGCTCCTTGATCTTGATGGTCTCCTGTTCGTGGTACTCACTGACCTGCTGCAACAGCTCCTGGTCAGCGCCGAGGATCGTCATCTTCTTGATCGCCTCGTCCGGCGTACCGGACTCGAGCAGATCCAAGAAGACTTCGTACACCTGCTCGAACCTGGACACCACGGATCCTCCACCAGTGCGGGCAGCTCGCGTTTTCGACGGCACTTTTCAGCGAATTCGCTCAGGCCGCACATCTACCAAGTAACCCTAACGATCGCACAAGACGACGCATTCGTTACTCGAATCGCCTCCATCCAAACCGATCCACCTCGGATGGAGTACACGCGCACGCCGTCGGGATCGGATGCCACGCCAGCGGACGGGTCAGAACCAGCGGCAGCGGCCGGCTAACATGTGAACACAGGTTCGATCAGTAGGTCGAGCCGGTTCGACCCGCAGCGCGGAGACGGAGTTCGATGTCTGATCGGTCCGGATCCGGCGCTGAGGCATCATCACTCAAGGTGGTCGACCTGTTCACGGGGCGCGACGACCTGGCACAGGGATTCGCGAGCCGGGCGTGCGTCGCAACCACGAAACACGAAGAGGAGACCGATCGGGTAGCGGCGCTCGGTCGAATCCGGCGCTACCCGATCGACGGGCGTAGAAAGGCTTGAAGCCGTCGAGAAGGGGCAGGGCGTGGGGTGGAGCACCCGGCAGTTGGCGGAGCTGGCCGGCACGACGTTGCGCACCATCCGGCACTACCACGAGGTGGGGTTGCTGGCGGAGCCGGAGCGCAGGGCCAACGGGTACAAGAGTTACGGGGTGGCGCACCTGGTGCGGGTGTTGCGCGTCAAGCGGTTGACCGGGCTTGGGTTGTCGTTGGCGCGGATCGCTGAGCTCGGGGAGGCGGATGAGCACCCCGAGGAGGCGTTGCGGGTGCTCGATGCGGAGTTGGCCAGCACGATCGAGCGGTTGCAGCGGGTGCGGGTGGAGTTGGGGGTGATCCTGCGGCAGGCGTCGCCCACCGAGTTGCCGCCGGCAGTGGCGAAGGTGGTGGCGGAGGCGGACCTGTCCGCGGCGGACCGGGCGTTTTCCGTGGTGTTGGCGCAGGTGTTGGCGCCGGAGACGTTCGCACGGTATGCGGAGTCGGTGCGGGAGCACGGGCGGTGGCCGGTGGAGGTCGAGTTCGACGAGCTGGCCGAGGACGCGGATGAAGGGACTCGGCAGCGGCTTGCGGAGGCGATGCTGGAGTTGCCGATCGTGCGGGAGATGAAGGTGATGTTCCCCGGTGGGATCTACGCCGACGCGCCGCGTGGGGCGAAGTACGCCAGTGAGGCTGCGGGGCGGGCGTTGGTGGACCTGTACAACTCGGCGCAGCTCGACGTGCTGGTGCGGATGGGGCGGAGCCGGGAGTGAGCTCGGCACCGTCCACACCGGACGGTGCCGAGCGGGTGCTAGGCGAACGGGGCCTGGTCGACGGCGCAGGTGCGCTGGGTCGGCAGGACGCCGGTGAACAGGTACTCGCGCTTGGCCTTCTCCGCGCACGTGCTGCGGACGTACATCGAGGTGTGGCCGGAGCCCTCGACGGTCAGGAAGCCGGTGCGGGCCATCTCGGCGGCGCCGTCCTGTGCGCCGTGCAGCGGGGTGGCCGGGTCGAACCTGCTGTTGACGAACAGGATCGGCGCGGAGGTCCAGCGGTTCCACGGGCCGGTGTAGCGGTCGGTGTCACGGCCCTGCCAGAACGCGCACGGCATCATGTCGTACACGATCGGGCGGCCCCAGTACGGGACGCGCTCGTCCTCGCTCTTGCCGTACCTGGTGTACGCGGCGGTGTCGCGCGGGAAGTTGCTGTCGGAGCACTGGACCGCGTTGAACGCTTCGGTGCGGTTGGAGATGTAGTCCGGTGCCGCGGCGGCGGTGCGGGTGAGCGCGGGTTGCGTCTCCCACACGGTCTGCAGGATCTGGGCGGTGGACTGCCAGGTGTCGGGCTGGGACATCGCGTCCCACACCGTGCCGATCAGCGCGGCGCGGTCGAACGTGCCGTCGGGTGTGGTGATCGGTGTCGCGGTCACCTTGGTGACGAGGTCCGCCCACTTCTTCTTCAGGTCACCGCCGGCGAAAGCGCACTTCGTGGCTGCTGCCGCGCACTGGGTCAGGAACTGGTCGAACGTCTCGGCGGTGCCGCGCGGCACGTCTTGGCGGGTGTCCAGCGGCACGGTCCTGCCCTGGTTGCCGTGGCCGGTGGCGTTGCCGATGAAGTCGAGTGAGCCGTCGAACACGAGCGCGCGCACCTTGTCCGGGAACAGGTTCGCGTAGATCGCGCCGAGGTGCGTGCCGTAGGAGATGCCGTGGTAGGTCAGCTTCTTGTCACCGACGGCCTTGCGCAGCAGGTCGAGGTCGCGGGCGGTGTTCGCCGACGAGACGTGGTCGAGCAGGTCGCCCGACCTGTCCTCGCAGCGCTGGGCGAACTCCTGGTGTTTGGCGTGGAACGCGGGCTCGTCCGCGGCCGTGACCGGGTAGAGCGGGATGGAGTTCAGGAACGCCTGCTGGTCCTCGACGGAGTCGAAGCAGCGCACGGTCGCGCTCCTGCCGATGCCGCGCGGGTCCCACGACACGACGTCGAAGCGGGAGCGCAGCTCGGACGAGAACAGCCACTCCCACCTGGCGCGGGCGCGCAGCCGATCGACGCCGGACGAGCCGGGGCCGCCGAAGTTCACGAACAGCGAGCCGATCCGCTTGCCCGGGTCGGTCGCGGGCAGGCGGATCAGCGCGAGGTCGATCTTCGTGCCACGCGGCTGGTCGTGGTCGAGCGGTACCTCGGCGGTGGCGCACTGGAACCCGTCCTGGCAGTCCTGCCAGGACAGCGCCGGGGTCTGGGCCCCGGACCCGGCCTGGGCGGTCGCCGCCGGTGCCAGACCGACCAGCAGCGCCGCCGCCATCAACAGTGGTTTCACGAGATCAACTCCCCAGTTGGTTCCGATCATGACGACGCCGGTGACAGTCAACCGGTTGCCTCGCGATTCCGCGCGTTACCGTGACGCGTGGACAAGACGCGGGTGGGCATCGGTGTGGTGGTCGCGGTGCTCGTCGTGCAGACCCTGGCCAGTCTGGTGTGGAGCGCTGACACGACGCTGACGGGCATCGCGCTCGCGTTCAACGCGGTGGCGGCGGTGTCGACCGGGTTGCTCGTGCACCGGGGAGGGCGGGCGGCCTGGGCGGTGGTCGGCTGGTGCGCGGGGTTCTTCGGGTGGCACGTGCTGGGGCTCGGTGCGCTCGCCGGCTGGTGGACGACCGGGCTGGAGGCCGCGTTCCTGGTCGCGGGGCAGTACCGGCTCTCGGTCGTCTACCAGGCCCTGCTGACGGCGGCCGCGGGGTTCGCGGTGCACCTGCTGCTGCCGCGTCAGCCCCAGGTGTCGGCCACGTAGGTGTCGAAGTCGGTGGCCGGGCGGCCGAGCAGCCGTGCGATGTCGTCGGCCGGGGTCGCGAGCAGGCCCTTGCGCATCCCCTCGAACATGCCGTTCAGCTCCGCGGCTTCCTCCTCGGAGACGCCGTACGAGAGCAACGCGTCCCGGTACTCCTCCGGTGTCAGCCGGACGAGCTCGATGGTGCGCCCGGTCCGCGCGCCGATCTTGGCGACCGCGTCGGCGAACGTCACCCCGGCGGGCCCGCTCAGGTCGTAGGTCTGCCCGGCGTGGTCCTCGGTGAACGCCTTGACCGCCACGTCGGCGATGTCCCGCACGTCCACGAACGGTTCCGGGGTGTCGTCCACCGGCAGCGACAACCGGCCGGCGCGGACCTCCGGTTCCCAGATCTCCTCGGAGAAGTTCTGGGTGAAGTTGTTGGCGCGCAGCACGGTCCAGTCCAGCCCGGAGGCGCGCACGGCGTCCTCGGCCGCGTGCATGCCCGCGAACACGTGGCGCGGGGTCCGGTCGAGGCCGCGACCGGAGAGCAGCACCAGGCGGCGGACGCCCTGCTCTTCGGCCAGTTCGACGAACGGTGCCGCGTCGGCCGGGTCGTGCGGTGCGATCAGGTACGCGCCGGTCACACCGGTGAGGGTGGGCCGCCAGGTGGAGCGGTCGGTCCAGTCGAAGCGGACCGCGCTGGAACGGGACGCGGGGCGGACGGTCGCGCCGGCGCCGCGGAGGGCGTCGGCCACGCGGCGGCCGGTCTTGCCGGTGGCGCCCAGAACCAAGATCTCCTGTGTCATGGCGTCCAGCCAACCGGGACCGGCGCGATCGGCCCATGTCCGAGAGTTCATCGATGATGTTCGATCGTTCGAGCCACTATCGTGGGTGTCATGGACCCGTTCGAGGAGTTGCTGCGCGGGGTGCGCGCGGACGGCGGTGACCTGCGCCGGTCGGAGGTCATCGGCACCGTCGAGTGCGACCGCCTCGCCGTGTACGCGCTGGTGTCCGGCTGGGTGGAGGTCGCGGGCGAGACCGCGCGGGCGGGCGACGTCCTGGTCGCGCGCGGACCGTTCACGCTGACCGGGCGGGCCGAGGTGGTGACCGGGACCTACGACCTCACCGGTGCCGTCGCGAGCAGGCTCGCCGCGGTGCTGCCCGAGGTGCTGGTGTCCCGCGGCACGGAGGGGTGCGCGGAGTTCTACGGCACGCTCGACGAGGAGTCGGGCGTGGTGGCGGACCGGTTGCTGGACTGGATCATGGTGTGCGGCCTGCGGACCTGGTTCGACAGCGAGCACCGCACCGGCTGGTTCGGCGCGCTGGCCGACGACGTGGCCGGTCCGGCGTTGCGGGCGATGCACGCGGACCCGGCACGGCCGTGGACGCTCGCACTGCTGGCCAGGGAGGCGAAGGTGTCGCGCACGACGCTGGCCGGCCGGTTCGCGAAGCTGGTCGGCACGCCGCCGCTGACGTACCTGACCGAGTGGCGGATGGCGCTGGCGGCCGACCTGCTGACGGACTCGACGGCCACGGTCGCCGCGGTGGCCAAGCGGGTCGGGTACGCGGACGCGTTCGGGTTCAGCGCCGCGTTCAAGCGCGTGCACAGAGTCAGCCCGAGCGAGTACCGCGCGGGGGCGCGTGTGCTGTCAGGCGACCGGGAACACGCGCGCGAACTGGTGGTCCACTAGCTCGGCCGTCGTGGCGACCAAGGTCACGGATGCGGCCACGGGTTCGGCGCGCAGGTCTTGCCGTCCCGCGGGATGACCGCGCCCTGCGGCACGCCACCGGTGATGCGCACGATCTCGTCGTTGGAGACGCTGAAGGTCTGCTGCATCATCACCGGCGCCGGTCCGCCCTCGGCCGCGCAGGGCCGGTGGGGCTGGCCGAACGCGTGGCCCACCTCGTGGTTGACCACGTAGCGCCGGTACCCGGTGAGGTCGCCGAGGTAGGCGACGGCACCGCGGGTCCAGCGGGCGGCGCTGAGGTGGACGAGACCGCCGTCGCGGCACGACACGTCGACCGGGATCTCGAACCCGCACACCGCGCGGGCCGTCTGCTGCGAGGTCAGGCGAATGCGCACGAAGGCGGCCCCGGAGACGCGCTGCACCCGGCGGGCGCCGGTCGCGGTCCAGCCGCGCGGGTCGGCCAGGGTGGCGTCGACGAACGCGGCGAAGGCCTGTTCATCCACCGGGATGCCGTCTTCGACCTCGACGGCGTAGGTGTGCACCGGGCCGCCGGTGCCGACGACGTGGCCCTCGGCGGGGACGACGTGGAACGTGCCGGCGCCCGCGACCGGGAAGTCAGGGCCGTCGGGCAGGTCGGAGCTGGACGCGTAGACGCGCGCCACCGGCGGCGCCGCAGGTGCCGCGGACGACGTCGTCGAGGTGGCGGTTGTCGAGGTGGTGGTCGTCGGCGCCGCGGCCGGGGACGTCTCCGCGACCGGCTGGGTCGTCGTGAGCAGCACCGCCGCCACCGCGCACGCCCCCAGCGACACGTACAGCCTCTTCATGGCGACCACGCTCGCCGTAACTGATGAAGAACCTGTTTGCGACCCGCTTGACTGTCGTGAAGGACTGCATACTGCCCACGTGTGCGCCCACATCCTCGTCGCCGAGGACAACGTCCACCAGGCCGAGCTGGTGCGCCGCTACCTGGAGCACGACGGGCATTCCGTGGTCGTCGTGCACGACGGGCGGGCGGCGATCGACGAGACCCGGCGGCGCAACCCCGACCTGCTGGTGCTGGACGTGATGATGCCGCTGGTGGACGGCATCGACGTGGTGCGCGTGGTCCGCGCGGAGTCCGACGTGCCGATCGTGCTGCTGACCGCCCGCTCCACCGAGGACGACGTGCTGCTCGGGTTCGACCTCGGCGCCGACGACTACATCACCAAGCCGTTCCGGCCGCGGCAGATGGTGGCGCGGGTCCGCACGATCCTGCGGCGTGCCGGCCGGGCGCGTGAGACGAACGCGGCGGTGCTCAGGGTGGGTGACCTGGTGGTCGACCCGGTCCGGCACGAGGTGCACCTCGGCGACGACCCGGTGGCGCTGACCCCGGCGGAGTTCCGGTTGCTGGCGAAGATGGCCGCGCAGCCGCAGCGGGTGTTCACGCGCGAACAGCTGCTGGAGGACGGGTTCATCACCGCGCGAACCGTGGACGTGCACATGATGAAGCTGCGCCGCAAGATCGAGAAGGACCCGCGGCGACCCGAACGGCTCCTCACCGTCTACGGCATCGGCTACAAGCTCGCATGAACAGCCTCCTGGTCCGGTTCTTCCTGTTCTCCCTGGTGATCGCGGCTTGCTCGATCGCCGTCACGGCCTGGCTCGCGAGCCAGGCGACGACCGGCACGATCCGGCAGGAGCAGGGCGAGGCCTTCGAGACCGACGCGCGGATCATCGACGAGCTGGTGGCGTACGCGGCGGCGCACCGCGACTGGAGCGCGGCGAAGTCCGAAGTGGACCGCATCGCACGCGAGCACGACCGGCGCATCGCCCTGACCGACAACAGCGGCAAGAAGTTGGTGGACACCGGGAACGAGAGCTCGCCAAAGCTGCCCATCACCCCGAAGGCGATCATCGACCCGTTGAACGTCAACGGGCGCATCGACCCGCGGGCGGTGGGACCGTTCAAGCTCACCGACGAGGAGTACCGGACGCTGCACGCCCACGCCGACCGGCTGGGCCAGTGCAACTCCTCCATCAGGACCGTGGACGCGCCCAACGGCCGGCCGCGGCTGGCGGGCGACGAACCCGGCCGGCTCTCGATCTGGGACGACTGCGAGGCCGGGGAACGGCTCTACACCCTCACGGTGACGGAGAAGGCGGCGTACGGGGAGTTGCAGCGGTTGTTCGCCGAGTGCCTGGAGGAGGAGTTCCCCGGCGGGCGGGTCATGGCCAAGTCGCCGGGTCCCGCGGCGCTGGACTGGGAGATCACGACCGTCCGCGACTCGCCGCCCGAGGACGTGGCGTGCATGGACCGCGCGCGGCGCGAGCAGCTGCGGCCGCACGTCGCCGAGCAGGCGCAGCTGTTCCTCACGCCGGTGACCGGCGACGAGCCGATGACGATCGACCTGTCCACCACCGGCACGACCCGGATCACGCTGGTGGCGCTGGGAATCCTCGCGCTCGCCGGGTTCGCGTCGTGGCTCACCGCGGCGCAGCTGGTGCGGCCGATCCGGGCGCTCACCGCGGCCACGAAGCGCACCGCCGAAGGGGATCGGACGGCGCGGGTCGACGGCGGCAGCGGCGAGATCGGCGAGCTGGCGCGGTCGTTCAACGCGATGTCGGAGAAGCTGGCCGAGACCGAACGGCAGCGGCAGGCGCTGGTCAGCGACGTCGCGCATGAGCTGCGCACGCCGCTGGGCACCATCACCGGCTGGCTGGAGGCCACCCAGGACGGGCTGGCCGAGCCGGACCCGCACCTGGTCGGCATGCTGCTGGAGGAGTCGCTGCTGCTGCAACGGCTCGTGGACGACCTGCACGACCTGGCGCAGGCCGACGCGGGCACGCTGCGGCTGCACCCCGAGCCGATCGCGCTCGACGACGTCGTGGACCAGGTCGTGAACGCGCAGCAGAACCGGTCGGTCCTGCTGCGCGCGGAGACCACGCCGGTGCACGCCACCGCAGACCCGGTGCGGCTGCGGCAGGCGCTGGGCAACCTCGTCGCGAACGCCGTGCGCTACACGCCCGCCGGCGGCGAGGTCGTCGTGAAGTTGTTCGAGGACAACGGCAACGCGGTCGTCGAGGTCACCGACACCGGCACCGGGATCGCGGCGGAGGACCTGCCGCACGTGTTCGACCGGTTCTGGCGCGCGGACAAGTCGCGCAGCCGCAGCACGGGCGGCAGCGGGCTCGGGCTCGCGATCACCCGGCACCTGGTGGAGGCGCACGGCGGCACGGTGGCGGTGACGAGCGCCCCTGGCGAGGGGTCGACGTTCCGGATCAGCCTGCCGGTGTGAGCAGGTCCATGTTGATCATCCCGGCGGCCTGGGCGCCCTGCGCGGCGGCGACGACCACGATGGCGGTGGGGTCGGCGACGTTGCCCGCCGCGTAGACACCGGGGACGCTGGTGCGGCCGAACCGGTCGGTGCGCACGAACGGACCGGCGATGGTGTCCTCGGTCTCGGCCCCCAGGGCGAGCAGGTGCTCGTCGCGCGGCTTGACCGGCGCGGAGTACACGAGCGCGTCGGCCGGGTGGCGTTCGCCGTTCGAGATCACCGCGACCAGCCGGTCGTCGACCACCTCGACGCCGTCGACCGACTCGACGTGCGTGACGTCGGCGGACCACTGCCGCACGAGCGCCACCTTCTTCTCCTCGCCGAACACGACAAGCCGCTGGTCGCGCACCTCGTAGCCGTGGCAGTACGGGCAGCCGAAGACGTCACGGCCCCAGCGCTCGCGCAGGTTTTCCGGCACCTCGTCGACCAGCCCGGTCGCGAACAGCACGGCGCGCGCTCCGACGGTGCGCTCAGCCAGCCGGACGGCGAACCCGTCGTCCCGTTTCGCCACGGACCGCACCTCGTCCCGCACGATCTCGCCGCCGTAGCCCTCGACCTCGGCACGGCCGTGCTTGAGCAGCTCCAACGGTGAGAAGCCGTCTCGGGAGAGGTAGTTGTGCATGTGCGTGGCGGGCTGGTTGCGCGGTTCACCGCTGTCGACCACCAGGACGCTGCGGCGCGCCCTGGTCAGCATCAGGGCGGCGCTCAGGCCGGCCGCTCCCCCGCCGATGATCACCACTTCGTAGTCCATGGGACCGAGGATGTGGTCGACAGCCCGAAAACGGCAACGTATGTTGCTGAAATGGCAACACTGGGACATCGGCTCGCCGCGTTGCGGGCCGAGCACGACCTGACCTTGGCGGAGCTGTCCGAGAGGACGGGCATCTCCAAGTCGACGCTGTCGCGCCTGGAGACCGACCAGCGCAAGCCGACGCTGGAGCTGCTGCTGCCGCTGTCGCGCACCTACCAGGTCACGCTGGACGACCTGGTCGGAGCGCCGGAGGTCGGTGACCCGAGGGTGCAGCTGAAGCCGCGCCAGCTCGACCACGGCCGCGTCGCCGTCCCGCTGACCCGCTCGATCGGCCCGCTGCAGGCGTGGAAGATGATCATCACCGACGACCGGCTGCACGAGCCGCGCGTGCACGAGGGCTACGAGTGGTTCTACGTGCTCAGCGGACGGGTCCGGCTGCGCCTGGGCGAGAAGGAGGTCGTGCTGCGGGCCGGCGAGGTGGCCGAGTTCGACTGCCGCCAGCCGCACGCGATGAGCAGCGCGGACGGCAGGCCCGCGGAGATCATCAGCCTGTTCGGCAAGCAGGGCGAACGCATCCACACCCGCGCCGCGCCGCCGAAGCGGTCATAGAGTGGGCGCATGTGCCGAAACATCCGGGTGCTCCACAACTTCGAACCGCCGGCCACCTCGTCGGAGGTGCAGGCCGCCGCGGTGCAGTACGTGCGCAAGGTCAGCGGGGCGGCCAAGCCGTCCGCCGCGAACCAGGAGGCCTTCGACCGGGCGGTGGCGGCCGTCGCGGCGGCCACGCAGGAACTGCTCGACGCGCTGGTGACGTCGGCGCCGCCGAAGGACCGCGAGGTCGAGGCGGCCAAGGCGAAGGCGCGGGCCGCCGAGCGCTACGCGCGCTAGTCCCCGGTGCGGGTGTCGAGGTACATGCAGATGAGCTTGGCAGCGACACCGGCGGAACCGACGATGAACGCCTGGTCAGGGCCGAGGGTGAGGGCGATGGCCCACAGCAGCAGCGCGATCAGCACGAGGATGACCGTCACCTGCGCGGCGTGCGGCCACTGGCCGAGGCGGACGGGCCACCTCATCGGCCGACGGTCACCCTCCCTTTTGGGTGAACATCCAGCGGCCTGAACCGCCTTTCCCGCCATCGTGCTCCCTCGCTGCGAAATCTCCTGGTGAACCCATTGTCTTCAGTTGATCTTCTACGCAGGGTTACTCCCGCTGGTCGTGCGGTGAGCGTTGGGTGAGCGTCGGCGAACGGCAGACGAGCGGTCAGGTGGTTGATCGGTCGCCGGTCCGTCACGGTCCGTTCACCGAATGAGGTCCAGAGCACCACCCTGAGTGCCACACGATTGAGTGAACAAGCAACACTACGTAATCACTAGCCCGTTCGGAGCAGCGCCGTTTTTGTCAGACCCCTCCGCTAACGTCAGGTGAAGAAGGCGGTACGAGGGGAGAAAACGTTGCCGGACAACAACGTCAGCGTCACCGCACTGTCGTTCACCGAGTACGTCATGAGCGGTCAGCGTGGACGCATCAACATCGTGTCGGAACAACGGGGGATGTACCTGACCGACGACCCGAGGGTCTGCGGCTTCTACAACCCGATCCGCGACGCCATGCGCCGAGCGGTCAACTCCACCGAACCCGAGCTGGAGCTGAAGAAGGCCGTCATGGCCGCCAACCGCACCGGCCAGCCGCGGGCGTTCGAGGAGATCGCTGACGGCTTCCTGCCCTGGCTCGCCGCGTTCAAGGCGACCGGCGTGCCGGTCGAGGGCACCACCTACCGGGCCGGCGAGCTCACGCTCCGGGTGCGCCCGCACCTGGGTCTGCGGCGCAAGGACGGCTCCACCTACGCGGTGCTCGTCCACACCAAGGAGGTGCCGCTGACCAGGGAGGCGGCGAACGTCGGCCTGCGGATACTGCAGCACACCACCGCCGGCACGCTGCCGGGCGCCACGCCGATGGTGCTCGACGCGCGGCGCGGCAAGGCCTACCAGATGCCCAAGCGCACGAACCTGGGCAAGCTCGACGTGCTGATCGCGGCCGAGGCGATGGGTTACGTGACGCACTGGAAGCTGTCCGGCCTGTTCGAGTCGGTCCAGGTCGGCTAGCTCCGGCGCGACTCGGCCCGTCCACGGCCGGGCCGGGTCACCGCGCGGATGTCGTTGCAGCCGGTCTCAGGTGCGAGTGGTCGTCCGCGGGTGGATGACCGGCGTGCGGGCAACGGGTGTTGTTCAAGCCAAGACCGGGGTGTCGTGGCGTGCCCTGCCCGAGCGGACAAGGGCTGCTCCAGCAAGCCCATCCGCTCTCGCCTGAGCCGCCGCGGCATCCGGGCCACCATCCCTGGACGCCGCGGTCGACAAGCCAGCCGGGCCCGCCGCGGCCGGGCCGGGTCACCGCGCGGATGTCGTCGCCCACCGGCGACGTGCCGCCGAGGCGGTCAGCAGGCCTTGAGCAGCGCGGCCAGCGCGTCGTGCTCGGCCTGGTCGACGGTCAGCTTGTAGCTGATCTTCACCGAGATCCAGTGCTGGGCGTAGGTGCACCAGTAGGACTCCACCGGCGGCTTCCACTTCGCCGGGTCCTGGTCGCCCTTGCCGCGGTTGGTCTTCGCGGTCACGGCGACCAGCTGGATGCCGCCGAGGTCGTTGGCGAACGCCTTGCGCTGCTCGTCGGTCCACTTGTCGGCGCCGGAGCGCCAGGCCTCGGCCAGCGGCACGGTGTGATCGATGTCGATCTCGGCCGCGTCCTTGACCACCACGTTGTCGTACGGGCTGGTCCAGGTGCCGGAGACGGCCTTGCAGTCCTTGTCCGTCGTGACGTCGGCGCCCTGGCGCTGCAGCACGATCTCCCTGGTGTCGCAGGAGTCCCCCTGCGACGCCCAGTGCGGGAACCGGTCGCGGCTGTAGCCGGTCATCTTGCCCTCTGGCGCGATCTGCAGCGCGTTGAGGTCGGTCGAGCTGCCCGGCCGCGGTGCCGGCGTGCTGGTCGTCGTGGGCCCGTCGTCCTTCGACTGGAGCTCCGTCAGGTACCAGCCCACTGCCACCAGCAGCACGAAGACGACAAGTGACGTCACCGCAGCGCGATTCATGCGGCAATGATCGACCATGCGGGTCACGGGCAGGTCACCCGGCCCGTGATTCCGCATGCCGGACGAGCGGTGTTACTGCGGACGCGAGGTCAGGTAGCCGCCCATGGTGCGGAAGTACTCCTGCGCCTTGAGCTCGGTGCCGTCCGCGGTGCGAACCTTCTTGACCAGCAACGCCTTGCTGCGACCGCGACGGGCCTCTGCGCCGGCGACGACCGCCACGCCGTCGCCCTCGCGGTAGAAGATGCGGCCGGGGGTGCCGCCGTAGACCTCGGCGGAGACGTCGGCCTCGATGATCTCCAGGCGCTCACCGCGGTGGAAGCAGAACGCGCTCGGGTACGGCGCGCACTGCGCCCGCACCAGCCGGTCCAGCTCCTCCGCGCTCCAGGTGAAGTCGATGCGCAGGTCCTCCTCCGCGCGCTTGTGGAAGAAGGAGGCCTGCGACCGGTCCTGCTTGGTGAAGTCCGTGCGCCCGGAGGCGATCTCGGCGAGGCCGTCGACGGTGATCGGGCCGAACAGCTCCAGCGTCTTGGCGAACAGGTCGGCGGCGGTGTCGCGCGGGCCGACGGGGACCGAGCGCTGCAGCACGATGTCGCCGGCGTCGAGGGTGTCGTCCATCATGTGCGCGGTCACGCCGACCTCCTTCTCGTCGTTGATCAGCGCCCAGATCAACGGGGAGAAGCCCGCGTACTTCGGCAGCAGCGAGTCGTGCACGTTCAGCGTGCCGCGCTTGGGCAGGGCGAAGACCTGCGGCGGGATCCACGTCCGCCAGTTGCACGCGACGATCACGTCCGGGTCGGCGGCCTTGAGCGCGTCGAGCAGCTCCTGGTCCTCCGGCCGTTCGCGGATCAGGACGTCGACGCCGTTCTCGCGGGCCAGGTCCTCGACCGAGTCGCTCCAGACCTTCTCGTACACGCCCTCACCCCTCGGGTGGGTCACCACCAGGACGACCTCGTGCTCAGATGCCAAAAGTGCCTGCAGGGTGCGATGACCCCAGGTCTGGAACCCGAACATGACGACCCTCATGGGGGTGTCCTCCTTCGACGCGGTGAGATACGGTCAGGCTAACCTAACGAAGTGCTTGCAGATAAGCTTAGGCTGCCCTAAGTTGAATGCTCGTGCACCCCATCTACGACGTCGTCGGCATCGGGTTCGGACCTTCCAACCTGGCGCTCGCCATCGCTCTCACCGAGCACAACGAGCAGGCCGAAACCCCTGTCACCGCGGTGTTCCTGGAACGCCAGCAGGCGTTCGGCTGGCATCGCGGCATGTTGCTCGACGACGCCACGATGCAGGTCTCGTTCCTCAAGGACCTGGTCACCATGCGGAACCCGACCAGCCGCTTCTCGTTCCTGTGCTACCTCAAGGACCGCGGCCGGCTCGTCGACTTCGTCAACCACAAGAACCTGTTCCCGCTGCGGGTCGAGTTCCACGACTACTTCGAGTGGGCCGCCGCGCAGGTCGACGACCTGGTCACCTACGACGCGGAAGCCGTTGGCGTGGAAGCGGTCGAGGACGACCTGTTCGAGGTGACGACCGCCACGGGTGACGTCTACCGCGCCCGCAACCTCGTCTTCGCCACGGGTCTGCGCCCGACCGTTCCCGAGGGCGTCGTGCTGTCGGACCGCGTGTGGCACAACAGCCAGTTCCTGCACCGCGTCGGTGAGCTCAAGGACCCGAAGCGCCTTGTCGTCGTGGGTGCCGGGCAGAGCGCGGCGGAAGCGGTCGCCCACCTGCACCGCGAGTTCCCCGGTGCCGAGATCTGCTCGGTGTTCTCCCGCTACGGCTACAGCCCCGCCGACGACAGCTCGTTCGCGAACCGGATCTTCGACCCGGAGGCCGTCGACCACTACTTCGACGCGCCGGACGCGGTGAAGCAGCGGTTGATGGACTACCACCGCAACACCAACTACTCCGTGGTCGACGTCGACCTCATCGCCCAGCTGTACCGGACCACCTACCGGGAGAAGGTGCTCGGCACCGAGCGGCTGAAGATGATGAACATGACCCGGCTCGTGGCGGTCGAGGAGTCCGCGACCGGCGCTCGTGCCGTGGTGCAGTCGCTCGTCACCGGCGAGCAGGAGTTCCTCGACACCGACCTGGTGCTGCTCGCAACCGGCTACGACGAGGCCGCGCCCGCCCTCGGTGCGCTCGACGCGGCGTGCGCCCGTGACGCCGCGGGGCGGCTGGTCGTGGGCCGGGACTACCGCGTGCGGACGTCGTTGCGCGGCGGCATCTACGTCCAGGGCGGCACCGAGCACTCGCACGGCATCACGTCGTCGCTGTTGTCCAACGTCGCGGTGCGGTCAGGTGAGATCCTGGACTCCGTGCTGACCAACACCCCCGTGCCGGTCCTCGCGACCGCGTGAGACTCGACCTGAAGCTGACGGGCTGCCGGGCCCTCACGATGGACCCGGCCCGCCCCGCCGCGCACACGATCGGCATCTGGCAGGGCCGCATCGCCGGGCTGGACGAGCAGGTCGAGGACCTGTCGGCGGCCGAGACCATCGACCTCGGCGGCGCCGTGGTGCTGCCCGGTTTCATCGACGCGCACACGCACCTGGCGTGGAACGGCCGGCGCACCGTCGACGTGACCGGGCTGGACACCGTCGCCGCCGTGCAGCACGCGTTGGCCGACGCACCCGGCACGGCGTGGATCGAGGCGTCCGGCTACGACCGGCGGATCATGGACCGCCCGCTGACCGCGGTGGACCTCGACGCGATCAGCGGCGACCGGCCGGTGTACGTGGCCGACCTGTCCGGGCACGCGTGCGTCGTGAACTCCGCCGTGCTGCGCCGGCTGCCGGGCATCACGAGCGACGGCTGGCTGACCGAGAACGAACAGCTGGCCGCGCGGTCGTTGCGGCTGCCCTACTCGGTCGACGAGGTCGTCGACGAGCTGCGGCGCAGTGCGGAGCAGGTGCTGGCCGAGGGCGTGACGATGTGCGCGGAGGCGGGCATCGGCGCCGGGCTGATCGCGTCGAGCCCGCTGGAGGCCCTGGCCTACCAACGGGCCGAGCTGCCGATCCGGGTGCAGCTCATGGTGTCCGCACACGTGCTGCACGACGTGGCCGCCGATCCGGCCGATGGCATCGCACGGGCGATCGACCTCGGGCTGCGCACCGGGTTCGGCGACGACATGCTGTCGTTGGGCGCCATGAAGCTGTGGACCGACGGCGGCATGATCGCGCGCACGGCCGCGTTGACCGAGCCGTACGCCGGGAGCGACAACGTCGGGCAGCTCGCCGAGCCGGAGGAGCTCATGCGGGCGGCGATCGCCGACGCGCACAACGCCGGGTGGCAGCTCGCGGTCCACGCGATCGGCGACCGTGCGATCGACTTCACCCTCGACGCGGTGGCGCGGGCGCAGTCCGCACGACCGCGCCCGGACGCCCGGCACCGGGTCGAGCACTGCGGCCTGGTGCGTCCCGAACAGCTCGGGCGGATCGCGGCCCTCGGGATGATCCCCGTCGTCCAGCCGACGTTCCTGTGGGCCTACGGCGACGACTACAGCGAGATCATGGGACCGGGCCGGGCGCCCTGGCTGTACCGCGGGCGGTCGTTCCTCGACCACGGCATCACCGTGGCGGGCAGCTCCGACCGGCCGGTCGCGGACGGCGCACCGTTGCGCGGCATCGAGTTCATGGTGCGGCGGCGGTCGTCCGGCGGTCGCGCGGTCGGTCAGGACGAGGCGATCAGCGTCGAGGAGGCGATCCGCGCGTACACGCTCGGCAGCGCCTACGCGTGCCGCAAGGAGGACGTGCTGGGCAGCCTCGCCCCTGGCAAGCTCGCCGACCTCGTGGTGCTCGGCGACGACCCGCGCACCAGCGACGCGATCGCCGACATCCCCGTGCTGGCCACGATGGTCGGCGGGAACCTCATGCCTCAGCGATCCGCTTGAGCCTGGCGAGGCGGCTGTCCCACTGCGAGGCCAGCGACGCCATCCAGGAGGCGGTGGCGTCGAGCGCGTCGGACCGGACCGAGAAGCAGTTCTCCCGGCCGGCCCGCCGCGACGTCACCAGCTCGGCGCGTTCGAGCACGGCCAGGTGCTTCACGATCGCCTGGCGGCTGACCGGGAGCTCGCCCGCGAGCGCCGACGCCGACACCGGGCCGCGGGCGGCGACGAGGTCGAGGACCTGGCGGCGCATGGGGTCCGCGAGCGCGGCGAGGACCTCGCTGACCCGGTCCTGATCGTCCTGCTTCACCCTGCGGAGCCCTCCTGCAACCGTGCGGTTGCAGCAAGGCTACTGGAGGTGGAACGTGGCGGCCAGCGTCGCGAGCCGGTCGGCGACGTCGGCGTGGACGTCGGCCCGGCGCACCCACGCCTCGGTGCCGCTGCTCGCGGACGGCGGCGTGCCCAGCGGCGAGACCGCGTCGGTGACGCCGTACTCCAGCCGGTAGGCGAGGACCGCGATCGCCGACTCCAGCCAGAACGACGGGTCCGGCGCGGTGATCTCGCCCAGGCCGACGCGGAACCACACCGGCATCCGCGCGTACTGCCCGAGCGCGTCGGAGATGCGGCGGGCGGCGGCGTCCCTGATCTCGGCGCGGGCCTTCTCGCCCGCGCGCACGGCCTCGGTGCGCCACTCCTCGCCGACGGCCTCCTCGTCGGCCGCCAGCCGTTCGGCCGCGCGGAGCGCACTGGCCTCGTTGGCGTGGATCAGCCACTCCACCTGGCGCACCTCGTGGCTGAGGGCGTCGCGTTCGAAGCGCGGCACCCGTCCGCTGGCGAGCCTGGAGCGGGCCTCGTCGCGGCGCGCCTTGAGGCCCTCGAACTCCAGCACCTCCCGGCGCAGCTCGACCCGCATCGGGTCGGCGAGGAGCTCCTGCTCCGCGTCCCACGCCGTCCGCAGCGCACTGACCAGCGGCGCGATGTCGTCGGCGACCGCGTCGAGGTCCACCAGCGCGCCGTCGCCGGCACCGGACAGCCTGCGCTCCAGCGCCGTGAGCCGCGCCGTCACCCGCTCCAGCTCCGCGGCGAGCTGGCCGACGTGGCTGATCAGCGTGGCGACCTGCGGTTCGACGACGTCGAGGCGTTCCTTCTCCGTGGGCACGCGACCAGCGAACCGGACGGTGCCCGACCGGCCAAGGCGCGTACTCCTGATTGCACGCCATCGAGTACCGCTTCCGCCCGGCCGAGGCACGCGCCCTCACCCACCGTCACGACGCGGGTGAACTGGGCCGAAGCGGGGTATGAATGGGAAATGGCGACCTCTGCTACCGAGACCGAACGCAAGTACGAGGCCCCATCGGACGCGAGTCTGCCGGACCTCACCGAGATCACCGGTGTCGTGACGGGCCCCGAGGAGTTCGACCTCGAAGCCACCTACTTCGACACCGACGACTACCGCCTCGCCCGCGCCGGCGTGACCCTGCGCAGGCGCGTCGGCGGTCACGACGAGGGCTGGCACCTCAAGCTGCCCGCCGGCACCGACTCGCGCCAGGAGCTGCACGCCCCGCTCGGCCGCGCCGTGAAGACACCGCCGAAGGACCTCACGTCCCTGGTGCGCGCCCACACCCGCGGCTCGTCCCTGGCGCCGGTGGCGCAGATCAAGACGAACCGCCGCCGCTGGCAGCTGTCCAACGGCGACGGCGAGATGCTGGCCGAGGTCGTCGACGACGTGGTGACCGCCCAGACCATGGGTTCGTCCACCCGCACCACCTCGTGGCGCGAGATCGAGGTCGAGCTCGGCACCGGCGACCGCGCCCTGCTCGACACCGTCGAACAGCACCTGGGCGACGCGGGCATCCACCGCTCGTCGTCCTCCTCGAAGCTCTCGCAGGTGATCGGCGTCAAGCGCGACCCGATACCGCGCGTGACGAAGAAGTCCACGGCGGGGGACGTCGTCCTCGCCTACCTGCACGAGCAACGCGCCGCCCTGCAGAACGAGGACCCGCGCGTGCGCCGCAGCGAGGACGACGCCGTGCACCAGATGCGCGTCGCCACCCGCCGCATGCGCTCGGCACTGCAGGCGTTCGGCAAGGTCGTCGACCGCGACGCCACCCGCACCCTGACCGACGAGCTGAAGTGGCTCGCGGGCGTCCTGGGCACCTCCCGTGACCTGGAGGTGCTGCGGACGCGCTTCGAGCAGGCCCTGCACGCCCTCCCGCCGGAGCTGGCCCTCGGTGACGTGGCCGCACGCCTCACCCGCCACTTCGCCCCGCGCGAGGCCGCCGCGCACGAGGCCTCCGTCGCCGCCCTCGACGACGAGCGCTACTTCGCCCTGCTGAACTCCATCGACACCCTGCTCACCGATCCCCCGCTCACCCCGCTCGCCGCGGGCAGGGCCAAGGACGTCCTGCCCAAGCTCGTGGAGAAGGCCCGCCACCGCCTGGACGCCCGCATCAAGACCGCCCTCGCCACCGACGACAGCGACACGCCCCTGCACGAGGCCCGCAAGGCCGCGAAGCGCCTGCGCTACTCCGCCGAGGTCGCCGAACCCGCGCTCGGCAAGCACGCCACGGCCCTGCGCAAGCGCGCCAAGGAGGTGCAGACCCTGCTCGGCGACCACCAGGACTCCGTCGTGGCCCGGCCGGTGCTGCTGGAGCTGGGACGGGGCGACGACAACGGGTTCACGTTCGGGCTGCTGTACGGGCAGGAGGTGGAACTCGCCCACCGGACGGAGGCGGCGCTTCCGGCTCTGTGGCACAAGCTGTCGAAGGAACACCCTTAGACCGCAGGGATTCAGGGTCGGGCCGGGGACGGGACGTCCCGCCCCCGGCCCGTTCGCGCAAGCCTCCGGGAACCGGCACAATTGGTCTGGACCTTGACATCCCGGCCGGGCGCTGAAACCGTGATCCCCAGCGCCGCCGCCACTTCGCTCCCTGCCCTGGAGGACGAGTCGTGGCACGACATCGAGCCAAATCCGCCCTGGCGGCCGTGCTGATCGCCGCATCTGGAGTCCTGGTGACCGGTACCGCCGACGCAGCCCCACCGCCCCCGCAGCTCGTTCCGCACCCCGCCCAGCTGACCGCGCGTCCCGGCGTGTTCACGCTGTCGCCGTCCGCCAAGATCCAGGTGACCACGCGGCACGCCGCCGCACCCGCCGAGCTCCTGGCCGACACCCTGCGGCCCTCCACCGGTTTCCGCCTGCCGGTCACCGACCGGCTCGGCCACACCGGGATCGTCTTCGCGGGCGGCGCCGACCGGAAGGTCGGTCCCGAGGGCTACCAGCTCGACGTGACGCCGAGGCAGGTGGTCATCCGCGCCAACACGGCGGCCGGCCACTTCAACGGCGTGGCCACGTTGCGCCAGCTGTTGCCCGCCAAGGCGGAGGCGAAGCGGAAGCAGCCCGGGCCGTGGCAGGTCAGGGGCGCGAGCATCACGGACTTCCCGCGCTACCACCACCGCGGCGCGATGCTCGACGTCAGCCGTCACTTCTTCACCACCGACCAGGTGAAGCGCTACGTCGACCAGCTCGCCACGTTCAAGATCAACTACTTCCACCTCCACCTGTCCGACGACCAGGGGTGGCGGCTGGAGATCAAGTCGTGGCCCGAGCTGACGAAGATCGGCGGCAGCACCGAGGTCGGCGGCCGCACCGGCAAGCTCTACTACACGCAGCAGCAGTACAAGGACCTCGTCGCGCACGCGGCGTCGCGCGGCATCACGGTGATCCCCGAGTTCGACATGCCTGGTCACACCAACGCCGCCCAGGCGAGCTACGCCGAGCTGAACTGCGACGGCCAGAAGCGGCCGCTCTACACCGGCATCGAGGTCGGCTTCTCGTCGTTGTGCATCAACAACGACGTCACGTACCGGTTCGTCGAGGACGTCGTCCGCGAGGTCTCGGCGATCACGCCCGGTCCGTACTTCCACCTCGGCGGCGACGAGGCCCACTCGACCTCCGACGCGGACTACCAGACGTTCATGGACCGCGCGCTGCCGATCGTGAAGAAGTACGGCAAGACCACCGTCGGCTGGCACGAGTTCGTCAAGACCACCACCGACACCTCCGTCGTCCCGCAGTTCTGGGGCACCAAGACGACCAACGCGGACGTGGCCGCGGCGGCCCAGCGCGGCAACAAGGTGCTCATGTCGCCGGCGAACCGGGTCTACCTCGACATGAAGTACGACAAGAACACCGCACTCGGCCTCAGCTGGGCCGGGTACGTCGAGGTGAAGGACGCTTACAGCTGGAACCCCGGCGCGTACCTCGACGGCGTCGGCGAGGCCAGTGTCCGCGGCGTCGAGGCTCCACTGTGGACGGAGACGCTGCGGACGACGGCCGACATCGAGCACATGGCGTTCCCGCGCCTGCCCGTGGTGGCCGAGCTCGGCTGGGCACCCGCCTCGGTCCACGACTGGGAGCGGTTCGCGCCGCGGCTGGGCGCGCAGGCACCCCGGTGGGAGGCGATGGGCATCGGCTACTACGCCTCCCCCCAGGTGCCTTGGCGCAAGTGAGCGGTCAGAAGTAGCCCTGCGCGCGGTCGGTGTAGCTGACCAGCAGGTGCTTCACGCGCCGGTACTCGGCGAGCACCGCGGTGTTCGCCGGGTACGCGTGGTAGTTGTTCACCCAGACCCGTTCCGCGCGCAGCTCCTGGCCGAGGCGGTGGGCCAGCACGACGTCGCGGGACCAGACGCCGGCGCCGATCTGGGCGGTGGCCTCGTTGGCGATCTTCACGGCGTCGTCGCGGTCGTCGAACCTGGTCACCGACACGACCGGGCCGAGCACGTCGTCGGCGAACACGCCGGAGCGGTGGTCGCCCTCGAAGATCGTCGGCTGGACGTAGTGGCCGGAGGCCTCGCCGCCGGTGACCAGGCGGGCGCCCTCGGCCCTGCCGCGGGCGACGTAGGCGAGCACGCGGTCGCGCTGGGCCAGCGACACCACGGCGCCGACCACCGTGTCGGTGTCGAGGGGGTTGCCGGTGCGCAGCTGCCGGGTGCGTTCGGTCGCGAGGTGCAGCAGCTCCTCGTAGCCCGCGGTCTGGACCAGCGCGCGGGACGGGGCCGTGGCCACCTGGCCCTGGTTGGCCGCGAACATCGCGAAGCCCTCCAGCGCCTTGTCGAGGAAGTCGTCGCGCTGGGCGGTGACGTCGGCGAAGAAGATGTTCGGGCAGCGGCCGGCGACCGCCGGGTGGTCATCAGATCCGGTGATCACGTTCACCACACCGGGTGGCAGCAGGTCGGCGATCACGTCCATGAGCACGTGGACCGACGCGGGCGTCTGCAGCGCGGGCTCCAGGACCACGGTGTTCCCGGCGCCGAGCGCGGGGGCGAGCACGCGGGCGGCGTGCAGCAGCGGGAACGCCCAGCCGAGCCTGCGCTGCACCACGCCGACGGGCTGGTGGGTGCGGTAGTCGGTGGTGCCGCAGCCGAGCTGCTCGACCGTGCCGACCTCGGTGCGGATGACGGCGGCGACCTGGCGGAACTGCTCGATCAGCATCGGGACGTCGTTGACCAGCGCCTCGCGCACCGGCTTGCCGTTGTCCCACGTCTCCGCGACGGCCAGCTCGGTGGCGTGCTCCTCGACCCGGTCGGCGATCTCACCCAGGACCGTGGCGCGCTCCCGTGCCGTGGTGCGCCCCCAGGCCTGTGCGGCACCGCCGGCCGAGTGCAGCGCACGGGCGCGATCGGCGTCGGTGCCGCGCGCGACCTCCGTGAACACCTCGCCGGTCACCGGCGTCACGTTCTCGGCGTACTCGCCGGCGACGGGTGGCACGTGGTCGCCGCCGATGAAGTGGTCGTACCTGGGCCGGTACGCGACCACGCTGCCGGGCTGCCCCGGTGCCGCGTACTGCGTCATTCTCGACTCCCTGCGGAAGATGGCCCACCGATCGCCTGAGGTGGGGGAAATGAGAAAGTAGGCAGCAGAACGTTGCATGCTCGTTGCAAGCCGTGGATGGACCAGTGACCGCCGACCACCGGCAACACGCACTGTTGCTCAGCCGGGTCAGAGATGCCGTGTTGAGTGGCACTCGCACGGCCGATTCGCCACGCTCCGTCATCTCGGCGTCGTGGCAGCGGTCACTCGCGGCCAACGTGAACCCCGACCTGCACACCGCGCCGACGGTGTTCGCCCAGGACGAGCTGCCGGACCTGCGTGAACGGCACCCGCTGCACCCGACGCTGCCGGTGCTGCGCGAGACGCTGCTGGGCTTCGCCGAGGAGGCGAGGCACATCATGGTGGTCGCGGACGCCCAGGGCCACATCCTGTGGTGCGAGGGCTCCCACCCGACCCGCTCCTACGCCGAGGACGTCGGCCTGGGCGCGGGGACGCTCTGGTCGGAGGACGCGGCGGGGACGAACGCGATGGGCACCGCGCTCGCGGTGAACTCCAGCGTCACCGTCCACTCCGCGGAGCACCTGGTGCGCACCTACCACCACTGGACGTGCGCGGGGAGCCCGGTGCGCGACCCGGACACCGGCGAGGTGATCGGCGTCGTCGACCTGAGCGGTCCGATGGAGACGATGCACCCGTCGATGGTGGCGCTGGTGTCGGCCTCCGCCCGGCTCGCCGAGTCGGCGCTGCTGGCCAGGATGAGCGCCCAGGACGAGGAGCTGCGGGCGCGCAACATGCGGCACCTGGTCGCGTTGCGCGGTGAGCCGGGCGCGTTGCTCAGCCCGACCGGCCGGGTCGTCGCCGCCGAGCCGTACGGGCTGGTGCCACCGCGCGTCGACGTGTCGTCGGACCGGGTGCGGCTGCCCGACGGCCGTGACGCCGTGCTGGAACCGCTCGCCCACGGGTACCTGCTGCGCGTTCCCCGGCAGCGGCTCGTGCGCCGTTCGGTGCTGTCGCTGTCGTTCCTGCTGCCCGAACCGAAGGTGGTGCTGGACGCCCGCGAGGTGCCGATCTCGTTGCGGCACGCGGAGATCCTGTGCGCGCTGACGGTGCACGGCGGCCTGACCGCCGACCAGCTCGCGTTGCGGCTCTACGGCGAGCGCGGCAACCCGACGACCGTTCGTGCGGAGTTGCACCGGTTGCGCGCGCAGCTGGGCGCCGGCGTGCTCGCGACCCGCCCGTACCGGCTGACCGCGCACGTGGAGGCCGACTTCCTGGCCGTGCGCGCCGCCCTCCGCAACGGTGACGTCCCGCTGGCCGCCTCCCGCTACCGCGGCACGCTGCTCCCCCGTTCCGAAGCGCCGGTCGTGCTGGCCGAGCGCGACGACCTGGCGAGCGGTGTGCGCCGGGCCGTGCTGTCGCGCGGTGACGCGAACGCGCTGTGGACGTTCGTCCAGACCGACTCCGGTGAGCACGACGCCGAGGCGATGGAACAGCTGGTCAGGCTGTTGCCGCCGAACGACGTGCGGGTCGCGATCACGACCGCCCGGCTGCGGAGGCTCAACCAGGACGATTGACAAGACTCTCAGCACATGAATATCTTCTCAACTAAGATACTTGGTTGAGGGGGAAGTCATGCGCGTACTCATCATCGGAGCGGGGACCGGTGGCCTGTGCCTGGCACACGGGCTGAAGAAGGCCGGCGTGGACGTGGCGCTGTTCGAACGCGACCGCACGCCGCGCAGCATGCTGATCGGCTACCGGGTCGGGATCAGCCCGGACGGCAGCAAGGCGCTGCACAGCTGCTTACCCGAGGAGGTGTTCGCCGAGTTCGTGCGCACCACGGCCCGGCCGCCGAAGCTGATCAACATGCGCACCGAGAAGTACCGCGAGCTGCTGGTCGCGGAACTGCCCGAGCAGAGCGACGAGTCCCGCAGCGAGAAGTCGGTGAGCCGCATCGCGATGCGGACCGCGCTGCTGACCGGGCTGGAGGACGTCGTGCGGTTCGACAAGGCGTTCACCCGCTTCAGCCGCAACGACGACGGCTCGGTCACCGCGTTCTTCGCCGACGGCACCTCCGAGACCGGTGACGTGCTCGTCGGAGCCGATGGCGCGCAGTCGAAGCTGCGCAAGCAGTACCTGCCGCACGCGCGGATCTCCGACACCGGCATCACCTCGATCGCCGGCAAGCTGCCGCTCACCCCGGAGAACCTGGCGCTGTTGCCACCGCAGGCGGAACGGGCCGTGACGCTGCTCCACGGCCCGCGCGGCTCGTTCGTGATCCTGCACGTCATGCGCTTCGACACCGCGGGCGTCGAGGACGACTACATCATGTGGGGCTACGCGGCGGCACACGACAAGTTCCCCGAGCTCGACGGGCTGGACCAGGAGCAGCTCAAGCAGGTCGTGCTGGGGATGACGCCGAAGTTCCACCCGAACCTGCGCGAGCTCTTCCGGCTGGCCGACCCGCGGACCGTGTTCCGGATCAAGGTCCGCACGTCGGAGCCGGTGCGGCCGTGGAAGCCGAGCAACGTCACGCTGATCGGTGACGCCGTGCACCTCATGACGCCGGGCCGCGGCATCGGCGCGAACACCGCGTTGCGCGACGCGGAGCTGCTGACCCGCAAGCTCACCGAGGCCCACCGCGGCAAGGACGTGGTCACCGCCATCGGTGAGTACGAGACCGAGATGGTGGAGTACGGGTTCAAGGCCGTGCTCGCCTCGCGTGAGCAGATGGACGGCACCGGCATGCTGCACAGGCCCGTGATCGGCCGGGTCGTGCTCGCGATGTTCCGCACGGTCCTGCGCGTCACGAACGCCGTTCCCGCGCTCAAGCGGCGCATGATGGCGAGGGACGCGGCCGAGCGTGATCACGTAAGTTCGGCGCATGAGGTTGTTCACGCCGGGTGAGGTGGTCGTGCGGCGGGAGGTGCTGCACGGCAGGGTCTGGTCGGAGATGCCGACCAGGGTCGTGGTCGACGAGCCGGGGCTGCTCGCGGTGTTCGTGGAGCCGGGCACCCCGCTCACCTACCCCGAGCACCACCACCCGCACCCGTGGGACCGGCCGGAACGCGGTTTCTGGCGCGGCCACGGCAAGCTCATGCTGCACCGCCCGGACGACGCCTACTCGGTCGACCTGTTCTGGCACGGCGAGGACCGCCGCTTCGGCAACTACTACCTGAACCTGCAGGCGCCCTACCGGCGCACGGCCGACGGTTTCGAGACCCTCGACCACGCGCTCGACTACACCATGGCGCCCGACGGCACGTGGCAGCAGCGCGACCTCGACGAGTTCGAGGAGCAGGTGGCGGCCGGCAAGTACTCCGCGGCGGAGGCCGAGGCGATCCGCGCGGAGGGCGTGAAGATCGAGCAGATGCTGGCGTCCGGTGAGATCTGGTGGGACACGGCCTGGGCGGACTGGGCGCCGTCACCGGGGTGGCGATGAAGGTCCGGCCGCTCTCCCACGACACCCTGGTCGCCGAGATCGTCTCCCGCGTCACCGCGCTGGACGGCCGGGTGCGCGTGCTCCTCGACGGCGCTCCCGCCGCCGAACCGGGCAAGCTCGCCGACGCGCTCGTGGAACCGTTGCGCGCCACGGGCCGTTCCGTCCAGCGCGTGTCCACACAGGACTTCCTGCGACCGGCGTCGGTGCGGCTGGAGCACGGCCGCACCGACCCGTACTCCTACCGGCACGACTGGTTCGACCTGGCCGGTCTGCAACGCGAGGTGCTCGACCCGGCCTTGGACGGCAAGGTGCTGCCGTCGCTGTGGAACGCCGCCACCGACCGGGCCAGCCGCGCGGAGTACGTGGACGTGCCGGAGAACGGCGTGGTGCTGGTCGACGGCACCCTGCTGCTCGACCGGTGGCTGCCCGCGGAGCTGACCGTGCACCTGTGGCTCTCGCCGGGAGCGCTGCGCCGCAAGACCGCCGAGCAGTGGACGCTGCCCGCGTTCGACGACTACGAGCCGGTGGCCGACCTGGTCGTGCGCTACGACCACCCCGACCGGCCGGGCCTCGTCGAGTCGTGACCCGTCCCTGCTCCACGCGGCGTTCCCGGGACCGCGCCCCCGCCGTGGCCGTACACTCGGGAACATGATGCGGCAGGAGACCAGGAATCGGGCGGTGCTGCTGCTCGCCGTCTTCCTGCCCGCTCTCTACGCGTTCACGCTGCTGTCCTCGCCGACCGAGGTCGTCGCGGCCGTGACCGCCTTGGCGCTCGCGTTGCTCGTCGTCGTCGCGCTCGTGCCGCGGTCGGTGGCACCGGCCCGGTCGCTCGCGATCCGGGAGCGCGCCGAACGATCGGCGCAGCTGCGGCTGCGCAACCCCGACACCGCTGGTCGGCCCCGTCCCCGAGCACCGGGGTGCCGGACGTTCTGACACGTCCCGCACACCCGACTCAAGACGGAGAAAGAACCCTTGTTCGCTGACCTGGGCGCTGCCCTGGCGAGCTTCGGCACGCCCGCGCTCGCCATCGTCCTGTTCACCATCGTCGTGCGGCTCGCGCTGCACC
The DNA here is from genome assembly GCF_055608005.1 of Lentzea sp. NPDC036955. NCBI lineage: Bacteria > Bacillati > Actinomycetota > Actinomycetes > Pseudonocardiales > Pseudonocardiaceae > Lentzea > Lentzea sp. NPDC036955. Next base: position 43,908 of record NZ_JBVJRC010000015.1, on the reverse strand, counting down.
CGCTGTACCGCGCCGCCGTGCGCGGGGAGAAGGCCAAGGCCAAGCTCGCGCCGGAGATCCGGGAGCTGCAGAAGAAGTACGGCAAGGACCTGGTGCGGTTCTCGGAGGAGTCGCAGAAGGTCTACCAGAGCAACGGCGTCTCGATGTTCGCGGGACTGCTGCCGATGCTCGCGACGGCCCCGTTCTTCATGGTCGTCTACCAGGTCGTCACCACGCCGAACCCGTTGCTGGAGGGCACGTTGTTCGGCGTCTCGCTCGGTTCGCACTTCACCACCGGCTTCGCGTGGGTGTTCTTCGCGCTGTTCGCGGCGCTGGCCGTGGTGGCGTACCTGACCGTGCGGTGGCAGCGGTCGCAGCTGACCGCCGCGCCCGCGCCGGGGTTCATGACCGGGCTGGTGAAGGTGCTGCCGTTCGGCACGATCCTGGTCGCGGCCTACCTGCCGCTGGCCGCCGGGCTGTACCTGCTCACCACGACGACGTGGACGATCGCGGAACGGGCGCTGCTCTACCGCATCCTGAGCTGAAGCTGGGCGATCAGGCGCACCAGCGGGTCGTCCAGGTCCAGGTCGATCCGCCGCAGCCGGTACCGCAGCGTGTTCGGGTGGACGTGCAGCCGGTCCGCCGCGGCCCGCACGTCCCCCAGCGCGTCGAGGTAGGCGAGCAGCGACTTCGCGAGCTCCGGGTCCAGCGCGTCGATGCGGGGGTCGCGAATCCTCGGGTTGTCCTGCAGCAGCGCGAGGATCTCGCTCACCAGCACCTGCGAGCGCACGTCGGCGAGCGTGGCGACCTCGGCGTCGAGGTCGCGGGCCATCGCGTCGAGCACGCGTTCGGCCTCCTGCCGTGACACCCGCACCTCGTCGAGCGTGGCCACCGTCGAGCCGACCGCCGCCTGCACCGCCGTGTGCAGGTGGCGGCGGGCCGTGGTGACGATCTCGCGGGTGAGGTTCAGCAGCTGCGCGTTCGGGGCGAGGTCGGGCAGCAGCACGTAGGTGCGGCCGCCGGACTCGCTGACCAGCGCGCTGCGCCGGTACGCCGCCGCGTGCACGGAGATCAGGCCGGTCATCTCGGCTCTGCGCAGCTCGTGCTCGCTGCGGTCGCCCTCGGCGCTCCTGAGCGCGAAGACCACCACCGCGGCGGGTTTGCCGGGGTCGGCGCCGATCTGGCCGGCGACGGTGGCCGCGTCCATCCGGCCGGTGAGCAGGGCGGCGAGGAGGTTCTCCCGGAACCGGGACGTGGGCTGGTTGCGCTGCTGGATCAGGTGCGGGGCGGTGACGCGGGCGGCGCCGAGCAGTGCGCGTTCGGCCTGGGCGGTGAGCGGCTGGTCGCCCTCCTGCACCCAGATCGTGCCGAGCGGCTGCGACCCCGCGTGGATGCCGACGGCGATGCGGCGGCGGATGCCGAGCTCGGGGCGTTCGTCGATGCGCACGACCTCCTCGCCTGACCGCAGCAGGTTGTAGACGCCCCACTCGCGCAGCATCTTCAGGTACGGCTCCGGCCCCTGGCGGCCGAGGATCGACAGCCGGCGCAGCTCGTCGACCTCGTCGGACGACCGCGAGTAGGCCAGCACGCGGCTCGCGGTGTCCTCGATGCTGACGATGCCGCCGGTGAGGGTGGCGATCGTCTGCGCGAGCGCGAACAGGTCGCCGAGCACCTCGCCGTCGTCGGTCGTCGTCGTGAGCACGCCTTTGGCCAACGACTCCAGGTGCGCCCACCGCACCTCGGGCCTGACCTCCAGCAACGCCACGCCCGCGTCCGTCGCCGCCTGTTCGAGCGCCGGCGAGCTCTCTTTTACGGCGACGGCGGCGGCCTTCGCCCGTCCGGCAGCCTTGACCAGCGGCAACGCCGCTCGGCCACGTACGCCGATGACCAGCGCGAGGTCCCCCGCCGCCACGTCCGGCGGGTCGTCCGGGTCCATGATCACGACGTCGCGCACGTCGACCTCCAGGCCGTGGGGCGCGACCTGCAGCTCGACGAGCGGGTCACCGAGCGCGATCAGGATGTGCCGCAAACTCATCCCCGCCCCACCCCCGCCGCTGCTGCTGCTCCGGCACGCGGGGGCCCCGCGTTCCCTCCTGGGGTACGAAAGCTCCCCGCGTGCACTTCAACACTGTCGGATCGTACATCTGAACTGGTGAAATTTGGTTGGTCGGACAACGGATGACGGCTTGACCGGACTTACGGTTGGGGCACCGACGATTCGACGAGGAGTTGCGAGTGGACGCGGTCACCCAGGTTCCCGCCCCGGTCAACGAGCCGGTCCTGCAGTACGCCCCCGGCACCCCGGAGCGCGCCGAGCTGCAGGCCAAGCTGACCGAGCTGCAGAAGGAGCCGCTCGAGCTGACGCTCACCATCGGTGGCGAGCAGCGCATGGGTGGCGGCGAGCGGTTCGACGTCGTCCAGCCGCACAACCACCGCTCGGTCCTCGGCACCCTCGCCGGCGCGACCCAGCAGGACACCACCGACGCCCTGCGCGCGGCCCGCGAGGCCGCCCCTGCGTGGCGCGCGATGTCGTTCGACGACCGCGCGGCGATCCTGCTGCGCGCCGCCGACCTGCTCGCCGGCCCGTGGCGGCAGACGCTGAACGCCGCGACCATGCTCGGCCAGTCGAAGACCGCGATCCAGGCGGAGATCGACTCGGCCTGCGAGCTGATCGACTTCTGGCGCTTCAACGTGCAGTTCGCCCGCAACCTGCTGAGCGAGCAGCCGATCTCCTCCCCCGGTGTGTGGAACCGCACGGACCACCGCCCGCTGGAGGGCTTCGTCTACGCGATCACGCCGTTCAACTTCACCGCCATCGCCGGCAACCTGCCGACCGCGCCCGCGCTGATGGGCAACGTGGTGCTGTGGAAGCCGTCGCCGACCCAGTCGTTCGCCGCGCACCTCACCATGCGGCTGCTGGAGGAGGCGGGCATGCCGCCCGGCGTCATCAACCTGCTGCCCGGTGACGGCCTGGCCGTCTCCGAGGTCGCGCTGAGCTCCCCCGACCTCGCGGGCATCCACTTCACTGGCTCCACCGCGACGTTCCAGAAGCTGTGGGCGCAGGTCGGCGCGAACATCGCGAACTACCGCTCGTACCCGCGGATCGTCGGCGAGACCGGCGGCAAGGACTTCATCCTCGCGCACCCGTCGGCCGACCCTGACGTGCTGCGCGTGGCTATGATCCGCGGTGCTTTCGAGTACCAGGGCCAGAAGTGCTCCGCCGCGTCGCGCGCCTACGTGCCGCGCTCGGTGTGGAACAAGATCAAGGACCAGTTCCTGGCCGAGGTCGAGGCCCTGACCTACGGCGACGTCACCGACTTCTCGAACTTCGGTGGCGCGGTGATCGACCGCCGTTCGTTCGACAAGCTGTCGGGCGTGCTGCAGGCCGCGCGGGCGGACTCCTCGCTGGAGATCGCCGCCGGCGGCACCGCGGACGACTCGGACGGCTTCTTCGTCCGGCCCACCGTGCTGCTCGGTTCCGACCCGTCGAACTCCGTGTTCACCACCGAGTTCTTCGGCCCGGTGCTCGCGGTCCACGTCTTCGAGGACGCCGACTACGCGACGGTGCTCAAGCAGATGGAGAGCGCGGCGCCGTACGGCCTCACCGGCTCGATCATCGCCCGTGACCGCGCCGCCGTGGCGCACGCGCAGGAGGAGCTGCGGTTCGCCGCGGGCAACTTCTACGTCAACGACAAGCCCACCGGTGCCGTCGTCGGCCAGCAGCCCTTCGGCGGCGGCCGCGCGTCCGGCACGAACGACAAGGCGGGGTCGGTCCACAACCTGCTCCGCTGGGTGAGCCCGCGCTCCATCAAGGAGACGTTCGTGGCCCCCACCTCCCACCTCCACCCGCACCAGGGCTAGACCAGGCCCTCCTGAGTGAGGGGAACGTCGTTGCGCCACAAGCACTTCGACGTTCCCCTCACCTCTCACACCCCGAGGACGTGAACCATGTTGCGCTCCAGCCTCCTCCTGGCGTCCCGCAGCGCGGGTACCCGCAAGCTCGTCGAGTCGACGCCGCTGACCCGGCCCGTCGTCGAGCGGTTCGTCGCCGGTGCCGACGTCTCCTCCGCGATCCACACGACCGCCGAGGTGCTCGGTGACGGCCGCCTGGTCACGCTGGACCACCTCGGTGAGGACACCGTCGAGGAGTCGCAGGCGAACGACACCGTCGAGGCGTACCTGACGCTGCTGGCGCAGCTGGAGCGGCACGGGCTCACCGACGGCGCCGAGGTGTCGGTCAAGCTGTCGGCCGTCGGCCAGTCGCTGCCGGTGGACGGCGAGAAGATCGCGCTGGAGAACGCCCGCCGCATCTGCGCCGCGGCCGCCGTCGTCGGCACGACCGTGACGCTCGACATGGAGGACCACACCACCACCGACTCGACGCTGGGCATCCTGCGCGAGCTGCGGGTGGACTTCCCGTGGGTGGGTGCGGTGCTGCAGGCCTACCTGAAGCGCACCGAGCAGGACTGCCGCGATCTCGCGCACGCCGGTTCCCGCGTGCGGCTGTGCAAGGGCGCCTACCAGGAGCCCGCTTCCGTTGCGTACCAGGACAAGCACGACGTCGACCTGTCGTACGTGCGGTGCCTCAAGGTGCTGATGGAGGGCGCCGGCTACCCGATGGTGGCCTCGCACGACCCGCGGCTGATCGCCATCGCCGCCGACCTCGCGTCCGCGCGGTCGAAGGACACCTACGAGTTCCAGATGCTGTACGGCATCCGGCCGGAGGAGCAGCGGCGCATCGCGTCCGAGGGCAACCGGATGCGCGTCTACGTGCCGTACGGCGACGAGTGGTACGGCTACTTCATGCGCCGGCTCGCCGAGCGCCCCGCCAACGTGGCGTTCTTCGTGCGGTCGCTGCTCACGACCAGCTGAGCGCGCTCTCGGCCGCGGCTGCCGTCTCCAGCGCGAACTCCAGCTTCGCCTCGTCGCCCACCTCGCGTGCGATGCGCACCGCGCGGTGGGCGAGCCGGAGCGCCTTGTCGACCTCGAACCCGGTCTCCACGCACAGCCTGCTGTAGATGGTGAGCGCGTCGGCGTACCCCGGTTGTTCGTCCAGCTCCGGTCCGAGCAGGTGCCACAGCACGATCGCGGTGTGCGCGGTGTTCCTGGCCTCCTCCTTCCGTTCCGCGGCACGGAGCTTGCACGCGTGCTGCTGGAGCGCGGCGAGGTGGGCGACCGGTCCGGTCTTCGGGATCAGCACCCGCCACACGCCGAGCGCGAACTCCGATGCTCGCAGCGCGCGGACGTGGTGGTCCGCTTCGGACAGTGCGCGGACCACCGGTTGCAGACCCGGTGCCAGTTTCGTGCCGAAGAAGTCGATGAGCTGCGACGGCAGGCGGTCGCAGATCTCCAGGAACTCGTCCGCGTGCCGCAGCGCCTCCTCGTGCCGGTCGTGCAGCAGCTCCTGCTCGGTGAGGACGGCGAGGGCGAGCACCAGGTCGACCTGGTTCCACACCAGGTCCCGCGCGACCAGTTCCCGGTGCACCGCAACGGCTTCCTCCGCCGCGTGCAGGTCGTCCGCGACGTGCACCACGGTGAGCAGCGCCGTGCCGAGGCCCTTGCGGTCGTCCGTCTCGCGCCACAGCATCACGGCCTCCTGGGCGACCAGCCGCGCGTCCGGGTCGCCGAGTTCGTGCACCGCCCTGCTGTACCGAGTCAGCGCGTCCGCCAGCTCCGAGCGGAACGTGTCGGGGTTGACGACCGCGAGCCGGCGGAACAGCTCGACGGCCTCCCGCAGCGTCTCGCTCGCGGCCTCCGCGCGGCGCAGGTCGGTGAGCATCACACCGGCCATGGCGAGGTTGCGGGCCAACTCCGGTTCGAACCGCGGGTCCTCCTGGGCGAGCACCCGCCAGTTCGCGATGGACAGCTGCATCGACTCGGCGGCGTGCTGCTTCTCGCCCTCGGCGTGGAAGCGGCGGGCCATCGCGGCGGCGACCCTGGCGTAGTCGCCGCGGAACAGCGAGGGGTGGTTCTTCGCCAGCTCCTGGAAGAGCAGGGTGGCGCGGCTGAGCGCCGTCATCGCCGCCTCGTCCTGGTGCAGCGCCTGGTAGCGGTAGCTGATCTGCTCCAGCGCGGACGCGAGCTGCGGGATGGTCTCCGGGTCGTCCTCCGCGATCTCGCGCCACAGCCCGATGGCCTCCTCCGAAACCTGCAGCACCTCGTCGCGGCGCTGGGCGTTGATGAGCCGCAGGCCGAGGTCCCCCAGCGCGTCCGCGAGCAGCGGCCGGTTCTCCGGGTCCCGCCGCGCCAGCTCCCGGTAGCACTCGACCTCCTGGCGGGAGGCCTCGACGGACTCGTGCCGCAGCCCGCACACCATCGTGCGGGCGCTGAGCATCCCGTACATCTCGGCGCGTTCCAGGGTGTCCTCGGCGCCCTCGATCAGCCTGCGGGTGAGCATCGACGGGATGGCGTCGGTGGCGAACCGCTCGTCGCGGAAGAGCCGGCGGGCCAGGTGCTCCGCCGTGGCGCGGGAGCCGATCTCCGCGGTGATGCGCAGGCTGTCGCGGGCCATGTCGCGGACGACCTCCGGGTGCTCGGCGACGAGCCGGTCGAGCCGCGGCCGCAGTGCGGGCCAGCGCAGGGCGGCGCGGGCGAGCAGGTCGGGGTCCGGGGAGTCCGGGGTGGCCACGGCGAGGTAGTCCTCGGCGATGCGGCCGGTGCGTGGACCGCTGTCGCGCCGGAGGAGCTGGCGGACGAGCTGGGTGCGGTTCACCTCGCACGGGTCGCCGTGCACCGCGGTGAGCGCGGCCATGTGCAGGTCGAGGGTGGTCTCGTCGGCGATGTTCGGCGGTGGTTCGTCGGGTGCGGTGACGCCGAGCTGCTTGGCGAAGTGCTCGCAGGCGAGGGTGAACGACTCGGCGCGGTCGGCCGGGCTCGGCGGGAGCGCGAGCTCGGTGACCTCGTGGTCGAAGTCGGCGACGCGCTGGCGGGTCGAGGACCACCACCAGCCCGTGATCCGGCTCGCCAGCAGCACCCTGGTGCGCTGCGGGCCGTGCCGCAGGGTGTCCTGGAGCTGCTCGAAGACCTGCTGCCAGGTGCGGCGGTCGGCGTCGTCGAGGACCAGCAGCCGCCCGTGCGCGTCGTCGTCCCACAGCTCCGCGAACCGCTGGAGCAGCCGGGTCTTGCCCGCGCCCGCCGGGGCGTGCACGAGCAGGGACGCCTGCGGGACGGGGCTGTCGCGCCACGCCACGAGTGCGTCGAGTTCGGGTTCTCTGCCGTGAAAGGGGACCACCTGGTGGGTGGGGTCCAGCAGTGCGGCGACGCTGAGTGCTCGATCCACGGCTTCATAGTCGGCCGGTGGTCAGGTGAGGGACAGCAAGACCACACCATCGGGGAATCTTCGCGTTTTTCCTTCACTCCTTCGCTGGCTGGCTTGGAGGAACTCCAACGGAATTGTGGTGCTGACGGCGGTGTAGATGGCCGGCTCGACCGAAATTGTCAGACCCCCTGGGCACAATCAGAGGCGTGCTGGTCTCCCTCGTCCCCGAAGCGGACGGCGCGGGGCGGTGGCAGGAGCTGAACGACGACGGGACCCCGGCGGGTCCCGCGACGTCAGCGCCGTCACTGGCCTCGGCCGTCGCGTCGCTGGAGCGCGCCCACAGACCGCGGTGGCTGTGGGCGGACACCGCGGAGGCCTACCCCGCGCTGCTGGCGGCCGGCGTGCGGGTGGACCGGTGCTGGGACCTGCACCTGACCGAGGCGCTGCTGCTGGGCGCCGAGGGCAGGCACCGCGAACCGCGCGAGCTGCCGGCGGCGGTGGCGCGCGCGTTGCGCCTGCCCGCGCCGGCGGACGTGGGCCCGCGCAAGAAGGACGTCGCGCTGACGTTGTTCGAACCGGAGCCGGTGGAGCTGCCCGGCGGCACCGACGAGCTGGCCGCGCTGTCGCTGGTCTTCCAGGCGCAGCAACGCAATCCGGCGTTGTCGCTGCTGATCGCGGCCGAGTCGGCGTCGGCGCTGGCGGCGGCGGAGATGACCCACCACGGGCTGCCGTGGCGGGAGGACGTGCACCTCGCGCTGCTGGAGGACCTACTGGGCCCGCGTCCCGGCCCCGGCGCGCGGCCGAAGGTGCTGCAGGGGCTGGCTGACCGGATCCGGGAGGCGTTCGGCGGCTACGACGTGAACCCGGACGCGCCGGCCAGCATCGTGCGGGCGTTCAAGCGCGTGGGCATCGAGGTGTCGTCCTCGCGGCGCTGGGTGCTGAAGAAGGTCGACCACCCCGCGGTGGCGTTGCTGGTGGAGTACAAAGAGCTCGCGCGCCTGTGGGCGGCGCACGGCTGGTCGTGGCTCGACACGTGGGTCTCGGCAGGGCGGTTCCGCCCGGAGTACGTGGTTGGCGGCGTCGTCACCGGCCGGTGGGCCTCCCGCGGCGGCGCGGCGCTGCAGATCCCGCGCCTGCTGCGCCAGGCGGTGCGCGCGGACGACGGCTGGCGCTTGGTGGCCGCCGACGCCTCCCAGCTGGAGCCGCGCATCCTGGCCGCGCTGTCCGGCGACGAGAGGCTGATCGACGTCTGCGGCGACGACGACCTGTACGCCGCACTGGCCGCGGACTCGTTCAAGAGCGAACGCCCCCGCGCGAAGATCGCGATGCTCTCCGCCATGTACGGCGGCACCTCCGGCGAGGCCGGCCCGCTGCTCGCCGTGCTGCGCAAGCGCTTCCCGGTCGCGGTCGGCTACGTGGAGGCCGCGGCCCAGGCAGGTGAACAGGGCCGCATGGTGCGCACCCGCCTCGGCCGCACCTCCCCGGAACCGTCCGCGTCGTGGCAGGACCTGGTCAACGGCGCCGACGACGCGGGCAACGTGTCCAGCTCCTCCCGCCAGGCCGCCCGCAACTGGGGCCGCTTCACGCGCAACTTCGTGGTGCAGGGCAGCGCCGCGGACTGGACGGCCGCCCTGCTCGGCGTGCTGCGCACCCGGTTACCGCGCGAGGCGGCGCTGGTGTTCTTCCAGCACGACGAGGTCCTCGTGCACTGCCCGGCAGCCGACGTCGACGGGGTGGTGGCGGCCATCGCGGAGGCGGGCCAGGCGGCGACCCGGCTGCTGTTCGGCGACACACGGGTGCGGTTCCCGATGAACGCCGTGCCGGTGGAGTGCTACGCGGACGCGAAGTGAGGGCCGTCGGCAAGATCCGCGCACCTCGCGTGTCCAAACGAGACGTAGCGGCACCAGCGCGCTTTGTGGCCGTTCGTCCGAATGGCCGCTTGTCCACGGGTCGTGAGAGCGCTCTCATAAATGGACTGCACCCGTGACAAGGAGGTCACTCGCGCATGAGGCAACGCAGTCGCATCCTCGCGGCCACGACAGCTCTTCTTGCCGCGGTACCCCTGGCGATCGCCGCCATGTCCGCCAACGCTTCGATCCCACCCCCCGCAGCGGGATGGACGCAGGTGTGGGGCGACGACTTCAACGGAGCGAGCGGAACCCTGCCGTCCAGCTCGAACTGGATCTTCGACCTGGGCCACGGCTACCCCGGTGGACCTGCGAACTGGGGCACCGGGGAGATCCAGAACTACACGAACAGCACCAACAACATCAAGCTCGACGGTGCCGGCAACCTGCGCATCACCGCGCTGAAGGACGGCGCGGGCAACTGGACGTCGTCGCGCATCGAGACCCAGCGGTCGAACTTCAAGCCGGCGCCGGGCGGCAAGCTCGCCATCGAGGGCCGCATCCAGATGCCGAACGTCACCGGTCAGGCGGCGCTGGGCTACTGGCCGGCGTTCTGGGCGCTGGGCTCGCCGTTCCGCGGCAACTACTGGAACTGGCCGGGCATCGGTGAGTTCGACGTGATGGAGAACGTCAACGGCATCAACTCGGTGTGGGGCGTGCTGCACTGCGACGTCGCACCCGGCGGTGCGTGCAACGAGTTCACCGGCATCGGCAACTCGCGGGCCTGCCCCGGCGCGTCGTGCCAGACGGCGTTCCACACGTACCGCTTCGAGTGGGACGACGCCGGGAAGTCCTTCAAGTGGTTCGTCGACGGCCAGCAGTACCACACGGTGACGCAGGCCCAGCTCGGCGCGGGCGTGTGGGACCGGATGACGTCGCACGCCGGGTACTTCATCCTGCTGAACCTGGCGATGGGCGGCGCGTTCCCGAACGCGTTGAACAACAACCAGCCGACCCCTGTCGCTGCCACCCAGTCCGGGCACTCCATGGTCGTGGACTACGTGGCCGTCTACACGGCTGGCGGTTCGACGACGACTCCGCCCACGACCACGACGACCTCGAACCCCGGCGGTGGTGGTTCGGCGTACAGCGAGCTCCAGGCGGAGAACGCCTCCGAGCGCTCCGGCGGCTCGGTCGCCCCGGCCGAGGGCGGTTCGGGTGTCCACCAGATCGCCAACGGCGGCTACCTGAAGTTCTCCGGCGTCAACTTCGGCTCCGGTCCGGCGCGGCAGTTCTACGCCCGCGTCGCCTCGGGTGCCGCCGGCGGCGTGAGCGGTCTGGTCGAGGTCCGGCTCGGGTCGCGCACGGCGGCGCCCGTGGGATCGATCGCGGTGGGCAACACCGGGGGCTGGGACTCGTGGAGGACCATTCCCGCGAACATCTCGAACATCTCCGGGACGCACGACGTGTACGTGACGTTCACGAGCGGCCAGCCGGCGGCGTACGTGAGCGCGAACTGGGTGAAGTTCGGCCTCTAGACCCTCGTGTTCGCCGGGCCGTGCCCGTCCGCTAGAATCTCGTCCTGCACCACGAGGACGATTAGCTCAGCGGGAGAGCACTACCTTGACACGGTAGGGGTCACTGGTTCAATCCCAGTATCGTCCACGTTTCTCGCGCTCATGGCGCCGCATCCCCCGGGATGCGGCGCCTTTTGCTTTGATTGACCCGTGTACGCCGAACGTCCCGCCCCCGCCGGTCTGGCCTGCCTGTGGACGCGCACGGTGTCGTCGGAGACCGTGCAGCGCGTGGTGCCCGACGGGTGCACGGATCTGATGTGGACACCCACGACGGGCGCGTTGTTCGTGGCCGGTCCGGACACCCGCGCGCAGCTCGCTTCCGTCGCGCCCGGCACGTTGTACGGGGTGCGGTTGCCGCCCGGCGCGTTCCCGTCGGTATTCGGCGTGCCGGCGTGCGAGGTGCGCGACCTGCGGGTGCCGCTGGCGGAGCTGGTGCCGTCCGCGCGGCTGTCGGCGTTCTCGGAGGTGGTGTCGTTCTGCGCGACCCGCGTGGTCGTCGACCCCGCTCTCGCGGGTACCGCCGCGTTGCTGCGCACCGGTGACGTCAGGTCGGCGGCCTGGGACATCGGGCTGAGCGAGCGGCAGCTGCGGCGGCGGTGCCTGGACGCGTTCGGCTACCCGCCCAAGGTGCTGCAGCGGGTGCTGCGCTTCGACCACGCGCTGCGCCTGGCGTGGGCCGGCCGCCCCTTCGCCGCGGTCGCCGCCGACGCCGGCTACGCCGACCAAGCGCACCTCTCTCGCGAGGTGCGCGCGCTGGCCGGTGTGTCGCTGAGGCAGCTGATCAGCTGATCCGGCCGTAGCTGCGCAGCGTGAGCAACGCGTCGATCGTGGCGATGGACCGCCACTCGAACGTGACGACCGGCGTGAACGCGGGGAAGCCGAAGTTCCAGCCGCCGTCCTCCTGCTGTCCCGTCCGCAGCTCGTCGAGGTCCCGCTCCAGCTCCGCTTCGCTGAACCACGACCGCGCCAGGCCGCCGGCCCGCGCCGCGAAGAAGTGCGGCGCCATGCCCTCCCCCTGCGCGTACCCGTCCGTGCTGGGCTTGAGCTGCCCGATCCGCGCCGCCGCGAGCTCCGCCCGTTCCCGGTCCGGCACCTCGTCGAGGAACATCACCGCGGCCCGCAGCTCGTACGGGTGGGTCTCGCCGAGCGCCTCGACCTGCCGCCAGCAGTAGTCGGTGGCCCGGTCGAGCCACGGGTGGGTGACCCCCAACGCGTGCAGGGCCGCCGCGATCTGGGCGGTGAGCAACAACCCGCCCTGGTCGTCGAGCGTGATCCACGGCGCCACCGGGTGCCCCTTCGACGTGGACAGCCCGAACGGCACACTTCCGTCGGGACAGGTCGCATCGAGCCAGGTCAGCACCGACCCGGCCGGTTCCGGCGCGCTGACCTCGGCGAACATCTGCAACGCCCGCAACGCGTGCAACGGCTGACTGGTCGGCCCCCGGTGGTCCGGCTCCAGCCCGTGCCCGTACCCGCCGTCGTCGTTGCGGAAGGCCAGCACCGCCCGCACCACCGCGTCCCCGCTGCCACCGTCGAAGGCGTACTCGAACCACCGCTGCTCCAGCGTGCGGGCGTTGTGCCAGATGAAGTCCCTCGCGCGTTCGATCATGCCTGCGAACCTAAGCTGCCTGGTCGCGCCACGTCTTGGACGAAACGGCCATGTGTCCAGGTCAGCTCACTCGTTCGCCCGCCGGGGGAACCGGCGCTGTGCAAAAATCCTCCAACAGGGGTGTGTGGAAGTTCTGAGGGGAGCTGGCCGAGATGCTGATGTTCGACGCGATCACACCGTGGGCCGTGAGCGGCGCGGTCGGCGCGGCAGCCGGTGCTGCTGCCGCCGCGGCAGGTGCGGCGGGGGCGGGAACCACGAAGTTCAGCGTCGATCCCGACCAGGCCCAGAAGATGATCGAAGGTCTGAGGACGGCCGTGGAGCACCTGCGGACCTTGCAGGACACCGCTGACCAGCTCACTGCTTCTGGTGCCCCTGGACCTGACCCGTTCAGCGGCTACGCCACGCTGCAGATGCGGCAGGCTGCCGGCACCGAACCGGGTGGTTACGGCTGGGCCAACATCAAGGCACGCGAAGCGCTCGAGAAGACCATCGAGAACATCGAGAAGGCTCTGGCCGAGTACCGGGGCACCGACGACGCGGCCTCGTCCGCGATGGGAAGGTAGACACCGCCTTGAAGCGCACGACCATGTTGTTGGCGGCCCTGTTCTCGCTGGCCGCTGTAGCTGGCTGCTCCGACAAGAGTGGTGGAAACCCCACGCCCGAGACCACCACGCCCCCGGCGAGCACGGAGACGGAGACTTCGAGCGCCCCGTCTGGTCCTGAGCTGGACCTGTCGAAGTTCACGAGCAAGCCCTGTGACGTGCTGACCGCCGATCAGCTGGCCGGAGTCAGCAACGTGCGTGCCCCGAAGACTCGAACGGCACCGCTCGGTCCCACCTGCAACTGGGAGTCGCAGGACATCCTGAAAGACACCGGTTTCGGTGTGACGCTGGGTGCGGACCAGAAGTTCGACTCCCTTCTGGGCAACTCACGCACGTCTCCGATCTTCACCGAGTCGAAGGTCAGCGAGCTGCGAGCATTCAACTTCGACAGCACTGACGGCACCCGTGACTGCTCTACTGTCGTCGAGACCGGCAAGAACAGCGTGATCATCGCGCAGGCGCACGTCGCTCTGCAGCAAAAGGGCATCAAGAAGCCGTGCGAGGAGAGCCAGAAGATCGCGGCGGCAGTCATCAGCACACTGAAGGGGTAGGGACATGCCTGGGGATGAGCCGAACATCGCTGGTTTCGCAATGCTCCCCTTCGCGGGTGGCGAGACCGTCTACAACTGGTTCAACAAGGGCAAGGGCCCAAGCCAGAGCACCGCGCTGACCAGCCAGGGATGGCGTGATGTGGCCGGCGGTCACAACGAGGTCGCCGAGATCATCAACAAGGCGGTGCGCGACTCCGGCGCAGCGTGGGAGGGCCAGGCCGGTGACGCGGCCCGCAGCACCACCTCGCCGCTCGCGACCTGGGCGGACATGACCGGCAAGTCCGCTCAGGACGCCGGCAACACGGCCGACTCCATCGGTGAGGCGTACACGAACGCCAAGTACCAGATGCAGAAGCCGCCGGAGGTCCCCGACAAGCCGTTCCTCAACGACTTGGCCCCGTGGGACACCGACTACGACAAGGCCGTCGAGAAGAACCAGCAGGTCAGCGAGCAGAACATCCGCGCGTTCAACCAGTACGCGGAGGCGGTGAACCAGAGCACCAACCAGATGCCGACGTTCATCTCGCCGGACGCGACCGACGCGAACATGCAGGAGCAGAACAACCGGTCGATCGACCGGGTCACGCCGCCGAGCACGCAGCCGCCGCCCATCGGCAGCAACCCGCCGCCGGGCACGGGGACGCCGCCCGGTACCGGCACGCCGCCGGGCATCGGTGGCCCCGGTGACGACACCGGCACGTCGGGCTGGAAGCCGCCGGGTTCCGGTGGCGACGACACCAACCCGTCGCAGCTCAACCCGAACGACCCGCGCAACCGGCCGCCGGTCTTCGTGGACCCGAACGACCCCCGCAACCGGCCTCCCGGCCTCGACCCCACCATCCCGCCGGGCGGGCGGTTCGACCCCAACGACCCGCGCAACCGGCCGGGTGGGCCGAACGACCCGCGCAACCGGCCCGGTGGGCCCGGGGTGCCCGGCGGTGGCCGGCCCGGTGGGGGCGGTGGCGGTGCCGGTGGTGGCATGCGGCCGCCGGGTGCCGGTGGCATCGGTGGTGCTGCCGCGGCCGGGCTCGGCAAGGGACCCGGCGGCATGGGCGGCATGGGTGCCGGTAGCGGCTTCGGTGGTGCGGCCGGTGTGGCCGGTGCCGAGCAGGGACGTGGTGGCGCCGGTGGCTTCGGGCCCGCGGGTGCGGGTGCGGCCGGTGGTCGTGGTGCCGCGGGTGCGGCCGGCATGGGCGGCATGGGTGGTGCCGGAGGCCGCGGTCAGGGTGACGAGGACAAGGAGCACAAGTCCGCGTCGTACCTGCAGGAGACCGAGGACATCTTCGGCGACGGGACGATGGTCGCTCCGCCGGTCATCGGCGGTTAAGGGGGAATTGTGCTTCGGAGCAGGGTCGCCATCCCTGTCGTCGCGCTGTACCAGGCGTGGCAGGTCGCGGGTCTGCCGCAGCTGCACAGGGCGTTGGTCACGCAGGTCGACTTCGACTCGGAGTCGCTCGAGGAGGGCGACCTGAGCGGGTTGGAACGGCTGCAGCGCACGGCGTGGGCGCAGCTGGAGCAGACCGGGCTCGCGCGCGGCGGGGAGATCCACCCGGACCTCGCCGGCGCGTTGCGGCTCGTGGTCGAGGCCGGTGCGGAGTACTGGGCGTTCTTCAGCCAGAAGGACGGTCCTCAGCAGGCGGTCCTGGTCGTGTCGAACGGCCAGGACGCGCTGCGGGTCGTGCTGACGCCGGACCAGCTGTTCGTGCTGGAGCCGGTGCGGGCGGACGAGGCGCCGCAGTCGCTGGTGGCCGCGCTGCCGCCGACGCCGGCCGGGAAGGGCGCGCCGATCACGTTGCCGGAGGACGCGTTGCAGCAGAAGCGGCAGCCGTCCTACGAGGACACCGGCTCGTTCCTGCAGCAGAGCCGGCCGACCAGCACGCCGAACGACCAGCTGGTCGCGCAGCTCAAGACGATCATGTCGGAGCCGCGGACCGGTGGTGGCCAGCTGTACTCGGCCAAGCGCGACCACACCGGGCGCAAGCAGCGCTGCGCCGCCCCGCTCACCTACCTCGACACGGTGAGCGGGCGGTACGTGGCGGCGAAGAGCGAGGGCTGGCTGCGGGTGCAGCCGGCCGACTTCGGCACGCTCGCCCGGCTCACCGCGACGATGCCGTAGCGGGACTCAGGAGAACCGCAGCGCGTCCGGGCCCAGTTCGGCCGGGCTGCGGTGACCCGAGAGCCCCAGGGTCAGGTCGAAGTCCGCGAGCAGGCCGCGCAGGACGTGCTTCACGCCGACCTGCCCGCCGTGCGCCAGCCCGTACGCGAACGGCCGCCCGACCAGCACCGCCTTGGCACCCAGCGCCAGCGCCTTCACGACGTCGGCGCCGGTGCGGATGCCGGAGTCGAACAGCACGTCGACCTGCTCCCCCACCGCCTCCACGACGGTGGGCAGCACGTCGAGCGACCCGACGGCGCCGTCGACCTGGCGCCCGCCGTGGTTGGACACGACCACACCGTCCATTCCGGACTCGACCGCTTTGCGCGCGTCGTCTGGGTGCTGGATTCCCTTGAGGACGATCGGTCCGTCCCAGTGCTCGCGCAGGAACGCCAGCCGGTTCCACGACTTGTCGGTGCCGGTGAACAGCTGCACCCACCGCAGGATCGCCATCGGCAGGTCCTCCTCGGGCGACTTCGCGAGCCCCGCGCGGAAAGCCGGGTCGCTGAACGGGATGGCGGTCCCGACGCCGCGCAGGAACGGCAGGTAGGCCTGGTCGAGGTCGTGCGGCCGCCACGCCAGCGTCCACGTGTCGAGGGTGACGACCAGCGCCGTGTACCCGGCCTTCTTCGCCCGCTCCAGCAGCGATGCGCAGACGTCCTGGTCGTTCGGCCAGTACAGCTGGTACCACCGCGGCCCGGCGCCGGACGCCTCCGCTACTTCCTCGATCGTGTGCGACGACGCCGTGGACAACACCATCGGCACGCCCAGCTCGGCCGCGGCCCGCGCGGTGGCGAGCTCGCCGTCGGGGTGCAGGATCGACTGCACGCCAACGGGTGCGAGCATCACCGGCGCCGGCAGCTCGGTGCCCAGCACCGTGACGCCGAGGTGCCGTTCGGTGGCGTCGGTGAGCATCCGCGGCACGATCCGCACCCGGTCGAAGGCCTCGCGGTTCGCCCGCACGGTGGCACCCGAGCCCGCACCTCCCGCCACGTACCAGAACGGACCCGGTCCCAGCCGGGACCGCGCGGAGTCCTCCAGCGCGTCCGGGTCGGTGGTGAACGGCGGCACGGTGCCGCCGAGCCCCTGGAGGTAGATCTCGTTCTGGTACGCGGCGAAAGAGGTCATGGCCCCTACTCTGCTACGAGTCCCGCGGCGTGAGGAAGAGCTACACGCGGGCTCCCGCCGGTGCCTTGCGGGTCGCCGCCCGCACCGGGCGCGGCCACCGCTGCTCCAGCCAGATCGCGACCGGCGCCGCCGTGACCACTGTGGACATCGTGCCGAAGATCAGGCCGATGAGCAGGGCGGTCGCGAAGTTCGCCAGTGAGCCGTCGCCCAGCACGAGCAGTGCGGCGAGCACGAACAGCACGCCGATGCCGGTGTTCACGGTGCGTGGCACGGTCTGGACCACGGCGTCGGAGACCACGTCCTGGTAGGCGGCTTTCAGGCGGGAGCCGCGCAGGGTGCGGAGGCGGTCGAAGACGACGACGGAGTCGTTGACGGAGTAGCCGATGACGGTGAGCAGGGCGGCGAGGAACACGCCGTCCGCGGTCTTGCCGAGCCACGCGAAGATGCCGACGAGGACCAGCACGTCGCTCAGCAGTGCGGCGACCGTGGCGACGCCGAGGCGCCAGTCGAAGCGGATGGCCAGGTAGCCGAGCTGGGCCGCGACGGCGATGGCGAGGCCGATGACGGCGTTGCGGCGCAGTTCGGAGGACAGCGACGGGCCGATGAGCTCGTTGCTCGACTGGCGGGCGCCGCCGTCGACCGCGGAGTTCACGACCTCGCCGATGCGGTTCGAGGCGGCGTCGTCGATCGGGCCGGTGCGCAGGGAGACGTCGCTGCCGGAGGACGACACGACGACGTCCTCGAAGCCCGCGTCGGCCAGTGCGCCGCGGACGCGGCCGGCGTCGACGGGGCCGCCGGCGGTGAAGTCGAGCATGCGGCCGCCGGTGAACTCGACGCCCAGGTTGAGGCCGCGCAGGAGCAGGCCGGAGACCGCGACCAGCACCAGGACGGCGGCGCTGCTCAGCCACAGCCACGGGCGGCGGTACAGGACGAGCTTCAGCCTCGACCGGACGAAACCGAGCGAGTCCAGGCCGCTCAGCCGGGGCCGCTTGGCCACGAAGCGCGTGCCCATCGCCCACAGCACCAGCACGCGGGAGAGCACGAGCGCGCTGAACATCGACGCGAGGACACCGATGGTCAGCGTCACGCCGAAGCCGCGCACCGGCCCGGTGGCCAGCCAGAACAGCAGGCCGGCTGCCAGCAGCGTCGTCACGTTGGAGTCCGCGATGGCGCTCAGCGCACCGCGGAAGCCCGCCTCGGACGCCCGCCGCAGGTTCGCCTTCCGCGCGTACTCCTCGCGGGCCCGTTCGAAGATCAGGACGTTCGCGTCGACCGCCATGCCGATGGCCAGCACGAAGCCGGCCAGGCCCGGCAAGGTCAGGGTCGCCCCCACGGCCAGCAGTCCGGCGTAGGCGACACCCGCGTAGCCGACCAGGGCGACGACGGCGAGGAAACCGGCGAGCCGGTAGGCGAAGACGAGGAACAGCGAGGTCAGCGCGATGCCGATGATCGCGGCCTGGGCGCTCGCGTCGATCGCCTCGGCGCCGAGGGTGGCACCGACCGTGCGCTGCTCGATCACCTCGACGGGCACGGGCAGTGCGCCGGAGCGGATCACCAGGGCCAGCTCGTTGGCCTCGGCCTGGGAGAACCGGCCGGTGATGGTCGTGGCGCCGCCGGGCTGGCCGCCGCCGCACGGGGTGTCGGTGCTGACCTCGGGTGAGGAGACGACGTTGCCGTCGAGCTTGAACGCGATCTGGCGACCGGGGTCGCCGGAGGGCACGCAGGCGGCCTCGCCGGTGACCTTCTGCCACGTCTTGGGCGCGTCGCCCTGGAACTGGATGTTGACCACGTAGCCGGCGCCCTGCTGGTTGCGCACGGCGGTGGCGTCGGAGATGCCCTCACCGGTCATGACCTGGGCGCCGTTGCGTTCGACGGTGAGCTGGGCGGTGCGGCCGAGGACCTTCACGGCCTCTTCCGGGTCCTGCACGCCGGGCAGCTCGACGACGATCCGGTTCTCGCCGGAGCGGGCCAGGACGGGTTCGGCCACGCCGAGCTCGTCGACGCGGCGGCGCAGCACTTCGAGGGCGCGGTCGGTGGAGTCGGAGTCGCCCTTGGCCTCCAGGACGATCTGGGTGCCGCCGCGCAGGTCGAGGCCGAGGCGGGGATCTGTGGTGAGCAGCAGGAAAGCGGAGGCGACGAGGACGCCGAGCGACAGCAGTGCGCGCACGAGCAGCCCTCGTCGCGCGGTGTCGCGCGACATGGGTTGGGAGAGCCTTCCGGGAGGAAAGTGGTGGCTGAGAACGCGGTGTCAGCGACCGGAAGGCGGTGAGCGGTCCCGCCGCGGGGTCCAGCGGACGCCCTCGGGCGTGCGGTGCACGCGCCGGGTGAACGCGACGAGGAACCGGACGGGCAGCGCGGGCTTCGCGACCGGCGGCACGTCGGCGGCGAGCTGGGCCAGCGGCACCTGGGCGGCCTGCTGGTTGTGCGGTTTGGGGACGGCTCCTGGCAGGTTCGCCACGTCGTGCGTGTGCTGCACGACCGAGCCCCCGACGTGGGCGGCGGGTGCGGGCGCGGCGAGGACGAACAGCTGTCCGAGGAACAGCATGATCGCGAGCGCGACCGCGTTGCGCCGCATCACCGCCCCCTGCCTCCCCCGACGTAGACCAGGGCGCCGCCGAGCACGGCGCACAACCAGGAAAGCACAAGAGGCTGCATCGTGGTGGCGCCCAGCACCAGCGCGACGGTCCAGCCGGCGAGCAACGCGGCCGACGCGCCGAGCAGCGACACGGTCACGGCGAGCTTGCGCAGGTGCAACAGCGCCTTGAACGGCCGCAGCCGCAGGCCCACGACCAGGCAGCCGAGCACCAGCGCGGAGGTCAGGAACGCCAGGTAGGGCGTGGGGCGGGGCATGCCGGCGAGCAGCGCCAGCAACCCGCCGCCGACCAGCAGCAACGCCAGCGTGCGCAGCGACCGCCACACCTGCGCCTTGTTGAGCTGCGCGGGCGGCTTGGCGGTGCGGCGGCGCTGCACGGTGGCGAGGTTCGCCTTCGAGTCGGCGTCGGACGGGTCGAGCTTGATCGCCTGGCGGTAAGCGTGCTCGGCGGTGCCCCAGTCGCGCATCCGCAGCGCCGCGTCACCGAGGACCTGGGCCGCGCGGACCTCCGACGGTGCGAGCTGCGAGGCGTGCAGTGCGGCGTCGAACGCCTCCACCGCGCCGTCGGGGACGTCGGCGAGCACCTCGGCCAGCACGACGTAGCCGCGCCAGTCGCCCGGCTTCTGCCGCACGGCCTCCCGTGCCGCAACCGCCGCCTCGGGGTGGCGGCCCAGGTCGCTCAACGCGAGCGCGGCCAGCCGCTGCGACCAGGCCCGTTCCCCGTCGAGCACCATGGCGCGCTTGGCCGAGTCGAGGGCGGGACCGGGTTCGCGCAGGTCGAGGTGGGCGGCGGCGAGCCGGCACCAGGCCTCGGCGTGCCGAGGGTTCGCCGTCACCAGGGGACGCAGCAGGTCGATCGCCTGCCGCGGCTTCCCCGAGGCGGCGAGCTCAGCGGCGCGCAACAGCACCGCGGTCGTCGGCTCGGACACGCCGCCCAGTGTGACAGCGCACCGCGGCACCTCGAACGGGTGACCGCCTGGGCACTCTTCGCGCTGGTCAGCGTGGTCGTGGTGGATGTGGATGTGGACGCGCGGGGACCGGGTGCGCCGCTTCACTGCGCACGAGGCCCCCGCGCGATCGACGGCCGGTCAGATGGAGTGACGGGCCGCGATCCCTGCCGCACCTGCTGCAACGACGGACCGCGGCCGGTGAGTCCCGGTTGCACCGAAAGTCACGCGCATCACGTGGCAAGCGCTTGCCTCAGGTCAGCAGGCCCGCCTCGTGCAGGTGGGCGAAGATGATCCGGACGACCGGTGAGATCCGGTCCACGTCGGCGGTCGTGAGCCACGCGAGCTCCTCGATCTCGCTCGCGGCGGCCAGCTCCCCCGTGAACGACGCCGTGTAGCAGGTCATCCGCACGGTCACCCCCGACGAACGGCCGTGCGCCTGCGCCTCGAACGTCCCGACGTGCCGCGCCGAGGCGGCATCGATGTCGACGGACAGCTCCTCGCGGATCTCGCGCACGAGCGTCTCGACGTCGGTCTCCCCCGGCTCGCGCTTGCCACCGGGCAGGTAGTACGTGTCCTTGCCGGCCGAGCGGGTGCCGAGCACCCGGCCGTTCTCCAGCAGGATCCAGGCGATCTTGTCGATCATGCCGCCAGGCTAGGCGGACGCGAGCTCCTTGACCACGCGGTGCGCGTCGGCCAGCGACTCCACGGCCAGCTCGCGGAACTGGTGCATCTGCGGCACCACGTCGGCCAGCGTCAGCTCGGCGTGCACGAACTCCAGGGTGCGGTCCAGGCCGATCATCGACAGCACGGCCCGCAGGTACGGCTCCTGGAAGTCGAAGCCCTCGCGCGGCGTGCCCGGCTTGTAGGAACCACCGCGCGCCGTCACGACGACGACCCGCTTCTCCCCCAGCGGCCACGTGCCGTCCTCGCGGGCGAAGAACTCCGAGGTCGCGACCTGGTCGATCCACGCCTTCAACGTGGACGGGATCGAGAAGTTGTACATCGGCGCGCCGATCAGGAGCACGTCGGCGGCCTTGAGCTCGGCGGTCAGCTCGGCCGCGATCCCCTGCTCGGTGCCGTCCTTGTGCGGGACGGGCACGGCGTGGAGGTCCCGGTAGGTGTAGCCGCCCTCCGGGTTGGCCGCGCGCCAACTGTCGGCGAAAGCCCTGGTGATGTCGCGGGTCACGGACCCGTCGTAGCGGATGCTCGAGTCGAGGTGCAGCAGGTTGGTCATACCCAGAACATACGAGTGAAGAACTTCCGAGTCAAGATGTTCCGAACTGAGAACATCTCCTCCGGGAGGTAGGATGGGTCACATGCAGGAGCAGCCGGAACTCATCGCCGCGTGCGCGGAGAAGTGGGACTTCAACTGGCTGCTGCACCGCGCCGCCCAACGCGTCGGCGCCGCGTTCGCCGAGGAGATCCAGCGGTTCGGCATCTCCCTGCGCGGCCAGCTGATCCTCCAGGCGCTCGCCACCGAGGAGGCCCAGCGCACGCAGCTCGCGCTCGGCGCCATGCTCGGCCTCGACAAGACGACGCTGACCAGCGAGCTCGACAAGCTGGAACGCGCCGAGCTGCTCGTGCGGGTACCCGACCCGTCCGACCGCAGGGTGCGCACGCCGGTGATCACCGACAAGGGCCGCGCGCTGCAGAAGGAGGCGGGCGACGCGCTCGCCGAGGTCGAACGCGCCTTCCACGCCCGCTTCTCCCCGCAGGAGATGGAGACCATCCGCAAGGCCCTGCAGGACCTGTCGCACGGCGAGGGTCCGACGCACGGCTCCTGCATCTAGCCGGACTAGGCCAGCGACCCCAGGTCGGCCTCCCGCAGCTGGGTCGGCGTCACCGTCGCCTGCGCGTCCACCAGGGCCTGCAGTGCCGTGCCGTGGTCCCAGACGTTGACGTTCATGGCCGCGCGCAAGCGGCCGTCGCGCAGCCAGAACGCGATGAACTGCCGCGACTCCAGCTCGCCGCGGACCACCAGCTCGTCGTCAGGGCCGGCCAGGCCGCGGTACTCCATGCCCAGGTCGTACTGGTCGGTGAAGAAGTACGGGGACTTCTGGTACGGCTCGTCGAGGCCCAGCAACGAGCCGGCGACGTGGGTGCCCTGGTCCTTCGCGTTCGCCCAGTGCTCGACGCGGACGCGGTGGCCGTACCGCGGGTGGTCGTGGGCCGCGATGTCGCCGGCCGCGAACACGTCGGGTGCCGAGGTGCGCAGGGTCGCGTCGACGGCGACGCCGCCGGCGGCCAGGTCCAGGCCGGCGGTCTCGGCGAGCTCCAGGCGGGGTGCGGCGCCCACGGCCAGGACGACGACGTCGGCCAGCAGCTCGTCGCCGTTCTCCAGCACCACGCCGGACGGGGAGAAGCGGGCGACGCCGGTGCCCAGGCGGAACTCCACGCCGTGCGACTCGTGCAGGTGGCGGAACATCGCGCCCACCTCCGGTCCGAGCACGCGCACCAGCGGTTCGGCCAGCGGGTCCACGACGGTGACGCGGCAGCCGTGGCCGCGGGCGGCGGCGGCCACCTCGCAGCCGATCCAGCCCGCGCCGATCACCAGGACGTGCCGGTCCTCGCGCAACGCCGAGCGCAGGGCGTGGGAGTCGTCCAGCGTCCTGAGCACATGTCCTTGTGCGCCAGGAAGAACGCGTGGGCGGGAGCCGGTGGCGAGCAGCAGCCGGTCGTAGGTGCGGACGGCGCCGTTCGAGTCGACGAGCGCGTGGTCGCCGGGGCGCAGCTCCAGCGCGGAGACGCCGAGCTGGAGGTCGATCTCGTTGTCGGAGTAGAAGCTCGTCTCGTGCACCCAGGCCGGTTCGGCCGCCTTGCCCAGCAGCACGTCCTTGGACAGCGCGGGCAGTTCGTACGGGCGGTGCAGCTCGGTGCCGAGCACGGTGATCCGCCCGCCGAAGCCGCGGTCTCGGAGCGCGCCCGCTGCCGTGGCACCGGCCAGACCGGACCCGACGATCACGATGCGTTGCGGTTCCGCCATCTTTCACCCCTTCAGGTGACGTGCTCTCGTCTCACGTGCGACGCTATCCGCAGCTCGGCGCGGTCGCGCGGCGGAGAAAGCGAAAATCTCCGTCATGACCCTGGGTCACGTGCGTCTCAGTGATGCGAGCGCCCGGGGCCGTCCGGGCCGGCGCCGGACGAGCTGGAGGAGCACACCCGTGGGAGCCAATGAGGAGTGGCAGGTGAGCTGCCGCGACATCGCTTCGCGCCGACGGGACATGACGGTGTTCGTCAGCCAGGGGCACATCGTGATCAACGTGCCGCCGGGCGAAGCCGCCGTGTTGACACCGCTGGAGGTCGGCCGGCTGCGGGCCGCCCTGCGCGAGGCGGTCGTGGCCGCCTCGAACACCGAGGCCTGAACCGGATCAGCACCTTGTGATCGCGATCACACCGTTACCTACTCGCAAGTAGGTAAGTGGCAGAGTGGGGCGCATGCTGACCCGCGTGCTGCTGACCCTGGTCAAGGCCGGAGTGATCCGCCCGCTGGGCCCGCGCGGGCTCGCCGCCACGGCGACCGGGTTCCTCCACTGGAACATCACGCTCGCGTGGGGGTACCAGACCGGCGCCGGGCGCCACCCGGACCGCGCGGCGATCATCGACGACGACGGCGTGCTCACCTACGCCGAGGTCCACGAGCGCACCACCCGGCTCGCGCACGCCTTCCGCCAGAGGGAACGCATCGGGCTGTTGTGCCGCAACCACCGCGGCTTCATCGAGACGCTCACCGCCTGCACGAAGATCGGCGCCGACGCCGTGCTGCTCAACACCGGCCTGAGCCGCGGTCAGCTCGCCCAGGTCGCGCAGGACCAGCGGATCGACCGGTTCGTCGCCGACCGCGAGTTCGCCGACGTGCTGCCGGACCGCCCCACGATCTTCACCGACGAGCTGGAGTCGTTGGCCCGCACCGGTTCCGACGCACCGCTGCCCCGCCGTCCCCCGCGCGGACGCCTGATCATCCTCACCTCCGGCACCACCGGCAGCCCCAAGGGCGCGCGCCGCCCGGAGCCCGCGAGCCTCGCCCCGGCCGCCGCCCTGCTGTCGCGGATACCGCTGCGGCACGGTGACGTCATCTCCATCACCTCGCCGCTGTTCCACGCCTGGGGCCTCGCCGCGTTCCAGCTCGGGCTCGTGCTCGGCGCCACCCTCGTGCTGCGCCGCCGGTTCGACCCCGAGCAGGCGTTGCGCGACGCCGAGCGGTGCACCGCCATGTTCGTCGTTCCCGTTATGCTGCAACGGATGCTGGAGACACCGCACCGGCCGAAGCTGCGGGTCATCGCCTCCAGCGGCTCCTCGTTGCCGCCCAGGGTCGCCACCCGCACCCTGGAGGAGTTCGGACCTGTCCTCTACAACCTCTACGGGTCGACGGAGGTGAGCTGGGCGAGCATCGCGACACCGCAGGAGATGCTGCGCGACCCCGGAACCGCGGGTCAGCCGCCGCTGGGCACCCGACTGGCCATTGTGGACGAGCACGGCGCACCGGTGGCCCCCGGCGAGACCGGCCGGATCTTCGTCGGCAACGAGATGCTGTTCGACGGCTACACCAACGGCACCAGCAAGGAGTCGCTGAACGGCCTGATGTCCACCGGTGACCTCGGGTACCTGCGGGACGGCCTGCTGTTCGTGGCCGGCCGCGACGACGAGATGATCGTCTCCGGCGGCGAGAACGTCTACCCGCGCGAGGTCGAGGACCTGCTCTCCCAGCTCGACGGCGTCACCGAGGTCGCCGTGCTCGGTGTGGCGGACGAGGACTTCGGCCAGCGCCTCGTGGCGTACGTGGTGGGCGACGAAACCCTGACGGCCGACCGGGTGCGCGACCACGTGCGCGCGAACCTGGCGCGGTTCTCCGTGCCCCGCGAGGTCTTCTTCGTCGACGAGCTGCCCCGCAACGCGGCGGGCAAAGTGGTGAAACGGCAGCTGCGGGGAACGGGCTAGAGTCTGCCCCCGGAGTGAGGGGGCTAGAGGTCCATGACGGTTCCCGGCCGGACGGCTGACCCGCGGTCCACCGCGGTGCACAACCTGCGCGAGGCCCGCATCGCACTGGACGAGGGCAGGCCCGGCGAAGCTCTGGAGTTCGCGGAGAAGGCCGTCGCCGCGTTCTCCTGGCTGGACGACGTCGAGGGCGTCGCGGAGGGCGTGCTCGCCCAGTCGGTGGCACTGGGCAAGCGCGGTCTGTGGCCCAGCGCGCTCGACACCATCGACCGGGTGCAGGAGATCGCGGCGGCGAACCGCCACATCGGACTGCAGGCGCGGTGCAGCTTCTCCCGCGCGGTGGTGGAACTCCGCCTCGACTCGCGGGAACGCAGCTTCACCTCGTTCGCCCGCGCGCTCGGGCTGGCCGAGCTCACCGGCGACAGCGAGCTGATCGGCTCGGTGCTGTTCGAGCAGGCGCGGGTGATGCGCATGCAGTACCACGAGCACTGCATGATCCGCACCGAGGAGAGCCGCTGCAGCCTCGACGGCGAACCGTGCGTGCGCAAGCTCCGGCGCGCGGAGGCGTTGTGCGCGCAGGTGCGCGACCGGTGGAAGCAGGTCGGCGACCCGGTGCGGATGGCCGTGGTCAACGTCCTGCTGACACACGTGCGCATCGATCTGGGCGAACTTGACCGCGCGCACCGCAGCTGGCAGCGCGCTGACCAGTTGCTTGCCGGAAGGAACCGGCCGGTGGCGCGTGCGGAGGCGCTGATGGCGCGGGCGCGGCTGAGCGGGGCGCGCGGCCGCTACCCCGAGCAGATCACCCAGCTGACGCAGGCAGCCGAGCTGGCCATGAGCTGCCTCGCGCGCGAGGTCGCGGTGCACGCCCACCAGCAGCTGAGCGAGGCCTACGAACGGGCCGGCGACTTCGAACGGGCGTTGCGGCACGCGCGGGTGCAGCTGGAGCAGTACCGGTTGTGGGAGCTGCAGGAGGGCAGGGACCTGCTGCGGATGCGCGAGCACGACCCGTCCTCGCGGCTGGTGGAACAGTTGGCGCACAGGCGTTTCGAGCCCAAGCGCGAGGACGCGGTGGTGCGCGTGCCGCAGACCGGCGAGCTGCGCGAGACCGGTACCGCCGAGCACACGAACACCCGGATCGCACGGGCGTTGCGGGCCGGGCTGACCAAGCGCGGCATCGAGGTGCTGCGGCTCGTGGCGGCGGGCGCGAGCACCACGATGATCGCCGACGCGCTCGGCCTGTCGCCGAAAACGGTGCAGAACCACCTCCAGCGGATCTACTCGACGCTCGACGTCAACGGGCGCTCCGGCGCCGTCGTGTGGTGGATGAGCCTGACCGACTCGTAGTCATGCGTTGTCAACCGGTTGACAACTGCCCCGACCGGCCTGCTCATCGTTCGACCGTTCGGCCGCTTGCCGCTGACGGGGTGGTGCCGGAATCCGGGTGATTTACCCATGTCGTCACGGTTGAATTGGGTGATGTGACGGGTATCTGGTCTGTGTCATGCTCCGTTAACAAGGTGTCCCGATCACGAGCGAGGGGCGGTCATGACCGGGCAATGCGGCCCGCGCTCAGTGCTTGCGCAAAGCGATGCGCGCCACGTCGCGCCAGAGGAGCGGATCGACGCCCTCGGGGTTGATGTGCTCCAGCAGCGCGGCCAGCGCCGTGCGCGCGGCACCGCCGCCGTCCGGGTCGACCTCGTCCGCGGCCCGCACGAGCAGCAGGTGGCACCGCAGCTGGTGCTCGGCTTCGAGCGCACCGGTCGCCAGCGCCTGCTCCGCGAGGTCCCGCGCGCGGTCGACCTCCCCGTCGCGCAACGCCAGCTCGGCGCGCACCGCGCGGGCGTGGGCGAGCAGCCCGTCCGGGCGGCGCAGCGCGGCGGCGGCCCTCTCCACCTCGTCCAGCAGCGCGACGACCTCGTCGAGGTTCGCACCCGGTGCCCGCAGCGCGAGGGCGGCACCGGCGAGCCGGACCCGGCAGCGGAACTCGGGGTCGCCGTCGTGGCCGGCGAGCAGCGCCAGCGCCTCGCGCATGCAGTGCGCGGCCTCGGTGCGGTCGCCGAGCCGGTCGGCCACCCTGGCGCGCACCCACCACGTGGAGATCGCCAGCCGGTCGCGGCCGAGCTCGGGCAGCCGCACGGACAGCTGCTCCACGACCTGTTCGGCGTCGGCGAGCCGGCCCGCAGCGGTGAGCTCGGCGCACAGCGCGATCAGGGCGCGGGTGCCGACCCGGCGCACCCGGTCGCCGTCACCGCCGGCGAGCTCGACGGCCTCGGTCGCGGCCCGCACGGACTCGGCGGACCGGCCAAGGCGCCGCAACGCCGCGGCGCGCAGGACCTCCACCAGCGCGTCCACCGCGGGGCCGGGAGACCACGACCGGCGCAGCTCCGCCGCCGCCAGCAGCAGCCCCTCGTCGTCGTGCTGCCTGGCCAGCACCACGAGCCTGGTCCAGCGCGCGCTCCAGCCGAACATCTGCTCGTCCGCCCGCTTCCCCAGCGCCTCCAACAGGTCGGCGGCGGTCACCAGGTCGCCGTCGTGGTAGGCGAACAGGGCCTCGCACCACGCCAGCGCCTCGTCCTGCACGGCGGTGCGGTCCTCGTCGACCACCAGCTCGGTGGGGTCGACGCCCAGCACCTCGGCGAGCCTGCGCACGACGGCGGGCGACGGCACGCGTTCGCCGGACTCCAGTCTCGACACGTAGCTCATGGAGACGCCGGGGCAGGCGAGGTCCTTTTGCGACAAACCGCGTTGCAGCCGAACCGCCCGCAACCGCGCGCCGAACCTCGTCAAAGACTTCCTGCCCTCATCCACGGTCGCCACCAATCGGAACGGAGCACCTCAATGAAGTTGCACAGTATCGCTCGGACCATCGCCGCCGTGATCCTCGGTTTGGGCGCGGTAGCGGCGATCTCCGCGACGGCGTCGGCCGACCCGGCCGAGCTGTTCACGCCGCCGTACAGCATCGCGCACTGATCACCCCGGCCGGTGCCGGTGCGGTCCCGCCTCCCTCGCAAGCGCGACCGCACCGGCACCGGCACACCAATTGACACACCTGGCCACACGGGTGCGCACCGGTGAGGCACAGTTGTGGGGTGACTCTGCAACTGCGCGCGCCACGTCACCAGGTCAGCCCGAGGTCGGTCCTGCTGTGGACGATGCAGGCCGCCGTGTTCTGGCTGGTGCTCTTCATCCCGCAGCTCGTCGTGTTCCTGCTGGTGCCCCAGCCGCCCACGTGGGAGCTGGTGCTGCTGGTGGCCACCGGTGTCGTCGGGCTCGTGCACACGGCGGTCGAACCGAGCTGGCGCTACCGCGTGCACCGCTGGGAGACGACCTCCGACGCGGTCTACACGTTGTCGGGCTGGCTGAACCAGGAGTGGCGGGTCGCCCCGGTCTCGCGCATCCAGACCGTCGACACCAAGCGCGGTCCGTTCCAGCAACTGCTCGGCCTGGCCACGGTCACCGTCACGACCGCGTCGGCGGCGGGACCGGTGGAGATCGAGGGCTTGGACCACGAGACCGCGCGCAGGCTCGTGGAGGAGCTCACCACCACGACCCAGGCCACGCCGGGTGATGCCACGTGACGACACCCGCGAACCTGCCAGCGGGGCTGCCCGCCGCACCCGAGCTCGCGGAACCGTTGTCGCAGTGGCACCGGTTGCACGTGCGGATGCTCATCGTGCGCCCGCTCAACGAGGGCATGGCGATGCTGGTGCCGATCCTGGTGCTGCTCTTCACCGGTGACGGCGAGAAGTGGCGGCTCATCGCGAGCGGCGCCACGGTCACGATGATCCTCGCGTTCAGCTTCCTGCTGTGGCGCACCACGAAGTACCGCATCACCGACGACCAGGTGGAGCTGCACACCGGTCTGCTGACCCGCAAGCAGCTCTCGGTGCCGCGCGATCGCATCAGGACGGTCGACCTCACCTCGAAGCCCGGCCACCGCGTGTTCGGGTTGTCCGCTGTGCGGATCGGCACCGGGCAGCAGGACACCCCCGGCACCGACGGCCTCACGCTCGACGCGGTGACGTCCGAGGAGGCCGAGCGGCTGCGGGTGCTGTTGCTGCGCAAGGCGGTCGCCCAGCCGCGGTCGGCCGAGGACGGCGCGGCACCGGCTGACCCCGCGCCGTCCGAGGTGATCTCGCAGCTCGACCCGCGGTGGCTGCGGTTCGCGCCGCTGTCGCTGTCGGGCCTGGTCGCGATCGGCGCGGTGTTCGGCGTGCTGTCGAACTACGCCGACGACCTCGGTCTCGACGTGGTGCACGACCTGTGGGGCTGGCTGTTCGAGCACCCGAGCTTCCAGCTCTTCGGCGGGTTCGCCATCGCGCTGGTCGTCCTGGGGCTCGTGCTGTCCGTGCCGCTGTACGTCCTGCAGTTCTGGAACTACCGGCTGACCCGCGAACCGGACAGGACCCTGCGCGTGCAACGGGGGCTGCTCACCACCCGCTCGGTGTCGGTGGAGGAGCAGCGGCTGCGCGGCGTCGACGTCCAGGAACCGCTGCTGGTGCGCGCCGGCAAGGGCGCGAAGGCCGTCGCGGTGACAACGGGTCTGGGCTCGAAGGGCGAGAGCAGCCTGCTGCTGCCGCCCGCGCCGATCGCGGTGGCCCACCAGGTGGCGCGCGACGTGCTGCGGGTCGAGGACGACCCGACGACCAGGGCGTTGCGCGGACACCCGTTCGCCGCGTTGCGCCGCAGCCTGGTCCGCCACGTCGTGCCGTGGGTGGTGATCGCGGCGGGGCTGGCGGTCTGGGCGCCGTCGTGGGCGTGGCCGATCCCGCTGGTGGTCCTGCCGTTCTCCGCGCTGGTCGGCTGGGACAACTACCGCTCGCTCGGCCACGCGCTGGACCCGCGCTACCTGGTGACCCGCAACGGTTCCCTGGTCCGCAGCACGGTCGCGCTGCAACGCACCGGCATCATCGGCTGGCGCATCCAGCGGTCGTTCTTCCAGCGCCGCAGCGGTCTGCTGACCGTCGGCGCCACGACGGCGGCCGGGGCGGGCATCTACCGCGTGACCGACGTCGGCGAGTCCGACGGGCTGGCGCTCGCCGACGAGGCGGTGCCGGACCTGTTGCGCCCGTTCCTGGTCGAGGGCTGACCGCCCGGCGTCAGGCCGTGCGGAACGTCTGCCGGTAGGCGCTCGGCGACACCCCGATCGACGCCACCAGCTGCTGCCGCAACGCCGCTCCCGTGCCGAACCCGGCGTGGTTCGCGACCTGGTCGACCGGCAGGTCCGTGGACTCCAGCAGGTGCCGCGCGCGGTCGAGGCGCTGCTGGGTCAGCCACTGGCCGGGCGACATGCCGGTCTCGGCGCGGAACCGGCGGGTGAACGTGCGCACGCTCATCCGCACCTGCGCGGCCATCGCGGCGAGGTCGAGCGGTTCTTGGAGTCGCTCCAAGGCCCACTCGCGAGCGAGCGCCGTGGAGGTGTCCGGGTAGCTCGGCACCGGGCGGTCGACGAACTGGGACTGGCCGCCCTGCCGCCACGCGGGGACGACGCAGTAGCGGGCGACCCAGTTCGCCACCTCGCTGCCGTGGTCGGACCGGATGACGTGCAGGCACAGGTCGATGCCCGCGGCGACACCGGCCGAGGTGAGCACGTCTCCGTCGTCGATGAACAGCACGTCCGGGTTGAGCCGCACCTCCGGGTAGAGCGCGCGGAACTCCTCGGTGGTGCGCCAGTGCGTGGTCGCCGGCCGTCCGTCCAGCAGCCCGGCGGCGGCCAGCACGAACGCGCCGGTGCAGATCGACATGATCCGCCGGGCGTTCGTCGTCGTGAGCGCCTCCCGCACCGCCGGTTCGAGCCACCCCTCCCGTGCGGGCCGGTAGTGCGTGCCGGGGACGAGCACCGTGTCCGCGTCCCGCAGCACCTCCAAGCCGTGCTCGGGCGCGATCGTGAAGCCGCCGCTGGTGGGGATCGGGCGGCGGTCCGGCGAGCAGACGACCACCTCGTAGCGGTCGGCGAGCCGGGCGAACATGTGCGTCGAGCTGCCGATGTCGAACGCCACCGACTGTTCGAGCGCGAGGACGGCGATCCGGTGCATGGCCCGATTCTTTCACATGTTGGCCATCGGGCCACTGGTCGCCAGGTCGGTCATCACCGAACCTTGTCGGCGTGAGACTGCATTGGGCCTGGGTTGTCGCAGGTGTGTCGTTCATCGCCCTGGTGGGTGCCGCGTCGTTCCGCGCGGCGCCGGGTGCGTTGATCGAGCCGTTGCAGAGCGAGTTCGGCTGGTCGACCGGCACGATCTCGCTCGCGATCTCGATCAACCTGTTGCTGTACGGGCTGACCGCGCCGTTCGCCGCCGCCCTGATGGACAGGTTCGGCGTGCGGATCGTGGTCACCTACGCGCTGACGATGGTCGCCATCGGCAGCGGACTGACCGTGTTCATGACCGAGTCGTGGCAGCTCGTGCTGCTCTGGGGCGTGGTGGTCGGGCTCGGCACCGGCTCCATGGCGCTGGCGTTCGTCGCCACCATCACCGGACGCTGGTTCGTGCGGCACCGCGGCCTGGTCACGGGCGTGCTGACCGCGGGTGGCGCGGCCGGGCAGCTGGTGTTCCTGCCGACCGTGGCGTGGCTGTCCGAGAGCTACGGCTGGCGGCCGGCGTCCCTGGTGATCTGCATCGCGGCGCTCGCCGTGGTGCCGCTGGCGGCGTTCTTCCTGCGCGAGTACCCGCGTGACGTCGGGCTGCTGCCGCTGGGCGCGACCGAGGACACCCCGCCGCCGCCCGGTGGTGGCGCGGCACGGCGGGCGATCGGCGGGTTGCTCTCGGCCGCCAGGACCCGGCCGTTCTGGTTGCTGGCCGGCGGTTTCGCGATCTGCGGCGCCTCGACGAACGGCCTGGTGGGCACGCACTTCATCCCTGCCGCGCACGACCACGGCATGCCCACGACGACCGCGGCCGGGCTGCTGGCGCTGGTGGGCGTGTTCGACGTCGTGGGCACGATCGCGTCCGGCTGGCTGACCGACAAGGTCGACTCGCGGATGCTGCTGGCGGCCTACTACGCGCTGCGCGGGCTGTCGCTGATGCTGCTGCCGCAGCTGTTCGGCGAGTCGGCGCACCCGTCGATGCTGGTGTTCATCATCTTCTACGGCCTGGACTGGGTCGCGACCGTGCCGCCCACGGTGGCGTTGTGCCGCCAGTACTTCGGCGTGTCCGGTCCTGTCGTGTTCGGCTGGGTGTTCGCCTCGCACCAGGTCGGCGCGGCGATCGCGGCGTCCGCTGCCGGACTCACCCGCGACCACCTGGGCAG
This sequence comes from Lentzea sp. NPDC036955, assembly GCF_055608005.1. NCBI lineage: Bacteria > Bacillati > Actinomycetota > Actinomycetes > Pseudonocardiales > Pseudonocardiaceae > Lentzea > Lentzea sp. NPDC036955. Next base: position 11,476 of record NZ_JBVJRC010000015.1, on the reverse strand, counting down.
CTACGACCTGGCCTGGTACGTCGCGGGCGCGCTCTGCACCGGTGCCGCGGTGCTCTCAGCGTCGCTTGCGCGAGGTGCCGAAGACGCCCCGCGTGATCTCGCGGGCCAGGGCGCTGCCCGCTGACCGCAGGAACGACTTCACGGCGCTGTTGCCGAGGACCTTCTCGACGAGCCCCGGTTCCTCCTCCTCCCGCCGCTGCGGAGGAGGAGGAGGAGGAGGAGGAGGAGGAGCTTCCGGGGCTCGTTCCTGGTGCGGTGGCGCGACTTTGGCCATCAGCTGCTCGTAGGCCGACTCGCGGTCCACGGTCTCGGCGTACTTGCCGTGCAGGTCGGACGCCTGGGCCTCCTGCCTGATCGCGTCGGTGCCGATGGTGTCCATCAACGACCGCGGGGCGCGCAGCCGGGTCCACGCGACCGGCGTCGGCGCGCCCTTCTCGCTGAGCACGGTGACGACCGCCTCGCCGATGCCGAGGGACGTGAGCGCCTTCTCCAGGTCGTAGTGCGGTGTCGTCGGGTACGTCTTCACCGTGCGCGCCAACGCCTTCTGGTCGTCCGGCGTGAACGCGCGCAGTGCGTGCTGGACGCGGGCGCCGAGCTGCGACAGCACCTCGTTGGGGACGTCGGTGGGCAGCTGGGTGCAGAAGAAGACGCCGATCCCCTTGGACCGGATGAGCTTCACGGTCTGGGTGATCCGGTCGAGGAACGCCTTCGAGGCGTTCGCGAACAGCAGGTGCGCCTCGTCGAAGACGAACACCAGCTTGGGCTTCTCGACGTCGCCCTCCTCCGGCAGCGTCTCGAACAGCTCCGCCAGCAGCCACATCAGGAACGTGGAGAACAGCACCGGGTTGCCCTGCAGCTCGGCCAGTTCGAGCAGGCTGACGACGCCCTTGCCGTCGCGTTCGCGCATCAGGTCGGCCGGATCGAGCTCCGGTTCGCCGAAGAACCGGTCGCCACCCTGCGCCTCCAGGTTGACCAGCGCCCGCAGGATCACGCCCGCCGTGGCGCTGGAGACGCCGCCGATGCCCTTGAGGTCGCCCTTGCCCTCGTCGCTGGTGAGGTGCTGGACGACGCTGCGCAGGTCCTTGGTGTCGAGCAGCGGCAGGCCCTTCGAGTCGGCCCAGTGGAAGATCAGGCCGAGCGTCGACTCCTGGGTGTCGTTCAGGCCGAGCACCTTCGACAGCAGGATCGGGCCGAAGCTCGTGACCGTCGCTCGCAGGGGCACGCCGATGCCGCCGGTGCCGATGGAGAGGAACTGGACCGGGCAGGCCTGCGGCTGCCAGTCGTCGCCGGTGTCCTGCGCGCGGGCGGTGGTGCGGTCGCTCACCTCCCCCTGCCGCGACAGACCGGACAAGTCGCCCTTCACGTCCGCCATGAGCACCGGAACACCGTGGGCGGAGAGCTGTTCCGCGAGCAGCTGGAGGGTCTTCGTCTTGCCCGTTCCCGTTGCGCCGGCGACAAGTCCGTGCCGGTTGACCATGGACAACGGGATGCGGACGTGGGCGGTCGGTTCCACCTGATCGCCGACCAGCACGGCACCGAGCTCGATGGCCGCGCCCTCGGAGGCGTATCCCGCAGCGATCTCAGCTTGAGCCGTCATGCACGGGGAGCGTAACCAGGTTGCTGCACGCCGCCACTCGAAGTTGACGCTCCGCGCAGTAATGTTCGGGGCGTGATGGATCGTCTGGTGTGGATCGACTGCGAGATGACCGGACTCGACCTGGGCAAGGACGCTCTGATCGAGATCGCGGCACTGGTCACGGACGCCGAGCTGAACGTGCTCGGCGACGGCGTGGACGTTGTGATCCACGCGGATGACGAAGTGCTGGCCTCGATGCCGGAAGTCGTCATGGAGATGCACGCCAGGTCGGGCCTGACCGAGGAGGTGCGCGCCTCCGCGGTGACGCTGGAGGAGGCAGAGGCGGCCGTGCTCGCCTACATCAAGGAGTGGGTGCCGGACCCCCGGACCGCTCCCCTGGCCGGCAACTCCATCGCCACCGACCGCGGGTTCATCGCCCGCGACATGCCGGCGCTGGACGCGCACCTGCACTACCGGATGGTCGACGTGTCGTCGATCAAGGAGCTGTGCCGGCGCTGGTACCCGCGGATCTACTACGCGCAGCCGGGCAAGGGCCTCGCGCACCGGGCGCTCGCCGACATCGTCGAGTCGATCCGGGAGCTCGCGTACTACCGGCGCACGGCGTTCGTGCCGCAGCCGGGACCGACGAGCGAACAGGCCCAGGCTGTGGCCGCTGACCTGCTGAAGAACGTCGACTAGACCCCTGATTTTTATCTCGGTGGATGCCGTTGCTATGCTTTCCTCGCCGGTCAACGACTGGCAATGGTGGGTGTAGCTCAGCCGGTAGAGCACTGGGTTGTGATCCCAGGTGTCGCGGGTTCAAGTCCCGTCACTCACCCGAGCAGCCGGGCTATATCTGCGGAAAGCGCAGATGTAGCCCGGCTTCGGTGTTTTCTGGGGGCCGAGCCCCCAGACCCCAGTCGGGGGCTCGGCCCCCGAACCCCCCAGCGTTGGAGTACCTGGTTGACCACGCTCGTCGCGAAGGACCTCGCCGCAGGTCACGGTGACCGCGTCCTGTTCTCCGGCCTCGACCTGGTGGTCGCGCCCGGCGACGTGATCGGGCTCGTGGGCGTCAACGGCGCCGGCAAGTCGACGCTGCTGAAGACCCTGGCCGGGCTGATCCCCGCCGAGTCGGGCCGCGTCTCGCTGAACCCGCCCTCGGCGAACGTCGGGCACCTGCCGCAGGAGCCGGACCGCCGCGAGGGCGAGACCGTGCGGGACTTCCTGGCCCGCCGCACCGGTGTCGCCGCGGCCCAGGCCGACCTGGACCGCGCCACGGAGGCGTTGACCGCGGGCGACGACGAGGGCTACTCGGACGCGCTGGACCGCTGGCTCGCCCTGGGCGGCGCGGACCTGGAGGAACGCTCGCTGGAGGTCGTGGCCGACATCGGCCTGACCGCGGGCCTGGACGCGCTGATGACGTCGCTCTCCGGCGGTCAGGCGGCACGGGCGGGCATGGCGTCGTTGCTGCTGAGCCGCTACGACGTGTTCCTGCTCGACGAGCCGACCAACGACCTGGACCTCGACGGCCTGGAGCGGCTGGAGAAGTTCGTCACGGGCCTGCGCGCCGCCACGGTCCTGGTCTCGCACGACCGCGAGTTCCTGGCCCGCACGGTGACCCGCGTGCTGGAGCTCGACCTGCACCAGAACCAGGTGCGCTTGTACGGCGGCGGCTACGAGTCGTACCTGGAGGAACGCGCGCGGTCGCGGCAGCACGCCCGTGACGACTACGAGGAGTTCGCCGACACGAAGTCCTCCCTGGAGGCCCGCGGCCGGATGCAGCGCGCGTGGATGGAGAAGGGCGTGAAGAACGCCCGGCGCAAGGCGGGCGACAACGACAAGAACGCCCGCAAGTTCCGCGCCGACGCCACCGAGAAGCAGGCCTCGAAGGCCCGCCAGACCGACCGGATGATCGAACGCCTGGAGGTCGTCGAGGAACCGCGCAAGGAGTGGGAGCTGCGGATGGAGATCGCCGCCGCACCCCGTTCCGGCGCGGTCGTGGCGTCGCTGCGGGCGGCGGTGGTCTCCCGCGGTTCGTTCACGCTGGGCCCGGTGGACCTCCAGGTCGACTGGGCGGACCGGGTGGCGATCACCGGCGCGAACGGCGCGGGCAAGTCGACGCTGCTGGCCGCGTTGCTGGGCCGGACCCCGCTGTCCTCCGGCCACGCGACGCTGGGCTCCGGTGTCGTGGTGGGCGAGGTGGACCAGGCGCGCGGGCTGTTCCTGGGCCCGCTGCCGCTCGTGGACGCGTTCCAGGAGGCCGTGCCGGACATGACGCCCGGCGACGTGCGGACGTTGCTGGCGAAGTTCGGCCTCAAGGCCGCGCACGTGCTGCGCCCGGCGGCGTCCCTGTCCCCCGGCGAACGGACGCGGGCGGCGCTCGCGCTGCTGCAGGGCCGCGGGGTGAACCTGCTGGTGCTCGACGAGCCGACGAACCACCTCGACCTGGCGGCGATCGAGCAGCTGGAGCAGGCGCTGGAGACCTACACCGGCACGTTGCTGCTCGTGACGCACGACCGGCGGATGCTGGAGGCGGTGCAGGTGAACCGCCGCGTCACCGTGGCCGACGGCCAGGTGACGGTCCACTGAGGACAAGCGGAAGGGGCCGCACCCGGCGTGGCGCGGCCCCTTTCCGATGCTCCAAGCCTGTTGCCAGAAGTCTTGCCCGCCCCTCCTCGTTGTTGCCCAGGCGAGCCAGGGGCGAGACTTCGGGGCGTCACAGGCACAACATCGGGCAACCTGCTCAGCGGTTGCCCTTCACCCAGGTCTCCCACGGCACCTGCCAGTCGCCGAACCCGTCCCACGACTCCAGCACCGGCCCGCCGGAGTTGCGGACGATCACGACGTCGCCCTGCTTGCTGTTGTCGAACACCCACTTGGCGTTCTCCGGCGAGAGGTTGAGGCAGCCGTGGCTCACGTTGCGGCGGCCCTGGTCGCCGACGGACCACGGGGCGCTGTGGAAGAAGATGCCGCTGTTGGACATCCGGTACGCCCAGTCGACCGGCGTCTTGTAGCCGCCGTTCTCCAGCGCGAGGCCGTACGTGGTCGAGTCCATGATCATGTGCGAGTGCTTCTCCATCAGCACGTACGTGCCGGTGGGGGTGGTGTTGGCGGCGTTGCCCATCGACGTCGGCATGGTGCGCACGACCTGGCCGTTGACCTTCGTCACGACCTGGTGGGTCTGCCCGTCGGCCTCGTGGATGACGGCGTCGCCGACGGTGGTTGTGATGACGCGGTCCTCCTGGCCGTAGATGCCGTCACCGACGTGCTTGCCGTAGACCTTGACGTGCATGGTGATCTTGGTGCCGGCCGCCCAGAACTCCCGCGGCCGCCAGTGCACTTCCTTCTTGTTGAACCAGTAGAAGGCGCCTTCCACCTTGGGCTCGGTGGTGACCTCCAGCATCTGCTCGGCCGCGACCCGGTCGGCCACCGGCTCGTCGAAGTAGAACGCGAGCGGCTGCCCCACGCCGATCGTGGTGCCGTCCACCGGGTTCGTGGACACGTAGGTGAGCGTGCGCGGCTTGACCGTGGTGAACGACGACGTCTTGGTCTGCGGCTTGCCGTCCGCACCCGTCGCCGTGGCGGTGAGCTTGTAGGTCTTCGCGTACCCGAGCGGCTCGATGTTGTTCCACTGCGTGCCCTCGGGGTTCAGCTTGCCCTCGACGACCTTGCCGTCGGGGTTCGTCAGCGTCACCTCGGTGAGCTTCCCGTCCGCCGCGGTGGCGATGACCGGCAGGCCGGGCGAGACGTCCACCGCGCCGTCGTTCAACGCCAGCGTCAGCGTGACGGGCTTGGGCGGAGGAGGAGCACTCGACGGGGTCTCGGCTGCACCCGAGCCCCCCGCGCTGCCACCCGAACACCCTGCGATCAGCATCACAGCGACCCCCGCTGCGACCACCCCGCGACCGCGCCTGCCCCACATCCCCATCGACGCACTTCCGATCTACTCGTCGCACTCCCGAGACTGCCCGCACGTGCTCGTATTGGCGTCCCCCGAACAGGTGACGCCAGCTCGTTCGGTGACGTTGCGCGAGTGGCCGGATCGTTACGTGCCCGATGCACCCGAAAACCACCCTTGACCAGCCGATTGGGAGCGTGCGACAGCCGTGTGCTAACGTTCTTCCCGTCGGAACGAGCACCACATCCGGCACACAAACAAGCGCCGCTAGCTCAGTTGGTTAGAGCAGCTGACTCTTAATCAGCGGGTCCGGGGTTCGAGTCCCTGGCGGCGTACTCCAGAGAAGCAGGTCACAAATTTGTGACCTGCTTCTCTGCATTTCCGGAGCTGTTCCCGATCTCCGTTTCCGCCCCGGTTGCGAAACCGCGTGCGATGTCAGCCGCGGTGCCACTTCTGGTTGGCGCCGCCGACGCAGTCCCACATGTGCAGAACGGCGTCGTTGTCCGGGTTCCACTCCGCGATGTCGACGCACTTGTTCGCCTGCGGGTTCACCAGGTCGCCCGCACCGGACAGCACGAACTGCTGGGCCGGGTTGCCGGAGCAGGTGGCGAGCTGCACGGCCGCGCCGTTGGCCGTCGAGCCCCACGCCACGTCCACGCACTTGTTGTTCTCGGTGCGCAGGGTGCCGCCGACCCACTCGAACCGCTGGTTCGTGCCGCCGGTGCAGTTCCACACGATGAGGCGCTGGCCGTCGGCGAAGTTCCAGTTCGGCACGTCGATGCACTTGCCGTGCCAGTCGCTCACGACGCTGCTGAAGCCGTTCGCGGGCGGAGGGGTGGAGCCGCCGCCGGTGAACGGGGTCAGGACGATGCCGGCCGAGCGCGGGTCGCCGTCGTGCACCAGCGACTCCTGCGCCTGCACGTCGTCGAACGCGAACCCGTACGCCTTGCCGTCCACCATGTTCTGGTGCACCAGCCGCGAGTAGTGGTTGGTGATCGTGCCCTGGTAGAAGTCCGCGGGGCCACCGCCGGGCTGCACGTCGATGCGGCCGAGCGTGCTGCGGTGCAGGGCGGCGCACAGGGTGCGGGCGATCGGGCCGACCACCTGGTCGTTGGGCGCGTGCAGGGCGCCGTCGCAGCCCCACACGTTCGAGGTCGTCGGCTTGCTGAACGACGCCACCTGCTGACCGGACGTGTTCGTGAAGTTCATGGTGGCGCCGGAGGTGCGACCGAAGTACTTCACGTCCGGGCGGTCGCCGAACGGCTGCACGGTCAGCGTCTTGCCCGCATAGGCGTTCCACGCCTGGGTGATGTACGGGTCGAGGTAGTTGCGGTCGAACTGGCCGACGTCGGCGGCCTTGCCCGGTGCGAGCACGCGCAGCACGGTTCCGTCCGAACGGGACATGACCGACCCGCCCCAGCCGGACTGGTTCCGGATGCCGTTGATGACGGCGTCGCGCCCGCCGGGCTTGAGCTCACCGGTCTTCTTCGTGGTGCCGCTCGCACCCGTGACGGTCACCGCGTGCGGCACCGCGAACATGTCCACCTGGGAGCTGTTCAGCCACAGGCCGGCGTCGTTGTAGGTGAACTCGCTCCAGTCGAACAGGATGCCGCTGTTCGGGTCGCCGGACGCCCACGGTGCCGGCTGCACCAGGCCGTCGGGGGTCAGGAAGAACTTGAGCTTCTCGCCGAACGACATGTAGACGCGGCCGGAGATGAACCGCGGCACCTTCAGCGTGGCGGTGCCGCCCTGGCCGGGACCGGCGATCGACACGTCCGGTGCGGGGGTGGGCGGGTTGCCGCCCGGCGACCACGGCGTGAAGGCGCCGGCCTGGTTGACGTGGCCGAGGCGGCCGCTGCGGATGTCGGTGCCCAGGACGTACAGGTGCACGGCCTCGGACCGGCCGCTGTTGTTGGTGACGGTGAGCGGCAGCAGGTCGGGGCCGATCGCCTGTGCGGGCGGGATCGCGACGGCGGTCGACACGGTCGCCGCCAGTGCGGCGAGCGCGCTCCACCACTTCGTTCGAGTGCGCATGGGACTCCTTGTGCAGGGGGTGCTCCGCCGGCAGGTCCCCGACCGGCTTCAGGGCGGCCGGGGTCCTCCGGTCCGACAACTGGTCCAGACCGGTTATGAGAGCGCTTCCATGGTTGTGCGCGGAGACGAACCCTGTCAATACCGGAAGCCGGACTCCGTGTGCCGGCAAGCCGTTCGTGAACGGCGATAGGCTGCCCGTCAGTCGATCGACCGGGGGGTTCGGCATGGCCGGGGCGGAGCTGTACGACGACATCGGCGCGGGGTACTCACTGGGCCGCCGCACCGACCCGCGCTGGGAGGCGGCCGTCCTCACCGCGCTCGGCGACGCGCGGACGGTCGTCGACGTGGGCGCGGGCACGGGGTCCTACGAACCCGCAGGGCGGACGGTGCTCGCGCTGGAGCCGTCCCTGGAGATGATCCGGCAACGACCGCACGGCGCCGCACCCGCCGTGCGCGCGGTCGCCGAGTCGCTGCCGTTGCGCGACAACGCCGCCGACGCCGCACTGGCCGTGCTCACCGTCCACCACTGGACCGACTGGCGGGCCGGACTGGCCGAGCTGCGCCGGGTGGCGCCGCGGCAGGTGGTGCTCGCCTACGAGCCGCGCCGGCACGTCGAGTTCTGGTTCGTCCGCGAGTACGTGCCCGAGATCGCCGCGCTGGAGCTGACCCGGCCCTCCGCGGCCGACGTCGCCGAGGAGCTGGGTGCCGACAGCGTCACGCCGCTGCCGGTGCCCTGGGACTTCACCGATGGCGTGTTCCCCGCGCACTGGCGCCGCCCGGCCGCCTATCTGGACCCGCGCGTGCGCCGTGCCTGCTCCGCGCTCGCGCAGACCGATCCCGCCGCCGTCGACCGCGGTGTCCGCCTCCTGCGGGAGGACCTGGCCAGCGGCCGGTGGCAGGAGGACCACCGCGATCTGCTGGCCCTCGACGAGTGGGACGCCGGTTTCCGCCTCGTCGTCGCGCACGACTGACCTCTGTGGACCGTCAGTCGGCCAGCCGGTTCAGCGGGATGCGCCGTGCCAGAACGTCTTTCGCCAACTCCCGCACCGACCGGCCGGTGGCGAAGGCGTGTGCGCGCAACCGCACCAACGCCTCTTCGAGGCTGACCCCCAGCTGCACGGCCAGCATGCCGGAGGCCATGTTCACCTCCTGGTACGCCAGGTCCACGCGCAGCCGTTCCTCGTCGCCCATGCGCTCGTGCTGTGCGAGCAGCGCGCGGGTCACGAGGTCGGCCAGCACCGCGGCATCGGCGGCGGCGTCCTCCGACAGGTCGCCCGCCCGCCTGCTGTACAGCGCGAGGGTGCCCAGCACGGCCGTGTCCGCCCGCAGCGGGAACACGAACACCGCCGCCAGCCCACCGGCCCTCGCCGCCGCGGTGAACGCGGGCCACCGGGCGGACTCGGCGGCCAGGTCACCGGCCAGCACCGGCTCGCCCGCGCCGATCGCGGCGGGCACGGGACCCTCGCCGAGCGTGAACTGCTCCTCCGCCAGGCCCGCCGCCCACGGGTCGCTCGCCCCGACCAGCTCCTCGGCCCGGTCGCTGCCGTGAAGGACCAGCGCCGCGCCGTCGACGCCCGGCAGCTGCGACGGCAGTGCCGCGCACAGCGACCGGCCCAGTGCGGCACCGGCCGCACCGCACTCGGCCACCAGCCGGCTGAGCCGGTGTCGGCGTCGCTCGTCCACCCGTCGTCCCGCCTGCCCTCCCGCGAGCGCGTCCCGGCCGCCGGTCAGCCCGCCGGACCGGGGCCGCCGGGCAGGTCTTCTCCGGGCTCGTCCCCGGCCGGCGGGGCGCCCACCGGCGGGGTTCCCCCTGGCAACTTCCCCGCTGGCTGGTCCCCCGCCGGCAGGGTCCCCTCCGGCTGATCTCCGTGTGGCAGGTCTCCCTCCGGCCGGTCTCCCCCTGACGGGTCCAGGCCGGGGTGCCCGCTCGCGACCATCTCGGCGATCGCGACGAGCTTCACGTTGAGCTGCTGCGAGGTGTGCCGCAGCTGGTCGAACGCCTCGTCGGCGGTGAGGCCGCGCCGGGCCATCAGGATGCCCTTGGCCTGCCCGATGACGTCACGGGAGTCGATCGCGCGGCGCAGGTGCTGGGCCTGCAGCTCGGCGGCACCGACCGCGCCGGTGTGCGCCAGCGCCAGCGAGGCGTGGGTGGCGAGCAGCAACGCCGCCGCCTGCGCCGTCTCGTCCAGGCCGGAGGACGTGCGCGTGTAGATGTTGAGCGCGCCGGACAACCGCGGCGGCCGGACGCCGGGCAGCAGCGCGGTGGCGAGCACGGCACCCATCCCCAGCTGCGCGGCGGCGGGGCCGAACCGGGGCCAGAACGGGGTGGTGGCCAGGCCGGTCGCGGTCACGACGGCGGGCCCGGACGGTTCCGCGACGTCGAGGCAGGGCCCCTCGTGCAGGTCGTACTGCAGCCGGTCCAGCTCCACCGCCACGGGATCGGTCTCGACCGGCGTGTGGAACCGTCCGTCGGGTGAGCGCAGCGTGACGCTGACGAGCTCCGCACCCGGCACGAACAGCACGGCGGCCCGCACGACCTGCTCCAGCACTTCTCCGGCGGTGGTGGCGTCGAGCAGCGAGCAGGTCAGCGTGGCGAACTGCTGGGCCAGCGGCCCCAGCGGTGCGCCGTGGTCGCGGGCCGGTGGGCGGTCGCGCAGGACCGCCTGGCGCGCGTCCGCGGCGAACCGGTCCCTGTCGCGGCGCCAGTCCGCCGCGCTGGGTGGCACGTACGGCACCTCCACCGCCCCCTTCTGCGACCGTGTGCACCTCCCACCTTGCCGTGTGCGGAACCCCGGCGCACTTCGCGTTCGAGATCACCGCGCCGGGTGTGCACGCCGGTCGGTGCCGGGTCGTAGGATTCCCCTTCCGAGCGTTGAGCATCCAGCGCCGAAGTCGCTCTCCCACGGAAGGCACCGCGGCATGGATGACAAGACGACGCTGTCCGACCTGCCCGCCGCGTCGTGGGCCGACAGCCACCGGTCGGACCCGGTGGAACGGCTCGACGAGGCGACCACCGCCCTCACCGCGTTGCAGGAGAACATCTCCGCGGAGGAACCGCTCGACCAGGTGCTGCAACGGCTCGCCGAGACGACGGCGACGGCGGTGCAGGACGCCGACGTCGTGACGGTCACCGTCGACCCGGAACGGCCGCGGACGGCGGCGGCCACGAACAAGGTGTTCATGGAGATCGACGAGGCGCAGTTCCACGCGGACCGCGGTCCCTGCCTGGAGGCGGCGCGGACGCTCAAGCCCGTGCGGGCCGTCGTGGGCGAGAACGCCCGCGTGTGGCCGGAGTTCGAGTCCTGCGCCAGCCGGCACGGCGTGCGGGCCTACCTGTCCGTGCCGTCGGTCCTGCCCGCCTCGGACCGCAGCGACGCGCGGCACGTGGGCTCGCTGAACATCTACAGCTACAGCACGGCGGCGTTCGACCCTTTCGACGAGGGCCTGATGCGGCTCTTCTCGACGGCGGCCAGCGCGTCGATCGGCAACTCCCACCAGTGGCAGCGCTCGCGTGAGCACGTCAAGCACCTGGAGGCGGCGCTGGTCTCGCGCGCGGTCATCGACCAGGCCAAGGGCGTGCTCATGGCGGTGCACGCGTGCACGGCGGACGACGCGTTCGCGATGCTGGTGCAGCAGTCCCAGCGGGAGAACAGGAAGCTGCGCGACGTCGCCGAGGCGCTGCTCAGGAACGTCACGGGTTCCTGAGCAGCGCCTCTGGTGAGCTCAACCGACGAGGGTCAGGCCGGCATCAGGACCGTGTCGATGAGGTAGACGGTCGCGTTCGCGGTCTTCACGCCACCGCAGATCACGTTGGCGTCGTTGACCTTCAGCGCGTTGCCGGAGCCGCTGACCTTGACGGTGCCGGTCTGCACGGTCTTCTGGTCGCCGGCGATCTTGTCGGGCGCGATCTGGCCGGGCACCACGTGGTAGGTCAGGATCTTGGTCAGCAGGGCGTCGTCGGTCTTGAG
>NZ_JBVJRC010000014.1:17606-218904 GCF_055608005.1 Lentzea sp. NPDC036955 | reverse complement strand
CTGGGCCCGGTGGACGACCACGGCCACCCGATCCCCCTGGCCTATCAGGGTGCGTCGGTGCCGAAGAAGATGAACAAGCTCGGTTCGGCCGGGCACCCGGTCGCGGGCAGCACGTGGTCGCCGGACCCGGTCGAGGAGACCGTGGCCCTGGAGAACGCACGCCGCAGGGCGCACGTCTCCGAAGGCATCAGCGCCGAGGACACCGCGGGCGAGCTGGCCGGCAAGCCCTCCGACCCCAAGGCCTGAGGAACGGGGTGCCGCGGCTGCGCGGCACCCCATCGGCCCGTCAGTCGCGCCGAGCCACGCGCAGCGCGAACGCCGCCGATCCCAGCAGTGCCAGCGCACCGAGGCCGACGAGCGGCAGCACGGAGTCCTCACCGGACTGCGGACCGAAGCCACCCGCGAGGCCCTGGGCGGCGTAGGCGGACCCGCTCTGCTTGCCGCCGTACGCCTTCGCCACCGCCCGCTGGTACTCGGCGACCGTCAGCCGCTCCCCCGCACGACGACCGCTGCCACCGGCGTCGAGCACGGTCAGCCGCGTGCCCTTCTGCGCGTACCAGGCGTTGACCTGCGGTTCGTGCAGCAGGGTGGCACCGGCGGGCAGCTTCGCGGCCAGTGTGGACTCCTGGTCACCGGAGGCCAGGTTGGCCACGGACCACCGGCCGTCCGCGCCGCGCACGGTCTGGATGGTCGAGGTCTGACCGTCGCTCGACGACGCGGGCACCGCCACGTAGGCGAGCTTGCCCGGTTGCGCGTCCCTGGCACCGGAGACGAACTCCGGCGAGAGCGTGTACACCGGGACGACGCCGTCCCGCACGGCAACGGTCGCCGCGCCCTTGCCGCGCAGGTCGCCGAGGAAGTCCGCGACGGCGTCCACGGTGGACTGCTCGGTGGCGGCCGCCCGTGCCGCCTGGAGGTCGGCGGCCGACACCGCCTCGTCCGCGTGGGCCGACGGTCCCGCGGCGAGCAGGACGACGGCCGACAGCACCGCGGCGGCCGTGAGGTTGCGAGTGTTCATGGCCGTCCTCACCGGTTGATGCCCGTCAGCGTGTGCGTCCAGGTGAACGAGGTGTTCGAGCGGTAGCTGCTGTAGGTGGAGCGGTTGTAGCGGGTGTTGCTGCCCCACGGGTCGGCCCAGTTGACCCACTGGCGGTTGCTGCTGTCGACCTCGTAGCCGTAGACGGCGTGCATGTGGCCGCCGCCGGAGGACCACAGGATGCGGGTCTCGATCGGCTGCTCGCGGTCGATCTGGTCGCGGATGGACGCGAACGTGACGGTGCCCGACAGGTAGCTGCCCGGCGAGGAGTAGCCGAGGTCGTAGAACGCCTCGCGGACCTCGCCGAGGTCGCCCTGGTTGTTGCGGCAGCTCGTGCCCGACTCGTCGTGGGCGAGCTGGCAGAACCGCGTCTGGGTCACCGAGGTGCCGTGGTAGCGGGCGATGCTGGTGCCGGCGGCGGCCCAGCACCACTGGGTCTGCTCCTGGGCCTGCATGGTGAAGTTGAGACGGCCGAGGGCGGAGACGTCGGGCGCCGCGGTGGCGACGGGCTGCACGAGCAGCCATCCCGCCGCCACCGCCGCGACCGCGGCAAGAGCTCGTGGGCGCAGGGTGCTCACGGGCCCTCCTTTCGTGGACGTCGAGGGTGTTCCCCGGTGAGTTCCGGGCACAGCCGAACGATGGCCACGAGGCGGGGACGGGCACAAGATCGGTGCGCGGGCGGCGCGACCGTTCACAACGCGAACGTCGGCTTCCGCCACGGCGGTGTGAATGTTTCCGCGAACCCGGTCAGCGCCACTCCAGGGCGATGCCGGCGACACCGCGGTGGACGACGGGGAAGAACGCGCTCGCGACCAGCGCGCGGTCGCAGATCAGGTCGGTGACCTCCACCGGCGGCTGGTGCTCGCGCGTGCCCAGCACCCGCGTGCACCTGCTCGGCAGCGCCTTCGCGGTCATCGCCACCTGCAGCAGGTACGGACCGGCGCCGTCGCGGAACATCCGCGTGTAACCGGGGCACGGCGTGCCCGACCGGTCGTTGACCGTGTAGCTGACGACGGCCGTCTCGCCCTCGTCGAGGCTGCGGTCGAACAGCAGCTCGAACACCATCGAGCGGTCGGCCCGGCGCACCCGCCCGATCCGGCACCCGTCCCCGGCGACGACGCTCGCCCGTTCGATGTCGCAGTCGTCGTCGCCGTGGTAGATGGCCAGGTACCGGGTCGGGCCCGGGTTGCCGGCGGTGAGCACGATCCGGGTCGTCACGTCCTGCTGCTCACCGCGGTCGCCCAGCACGACCCGTTCCTGGGTGAGCGCGACCTCCAGCCCCGCGTTGCACCGGGCCGGGTCGTCGAGCAGGCTCGCCAGCAGCTCGGTCGTGGTCGGCCCGAGCGGTGACAGCTCGATGAACGACGTCGTCGGCACCCGCACCGGGTGGTCCCGCGGGCCCACGAGGGTCGTCAGCGAGTCCGGGGCGAGGTCCAACACGGACTCCAGCCCCCTGATCAACGCGAACGCACGCGGTCCCTCCGGCCGGCGCATCCCGCGTTGCCAGTAGCTCAGGGTCGACTCGGCCACGGCCAGGTCCATCCGCGCCAGGTGCGCGCGCAACCGGGACAGCGACAGGCCGCGGCGGTCGATCGCCACCCGCAGCGCCCGGTGGAACGGCCCGTACCTCAGTGCGTCGCCGAGTTCGTCCACACCCATCAGAACCCCCGTTCCGATGCGGCCCCACCCGGCGTGGCAGCCGTGACCGGCCACCGTAGTGGGCGGGGACCGGCACGGGGAAGGGCAGGCGGTCCGATCAGGACCCGGCGTAGAGCAACCGGTTCGGCGAGCCGGTGCCGACGCCGGTCAGCACGCCCTTCGTCGACCGGTCGACGACCAGCCGCACGGCCTGCTCCAGGGTGAGGTCCGGGTCGGCCTCCTTGGCGATTGCGACCGCGCCCGCGGCCAGCGGAGCGGCGAACGACGTGCCGTACCAGCCGCTCAGCACGGCCGTGTCACCCGAGCTGCCGGCGCCGGTGACGTCGGCACCCGGCGCGAACGCCGTCACGCAGCTGCCGTAGCTGGACGCGTTGGTGCCGGTGTTGCGCGAGTCGGTCCGCGTGGTGGCGCCCATGGTGATCGCGCGCGGGTCCTTCGGCGAGTTCCGGCAGTCGCCCCTGGCGAAGTTGCCCGCGATCAGCACCACCAGCATCCCGTTGTCCACCAGCTTCCCCGCCGCGGCGTCGAGGACGGTGTCGGTGTTGCCGTGCGAGCTCTGCAGGCTGACGTTGACCACCGAGCCGCGCGGCGCGTTGAGCGCCGTCCAGTTCATCCCGTCGGCCATGTCCTCGGTCGTGCCGGAGTTGTCGCACCCGAGGACGCGGACCGCCTTGATGTTCGCCTTCTTGGCCACGCCGTACGTCCGGCCCGCGACGTGGCTCGCGACGAACGTGCCGTGGCCGGCGCAGTCGGTGTCGCCGTTGCCGTCCGCGACCGCGTTGTACGCGCTCTCCGCGCGTCCCTCGAACTCGGCGTGCGTGGTGCGCACCCCGCTGTCGACGACGTACACGTCGACGCCGGCTCCCGTGCCACCGGGGGCGAAGGTGCCGTCGAGGGGCAGGCCGCGCTGGTCGACGCGGTCGGTGTGCCACGGCACGGCGGCGGGAGCGGCCGCGGGGGCGGTCTCCACGCGGTGCACCCGGTTCTCCTGCACCAGCGCGACGGCCGGGTCCCGGCGCAGCCGGTCGACGTCCGCGGGCGTCAGGTCGGCGGAGAACGCGCCGAGGGCGTCGAACCGCCTGTGGACCACTCCCCCGAGGACGGTCGCCGTGTGCACGACGCCGGGCAGCGCTGGCGTGTTCCTGAGCAGCACCACGTAGCGCGCGGTGTCCTCGTCCGCGACCGCGGTGCTCCCGAGCGCGCTGGTGACGCCCAGCAGACCCGCGAGTGCGGTGCGGGTGAGTCGCCTTCGCATGGTGGCTCCGATCAGGACGGCAACAGGGGTGCCAGAACCGTAGGACCGACCGCGCCGGCCCGCCGGGTCAGGCGCGGGACAGGCCCATCGCGTCCAGGTGGTCGTCCACGTCGACGCCGAGCTCCTCGGCCAGGTCGAAGAACTCCGCCGCCCGGCGCTCGTCCACGGGCAGGCCCCCGTCGCCGGTCAGGCACATGACGCCCGCGGTGTAAGCGCTCTTCCCGTGGCCCGCGTCGGCGGCCTTGCCATACCAGTCGAGGGCCTTCGCGGGGTCGTGCTCGACGCCGCGGCCGGTCGCGTAGTAGTAGCCGAGGTTGCCCATGGCCCGCACGCTGCCCAGCTCGGCCGCGCGCACGGTCCACCGCATCGACTCGTCGTCGTCCGCCGGCACGCCCGTCCCCGTCGCGTGCAGCACGCTCAGCTCGAACGCCGCGTCACCGCTGCCGTGCTCGGCGGCCGCCCGGTGGAACGGCACGGCTGCCGCGGGGTCGGCCGGGTGACCGTAGCCGCGGAAGCGCAGGTAACCGGACAGCAGCAGGACGTCCGGGTCCGCCGGGTGCTCCGCCAGCAGCTCGTCGAGCCGCCGGGCCGCGTCCTGCTCGTGCTCAGCGCTGGTCGCGAAGTACGCGATCCGGACCCACCCGAGCGCACCGGCGAGCGAGCCCGCGCGGTCGGCCTCGCGGTACGCCTCGATCGACGCCGGGACGTCCTGTTCCGGGTACGGCGCCCACGGTGCCGCGCCGTGCGCGAGCAGCCGGCCGAGCTCGAGCCACGCCTCCACCACACCGGCGCGGCCCGCCCGCGTGAGTCCCGCCGTCAGCAGCCGCGGCGCGTCCGCGGGCAACAGTCCGATGAGGTGTTCGCTGCGCACGAAGCACTCCCGCACCTCGCACGCGGCGGCGTACAGGTCCGCGCCGCTCGCCTCCTGGTCGCGCAGCAGACCGGCCAGAACCTCGTAGGGGCTGTTCGTCATGCAGCGGACCTTACGGACCGGTCCGGGCGCGGGGTTGCACCTCAAGCCACTTGAGATCGCATAGTGATCGTCATGGACATGGACGAGCTGTACCCGATCGGTGACGTCGCACGGCGGACGGGCCTGAGCGTCAGCGCGGTCCGGTACTACGCGGACGCCGGTGTCGTCTCCCCCGCCGCGAGCACGCCGGCCGGGCACCGCCTGTACGACGTGTCGGCCATCGCCCGCCTCGAACTGGTCAGGACGCTGCGCGAGCTCGACGCGGGCCTCGACGAGATCCGCCGGGTGCTGGCCGGCGAGGCCACGTTGCGCGACCTGGCCGCCACCCACCTGACCCTGCTGGAGGGGCACGAGGCACGGCTGCGCAGCCGGCGCGCGGTGCTGTCGGCCATCCTGCGGCAGGACTCGACCGCGGAGCAGGCGACGTTGATGCACCGGCTGGTGGGGATGTCGGACGAGGAGCGCGACCGGCTCGTGGACGAGTTCTGGACCGAGGTCACCACGGGCTGGGAGGCACCGGAGCGCATGGTCGAGTGGTGGCGGGCGGCCCGGCCGGTGCTGCCCGACCACCCCACCGCGGCCCAGCTGGAGGCGTGGATCGAGCTGGCGGAGCTGGTGCGCGACGGTGACGTCCGGCAGGCCCTGCGCCGTGAGCTGCACGAGGTCTGCACCACCGGCGCGGGACCGGTGATGTCCTCGGCGCCGATGCTGGAGGCCTTCGAGGAGGCCACGCCGATCGGCCAGGCGGCGATGGACGCCGCACGGGAGGGCGTGCCACCGGACTCGCCGCGGGGGCTGGACGTCGCCGACCGCTGGATCGAGTGGCTGACCGGCGTCTTCGCGGTGGCGGACGTCCCCCGCACACCGGACACGCCGGAGTTCCGCCTCCAGACCGCCGACCACATGCTCGCGGGCGCGGAGTGGGAGCGCACCCCACCGGACCCGGAGGGGCTGTTCGACCGGTACATGGCGCTGGTCGGCACCGTGAACGGCGCGGAACCCGAGCAGTTCCCGTTCGAATGGCTGGCCGCGGCCCTGCGGGCCTCCGCGGCACCGCGCTGATCTCAGTCCATTGTGGACTGTACCGGGATGTCGCCCGTTCGAAGTGCTCGCCGTGTAACCGGCCGCCGCTGTGGGCATCCGGTCGGGGTGACCGAGCAACGTACCGCGCACGCCGATGCCAGCCGACGCCCCGACGAGGGCCGGGCCAAGCCGTACACGTCGGCGATCGCGACGGCGAACCTCGCCCACCAGGCCGCGGCCGGCACCCGCGGGGAGAGCCACGCCACCCCCGGCGAGACCACCGGTGAGGTGGCCATCGACACGTCGTTGAGCTGCGACAACCTGTCGGTGGTGCGGGAACGCATCGCCGAGGCGCTGGCCGCCCACGACGAGGACTTCGTGGTGGACGTGCAGCTGGTCGCCACCGAGCTGGCGGCCAACGCGTGCGACCACGCCGACGACCCCCGCCGGCTGGTGCTGCGCAGGGAGGAACACCCCGAGCGCGGCGCGGAGCTCGTCGTCGAGGCCTGCGACGCCACGGTCAGCCGCACGCCGGTGGTCGGCATGTCCAGCATCGGCCCGTACCGCGGGCACGGCATGCAGATCGTCGAGCGGCTCTGCACCGACTGGGGTGTGCGCGTCGAGGACGACCTCAAGATCGTCTGGGCGCGCCTCCCCATCCCGGCCTGAGCGTTCCCCCTGCCGTCCGGGCTGCTGGAGCCGTTGCAGCTCTTGCACTTCAGCGCGGCAACGCCGGCCGCGGAGCACCGGGTGCCACCGTGTGAGGGGACGGTGGCGGCACCCGGTGCCGGATCAGCGGTTGGTGCTGATCGTCTTCTGGATCCAGCCCGCGTACGCGGTCGCGTTCGTGTACAGGCCAGGACCGTTGGCGCAGGGCACGTCCTCGTCACCGGGTCCGGAGGTGACGCCGATCAGCTCCCACCGCCCCCACTTGCCGCGCTGCACCTGCGGCCCACCGGAGTCGCCGGAGCACGCCATGGCACCCGGTTTGCGACTGACCGTGCACAGCCGGGTCCGGTCCGCGAAGCCGGGCGCGCACTCGGACTCGGCACCACGACGGGTGTCGAGCTGCTGCAACCGCTCGGCGAACTTCCACTCCGCCGGACCGGCTCCCTCGACCGTGGTGCCGAACCCCAGCAGCCGGGTCGGAGTGCCGGGCGCACCGGCGCGTTCGGCGATCCGGATCGGCCGCTGGGTCACGGGCCGGTCGAGGCGGATCAGCGCGATGTCGTTGCGGTTGGGCCGCATGCCCGGCGCCACCTCGTAACCGGGGTGGCGCACCACGCGCTCGATGTTCCGGACGGTGCCCCCGGACGTCCGCCGCTCGCTGCCGACGCGCACGGTCCCGTCCAGCACCGCACCGGTGTCCTGGTCGACGCAGTGCGCCGCCGTCACCACCCACCGCGGGTGGACCAGCGAAGCCCCGCAGACCCCCTTGATGTTGCCCGCACTGGGCACCGACAACGGGATCGAGGCCATGAACGGGTACCTCTCGGTGGAGTCCTTCCCGTTGATGATCGCGCCGGCGGTGCCGGTCATCGCCGTTGCGGCGAACGCACCCATCAGCACGACCCCGGCCACCCGGACCGCTCCACGGCGCACGGACTTCAGTCTCGACATGCTCTTCCTTCATCCGAGTAACGCGAACAAGGACAATCCTGTCCGTTCACAGTGGACTCGAACCATGCGGACAGCCTGATCATTCGTGGTGGAGCCTGCTCCACCGGCTCCGATCGCCGCACTGCCCCACCCCATCGGACTGAACCTGCCGCAGCAACGCCCTGAGGCCCGCTCGGTGGTGTTCACCCCGTGCTCGCGGTGGGACCCTGCTGGGAGGGAAAACGTCAGGGGGAGGGATGCGATCGTGATCCGTCGCATGCTGCTGGTCGCCGCTACCGCGCTCGGTGTCGTGCTGGTGCCCACCGGACAGGCGCAGGCGATTCCGATGTGCAAGAGCGGGTACGCCTGCCTCTATCAGTACTGGGCTGACAGCGAGCACACCGTGTTCAACGGGTTCCGGTCTATCGACTGCCAGGGTCGCGTGGACAGTTCGGGCAAGCTGTCCGGGTACCTGCAGTTCACGCAGGCGCGGTGCAACGACGTGTGATCTGACGTCCAGTGCACGGCGGCGTCGAAGATCCGGTCGATGTCGGGGTCCAGGCCGCCGTGGCCCTTGCGCCACGCGCTGATGCGGTTGCCGCGCAACGGGTCGGGCGGATGCCCGCGGTGGAGGTCGCGGCGGCCAGGTACAGGACCGAGCCGCCGGTGTCGGCACCGATCGTGACGACGGCCAGGCCCGCCGCCGTTGCGGCCGAGCTTGTGATGGTGGGCTGCCGGACGGCGGCGTTCATGTTCTCTTCGAGAAACCACCACCGAGATGCTCCAGCAGGTCTCACGCACACCACTGCGGCATCGCGGCGTCGGGATAGACCCGAACGACCGCGTTCAGCGGTTCTCTCGACAGATGTGGACGAACGCGCAGAGCCGGGCTCCCCACCGCGTCAGCCACCGGGACGGAGGTGGACCCGGCTCCACCTCCGCGGTGACGTGCGGCGCCGGGTCACTCGGCCGGCTGGCTCGGCTGCGGTTCCTTGCGCACCATCTTCAGGGCCTCCTCCGTCGACTGGGCCATCGGCAGCACCTGGCTCAGCGCGCTGGCCATCAGCGGACGCTGTGCCGCTGCCTGCGCGGCCACGATCGCGAAGCCCACCCCGTCGCTCTGCGCCCGTGCGTGCAGCTTGAGCAGCACCGACAGCGCTGACGAGCCCATGAAGTCGACGGCCAGCTCCACCACCATGCCGGCCGGGCGCTTGTCCAGGTGCTCGAACAGCTCCGCGCCCACCTCGTCGACGCTGACCATGTCGAGCTCGCCGGTGATGACAGCGACGAGCACACCGTCGTGGTCGCTGGTCTTCATGCTGGCCGTCGACGTCGTCTCGTCCGATGTCACTGAACACCTCACCTGGTCATTCGCAGTCGTTCCGTTCCGCCGATCTTACGAAGCGCGGCGTCGCCCTGCGAGCTGGGCGATTCTCACCGACCATGACTACGGCAGTGGGCGGACCGAGGAGGTGGCCGGGTGGGAAGCGCCGCACCCGCGGGCGAGCCGCTGGAAGTCATCCGCCCGATGCTGGCCACACCGGGTGACCCGCCCGGCAGCGAGGGCTGGGCCGTCGAGTTCAAGTGGGACGGTTACCGGGGTGTCGCGCACTGCCAGGGCCGTGACGTGCGGGTCTACAGCCGCAACGACCTGGACTTCATCGGCCGGTTCCCCGAGCTGACCGTCCTGCCCGACCTCCTTCAGCACCGGACGGCTGTGCTCGACGGCGAGATCGTGGCGCTGGACGACGAGGGGCGGCCCAGCTTCGGGCTGCTCCAGCAGCGGGACAAGGTCGCGCCCGGCGTCCGTGAGCTGCGGCACACCCGGCCGCGGATCGCCTACTTCGTGTTCGACCTGCTCCAGCTGGACGGCCGGTCGCTGCTGGCCACGCCCTACCACGTGCGGCGGGCGAAGCTGACCGAACTGGCCCTGCCCGGCAACCACGCCGTCCAGGTGCCGCCGACGTTCATGGACACCGAGCCGGCGGACGTGCTGCACGTGGCGAGCCAGTACGGGTTCGAGGGGATCGTCTCCAAGCGCGTCAAGTCCACCTACGAGCCCGGTCGCCGGTCCCCCTCCTGGGTGAAAACGCCGTTCCGCCACACCCAGGAGATCGTGATCGGCGGCTGGCGGGTGGGTCAGGGCAACCGCGCGGGCCGGATCGGGTCGCTGCTGCTCGGCGCCCACGACGAGCGCGGTGACCTGGTGTACGTGGGGCACGTGGGCACGGGCTTCAGCCAGGCGGTCCTCGCCGACCTGCAGCGCGAGCTGGAACGACGGGAACGGTCCACCAGCCCGTTCCCGGCCGGGGTGCCGCGCGAGCACGCCCGCGACGCCCGCTGGGTCGAACCGGACCTGGTCGGCGAGGTGGAGTTCCGGCAGTGGACACCGGACGGCCGCCTGCGGCACCCGGCGTGGCGCGGGCTGCGCCCCGACCGGGACCCGTCCAGCGTGGTGCTCACGTCCGAGGAGTGAGCACCGGCACCGATGTGACAACCCGGGTTTTGCGCCGACTGCGCGGAGGTACGCCTCCCGTCGGGCGCACCGGGCCTGATCGGACCGGACCAGCCCCTCGACCGCGGTAGCGGTGGGTGGGAGCTGCGCTGCGCGACACCGCGCAGATGCTCCGAACGGTCGTGCTGGGCCGGGTGATCGGGGGGATGATGGACGTTCCGAGGCTGAGCGGGTCGAGACGCCGGACGAGCGTCCCCTGTCACGAGGACGTGAGGCACGTGGGGCACAGCGAGCAGACCGACGACGGCCCGAGATCCTCCGAGATGCCGCTCACCGGTCAACGAGGTGAGCTGGCGTCCGCCCGGCGCTGGACGCGTGCCGTGCTGCGCGACGTCACCGAGGACGAGCTGGGGGACATCGAGCTGATCGTCACCGAGCTGGTGGCCAACGCCTTCGACCACGGGCGCATTCCCTACGTGCTGCGCCTGCACCGCTCGGAGGAACCCTGCCTCGTGCGCGTCGAGGTCGACGACGCCTCCCCCGAGCTCCCCGTGCTCGGCACCTCGCGGCTGGGTGGTGACAGGGGCCGGGGCATGGTCATCGTGAACCGACTGGCCAAGGACTGGGGCGTCACCTCGGGCGAGCACGGCAAAACGGTGTGGGCGGACATCACCTGCGAGCCGCCGTTCCGCTCCGCCTGAGCCGGCACGCGTCAGGCGCGGTGCAGCGGCTCGGGGAACACCGGGTGCAGCTCCAGCACCTGGTCCAGCCGGGTGATCTTGATGGGGCGCAGCACGGCCGAGTGGTCGGCGACCACCACGAGCCGGACGCCCATGTCCTCCGCCCGCTGGTTGTTCTCCACCAGGACCCGCAGGCCCGCTGAGCCCATGTAGCCCACGCCGCGCAGGTCGAGCAGGACAGCGGGCGAACCCGATTCGAGCTGAGCGCCGATGCGCGCGCTGAGCGAGTGCTCGTTGCTGAGGTCGATCTCGCCGCGGAGCACGAGGACGGGAACGCCGTCACGGGTGTGCGCCTCGACGGTGAGGGGCGCGGCATCGTCGTGGGACGGAGCAACCATGGGTGTGCTCTTCCTGCTGGCCAATGCTGTGCGGCCCCGGCTGCCTGTTTCAGTCCGAACCACTACCCGAAGAGCAGGCACATTGTGTGTGTAAATCCCACAGTAGGCGCATACCCGGTTACCCACAACTGAAACAGGCGGACCTGCGAGATCACGCGTCGCTCCGGCGGCGGTTAGCCGGGCGTGGCGCGGGAAGACCACCACTGACCGGCACGCCTGGCCGGTCGAGGTGTTCGCGACCGACGAAGGGCGGGGCCCGTGGCCTTCACCGGACCAGCCGACCAGCACACCGGGAAGCGCTCACGGCCGTGGCTGCGCATGTTCGCGGTCGGGCTGGCCCTGTGGGTGGCGACCGTGGTGATCACGCTCGGCACCCGCAACACCAACCTGATCCCCACGATCGTACTGCTGGGCAGCTTCCTGGTACCGGCCACGTTCGTCTCGTGGGCCTTCGGGCACCGGCACTCCGGCGAGGTCACCGGTGAGCTGGTGTTCCGCACGTTCGCGGTCGGCGGTGTCCTCGGCGTGCTGGGCGCCTCGCTGCTGGAGAGCTACCTGCTGCACCCGTCGCCGTGGCTGTTCGCCGGTGTGGGCCTGATCGAGGAGGCGGTGAAGCTGGGTGCGCTCGCCCTGCTGACCCGGCACCTGCGGGAGAAGTCGGTGCGCGACGGGCTGGTGCTGGGCGCGAGCGTCGGGTTCGGGTTCGCCGCCTTCGAGTCGGCCGGGTACGCGTTGACGGCGTTGTTCACCCAGAACGGCCTGTCGGTGCTGGACCTCGTCACCACCGAGCTGCTGCGCGGCCTGCTCGCCCCGTTCGGGCACGGCCTGTGGACCGCGATCCTCGGTGCCGTGCTGTTCTCCCGCAGCACCCGCGACCACTTCCTGCTGACCGGGCGCCTGCTCGCCGCGTACCTGGGTGTGTCGTTGCTGCACGCCCTGTGGGACTCGATGAACACCATCGCCGTGCTGATCACGCTGGTGCTGACCGACCAGCGGGTGCTGGCGGAGGGGTACCTGCCGCAGCCGACGCCCGCGCAGGTGCAGCTGTTCACCGTGGTCACGTGGACCGGGTTGGCGGTCATCTCCGCGATCGGGTTGCTGTGGCTGGGTCTGCTGGTGCGCGCGTCGCGCCGGCAGGTCGCGCCCGTGGTCGTGCGGGGTTACCCCATGGCCACCGACGCCCGGTGGTGGCCGACCGGCCGGTCACCGCGCTGAGCGAAGGTCCACTGTGGAGGGAGGTGGTGCACCGTGCAGATCCGGGTCACCGGAACGGCTGCGGCGCAGACCTTCGTGGAGGTCGCGGGGCAGCTCGACTCGGCCGGGTCGGCGGCGCTGCTCGCGAAGCTGGACCGGTTGATCGACGAGGGGCGGCACCACCTGGTCGTGAACGTCGCCGCGGTCACCTACTGCGACTCCAGCGGCCTGAGCGCCCTGGTCCGCAGCAGGGCCAGGGCCGTCGAGATGACCGGTTCGCTGCGGCTGGTCTCGGCGAGCCCGCCGGTGCAACGGCTCCTGCGCCTCACCGGCCTCACCCGGATGTTCGAGCACTGAGCACCGCCGTCACGGCACCGTCGGCAGCAGCCCCGGTGCCCGGCGGGCCTTCGCCGCCTGCTCGAACGCCGCCGCGAACCGCAGCACCGCGTCGTCCGCCCCGCTGCCGCCGGTGAACGACACCCCGATCGGCAACGGGCCCGCGAACCCGGCGGGGACGGAGATGTTCGGGTACCCCGCCACGGCCGCGGGCAACGCGGTCCGCAGGCCGCCGGGGTCGCTGCCGCACGGCTTCCACGCGGGGCCGTTGGTGGGTGCCATGACCACGTCCAGGCGTTCTGCGGTGAGCACCTCGTCGATGGACCGGCGGGCCCACTCCGTCGCGGCGCGCCGCTGGTCGAGGTAGGACGGGTCGGTGAGCGAGCGGGTCTTCTCCGCCTCGTGGAAGATCTCCTGCCCGAACCCGGACAGCTCGACGGGATCGGTCTCGTTGAACTCGATCAGCTCGTGCACCGTGCGCGGCGCACCGGGCCTGGTCCGCAGGTACCGCTCCAGGTCGTGCTTGAACTCGACGACCATCGCGGGGCGGTCGGCGCCCTGGATGCGGTCCTGGTGGAGCAGGTCGACCTCGACGACGGTGGCACCGCCGCGGCGCAGCACGCCGGCCGCGGCGGCCACGACCCGGTCCACGTCGGCGTCGAAGCCGGTCCTGCGCCACACGCCGACCCGAGCGCCGCGCAGGGTGCCCGGGGTGAGGTCGGCGGTCGTGCCCGCCATGGCCGCCATCAGGATCGCGGCGTCCACGACGTGCCGCGCCATCGGGCCCGCCGTGTCCCTGCGGGCGGTGATCGGCACGATGCCCGCGGTGCTGACCCGGCCCGGAGTGGGCTTGAACCCCACGACACCGGCGTGACCGGCCGGGGACACGATCGAGCCGTTGGTCTCGGTGCCGACCGCGACCTGCGCCAGCGAGGCCGCCACCGCGACGGCCGAGCCGGACGACGAGCCGCACGGGGTGCGGTCCAGCACGTGCGGGTTGGCGGTCTGCCCGCCGACCCCCGACCAGCCGGACGTGGCCCACGGGGAGCGGAAGTTGCCCCACTCCGTCATGTTCGTCTTGCCCAGCACGACCGCGCCCGCCGCCCGCAGCCGCACGACGACCTCGGCGTCGGCGGCGGGTGGCACGCGCAGGGCCCGCGAGCCGGCCGTGGTCGCCAGGCCGCTGGTGTCGATGTTGTCCTTGAGCAGCACGGGGATGCCGTCCAGCAGCCCACGCGAGCGACCGGCCGTTCGTCTGCGGTCGCTCTCCTCCGCCTGCCGCACCGCCGTCGGGTCGACCGCGAGCACCGAGCGCAGGAGCCGGTCCACGTCGGCGATGCGGCTCAGGTAGGCGCGGGTCAGGGCGGCGGAGGTGAGCTCTCCGGTCGCCATCCTGCGTGCGAGCAGCGGGATGGTCGCCTGGTCGAGGTCGGCGGCCGGGAGTTCCATGGGTCCATTGCCGACCCCACCGCCTGCCCGCGTCAACCTGCCAATGGGCGACGGGCTAGTGCTCTTGCTCACACGCGAGCCGTGCCACAGCCGGATCATGATCAGCGGCATTCGGGGTATCCGGCAGACACCTTGTCAGCGGAACACCCGAGGAGTGGCCATGTGCGGAATCGCCGGTGAGATCATCACGGACGAGTCGGGCCGGCCGGACCTCGGCGCGGTGGAGCGCATGACGCGGGCCATGTGGTCGCGCGGGCCGGACGGTGCCGGGCAGTGGTCGGAGGGCAGGGTAGCGCTCGGGCACCGCAGGCTGTCCATCATCGACCTGTCCGACCTCGGCGCGCAGCCCATGGTGGACGACGAGCTCGGGCTCGCCGTGGCCTTCAACGGGTGCGTCTACAACTACGAGCAGCTGCGCGAGGAGCTGTCCGGCCGGTACCGCTTCACCTCCACCAGCGACACCGAGGTGATCCTCAAGGCCTACCACCACTGGGGCGAGGAGTTCGTCGACCACCTGGTCGGCATGTTCGCGATCGCGTTGTTCGACCGCCGCCGCGACCGGGTGCTGCTGGTCAGGGACCGGCTCGGCATCAAGCCGCTCTACGTCTCCGAGATGCGCGGGCGGACCCGGTTCGCCTCCAGCCTGCCCGCGCTGCTCGCCGGCGGCGGGGTCGACACCGAGCTGGACCCTGTCGGCCTGCACCACTATCTGACGTGGCACTCGATCGTGCCCGCACCCCGCACCGTCCTGCGCGGGGTGCGCAAGCTGCCGCCCGCCACGATCCGCGTGTTCGAACGCGGGCAGCAACCGCGCGACCGCGTCTACTGGCAGCCGTCGTACACGCGGCGCCCCGAGCACGCGGACTGGACGGCCCAGGACTGGCGGCAGGCGGTGCGCGAGGCGCTGCAGGTCGCGGTGCGCCGCCGCACGGTGTCCGACGTGGAGGTCGGCGTCCTGCTCTCCGGCGGTCTCGACTCCAGCCTGCTGGTCGCCCTTCTCGCCGCGGAGGAGCAGCGGCCGAGCACGTTCAGCATCGGGTTCACCAGCCGCGGTGACGTGGAGGGCGACGAGTTCGCCTACTCCGACGCCATCGCGCAGAAGTTCGGCACCGACCACCACCAGCTCCGCGTCGGCGACGAGCAGATCGCCGCGGCGGTGCGGGACGCCGTCGGGTCGATGAGCGAGCCGATGGGCAGCCACGACGTCACCGCGTTCTACCTGGTCTGCCGCGAGGTGTCGCAGCACGTCAAGGTCGTGCAGTGCGGTCAGGGCGCCGACGAGGTGTTCGCCGGCTACCGCTACCACCAGCCTGCGGCCGGTGCTCCCCGGCGGCAGGCGGCGGACGTCCTGCGCGAGGCGTTCCACGACCTCGAGCACGACGAGCTCGCGGACGTCCTGGAACGGCAGTGGCTCCTGGGCCGTGACGTCAGCGGCGACCTGGCCGCAGCCCACCTCGCCGACCCCGGCGCGGACACCGCCCTGGACGCGGTGCTGCGGACGGACACGCACCTGCTGATGCCCGACGACCCGGTCAAGCGCGTGGACAACATGGCGATGGCGTGGGGCGTCGAGGCGCGGGTGCCGTTCCTCGACCAGGACCTGGTGGAGCTGGTCGCCGCGTGCCCGCCCGAGCTGAAGTCCGACCAGGACGGCAAGGGCATCCTCAAGGACATCGGCCGCGACCTGCTGCCGCACGACGTGGTCGACCGGAAGAAGGGCTACTTCCCGGTGCCAGCCCTCATCCAGCTCGACGGTGAGGTCCTCGACCTGTTGCGCTCGACCATGACCTCCCCCGCCGCACGCGGACGCGGTGTGCTGCGCCGCGAGTACGTGGACGGCCTGCTCGCCGACCCGAACGGGCAGGCCACCAAGGCCGGCGGGAACGAGCTGTGGCACCTCGGCGTGCTGGAGATGTGGTTGCAGCAGCACGGCATCGGGTGATCAGCCCGACGGCTGCGGTGACGTCTCCCCGCGCAACGGCAGCCGGGAGGGAGCTGCTCGACCCCGTCGACCCGAGCTCAGGTCCTCCCGGGTCGTTGCCCGCAGGCCGTGGCCGGGGCGGAGGCGTTCGTCGTGAGACCGACGTCTCGCCCGCAACACCGTCTCGGCCGGGCCGGAGCCCCGCGCTGGTCAGGTGGCCGTTCTAGAGTGGGCGGATGAAGGTTCTGTCCATCCAGTCGGTCGTCGCCCACGGCCACGTCGGCAACTCCGCCGCCGTGTTCCCGCTGCAGCGCCTCGGGGTCGAGGTCGTCCCGATCCCCACGGTGAACTTCTCCAACCACACCGGGTACGGCGCGTGGCGCGGTCCGCTCCTGCCGCCGTCGGACGTGGCCGAGATCCTCCTCGGCGTGGAGGAACGCGGGGTGTTCGGGCAGGTCGACGCCGTGCTGTCCGGCTACCAGGGCGGCACGGGCATCGCCGACGTGATCATCGACGCGGTGCGCAGGGTGAAGGCGGCGAACCCGGCGGCGCTCTACGCGTGCGACCCGGTGATGGGCAACGCCAAGTCCGGGTGCTTCGTCGCGCCCGAGATCCCCGTGCTGCTGCGCGACCGGGTCGTGCCGGTGGCCGACATCATCACCCCGAACCAGTTCGAGCTGGGCTTCCTCACCGGCACCGAGCCGGCGAGCGTCGAGGAGACGCTGGCGTCGGCCGACCTCGCCCGCGCGATGGGCCCGTCGACCGTGCTGGTCACCAGCGTCGAGCGGCCCGACCGGGAGGAGGGCACGATCGAGATGCTCGTCGTGGACAGCGCCGGGTCGTGGCTCGTGAGCACCCCGCACCTGCCGTTCAAGGCCAACGGGTCCGGTGACGTCACAGCCGCGCTGTTCACCGCCCACTACGTCCAGACCAAGGACGCGGCGCTGGCGCTGGAACGCACCGCGTCGAGCGTCTTCGACCTGATCGACCTGACCTACCGCTCCGGTGAGCGCGAGCTGCGCCTGGTGCAGGCCCAGGAGTTCTACGCGACGCCGCGGATGCAGTTCAAGGCCGAGCAGGTGCGCTGAGCCCGGCGTCCCGGGCGGTCAACTGCGTCGCGACCGCCCGGCGGAGTTGCGAGACTGTTCCGATGGTCGACCAACCACCACGGCAGCACTCCGCGCGCTACTACGTGATCGTCGGTCTGCTGCTCGTGATCGCGAACGTGATCGGCTTCGTGTTCATCGAGGAAGCCTCCTGGGCGTTGATCCTGGCCGGCTGCTTCACCGGCGGGTTCGTCGCGGAGGGCATCGCGGACCTGGTCCGGCACAAGCGGTCCCGGCGCTGACCACGGCCGGCCTGGTCAGGGAAGTTCGGGTTCCTGCACGGCGACGATGTTGGCGATGTCCAGGACCGAGATGGTGCGGTCGGGCCGCAGGACCGGCACCCACACGTGTGAGGTCTGCGGATCCACCACGTGCGGTCCGACCACCACACCCCGCAGGTAGACGGTCGGGTGCAGCACGTCGGGGTTGAGGTAGGTGACGACCGCTCCGCGGCCTGGGCAGGACTTCGTCGCCATGGCGACTCCCGTGGGGTGAACGCACGCCTCGGTCGAGGCGGTCTCGATGTCGCCGGCTGCTCGACGTCCCGCACGGATAACCCGTGCCAGGACAGCGAAACCACCTGTCCGGCGGGCGTGGCGGTGAGGGCGGACAACGCGCCGGGAGGGCCTCTGCCGGTCGAGCAGCGAGCCGACGCCCCGAGGTGACCGCTGCGCGGCGGCAGTCGTGGTGGACCACCACAGCGTGCTGCGGCCGTTGCGGTTCAGCCAGGTGTACGGCGTGCTCACGACGTGCTCGCCCCTGGACCAGGCCGTGCGGCCGGCCGTCACCTGAGCACGGCGGTCGAGATCGGCGCCGTCAGTGTGCGAGGTCGGTCCGCTCGGCCACCGCCGCCGTGCGCAGCGCCTCGACCGCGTGCGGAACGGACTCGTGCACGAGCAGGACGCTGTCCATGCCGGCGACCAGCAGAGAACGCCGCGCCGAGTGCGCCGCCGCGACGACCGCGAACCCGACCCCGGCCTGCTGCGCCCGGCGGCTGGCCTCACCGAGCGTCGACAGCCCCGTCGACGCGAGGAAGCCCACCGCCAGCCACACCACGATCCCGACCGGGTGGGTGTTGAGCTGCTCTTCGAGCGCGGTGCGCACCTGACCGGCGTTGGTGATGTCGATGTCGCCGTTGAGCGCCACGACCAGCACGCCGTCGTGGTCGACGGTCTCGATGGTGAGGTCTGAGATCCCGTCGCGTCGAGCGTGCGTCACCGTGCACCGCCGGCCATGCTGGACCACCCTTCCCCGGACGGGCTGTCGACCTCGTCACCGGGACCCAGGTTCGCACTGATCAGCGGTTCGCGCTGGCCCGGCCCACCGCAGGTACACGATGGTGGAGGGCAGGTGTCCGCGGTGTTCAGGCCGCCCGGTTCGCCCGTCCCGGTGACCGAAATCGGACTTCCCACCGATCTGGTGGATGCTCGCGGTGTGCGGCAACACGAACCCCGCTGTGACCTGTGCGATGACACGGGCACGATCACCTGGCAGCAACCGGTGCCCGGTGAGGACGGCGCGTTCGTGCTGACGGAGATGAACCACCCGTGCGTCAACGGCTGCTCGGGCTGGCGCCGGCTCCCCGCCGCCGAGAGCGGCACCGTGGTCGATCCGGACGGCGGCGGGCCGGCCGCCGGGAACGTCGCCGACGCCAACCGCACCCACCGCACGGAATGGTTCCGGCCCACGTCCTCGGGCGACGACGACCCGCCCTGACCGCCGATCCCCTCGCTCACATCGCCAGGTCGGCGACCTCCGACCGGACCGCCAGGTGGACGAACTGGTCCCGGTGGCCCAGCCCCGTGCCGCGGTGGGCCGGTACCACGACGGTGTGCAACTGCTCGGCCTTGGCCGGTCAGCCGATCTCAGCGGCTCCCACCGACTGCGTGAAGTTCCCCGTCAACGGCGCTCCGGCGACGAGGCGCGGCCCGAGGACGAAGCTCATCGGATCGGTCGGGATCACCGAGCGGTCCGTGATCCTCATCAGGTGCCGTCCGTCGAAGAGCAGGTCGACGTACGACGAGGTGTACCGCAACGTCGCGATGTGGTACTTGCCGTCGTAGAGGTCGACGCCGGTGTCGACCTTGAGGGAGACGGCCTTGCCGCGCTTGGCGCTTTCGAAGCGCAGCTGGGTGTTCGTGTAGCTCTGGTCGGTCGTGTAGCCGAAGTTGATCTCGTTGAACTGGCTCCCGTCCGCGGCGGGACCGTTGTCCCACAACGCGGCGCCCCACCAGACCTGCTGCCGGGGGCGGTGGCTGAGCGCGAACCGGGTCGTGAACTCGCCCGAGGTGAAGCGCTGCGGCCGGTACCGGACCTTGGACCAGGAGCCGGCGGTGCGAGGCGGGGCGCCGGCCTTCAGCTCGAACCTGGCCACACCGTCGGTGACGGTCGGGCAGCTGTGCTCGCACTGCCAGATCGCCGGGTCGAGCGAGTCGAAGTTCTCGACGTACCCCGCTCGCGCGTCGACCGGGGACGGCGCTGCGGCTGCCGACCCCGTCCCGAGCACGAGGCTCATCGCCGCCGCGGTGAGCGCTTTCCAACGCTTGTTCGCCATGGAGTCTCCTCTACCGCCATCGCAGCACAGGTGTCGCGGAACCGGTCGACCTGTTCACGAACGGCCACCGGATTCGGCACGACCGGCCACCTGAGGAGCACCGCCGGGGTTGCCCGAACCGTCACGGTCATCGGTCCGAAGGTGACGCGGCGCGGGTCAGGACTTCACCGCCGGTTCATCGCGTGTTGTGATGCACGCCGTCGGCGGCACTGACCGTTCCCCCTCCAGTCGAGCAGTCGGGATCCACCATGCCCATCACCGAGCACCGTTCCCGGCCTCCACTCGGCAACTTCGCCAAGACCCTGCGCATCGCCGTTCGGTGCGTTGACGCGGACCTGCGGCTCACGAACGACCACCGGGCTGCCCCGTCGAGCGCCGAGCTCCTCAAGCAGGTGGAGTCGCCGCTGGTGTTCGCCCGGCTGTTCGCGGTCGTCACCGCGGCGGCAGCGGGAGGTTCTCCGCACAAGGCCATGCCGGTGTCGGTGATGTCGTCGTTGTGGTGGGCCGGTGCGGAAACGCGCACGGGCGCGGCGGCGACCCGGTTGCCGTTGTCCTACCTGCGTTCTCTCGACATCACCGAGGAACTTCGCCGGACGTGGACCGCCGACCTCGAAGAGGCGGCGGCCGATCCCGGTTCGACGTCCAGTGCCCGGAGCAACGCGTACGCGCGCGACGCGGTGATGGCGGTGCGGACCTGCGCAGCCGCGGACGGGCCGCGGTGGCGCGAGTTCGGGAGGCTGTACGGGCTGCTGGCCGATCAGGCCGCCGCGAACTCCGCGGGAGACGACCGCACACCACCGCTGTTGCTCGCCAACGCCTGCAAGATCGCGAGCACGCACCTCAGACAGCACATGATCCGGCTCGGCGAGGAGGCCGGCGGCAACGTCCACGCCAGGATGGTGCTGCGGGACCTCTCCAGCACCCCCGGTGCCGTGCGGCTGTACGCCCGCGAGGTCCGCGACCTGCACTCGCTGGCCGTGACCACCCTGACGGACCTGTGCGAGCCGAACCCGTACCGCTCGTTCCTGCGTTCCCGGCTGGACGGGCTGGTGCAGCACTCGCTCGTGCACCCGCGCGAGATGGTGGGCTCGCCCGTGCCACAACGCCCGGTCGCACCCTAGGGCCTGTGTCGAGGTCCCGTTCGATGAGAGTCGCGCCTGAGGTGGTTCCTGGCGGTGCGGGCGGACAGCCCGCATACCGGTGTTGTACGTGGGCTGGTCGCCCGTGCCCCCAGGGGCCGCCTCAGGCCCGGCTGTCGCGAACACGGACCTCGACACAGGCCCTGGTTCCCGTGCGGGACTGACGGACGCCGGCCGTCAACGTCGAACCGGAGAGGTGTGCCCGTTCGCTTGGGCGGGCTTCCCGATCGGACGCGGGCGGCGACATCGCCGGCCGGTTCCCCGACAAAGCGTCCCGCCAGGCGAAACGCGGCTCGCATTCGCGGGCTTCCGCGCTGCACAGTGTCGAAGCGCTGCGGCGACCCGATCTCCACGAGCGCGGTGAACTGCCGCTGTCCCGTTCAGCAACTCGTCCGAACGCCGTTGGAGGTCCGCTGTGTTCGCAGGCTATCGCAGCGCCTTCGCCAGACGAGGGGCCGTGTCCTTCTGCATCGCGGGCGTGCTGTCGCGTCTGTTCGTCGGGATCTACCCGCTCGGCCTGCTCCTCCTGCTGGCCTTGCCCACCGGTCAGTACGGGAAAGCCGCGTTGGTGAGCGGCTGCTGGACGATCGGCAACGCGCTCGGCAGTCCCGTCGCCGGAATCGTCGCGGACCGCTTCGGGCAGCGCAGAACGCTGCTGCTGTCCATCTTCGCGCATTTCGCGCTCGCCACGATGACGCTCGGATCGGTCGCGCTGGACGCGCCGCTTCCGGCCACGCTGCTCCTGGCTCTTCTCCTGGGCGCCTCAGCGGTCAACACCGGGCCGATGACGCGGGCGCGCTGGGCGACGATGTGGCCGGACGGCAGCACCGAGAGATCCGCCGCCTACTCGGTCGAAACGGTTCTGGACGAGGTCGTCTTCGCGATCGGTCCTTTGCTGACAGCGGCTCTCGCGATCCAGGTCTCGCCGTACCTGGCCGTCGCCTCGGCCGTTCTCCTCACCGCCTGCGGCGCGACCTGGCTGCTCTTCCAGCGGCACACCGAGCCGCCCAGGCAGCCTCCCGTCGCTCGCGTGCACCGGCGCCTCGCCGCACGGTATCCGGGCATGCCGCTGCTGCTCGTCCTGCTCCTGGCGCTGGGAGCCACCTGCGGCGCGGCGGAGGTGCTGCTCGTCGCGCGTTCCGCTGAACTCGGTCAGCCGGGTGGCGCCGGCCTCGTCCTCACCTGCTTCGCAGTGGGCAGCGGAGTCTCGGCCGTTCTGTACGGCTCACGGACGCGGAGCGGGCCGACGTCGCTGCGGCTCGCCTTGAGCGCCTCGGCGTTCGGCCTGCTCCCCGCCCTCTACCTGACCGCGGACAGCCTGCTCGTCCTCATGGCCTGCTCCGCGGTCAACGGTCTCAGCATGGCGCCGACCATCATCAACGCCTTCCACCTGCTCGACGAGCTCGTTCCGGTGGCGATCCAGACCGAGGGGATGAACTGGGTGTGGTCCAGTCTCTCGCTCGGTTTCGGTGCGGGCACCGCCACCGTCGGCAGGATCGCGGACGAACTGGGCGCCCGGTCGACCTTCTCCCTCCCGGTCGTCTGCGCGTTGTCCGCTGCCGCAGCCGCACATCTGCTGCATTCGCGGTTGAAGCTCCGAACGAAGACAGAAGTACCAAACACTTCACGATGAAGGACCACTCACATGGTGAACGATGTTCTTGAGCAGATCGAGGGTTCACGTGTGCAACTCGGGGCCCAGACTGCGGAAGCAGAAGAGATGGGAGCACTCCCCGCGCACACCGCGGACATCTTGCGCAAGACCGGTGTGGTGAGAATGCTGCAACCCGCGAAGCACGGTGGTTTCGAGGCCGATCCGCGGGAGTTCCTCGACGCGGTGATCCTGACCGCCGAGTCCTGCAGCGCCGCGGGCTGGGTCGCGGGCGTCGTGGGGTCGCACCCGTGGCAGCTGGCCCTGATGCCGGAGTCCGTTCAGGACGACGTGTGGGCGGCTGACCCGGACACCTGGGTGGCGTCGCCGTTCTCCCCGTTCGGCAAGGCGCGCAAGGTCGAGGGAGGCTATCTGCTGAGCGGCAGGTGGGCGTTCTCGTCCGGCACGGACCACTGCGAGTGGGCCTGGCTGGGTGCGACCGTGGTCGATGCCGAGGGCGATCGCGTCGGTTCCGAGGGCACGCTGCACATGCTGCTGCCGCGGAGCGACTACACGATCATCGACGGGTCGTGGAACGCGGTCGGGCTGCGTGGCAGCGGGAGCAAGGACGTCGCGGTGAGCGGCGCGTTCGTGCCTGCCGAGCGCGTGATCGCTGAGCAGGACGTCGTCAGCGGCGTCGCGGCCAGGGAGGCAGGCAGGAGCGAGACCCTCTTCCGCATGCCCTGGTCGGCCATCTTCCCCAACGCGATCACGGCGTCCATCATCGGCATGTGCCGTGGCGCTCTGGCGGCGTCCTTCGACTACCAGCGCGATCGGGTCGACGAGTCCGGCCGGCTGGTGCGTGAGGACAACTTCCTCCTGGCACAGCTGAGCGAGTGCTGCTCCGAGGTCGAGTCCGCACGGGTCCAGATGATGGCCAACGTGGGCCGCATGTGGGACATCGTCGACTCCGGCAAGGAAGTGCCGTTCGAGCTCCGCGCGGCAGCCCGCTGCGACCAGGTTCGCGGCAGCCGGCGCGCTGTGGAGGCACTCGACCGCCTCTACAGCCACTCAGGCGGGAACGCCTTGCGGTCGGATCGGCCCATGCAGCGCTTCTGGCGCGATGCCCATGCCGGGTTGAACCACGCCATCAACGTCTACTCCGGACCGTATCAGGCCTACGCGCTGAGCAGGATGGGCGCGGCAGTTCCGCCCGGTCTCCAGCGTGATGTCTGAGCCACGGGGGACGACAGTGGACGAGCACGCGACAACAACCTCCGCCATCGACGCACAGCAGGGCGGCCCGACACCGGACCTGGCGAGCTCGATACGCCTGCGGATTTTGCGGCACGGCAAGGACCGGCTCGGGGATGACGCCCTGGAACAGGCCAGAGCGGGCCGCGCCGACGCCGCGACCGGACCGGTGGTCGCGGAGTTCTACAACTGCGTTCTGGACAAGGCGGAGGACCGGTACTCCTACCGCAGCTACCTGGCCCTGGACGTCCTGAAGCCCCTCCTCCCGACGGCCGAGAACGTCCACACCGGACGGACCCTCGTCGCGCGCCTCCTGCGCGACCTGGCCGAGTTCGAGTGGATGACGATGAAGGACGACGACGAGAGCGAGCTCCTCCCGAGCGGCCGGCCACGCCGTCAGCTCGCACTCAAGAGGATTCGCAAGGCGGCCTCCCTGGGCGAGCACTTCGACCCGCTGGGAACAAGACCCGGGCTCGTGGCGGAACCGGTCGAGGACGTGATCCGCTTCAGCGTCCTCCCCGTCTCCGACCACCACGACGAGTACCTCTTCATCCGAGTTCTGCAGTGCTACGAGACGGTGTTCACGATGATGGCGGCCACGCTGGAGGAGGCGGCAGCGGTCGCGCAGTCCGGATGCGCCTTCGAGGTCGCCGCCCGGATCGAGTCGGCTGCGACGACGCTGGACCAGGCGTCGGGGTTGTTCAGCCTGCTGGCCACCATGTCACCGGCGAACTTCCAGGCCTTCCGCATGCAGACCGACGGGTCGAGCGCGATCCAGTCGGAGGCGTACAAGCTGGTGGAGATCTTCTGCGCGTTGCCGAGGAAAGGTCGCCTCGACTCCCCCGCCTTCCTCTCCGTTCCGCGCGTGCGGCTGCGCGCCTTGTCCGGGCTCGACTCCTTGTCCGCGTGGCACCGTCGCCGGCAGAGCAGGTGGAGTGACGCGGAGAGCGCGGTGGTGACGAACGCGGTGCACCTGCTGGAACAGAGTCATCAGAAGTGGAAGCGCACCCACCACTCCATCGCGCGATCGATGATCGGCGACAGCAACGGCACCGGCGGCACGGACGGCATCGAGTACTTGCGGCAGTGCACGGAGAACCGGCTCTTCTGGCCGATCGGCGAGCAGCGCCCTCAGCACGATTCTTCCTTCGACGGAGGCCGAGGCTACCCGTGGACCTGACCAAGTGGATGATCCGGGCACAGGAGGAGAACGCCAGGTGGCAGGACTCCTTTCCGCCGTTCTCACCCCACCCGTCGATGGAGGTCGACGATGACGTGTTCGCGGCGGCCTTCCACGACTTCACGGAGCGGCTCGGGAAGAACTACCCCTTCTTCCACCCGTCGTACGCCGGGCACATGGTCCGCCCGCCGCACTCCGCCGCCACCATCGGCTACCTGGCGGCCATGCTGGTGAACCCGAACAACCACGCGTTCGACGGCGGCCCGGCCACCGTCGAGATGGAGCAGGAGGTCGTCGCGCAGCTGTCCGGCATGTTCGGGTTCGAGGCCCCGCTCGGTCACCTGACCACCAGCGGCACGATCGCGAACCTCGAAGCCCTCTACGTCGCACGAGAGCTCCGGCCCGGCCAAGGCGTCGCGTTCAGCGAGGAAGCCCACTTCACGCACAGCCGCATGTGCCGCGTCCTGGGCGTCGAAAGTCATGCGGTGCGGGTCGACGACCGGGGCCGGATGGACGTCGAGGCACTGGAGGAGCTGCTGCGGACACAGCGGATCGGCACGGTCGTCCTGACCGCCGGCACGACCGGTCTCGGCGCGGTCGACCCGATCCACGAGGTCCTCGCGTTGCGGGAGCGCTACGACGTCCGCATCCACGTCGATGCCGCTTACGGCGGTTTCTTCACGCTGCTCGCGGGATCGGACACCGCGGAGGCGCTGCCGCCGGAGCCGTGGCGGGCGATCTCCCGGTGCGACTCCGTGGTGGTCGATCCGCACAAGCACGGGTTGCAGCCCTACGGTTGCGGCGCGGTGCTCTTCAACGACCCGGACGTCAACCGGTTCTACGCCCACGACTCCCCGTACACCTACTGCGCTCCGGCCGGGTTCAACCCCGGCGAGACGAGCCTGGAGTGCTCACGGGCCGGTGCGGCCGCGGCGGCTCTCTGGCTCACCTTCCGGGTCCTGCCGCCGACCCCGTCAGGACTGGGCCGGGTCCTGGGCGCCGGCAGGCGGGCCGCCCTGGACTGGTCGGCCAGGATCGCGTCGTCCGAGGCCCTCGAGCTGTACCAGGAACCCGAGCTGGACATCGTCACCTACTTCCCGGTCGTCCGGCCCGCGAGCATGCGGCTGGTGGACCAGGTGTCGGCCAGGATGCTGGAAAGCGGTGGCACAGAAGCAGATCCCGTGTTCCTGAGCACGGTGAAGGTGCGCTCCGACGCACTCGTCCGCCGGCATCCCGGTGTCGCCGCCGATGCCCCCGAGGCGCGGATCATCCGCAGCGTGCTGATGAAGCCGGAGTTCGAGGACTTCATCCCGCGACTGCACGACCGGGTGGAGGCGCTGGCCGTCTCCCACTCCGGGCTCAGGTGAGCGTGCTCCCGGCCGGCGCGGCGGAGATCCGGCCGCTCGACCGCACCGCGGCTGAGCATTTGGTTCCGCACGTATTCCACGTGGGTGTTCGGGTCGATCGGCTGGTGCGCGGGGGCAGTCGGGGTGTGCGGCACACCACTCCGGCCTGTGCGGGTGATTCTCTGTCCTCGCTTGGGACGGCGGTCGAGCTCCGTCTACACCGGAGGGACACTCGCAGTCGTTCAGACCTGGCCTCCGGAAAGGGTTTCCAGTGAGCGATGCAGTGGAGCGGGTGTCGGAGTGGCTCGGCCGGCCCGCGGACGAGGTCGACCGGCTGGTGCACCCGGTGGAGCTGGAACGGGTGCTCGGTGCGGTCCACGAGCTCAACAGCCGAGCCGCCGCCGGTGACCGGGAGATGTTCTACCGGCAGCAGCTCCTGCTGTCGCGGATCTACGGCATGCAGCTGCGGGTGGCGCCCGGTGAACCGTCTGCCGAGGGTTCCACCGCGGTGCACCGGGTGACGCGCTCGCTGGAGCGGGCGACCGCGGCGGCGGAGGACGCGCGGATCGAAGCGGGATCGCTCGACGACGCGCCCGCGGACCCCGCCGAGTTCGTGTCGTGGCTGAAGAAGCTGGCGCGGGGGCACACCGTCTTCAAGCACCCGTACTACACCGACTTCATCCGCGACCACGCCGACGCGGAGGCGATCCGCCGTTACATGATCCAGGAGTCGGTGATCGACGGGCGTTTCGACGACCTCCTCGCGCTGATGCAGGTGGGCACGAACGGTCCGGCCAAGATGGAGATCGCGCGGAACTTCTGGGACGAGATGGGCAACGGGAACCCGGCGGAGGTCCACACCCACCTGTTCAAGCAGATCTTCGAGGTCTTCGACATCACCGACGACGAGCTGGAGAGCGCCCTCACCGCCAACGCGCTGCTGTCCGGCAACCTCGCGGTCATGCTGTGCCGCTACCGCTCCAGCTACCCGGAGGCGGTCGGTTTCCTCGGCATGACCGAGTGGCTGGTCCCCGACCGCTTCGTCCAGGTGGTGCACGCCTGGGAGCGGCTCGGCCTGCCGGACGTGGGCATCGTCTACCACCGCCTGCACATCACCGTGGACGCCCAGCACGCCGCCGGCTGGTTCCACAACGTCATCAAACCCGCGGCCACGTCACCGGCCATGCGCAGGGGGATCGCCCGCGGCACGCTGTGGCGGCTGAACTCGTCGCAGCGCTACCTCGACGAGCGCATGTCCGAAGTGGACCTGTCCGCGAGGCTCACGACCGCCGGGTGAGCGGCCGTCCCGCATCTTCACGAGGAAGGGGTTCCCGGACGTGGCACTCAACGAAGCAGGCTTCAGCATCATCGACCTCCCGGCGGCGTCAACCGAGCTGCTGGCGAGCTACGACGACCTGCCGGTCGACGAGTACATGGGTCACGGCACGAGGTTCAAGCGGTTCTGCCAGTACCGGCTGTCCCAGGACCAGGACTCCGGTTGCTCGTTCGAGCTGCTGCCGCAGCGCGACTACACGACCTTCGTCAAGTTCAACCCGGTGGCGGGCGGTATCCGGCGCCGGTACGAGCCGGTCGAGGCCGACTTCACCGACCTGCTCCGCGCGGGCGTGCAGGGGTTCCCGCTCGACCTCTCCGAGGACTGGTCGATCAACCTGCACCAGAACCGGTCGCAGGCGACCAGCGCGGTGACCGCGCCGCTCACCCCGGAGGGCGTGCACCACGACGGCCACGACTACGTGATGATCGGCGTGCTCCGGCGGGCCAACGTCGGGGGCGCGCTGACCAGGCTGTGGAAGCCGGGTGCGGACGAACCCTTCTGGAGCGGCACCATCGAGGAGGGGCAGGCGGTCCTGCTCGACGACCGGGCCATCCAGCACGACGTCACGGACGTGGAGTCGATCGACGGCCGCCCGGCCAACAGGGACATCTTCATCGCGGCGTTCTCCCGGTGGAGCCGGAAGTGGTACGGCGACGAGCACGACGCGCAGGCGCTCGCCGACGCCCCGTCCGGTGCCGCGGCGGACTGACCGGCATGGTGGCGTTCACCAAGTACCACGCGATGGGCAACGACTACCTGCTCGTCGAGCCGCAGGACGGCGTGGCCGCGGGTCCGCTCGCCGCACGCGTCCTGTGCGACCGCCACTTCGGGGTCGGCGCTGACGGGGTGGTGTTCGGACCGTTGGGACGACCGGCCGCGGCGGGCGTGGTCGAGGTGCGCATCCACAACGCCGACGGTTCGGCGTGCGAGCGGAGTGCGAACGGGTTGCGCGCGTTCGCACTGGAACACGCGCGCCGGCACGGGACGCGGCAGCTGGTCGTGGACACGGGGTTCTGCACGTCCACGGTCTTCGTCGACGACGTGGACGCCGGGATCGTGTCGATCGAGCTCGGCCGCCCGGACTTCTCCGCGCAGGCGGTGCCCGTGCTGGGCTGCGCCGGTGAGGCCGTGGACGTGCCGATCGAGGTCGGCGGCGGCCGGTGGCAGGTCACCGCGCTGAACAACGGCAACCCGCACGCGGTGCTGGTCCTGTCCGCTGTGGACGATCAACTGGCCGACTCGGTCGGTCCCCTGCTGTCCGCGCACCCGCGGTTTCCCGGCAGGGTGAACGTCGAGTTCGCCGCAGTCTTCGGCCAGGACGTGCTCGGCGTGGTGGTGTGGGAACGGGGCGCCGGCCGCGTGCTGGCCTCCGGCAGCGGTGGCTGCGCGGCCGCCGCGGCCGCACGCCGCCTCGGCCTGGTCGGGGACCGGGTCGAGGTGGTCATGAGCGGCGGTGCCTTCACCGCGCGGTTCGACCGCCGGGGCTCCGTGCTCATGACCGGTGAGGTCGAGCACGTCGCCACGGGCCGGGTGGCAGCCGGCCTCACCTCGCGGCTGGAAGAACTGCAACCGTCCTGAGGGAGTGTCGTGCCACGCCAGAACCTGCCCATCACCAGCGCCACGAGCGAGGTCGCCGGAGCGTGCCCGCTCGACTGCCCCGACTGCTGCAGCTGGCTGGTCACCGTGGAGAACGGGGTGGCGACCGGGCTGCGCGGCAACCGGGAGCACCCGGTCACCAGGGGCACCCTGTGCGTCAAGGTGAACCGCTACCTGGAGCAGGCCTCGCACCGGGACCGGATCCTGCACCCGATGCGCCGGGTGGGGGCGAAGGGCGAGGGCCGGTTCGAGCGGATCGGGTGGGACGAGGCGCTGGACGAGATGGCCGACCGCCTCTCCCGCATCGTCGACGAGCACGGCGGTGAGGCGCTGTGGCCCTACCAGGGCACCGGTGCGCTCGGGTACCTGCAGGGGGTGCAGGGGCGAGCGGGCACCAGGTTGTGGAACGTGCTCGGCGCGTCCCACCACGACATGACGATCTGCTCGATCGCGGGCCTGACCGGGTTGACGTACGCGCTGGGCACCAGCAGGGGCATGGACCCGGAGGACTTCGCGCTCTCCAAGCTGACCCTGCTGTGGGGCACGAACACGTTGACGTCGGGGCACCACCTCTGGAGGTTCATCGAGGCGGGCCGCAAGAACGGTGGTCACGTCGTCGCCATCGACCCGATGCGCACGCGGACCGCGGCCGCCGCGGACGAGCACCTGGCGCCGATGCCCGGGACCGACGGCGCGCTCGCACTCGGCCTGATGCACGTCATCGTCGCGAGTGGCCGGGAGGACGACGACTTCCTGTCGCGGTACTGCTTCGGCTGGGAGGACTTCCGCGAACGCGTGCTGGCCTTCACGCCGGAACGCGCCGCGTCCATCACCGGTGTCCCCGCGGAGCAGATCCGGGACCTGGGTGAGCGGATCGCGCGCACCAGGCCCACCGCGATCCGCACCTCCCAGGGGGTTCAACGGCACGCCGGTGCGGGCGCGACGCTGCGGACGCTCGCCTGCATCCCCGCGGTCACGGGCGACTGGCACCGGCCCGGCGGTGGGCTGATGTTCTCCACCGACACCTACTTCGGCGGCAACCGCGAGGCGCTGTTCCGCGACGACCTGCGCCCGAAAGCGGTGCGCACGCTGTCGATGACGCGGCTCGCCGAGGGGCTGCTGGAGGCGAGCGACCCGCCGGTGATGGGGCTGGTCGTGTACGGCGCCAACCCGGTGGTCAGCACCAGCGACCAGAACCGGGTCCGCGCGGGTCTGTCCAGAAAGGACCTGTACACGGTGGTCGTCGAACACTTCCCGACCGACACCGTCGACTACGCCGACCTGGTCCTGCCCGCGACGATGCAGCACGAGCACACGGACCTGATGGACGCGTACGGCCACCTCTACCTCGCGTGGAACGAACGTGCCGTCGAGCCGCCGGGCGAATGCAGGTCGACCACGGACACCTTCCGCGACCTGGCCGCGCGGATGGGGTTGCACGAGCCCAGCCTCTACGACTCCGACGAACGGCTCGCCGAGCAGCTCCTCGACTCCGACCACCCCTCGCTGCACGGGATCACGCTCGACGGGCTGCGGGCCGGCGGGTGGGCCCGGCTCAACTACCCCAGCCCGCTCGCA
Organism: Lentzea sp. NPDC036955; assembly: GCF_055608005.1. Classification (NCBI taxonomy): domain Bacteria; kingdom Bacillati; phylum Actinomycetota; class Actinomycetes; order Pseudonocardiales; family Pseudonocardiaceae; genus Lentzea; species Lentzea sp. NPDC036955. The sequence continues at coordinate 188,246 of NZ_JBVJRC010000014.1, read as the reverse complement.
CCGTTCGAGCACGGGTTCCCCACCCCCTCGGGGAAGTTCGAGTTCGTCTCGGCCACGGCGGCCGCCGACGGCCTCGACCCGATGCCGGGCTACACCCCGCCGCTGGAGGTCGTGGACGACGAGATGGCCGCACGCCATCCGTTCGTGCTCATAGCGGGCGCGTCGCACTTCGCCATCAACACGATCTTCGGCAACAACGACGAACTGCGGAGGAGAGCGGGCTCGCCGACCGTGGTCGTGCACCCCGACGACGCCCTCGCGCACGGGCTCGCCACCGGCACCCGCGTGAGGGTGTTCAACAGCCGCGGTGAGTTCACCGCGGACGTGCTGGTCGACGCACGGGTCCGCCGCGGTGTCCTCAGCACCACCAAAGGCCATTGGCTCAAGCTCACCGGCGGCGCGACGGTCAACGCCACGGTGGACGAACGGGATGCGGACATGGGTGGTGGAGCGGTGTTCCACGACAACCGGGTCTCGGTCGAAGCCGTCGAGGTCCCGGCAGCGCAGATTCGAGGAGGAGCGTCGACATGAGCGCACACAACGGTGTCCAGCTGGCGAGCGGACCGCAGGGCGCCGAGCAGTTGGGCGCCCTGCTCGGGGTGGCCCTGCGCGGCATGGAGGCCGGCATCCTCGAACGCGGCGGCCCGCTGCCGGCGGGAGGGCCCGCCGTCGTCTCGGCCGCCCTCGCGGCAGCCGGCGGCGGAACGGGCCGCCTGCCCCTCGAGGGCATCGGCGAGGAACGCGCGCTGGAGGAGATGAGCAGGCTCCTCGGCCTGGGCTCCGCCGATCCCGCCCACCCGCACTGCGCGGCCCACCTGGTCTGCTCGTCGCTGGCGGTGTCCGTCGCCGCGGACGTCGTGGCGAGCGCGCTCAACCCGTCCATGGACGTGTGGGAGCTGGCGCCGATGGCCAGTGAGATCGAGCGGGACTTCACCGCGGGCATCGCCGGGCTCTGCTACCCGGCCGAGCCCTCCCCCGACGCCGTGGTGACCTCCGGCGGAACCGAGTCGAACCTCCTGGCGCTGCTCCTCGCGCGCACCCTGCTCGGTGCCGGCCTCCAGGTGGTGTGCGGCGCGAACGCCCACCACAGCGTGACGAGGGCGGCCTGGCTCCTCGGACTGCCCACCCCGGTCGTCGTCGCCTGCGAGGACGACCGGATGGTCCCGGCGGCACTGGAGGCCGCTCTGGAGCGGCTCGGCCCGGCCACCCTCGTCGTCGCCACGGCGGGCACCACCAACACCGGCCGGATCGACCCGCTCCACCAGATCGCCGGGATGTGCCGCCGGTTCGGGGTGCGCCTGCACGTGGACGCGGCCTACGGCGGGCTCGCGCTGTGCAGCGAGGAGTGGAGCCGGCACCTGCACGGCGTCGAGCTGGCGGACTCGGTGACGCTGGACATGCACAAGTTCGGCTGGCAGTCCATCGCGGCCGGTCTCCTCGCGACCCGCAACGCGGCGGACCTCGGTGCGCTGACGATCAGCGCCGACTACATCAACGCCTCCGACGACGTCGACGCCGGCCTGCCGGACCTGCTCGGCAGGTCGATCTGGACCTCGCGGCGCGCGGACGCGTTCCGGATGGCGGTCACGCTGATGGCGCTGGGCACCAACGGGCTCGGTCGCCTGGTCGAGCACTGCTGCGCGACCGCGCGGGAGGTCGCGGCGGAGATCGACTGCCGGTCCGACCTGAGGTTGTGGCAGAGCCCGTCCTTGTCCACCGTGCTCTTCCGGCCGACCGTCCTCGACGACCTGCCGATCGCCGCGGGGGACGCGCTCGTCGGCCGCGTCCGGCGTGAGCTGCTGGCCAGGGGGACCGCGATCGTGGGGCGGGCCGCACTTCCGGACGCGGTGGACGGTCAGCGGAAGCTGTGGCTCAAGCTCACCCTCCTGCACCCGAACGCCTCGGGCGCCGACTACCGCTCCCTGCTCGACCAGGTCGTCGCCGTCGCGGCGGAAGAAACAGGGCTGGTGGAGTCCCGGTGAGCCGCCCAGGGCGGTGTGCGCCGGCGGACGGACCTCCGAGCGCGCTCGGGCAGGAGGTCGTGGACGGGTCAGCGGGCCGACCGTGCCCGCTGTGACGATGCACCGCGCGGCGGTCCCCACCGGCCGCCCGGTTTTCACCTAGGAGTTCTGCCATGCAGATCGTGCTCGCGACAGAGTCGGACGCTCCGGCGCTCGGCGAACTCATCACGGAGTCGTTCCGCGACCTGGACCTCACCGGCTGGCTGGTGGACGACCTGGAGGACTGGTGGAAGATCGGTCCGCACTACCTCGAACGGGAGGTTCGGGACGCCATCGCCTGCGGTGTGGTCTACACCCTCCCGGACCTGTCCGCCGCCCTCGTCGCGTTCGACCACGCGGTCGAGCCAGAGCCGACGCCGGAACGGGAGAGCTGGCTCAGGGACCTCACCGGTCCGTACTTCGAACGGTTCGCCCGGTTCGAGGCGGCCTTCCTCTCCGCGCACCCGCACCAGTCCCACTACTACGGCGCCTACCTCGCCGTGCGCCCGACCGAGCAGAACAACGGTGCGGCCACCCTGCTGCTGAACCACCACCACCAGGTCCTGGACGAGCTGGGCCGCGACGCCTACGGCGAAGCGTCGAGCAAGCGGCTGGTGGGCTTCTTCGGTGCCCGCGACTACACGCCGCTCGGTCCGCCGGTCGTCCTCGACGGCCAGGAACTGCTCCAACCGATGTGGCGCACGGCCCGTCGCCCCGGCTGACCGGCTTCGGCGCCGGACCGGCCCACTCCGGTCCGGCGCGTCACTTCCGAGCGGTGCCGACCAGGAGCAGCGACCCGCTCGGATCGCTGAAGTCCACCACCTGGTCGTGCTCGCTCGCCTCCTCCGGATGCCAGTCGGGCGCCCAGGTGACGCCGGGCTCCAGGAGGGTGAAGTCCCCGAAGAGGGCGGTGACCTCCCGGCGGTCGCGGAAGATGGCCGGGCTGACCGAGTTCGCGTACATGCTCTTCAGCTCGCCCAGCATCGCGGCGCTGCGCGGTGAGACCTCCGTGTCGGTGACGTGGGACAGGGAGAGGTACGACCCCGGCACGAGCAGGTCGCGGTAGGTGGCGACGAGGCGGGGGCCGAGGTCCTCGGTGTCGCCGCTGCCCGGTGCGGGTGGTTGCTGGATGTGCAGCACCGCCATGAGGAGCACCGCCACCGGTTCCCGCAGGTCGATCACCCCGGTGTCCGAGATCCGCGACCAGACCCGGTCCGGGTCGCGCAGGTCCGCGTGGACGGCCGCGTGCCGGCTCGGGTCACCGTGCTCTTGGAGCAGCAGGTTCGCGTGGTCGACGGCCACCGGCTCGTGGTCGACGTAGGCGACCCGCACCTCACCCGGCGCGACCTGCTCGCCCACCTCGTGCACGTGCCCCATTGTGGGCACCCCGGACCCGATGTCGATGAACTGGCGGATGCCCAGCCGGACGAGGTGCCGCACCACCCTGCGCTGGAACATCCGGTTGGCGTACGCGACCGACCTGATCACCGGGTAGTCGCGCAGGACGCGTTCGGCGAACTGCCGGTCGACCTCCCAGTTGGTGGTCCCGCCGAGGTAGTAGTCGTAGATCCGGGCGACGCTCGGTCGCGTCAGGTCGACGCCCGGCAACGGGAAGGGCTCGTCGTTCGACTCGGGCACGTCAACTCCTCCGGGTACTGCGCGGACCTGACTCCACTGTGGACCGCAGCGGCTCGCTGCCGATTCCACACCGGTACGACTTCACGGCGCTGCAGGAGATTCTGGCACACCGGCGGTACCGGATGATCACCCGGAACAGGCTTTGTCCGTGTTGTCCGACGGGCAGGAGGTGGTTCATGAAGATCGAACGGCGCGAGTGGGTCCGGACGGTGGGCGAGGACGCCGCTCCCGCGCTGCTCACGTTGCTCGAAGCCGGGGGCGTTGCCTTCGACCCGGTGGAGGAGCAAGTCAACCCGGTCTACCGCGAGTACACCGACGAGTTGCCGGAGGAGGACTACCGCGAGGTCGTGGTGCCGAGCTCACCGATGTCGGCACGGTGCGCGTGAGCGAGCCGGGGAACGCGTCAGCGACGCGGCCGGGATCGGTGACCAACCCCGGCGTTCGTCACCCGCCTCGCCCGTGTCCGTCGAGGAGCCCCAGTCGCCGGGACGGAGACAGTCGTGATCGAAGTTCAGGGCTCAGGCCAGGCCACCGCCGCACACCAGGGCGTGGCGAACTCAGGTTCCATATGCGACGTTCATGTCGAGTGCCACTACAACTCCGCAGCAGAGTCGGCACCGTCCTGGCCGATGATGGTCGTCGGCAGAGGTATACCTGCCGCTCAGGTGTGCCGAACAGGCGGTTGGCTGTGCAGAACATCTTGCCCGCGGGTCAACCAGCCGCCGGAGTTCGTGACATGTCAGGACGGTCGTGCCGTTGCTCCAGCCGGATAGCCTGCCCCGCTGCAACGGCAACGCGGGAACAGTCAGTGTGATCGCGACGACCGCCGTTACCACGACCGCAGCCCAACCCACGTAGTTGCAGCGTTAGCGCTCTCACCACAAAGATTCGCGTCGCCGTGGCTGAACCGTGTCTGGGCTGCTTCTTCGCTCGTTCTCGCGCCATGGTCCCGGTACTGCCCGACGCTGGCCCATCGAGTGCGTGGTTGCCGACGATCTGTGCAGGTCAGTGCGCCGTTACCGAATGCTATTTATAGCTGATACATCACCCGTTCGGCTGCTATACCGCTTTGCTGTCACCGCAGGCCCAAGAGTTCCGAGGCAGCACCCGCCACCTCTTGTCATGTGGAATTACGGACCTGCCTAAACTTCGTAGCTTTGATCAAACCAAAATCGGGGTGTTCAGCGAGATGGACGACTTGGGCGACCGTCACACTCATAACGTGGTGGGCGGCGATGTGCATGGCCAGACGTTGATGGCCGGCACGATCAACGGCGACGTGCACATGAACCAGCGCCCGCAACAGGTGGTCGAATTGCCGCACCGGGCGGGAGCTTCTCCTGTGAGGGCGGGCTTCTTCCAGCCGCGCCAGGTGGAGCTGCCAGTGGAACCGGAGACACGGACGATCGTGTTGACCGGTCTTGGTGGCGTGGGCAAGACACAACTAGCGCTCGACCATGCCGAACGTGCGTGGGAGGCAGGGCAGGTGGACCTGCTCGTATGGGTTACCGCTGACTCCAGGGACGCGGTGGTGAGCGCTTACGCGTCTCTCGCCCGCGATCTCACCGGTATCGAGGACGTCGACCTCGAACGAGGCGCGGTCCGACTGTGGGAATGGCTGGCTCGCACGAGCGCGCGGTGGCTCGTCGTGCTGGACGACGTGATGCGTCCAACCGACTTGAATCGGCTCTGGCCTCCCAAATCGCCGAACGGACGCACGGTGGTCACCACCCGGCGAACCGATGCGGCGATTCGAGGCGATGGGCGCAAACTGATCAACATCGGAGTTTTCCACCCTGCGGAGTCGCTGTCCTATCTGGAAAGCGCGCTGGAAGACCACACGCACCTCCTGTCCGAAGCTGCGGAGTTGGGGCCTGATCTGGGGCACCTACCACTGGCGCTCGCGCAAGCGAGCGCATACATGGTCGACCTCAATCTTCCCTGTGATCGCTACCGCGCCCGGTTCGCGGACAGGCAACGGACACTCGCGACGCTGTTCCCCGATCGCGAACATCTGCCCGATGGGCACCAGCGAACCGTCGCAGCTACCTGGTCCTTGTCCGTCGAACTCGCCGACCAGCTGGTTCCTGCCGGACTTGCCAGGCCGTTGTTGATGGTGGCGAGTCTCCTCGATCCCAACGGCATTCCGCTCGACGTCTTCTCCACGCCGTCCGTGCTGGAGTGGTTGACACGGTCGGCAGGCCGCCGGGTGAGCGCTGAGGAAAGCCGTGACGGGTTGTGGTGCCTGCACAGGTTGAGCTTGATCAGCTCCGCCCGCAACCCGGATGACCAGGCCGTCCGGGTGCACAGACTGGTTCAGCGGGTCACCAGGGACACGATCACAACCGAACAGCTCGAAGAACTCACTCATGCCGGCGCAAAGGCGTTGGTGGAGGTGTGGCCGGAGGAGTTCAAAGACGCAGTGCTCGGGCAGTCGTTGAGGGCGAACACAGATGCACTCGCAGCGTCGACAGGAGAGTTGCTCTGGCGGTGCTCCTGCCGTGAGGTGCTGTTTCGAGCGGCAATCAGCCTGGGGCACAACGGTGGAGTGGTGGCTGCGCGTACAGCGTTCCTCAGCTTGACGGCGTCCGCCGAACGTCTCCTCGGGCAAGATGCCCCAGCCACCTTGCAAGCACGGAAGTACCTGGCGCGGTGGACCGGCGAGGCCGGGTATCCCACGCAGGCGGTCGAACAGATGGAAACCTTGTTGTCCGACGTCGTGCGTGCAAAGGGTGGAACAAGCCGGGCCGTCTTGGAGGCACGCAGCGATCTCGCACACTGGCGTGGACAGGCGGACGACCCACACGGCGCACTGTTCGATTTCGTGGCCATGGTGCCCGATTTCATCGCTGAACTGGGAGAGGACGACCTCCTCACGCTCACGGCAAGGGGCAACGCTGCCCGCTTCTACGGTGAGGCCGGCTATCCGTGTGCCGCGGTCTCCGCATATCGGGAACTGCTACCCGACCTGCGCCGGGTGCTGGGCGAGGACCACGCCGCGACGCTGACCGCTGCCCACAACTACGCGCACTGGCGAGGAATGGCCGGGGATCCGGTCGGAGCAGTAGCCGCCCTGCGAGCGGTCTTGGAAAACCGGGCGCGAGTGCTTGGAGATAATCATCCACACACCCTCTCGACGCGGGGAGTCATCGCACGATGGTTCTGGCGGACCGGAAACCCCGATGAGGCGGCGCAGCAACTTGAAGGAGTTGTCCTCGACCGCACTCGGGAATTCGGCGCCGAGCACCCCACCGTCGTGATCGATCTGGTCGACTTGGCCGTCATCTGGGCGCATGCCGGCAATCGAGCAAAGGCTCAAGCCGCACTGGACGCCGCACTCGCCGCAGACGAAAGCAGCCAGAGTTTGGACCTTGATCTCACGAGGTTCGTGCAACGGGAGATCTCGCAGTCCCAGCCGTTCCCTCGGACTCACACCACCGCAACGAGCCCCGCTCACAACAGGCCGTAGCGGCTTCCTGGGGTTGCGAGACCCGCGGGTTCATCGACGAGGCATCGCGGACCACATGCGGCACAAACGCTGCGCACAACCAGCGTGCTCACCATGCGGGAAGGTTCGCGAGCAGCTCGAGCGACTGCTAACTTCGAGCAGACCGCCGATCACTCGTCGAACATTGCGAGCCGATGAATGGCGCATGAATTCCTCGTCCAGCTGACCGACGACCTGGACGGCACCACCGCGGACGACATCGAGACCGTGCAGTTCGGCCTCGACGGCGTCACCTACTTGATCGATCTGAACGGCTACAACGCCGACACGCTGCGTGCGTTGCTGCGGGAGTACGTCACAAAGGCACGTCGAAAAAGTCGGTGAGCGAGCTATTTCGCGCTTTCCTCCTGGGAGAACCGGCGCAGCGTTCGGTTCGTCGTCGCGAAGACGGTCAACAATGCCGTGCCCACCGTGCACGTGAGAATGGCCTGCGTCGGTGTCAGGAAGTCCACGAGCAGGCCGCCGACCGCGGGGCCGGCGATCGCCGCGACGCCCAGTGCCACGCCCATCACGCTGCTGAGCCTGCCGCGCAGCTCGTCGGGCGTGAGCAGCAGCTGGTAGGTGGTGATGGTGGTGTTGGCGGTGGGGGCCAGGAACGCGGCGGCCGCGAACAGCACGCCCATGGGCAGGCCGGGGTCGAGGAACAGCGCGACCGGGATCAGGGCGGTGATCACCCAGAACACACCGACGATGGCGCGGTGCGGGCGCAGGGTGCGGTGCAGCCGCGGGGCCACCAGGGCGCCGAGGATGCCGCCGACGCCGAGCATCGCGCCCATGAGGCCGATCTGGCCCGCGGGCACGCCCTCCTGGTGGGCGATGGCGATCATCAGCAGGTAGAACGCCTGGAAGAACAGGTTGAGGCCCACCGCGCAGAACGCCACCACGCGCACCACCGGCTGGGTCCACACCCAGCGCAGACCCTCGGCGACCTCGCGGTGGAACCGGCCCAGGGGTGCGGGTTCCCGTTGACGTGGCGGGACGCGGACGAACAGCAGCGCCAGGAACGTGGCCACGTGGGTCACCGCCTCCACCGCGAACGGGAGCCAGCGGCCCAGGCCGAACAGCAGGCCGCCCAGTGCGGTGCCGGAGAGCTGGCCGAGGTAGCCGCGGGCGGTGTTCATCGCGACGGCGTCGGAGAGGTGGCGTTCGGCCACGATGGCGGGCAGCACGGCGTCCTCGGCCGGTTCTGACAGTGCGCGGCAGACGCCGAGCACGATCACCACCAGCACGACGTGTTCGACGCCGACCGCCTGCCACCACAGGGCGGCGACCAGGAACGCCACGGCGAGGGCCTGCACGGCCTCGCAGATCAGCATCACCGTTCTGCGGTTCCAGCGGTCGACCAGTGCCCCCGCGGGCAGGCCGACGACGAGCTGGGCCGCGGCTGAGGCGCCGAGGACGAAGCCGGAGGTCGCCGCCGAGTCGGTGAGGGTCAGGACGAGCAGGGGCAGCGCGATGACCGACGCGCTCGCCCCCGCCTCGGAAAGCGCCTGGCCGACCCAGAGGAGCCGGTAGTTGCGGTTGCGCGACAGGGACGTGGTCATCGGGTGCTCCGGCAGTCGGCGGCGATGCCGCGCAGGGCTTCGAGGAAGTCCTCCGCGACGCGGCGCACGGTGGTCTCGTCGTGCCGGTCGGGTTGGTGGTGCCAGGTGAAGCGGAGCTCGCCGCCCGCGACACCGCCGACGATCTCCAGCAGGTGCGGTCCGCGGTCGGCCGGGGAGCTGTCCTGCCCGATCGCGTCGAGGACGGTCCGGAAGAGACCGCCGTCGGCCTGGTCCGCGGTGCTGCCGGACTGGCCGAGGTAGTTGAACACCACCTGCGGACCCTGACCGGCGAGACGGTCCCCTGCTCCCAGGTTTCTCAGCGCGCCGAAGCCGAAACCGTTGCCCGGCACCGTGCGCAGCTGCCTGCGGACCGCCTTGACCACGTCACGCCACGACGCGTCCTCGCCCGGCAGCGTCAGGCGGACCGGGTAGAGGGTGGTGAACCAGCCGACCGTGCGGGACAGGTCGGCGCCCAGGACGTCCTCGCGGCCGTGGCCCTCCATGTCCAGCGACACGGTCTGTTCGCCGGTGAACCGCGACAGCGCGCGGGCCAGTGCGGCGAGCAGGACGTCGTTGATCCTGGTGCGGTAGGCCGTGGGGGCGTCGTGCAGCAACGCGTCGGTGTCCGCGGCGTCGAGGACCACGTGCACCTCGCCCGGCGGTGTGCCGGGCGTGGGCTCGTCGTGGTCGACGGGCAGCGGTGCCGCGTCGAGTGCCGCCTCCCAGTGGTCGAGCTCGTGGTCGAGCGCGCCGTCGGCGACGTGCTGCGCCAAGCCGTTCGCCCAGTCGCGGAACGACGTCGACTTCGCACCCAGGTCCACGTCCTCGCCGCGGACGGCCTGCCGGTAGGCGGTGTCGAGGTCGTCGAGCAGGATGCGCCAGGACACGCCGTCGACCACGAGGTGGTGCACGGTCAGGAACAGCAGTGGTGAGGGCATGTCGTCGGCGTGGAACAGCACGACCCGGTACAGCGGACCCGTGGCGAGGTCGAAGCTCGCGTGCGCCTCGTCGGCGATCTTCTCCAGGTGCGCCTGGCGTTCCGGCTCGGCGGTGGAGCTGAGGTCGCGGCGTTCCAGCACGGTGCCGTGCTGCACGGGGGCGTTGTGCTGGCGCCATTCGCCGTCGACGTGCTCGAAGCGCATGCGCAGCGCGTCGTGGTGCGCCACCACGGCCGCGAGTCCCTTCTCCAGCGCGTCCTCGGCCACGTCCGGGGTGAGCTCCAGCAGCATGGACTGGGCGTAGTGGTGTGGCGCGAGCGTGTGCGTCTCGAAGAACCAGCGCTGGATCGGGGTGAGCGGGACGTCGCCGACGACCTCGGCGGTGTTCGCCGGCGCGGTGTCGATCTCGGTGACGAACGGCGCCAGTGCCTCGATGGTCTGGTTGCGGAACAACGACTTGGTGGTCAGGGCGAGTCCTGCCTTCCGCGCGCGGGACACCACCTGGATCACCAGGATGGAGTCACCGCCCAGCTCGAAGAAGTTGTCCCGCACCCCGACCCGGTCGGCGCCCAGCACGTCCGCCCACACCTCGGCGAGCGTGGTCTCCACCGGTGTGCGCGGTGCGACGTGCGCGGTCGTGTCGGTGATCGGTTCGGGCGCGGGCAGTGCCGCCTTGTCGAGCTTGCCGTTGGGCGTCACCGGCAGGACGGGCAGCGCCACGAACGCGGACGGCACCATGTAGGCGGGCAGGCGGTCCGTGAGGAACGCGCGCAGCTCCGCCGACCCCACCTCGCCACCGGCGACGTGGTACGCGACCAGGCGGGCGTGACCCTGGCCGGTGTCGGCGGCGATGACGGCGGCCTCGGTGACGAGCGGGTGGTGCAGGAGCGCGGACTCGACCTCGCCCGGTTCCACGCGGTGGCCGCGGATCTTGACCTGGTCGTCGATGCGGCCCAGGTACTCGACCACGCCGTCGGCGCGCCTGCGGACCAGGTCGCCGGAGCGGTACATCCGCTCCCCCGGCGCGCCGAACGGGCACGCCACGAACGCGGCCGCGGTGAGGCCGGGCCGGTTGAGGTAGCCCCTGGCGAGGCCGTCGCCCGCGATGCACAGCTCACCGGGCACGCCGAGCGGCACCGGCCGCAGCTGGTCGTCCACCACGTAGAGGCGGGTGTTCCAGGCCGCGTGGCCGATCGGCACGGGTCCGGGGTCCAGTGGCGCGCCGGGTTCGACGCGGTGCTCCATGCAGCCGACGGTCGCCTCGGTGGGGCCGTACTCGTTGATCACCACGGCCGTCGGGTGCGCACGCCGCCACTCGTCCACGACCGCGCCGACGAGCTGCTCGCCGCCGACGACGAGGTCACCGGTCGGCGACAGCTGCGCCGGCACCGTGCCGAGCAGGGCCAGGTGGCTGGGCGTGGCCTTGAGGAACGCCGCCTGCTCCACCGGCGCCGCGTCCTCCTCCAGGTCGCTCACGACGATCCGGCCGCCGGCGAGCAGCGGGCCGAACAGCGTCGTGACGGTGAGGTCGAACGAGACCGGTGAGTGCAGCACCGCCGCACCGCGCAGGCCGCCGTAGACCTCGCTGGCCCAGACGAGGTAGTCGACCACCGAGCGGTGCTCGACGACGACGCCCTTGGGCCGGCCGGTCGACCCGGACGTGTAGATCACGTACGCGGGGTCGCGAGTGGACAGTGGTGCGATCCGGTCGTGGTCACGGGGGTTGTCGTCCCTGCCGTCGGCGCGCAGGAGGTCCCGGTCGTCGAGCACCAGGACGGGCCGGGCGTCGTCGAGCACGAACGCGACCCGGTCCGCGGGCTGGTCGGGCTCGACCGGCACGTACGCGGCGCCCGCCTTGAGCACCGCCAGCACGGCCACGAGCAGGTCGGCGGAGCGCGGCAGGGAGATCGCGACGTACCGGCCGGGGCCGACGCCCTGCGCGATCAGACCGTGCGCCACCCGGTTGGCACGGGCGTTGAGCTGCGCGTACGTCCACGTCTCGCCGCCGTCCACCACCGCGGTGGCCTCCGGCGTCCGCACCACCTGGGCCTCGAACAGCTCCGTGATGGTGGCGTCCGGCACGGCGTGGGCCGTGTCGTTCCACTCGTGCAGCACGGCCCGCTGCTCGTCCTCGTCCATCAGCGGCAGGTCGGACAGCGGCCGGTCGGGGTCGGCGACGGCGGCGGTCAGCAGCACGCGCAGGTGCCCGGCCATCCGCTCGACGGTCGCGAGGTCGAACAGGTCGGTGTTGTAGTTGACCGCCGCGTGCAGGGCGTCGGAGTCCTCCTGGAACTCCCAGGTGAGGTCGAAGTTGGCCGCCACCACGGGCAGCGGCAGGTCTTCAACCTGCAGACCGGGCAGGTCCGGTGCGGCGTCGGGGGTGTTCTGCAGGATCACCATCGCCTGGAACAGCGGGGTGCGGCTGGTGTCGCGCTCGGGCCGCAGCTCGTCGACCACGCGCTCGAACGGCACGTCCTGGTGAGCGAACGCGTCCAGCACGCCACCGCGGACCTGGCCGAGGAACTCGCGGAACGTGGTCGCGCCGTCCACTGTGGAGCGCAGCACCAGCGTGTTGACGAAGAACCCGACGAGGCCCTCCAGCTCGGCGCGGTCGCGGCCGGAGGCCACCGTGCCGACCGCGATGTCGTCCTGCCGCGACCAGCGGGCGAACAGCACCTGGCACGCGGCGACCAGCGCCATGAACAGGGTGCCGTCCTGGTGCCGCGCAAGCGCCTTGAGCTTGTCGGCGACCTCGACGGGCAGGCTGAACAGGTGCACCGCGCCGTGGTTCGTGCGCTCCGCCGGGCGGGGCCGGTCGGTCGGCAGCTCCAGCGGGGGGACGCCGGCGAGCCGGTCCCGCCAGAACGCGAGCTGCTCGTCCAGCAACGCTCCGGTGAGCCGGTCGCGCTGCCAGGCCGCGTAGTCCGCGTACTGGATCGGCAGGTCGGGCAGCGTGCCGCCGCGGTAGAGGTGGTTGAGCTCGCTGGTCAGCACGCCGTTGGACCAGCCGTCGGTCACGATGTGGTGCGCCAGCAGCAGGAGCACGTGGTCGTCGTCGGCGACGCGCAGCAGCAGCGGTCGCAGCAGCGGGCCGCGGGAGAGGTCGAACGGCCGGGTGCACTCGCGGGCGAGCACCTCGTCGAGGTTGTCCGGGACGTCGAGCACCGGCACCTCGACGACGTGCGGCGGGTGCACGACCTGGACGCCGTGGCCGTCCACGCCGTCGAAGGTGGTGCGCAACGACTCGTGCCGCGCCACCAACGCGGTCAGCGCCCTGTTCAGCGCGCCGACGTCGAGGTGACCGCGCAGCCGCAGGATCGACGGCGACAGGTAGTCGGTGCTCTCCGGTTCGAACTGGTCGAGGAACCACAGCCGCTGCTGCGCGAACGACAGCGGCAACGCGCCGTTGCGCGGCGTCCGCGGGATGACGTCCTCGGCCGCACCCGTCCCGGCTCCGATCTCCTCGACCAGCCGGGCGACGGTGGGCGAGGTGAAGAGCACGCGCGGTGACACCGGTGCGTCGAGCTCGGCGCGCAGCCGGGACACGACCCGGATGCTGAGGATGGAGTCGCCGCCGAGCTCGAAGAAGTTGTCGTCGAGCCCGACCCGCGGCACGCCCAGCACGTCGGCCCAGATGCGGCAGACGTGTTCCTCGGCCGGGGTGCGCGGGGCGCGGTACGCCGAGGCGGCGGCCTGGAGATCCGGTGCGGGCAGGGCGCGGCGGTCGACCTTGCCGTTGGCGTTGAGGGGGATCGAGTCGAGCTCGACGAACGCCGAGGGCACCAGGTAGTCGGGCAGCCGCTCGGCCAGCCACGTGCGCAGGTCGGTGGCGGCGCCGGTGACGTAGGCGACGAGCCGTTGGTGCCCGTCGACCGCACGGGCGACCACCACGGCTTCGCGCACGCCGGGGTGCTGGGACAGCACGGCCTCGACCTCGCCGGGTTCGACCCGGTGGCCGCGGATCTTGACCTGGTCGTCGGTGCGGCCGAGGTAGTCCAGGGTGCCGTCGGGCAGCCACCGCGCCCGGTCACCGGTGCTGTACATCCGCTCCCCCGGCTCGCCGAACGGGTCGGCGAGGAACCGGTCCGCGGTCAGGCCGGGCCGGCCGAGGTAGCCGCGGGCGAGCTGGTCGCCGGCCAGGAACAGCTCTCCCGGCACGCCGACGGGCACCGGCCGCAGCTGCTCGTCCAGCACGTAGGCACGCACGTTGCGCAACGGCCGGCCGACCGCGACCGGAGCGCCGGTCGTGATCCGGCAGGACAGCGCGTCCACAGTGGACTCGGTCGGGCCGTAGAAGTTGTAGCTCGCGACCCCGGGGACGTCGGCCAGCCGCCGCCACAGGTCGTCGCCGATCGCCTCTCCGCCCAGCATCAGCACCTGCGGGCGGTGCTCACCGTCGAGCAGTCCGGCCTCCAGCAGCTGGCGGGCGTAGGACGGCGTGAGGTCCAGGAAGCCGATGCGCTGGTCCACGACGTACCGCACCAGTGCGGGCGGGTCGAGTCGCACGTCCTCGTCCAGGACGTGCAACTCGTGGCCGTCGGCCATCAGCACGATGCCTTCGAGCGACGTGTCGAACGAGAACACCGCCGACAACGCCACCCGCAACCGCTTGCCGGCGGCGAAGTCCTCGCGGTGGTTCACCAGCAGGTTCACCAGGCTGCCGTGCTCGACCACCACGCCCTTGGGGCGGCCGGAGGAGCCGGAGGTGTAGATGACGTAGGCGGCGTGGTCGCGGCGCACCGGTGCCAGGTTCGAGGTGTCCTGGTCGTCGGCGTCGGGCAGCGCGTCGCGCACCACGAGCACCGGATCGGCGTCCTGCACCAGGAACTCCACCCGGTCCGCCGGCAGCGACGGGTCGACCGGCAGGTACACACCACCGGCCTTCCAGATCGCCAGCAGCGCGACCACGAACTCCACGGACCGCGGCAACGACAACGCCACCAGCCGCTCCGGGCCGACACCCGAGGCCGCGAAGGCTCGGGCCACCCGGTTCGCCCACGCGTTCAGCTCCACGAACGACAGCGACCGGTCGCCGACGACCAGTGCGGTGGCGTCCGGGGTGGCACGCACCCGGTCCTCGAACACCTCGACCACCGAGGCCGCGGTCACCTCACCGGCCGTGGCGTTCCACTCCACGAGCACCTGGTGCCGCTCGTCGCCGGTCATCAGCGGCAGCTCGCCGAGCGACCGGTGCGGGTCGGCCGCGATGCCTTCCAGCACCGACGCGAGCCGCGCGGCGAGGCGTTCGACGGTGCCGGTGTCGAAGAGACGCGGGTCGTAGTCCAGCTCCAGGCGCAGCCGGTCGCCGAGGTTGGCGCTGAGGGCCAGCGGGAAGCTGGTCGTGTCGGCGCCCTCGACCTCCAGCACCCGCACGACCTGGGCGTCGTCGAGCAGCTCGTCGATCGGGTAGTTCTCGAACACCACGGCGCTGTCGAACAACGCCGAACCCGCCGGCACGTCGCTCCACGACCGCAGGTCGGCCAGCGACACGAAGTCGAACCGCCGCGACTCGGTCTGCGCGGCCTGCACGTCCCGCAGCCACGGCAGCACCGCGGCGGCCGGGTCGACCTGGACGCGGGTGGGAACGGTGTTGATGAACATGCCCACCATGGACCCGATGCCCGGCAGTTCCGCCGGACGTCCCGAGACCGTGGTGCCGAACACGACGTCGGGCTCACCACTGTAGCGCGCCAGCAGCAACGCCCACGCGCCCTGCACCACCGTGTTGGCGGTCAGGCCGGCGGCGCGGGCGACCCGGTTCAGCGCGGCCGACCGGTCGGCGTCCAGTTCGACGTGGACGGACGCGCTGGACTCGGCGCGGTGGGCCTGCACGGGTGACCGGTCGTAGGGCAACGGGGTTGGTGACTCGACGCCGGCGAGGACCTGCCGCCAGTGCTGTTCGGCCGCGGCGGTGTCCTGATCGGCCAGCCACCGCAGGTAGTCGCGGAACGGCCGGCGCGGCGGGAGCTCTGGCTCCGCTCCGCGGGCGAGGGCGGTGTACTGCTCGCACACCTCGGCCAGCACCTGCGCGAAGCTCCACCCGTCGAGCAGGACGTGGTGGGCGGTCCAGAACAGCACGACCTCGTCGTCGGTGAGCCGTGCGATGGCCAGGCGCAGCAACGGTGGCGTGGTGAGGTCGAGCTCCTCGCCGCCGACCGCGGTGTCGTGCTCCTCGACGGGCAGGTGGCGCCAGTCGTGCACGGTGATCGGCACGTCGACCCGGTGCCGCACGACCTGCACGGGGGTTTCGACGCCCTCCCACACCACGCCGCCGCGCAGCACCGGTGTGCGGTCCACGACCCGGCGGCAGGCCTCGGCCAGCGCGTCCGGGTCGGTCACCCCGGACAGCCGCAGCCGGAACCGGTTCGAGTACGCCGTCGAGGTGTCGTCCACGAGCGTGTGGAACAGCATCCCGGTCTGCAACGGCGTCAGCGGGTAGACGTCCTCCACCTCGGCGCCGGTGCCGACCAGCCGGTCCACCGCCGCCTGGTCGAGTCGTGCCAGCGGGAAGTCCGACGGCGTGCGGCCACCGGCACCCGGCTCGGCGCAGTGCTCGACGATCTCCGCCAGCCCGTGCACCACGGCCTCGGCCACGGTCCGCACGGTCGACTCGTCGTGCAGGTGCTCGGAGTAGAACCAGGACAGCACCAGTTCGCCGTCCTCGACACCGCCGACGACGTCGAGCTGGAACGGCCGGGTGCTGTCGGCGGCCGCGTCGGCTCCCCTGTCCTCCAGCCGGCCGCGGACCAGACCTTCCCCGGCAGCCGCCACGTCGAACCGGCCGTGGTAGTTGAAGCTGACCGGCGGCAACGCCGATCCGGCCAGGGAGCTCGCGCGGAGCTGGCGCAGCGCCTCGAACCCGAAGCCGCGGCCGGGCACGGCCCGCAGCTGTTCCTTGACCGACTTGAGGGCGGCACCCCAGTCGCCGGCGGGCACGGTGAGCGCGACCGGGTACTGCGTGGTGAACCAGCCGACCGTGCGGGAGATGTCGGCGCCGTCGAGGACGTCCTCGCGGCCGTGGCCCTCCATCGTCACGGCGACGCGGTCCCGTCCGGTCCACGCCGACAACGCCCGGCCGAGCGCGCTGAGCAGCACGTCGTTGACCTGCGTGCGGTAGACGTCCGGGACGCGGTGCAGCAGGGCGTCGGTGTGCTCGCGGTCCAGCCGCACCGACACCACGCGCGTGGAGCCCGCGGTGTTGGGGCCGTCGCGGTCCACCGGCACGTCACCGGGCACGTCGAGCGCGGCGGTCCAGTGCGGCAGCTCGCCGTCGAACGCGCCCGACCGCACGTGCTCGGCCAGCCGGTGCGCCCACTGGGTGAACCGGGTGCCGACCGGGTCGAGGGCGATCCGCTGTCCCGCAAGCGCTTGGCGGTACGCGGTCTCCAGGTCGCCGAGCACGATCCGCCAGGACACGCCGTCCATGACGAGGTGGTGGACCACCAGGCTCAACCGCTTGCCGGAGAACAACAACGCGCGCACGACCGGACCGTGCTCGATGTCCAGTCCGGCCTGGGCGGCCGTGACGAGCGCTTCTTCCTCCACTGTGGACACGTCGTGGCCCTCCAGCTCGACCACGGCGTCGGCCGCGTCCTGGACCCACTCGCCGTCCACGCGGGTGAAGCGGGTGCGCAGACCCTCGTGGTGCGCCACGACCGCGGCCAGGGCTCGTGCCAACGCGTCGGTGTCGGCGTCGTCGGTCAGCTCCAGGTGCGCGGACATGGTGAAGTGGTGCGGGGCATCGCCGCGGGAGTCGAGGTACCAGCGCTGGATCGGCGTGAGCGGCGCCGGGCCGGCGATCTCCGGGAGCGCGGTCTTCTGCTCGCTCGTGCGGACGACGGTCGCCAGCTCGGCGATGGTCTGGTGTGTGAACAGGTCCTTGGTGACCAGCTCCAGGCCGGCCTGGCGGGCCTTGGACACGACCTGGATGCTCAGGATCGAGTCGCCGCCGAGGCCGAAGAAGTTGTCGTGCACGCCGACGCGCTCCACGTGCAGCGCCTCGGCCCAGACCCGGGCCAGCTCCCGTTCCACGGTGGTGCGCGGTGCCACGTGGTCCTGCGAGCCCGCGGCGTCGGGGGCGGGCAGGGCGCGGCGGTCGACCTTGCCGCTGTCGGTGGTGGGCAGCTCGTCGAGCAGCACGAACAACGAGGGCACCAGGTGGTCGGGCAGCTGCCGCTTCAGCTGCGCGCGCAGCGAGTCCGCGTCGGCCGCACCGACGACGTAGCCGACGAGTCGGTGGGTGCCGGGTTCGAACTCCTGGGCCACGACCACGGCCTCCGCCACGCCGGGCAGGCCGGCCAGTGCGGCCTCGACCTCGCCGGGTTCGACGCGGTAGCCGCGGATCTTGACCTGGTCGTCGGCGCGGCCGCGGTACTCCAGCACGCCGTCGGCGGTCCAGCGGACCAGGTCGCCGGTGCGGTACATCCGGCTGCCGGGCGGCCCGAACGGGTCGGCGACGAACCGGTCCGCGGTCAGGCCGGGCCGGTGCAGGTAGCCGCGGGTCACCTGGTCACCGGCCAGGTGCAGCTCACCGGGCACGCCGACCGGCTGGGGGCGCAGCCCGTCGTCGAGAACGTAGGCGCGCAGGCCCTGCCCCGGCGTGCCGATCACCGGCCGGTCGCGGTCGGTGACCTCCGTCCAGACCGAGTCGACCGTGCACTCGGTGGGGCCGTAGAGGTTGATCGCGGTGACGCCGTCGGCCTCGGCCAGCGCGCGCCACAGCGGTTCGCTGATGGCCTCACCGCCCAGTGCGAGCAGCAGCGGCCGTTCGAGCACGCCTTCCGGCAGGAGCTGGTGCAGGTAGGACGGGGTGCAGCTGAGGAAGTCGATGCCGTGCAGGGCGATGTGCTCGACGACGGCTCGCGGGTCGAGCCGGACGTCGTCGTCGAGCAGGTGCAGCTCGTGGCCGCCGGCGAGCAGGAGCAGGCCCTCCCAGGAGGCGTCGAAGGTGTAGGCGGCGGTGGCGATGCCGCGCAGCACCGTGCCGTCCTGGGGCAGCAGGCGGGCGTGGTGGTCGGCGACGAGCGCGGCGAGGTTGCGGTGCTCGACGA
The DNA here is from genome assembly GCF_055608005.1 of Lentzea sp. NPDC036955. Taxonomy (NCBI): domain Bacteria; kingdom Bacillati; phylum Actinomycetota; class Actinomycetes; order Pseudonocardiales; family Pseudonocardiaceae; genus Lentzea; species Lentzea sp. NPDC036955. The sequence goes on along the minus strand of NZ_JBVJRC010000014.1, from coordinate 169,568 downwards.
CGACGCCCTTGGGGCGGCCGGTGGAGCCGGAGGTGTAGATGACGTACGCGGCGTGCTCCGGGCGCAGCGGTGCCGTGCGGTCGGCGTCGGTGGGGTCGGTCGCGGGGCGCGCGGCCACGGCGGGGTCGTCGAGCCGCACGTGCGGCAGGTCGCCGCCGACGTCGGTCCCGGCCACCACGAGCACGGGCTGGGCGTCGTCGAGGACGAACGCGATGCGCTCCGCGGGGTGCTCGGGGTCGACCGGCAGGTACGCGCCACCGGCCTTGAGCACGGCGAGGATCGCGAGCACCAGCTCGGCGGAGCGGGGCAGCGCCAGTGCCACCACGGACTCCGGCCCGACGCCCGCGGCGATCAGGTGGTGGGCGATGCGGTTGGCGTCGGCGTTGAGCTCGGCGAAGGTCCACGACCGGAGGCCGTCGACCAGCGCGGTCGCGTCCGGGGTGCGGGCGGCGCGGGCCTGGAAGACCTCGTGGTAGGCCGGTGCCGGGCCGGCGGTGCCGGTGTCGTTCCACCGCTCCAGCACGTCGAGCAGCTCGTCGTCGGTGAGCAGCGGCAGGTCGGCCACGGGGAGGCCGGGTTCGGCGGTCGCGCCGTCGAGCAGCACGCCGACGTGCGCGACGAGCCGTTCGGCCGTGGAGGTGTCGAACAGCGCGGTGTCGTAGGTGAGCACCGCCTCCAGCCGGCCGTCGACCTCCTGGAACTGGAACGACACGTCGAAACCGGCCGCGACCGACGGCGGCGGCAGCTCCTCGACGCGCAGGCCGGGCAGGCGCGGTTCGTCGCCGCCGGTGTTCTGCAGCACGACCATCGCCTGGAACAGCGGGGTGCGGCTGGGGTCGCGCACGGGGTGGACCTCGTCCACGACCCGTTCGAACGGCACGTCCTGGTGGGCGAAGGCGTCCAGGACGGTCTCCCGCACCTGGCCGAGCAACTGCCCGAAGCCCTGGCGCGGGTCCACGTCGCTGCGCAGCACCAGCGTGTTGACGAAGAACCCGACCAGGCCCTCCAGCTCGGTGCGGTCGCGGCCGGAGACGACGGTGCCGACGGCGACGTCGCGTTGCCCCGACCACCGGGCGAACACCGCCTGGCAGGCGGCGACCAGTGCCATGAACAACGTGCCGTCGTGCTCGCGGGCCAGCGCCCTGAGCCGTTCGGTGACCTCGGCGGGCACCTGGAAGTGCACCAGCGCGCCCTGCTTGCCGCGAACGGCGGGGCGGGGCCGGTCGGTGGGCAGTTCCAGCGGCCGCACGCCGTCGAGCGCGTGCCGCCAGTGCGCCAGGTGCTCCCGCAACACCTCCTCGGTCGCGGCGGTGCGCTGCCACACCGCGAAGTCGGCGTACTGCACGGGCAGGTCGGGCAGCTTCGCGTCCCGGCCGCACGTCGCGGCCTCGTAGCAGGCGCCCAGCTCGCCGAGCAGCACGCCGTTGGACCAGCCGTCGGTGACGATGTGGTGCAGCACCAGGGAGAGCACGTGGTCGTCCGCACCGAGCCGCGCGAGCAGCACCCGCACCAGCGGGCCGTGCCGCAGGTCCAGCGGCGTGGTCGTCTCGCGGGTCAGCACGTCGGCCAGCTCGTCCTCGGTCACGTCGACCACCGGCACCTCGACGGGCTGGGGCGGGTGCACGACCTGCACACCGCGCCCGTCGACCGTCTCGAACGTGGTGCGCAACGACTCGTGCCGCGCGACCAGCGCGGTGAGCGCCGCGGCCAGCGCGCCGACGTCCAGGGGTCCGCGCAGCCGCAGGATCGACGGCGACAGGTACTCGACGCCACCGGGTTCGAACTCGTCGAGGAACCACAGCCGCTGCTGCGCGAACGACAACGGCAGACCGCCGTCGCGCGGCACCACGGGGATCTCGTCCAGCCGCGCCTGTGCCGACTCCGCGACCAGCGCGGCGATCCCCGCGACGGTCGGGTGGCTGAACAGGGCCCGCGGCGACATCTCCACGTCGAACGCGGCCCGCAGCCGGGAGATCACCCGGATGCTGAGGATGGAGTCGCCGCCGAGCTCGAAGAAGTTGTCCCGCACGCCGATGCCGGGCACGCCCAGCACCTCGGACCAGATGTCGGCCACGTCGCGTTCGACGTCCGTGCGCGGTGCGACGTGCTCGGTGCGGGCCTCGGTGAAGTCGGGTGCGGGCAGGGCGCGGCGGTCGACCTTGCCGTTGGCGTTGAGGGGGATCGAGTCGAGCTCGACGAACGCCGAGGGCACCAGGTAGTCGGGCAGCCGCTCGGCCAGCCACGTGCGCAGGTCGGTCGCGGCGCCGGTGACGTAGGCGACGAGCCGTTGGTGGCCGTGGTCCTGCCGGGCGATGACGACGGCCTCGCGGACGTCGGGGTGCCGGGACAGCACGGCCTCGACCTCGCCGGGCTCGATCCGGAAACCGCGGATCTTCACCTGGTCGTCGGTGCGGCCGAGGTAGTCGAGGGTGCCGTCGGCGAGCCACCGGACGCGGTCGCCGGTGCGGTACATCCGCTCCCCCGGTCCGCCGAACGGGTCGGCGAGGAACCGGTCCGCGGTGAGCCCCGGCCGGTCGAGGTAGCCGCGGGCGACCTGCACCCCGGCCAGGAACAGCTCTCCCGGCACGCCGACGGGCACCGGGCGCAGGTCGTCGTCCAGGACGTGGGCGCGGGTGTTGAGCAGCGGACGTCCCACGACCGGGCGCCCGTGCCCGCTGATCCTGGTGGACAGCGCGTCCACCGTGGACTCGGTCGGGCCGTAGAAGTTGTAGCTCGCGGTGCCCTGGGCGTCCGCGAGGCGCCGCCACAGGTCCTCGCCGATCGCCTCTCCGCCCAGCATCAGCACCTGCGGACGGTGTTCGCCGTCCAGCAGGCCTGCTTCGACCAGTTGCCGTGCGTAGGACGGGGTCAGGTCGAGGAAGTCGATCCGGTGGCCGGTCACGTACCGGACGAGGGCGGGCGGGTCGAGCCGGGTGTCGTCGTCGAGGACGTGCAGCTCGTGGCCGTCCGCCATCAGCACGATGCCTTCCAGCGACGTGTCGAACGAGAACACCGCCGACAACGCCACCCGCAACCGCTTGCCGGCGGCGAAGTCCTCGCGGTGGTTCACCAGCAGGTTCACCAGGCTGCCGTGCTCGACCACCACGCCCTTGGGGCGGCCGGTCGAACCGGACGTGTAGATCACGTACGCCGCGTGCCCGGGTCCCACCGGTGCCAGGTCGTCCGAGCGGTCGGCCTCGGGCAGCGCGTCGCGCACCACGAGCACCGGATCAGCGTCCTGCAGCAGGAACTCCACGCGGTCGGCGGGCAGCGTCGGGTCGACCGGCAGGTACACGCCACCGGCCTTCCAGATCGCCAGCAGCGCCACCACGAACTCCACCGACCGCGGCAGCGACAACGCCACCACGCGCTCCGGCCCCACACCGGCGGCGACGAAGGCCCGGGCCACCCGGTTCGCCCACGCGTTCAGCTCCGCGAACGACAGCGACTGCTCCCCTACCACCAGGGCGGTGGCGTCCGGGGTGGTCCTGGCTTGGCTTTCGAACACCTCGACGACCGACTTCTCCGGCACGTCCCGGGTGGTCGCGTTCCACTCGGTGAGGACCTGGTGGCGTTCTTCGCCGGTCATCAGCGGCAGGTCCGCCACCGGTCGCGCGGAGTCGGCGGCGATGGCGTCGACGACCAGGAGCAGGCGGTCGGCGAGGCGCCGGGCCGTGTCGGCGTCGAACAGGTGCGGGTCGTAGGCGAGGTCCAGGCGCAGCCGGTCGTCGAGGACGGCGCTGAGGGTGAGCGCGAAGGTCGTCGTGTCCCGCGCCTGCACCTCGGTCGCGCGGATGCCGCCGACCTCGGTGACGTCGTTGAGCGGGTAGTTCTCGAACACCACGGCGCTGTCGAACAACGCCGACCCCGCCGGCACGTCGCTCCACGACCGCAGGTCGGCCAGCGACACGAAGTCGAACCGCCGCGACTCCGTCTGCGCGGCCTGCACCTCCGCGAGCCAGGTCGCGACCTCGGCGTCGGGGCGCACGGACACCCGGGCCGGCACGGTGTTGATGAACAGACCGATCATCTGCTCCACACCGGGCAGCTCGCCGGGGCGGCCGGAGACCGTCGTGCCGAACACGACGTCGGACTCACCGCTGTAGCGCGCCAGCAGCAACGCCCACGCGCCCTGCACGACGGTGTTGACCGTGAGGCCGTGGCGGCGGGCGGTGTGGCGCAGCCGGTCGGTCTGCTCGGCGGTGAGCGCGACGGGCACCGCCGTGGAGGACTCGGTGGCGTGGTCGCGGGCGGGCGGCCGGTCGTAGGGCAGGGCGGTGGGTGCGGAGAAGCCCGCCAGCACGGCACGCCAGTGGCGTTCGGCCTCGGACCGGTCCTGGGCGTCCAGCCACCGCAGGTAGTCGCGGAACGGCCGCCGCGAGACGACCTCCGGTGCGCTGCCCGCGGTGATCGCCCGGTACTGCTCGCACACCTCGGCGAACACCTGGGCGAGGCTCCAGCCGTCCAGCAGCACGTGGTGGAACGTCCAGACCAGCAGCACCTCGTCGCCGGGCAGCCGGGCCAGGTCGATCCGCATGAGCGGTGCCCGGCGCAGGTCGAGGTCCTGTGCCGCCAGTGCTTCCAGCTCGCGTGCGCGGTCCTGTTCGGACAGTGAGCGCCAGTCGTGGTGCGCGGTCGGCAGGTCGACGTGCGAGCGGATCACCTGCACGGGCCGCTCGACGCCTTCCCAGACCAGCGCACCGCGCAGCACCGGCGTGCGGTCGACGACGCGCTGCCACGCGGTGGCGAGGGCCTGTTCGTCGGTGACGCCGGTCAGCCGCAGGCGCACCTGGTCGAAGTAGGCCGTGGACGACGGGTCGGCCAGGCCGTGGAAGAGCATGCCCTCCTGCAACGGCGTCAGCGGGTAGACGTCCTCGACCTCGGCACCGGTCCCGACCAGCCGGTCCACCGCGACCTGGTCCAGGTGTGCCAGCGGGAAGTCCGACGGCGTGCGGCCACCGGCACCCGGCTCGGCGCAGTGCGCCACGATTTCCGCCAGCCCGCGCACCATCGCGTCGGCGACGCCCCGCACGGTCGACTCGTCGTGCACCTGCCCGGAGTACAGCCAGGTGAGCTCGAGCCGGCCGTTCTCCACCAGCCCGACGACGTCGATCAGGTACGCGCGGGCGTTGCCGGGGGCGCTGTCGCGGCCGAGCGGGGCGCAGCGGGCCCGGACGAGCCCGTCGGCGTCGGCCGCGACGTCCCACTGGCCGTGGTAGTTGAAGCTGATCAACGGGTGCGGGTCGTCGCGCAACGCGGCGGCCGGCGAACCGGGGGCGGCCAGGTAGCGCAGCGCGGCGTAGCTCTGGCCGCGGCGCGGCAGTGCGCGGACCTGTTCCTTGACCGACTTGAGCACACCGCCCCAGCCACCGGCCGGGACGTGCAGAGCCAGCGGGAACTGGCTGGTGAACCAGCCGACGGTGCGGGAGATGTCGAGGTCGTCGGGCACGTCCTCGCGGCCGTGGCCCTCCAGTCCGATGAGCACGCGGTCGTGGCCGGTCCACCCGGCCAGCGCGCGGCCGAGCGCGCTGAGCAGCACGTCGTTGACCTGGGTGCGGTAGACGCCGGGCACCTGGTGCAGCAGCGCGTCGGTGTCGGCGGGGCTGAGCCGCACGGTGACCGACCGGACGTCCTCGGCGGGGTCGCCGTCGTGGTCCAGCGGGAGCTCGGCGGGGGCGGAGGCGGCGAAGCCGGTCCAGTGGTCGAGGTCGGCGTCCAGCTCGCCGGCGCGCACCCGGTCGGTGAGGCGGCGGGCCCAGGTGGCGAACGCGGTGGGCACGGGCTCCAGCGCGACGGGTTCGCCGCGGACGAGCTGCTGATAGGCGGTGTCGAGGTCGGCGAGCAGCACGCGCCAGGACACGCCGTCCACGACGAGGTGGTGCACGGTCAGGAAGAGGCGGGAGCGACCGTCGGCGAGGCGGAACAGGATGGCCCGCAGCAGGGGGCCGCCGGTGAGGTCCAGGCTCGACTGGGCGGCGAGTGCGGCCTCGTCGCAGGCGTGGTCGTCGAGGCCGGTCAGCACCTGGAGGACGCCGGTCGGCGGGGTGGGGGCGAGGTCCTGGACCCAGCGGGCGGTCTCGGGAGCGGCGCTCGCGTTGCCGGGCTGAGTGGCGTCGGGCTGGGTGGCGCCGGGCTGGGCGTTGCCGGGCTGGGCGTTGCCGGGCTGGGCGTTGCCGGGCTGGGCGTTGCCGGGCTGGGCGTTGCCGGGCTGGGCGTTGCCGGGCTGGGCGTTGCCGAGCTGACCGGCGTCGTCGCGGCGGAAGCGGGTCCGCAGGGCGTCGTGGTGCGCCACCACGGCGTCCACGGCGGTGGCCAGCGCCCGTTCGTCCACCTCGGGTGCCAGCTCCACGTGCGTGGACATGGTGAAGTGGTGCGGGCTCGCGGGAGCGGTGTCGAAGAACCACTCCTGGATCGGCGTCAGCGGCGCGGGTCCGGACACCACCGCGTCCGCCACCGTGTCGGCCACCGCGGTCGCGGTCGCGGCCAGCCCGGCGACGGTGGGGTGCAGGAAGACGTCCTTGGACGACAACCGCAGACCGGCCCGGCGGGCGCGGGCGACGAGCTGGATGCTGAGGATGGAGTCGCCGCCGAGCTCGAAGAAGTTGTCCTCGATGCCCACGCGGTCGACGCGCAGCACCTCGGCCCAGACGCGCGCCAGCTCCCGTTCCACCGGCGTGGTGGGCTCGACGTGGCGGTCGGCTGCGGTGCGGGCCTCGGGTGCGGGCAGGGCGCGGCGGTCGACCTTGCCGTTGCCGCTCAACGGGAGCGCGTCCAGCACCACGAACGCCGAGGGGACCATGTAGTCGGGCAGCTCGCGGGTGAGCCACGTGCGCAGCTCGGCGTGCGCCGGGGCGGCGTCGGCCACGAGGTAGGCGACCAGCTGCTTGCGGCCGTCGTCGGTGCGGGCGACGGTGATCGACTGGGAGATGCCGGGGTGGCGCACGAGCAGGGCGTCGATCTCGCCGGTCTCGACGCGGAAGCCGCGGATCTTGACCTGGTCGTCGGTGCGGCCGACGAACTCGACCACGCCCTGCACGCGCCACCGGCCGATGTCACCGGTGCGGTACATGCGGGAGCCGGGCGGGCCGAACGGGTCGGGCACGAACCGCTCGGCGGTCAGGCCGGGCTGGCCGAGGTAGCCGCGGGCCACGCCGGCGCCCGCGAGGAACAGCTCCCCCGGCACGCCGACGGGAACTGGGCGCAGGCCTTCGTCGAGCACGTAGACGGCCATGCCGTCCAGCGGCCGGCCGATGGGGATGACGTCGGGCACGGTGTCGGTCATGGGGAACGACGTGGCGAACGTCGTGGTCTCGGTCGGGCCGTAGCCGTCGACCACGGTCAGGCCGGGGCACGCTTCGAGCACCCCGCGCACGGCCGCGGCGGGCACGACGTCACCGCCGGTCCACACCTCCCGCAGTCCGGCGAACGCGTCCGGTGCCTCCTGGGCGACGAGCCGGAACAGTCCTGCGGTCAGCCAGATCGCGGTCACACCGCGACCGGCGGCGGCCCTGATCACGTCGGCGTCGACGTCACCCGGCCGCGCCACCACGACCTGGCCGCCACGCAACAGCGGGACCCACAGCTCGTAGGTCGAGGCGTCGAACGCCGACGGCGAGTGCAGCAGCACCCGGTCGTGCGCACCGCCCGCGAAACGGGAGTCCAGCGCCAGCGCCACGACGTCGCGGTGCCGCACGGCGACACCCTTGGGCACGCCGGTGGAGCCGGAGGTGTGCATGACGTACGCGAGCTGGTCCGGGTGCACCGCGACGGCGGGATCGGCGGCGCCGGTCCGCTCGCCGTCGAGCAGTACGGTGTGGACGGACGCGACCGCGTCCCGGTTGCGCGCATCGGTGAGCACGACCGCGATCCCGGAGTCGGCGATGACCCGCCGGGTCCGCTCGGCCGGTGCACGACCGTCGAGCGGGACGTACGCCGCGCCGGCCTTCACGATCGCCAGCTCCGCCACGACCAGGTCGGCCGACCGCTCCACGAGCAACCCCACCGGGTCCTCCGGCCGCACACCGAGGCCGACCAGTTCCCGAGCGAGCGCGTTGGCCCGCGCGTCCAGCTCGGCGTAGGTGAGGACCTCGTCGTCGGAGAGCACGGCGGGTGCGTCCGGCGTCCGGCGCACCTGCTCGGCGAACAAGCCGGGGATCGTGGCGTCGACCGGTGCGCGGGAGGCGTCGTTCCAGCCGGTCAGCACCTGGTCGCGTTCGGCGTCCGACAGCCACGGCAGCTCGCCCAGCGGCCGGTGCGGGTCGCTCGCCAGGCCGTCGAGCAGCCGCACGAGGTGGTCGCAGAAGCGGGCGACCGTGGCGGCGTCGAACAGGTCGGTGTTGTACTCGACCACGCCGTCGAGCAGGCCGGCGCGCTCCTGGAACTCGATGGTCAGGTCGAAGATGGCGGCACGGCGGGACAACCCGACCTGCTCGACCGCCAGGCCGGGCAGCCGCGGCGGGGTGCGTTCGGCGTTCTGCAGCAGCACCATCACGTCGAACAGCGGGTTGCGGCTGACGTCGCGGTCGGTGCGCAGCGCGTCGACCACGTGCTCCAGCGGCACCTCGTCGTGGGCGTACGCCTCCTTGACGTTGTCCTTGACCTGGTCCAGGAACTCGGCGAACGTGGCACGTGAGTCCACTGTGGACCGCAGCACGACGGTGTTGACGAAGAACCCGACCAGCCGCTCCAGACCGGGGCGGCCGCGGCCGGTGGTCACGGTGCCCACGGCCACGTCGTCCTGCCCGGCGTAGCGGGCCAGCAGAGCCTGGCACCCGGCCATCAGCACGGAGAACAGGATCGTGCCGCGTTCCTGGGCGAGCGCCCGCAACGCCGCGGTGGTCGCGGCCGGCACGGTGAACGCCTGCACCGCGCCGTTCGTGGTGCGCACCGCCGGTCGCGGCCGGTCGGTGGGCAGCTCCAGCGGGGTGGTGCCGCTCAGCCGCCGAGTCCAGTGCTCGACCTGGCCGCGCAGCGCCTCACCGGAGAGCCGCTCCCGTTGCCAGGCCGCGAAGTCGGCGTACTGCAGCGGCAACGCGGGCAGCACGGCGTCCCGTCCGGCCACGGCCGCGCCGTACAGCTCGCCCAGCTCCTCGGTGAGCACGCCCATCGACCAGCCGTCGGTGACGACGTGGTGCGCGGTGACCAGCAGCACGTGCTCGTCCGGCGCCTGCCGCACCAGCACCGCCCGCACCAGCGGTCCGCGCCGCAGGTCGAACGGGCGGGAGTACTCCTCGACCAGCAGCTCGTCCAGGTCGCCGGCCGGCTCCACCACGGGCAGGGCGAGGTCGAACGGCGGGTGCACGACCTGCACACCGACCCCGTCGACCTCGTCGAGCGTCGTGCGCAGCGACTCGTGCCGCGCCACCAGACCGGTGAGCGCCGCGGTCAGCGCGGCCACGTCGAGCTGTCCGGTCAGGCGCAGCGCCAGCGCGCTGTTGTAGCCGGAACCGCCGGGCTGGAAGCGGTCGAGGAACCACAGGCGCTGCTGCGGGAACGACAGCGGCAGCGGCTGGGTCCGGTCGGCCGGTCTGATGGCGTCGGCCTGCTGCGAGCGGCCGGAGAGGCGGCGGCGCATCTGCTCCCGCAGGTGCGGGGGCAGCGCGGCGATGCGGTCCTCGATCGACGACGACATGGTGTGGTGTCTCCTCACAGTTCCTGGTTGGCGCCGTCTTCGAGGGCGAGTCGTTCGAGCTCGAGCAGGATCTTCTCCTCGACCAGCCCCGCCAGGTCGGCGACCGTGCGGGCGGTGAGGACGTCGTGCGGGGTCAGCGGTACGTCGAAGGCCGCGCGGCACCGGGACGTGACGAGCAGGCTGCGCATCGAGTCGCCGCCGAGTGCGAAGAAGTCGTCCTCGGCGCCGACGCGCTCCACGCCCAGCACCTCGGCCCAGATGCCGGCCATGACCTCCTCGGTCTCCGTCCTGGGCGCCACGTACGGCGCGGCGGACGCGGTGGCCGACGGTTCCGGCAACGCGGCCCGGTCGACCTTCCCGTTGGTGCTCAGCGGAAGCGCGTCGAGCACCATGAACACCGAGGGCACCATGTAGTCGGGCAGGGTCCGTCCCGCGAACGCGGCCAGCTCCGCGGGTTCCGGTGCACGGGCGGGGTCGACGGGCACCAGGTAGGCCACGAGCTGCTTGCCGCCGAGGGAGTCCTCGCGGACCACCACGACCAGCCCGCCCACGCCGGGGTGCCGGCCCAGGACCGCTTCGACCTCGCCGAGCTCGATGCGGAACCCGCGCAGCTTCACCTGGTCGTCGGCGCGGCCGGCGAACTCCAGCACGCCGCCGGGCAGCCACCGCACGATGTCGCCGGTGCGGTACATCCGCTCCCCCGGCGCACCGAACGGGCAGGCGACGAACCGGGACGCGGTCAGGCCCGGCCGGTCGAGGTAGCCGCGGGCCAGGCCGGCCCCGGCGAGGTACAGCTCGCCGGGCACGCCGACCGGAACGGGCCGCAGCCGCTCGTCCAGCACGTAGGTGGCCATGCCGTCGAGCGCGGAGCCGATGGGCACGGTGTCCGGCACGTCGTCCTGGCCGGTCATCCGGTGGGAGGTGGCGAACGTCGTGGTCTCGGTGGGTCCGTAGCCGTCGACCACCACCAGTCCGGGGCAGGCCGCCATGACCCGGCGGACCGCGGCGGCGGGCACGACGTCACCGCCGGTCCACACCTCGCTCACGCCCACCAGGCAGTCCGGCGAGTCCTGCGCCAGCACCCGGAACAGGCCCGCGGTCAGCCACAGCGCCGTCACGCCGTGCGCGGTGATCTGCTCGCGCAGTGCGGCCGCGTCCAGGTCCTGCGGCGGCGCGACGACCACCCGGCCGCCGCGCAGCAGGGGCACCCACAGCTCGTAGGTGGAGGCGTCGAACGCCAGTGGTGAGTGCACCAGCACGGTCCGGTGGGCCGGGCCGTCGAACCGGGAGTCGAGCGCGAGCGCCACGACGTCCCGGTGCCGCACCGCCACACCCTTCGGCGTGCCGGTGGAGCCGGAGGTGAACTCCACGTAGGCGAGGCCGTCGGGGTGTCCGGCCACGGCGGGCCGTTCGGCTGACGTCTCACCGCCGGGGACGACGACGTGCCCGTCGAACGGGACGGTGTCGGAGTCGGTGATCAGCACCCGGCTCCCGGCCTGGTCGAGCACGAGCTCCTGGCGTTCGACCGGCGCCCGGCTGTCCAGCGGCAGGTAGGCGCCGCCCGCCTTGAGCACGGCGAGCACCGCGACCACCACGTCGGCCGATCGGCGCAGCAGCAGCCCGACGCGTTCCTCCGGCTGCACACCGAGCGAGATCAGCCGCTGTGCCAACGCGTTCGCGCGGGCGTCCAGCTCGGCGTAGGTGAGCGACGTGCCGCCCGCGACCACCGCGGTCGCGTCCGGGGCCCGGTCCGCCTGGGCGGCGAACAGCTCGGCCACGGTCGCGTCCGGGACGCTGCTCCGCACGCGCTCCGGGAGGACGAGCCGGCGTTCGGCGTCGTCGAGGAGGTCGACCTCGCCCAGCGCGCGGCCGGGGTCGGCGGTCAGACCGCGCAGCACCGCGGTCAGGTGACCGGCGATGCGCTCGACCGTGGCGAGGTCGAACAGGTCGGGGTCGTAGCTGAGCCGGAACTCCAGCTCCGCGCCGGGCCGGACGCCCAGGCTGAGCGGGAAGTTGGTCGTCTCGACCGCGTCCAGGTCGCGCAGCACGACCCCGTGGGCCGCGGCCTCGTCGATCGGGTAGTTCTCGAACACCACGATGCTGGCGAACAGGTCGACGCCGCCCGGCACGTCGCTCCAGGCCTGGAGGTCGGCGAGCGCCACGTGCTCGAACCGCCGCGCCTCCGCCTGGTCGGCCTGCAAGCGCCGCAGCCACGCCGCGACCGGTTCGTCCGGCACGACCTCCGTGCGCACCGGCAGGGTGTTGATGAACATGCCCGTGATGGCGTCCGCGCCGGGCAGGTCGGCCGGGCGGCCGGAGACCGTGGAGCCGAAGCACACGTCGTCCTGGCCGCTGTAGCGCGCCAGCAGCAGCGCCCAGGCGCCCTGCACGACGGCGTTGAGCGTCAACCCGTTGCGCTGGGCGAACTCGCGCAGCTCGCCACCGGGCAGGGTGACCGTGGTCCAGGCGGCGGTCCGGGTGGCGTGACCCGGTGCGGCGGGGCGGTCGAGCGGCAACGGGGTGGGTGCGGCGAACCCGCCGAGCACCCGCCGCCAGTGCTCCTCCGCCTCGGTCGCGTCCTGTGCGGCGAGCCAGCGCAGGTAGTCGCCGAACGGCCGGCGGGCCGGCAGGTCCGGCTCGCGACCGGCGGTGAACGCCGCGTAGCAGGTGAAGACGTCGGTCAGCACCTGGAACGTGCTCCACCCGTCGAGCAGCACGTGGTGGAACGTCCAGCCGACCCGCACGGAGGTGGCGGACTCGCGCGTCAGCTCCAGCCGCAGCAGCGGCGCGGTGCCGAGGTCGAGCTCGCCGCCGGTCCCGTCGTTGATCGGCACGTCGACCGTGCGGCAGACCACCTGCACGGGCCGGTCGACGCCCTCCCACACGACGCGGCTGCGCAGGACCGGGGTCCGTGCGACGACCTCGCTCCACGCACGGGCCAGCGCCTCGACGTCCGTGACACCGTCGAGGACGAACGAGATCCGTTCGGTGTAGAGGCCTTCGTGGCCGTGGGACAGGCTGTGGAACACCATGCCCGCCTGCATCGGCGTCAGCGGGTAGACGTCCTCGACGGCGCGGCCGTCGCCGACGATCCGGTCCACCGCGGCCTGGTCGAGGCCCGCCAGCGGGAAGTCCGACGGTGTCCGGCCGCCCGCTCCCGGCCGGGCGCAGTGCGCGACGATCTCCCGCAGCGCCACCGCCATCGCCTCGGCCAGCACGCGCACGGTCGGCTCGTCGTGGACCTCGTCGCTGTAGTACCAGGTGAGCTGCAACCGCTTGTCCTGCACCGCGCCGACGACGTCGAGCAGGTGGTGGCGGGGCGTGTCCGGTGCGGCGTCGGCGCTGATCCCACCGGCCGTGCGCACCGCCGTGCCCGCCACGCCGTCGAACTGCCCGAGGTAGTTGAACGCCACCGCCGGCTGCACCCCGCCGTACCGCGCGCCGAAGCCGATGCCGCGCCGGGGCACCGCGCGCAGCCGTTCCTTGGTGGCCTTGAGCACCGCGCCCCAGTCCCCCGCCGGCACGTCGAGCGCCACCGGGAACACCGCGGTGAACCAGCCGACCGTGCGGGACAGGTCGACGCCGTCGAGGAAGTCGCCGTCGCGGCCGTGGCCCTCCAGGTCCACGAGCACCCGGTCACGGCCGGTCCACCCGGCCAGCACCCGTCCCAACGCGCTCAGCAGCACGTCGTTGACCTGCGTGCGGTACGCGGCGGGCACGTCCTGCAACAGGGCCCTGGTCTCCTGGGCGTTCAGCTCGACGGTGACGCCCCGCACGGAACCGGTCGTGCCGGTGCCGGTGCGGTCCACGGGCACGCTCGGGTCACCGGTGACGCCGGCCCAGTGCCCGGCCTCGTCGTCGAACCCGCCAGCCGCGGTGTGCTCGGCCAGCCGCAGCGCCCAGTCGCGGAACGACGTGGTCCGCGCCGGGAGGAGGACCCGTTCACCGCGCACGGCCTGGAGGTAGGCGGTCTCCAGGTCCTCCAGCAGCACCCGCCACGACACGCCGTCCACGACGAGGTGGTGCGCGGTGAGCCGGACCCGGTGCGACGTGAGCGGCGTGGCCCGCAGCAGCGGTCCGCGTCCCAGGTCGAACCCGTCCACTTCGGACAGGACGTCGACGGGTCCGACCGGCGGGTTGTGCTGCTGCCAGCCGGTCGCGGTGTGCTCGAACCGCATCCGCAGCGCGTCGTGGTGCTCGACCAGTGCCGCCAACGCCGTGCGCAACGCCGTGCGATCGACCTCGTCGGTGAACTCCACCTCGACGACCTGGTCGAAGTGCTCGGGGTGCGGCGGTTCCGCGTCGAGGAACCACCGCTGGATCGGGGTCAGCGGGACGTCGCCGGTCACCGGGCCCCGCGGCACGTCCTGCTGTTCCGCGGCGACCGCGGGCACGGCGGCGGCGAGCGCGGCGACGGTCGGACGGCTGAACAGGTCGCGTGGCGCCAGGGCGTACCCGGCCTGCCGGGCGCGGGACACGACCTGGATGCTGATGATCGAGTCACCGCCCAGCTCGAAGAAGTCGTCCTCGACGCCGACCCGGTCGAGCCCCAGCACCTGCGCCCAGATGCCGGCGAGCACGCGCTCGGTCTCCGTGCGCGGCTCGACGTGCCGGGTGCCGGTCGTCTCCCACTCCGGTGCGGGCAGCGCCTTGCGGTCGAGCTTCCCGTTGCCGGTCAACGGGAGCCGGTCCAGGTGCACGAACGCCGAGGGCACCATGTGCTCGGGCAGCGTCTGCGCGAGGAACCCGCGCAGGTCGGCGCCACGGCCACCGACGACGTACCCGACGATGACCTTGCGCCCGGCGTGCTCGCGGACGTCGGCGACGGCGGCGGTGACGTCGTCGTGGGCTTCGAGCGCGGCCTCGATCTCGCCGAGCTCGATGCGGAAGCCGCGGATCTTGACCTGGTGGTCGGCGCGGCCGAGGTAGTCGAGCCGGCCGTCCTTCCAGCGCGCCAGGTCTCCGGTGCGGTACATGCGGGAGCCGGGCGCGCCGAACGGGTCGGCGACGAACCGGGACGCGGTCAGGCCGGGCCGCTTGAGGTAGCCGCGCGCCAGGCCGGCGCCGGCGACGTGCATCTCGCCGACGACACCGGGCGGGACCGGTCGCAGGTCCTCGTCGAGGACGTACACGCGCAGGTCCGGGATGGGTTCGCCGACGGTGCCGTCTGCGGGCGTCCACGTGACGTGCACGGTGGTCTCGGTGATGCCGTACATGTTGATCAGCTCGCCGGGGCCGTTCCAGGCCGCGAGCTTGCGCACGTCCAGCGCCTCACCGCCGAAGACGACGTAGCGCAGGCTGAGGTCTCGCGGCTGTTCGGCGATGAGCTGGTAGAACGCGGACGGCGTCTGGTTGAGGACCGTGACCCGTTCCCGTGCCAGCAGGTCGGCGAACTCGCGCGGCGAGCGCGACACCTCGTGCGGCACGACGACGAGCCGGCCGCCGTGCAGCAGCGGTCCCCACAGCTCCCAGACGGAGAAGTCGAAGGCGTAGCTGTGGAACAGGGTCCACACGTCGTCGGCGCCGAACCCGAACCAGGCGTCGGTGGCCGAGAACAGCCGGGCCACGTTGGCGTGCGGGACGACGACGCCCTTGGGCTTGCCGGTGGAGCCGGAGGTGTAGATGACGTACGCGGGGTTCTCCGGCCGCAGCACGACGTCCGGTGCGGTCGAGGGCAGCCCGGACAGGTCCGGCAGCTCGGTCAGCACGGTCACCGGCCGGGTGTCCTCGACCATGCCCGCGATCCGGTCCTCCGGGTAGGACGGGTCGATCGGCAGGTAGGCCGCGCCGGACTTGAGCACGCCCAGCACCGCCACGACCAGGTCGGTGGACCGCGGCAGCCGCAGCGCGACGTACTCCTCCGGTCCCGCACCGCGGTCGGCGAGCAGGTGTGCCAGCCGGTTGGCGCGGGCGTCCAGCTCGGCGTAGGTCAGGTGCTCGTCCCCGCAGGTGACCGCGACGGCGTCCGGGGTGCGCGCGGCCTGCTCGGCGAACAACCGCGGCAGCGTCGCCACCGGGTAGTTCCCGCCGGTGGGGTTCCACTCGACCAGCACCTGCTCGCGTTCGGCGTCGTCGAGCAGCCGCAGCTCGCGCAGCGGGCGGTCCTGCTCGGCCAGCAGGTCGTCCAGGAGCAGCCGCAGGTGCCCGCCGAGCCGCTGCACGGTGGCCTCGTCGAAGAGGTCCGGGTCGTGGTCGAGCTCGACGACCAGGTGCCGGCCGGGCGAGACCACGACGGTGAGCGCGTAGTTGGTGGGCTCGTGGGCGTAGACGTCGTGCAGCCGCAGGCCGTGCTCGGCCATGGCGTCCTCGTCGAACGGGTAGTTCTCGAACACGAGGATGCTGTCGAACAGGTTCGCGCCGCCGGGCAGGTCGCTCCACCCGCGCAGCCGCGACAGGGGCACGTGCTCGAAGCGCCGCGCCTCCGCCTGGTCGGCCTGCAGCTCGCGCAGCCACGACAGCTGGTCGCGGCCGCGGTCGACGGCGACCCTGGTCGGCACGGTGTTGATGAACATGCCGACCGTCGACTCGACACCGGGCAGGTCGGCGGGCCGGCCGGACACGGTGGTGCCGAACACGACGTCGGACGTGCCGGCGTAGCGGGCCAGCAGCACCGCCCAGGCGCCCTGCACCACGGTGTTCACGGTCAGGCCGTTGCGCTGGGCCGCTTCGCGCAGCCGTTCGGTGCTCTCGGCGCTCAGCTCGAACCGGACGGTGCCACCGGACTGGGCGCGGTGCGCGTCCACGGGGCGGCGGTCGAACGGCAGCGGCGTGGTCTCGGCGAAGCCGTCGAGCACCCTCCGCCAGTACCGCTCGGCCTCGGCGCCGTCCTGGCGGTCCAGCCAGTGCAGGTACTCGCGGAACGGCGGGCGGGCCGTGGCCGGTCCCGCGGTGCCGCGGGTGATGGCCGCGTGGTGCTCGCAGACCTCGGTGAACAGCTGGGCCGCGCTCCACCCGTCGAGCAGGACGTGGTGGAACGTCCACAGCACCAACACCTCGTCGTGCGCCAGGCGGGCGATCGCGACGCGCATCAGCGGTGCGGCGGTCAGGTCCATCCCGGCCGCGCGGTCGCTCTCCAGCAGCGCGTGCAACTCGGCGTCCTCGTCGAGGCCGGTCCAGTCGAGGTGGGTGACCGGCAGGGTCACCTCGGGCCGCACGCGTTGCAGCGGTTCGGCGAGCCCGTCCCACACGACCTCGCTGCGCAGCACGGCGTTGCGGTCCACGACCCGTTGCCAGGCCTCGGCCAGCGCGTGCGGGTCGGTCACGCCGGTGAGCCGGAAGCGGACCTGGTTGAAGTAGGCGCCGGAGGTGGTGCCGTCGACCAGGCCGTGGAACACCATGCCGGCCTGCATCGGCGTCAGCGGGTAGAGGTCCTCGACGTCGCGGCCGTCACCGGTGAGCCGGTCCACCGCCGCCTGGTCCAGGCGTGCCAGCGGGAAGTCCGAGGGCGTGCGACCGCCGGAACCCGGACGGGAGCAGTGGGCCACGACCTCGCGCAACGCCGTGGCCAGTGCCTCGGCCAGGCGCCGCACGGTCGTCTCGTCGTGCACCTGGTCGCTGAAGTACCAGGTGAGCTCCAGGCAGCCGTGCTCGACCGCGCCGACGACGTCGAGCAGGTGCGGGCGCGGCGCCCGCGGTGCGCCGTCGAGCTCCAGGCTGCCGCGCACGGCGTGCAGCACGCCGCCTTCGACGCCCGTCCAGTCGAGCCGGCCGAGGTAGTTGAAGCTGATCTGCGGGCCACCGGTGCCGGGCTCGTGCAGGGCACCGTGGCCGATGCCCTTGCGCGGCACCGCGCGCAGCTGTTCCTTGACCGACTTGAGGACCGGTCCCCAGTCGCCTTCCGGCACGTCGAGGGCGACCGGGAAGATCGAGGTGAACCAGCCGACCGTGCGGGACAGGTCGACGCCGTCGAGCACGTCCTCGCGGCCGTGGCCCTCCAGGTCCACCGGCACCCGCGAGCGGCCGGTCCAGTCGGCGAGCACCCGGCCGAGCGCGCTCAGCAGCACGTCGTTGACCTGCGTGCGGTACGCGCCGGGCACGTCCTGCAGCAACGCCCTGGTGGTGTCGCCGTCGAGCCGCACGGAGACGGCGCGGGTGGACCCGGCGGTGTTGGGGCCGTCGTGGTCGACGGGCAGGGACGGGTCCACCGCCGCGGTCGCGGTCCAGTGGTCGCGTTCGTCGTCGAACCCGCCGTCGGCGGTGTGCCGGGTGAGCCGGTGCGCCCAGTCGCGGAACGACGTCGTCTTGGCGGCCAGCCGGACGGGCTCACCGCGGGCCGCCTGGTCGTAGGCCGTGACGAGGTCCTCCAGCAGCACGCGCCACGACACGCCGTCCACGACGAGGTGGTGGATCGTCAGGCGCAGCACCGACTCGTGCAGCTGGGCGTGCAGCAGCGGCCCGGTCGCGAGGTCGAAACCCGTGCAGGGGCTCATGGTCAGCAGCTCGGCCGGTTCGGCCGCCGCGTTGTGCTGGCGCCAGCCGGAGTCCGTGCGCTCGAACCGCATCCGCAGCGCGTCGTGGTGCTCCACCAGCGCGGCCAGGGCCGTGCGCAGGGCGTCGACGTCCACATCGGACGCCAGCTCGGCGGTCAGGACCTGGTTGAAGTGCTCGGGGTGGTCGGGGTTCGTGGCGAACAGCCAGCGCTGCACCGGTGTGAGCGGCACGTCCCCCACGACCCGGCCCTGGTCGGTCTCGGCCGGTCCGGCGACGGTCGCCACGGTCGCGAGCGCCGCCACGGTGGGGTGGCGGAACAGGTCGCCGGGGCTCAGCGACAGCCCGGCCTGCCGGGCGCGCGACACCACCTGGATGCTGAGGATGGAGTCGCCGCCCAGCTCGAAGAAGTTGTCGCCGGCGCCGACGCGGTCGACGCCGAGCAGCTGCGCCCAGATCCCGGCCAGCACGGCCTCCGGTCCGTCGGCGGGGGCGACGTGCGCGCCGGTGGCGGTGGCCCACACCGGGTCGGGCAGGGCGTGCCGGTCGACCTTGCCGCTCGCGTTGAGCGGCAACGCCTCCACGACGACGAACGCGGACGGCACGAGGTAGTCGGGCAGCACGCGGCCGAGGAACTCCCGCAACGCCGCCGCTTCAGGTGCGGTGTCCACGGCGGTCAGGTAGGTCACCAGCCGTCTGCGGCCGGTGTCGTCGACCCGCACGACCGTCACCGACTGACCGACCGCCGGGTGCGCGGACAGGGCGGTGTCGACCTCGCCCGGTTCGACGCGGAACCCGCGGATCTTGACCTGGTCGTCGGTGCGGCCGACGAACTCGACGGTGCCGTCGGGCCGCCACCGCACCAGGTCGCCGGTGCGGTACATCCGCTCCCCCGGCGCTCCGAACGGGTCGGCGACGAACCGGTCCGCGGTCAGCCCCGGCCGGCCCGCGTACCCCCGCGCGAGGCCGGAGCCCGCGATGAACAGCTCGCCCGGCACGCCGACCGGGGCGGGCGTCAGGCTCTCGTCGAGCACGCGCAGCCGCATGCCGTCCAGCGGGCGGCCGATCGGCACCACGTCGTCCACGGCGTCGGCGTCGGCCATGCGGTGGGAGGTCGCGAAGGTGGTGGTCTCGGTGGGGCCGTAGCCGTCGACCACGACGATGCCGGGGCAGGCGCGCAGCACCCGGCGGACCGCGGGGGCGGGCACGACGTCGCCGCCGGTCCACACCTCGCGCAGCCCGGCCAGGCAGTCGGGGTCGTCCTGCGCGATGACCCGGAACAGGCCGGCGGTCAGCCAGAGCCCGGTCAGCCCGTGCCCGGTGACGAGGTCGCGCAACCGGTCCGCGTCCAGGTCCTCCGCCGGGGCGACCACGACGGTGCCGCCGGAGAGCAGCGGCACCCACAGCTCGTAGGTGGTGGCGTCGAACGCGGGCGCGGAGTGCAGCAGGACCCGCTCGTGCGCGCCGCCGGTGAACCGCCGGTCGCGGGCGAGGTCGGTGACGTCGCGGTGCCGCACGGCCACGCCCTTGGGCACGCCGGTGGAGCCCGAGGTGTGCATGACGTACGCCAGCTGGTCGGGGTGCACGACCACGTCCGGCGCGGAGGTCGCCCCGTCCTCGTCACCCAGCACGACGACGTGGCCCTCGTGGACCTCCTGCGCGGTGGCCTGCCAGGTCCGGTCGGTGAGCACGACGGCGGCGCCGCTGCCCGCCAGCAGGACGGCCAGGCGTTCGGCGGGTGCCCTGGTGTCGAGCGGGACGTACGCGCCGCCCGCCTTGAGCACGGCCAGCTCGGCGACCACGAGGTCGGCCGAGCGGCCCAGCAGCACCGCGACCGGTTCCTCCGCGCGCAGTCCGTGCCGCAGCAGGTGGTGCGCCAGGCGGTTGGCGCGGGCGTCGAGCTCGGCGTAGGTCAGCGTGGTGCCGCCGGCGACGACGGCCTCGGCCTGCGGCGTGCGGCGGACCTGGTCGGCGAACAGGGCCGTGATCGTGGCGGCGGGCCGGTCGACGGCGGTGTCGTTGAACGCGTCGAGGACCTGGTGGCGTTCCTGCCGGTCGAGCAGCGGGAGCTCGCCCAGCGGCCGGCCGGGTTCGGTGGCCACGGCCTCCAGCAGGGTCCTGAGGTGACCGGCCATCCGCTCGATCGTGGTGGCGTCGAACAGGTCGGTGTTGTACTCCAGGGTCAGCTCCAGCGCGCCGTCCCGCGGCCAGAACTCCACCAGCAGCTCGAACCGGGCGCGCGGCCGGGGCAGGTGGTGCTCGGTGACGTCCAGGTCGCCGACCGCCGTGGACCGCACCATCTCCTGCTGCAGCACCACGAGCGCCTGCACGAGCGGGGTGCGGCTCGGGTCGCGGTCGGGCCGCAGCTCGTCGACGAGCCGGTCGAACGGCACCTCGTCGTGGGCGAACGCGTCGCGCACGGTCTCGCGCACGTCGGCCAAGAAACGCTCGAACGGCACAGCCGGGTCCACTGTGGACCGCAGGACGAGGGTGTTGACGAAGAAGCCGACGAGGTCGTCGAGCTCGGGCCGGCCACGTCCGGCGGAGGCGGTGCCGACGGCCACGTCGCGGCGGCCGGTGTAGCGGGCCATCAGCAGCTGCACGGCGGCGGCCAGCGTGGTGAACAGGGTGGTGCCGCCGGTGTGACCGACCTCGGTCAGGCGCTGCACCAGCTGTCCCGGCAGGGTTTCGCGGTGCACGGCACCGCGGGTGGTGCGCTGCGCGGGGCGGGGCCGGTCGGTGGGCAGGTCGAGGGGTTCGAGGCCCGCGAGGGCGGTGCGCCAGTGGTCGAGCTGGCCGGTGACGGCCGGGTCCTCGACGCGGCGGCGTTGCCAGGCCGCGAAGTCGCCGTAGCGGACGGGCAGCGGCTTCAGGTCGGGTGTTGTTCTTCGAACCGCGGCCCGGTACAGCTCCAGCAGGTCGTCGACCTGGACCCGGACCGACCAGCCGTCGGTGACGATGTGGTGCTGGTCGAGCAGCAGCACGTGGTCGTCGTCGGCGAGCGTGGCCAGCACGGCGCGCACCACCGGGCCGGTGCTCAGGTCGAACGGCGTGGTCAGCTCCTCCGCGCACAGCCGGTCGAGCGCCTCGTCCCGGTGTGCGGCAGCGGAAAGGTCCTCCACGCGCAGCGGTACCACCGCGGCCGGGGTGATGACCTGCACGCTGCGGCCGTCGACCTCGGCGAAGGTGGTGCGCATGGTCTCGTGCCGTTCGGCCAGGCCGTTCAGCGCGGTCCGCAGGGCGTCGAGGTCGAGCGGGCCGCGCAACCGCAGGGCGACACCGGTGTTGTAGTCGGTGCCCGTCGGGTCGATCTTGTGCTGCAACCACAACCGTTGCTGCGCCGGGGACAGCGGCAGCACGGCGTCGTGCGGCACCGCGGTGATCCGGTCGTCCGCCGCGATGGGCAGGCGGTCGGCGAGCAGGTCGGCGAGACCGGCGACAGTCCGCGCGTCCAGCAGGTCGCCGGTGGACAGCGGCACGTCCAGCGCCGTGCGCAGCCGGGACACGACCCGCAGTGCCTGGATCGAGTCGCCGCCCAGGGACAGGAAGTCGTCCTGCGCGCCGACGCGGCCGGGGTCGACCGCGAGGACCTCGGCCCAGACCTGCCCGATGGCGCGTTCGGCGGGGGTGCGCGGTACGACGTGCGCGGTGCGCCGGTCGAGGCCCCAGTCGGGGGCCGGCAGCGCCTTGCGGTCGACCTTCCCGTTGGTGTTGAGCGGAAGGCGGTCCAGTGCCACGAACGCCGACGGCACCATGTAGTCGGGCAGCGTCCGCAGGAGGAAGTCGCGCAGCCCGTCGTCGGACGGTGCGGTGCCCACGACGTAGGCGACCAGGCGCTTGACGCCGTTGTGGTCGAGCTGCGCCTGCACCGCGGCCTGCACGACCCCGGGGTGCTTGGCCAGCACGGCCTCGACCTCGGCGGTCTCGACCCGGAAGCCGCGGATCTTGACCTGGTCGTCGACGCGGCCGACGAAGTCGACGGTGCCCTCCGGCGTCCAGCGGACCAGGTCGCCGGTGCGGTACATGCGGTCGCCCGGCGCACCGAACGGGTCGGCGAGGAACCGGTCAGCGGTCAGGCCGGGCCGGTTGAGGTAGCCGCGGGCCAGTCCCGTGCCCGCGATGAACAGCTCGCCGGTCGCCCCGTCCGGCACCGGGTCCAGGTCGTCGTCCAGCACGTGCAGGCGCATGCCGTCCAGGGCCGTGCCGATCGGCAGGACGTCGGGCACCGAGCCGAGGTCGGGCAGCGGGTGGCTGGTGGCGAACGTGGTGGTCTCGGTGGGGCCGTAGACGTCCACCACGGTCGTGCCGGGACACGCCTCCAGCACCCGCCGCACCGCTGCCGCGGGGACCACGTCACCGCCGGTCCACACCTCCCGCAGACCCGTCAGGCACGCGGGGTCGTCCTGCGCCAGCACGCGGAACAGGCCGGACGTGACGAAGGTCCCGGTGACGCCGTGCTCGCCGATCGCCTTGCGCAGCACCGGTCCGTCCACGTCACCGGGAGGCGCGATGACGGCGGTACCTCCGGAGAGCAGCGGCACCCACAGCTCGTAAGTGGACGCGTCGAACGCCATCGGCGAGTGCACCAGCACGCGATCGTGCGCACCGCCGCTGAACCGCGCGTCACGGGCGAGGTCCACGACGTCGCGGTGCCGTGCCGCCACGCCCTTCGGCACGCCCGTGGAGCCCGAGGTGAACACGACGTACGCGAGGTTGTCCGGGTGGACCTCCGCCAGCCCACCCGTGCCCTCGTGCGCCTCCTCATCGCCCACGACCAGCACGTGGCCGATGTGCACGCGGTCGGCGACCGCCTTCCACGTGGTGTCGGTGAGCAGCAGCGAAGCACCGGCTTCCGCCAGCACGGTCGTCATCCGCTCGTCGGGCGCACGGGCGTCGAGCGGCACGTACGCGCCACCGGCCTTGAGGACGGCGAGCAGTGCCACCACGAGCTCGGCCGACCGCTCCACCAGCACGCCGACCGGCCGCTCCGGCCGCACCCCCAGCGCCGGCAGGCACCGGGCGAGCCGGTCCGACCGCGCGTCCAGCTCCGCGTAGGTGTGCTCGCCGTCCTCGGCGACCACCGCCACCGCGGTGGGCGTGCGCCGGACCTGCTCGGTGAACAGGCCGACCACCGTGTCGCGCGACTGGGAGCAGAGCGGTGTGCCGGCGGGCACCGTCTCGTGGAGCGTCATCGCCGTTCAACCTCTTTCGGGCGCGCAGCAGCGCCACGGGTACTGGGGGAAGGGGGTGCGGGGACCTGCGGCGGGGTCAGGCCACGTCGCGGTCGCGGCCTCGCCGGCCGGCGACCCGGCCGCCGATCTGGATGCGGTCGATCCGGCCGCTGCGCGGATCGCGCAGGAAGCGGCCGGGGTGACCGGTCGCGCCGCCGGCGAGCTCGGTCACCGAGAACACGAACCCGTCGTGGACCGCGAGCCGCGCGGCCGGTTCGTCGTCGACGACCAGGTGCAGCTCGTCGCCCCGCACGACGACCGAGAAGGCGGTGTCGCCGTTGACGTACGTGCCGGTGCACTCGCCCGGGATGGACGCGCGCGGTTCGGCGTTGATCGTCGCGGCGCTGTCGGCGAGGTCGATGCCGGCCGCGCGCAGCTCGGGCAGCAGGTCGCGCCAGAGGGCGGCACCCGTCGAGGAGTTCGCGGTCAGTGCGACGACCGTGCCGGACGCGGGGTTGAGCCGCAGGTGGCAGGACGTGCCGTCGGCGGTGCCGTCGTGGCCGAACCAGCCGGTGCCGTGGCTGCGGAACAGGGCGAGCCCCAGCCCCCAGCCGTCGGCCAGGCCGAACGGGTCCGCTCCGGGCACCGGCCTGCGCATCTCGGCGAGGTGCTCGGGCGTGACCAGGCCGGGGTCGATGCCGCCGTGTCGCGGGTCGAGGTGCATCCGCGCGAGCTCGACCAGGTCCGCGGCACTCGCGGTGAGCCCGCCCGCCGGCGCCTCGACCGGCGTCAGCTCCTGCTCGACGGGCCGCACCAGCCGCAGCGCGCGGTTGACGGTGTGCCCGCTGGCGGCCGGGGTGACGTCCTCGGCGCCGGCGATGAACCCGAGCTCCAGACCGAGCGGCTTGAGCAGCACGGCGCGGAGCGCCTCCGCCCACTCCATGCCGGTGACCGCCTCGATCAGGCGTCCGACCAGGGCGTAGCCGGTGTTGGAGTAGGAGAACCCGGCTCCCGGCGGCTGCACGACGTCCCGCACGGAGGCCGCGAGCGCCGCCCGGTCGTCGGCGGCGATGAGCTCCGACTGCAGGCCGCCGGTGTGGCTCAGCAGGTGGCGGGCGGTGAGGACGTCGGCATTGGCGCCGAGGGCCTGCCGCAGCTCGGGCAGGTACTCCACGACCGGCTCGTCCAGGTCGACGTCACCGTCGGACACCAGAACCATCAACAGCGTCGCCGTGAATGTCTTGGTGATTGACCCGATGGGCACCTTGCTGTCCCGCCGGACCGCGCAACCCGTACCGTGCCGCTCTTCTCCGAACTCGAATTCAAAGGCCTCACCGCCGCACCGGACCACGAGCTGTGCGCCCGGTACGTCGTTGGCGAGAGCCGCTCGTTCGAGCACCCCGCGTAAGTGGTCCACCATCACCCTTCCGTAGAACTCCGCAAAAAGCTGAATACCCGGGCACATATAACCCGTGACAAACCTTGGTACCCGCCGCAACCGCACCTCACACAAATTCCACGCTGTCCCGAATAACATTCGGAATCCATGCACACGATCGACAGCAGGACAGCGTCGAACAACTCCGCAGATCAATGCCTGCGGAGTCCCGAAGTGAGTTCTGCGGTGTACGGCGAACTGTGCGCCGGGCCCTGCCGCAGCGGGCGCCGTTCACCTGGCCGTCGACTCCGGCCGCCCCTGCGGACAACGGCGAGTGATCAGCCGTTCTGTTCGGCCGCCATCTGTTCACGCAGGCTACGGGGCCGCATGTCGGTCCAGACGGTGTCGACGTGGTCCATGCACTCCTGCCGCGACCCCTGCTTGCCCTCGGCACGCCAGCCGTGCGGGACCTCTTTGCCCAAAGGCCACAACGAGTGTTGCTCCTCGTCGTTCACGAGGACCTGGTAGGTGTCGTCGGTCACAACTTTCTCCTTCTTCTGTCGATCGTCAGCAGCGGATGCGGACGTGCCGGAGCCCAGCCGAATCCCGATCATCCGAGGGGAACCCGCGCAGAAACCAGCCACGAACGCAATCCGAGGACAACAGTGTCTCCCCGACACTGCCGCAAACACCGCCGAAAGGAGCATTCTTGATATGTCCACATTCCGACATCAAAAGTTCATATGTTTAGGAATCTGCGACATCGGGAAGCGGGGCGTTACCCGAGAGTTCCTTGCTTTTCCCGCAGGCAGGACGGCCAGGAGCTGCCCATCGGATTCGACCCGTCAATGCGGGTAGGAGCGGTACGTGGCAAGACAACCCGCACCACAAAGGACTTCGACGGACTGTCCCGTGAATCCCCGCGGCGGAGACGTCGCCGCGGCGTTCTGTCCATCTGGAGTGGAATGACGAGCGCGGTGCCTCGGCCGACGCGAACTCAGCCGGCCGGGCACCGCGCGGCTCACACGAGCGTGCTGTCCACGAAGCACCAGCGCCAGGCCTCGCCCGGCTCGAACGAGCGGATGATCGGGTGCCCTTCCTCGGCGAAGTGCTTCGAGGCGTGCTTGGCCGGCGAGGAGTCGCAGCAGGCGACCTTGCCGCAGCCCAGGCACAGGCGCAGGTGGACCCACCTGCCTCCGGTGGCCAGGCAGTCCTCGCAGCCCTCCGTCGTGCTGGGGGTGGGCTCCGGGCCCAGGTCGGCGACGTGTTCGCAGGTGGTGGTGGTCACGGCCCGACGGTACCTCCATTGCAGCTTTCAACAACTTCTGGTGTTTGACTGGGCGCATGACGACTGCCGGTCGCGTCGCGCGGCCTTCGATTCTCACGGTGGACGACGACCCGGCCGTGTCCCGGTCGGTGGCGCGCGACCTGCGGCGGAAGTACGGCGAGCAGTACCGCGTGGTGCGGGCGGAGTCCGGGCCGCAGGCGCTGGAGGCGCTGCACGAGATCAAGCTGCGCGGTGAGGAGGTCGCGGCGCTGCTGGCCGACCACCGGATGCCGCAGATGAGCGGCATCGAGTTCCTCGAACAGGCGATGGACGTGTTCCCGCAGGCACGGCGGGTGCTGCTGACCGCCTACGCCGACACCGACGCGGCGATCCAGGCGATCAACGTCGTGGACCTCGACCACTACCTGCTCAAGCCGTGGGACCCGCCGGAGCAGAACCTCTACCCGGTGCTCGACGAGCAGCTGCGGGCGTGGGCGGTGAGCGACCGGCAGCCGCCGCAGCGGGTGCGGGTGGTCGGGCACCGCTGGTCGCCGCGGTCCTACGAGGTGCGCGACTTCCTGGCGCGCAACAACGTCCCGTTCCGCTGGCACGCGCTCGACGAGCCGGAGGCGCGCTGCCTGCTGACCGCGGCGCACCAGGACGGGACGACGCTGCCGGTCGTGGTCACGGCTTCGGGCAAGGCACTGGTCGACCCGTCCGACGCGGAGCTCGCCGCCGAGGTGGGCCTGAGCACGCAGCCGTCGGCCGACTTCTACGACCTGATCGTCGTCGGCGGCGGTCCCGCGGGCCTCGGTGCCGCGGTGTACGGCGGGTCGGAGGGCCTGCGGACCGTCCTGGTGGAACGGATCGCGACCGGCGGCCAGGCCGGTACGAGCAGCCGCATCGAGAACTACCTGGGCTTCCCGGACGGCGTGTCCGGCGGGCAGCTGACCGAACGGGCCCGCAGGCAGGCGGTGAAGTTCGGCGTGGAGCTGCTCACCACCCGTGACGTCGTCGCGCTCGAACGCCGGGGTGCCGCGCGAGTCGTGCGGTTCGGCGACGGCACCGAGCTCTCCGCCCACACCGTCATCCTCGCCACGGGGGTGTCGTACCGGTTGCTGAACGCGCCCGGCCTCGGCGAGCTGACCGGCCGGGGCGTGTACTACGGCGCCTCGACGACCGAGGGCCCGAACTGCGCGGGCCAGGACGTGTACCTGGTCGGTGGCGCGAACTCAGCGGGCCAGGCGGCCGTCTACTTCTCCGGGCACGCGCGCAAGGTCGTGATCCTGGTGCGCGGCGACTCGCTGGAGCAGTCGATGTCGCGGTACCTGATCGACCAGCTCGACGCGATCGGGAACGTGGAGGTCCGCCCCCACACCGAGGTCTGCGGCGGCGCGGGTGAGGGCCACCTGGAGACGCTGACGCTGCTGAACAACAAGACCGGCGAGACGACGGCGGTCCCGGCGAGCTGGCTGTTCGCGTTCATCGGCGCCGCCCCGCGCACGGACTGGCTGGACGGCACGCTGGAGCGCGACGAGCACGGCTTCCTGCTCGCCGGGCCCGACCTCGGCACCTCCCCGCCCGGCTGGGACCTGGAGCGGGCGCCGTACCACCTGGAGACGAGCCTGCCCGGCGTGTTCGTGGCGGGCGACGTCCGCGCGGAGTCGGTGAAGCGCGTCGCGTCCGCGGTCGGCGAGGGCGCCATGGCCGTCACGCTGGTCCACCGCTACCTGGAGAGGTCCTGATGCAGCGGCTCACCCCGGCGGAACTGCGCGAGCTGTTCCTGTTCGAGGAGCTCGACGACGCGCAGCTGGACTGGCTGGCCGCCCACGGTCACGTCGAGACCCGCGCGGCGGGCACCCCCGTGCTCACCGAGGGCGAGCCGGCGACGTGCTTCTTCGTGCTGCTGGGAGGAACCGTCGCGCTGTGCCGCACCATCGGCGGCCAGCGCATCGAGGTGAGCCGCAGCGACCTGCGCGGCTCGTACTTCGGCGCCACCCAGGCCTACCTGGAGCTCGACCAGCCCACCTACCAGATGACCGTCGAGTCGATCACGGCCACGTCGATGCTGCAGTTCGACGCCGACGAGTTCGGCCCGATGGTCCGCACGTGGTTCCCGATGGCCATGCACCTGCTGGAGGGCCTGTTCTGGGGCATGCGCAACACCCAGGCGACGGTGGGCCAGCACGAACGCCTCACCGCGCTCGGCGCGTTGTCCGCGGGTCTGACCCACGAGCTGAACAACCCGGCCGCGGCCGCCGTGCGTGCCACCGCGGCCCTGCGCGAACGCGTCGCGGGCATGCGCCACGAACTCGCCCTGCTCGCCCAGGGCGCGCTCGACCCGTCCGAACTGCCGGCGTTGGTGAAGCTGCAGGAGAAGGCGGTCGAACGGGTCGCCAAGGCACCGAAGCTCAGCCCGCTGGAGACCAGCGACGCCGAGGACGAGGTCTCCGACTGGCTCGACGACCACGGCGTCAGCGGCGGCTGGGACGTGGCACCGGTCCTGGTCGCGGGTGGCCTGGACGTCGAGTGGCTGGAGACCTCGCTGCTGCCGTGCCCGGCGGCCGTCACCGGTTCGGCCGTGCACTGGCTGCGGTACACGGTCGAGACCGAGATGCTGATGAACGAGATCGAGGACGCCACCACGCGGGTGTCCACCCTGGTCGCCGCCGCGAAGCAGTACTCGCAGATGGACCGCGCACCGTTCCAGGTGGTCGACGTGCACGAGCTGCTGGACTCCACCCTGGTCATGTTCGGCGGCAAGTTCGGCGACGTGCGGGTGGTGAAGAACTACGACCGGACACTCCCGTCCGTCCCCGCCTACGCCGGCGAGCTGAACCAGGTGTGGACGAACATGATCGACAACGCGCTGAGCGCGATGGGCGGGTCGGGCACGCTGACCTTGCGGACGTTCCGGCGGGACCGGCACCTCGTGGTGGAGATCGGTGACACCGGCCCCGGCATCCCGGCGGCGGTGCGGAGCCGGATCTTCGAGCCGTTCTTCACCACCAAACCGGTCGGTGAGGGCACCGGGCTCGGGCTGGAGATCTCCTGGCGGATCGTGGTGAACAAGCACCACGGCGACATCCGGGTGGAGTCACAGCCGGGTGACACGCGGTTCCAGGTCCTCCTTCCGCTGGAAGCTGCTGTAGGAGCCTGACCCTCCTGCGGCCGTCAAGGTGATCTCCGCGCTCCGCGGCACCACGTCGTTGCCCCGCTGGACGGGCAGTACCGCATCGGCGCGCAGCGCGGTGACCGCGTCGGCGATGTCGTCCGCGAGCCGGCGGGCGAGCACGTCGGAGAGGTCGTTGCGGCAGACGATCCGCGCGACCGTGACGTCCGCCTGGTCGGCCGGGAGTGCGTAGGTGGGCACGAGCCAGCCGCGCCGGCGGAGGCGGTCGGCGAGGTCGGTGACGCTGAAACCGGCGTCGTGGTGGGTGGTGAACGCGACCAGGGGCAGGTGGTCCGTGCGGGAGACCACCCGCAGCTCGGGGAACTGGCCGAGGTGCGCGGTCAGCGACAGGGCGAGGTCGCGGCAGCGCCGCATGACGGCCCGGTAGCCCTCCGCCCCCAGGCGGAGGAACTGGTAGTACTGCGCGATGACCGGTGCGACGGGCCGGGTGAACGACAGCGTCTGGGTGGACATGCGGCCACCGGTGTAGTCGGTCGAGAACCCGATCTCGGCGGGCACCACGCTCGGGTCGCGCCACACGATCCACCCCAGCCCCGGAGCGACGAGGCCGTACTTGTGCCCGGACGTGTTGATCGAGCTCACCCTGGGCAGCCGGAAGTCCCACACCAGCGCGGGGTCGAGGAACGGTGCCACCATCCCGCCGGAGGCCGCGTCGACGTGCACCGGCACGTCCACGCCGTCGCGGGCGCACCGCCGGTCCAGCGCGGCGCACACCTCCTGCACCGGTTCGTAGAAGCCGTCGTAGGTGGTGCCGAGCACGGTCACCACGCCGATGGTGTCGCTGTCGCACAGGTCGGCCGCGGTCTGCGGGTCGATGCCCGAACCGCCTTCGCGCACCGGGACCTGCCTCGCCTCGACGTCCCAGTAGGCGCAGAACTTCGCCCAGCACACGTGCACGGCGGTGCTCATGACCAGGTTGGGCCGCCTGCCGGAACCGCCGGCGCGGGAGCGCCACCGCATCAGCATCGCGAGCCCGCCGAGCATGCAGGCCTCGCTGGAACCGCCGGTCGACGTGCCGACCGCGCTGTCCGGGTCGGCGGCGTGCCACAGGTCGGCGAGCGCCGCGACGCACCGCTGCGCCAGGTCGGCCGTGTGCAACGGCTGCACGCCGTCGACGGTGTTGTGGTAGAGGAAGTCGGCCATCAGCCGTTCGGCCTCCGGCTCCATCCCGGTGGTGATGAACGTCGCCAGGTTCTGCTGTGGCCGCACGTCCGGGCGCAGCTCGTCCTGCACCGCCTGGTACGCCGTGCCCGCCGCCGTCGGCTCCTGCGGCAGCCGCCAGCCGGTGGAACTTCTCTGCAGCTCAAACATCACACACCTCAACTGGAGATCGGAGGAACATCAGCCGGCCGCCTTCTCGAAGCTCTTCGGCAGCGGTACGGGAACGGTCGGGGAGAGCAGGTTCTCGGCGCGCAGGTCGGACCAGACACCGGCGGGCACCTCGCCGGCGGCCATCGCGACGTTCTCGGTGACCTCGGCCGCCGACCGGGCACCGACCACGACCGCCCGCACCGCCGGGTGCCCGAACGGGAAGTGCAGCGCCGCCCGCGGGAGCGGGACGCCGTGCCGGCGGCAGACTCCGGCGATCCTGCGGGCGCGCTCGACCAGCGCGGGCGGTGCCGTCGTGTAGTCGTGCGTGGCGTCGGCAGGGACCTCGTGGCGGGCCAGCAACCCGGAGTTGAAGACACCGGCCGCCACCACGGAGACTTCCCGTTCCGCGCACAGCGACAGGAAGTCCAGGGTCGCGGCGTGTTCGAGCACCGTGTACCGGCCGGCCAGCATGACGTGGTCCAGGGGATGCGCCAACACGAACGGCTCCGCCACCTCCCACCGGTTCACGCCCACGCCGATCCCGCGGACCACGCCCTGGGCCTTCAGCTCCGCCAAGGCCGGCAACGCCTCGCGCAGGACCTGCTCGGCGTGGTCGTCCGGGTCGTGGACGTAGACGAGGTCGACCCGGTCCAGGCCGAGCCGCGTCAGCGAGGCCTCCAGCGAGCGGCGCACCCCGTCCGCGCTGAAGTCCCACACCCGGCGGTGGGTCGCGGGCACCGCGAAGCCCTCGGCCAGGTCGTCACCGCCGCTGTCACGGGGTTCCAGCAGCCTGCCGACCTTGGTGGAGATGACGAACTCCGACCGGGGCCGGTCCGCGAGCGCTGCCCCGAGCCGCCGTTCCGACAGGCCGAGGCCGTAGTGCGGGGCGGTGTCGAAGTACCGGACACCGGCCTGCCACGCGGCGTCGACGGTGGCGCGGGCGTCCACATCGGACACGGGGCGGTACAGGTTCCCCAGTGCGGACCCGCCGAGGCCGAGGCCGTGGATCACGGCAGCTCCCACACGAACTTCGCGGCCGAGCTGCCCGAGTCGTAGTCGAGCGGGGCGTCGAGGAACTCGTCCATCCTCTGCTGCCACGGGATGTCCGCCGGGTGCCCGTGCATCTTCTCCATCATGGCCGCGTAGTCGTCCACCTCGACGACGTGGAACAGGTCGAGACCGCTGCGCCAGATCCGCCACGACCGCACCCCCGCCGCGCGCAGCGCCGCGTCGAGGTCGTCGGGAATCCGGGCGTGCGCGGCCTCGTAGGCGGCTTCCTTGCCCGGCTTGAGCCTGGTGTGCAGGGCGACTGTCTCCATGGTGCCGGTACCTTCCGATCGGGTTGCCGGGGACGCGGGTCAGGGTGCGGGGGTGGACGCGGCGCGTTCGGCGAGCTTTCGCTCCACCAGCGGTTTGAGGAACGCGAGCCCTGCCCGCGCGTCGTGGTCGGGGTCGATCCCGCGGCGGTGGAACCCCGTCTCGGCCGTGAGGTAGCCGTCAAAACCCGTGTCGAGCAGGGCGTCGACCAGGCCTTCCCAGTCCTCGTCCCCGGAACCGGCCGGCAACCGCGTCTGCGTTCCCCTGGTGTCGGCGATGTGGATCTGGTGCAGGTCGCCGCCCATCAGGTGGACCTGGTCGGTGAGCGACTCCCGCCGGTAGCGGACGTGGCTGCAGTCGAACATCACCTTGACGTTCGGCCGCGCGATGTCCTCCATCAGCTCCATGGCGTCCTCGCCGCTCTCGCACAGGTTCGAGTTCTCCGCGAGCGGCTCGACCACCACCGTGAGGCCGTACTGCGCCGCGTCGTCGGCGACCAGGGCCAGGCATTCGCGCGACCACGCCCAGGCCTGCCGCCGCCGGGTGCCGAACACGACCCAGCCTGGCAGGTAGACCACCGCTCCGGCGCCCCACTCGGCGCACAGCTCGTTGATCGCGCGGTAG
The DNA here is from genome assembly GCF_055608005.1 of Lentzea sp. NPDC036955. NCBI lineage: Bacteria > Bacillati > Actinomycetota > Actinomycetes > Pseudonocardiales > Pseudonocardiaceae > Lentzea > Lentzea sp. NPDC036955. Next base: position 137,249 of record NZ_JBVJRC010000014.1, on the reverse strand, counting down.
TGCTCCACGGTCGCTTCGCGTTCCTCGGCCATCGGAGAGCTCGGGTTGTAACCGGGTCCCCCGGTGGGCGCCGGGCCGATGCCGGAGACCTCCACGCCGTGGTCGTCGAGCAGGCTGCGCACCTCGCGCCGCCGGGCCGGGCTCAGGTACGGCGGAAAGGCGTGCGGTGCGGCGGCACCGATCTCGATGCCGTCGAAGCCGATGCGCGCCAAGCGCTTGACGGTCTCGTCCAACGTGTACGCGGGAACCCAGCTGCCGAAGCTGGAGTAGGACCAGGTGTGGTAGCCGAACTTGATCGCCATGAGCTTCCGCCTCTCGAAGGGGTCAGCGTTCGAAGAGCTCTCGGAGGTGCCCTCCGAGGAAGACGCCGTCCGGGTCCCAGGCCCTGCGCAGCTCCTGGAACCGGTCCCACTCCGGGTAGCGCGCGGCCAGCTCCCCGCCCGTGCGGAAGTGGACCTTGGCCCAGTGCGGGCGGCCGTCGAAGTCCCACAGCACCGAGTCCACGGCGCGCAGCGGTGCGACCCACCCCTCGGGGTCCCGTGCTGTCACGGGGTGCGTCACGCCGATGTGGCAGGTGGTGGCCTGCCTGCTCGGGCTGAGCCAGGCGGTGTCCGCGGCGGTGAAGCGGATGTCCACGGGTGCGCAGACGCGCAACCTGCCTCGGCGCACCTCCCCGGCCAGGGCGCGGACGGCGTCGGCCGCCCGGTCGAACGGGACGCTGTACTCGGTGCCCTGCACGGGTGGCGGCAGGTGGTGCAGGAGCGCGTCGTCGCACCGCATGACCTGCGCACCGCCCCGGCCGGCGGCCACAGCGGCCGCGTAGTGCGCGGCACCCGCGACCCGCGACGACCAGGAGTTGTTGCACAGGGCCGAAAGCAGGGCACCGGGCGGTCCCGGTGGCTGGGTCGGTGGCTCGTCCGTCGGCGCCGCCTCCCAGACGATCGCCTGGGAGGTGTGCGGGTACCACCAGAAGCCGCCGAAGTGGACTCCGCGGAACTCGTCGAGGTTCGCCAGCACCTCCGCCAGCGGCCTGCGCCGGACCACCTTGCGCAGCCGGTGGCCGGGCACGACGGTGAAGGTGAGGTCCAGGACCACGCCGAGGCACCCCAGGTGCACGCGGACGCCGTCGAGCTCCGGGTCGTCCCGCGTGATCGTGCGCACCCGGCCGTCCGCGGTGAGGATCCGCGCCGCCACGACGTGGCTGGAGAGCGTGCCGAGCCGGGGGCTGCTCCCGTGCGTGGCCGTGGCCACCACGCCGGCGACGGTCTGCTCGTCGATCGCGCTCTGGTTCGGCAACGCGAAGCCCGCCGCGGCGAGCTCCCGGTTCAGCTCGCGCATCGTCGTGCCCGCCCTCACCGTGACCGTCATGGCCGCCGGGTCGACGGCGACGACACCGCGGTGGTGGCGCAGGTCGACCAGCGTCCGGCCGGTCGGTGCGACGAGGTTCGCGTAGGAGTGCCCCGAGCCCACCACGCTGATGCCGCGTGCGCGTGCGGTGTCGTCGAGCACGATGTCGCGCAGCTGGTCCGCGGTGTCCGGAGCGAGGAGGCGGTCCGCGATGCCGCGGACCGCCCCGCTCCAGTTGGACCACGCCGTGCGCCGGTGTTCCCCGGTGGTGATCTCCGGTCCTGGTGTCACCCGCGGTGCGTCGGTCATCTCTACCTCGTGGTCAGCCGCTCGGCGAACTCGGCCGTCGTCATCCGCTCGGCCTGGCGCGACTCGAAGTACCACTCGGTGAGCCGCTTGAGACCGGTGTGGAACGGCACCTCGGGCGCCCAGCCGAGCCGCTCGAACGCCATGGCGGCGGACGCGACCCGGTTGTAGGGGCCGGTCGGCTTGTCGGGCAGCGGCTTGATCTCCGTGTCGGCCTGGCCGGTGAACTCCAGGATCATCCTGGCGGCTTCCTTGACCTGGATCGGCTCCTCGGTGCCGAGGTTGATCGCGCTGCCGTCGTGGACGCGCTCCCCGGCGAGGACCAGGCCGCGCACGATGTCCGTGACGTAGGTCCAGTTGCGGATCTGCGTCCCGTCACCCCAGACCTCGAAGGGCTTCTGCTGGATGAACGCCCGGCCCACCATGGCGGTCAGGGCGTGGCTCTCCGGGCAGCGCTCGCCGTAGACCGTGAACAGGCGGCACGACACCGACGGGAACCCGAGCTCGGCGTGGAGCGCGGCGAGCCGCTGCTCGGTCATCAGCTTGGCCCAGCCGTAGATCCCGTCCGCGTGGAACGGCGGCCCCACCTGCGGTTCCGAGAGCCGGACCTCCTCGTTCACGTCGGCCTGCAGGTCGACCGGGTAGACGCAGCCGGAGGAGGCGAAGACGAAGTTCTCCACGCCCGCGTCGACCGCCGCCTGCGAGACCACGCCGTCCAGGACGAAGTTGCGCGAGCACGCGGCCTGGTGCAGCTCGATGAACCCTCTGCCGCCGTGGATCGCGGCGAGGTGGAAGACGACGTCGATGCCGCGCATCACCTCGGCGGCGAGCCGCGGGTCGCAGAGGTCGCCCTCCACGAACTCCCAGGCGGACTCCGGAACGTCGCTGAGGTTCTCCAGACGTCCCGAGCTGAGGTCGTCGGCGACGCGCACCCTGGCACCGGCACCGACGAGGTGCTCCACCAGGTGCGATCCGATGAACGAGCAGCCACCGGTGACCAGCACTCTTTTGCCGCGCCAGAATTCCTGCTGGGTCATGAGGAGATTCCATTCGTGAGATCGGGGTGACGGGTATTTCTGCGCGGCTGCCGGTGGGAGTTCTCGCCCGGCAGCCGGCCGTCGGCTGAAGGGAGTGTGTGACAGCCGGCATCGATCATCCAGAGCCCGTTCCAGTGTTCGGGACGGAATTCCGGCCGGGTCCGGCGGAGCGGAGTTCGTCCCACCGAACGGGACGGGAGGTGGTCCGGTGCGCAACAGGTCCATACCTTCCAGCGCGAACGCGATCACCGGAAGGCGGAGGACGATGCCTGGACCGCTCAACCCCGTGCAGTCGGACGCACTGCCCGCGGCACCCGTGCTCGACTGGCGCGACGGCCCCGGCACCGGAGGCCACGCCTGGGTGCCCGAGGAGCTCTACCGCGAGATCCTGGAACGGATGCCCGTCGTCTGCGTCGACACGCTCGTCGTCCGCGCCGGCGAGGCGCTGCTCACCCGGCGCAGCCAGGAACCCCAGGCGGGTTCCCTGTGGTTGCAGGGCGGGCGCATGCGCAAGGGCGAGCAGCTCGCCGAGGCCGCGGTGCGCACGGCCGAGCAGGAGTCAGGGCTGAGCGTGACCCTGTGCGGTGTGCTGGGGACGTTCTCCACCGTCTTCGAGGCCTCCGCGCACGGCGACTCCCCCACCCACACCGTCAACGTCACCTTCCTCGCCCAGGCCGAGCACGACGCCCGGCCGCGGGTCGACAGCACGCACGACGCCTTCGTCTGGTGGCCGCTGACGGAGCCCACCGGGAACGCCTACCTCGACCAGCTCCTCGCGCTGGCGGCGGAGCAGCTGGGCGTCGCCGGGCGGAGCTGAATTCACCCGGTGTCGCAATTCTGTGAATGTGCGCGGCATTCCGGTATTCGGCAATGGCGATTTCCTCGGACGACCCAACGGTTGGAACGCGGGCTTCTGGCATTGCCGCGACGTCATTAGCTTGGACTTCAATCCCTGCTCTGCCCGATGACGGGCGCGTCGAAACGGAGTCCTCGGTGTTCGCAGTGCATGTCCTTCCTGATGATCTCGGCCGATTCGCTGGATCGAGCGGCGATCTCAACCCGTTGCACCTGGACGCGGACTACGCGTCCAGGAGCGGGTTCGGCGCGGAGGTGGCGCAGGGCGCGCTCACCGTCCTCCACGCGGTGGCGGGCCTGCCCCCGCAGGACGCTGCGGCGGTGCGGCGGGTCCGGGCGCGCTTCCACGCCGCGGTCTACCCGGCGCAGTCGTACTCCCTGGACGTGGCGCGCACCGGGAACGGGGGTGTGCGGCTGGAGGTGTCGGACGGCGGGCAGCCGGTCGCGACCGTGGACGTCGAACTGGGCGGCACGGTCGGCGCCGGGGTCGGCGCGGTGCGCGTGGGATCGGGAGAACGCAGGCAGCAGGCCGCTGACCGGGTCCCGGCGGAGCTCCGGGTGGGACAGCGCATCCCGGTGTCCTACCGCAGCGATCCCGGTGACTTCACGAGCCTGCTCGACCGCATCGGCAGCGGTGTGCGGGAAGAGGTCGCGCGGCTGCTCGGCTGGGCGAGCTACCTGGCGGGCATGGAGGTCCCCGGCCGGCAGTCGCTCATCTCCTCGCTGACCGTCGAGCTCGACCCGGCCGCGACCGGCGACGGCTCGATCCACGTCACGGCCGTGGACGAACGCCGTGACATGGTGCGGTTCGGCGGTGCCCTGCCCGGTCTGGGGCGCGTCGAGCTGGCCGTCGTCGCCAGGGCCGTTCCGGCCGAACCGGACGCGCACGTCCTCGCCGCCGCCCTCGCCGGCCAGGACGTCGAGCTGGAGGGCAAGGTCGCCGTGGTCACCGGTGGCAGCCGCGGCTTCGGTGCCGCGTTCGCCGCCGCACTGGCCCTGCGCGGTGCGCACGTGTACGTCACCCACCGCCGGGACCCCGGTTTCCCGCCGGAGCTGCTGGCCGGTCTGGGAACGGCCGCCGAGCGCGTGCACGCGGTGCGTTCCGACGCGGCCGACCCCGCCGGGTGCGCACGGCTGCGCGACCACGTGCTCGCCCGGGAGGGCAGGCTGGACCTGGTGGTGCTCAACGCGTTCCCGAGCTTCCAGCCGCTGTTGCCGGGACCGGACACCGCCGAGCGCGCCGCCGAGTACGTCGCCACGGCCGTCACCGCGGTGTCCGCGCCGCTGTCCGCTCTGGCCGAGCCGCTGTCGGCGGCCGGTGGTCAGGTCGTGCTCGTGTCCAGTGACGTGGTCGCCGGTGCCGCGCGGACCTGGCAGCACTACGTGGACGCCAAGCTCCGCTGCGAAGAGCTGCTGCGCACGACGATCAGCGGGCACCCCGGTCTCGGCGGGCTGGTCCTGCGGCCCCCGAGGATGGACACCGGGTTCTCGCCGACCGTTCGCGGGGTCGTCGACGGGCTCGCCGTCGAAGCGGTCGCCGCGGCCGCTGTGGGCGGGCTCGGTCAGGTGAGCGCCGGCCGGGTCGAGGTGCTGGAGTCCTTCGCACCCGCAGGCGCACCTGCGGCCCCTGGTGTGCCGCCGACGGCGAACGCCGCCGCACCCTCGCCCGAGCCGACCACGGACCCCGCGGCGGACGGCGCCGTGCTCGCCGTCGCCGCGACCTTCACCACCGACCCGCTGGCGGCGCCCCTCACCGCGTGGTGCCGCGACCTCGGTCTCGGCCTGCGCCCGGTGCTCGCGCCGTTCGGCCAGGTGTTCCAGGAGCTGCTCGACCCCGCCGGCACCCTCGGGTCCGCGCGGTCGGGATGTGCGGTGGTGCTGGTGCGCTTCGACGACTGGCCGGCCGAGGAGACCGAGCGCACCCTGGGCGAGCTCGCGGAGGCCGTGCGGTCGTTCGCCGCACGGGCCCGCGTCCCGCTGCTGCTCCGCGTCTGCCCCAGCCCGTCGGTCACCGGCGCGGACCCGCGCCAGCACCGGCTCTTCGCCGACCTGGGCGACATCCCCGGGGTGCACCTGCTCGGCGCCGAGGACTGGCACGGTGGCACCGATCCCGGCGACGTGCACGACGAGGCCCGCTACCGCATGGCGCACCTCGCCTACACGCCGGCGGGGTACGACGCCCTGGCCACGGGGATCGCCCGCTCGGTGCACGCCCTGCTCGCCCGGCCGTTCAAGGTGCTCGTCCTCGACTGCGACAACACCCTGTGGGCTGGTGTGGCCGGCGAGGACGGCCCGGAAGGGGTCCGGCTCACCGGCGGTCACCGCCACGTGCAGGAGTGGGCCGTCGCCCTGCGCGAGCAGGGGGTGCTGCTCGCCCTCGCCAGCAAGAACGACCCGGAGACCGTGGACGCGGTCTTCCGCGCCCGCCCCGAGTTCCCGTTGCGGTCCGACCACGTCGCCGCGCGGGCGATCGGGTGGGACCCCAAGCCCGTCGGCCTGGCGCGGCTGGCCGCGGAGCTGAACCTCGGCCTCGACAGCTTCGTCTTCCTCGACGACAACCCGGTGGAGGTCGCCCAGGTCCGTGCCGCGTGCCCCGGCGTGCTGGCGCTCACCGTGCCCGCCGACGAGGAGGAGATCAAGCCGTTCCTGGACCGGGTGTGGGCCTTCGACCGCCTGGTGGTGACGGAGGAGGACCGCGGTCGCGCGGCCGCCTACGACGCCAACCGGGACCGCGGTGAGCTGCGCCGGTCCTCGCTGACCTTCGCCGACTTCATCGCGGGCCTCGACCTGGTCGTGGACATCACGCCCGCGGCGGAGGCGGACCTGCGCCGGGTCGCGCAGATGACCCAGCGCACCAACCAGTTCAACTTCAGCACCGTGCGCAGGCAGGAGAACGAGCTGCGCGCCCTGCTGGCGGAACCGGGCGTGCGCTGCCAGGTGGTGCGCGCCACCGACCGCTTCGGCGACCACGGCGTCGTGGGCGCGGTGATCAGCCGGCAGGACACCGACGAGCTGGTCGTGGACACGTTCCTGCTCAGCTGCCGGGTGCTCGGCAGGGGCGTGGAGCACCAGGTCCTGGCGTCGCTCGGCTCGGGCACGGCCGTGAAGATCCGCCTGCCCTACGTGCCCACGGCCAAGAACGAGCCCGCCCGGCGCTTCCTCGACGGCGTCGCCGACGGGGCACCGGCGGCCGGGGGCACCGACTACCTGCTGACGGCGGAGCAGGCCGCCGAGGTCCGCTTCGACCCGGAGTCGGCCGTCCTGGCGGACGACGCCCCCGCGGCCACCGCGGTCGCGGTGGTCGACGCGGGACCGCGGCTGAGCACGCTCGCCGCACTGGCCGAGAACCCGGCAGGCGCCCGTGAACCCGGCGAGGTCGCGGGTGTCGAGCAGCACGACGCCCTTGCGCTCGTGATCGACGCGCTGACCGACGTGCTCGCACTGCCTCGGGGAGCGGTGACGGCGGACAGCGCGCTGGCCGGTCTCGGTGCCTCGTCGCTCGCCCTGGTCGAGGCCGCGGTCGCGTTGCAGGCGCACTTCGGTGCCCTGGAGCTGGAGGTGTTCTACGAGCACCGCACCGTCGGCGACCTCGCCGCCTCCCTCGGCCCGGTCGTCCACCGGCCGCAGTCGTCCGCCGCCGCTCCGGCGGAGGACGTGGAGCCCCTCGTGGACGGCCTGGTCCGCGGTGCGCAGCAGGCGCTGGAGGCGTTCCACGCGCTCGGACAGGAGCAGGTCGACCACATCGTGGCGAAGGCGGCGCGTGCCGCCGCCGCGAGCCACCTGGACCTCGCCGTGCTGGCGGTCGCCGAGACGGAGCGCGGAGTCGTCGAGGACAAGGCGGTGAAGAACCTCTTCGCCGCGGAGCACGTCACCAACAGCATGACCGGCATGCGCACCGCGGGAGAGGTCCGCCGCGACGAGCTCACCGGCCTGGTGGAGATCGCCGAACCCGTCGGTGTGGTGTGTGCGATCACGCCCGTCACGAACCCGACCTCGACCGTCGTGTTCAAGGCCCTGATCGCGCTCAAGACCAGGAACCCGATCATCTTCGCCTTCCACCACCTGGCGCCCCGCTGCGGTGCCGAGGCGGCCCGCATCGTGCGCGACGCCGCCGTCGCGGCCGGTGCGCCCGCGCACTGCGTGCAGTGGGTGGAGACGCCCAGGCGTGCGGTCACGCAGGCGCTGATGAACCACGACGGCGTCTCGCTCGTGCTGGCCACCGGCGGCAACGACGTCGTGCGCGCCGCGCACTCGGCCGGCAAGCCGGCGATCGGCGTGGGAGCGGGCAACGTGCCCGCGTTCATCGCCGCCGACGCCGACCTGGCCCGCGCCGCGCACGACGTCGTTCTGTCGAAGAGCTTCGACAACGGCATGACGTGCGCAGCCGAGCAGACGCTGCTGATCGACACCGGGGTGTGGGACCAGGCTGTGGACAGCCTGCGGACCCGGCTCGCGCACGTGCTGACCGCGCAGGAGAAGCGCGCGCTGGAGGACTTCCTGTTCGGCCCGGACGCGCGCAGGGAGGGCAAGGTGTCCGTCAACCCGGCCGCCTCCGGCCGTTCGGCGCACTGGATCGCCGGCCGCGCCGGGTTCAGCGTCCCCGAGCACACCACGCTCCTGCTCGCCGAGGTCGGTGACATCGGCCCGGACGAACCGCTGACCAGGGAGAAGCCGTGCCCGGTGGTCGCGCTGCTGCGCGTGGCAGGGGCCGAGGAGGGCATCCGGCGGGCCGCTGAGGTCGTCGAGTTCCACGGCAGGGGCCACACGGCGGTCGTGCACACCGCCGACGAGCGGCTGGCTGAGCGGTTCGGCAAGGGCGTCAAGGCCGTGCGGGTGGTGTGGAACTCACCGGCGGCGCAGGGCGGCATCGGTGACCTCTACAACGCGTTCCTGCCGTCGATGACCCTCGGCTGCGGCAGCTACGGCGGCAACTCGGTCTCCGGCAACGTGACCGCGGCGAACCTGCTCAACATCCGCCGCATCGCCCGCCGCAACAACAACATCCAGTGGTTCAAGGTGCCGCCGAAGATCTACTTCGAGCCGAACTCGATCCGCTACCTCGGCGAGATGACCGGGGTGCACCGGGTGAGCATCGTGACCGGTCGCACGGTGGCCAAGCTCGGCTACGCGGACAAGGTGCGGTCCGTGCTGGCCGGCCGCTCCGAGCCCGTGGCCGTCCAGCTGATCGACTTCGTCGAGCCGGAACCGTCGCTGCAGACCGTGCAGCGCGGTGCGGAGATGATGCGCGAGTTCCAGCCGGACACCATCGTGGCCATCGGTGGCGGGTCCTCTTTGGACGCCGGGAAGCTCATGTGGCTGTGGTACGAGCACCCCGAGGTCGACTTCGCCGAGGCGAGGGGCCGGTTCGCCGACATCCGCAAGCGCCTCTACCGCTTCCCCGAACCGGAGCGCGCCAAGCTCGTGTGCGTGCCGACGACGTCGGGCAGCGGTTCGGAGGTCACCCCGTTCGCGGTGGTCACCGACCGGGAGACGGGCCGCAAGTACCCGCTGGCTGACTACGCGCTGACCCCGAGCGTGGCCATCGTCGACCCGGTGCTCGTGCGCTCGCTGCCCGCCGGGCTCGCGGCGGACTCCGGGTTCGACGCGCTCACCCACGCGACCGAGGCGTACGTCTCCGTCTACAGCAACGACTTCACCGACGGGCTGTGCCTGCAGGCGATCAAGCTGATCTTCGAGAACCTCGAGGACTCCGTGCTGCTCGGAGCGGAGAAGGCACAGGAGGCCATGCACAACGCGGCCACCATCGCCGGCATGGCCTTCGGCAGCGCGTTCCTGGGCATCGTCCACGCCATGTCGCACACGCTCGGCGCGACCTTCGGCCTGGCGCACGGCCGGACCAACGCGCTGTTGCTGCCGCACGTGATCCGCTACAACGGCCAGCCCCCCGCGAAGCTCACCGGCTGGCCCAAGTACGAGAACTACCAGGCACCGCAACGCTTCCAGCACATCGCCCGCACCCTGGGACTGCCCGCGGCCACGCCGGAGGAGGGAGTGCGCTCCTACGCCGCCGCGATCGAACGGCTGCGCTCGGCCGTCGGGCTGCCCGCCTCGTTCGCGGAGGCGGGGGTGCCCGAGGCGGCGTTCCTGAGCTCGCTGCCGCAGCAGGCCCTCAACGCGTTCGACGACCAGTGTGCTCCGGCCAACCCCAGGCAGCCGGTCCTGGCCGACATGGAGGAGCTGATGCGCACCGCCTACGCCAACGGGGCGGTGGACCTGGAAGACGTGCGCGCCGCGGCCCACAGCGGCCGCTGATCCGGTCCCGGTGGGTCCGCCCCGCGCGGACCCACCGGGATTGTGGCGTTTCGAGACGTGACTCTCCGGGTCACGTCTCGTTTGGGGTGCCCGGGACGTGATCGCGGAGGCAGACCCCGGGGGCCAGGCGGGCAGTGCGCAATCGGGCGCACTCCTGCCCGCCGTGCCGAAGTCGCGCGGCGAACTCGCCTTCCGCACGCGGTGCCCCGGCGCGCCCGGCACCGCTCCCGCGGTGCCGACGGCCGTCACCGCGGAGACCGCCAGGGGGCATGGCGACCGGTCCGCTGTGGAGTCCGGGCTCCCCCGGCTTGCCGAGCAACGTCGTCGCTGGTCACGGCCTTGATGCGCAGTCAAACGCACACTTCCGGCCATTCCACCCGCGCGGGCTCACCGGCTGCGCTGAACCACCGCGCGACCGGATGGTGTGGACACGCCCGACGACACCTCGCGCACAAGCGTTCCGGCACCGCACGCGCACCGCCGGAGCCCGGTGACCACGGCCTGTTCGCCGCCGATGTGGACGCGACGGCGACTGGCGCGGCTGTCGTACTGTTCGCCTCGAAGCGCTGGTGGACGTCGAGGCAGCCGGAGGCAACGTGCTCAAGGAACCCGAGGGCCTGCTGTGGCCGGTAGCACCCGCATCCACCCCGCGGGCCGAGCCGGGCGGGATGGACGGCGGCCTGGTCGCGCACTCGCACGGGCAGCGGCTCGACCACGCGCTGAGCAGGGTCACCAGCGGGTTGACGGCGACTGGCCCCTGCCGCAAACTCCCGTCCAATTCGAATTTGCACGCGGTCATGGCCGAGGGGTTCACCCGGCGCGACAGGGCGGCGCAGCAGGCCTGAGCCAGGCCGCGGCGTCGCTGGTGCTCACCAACCGGACCGACTCACGACGGAGCTCCGCAGATGGCTCAGCAGCGCAACGAACCGCACAGGACTTCCTCTGACGCGCCCCGGTCGGTCCACCGGGGCAAGGAACTCGGCCGGTTGCTCAGCGCGCTCACCGCGGCGGAGACGAACAGGCCGGCGGTGGTGCTGGTGGAGGGCACCACCGGCGTCGGCAAGACGACGCTGCTGGGCGAGGTGGCGGACGCCGCCAGGGCACGCGGGTTCCAGGTGGCCGGTGCCGCGACGTCCACTCTGGACGGTTTCATGTCGTTCTCCGTCGTCCGGCAGCTGTTCGAGAACCTCACCGCGGGGCCGGAGGCCGGCGTCCTGGAGTCGATCCTCGGTGTGGACGGTCAGCCGGAAGCCGGCAACCGCACCGCGGCGGGGCTCGACGAGCCGGCGACCCACCAGACGTACCACGAGCTCTACCGGCTCGTGAGCGGCCTCGCCGACCGCGGACCGGTCTGCTTCGTCGTCGACGACCTGCAGTGGGCCGACGCCTCGTCGTTGCAGTGGCTCAACTACCTCATGCGGCGGGCGACCAAGCTGCCGCTCGCCGTGCTGCTCAGCTGCACGACCGGGATCTACCCCGCGGACCCGCTCCAGATCGCGGAGATGCAGATCTACGCCACCCGCGTGCGGATCGGCGGTCTCACCGCGGACGAGGTGTCGACGTTCGCCGAACCGGTGCTCGGCAGCCGGCCAGAACTTGAGGCCGTCACAGCCCTGCACGCGGCCACGGGCGGGAACCCGCTGCTCCTCCACTCCCTGCTGGAGACGACCGGGGAGTTCTCCGTGCAGGAGATCCCGTCCTCGTACGGGGTGGAGGAGCTGGGCGAGTCGGTGCTCGCACGGCTGCACGGCGAGCCCGAACCACTGCTCCGGCTGGCCAGGACGATCGCGGTCGTGGAACCCCCGGACCTCGGGCTCGCGGCCGAGGTCGCCGGGATGACGGTGCCGGAAGCCACCGACGGCGCCGACCGGTTGACGCGGATGGGGCTGCTGACCGGCGCCGCCAAGCCGGCGTTCACCCACTCCGTGTTCACGGACGCGATCACGAGCTCGATCACGCGCGCGGTCAGGGACGACCTCCACGCACGGGCCGCCGCGAGCCTGCACGCGTCCGGTGCACGAGCGGCGCTCGTCGCGCGGCACGTCCAGTGCACCTCCGCGAAGCTCGGCCGGTGGGCCGCCGACGCGCTCCACCGGGCAGCGGACCAGTTGCTGCACGACGGTGACGCGACCACCGCCGCGAGCTTCCTCACCAGGGCGCTGCAGGAGCACGTGCCGGCCGAGCTCAGGACGAAGCTGCTCGTGAAGCTCGGCCACGCCGAGTCGTTCTTCGACCCCTACCAGGCGGCCACGCACCTCAAGCAGGCGTTGGAGGACATCGAGGAACCCGAGCTCCTCCTCGACGTCACCTCGCTGCTGTCCAGGACGCTCTGCCTCGACGGGCGCTACGAGGACGCGCGCGCGGCGTTGAGCGAGTCCATCGCCAGGATGTGCGCCTCCGCACCGGAGTTCTCCGCTCAGCTGCGCCTCGCGCTCCGCGTCACCCTGCCAACCGAGCAGTCCGAGCAGTCCGAGGAGCCCGACGCCGCTCCGGACCGCGTCGCGGTCGACTGGCGGCGCCGTGACGCCCGTGGCCGCGGGCTGGCCGCACTGGTGGCGGAGGACCTGAGCAACCGGGGCGAAGACCTGACGACGTCCCGCGAGGCCGCGCTGACCGCGTTGTCCGCGGGCGCGGTGTCGATCATGCATGACCCGCAGCGGATGATGGCCGCCATCAACTCGCTGATCAGGACCAACGAGCTCGACCTGGCCCTGCGGTACTCCAGCGAGGCGATCCTGGAAGCCCACCGCCAGAAGCTGGACCTGGTCTTCGTGCTGGGCCACACGCTGCGGTCGCGGGTGCACTTCCACCGCGGGGCTCTGGCCCAGGCGGTAGTGGACGCCCGGCTCGCACTGGCCAAGGCGCACCGGATGAACCTGCACCAGCGCCACCCCGGCCGCATCTGGCCGATGGACGCGCTCCTGTCCGCGCTGCTGCACCTCGGTGACGTCGAGGCGGCACGGGAGCTGGTCGAGCCCATCGGCCTCACCAGCCCGCTGCCGAACAGCTGGCACCACACCAGCCTCCTGCAGGGACGCGGTCACCTCCGCATGCGGCTGGGGGACGACGCCGGCGCGCTCACGGACCACCTGGAGTGCGGGCGGAGGCTGAAGTCGTGGGGTGCTCCCGGCCCCGCCGTGCTGCCGTGGCGCTCGTACGCGGCCGTTGCGCACCTCCACCTCGGTCAGTCGCTGGAGGCGGTGCAGCTGGCCCTCGAAGAGCTCGAACTGGCCAAGAAGTGGGCCTCCGCACCGAGTCTGGCCCGCGCGATGCTCACCGTCGGCATGGCGACCGGTGGCGCGGCGGCACTGCCGTGGCTCATGGAGGCCGAACACGTCCTGCGCAACACGCAGGCGTTGCTGCTGCGCGCGACGGTCCTGGTGGAGCTCGGGACGACGAGGTGGCGCCACGGGCAGCAGAAGCTCGCCAGGGAGGAGCTGGCCCAGGCGAAGGTGGCCGCGGAGCGGTGCGGTTCGCTGCCGTTGCTCACCAAGCTCGCCGAACTGCCGGCGGAGGCGGTGGGACGGTCCGGCGCCGGGCCGGCCGCTCCTGTTTCCGTTTCCGCGGGCTCTCCTTTGACGCCGCAGGAGCACCGCGTGGCGAGCCTGGTCGCCACGGGCTCCTCGAACGACGAGGTCGCCAGGAAGTTGTCCGTGTCGCGGCGGGCCGTCGAGTTCCACCTCACCCACGTCTACCGCAAGCTCGGCATCCAGCGGCGCACGCAGCTGGCGGCGATGTTCCACTCGACCGGCAGCAGCAGGTAGGGAACGGCTTCCCTCACGCGGGGCCCGCCACGAGGTGCGCCGAGATGCTGCGCAGCTTCGCGCAGGTCTCCTCGATCTCCCGCTCCGGCCGCGAGGACGCCACGATCCCGGCGCCCGCGCGCAGCCACCGCCGTCCCTTCCGCTCGTACACCGCGCGCAGGACCAGGCCCGCGTCCAGGAACCCGTTGTCCGACGCGAACAGCACGGCACCCGAGTAGACGCCCCGCGGCGCGGCCTCCGCCCGGGAGGTGAACTCACAGGCCGCTTTCCCCGGCGCACCCGAGATCGTGACGCCGGGGAACAGCAACTCCAAGGCGTCCCAGGAGGTCTTGCCCTCGGTCAGCCGGCCGCACAGTCGCGACGCCGGCTCGTCCACCACCACCGAGCCCGGCTCGCACACCTCGGTCAACCCGGCGAACGCGCACTCGACGGCGATCGCGTGGTCGTGCGCCTCGTCCGGGTCCGGCACCAGCTCGTCCACACGGGACTCCAGCCGCGGCCGCGTGGCGACCTTCCCGTCCGACCCGGCCTCCAGCACCGTCTGCGCGCAGAAGCCCGTCGTCGTCAAGCCGCCGATCGACAACAGGAACGACCGCTCCGGTGCGGTGGCCGCGCGCCCGGCCAGGTACGTCTCCACGAAGTCGACGGGCTCGTCCACGGGCACGCTGCGGGACAGGGTCACCTTGCGCAGCCCGGTCGAACGGATCTCCTCCACCGCCGCCAGCACCGCGTCGCGGTACCGGCCGCTGCCCGCGTCCAGGTCCACCGGCACGGTCGCACGCCCCGGTGCCGGCGCGTCCTCGACCGGTGCGGTGCGCAGGTGTTCGAGCAGTGCGCCGAGCCGCGCGTCGCCGCCCCGCACGACGCTCGCCCTCCCGTCCTCGATGCGCACCTCCACCTCGGGCACCACGAGGTGCACGACCTCCGAGTCCCCGGCGAGGTCCGAGCGGTCGTTCAAAACGTGCACGGCCTCGAACGCGATCCAGCCGCACACCGTCCACTCGCGCAACGACAACCGCTCCAGCGCCGCACGTGCCGCGCGCACGGGCCCGCCGACGACCGGCCACGACTCCTCCACCGAGTCACGCCGAACCCGCACACGGGTCGCGTTCACGACGATCTCCACGCGCACACCCCAAGTGACCGTCCACACGTCGCCGTGCTCGTAGACGAAGTAGGTGTCGAAGAAACCGGTGCGGATCAGTGCAGCGGCGAGCTCGGCGGACGACATCGGGGAGGGTTCCGTGAGAACGGCCATTACCAGCTCCTCGGGTGTCGCGGAGCAACCGCGACTCGGCGATCGGTCTTCCTGTCCGCACCGGCCACCGCTCTTCCCCCAGCTCCACGGTGGTCCCTCGGTCCGGCAAGACCAGAATTGGCCCCAAACGAATCTATTCACGTCCGATCCACCCGGTCAAACAGCCGTGCCAACCGATGGAACTTTTCGGACATCAACCGGGCAGTAACACCGAGTATTCGCAACATTCACTCTTTCGCGTACGGGTTTGTGGAACTCCGTAGCTACACGACGCGACGTGCTCAATACGGTGTGGTGGAACCCACAGGCGAAAGAAGATTAACCGTGATCACCAGCCAGAACACCGCCTTGGAAGCCCCCGCGACCGTGCCGGCACCGCGAGACCCTTCGCGACGCACTGCGGCCACGAAGGTGTTGTCCGTGCTCCAGGCCTTCGGTGCGTGCGACGGCGCGGCGTCGCTCACCGAGCTCACCCGCTACTCGGACCTCCCGAAGTCCACAGTTCACCGCATGGTCGGTTTCCTGCGCGCGGAGGGACTCGTCGAGATGATCGACAACCGGTTCCTCCTCACCACCAAGATCACCGAGTTGTCGACCGCCGTTCCGCTGGAGATCTCCGACCACACCAGGGAACGGCTGCTGCCGGTGCTCGCGGACCTCTACGAGTCCACTCGCGAGGCCGTCCAGCTCTCCGTCCTGTGCGGCACCACGGCGCGCGTCGTCGAACGCCTGCACGGCAGGCAGTCGAGCGAGCTCGCGACGCGGCTGCGCGGTCCCCTCCCCCTGCACTGCACCGCACCGGGGAAGATCCTCCTGGCCGGCGACCCCGGTCTGCTGCCCGTGCTGTGCGCCCACGGGCTGGAGGCGCTCACCCCCGCTTCCATCACCTCCGCGGGGGTGCTGCAGTCCGCGCTGACCGGTGTGCGCAAGCACGGCGTCGCCTTCGACCGCAGCGAGTGGCTTCCCGGCTTCACCGGTGTCGCAGCCCCGGTGTGGGGACCCGGCCCGACCCTCGTCGGCGCGATCTCCGTGTTCGGGCCCGTGCAGCGCCTCAGCCCGGACGCCGTCGCGCGCCGCGTCCACCACGCCGCCGAGACCGCGTCCAGGGAGCTCCACTCCGCTCCCCCGTCCGCGGGTCACCGACTCGCCGGATGAGCACGACCGCCCGTCGACATCAGCCGTTCCACAAAGGAGTGGCCGGTGGTGCCGACCGGCGTCAGAGCGCTCGTGCGATGGCGATGTTGCCCGCGAGCCGGTCTCCAGCTTCGTAGATCATGTACTCGTGTCCTTGGTAGGTGCCGAACGAGGGTGCGGCGGAGCGGCCGTTGTCGGGTGCGCCGGTGAGGGAGTCGTGGAAGACGCCGAGGTGGCGGCGCTGGGTGAAGTCGCGGCCGAGTTCGGTGATGAGGATGTTGCCGCCGCTGCCGATGTCGGTGTTGTAGACGACGTAGGCGCTGTTGTTGCGGAAGAGCAGGTGGGGTCCGCCGATGTTGACGGCGCCGACGTCCTGGTGGCGGATGAGCGGGGTCTGGGAGAAGGTCCAGTCGCGGGCGTTGGGTGACCAGCCCCAGCCGATGTCGCGGTGGTTGGTCTTGTTGTTGGTCATGAAGACCATGACGTAGCGGGCGCCGCGGGCGGGCAGGTCGTGGCGGAAGACCCTGGCGTAGGAGGTCTCGGTGGTGCCCGCGGGCATCAGCCGGGTGGACAGGACCTCCTTCTCGTAGCGGAAGTTGATGCCGTCGGCGGAGCTGGCCAGCCGGGTCACGGTGTTCTCGCCGTGGAAGTACAGGTACATGCGCTTGACGTCGTCGTTCCACATCGCGTGCGGGGACGACACGTGGCTCACGCTGTACTCGCCGGGCCAGCTGCGGGTGATGATCGGGTTGCCCGGGTACTCGGTGAACTCCTCGTCGAGGGTGTTGGCATAGGCCAGGCAGATCCCGCCCGGTGCGTCGTGCGGCGCGTAGTACAGGTAGTAGGCCGCCCTGGCGCCGGGGATGCGATCCTTGGTGCCGCGGATCGTCGGGAAGATCAGCTCACCGGTCGGGTTGTACCGCAGCTTGCTCTTGACCAGGGCGAGCCTGCGGTAGCGGTAGTCGGGAAACCCCGCCGGCGCCGCGGCGGCGGTACCGGCCGCACCGGTCGCACCCGCGGTGCCCGCCAGCAGAGCCGCACTGCCCAGCAGAAGACGGCGACGGTTGACTGTCATGGAACGCTCCTCGACGCTGAAGAATCCATTGTGGACCGGACAGTGCCGGCGAACGGCGCGTTCGTCGGCAGTGGAACGACGGTACGCCCGCGACTTCGAGGTCACAGCGGAGGCATACCAGGCGGTGGGACGAGGGCGTGATCAACTCGCGGATCACCGCTAGCTTCGCCTCGGACGCTCCACCGCTCATCGGTCAGCCGCAGACCGAAGACTTCTCACCGGTACCCGCCCGTCGTGCCGCGCGTACCCGCAGATCGAGAGGATTCGACCACATGACCGCGACAGCAGGTCCTCACGAGCACCAGCTCCTCACCTCGACCGACCGCCGGCAGACGATGCGCGCCCTGTTGCGGGAGGACCTGTTCGATCCGCGGCTGCGGGACGACCTGCCCCTGCGCGACTACATGGACCTGACCATCGAGCGGATGAAGGCGATCTTCCGGGAAGGCCTCGTCGACAACGACATGTGGATGGGCCGGCCGGATGAGCACGCGTTCCGGTCCATGTGCGACGTGATGGGCCTGACGGGTGCTTTCGACTTCGCGCTCACCTCGACCATCACCGACCACCTCATCGCGGGCAGTGCGCTGTTCAACCACGGCTCTCCCGAGCAGGTCGGCCGCTACCACGCCGAGATCACGCAGATGCACCAGGTCTACGCCTTCTGCTGCACGGAGATCGGGGGCGGCACCAACCTGCGGGAGATCCGCACGACGGTGACGTGGGACCGCGCGGAGCAGTGCTTCACGCTCGACACCCCCTCGGACGCCGCGTGCAAGTTCTGGATCGGGAACATCAAGCACGCCGCGACCGTCGGCATGGTCCTGGCCCGCCTCGTCATCGACGGCGAGGACGTCGGCCACCACTGGTTCCGCGTCCCGCTGCGCGACGAGGAGAACGGCCCTGCCCTGCCGGGCATCACGATCCTGTCCTGCGACCCGAAGGGCGGCATCCAGGCCAACCAGGTCGGCGGTGCCCGCTTCACCGGCGTCCGGCTGCCCCGCGAAGCGTTGATGGAGCGGTACTCGCGCATCGACGAGGACGGGCGTTTCTCCAGCACCCTGCCCGATGCCGGCACCCGTTTCGTGAGGTCGATCGAGACCTTCGTGCAGGAACGCATCTTCCCGCTCAGCGCGGGGGCGCGGGCCGCCGAGCTCGCGACCCACCTCACCTGGCGGTTCGCCGGTCACCGCGAGACCCGCGGCGCGCCCCGGCGCAGGACCCTGCTGGACGAGCCGCTGTTCCGCGACCGCCTGTACCAGGTCCAGCTGCGCAGCCTCGCGCTGCGGCTGCTGGAACGCGCCGTCGTCAGGGGTGTCGAACGCGACTGGCACACCGACCCCGGCCGCAAGAACATGCACGTCCTCACCGCGACGGGCAAGTGCGGTTCCTGGCTGGCCCTGGAGGTCCTGGGCGCGTGCCGGGAGATGTGCGGCTCGCAGGGTTTCCACGGCCACAACCAGATCGTCACCCTGCGGACCGACTTCGAGGTCAACGTGACCTTCGCGGGCGACAACTCCGTGATGGCCTACCAGGTGGCGCGCAGCGCGCTGAGCTCCGACCGGTTCGCCTCCCGCCCGCCGGTGACGTTGCCGGAGCGGGTCGAGAAGGCGCTGACCGAGACGTGGCGCAGCCGCGCGGACGGGTCGTTCACGCACGCCGAGGCCGTCGTGCTCGTCCACGCCCGCATGCTCGACCTCATCCTGACCGAGCACGACGCCGAACCGCTGGTGCCACAACAGGTCATGGACGACCTGGTCGCCGACTTCGCCGCGCACCGGCTGCGCGAGCCGCACCGGGCCGTCTCGCCCGACGGGGAGAAGATCGACCTCCTGGCCGAGCTGCTCGCACCCCTGCCGGAGCTCGTCACCGCCCCCATGGTCGACGACCGCTACCTGGCGGAGTTCACCTCCTCCGCGCGGGCCCTGGGCGTGCAGATCCCGGTGCAGGGCAAGGTGAACCGCCGTGGCGACGCGCGTTCATGAGGAGACGCGTGCGGCGGGCGGGCTGCGGTTCCGCCTGCGGCGCGCCGGAGAGGGTCCGCTGGTCCTCCTGCTGCACGGCTGGCCGCAGACCGGCCACGCCTGGCGCCACGTCCTCCCCGCACTCGCGCGGGACCACGAGGTGGTCGCGCCGGACCTGCGCGGCTACGGGGCCTCCAGCCGGCCGCGCAGCGGGTACGACAAGCGGACCATGGCGGCCGACATGAGCGGGCTCATGCGCGAGCTGGGACACGAGCAGGCCGTCGTGGTCGGCCACGACCGGGGTGCGCGCGTCGCCCACCGGTGGGCACTGGACCGGCCGGACGAGATCAGCCGCCTGGTGTTGCTCAGCGTCGTGCCGACGCGGGAGATGTGGCGGCACATGGACGCACGCGTCGGGACCGCGTACTGGCACTGGCTCTTCCACCTCGTTCCCGACCTCCCCGAGTTCCTCACCGAGGGGAAGGGCGGGGAGTACGTGCGGTTCATGCTGGCGGCCGGGGCGTTCCGGCACGAGGCGTTCACCGAGGCGGACCTGCGCCACTACGCGGAGACCTACGCCCAGCCGGGGGCGCTTCGCGCGAGCTTCGACGACTACCGCGCCGCCCGCCACGAGGACCTGGAAGCCGACGACGCCGACGCGGAAGCGGGTCGTCGCCTGACGATGCCCGTGCGGCTGGCGTGGGGCGCCCAGGGACTCGTGGGAAGCATGCCCGTGCTCGACCTGTGGCGGGACTACGCCACCAGCGTCGAGGGGGCCCAGATCGACTCCTGCGGGCACTTCCCCGCCGAGGAGCAACCCGACGTCCTGGTCGAGCGGATCCGGGCGTTCCTCGCCGACGAGAAAGCTGTGGTGGAAGAATGAGGGCGCTGGTCGTCACCGAGGAGCGCGGGCTGAGCCTCGCGGAGGTCCAGGACCGCGAGCCGGCGCCCGGCTGGGTGCGCGTGGACGTGGCGTTCTGCGCCATCTGCGGCTCCGACCTGCACCTGCGGGCCATGCCGCACGTCGTCCCCGCCGGGGCCGTGCTCGGGCACGAGATCTCCGGCCACGTCGCCGCACCGGGCGGGCAGCGGCTGGCGGCGGGACAGGCCGTGGTGGTGTGGCCGAAGGCGGGCTGCGGCGACTGCGACGTCTGCCGCACGGGCGACAACCACCTGTGCGCGGTGCAGCCGTGGCACCTGAGCTCCCTCGGCCTGGGCACCCGTCCCGGCGGCTACGCCGAGAGCGTCGTGGTCCCCGAGCACACGGTCTACGCGGTACCGGACGGCGTTCCGCTGCAACACGCCGCCCTGACCGAACCGCTGTCCTGCGCGGTCCACGCCGTCGACCGCTCCGGGGTGTCGGCGACGGACACCGTCACGGTCCTCGGCGGCGGCACGGTCGGCTTCCTGCTGGCGCACGTGCTGCGGCTGCGCGGAGTCGAGGACGTGTGGGTGGTGGAACCGAGCGCCGTGCGGCGCGCACGCCTGGCCGCCACCGGGATCACCGCGGTGGACGTCGACGAGCCGATGGCGGCCGCGGACGTGGTGTTCGAGTGCGTGGGTTCGGTGACCGCGCTCGCGGAGTCGGCCCGGCGCGTGCGGACACGGGGAACGGTCGTCGCGCTCGGGGTGAACGAGCGGCCCACCGAACTGGACTCGGTCGCCCTCATCACCAAGGAGATCCGGATCGTGGGCAGCTTCGCCCAGAACAGGGGCGCGTTCGAGGCGGCACTGGGCCTCCTCGCGGGCGGCAGCGTCCCGGTTGACCAGATCATCACCGACGTCGTGCCGCTGGCCGACGGGCCGGTCACGGCGATGATGGACGCCCTCAGCGGACGGCCGGGCGACCACCAGGTGGTCATGATCGCTCCCGGCGGGTGACGCGGCCGAACGCGGTCGTCCTCCACGTGGTCGTCCGCCGGCCAAGACCGGCGGGACGCCGATGAGCCACATCGGCCTGATCGACCTCTCCCCGGAGAACCGCCCGCCACGACTGCGGTGGCATCAGCCGTCCACTCACGCCGAGATCGCCGGGGTGCCGGGCGCGCCCGGTCTGTTCCACACCACGAACGCCGCCGGCACCGGCAGCACACCGCTCCGGCGTGCCTCCGGCAAGGTCCGGGAGCTCGTCGAGCTGCTGGGGGTCGAGGGCGTCGCGGTGCGTTCCGACGCCTACGTCGAGGTTTTCGGCCACGGCTCCAGCGTCGTCCACCCGCAGGTCGAGGTGGGCGGCAACGTCTTCGCGGTCCACGTCAAAGCCGTGCGGAACCGCCTGTTCGACGGCGCCGAGCGCATCGACGTCGTGTCCGGTGTCTGCCTGTTCAGCAACCGGCGGCTGCGGGTCCTCGACGCGGCAGGACGCGACGTGGGCCTGCTGCGATCGAACGCGCAACCGCTGAGGGAGAAGATCGTCAGCCTGCGTGTCGACGACCGGCTTTCGCTCTACGAGTACGAGTCGAGCCTGCGGCAGACGGCGTTGGTCCGCGGGGTCCTGGCAGGTCTGCCGGCATCGACTCCGGTCTCGGTGCTGCTCGACCTCCCGCGGGCCCAGTACTACCTCTTCCTCGCCGATGCGCTGAGGCACGGCATGGTCGGCGCTGAGCTGGCTCTCGGGTGGTTCGACGAGGTGGACACGCGCAGGCAGCGCGTTGCGCAGCTGATGACCGACGAGCTCCACCGTCCCGGCACGGGGCCTCGGCGCAGCCTCACGGTCCGGCTGGCGACCGCGTTCGACGACCTCGCCGAGCACGTGCGGTCGGTGGTCGCCACGGGCGGCGTTCTCGAGCTCGCAAACTGCGTGACCGTCTTGGACGCCGGCGGAGATCACGTGTGGCAGCTGCTCAGAACGGTGTGGAGCCCGCGCACGTTCCACGAGCTCGGCCACGCCGGTTACACGATCGAGAAGCTGCGGGCCTCGCTGTCCGTCGAGGGGATCTCCCCCGGCCTGGGCTTGGTGGTCGACAGCGCCTCCGAGCGGCGCGGCCACGCCGCTGCCGAGTCGGTCCAGCGAGACCTCGCCCGCCACCACCCCGGGCTCTCGTTCACGATGGCCGGTCTGTACTCGCTGGAGAAGCTGGTGGTCGCCGGAGACTCCCGGCGGTCGAGATCCCTGTTCTTCAACGACCCCGGCACGGTCGCCGTCGATGCCACGGGCGACGAGGTGGACCTCTTGGAAGCGGTGGAGGAGCGCTACGGCCGAGCGGAACCCGGTGAGGTCCGGGTCCCGCTACCAGCTGAGCGGCATCGGTTCCCACGCGGTGCGCACCAGCGGGTCCTCGGCGGTCAGGTGCTCGCCTGACCGGTGGTCCGCCGTGCCCTCGACGATCCGGCGCAGCACGGCGGCCGCCTCGGCAGCCGCCGGACCGGCGGCACCGGGGTCCACCGGTCCGGGGTGGTAGCTCAGCACCGCGACGCCGTGTTCGCGGGTCTCCGCCGCCAGTCCCTCCGTCAGCCCGACCACCGCGGCCTTCGCCACCGAGCAGGCGGTCGCACGGGCTCCGGTCGCGTGGCTCACGACGGTGACGATCCGGCCGTGCTTGCGCGGCACCATGCGCGCGAGCACCGCCGCGGTCGTCACCGCCGTGCCGCGCAAGGCGACTTCAACCGCCCGCCACCAGTCGTCCTGGTCGACCTCCCAGGCCGGACCGACCGGGCCGGCCACGTCGACGACGTGCACCAGCGCGTCGAGCGGTCCGGACGCGGCTTCCGCGGCGGTCACCGCCGCCTCCACCGAAGCCCGGTCGGTGCTGTCCATGGTCACCGCGCAGACGCCGGGCAGCTCGTCGCGGGCCTGCCGCAGCGCCCCGGAGTCCCGGCCGGTGATGACGACCGCCGCTCCGGCGCGGCACATCTCCTCCGCGAAGACGCGACCGAAACCCGTGGCTCCGCCCGTGACCAGCACCCCCGGTCTCATCGCGTTCCTCCGGCAGGGACGTCGGTCAACCGGTGCACGAGCACCTTGCCCATGGCGGAGCGCGGAATCCGGTCGACCGCGGTGATCGACCGGATCTTCTTGTACGGCGCGACCCGGCCCGCCACGAAGCCGGTCACCTCGGACAGCTCCACCGGCTCGCTCAGCACGACGAACGCGACCGGGATCTCGCCCGCGACCTCGTCCGGTGCCCCGACCACCACGGCGTCGGCGACGGCGGGGTGGCTGAGCAGCACGGACTCCAGCTCGGCCGGTGCGATCTGGTGGCCCTTGTACTTGATGAGCTGCTTGATCCGGCCGATGATCGTGACGTGCCCGTCCCGGTCGCGCCGGGCGATGTCCCCCGTGTGCAGCCAGTGTTCGTCGTCGGCGAGGCCGTGCACGGTGCCGTCCTCGTCCAGGAAGCCCGGTGACACCTGCGGGCCGCGGACCCAGATCTCCCCGGTCTCGCCGTCCGCTCCAGTCGCCGGGTCCACCAGCCGGATCTCGGTGCCGGGCAACGCCTTGCCGATCGAGGTCGGCACGGACGGGGTGCCGTCGGGCGGGGCGAAGGTGCACCCTGCCTCCGTCATGCCGTAGCCCTGCACCACCGGTACGCCGAGCATGCGGGCACAGCTCCGCGCGACGTTCGCGGGGAGCGGGGCGCCGCCGGAGTAGACCAGGCGCAGGCTGCCCGTGTCGCGGTCGCCGGTGTCACCGCGCCGGGCGAGCTCCGCGAGGGTGCTCGGCACCAGGTACGCGACGGTGACCTTCTGCGTCTCGATGACCTCCAGGAGATCGTCGACGTCGAACGGGGTGCGGACCGTGACGAGCGTGCCGCCGGCGCGGAGCGTCGGGTTCATCGCCATCTGCATGCCGTAGATGTGCCGGAACGGTGTCGTGGCGAGCACGACGTCGTCGGCGGTGAGCCGGTGCACCGCGTCGATCTGGTCCAGGTTCGACACCAGGTTGCGGTGCGTGAGCACGATCTGCTTCGGGAGCCCGAGGGACCCGCTCGACGTGGCGAGCAGCGCCGGTCGTCCGTCCCCGGTGGCTGCGGGCGCGGCGACGGCCGGCCCGTCCAGCCACTCCTGCCAGCCGGTCGTCCTGTCGCCGGAAGGGATTTCGTCGAGCACGATCACGGTGCGCACCGACGCGGCGGCCGGGAGCGCGGACAGCTGCCGCCACGCCTTCGCCGAGGCGACCACGTGGGCGGCACGGCACCGCTCCAGCACCGGCTGCCACTCGTCCGGGGTGCCCAGCGGTTCGAGCGGGAGCACGACGCCACCGGCCAGCAGGGTGCCGTGGTAGGCCACGACGAACTCGGCCGTGTTGTCGCACACGAGCGCAACGACCTCGTCCGGGCCGCGGAACCGGGACCGCAGCGCGGCGGCGAACCGTTCAGCGGCCTGCTTCAGCTCCGGGTACCGGTAGGAGCGTCCGCTGCTGTGCTCGATGAGCGCTGTGCGCCGGGACGTGGCGTCCTGCCAGACCGACTCGGCGAGGTTGGTCGACCACTGCCCATATGCCGTCATGTCTTCTCCTGCCGCTCGCACGCGCCACGCCGAGGAACCCCGCCGCTGCGGAACGCGGCCCGGTAGGACGCTCCCGACAGTAGGGGCAGAGCCGAGCAGAACACTGCTGTGGAGTTCCGCAATTGTCGCTCGCACGTGGAGGGATCAGGGCCGGCTGTCACCCGGATGCAGCAGAGCCGGCGCACCGGCCTGCCGAACCGGTTGCGCTGCCGGCCTGTGCGAACGACGTTCCAGCGCTTGGAACGAGCGGCAGACAGCACGCGTCCACCGACACACAATCAGCCGGTGGACGTCGAAGACGCGGCAGGCGCGCACCGGTGACCACGCACGAGCCGCTGGTGCACCCGTTCACCCGGCCCACCACCACCCACTGGAGCCCGCATGTCGACGGTTCACGACATCGTCACCCACGACGTCACCCTGCCGGGCCGGCTCGACGCGGCCATGCTGGAGCGGGCGGCCGGGGTGCTCCACGTCGGGTTGTCCGAGACCGCCCGCGCCGAGCTCGAACGCTGCCGCCGGTTCGTCGACACGGTCGTCGCCGACGGCCACGAGGTGTACGGCGCCACAACGGGTTTCGGTCCGCTGGTGACCTACGCCGGCCGGGACACCGCGGCCGGGCAGTGCGACAACACCCTGCAGCACCTCACCGCGGGACAGGGCGCCGACCTGCCGATCCCCGTTGTGCGGGCGACGGTCCTGGCTCGGCTGGCGTCGCTCACGAGGGCCAGGTCCGGTGTCACACCCTCCGTTGTGGACGGTCTGACCGCGATGCTGCGCACGACGTTCACCCCGGCGGTGCCGACCTACGGGTCGGTCGGCGCGAGCGGCGACCTCGTCCCGCTCGCCTACGTCGCCCAAGCACTGCGCGGCACCGGTCACGCCTATGTGGACGGTGTGTGGCTGCCGGCGGCCGAGGCGCTGCGGGCGGCGGGCCTCACACCGCTGGAGCTCGACGGGCGCGACGCGCTCGCGCTGGTCAACGGCACCTCGCTGACCGCGGCCACCGCGGGTCTCGCGTGGCGGTCGATCGGCCGGTCGCTGCACACCGCCGCCGCGTTGAGCGCGCTGCTGGCGGACGTGCTCGGCAGCACCACCGCGTTCCTCGACCACCGGCTGCTCGCCGCGTTCGGCCACGCCGCCGCCGGTGAGGTCGGTGCGCGGATGACCGCGATGCTCGACGGCACCCGTCCGACCGGCCTGCGGCCCTTGCAGGAGCCCTACAGCGTCCGGTGCACCCCGCAGCTCCTCGGCGCCGCGACGTCGGCGCACCGGTACGCGGGCGGGGTGGTGCACGACGACCTCAACGGGGTCAGCGACAACCCGCTGTTCTTCGTGGACGACGAGGCCGTCGCGCACGGCGGCAACTTCTTCGGCCAGCCCTGCTCGTTCGTGAGCGACCTGCTCACCACGGTCGCGGTGCAGGTCGGCAACCTCGCAGAGCGGCAGCTGGACCTGCTCGTCGACCCCAACCGGAACACCGGGCTCCCGCCGATGCTGTCACCGCGTCCCGGTGTGCACCACGGGGTCCAGGGCGTGCAGCTGGCGTCGACGGCGATCGTGGCGGCGATGCGCCGGCAGGCGGTGCCCGCGAGCGTGCAGAGCCTCCCGACGAACCTGCACAACCAGGACATCGTCCCGTTCGGCACGCAGGCGGCGCAGAACGCGTGGGAGACCGCGCGGTTGCTGCGGCACCTGCAGGGCGGGCTGGCGGTCGCGTTGCGGCAGGCGGTGCACCTGCGCGCCGACCGGCCGACCGCGCCGTTCTGCGCCGGCCTCGCCGACCGGTTGGCCGAGGCGATCCCGCCGATCGAGCAGGACCGGCCGCTGGACGCCGACGTGCGCCTGGCCGCCGACGTCGTGGACGCCCACGTCGCCGGCGCCGGGATGGCCGAGCCCTGCGACCCCGGGGGTTCCGGGGACGTCACGGCCGCCGCGTGGAACCAGGGCCTCTGAGCCGCCGCACCGACCGAGGAGGTCTGGCATGAGCGTGACCCTGAACGGCACGACCCAGGTGGACAAGCGGATCCGGTTGACCCCCGAGATCCTCGACTACGTCCTCGCCTGCACCGAGCAACCGGTGCCGGTGCAGCGGTGGCTGATCGACGCCACGACCGCCCTCGGCCAGGTCGCCGAGATGCAGATCGCCCACGAGCAGGCGGTGCTGTTCACCCTGCTCGCCGCTGCGAGCGGGGCGCGCCGGATCGTCGAGGTCGGCACGTTCACCGGCTACTCCGCGCTCGCCTTCGCCAGGGGCATGCCGGCGGACGGCACCATCGACACCTACGACATCACCGACCGGTGGGCGCCGACCGCGCGCCGGGCGTGGCAGGAGGCCGGGTTCGCCGACCGCATCCGCCAGCACATCGGCCCGGCGGCCGACCTGCTGGACCGGCTGCCCCCGGAGCCGGCCGTGGACCTCGTGTTCATCGACGCGGACAAGGTCGGCTACATCGGGTACTGGGAGCAGCTGCTGCCGCGGGTCGTCGACAACGGGCTGATCATCGCCGACAACGTGCTGTACGCGGGTGAGGCGACCAGCGCCCACTCCGAGGGCAACGCCGCCGCGATCCGCGCGTTCAACGAGCACGTGCGGGCCGACGACCGGGTGCAGGCGGTCATGCTGCCGCTGGCCGACGGGCTGACCATCGCGCGGAAACTGCCCGCCGGGTACCGGCGGTGAGCTGACCAGGACGGTTTGAGCGCGGGCACGAGAATCGAGCTGACCGAGTCGGTCAGCTCGATTCTGCTGTCACGAGGACGGCAGGGACGGTCACGGCAGTGCGGCCCCGACGGGTGCCTCGGCCGGCAGGGGCCCGGCGACGACGGCGATCAGCTCGTCGACCATGCCGGGGAGGCCGGTCGGCAGGAGGGCGAACACCTCGGCCCGCGCGTCGACCGGGTCAGCGGCGAGGTCGTCCCGGATCGCGTCCAGCCGCGTCAGCATCGCGGCGGTGAAGCCCGCTTGCGTGACCACTCCGCGGTGCACCAGGAAGAACTCGTCGAACAGGTCGCGTTCGGCGTCCGTGATGTCGTTGCCCGCGCGGCCTCCGTGGCCCTTGAACAGCGAGGCCCCCTCGGGCACCAGCATCTGCGCCACGGTCATGTGCACGAGGCGGTTGCGCTTGAGCGCTCGCTTGAGCACGCCGTCGCGGGGCACGCTCAGCGTGCCGAGCAGGCTGGCCACCCGCTCGTGGTCGCGGGCCCACAGGCCGCTGAAGGCCGGGTGCTTCGCGGCCATCCGCGGGCGGATGGACCGGGCGTAGACCTCCGGGGTGCAGCTGCCCGCGTAGAGCAGCAGCGCGCTGTAGCAGTCGTACCACCACGCCGCCCGTGCCGTGCCGGCCTCGGACAGGCCGCCGGTTCGTCCCGCGTCGGCGAGCAGGTCCGCGAGCATGCGCCACACGCCGAACGTCACGTGGTGGCCGATCATCCAGCGGTAGAACGCCCGATCCGCGTCGTCGGCCGCCACCCTCGCGACGGGCGCGGACAACTTCGGCGCCACCGGACCGGCTTCGAAGACGGGGTCCGGCTCGGCCAGCGGATCGCCGGGCATCGGCAGGCACAGGACGTCGAGCCCGAGCGGTCGCTCCCACGCGGTCGTCATCAGGCGGTCCGGAGTCCGTCGGGCGGGTTCGCGGTGAGCGGAACACCGACGCACCGACACCCGGACAGAGGGGAAATGCTTTGTGCGCACATGGTCAATCGCCTTCTTGGCCCGATGACGGAGATGTCCCGACCGGCGGAACGCCTGGTGTGCCGGCTGGTCGCGCCCTCCCGTCGTCGCCGGTGGAGCCATCGAAACCTGCTGTGCGGCAACGGCGGAAGTGCGCGTTCCACCGTCCGGGACGAGGACGGGTGCGCGCCATTACCCGTGGGCGTAAAGGAAATCAAGTGTGCGCCCAATGCCCTTGTCGTCGGCTTTCCCTTGGCACCACCACGTCTGTTCGCCAGGCTGTGCGACACATCGCCCCACCTGGGCACGCTCATGGACTTTTCGAGAGGAACAGCATGGTGAAGAAGCTGATCGCCGGCGCCGCACTCACGTGCGCGTCGCTCGTGGTGGTCGCCCCGGCCGCGCACGCCGCGTCGTTCGCAGGCGTTTACCCCAGCCACAACGCGGCGGTCAAGGCCTGCAAGCAGGGTGTCGCCCAGGGTCGCTGGTACGACACGTGCAGGTACCAGGGCTACGCCAACTCCAGGCAGGTCGGTCTCTGGGTCCAGCCCCGGTAGTTCTCCCTGACCGCCCTGTCCGCGGGCGTGCCAGAGCCGGTTCGGCTCTGGCACGCCCGCACCGGTTGGAAGCCCTCATGACCAGCTCGGTGGAAGACCTCCGGATCGAGTGGCCGGACGATCCCGCGGCGTTCTTCCGCCGCCACGCCGAGGTGCTGGCCGGCATCGGCGCCGGCGCTTTCGCCCAGCCCGAAACCGTGATGAGGCACCAGGTCGCCGACCGGTTCGCCAAGGCGGCGCTCGCGCAGATCCTGCGGGTCGACGGCGAGATCGTGGGCTTCGGCCTGTTCGACCGGCTGGACGTCCCCGGACGAGAGCAGGGGCTGTGGGTCGTCGAGGGCCGGGCGATCGCACCCGCTCACCAGCGGGGAGGGCTGGGAACGCGGTGCTTCCGCGAGTTCGTGGACACCACCGGGGCGAGCGCCGTCGCCACGGTCACGCGCAACCCGGCGGTGTGCCGGATGATGGCGGCCGAGTTCCGCACGGTCCTCCCGGACCTGACGTCCGACCGTCCACTGCGGACGCTGCACCACCCCGGCGTCGCCACGGCCGTCCGCTCCTGCGCCGCACACCTCGGCGCCGACGGCGCGGGACTGCCGTTCGTCCGCAACCGCTACCCCGGTGGGCTGTACGGAGTGCGCGACCCCGGCCTGCGCATGCCCCTGCCGGAGATCAGCCGTGACCCGTCGTGCGGGGTCATCACCGTGGGAGTGGCGTGCTGACGCGGTCGTCCGGCGCGGTCACCAGCGCGCGCACCGCCGAGGCGACCCCTGCGGGATGGGTCAGGAACCCCTCGTGGCCGCCGGGCAGGACGGCGAGGTCCTCCCCGAGCACGTCGGCCAGTCTGACCGTGGTGCGGCGCAGGAACGCCGAGCTCACCGTTCCGACCGCCGGCCGCACCCTCGCCGTGCCGGACCGCAGGGCGGCCCAGCCCTCCTCGCCGATCCGGTAGGCCCACGTCATGCCCGCCTCGACGGCGAGGAACGAGTCGATGTTGGCGATCGTCCGCCTGCTGGGCGGTTCCCAGCCGACGTCCGGCTCCCGGTCGAGCGGGTCGCGCGCCTCCGCGCCGAAGCCGACGTGCAGCAGCCTCGCTGCCCTGCGCCAGCCCGACTTCCCGTGGACCCGCCGAACCTCGTCGTGCAGCGCGTCGAACTCGACGCGTTCCGCCGCGTTGGCGAGACACCGCAGCGGGGGTTCGTGGGCGACGAGCACGCTCACCCGCTCCGGTCGCTGCCGCGCCAGCTCCAGACCGATGACCGCGCCGGTGCTGCACCCGAACACCGCGACCGGGGTGTCCCCGTAGACGTGCGCGGCCAGCGCCGCCACGTCCTCGGCGTGCTGCTCGATCGGCACCGGGCGCAGCGGGTCGGCGACCGAGGTGCGGCTCTGCCCGCGCCGGTCGTACGTCAGCACGGAGTGCGTTGCGGCGAGCCGGACCGCCAGCGGGGCGGCGCTGTGCGCGTCACTGCCGCCACTGGGCAGCACCAGGACCGGCGGACCACCACCGCGGACGGTGAAGCTGATGTCCGCGCCGTCGACCCGGAGCGTGCCCGTTCGTTCAGCGATCGCCACGGCCGGCTCCGCCGCCCCCGTGGAACCGTTCTGCCAGCGCGAGGTCGCCGTTGGACAGACCGTGGCGCCGGAAGAACATGCGGGGGTTGAAGTACACCGCGACGCGCGCCGGACCGTCGGCGGAACGCTGTGCGCTGAGGAAGGAGTGCGCGTACATCTCGCCGCTCGCGTCACCGCCCAGGAAGAACTGGGCGCACCGCTCGTAGGCCGCACGGCTTTCCGGTGACACGTCGTAGGCGTCGAGCACCTCCCTGACCATCCACTGCGCCTCGGCGTCCGAGCGGCTGCGCGGGGTGAGCCCGAACTGGTGCATGACGGACTCGATCGGGCGGGCGCGCCCCGGCAGGAACGAGACGTACGTCCCGTACGACCAGAAACGGCGGTGGTTGGAGCGCCATTCGAGGCGGGTGCGCGACGGCACGTCCTGCCGCCAGGCCGACCGTTCCCAGGCCCTGGCCGCGATCCGGGCCATCGTGGGGCCGTCGTCCAGCTCGGCCGACGGCCCGAGCCGGTCCCAGCGGGCGAGCCGGTCCGGTGTGAGGGACCCGCGGTGCTGCACGTAGAGCTTCGTCCTCGCCGACGGTCCCGCGGCGAGGTCGAGGCACAGGTAGGACACGGTGTCGTCGTCGTCCATCACGTCCGCGACGACCTTCCACTGACCGGGGAACCCCAGTGCGGTGAGCACCGCGTCGGTCCGCTCGGCCGTGGCCGACCGGCCGCCACCGGCCAGCCACAGGTGGATCTTGCCCTCCGGTGGCCTTCCCGGAACCCACCCCAGGGTGTGGAAGGCCGCCATCGGCGGACGATCGGCCGGCCGTGGTGCCACCAGGTGCTCGATCTGCCGCAGCCTGCGCAGGTCGAGGCCGTGGACGGAGGACAGGCGCTCGCTGAGCCGGAGGGCGCTCTCCCAGTAGGACAGCGGGCTTCCGGGTTCGGCCTGCGCCTCGACCGAGGCGCGCAGCCCGAGCGGCCGGTCGCCGAGCACGACGGAGAGCTCCAGCGGTGTGCTGTCGGCGGTGAGCGTCGACCAGGCGGGCGGCGTGCCGGGTGAGCGGTGTCCCCACGACTCGCCCATGAGCCGCACGTCCGCTGCTGCCCGGTCGGCGAGGTCGGTGAGACCGCTGGCCCGGCACAGCCCGCGCACGGCGGCGTCGGCGAGGTCGGCGCACGTCGTGCTCATCGGCTGAACCTCATCGGCAGGCCCGTGATCCCGTTGACCACAGTGGACACGAGGTGGCGGGGCGGACCGGCGAGCTCGAACCGGACACCGCTGTCGGCCAGTTCGCCCACCAGTGCGGCGAGCAGGGTGCGACCGGCCGCCGCGCCGACGCAGAAGTGCGGACCGAGCCCGAACGCCAGGTGCGGGTTCGGTGCGCGCCGGGGGTCGAACCGGTCCGGGTCGGCGAACACGGTCTCGTCCTGGTTCGCCGACGCGAGCCAGGCGACGACCCAGTCCCCCGCGCGCAGGTGCGCACCGGCCAGCTCCGCGTCAGCGGTGACCCGGCGGACCAGCTGACGTGCCGGGGTGCTCCAGCGCGCTGCCTCGTCCACCAGTCCCGGCACCAGCGAGCGGTCCTCGACCACCTCCCGCCACAGCTCCGGTGTCCGCGCGAGGTGCAGCAGGAGGTGCAGCGCCGTGCTCAGCGTGGCGGTGGTGCCCCCGATCAGTGCGCTGTGGACGTTCGCCATGACCTGGCGGCGTGTGAGGGCGGACCCTTCGACCGAGACCTCCGACAACGTCCCCGGCAACGTGTGCGGCATCGTCAGCGACGTGGTCAGCGCTTCCCTGATGGCACCGAACAACCGGGTGCTCGCCCGCAGCACCGTCTCGGTCCCGTCGCCGTCGGCGTGCAGCGGGTCGTGCGGCGCGATGGTCGCGGTCGAGGCGGACACCGCCATCTCCCACGACTTCTCCGGCAGGCCGAGCATCGGCCCGGCGGCGACCATCGGCAGCCGGCGCAGGACGACGGCCAGGTCGTGGACACCTCCGGCGAGCACCGGTTGCAGCAGTTCCCGCACACCGCGGTCGATGCCGTCGGCGTGCGCCCGCACGGCCACCGGACCCAGCGCGCGTGTGGACGGTCTGCGCAGGGCGGCGTGCCGCGGCGGGTCGGTCGTCGCCAACGTGTGCCCACCGAGCGGGTCGGGTGTGCCCACCGAGGTGAGCAGGGTGCCCGAGGTGGAGCTGAACAGAACGGGATCACGCAGGATCGTCTGGCAGTCCGCATGGCGGTAGAACGACCGGAACGGCACCCCGCCCTGGCTGGTCTCCTCGCGCACCGGACAGGTCCGGCGGAGCTCCCGCCACACGTCGCGATCCTCTTCCACACCCACCCGCAGATCTTCACCGCCACCGCGGTCGTCGTCCAGGGCAGAGTTGGCTGCCCTTCCGGTCAACCGGTCCCGCCGACCCACCGGACGAGGATGACCATGTGTCCCATCAGCACCGAACCCCGGGGGTCCGCAGTGGACGATGTGGAACGCGCGATCAAGGACTTCGTGGCGGAGGTCCTCCTCGAAGGCGAGCACGTCGAGTTCGACGAGCACACGCCGCTGCTGGAGCACCGCCTGATCGACTCGCTCAACGTGGAGGAGCTGCTCGTCCACGTTGAGCAGACCTTCGCCGTGTCACTCAGCCGTTGGCCGCACTCGGACTGGAAGACCATTCACGCCATGGGAGAACTCATCCGCACCCACGCGCCCGCCGATCACGCACAGGCTCCCGACGAGGAGCCGGCGGCCATCGTCAGCGACTACGAGAAGTGGGTGGCCGGTTACTGGAACGAGAAGCAGAACGACCCCATCAACCTCCTCCTCGGCGAGGAGGACGGGCTGGTCCACCACCACTACGGCCTCGGCGAGTACGACCCCGCCGTGCTGACCGCGCCCGACCGGGAGGCCGCGATCATCCGCGAGCTGCACCGCCTGGAGTGCGCGCAGATGGACGTCGTGCTCGACGCCCTGGGTCCCATGACCGCGGACGAGCGGTTGCTCGACGCGGGGTCGGGCCGGGGCGGGGGTTCGTTCAGCGCACACCTCAGGTTCGGCTGCCGGGCGGACGGCATCACGCTCTCGCAGTACCAGGTGGACTTCGCGACGAAGCTCGCGGCCAGGCACGGCTGCACCGACAAGGTGAGCTTCCACCTGCAGAACATGACGCGCACGGCGTTCCCGGACGGCCACTTCGACCGCATCCTCACCAACGAGACGACGATGTACGTCGAGCTGGCCGACGCGTTCAGCGAGTTCGCGCGGGTGCTCAAGCCCGGCGGGCGGTACGCGTGCGTCACCTACTGCGTCAACGACACGCTCGCACCGACGAGCGAGGCCTGCGAGGCGGTGGACGCGCACTACGGCACCCGCATGCACAAGCGCAGCGAGTACCTGGCCGCGCTGTCCGCGGCCGGTTTCTCGCCCAGCCGCGTCAGCGTCCTCAACGCCGACACGATCCCCTACTGGGAGCTGCGCACCCGGTCCGAGCACAGCACCGGCGTCGAGAAGGCGTTCCTCGACGGCTACCGGTCGAACGTCCTGCAGTACGTCCTGATCGTGGCGGACAGGCTGCCCGCCTGACCTGCCGGCACCCGTTCACCTGGCCGAGGAGCCCATGGACTTCGCACCGGACCCGGACCAGTCGTTGCTCGCCCGGCGCAGCCACGAGCTCGGCCTGGCGCTCAACGCACCCGACGAGCACGACCGTTCCGGCGACCCGTGGTTCAGCAGGCGGAAGTGGCGGCGCTGCGCGGAGTTCGGCCTGCTGGGCCTGAGCGTTCCCGAACGGTGGGGAGGTCTCGGGCTGGACTCCGTGAGCACCTGCACCGCCGTCGAGGCCTTCGCCAGGGGTCATGCCGACCTGGGGTTCGTGTTCTCGGCGTGTGCGCACACGTTCGCGTGCGGGATGCCGATCGCCGAGCACGGAACGCAGGCGCTGTGCGACGAGGTGCTGCCGCGGCTCGTCTCGGGCGAGTGGGTCGCGGCGAACGCGATCACCGAGTCCGAGGCGGGTTCGGACGTGTACGCGATGCGGTCGACCGCTGTCCGCGACGGCGACCGCTACCGGCTCAACGGCACGAAGAACTACGTGACGAACGCACCTCTCGCGGACGTGTTCGTCGTGTACGCGAGCACCGACCCGAGCAGCGGCTACCTCGGCATCAGCGCGTTCGTGGTTCCCCGCGACACCCCCGGCGTCACGGTCGGGGCTCCCCTCCCGAAGACCGGGCTGGCCTCGTCCCCGCTCGCACCGGTCTACTTCGACGACGTCGTGGTGCCGGTGGAGAACCGGCTGGGCGAGGAGGGCGACGGGCGGGCGATCTTCACCGGTTCGATGGACTGGGAACGCACGTGCCTGTTCGCCGCCTACGTGGGCGCGATGGACCGGCAGCTCGCCGCGACCGTCGCGCACACCGGTGAGCGCCGCCAGTTCCGCCGTCCGCTCGCGCGGCACCAGGCCGTCGCGCACCGGCTCGCGGACATGAAGCTCCGGCTGGAGGGCGCGCGGTTGCTGCTGTACCGCGCGTGCTGGCGCCGGGACCGGGGACAGGCCACCCCGCTCGACGTCTCCCTCGCGAAGCTGGCGGTGAGCGAGGCCGCGAAGCTCAACGCACTCGACGCGGTGCACCTGCACGGCGCGATGGGCGTCATGGCCGGGTCAGGAGTCGACCAGGCGATAGCCGACGCCGTTCCCGCGGTCATGTTCTCCGGCACCTCCGAGATCCACCGCGACATCATCGCGGCGCAGCTGCGGTCATGAGGCTCGAACAGCACGTCTCCGGCTTCGCGAAGGCCACACCGGAGGCGTTGGCGGTGTGCGGGCCGGACGGCGACCTGACCTACCGCGAGCTGGACGTGCGAGCCGACGTGCTCGCACGCGAGCTGGCATCGCTCGGTGTGGCGGCGGGTGACAGGGTGGTGCTGTGGGTGCCGAAGTCGGTGTTCGCCGTCGCGGTCACCCAGGCCGTCCTGCGGCTGGGCGCGGCCTACGTCCCGGTGGACCCGAGCGCTCCCCCGGCACGGGTGGCCGCGCTGATCGCCGACTGCGGGCCCGCCGCCGTGGTGACGACCGGAAGCCGGATCTCCGCGCTGCCACCCCTGCCCGCGCTGGTCGCCGAGGACGACCTCAGCGGGTGGGCGGCCAGACCCGCCGCGCGGCCGGCGGTGGAGCGTTCGCCCGACGCGGACCTCGCGTACGTGCTCTACACGTCCGGCTCGACCGGCACGCCCAAAGGGGTGTGCGTCAGCCACTCCGCGGCCTCCGCGTTCGTCACCTGGGCGGCCGCCGAGCTGGAGGTGACCCCGTCGGACCGCCTGTCCAACCACGCGCCGCTGCAGTTCGACCTCTCCGTGTTCGACCTCTACGCGGCGTTCCGGTCGGGCGCGTCGGTCCACCTCGTCCCCGAGCTGTCGCTCCCGCGGGACCTCGTGCGGTTCGTCGTGGACCACGCCATCACCGTCTGGTACTCGGTGCCGTCCGCGCTGACGATGATGATGGAGTTCGGCCACCTGCTCGACGTGCCCCGGCTGCCGCTGCGCGCCGTGGTGTTCGCGGGAGAGGTGTTCCCCGTCGCCCACCTCAGGGTCCTGCGCGAACGCCTGCCGTCGGCGGCCCTCCACAACTTCTACGGCCCCACCGAGACGAACGTCTGCGCCAGCCACCGCGTCGGGGACATCCCGGCCGACCGGTCGGAACCGGTCCCGATCGGCACGGCCGCGGCGGGCGACGAGATCTGGGCCGTGCGCGAGGACGGCACCATCGCGGCGCCAGGGGAGGAGGGCGAGCTCGTGGTCTCCGGTCCCACGCTGATGACCGGCTACCTCGGCCATGAGCCGTTGAAGGGCCCGTACTCCACCGGTGACGTCGTGCGCAGGCTGCCAGAAGGCGGGTTCCTGTACCTCGGGCGGCGCGACGGCATGGTGAAGGTCCGCGGCTACCGGGTGGAACCGGGTGAGGTCGAGGCGGTGCTGCACACCCACCCGGACGTCCTCGAGGCCGCGGTGACCGTCACCGGCTCCGGGCACCTGGCACGACTGGTCGCGTGGGTCAGCACCCGCTCCGGGCAGCCACTGCGCGCAGGCGAGGTCAAGCGCTTCCTGGCGACGCGGCTCGCTCCCCACCTCGTTCCCGACCTCGTGCGCACTGCCGGCCGGTTGCCCAGGACGACCAACGGCAAGGTGGACCGCCGTGCGTTGAGCGAGCAGGACAACCGTTCAGAGAGGCTCCAACCGTGACAACGGATGTCTACGACGTGTGCATCATCGGTGGCGGTCCCGCGGGCTCCACCACCGCGTCCTACCTGGCGATGGCGGGCATGCGCTGCATCGTGCTGGAAGGCGACTCGTTCCCGCGCGAGCACGTGGGTGAGTCCCTGGTGCCGAGGTCCACGGTGGCACTGGACGAGATCGGTGTGCTGGACAAGATCGACAAGGCCGGTTTCGCCCGCAAGTACGGCGCCGCCTGGACGGCCTCCGCGGACGACCTCCCGCTGCCGGACGGCGTGCAACGGCGCCGGCGGGCCCGCTTCAGCATCCCGCAGGTCGAGTTCCGGTTCGCGGAACGCGAGCAGACGGGTGTGGCGTTCGACTACACCTACCACGTCGACCGGGCCAGGTTCGACACGATCCTGCTGGAGCACGCCGCCGAGCTGGGCGCGGTCGTGCGCCAGCAGGCCAGGGTGCTGCGGGTGGACCTCGACGGCGAGACCAAGCGGGTGGTGTACCGGCACAACGGGGTCACGTCGGAGGTGCGCGCGCCGATGGTGGTCGACGCGAGCGGACGCGGCACGTTGCTCGGCCGCCAGCTGAAGCTCAAGGTGCCCGACCCGGCGTTCAACCAGTACGCCGTGCACAGCTGGTTCGAGGGCCTGGACCGGGAGGCCGCGAGCGGCACCACCGGCATCGGTGACTACACGATCATCCACTTCCTGCCGTTCGCCGGTTCGTGGATGTGGCAGATCCCCATCTCCGACACCGTCACCAGCGTCGGCGTCGTCACCGAGAAGTCGCGCCTGCGCGGCGCGAGCGCCGACCTGGAGAAGTTCTTCGACGAGTGGGTGGGCACGCGCCCGCCGCTGGCGCAGGCACTCCGCTCGGCACGGCGGCTGCGCCCGTTCAAGGCGGAGGGCGACTACAGCTACTCGATGCGCGAGCTGTGCGGCGACGGGTGGGTGCTGGTCGGTGACGCGGCCCGGTTCGTCGACCCGATCTTCTCCAGCGGCGTGGGCATCGCGCTCAGCAGCGCACGGCTCGCGGCGAGCAGCATCATCGCCGCCGCTCCGACCGGGTTCTCCAAGGCCGCGTTCGCGGAGTTCGAGCGCAAGAGCCGCAACGCGACCCAGTGGTGGCGCAACTTCATCGTCCTCTACTACCGGCTCAACGTGCTGTTCAGCTCGTACATCCGCGATCCGGAGCACCGGCTCGACCTCGTCCGGTTGCTGCAGGGTGACTTCTTCGACGACGACGAGGAACCGGCGGTGCTCGGCAAGATGCGGGAGAAGCTGGAGCTGGTGGAGAACAACCCGAACCACCCGTGGCACGACGCCCTCCGCTCGCTGCAGACGCAGGCGTGGATCGACAGCAGGTGACAGCGGGCCGTTCCCGGTGTCGTCACGTCACCAGATGAGCCCCCGGCGCAGGGCCTGCAGGACCATCGCCGCCCGGTCGCCCGTGCCGAGCTTCCTCCCGATGCGTTCCAGGTGGGACTTGACCGTCATGGGGGACAGTCCGAGCTGCCTCGCGGCCCCGCTGTTGGTGCAGCCCGCCGCCACCAGCCGGATGACCTCGACCTCGCGCGCCGTCAGGTCGCCGGGGCACAGGTCCCCCGACAGGACCCGGCCGGCCCAGCCACCCCGCGCAGGGTGGGTGTCCGGCCGGACCAGCACACCGTCCACGCCCGCGTCGAGAACCGCCGCGTGCGCCTGTTCGTCGTGCTGCGGCACCACCGCCAGCACGCTGCTCCACCCCAGCGTGCGCAGCGCCCTGATCAGGTGTGCACCCCGCCGCCCGGTGGCCGCCAGGTCGACCAGGGCGAGCCTTCCCGGCGGTTCGTCGAGGACCAGGCGGCGCAGCGACTCGAAGCCGGGCGCCGGGTGCACCACCCGCACGTCCACCGCGTCCAGCGAGTCCGCCACCAACGACGTGACGTGCGCGTCGACGCTCACGACCAACGCGGAACCCCCGCGGTCGCCCTGGAGAGGCGGCCAGAACATCATCCCCACCTTCGCCGCGCAGCAGGTCGCGGTCATCGAACTCCGTTGTCCGGACGGCCTTCCGAGCTCCTCGGGCGGGCCCCTCCCACGGTGACACGCCCCGACGAGGTCGTTCCGCCCGAAACGGCACCTGATCACACCCGGTCCGCGACCGTGGCCCCCGCACGGCCCGGGGAGGGGTGTTCGCGCACAGTTCATGCCCAAACGGACTCGAAAGCCCAGGTGAAGTCGAGAACCTCCGGCCGTCGGACGAGCATCCTCACTCGACCTGGTGAACACCCGACGACCCGGAGGAGTCCCGATGATCAGCTGGGACCGTTGCGGCGACTCCATCTACGTCGGAGTGCTGAGCAGGTACGAGATCGAGGTGCTGCGCAGCTACGCCGACGGGCTCGTCTCGTTGCTGGACCACCACCTCGCCCTGTTCGACACGACACCGGACGGGTGGGCCTGGCCGCACCCCTCGCTGCACAGCGACGTGAGGGCCACCGCGATCCTCCTGGCCGAGATCGGAGGGCAGGAACCCGACTGGGTCCACTCCCTCTCAGCGGCCACGTGCCTGCGCGACGTCTCGTCCCGCGCTCGCCTCATGGGGTGCGCGCTGTCGTCCACGACCGGCGTCGTCCACCTCGCTTCCCGCGCGGAAGCGGAAGCCTGGCTGGGCTGCATCCGGCTCGTCCTCGTCATCATCACCGCGGTGGCGGACGAACGGGGAGAGGTGTGCGGCAACGCCTGCGAGCCGACGGTGTCCTGGTTGACCGAGGTGTCAGCGGGGCTCAGCGCGGTGCTGGACGGCACCGCCAGCCCGACGATGACGATCGGCCGCTGACACTCGTTGTCCGTTGTGGACGATTGGCCGTTCGCTTCTCACCGATGCGGAAGCCCGGGTTTCGCGTGCCTTCCACCTGACGGGCGAGCAGGTCGAGGTGGAACGCCACCGCTTCGTGGTCATCCCGCCCGAAGGCGGCCATCATCTCGGCGGCCGCGGCGACGGCGAACTGCAGCTCTCCCACGTCCTGCGCGGCGCGGCCCTCACCGGCACTCCGCAGTGCAGAACAGAGCCGGCGCAGCACTTCTTCGAGCGACTCCGCCACGTCAGTCCACCTCACGGAGCGGAGAACTCGTCGAGGTGCTTCCGGGAGACGCGCGAGGCGTTCGCGTGCCGAGGCGTCGATCCGCGCGGAGTCCGCCTCCACGGTCCCGGTGGCCTCACCAGAGGGCCGTGCCCGTTCTCCCCACCGGGCTCAGACGTCCGTTCTCCGATCGCGGTGGTGACCGCCGCCATCGGCGGTGTTCGCACAGGACAACCGAACCAGGCTTCCGCGCCCCGAGCGGCGGCTCAAGCTCGTTGCCCGAACGAACTTGCGATCCTGCCTGGAGGAGGCGACCGACTGAAGTCCTCAGTGGACAAAGATGCATCCCGGGCCCGGCCTGGTGGCACGAACCCGGGACGGGTACACCTCGGCGCGGCGTACGAACGGCTGGATCAGCCGCCGACCACTGTAACCCGGTCACACCCGGTCCTGGTTCCGTACTGCCCGAACGCACACGGAACAGCGCCGCCGTGCACTTCCGGTCAGGCGATCAACTCGTTCCGCCCGTCGGGACGGGACGTTCTCCAGGGCAGCCCGGCGCCATAGCATCCCTCTGGGCAGCACCGGTGAGCAGTCACATCGGCACCGACCGGCGAGCTCGACGAACGCACAACGGGTGTGGGGCGAGCAGTCCGTCCAGCTCAAGGACAAAGCGCCGGCAGCCCCCCACCACCCGGGACCTGCGCCGGGCGAATATCTCGAAGGATCGGGAGACATCGTGAGACGCATTCCGGAAGAGAGCGTGCGAGCGCAGGCGAGCACCTCGGTTCCCCTCGTGGTTCTGGACGGCCGGGTACTGGATCTCTCGGGCTTCCTGGAACACCACCCCGGCGGGGCGTCCGTCCTCCTCGCGAACCTCGGCCGGGACGTTTCCGCGGACTTCCACCACGTCACCGCTCACGCTCGCGCCGCGGTGACCCGCAAGCTGGACCAGCAGGTGATCGCCGAGGTCGCTCCCCTGACGATCCCGCCTGCCGCGAAGGACTTCGCCAGGTTCGTCGACTACGTGCGGCTTCTGCTCAACTCGTTCGACGTGCAGGCGGACCCGGCGCGGGACCCGATCTCCGACGTCTTCTACGTCGGGCAGCTCTACAGCCACTTCGTCGGAGACCACCTCGTGTCACTCCTGAACACGCTGGCGGAGACGGTGGGCGTGCCGGTGGAACCGGCGGCGTCGCAACGGCTGCGGCGGGTCTTCGAGGCCGTGCCCGGCCGGGTGGAGGCAGTGGTCGTCGCAGCGGACGCACCCGCCGCGACCGAGTTGTCCTGGCAGATGCAGCAGCGCTGCCGGGCGCTCCTGGACGACCTGCTGCGCATCGGCTCCGAGGCGCTCGGCGAACTGCGCGCCGCGAACGTCCACCAGACCACCTCCTGTCATGCGACCAAGATGATGTGCCTTGCGAACGAATGGATCAGTGAGGAACATGACCTCGTCAACGCTGAGCAGCACCGATGCGCGCACGAAGAACGCGCTCACGGACCACGTCCTGTCGTGTTCCGATCCCGAGGTGCTGCACCTCGACGGTGATCTGACGTTCTCCAACGGGTTCATGCCGCGCACGGCAGCCAACCGGCCGCTGACCGGAGCCCACGAGGCGTGGGAACAGCTCGCGGGTCAGCTGCCCACGCTCACCACCTCTCCGCACGCGCAGCGGATCATCGCCGACCTCCCGATGATCCCGGCGGGAGTGGACGACCTGCCCGACTCCCAGCTCAAACGGGCCGCGACGGT
The DNA here is from genome assembly GCF_055608005.1 of Lentzea sp. NPDC036955. NCBI lineage: Bacteria > Bacillati > Actinomycetota > Actinomycetes > Pseudonocardiales > Pseudonocardiaceae > Lentzea > Lentzea sp. NPDC036955. The sequence continues at coordinate 95,953 of NZ_JBVJRC010000014.1, read as the reverse complement.
GCTCGGGACGATCGTCCAGTCGTACTGGCGGTTCGGGATCGGCCCGATGTACCTCGCACGCGGCGAGCAGATCTCCTCGGACCTCCCCGCCGTGGTCGAACGCCCGTGGCGGCAGGTGAACCACCGACTCGGCCGCGCCGAGGTCATTCTCAGCACCGAGGACAGCTTCTTCAACAACTTCACCTTCATCGACGCCGACCGCATCGCCGACGACGGCACCTACCGCATCGAGGACGCCAGGATCGAGCTGATCCGCCCGAAGGTGCCGGCTTTCGGCAACGCGGCCGAGCGGGTGTTCATCTCGGCGTTCGTGGAGGTCAACTCGGTGATCGCACCGGTGGTGCCGCTGACCTGCCGGCTCGCCGAACTGCTCGCCGAAGGTGGTCCTGATGCGCACGGCGAGATCAGCGCCCTGTTGTCCGGCATCGCCGACTGTGCGCGCGGCGCCATGAAGGCCTTCCGCCGCGTCAGTCCGCACAAGGGTTCCGCGACCCACTGCGACCCGGTCGAACTGGCCAAGACCTTCGCCATGTGGGACGTGCCCGCTCCCGGCTACCCGACCGGCCCGAGCGGCTCCGCGACGCCGGTCCTGCACTTCTTCGACGCGCTGATCGGCCGCTCCCGCTACGACACCGAGCTGGGCAAGTTCGCGCACCACCTGCGGGACAACCAGCTTCCCGCGAAGCACCGGGTCTTCTTCGACCTGGTGCGCGAGCTCGACGTGCGCGGCTACGTGACGGGCCTGGCGGATTCGGCGCCCGCGCGGTACCGGGAGGTCTCCGCGGCGTTCAACGAGGTCGTGTCGTCGTTCGCCGGTGACGACGGCTTCCTCGGCGTGCACAAGGGCAAGGTCGTCGACTACCTGGGGGTGGGCACCGTCGTCGGCCGCAACCAGTCCACCGCGCACGACCAGATCTTCATCGCGGACGCCACCTGGACCAGCATGGCGGACAAGCTCCAGCAGGCGAGGGACGAGCGCACCGTCCGGGCGGTGGACGAGAACCAGATCTGATCGCGCCGGATCGTCCCGGTGTCGAGCCGCTGTGCCGCGACCTCGCCGAGGCGGGCGGATCGACACCGATCCAGGTCGGGGAAATCCGCCCGCCGTTGGACCACAAGGGAGAACCGCGCTGCCCCTGAGCACCTGTTCCCACACCGGAGCGGAACTGGCTCCTAACCTCGGAACCGCACCCGCTCACGGGTGCTCAGCGAGGAGGTGGCCGATGGTGCTCACCAAGCCGGAGCCGGCGCAGGCCGGCGCGCGGTGGTACCGCGAACGCATGCTCTGGAACACGGCGGTCGCCGGCAGGTCGATCGTGTTGTCGCTCGGCGGAGGACTGGTCGCGTTCGAGACCACCGCTTCCCTTCTCCTGCGGGCGCGGAAGGTCATGGAGCACAGCGGGATCGAGATGCCTCCCACGGTGCTGGACCGGCGCGGGAGGACCGCGGTGGTGCTCGCGGAGTCCGACGGTGCCGTGCTCGGGCAGTGCCAGATGCCCGGTGGCGTCCGCTACCTGATGGCACCCAGCACGGTCGAGCTGCCGGTGGTGCACGTCGCCGCGACCGCCCAGGACAGGAGCTGGGTGCGCTGCCCGAAGGCCGACGACCGCCGGCTGCCGTCCGCCAGCTCGGTGCTGGCGGCCTTCATGGCGGTGGTTCCGCCCGGCCTGCGCCCGGCGAGGTCCGTCACCGCTGCCGTGCGAGCGCGGACGCTCATCGGCTGAGACCGCTCCGGCTCCGCAGTCACCGGGACGCGTGGGCCGGTCGAAGGCAGACATGTCTGCCTGTTCGGTTCGAGTTCCGGCCGGTCGCCGCGATCTCCAGTTGACTGGGATGTCACCGCAGTGCGGCAAACACCATGGAGTACTCGCATGTCTTACGGTTTGGGTGTCGACATCGGCACGACCTACACGGCCGCCGCGGTGTCGGACGCCTCGGGCACCCGTGCCATCCCGCTCGGCCGCGACGTCGTCGTGTCCTCCGTCGTGTTCGCCACCGAGGGCGGCGAGCTGATCACCGGTGACGCCGCGGACGGGGAGTCGAGGAAGCAGCCGCTGCGGGCCTCCCACTCCCACAAGCGGCGGCTGGCCGACCCGACGCCGTTGAAGATCTGCGACGTGGTGCGGTCCCCCGCGCTCCTGATGGCCGCGCAGCTGCGCGACGCGGTCTCGCTGGCGACCGCGATGCGGGGACGGCCACCGGAGTCGGTCGTGCTGACCTGCCCCGCGGTGTGGGGGCCGTACCGCCGCGAGCACTTCTCGGAGGTGCCGCGGCTGGCGGGCGTGCAGGACGCCGTCATCGTCACCGAACCAGAAGCCGCTGCCATGCACCACTCGGTGGAACGCAGGCTCGGCGAGGGCGAGATCGTCGGTGTCTACGACCTCGGCGGCGGCACTTTCGACGCCACCGTGCTGCAGGCGCGGCGGCACGGCATGGAGATCCTCGGCACCCCGGAGGGGGTCGAACGGCTGGGCGGCATCGACTTCGACGACTCGCTCCTCGCGCTGGTGGACCAGCGGGTGGACGGCGAGATCACCCGGCTCGACGCGGCCGACGCCGAGCAGGCCCGCGTCCTGCTGTCGGTGCGGGAGGCGTGCCGCAGCGCGAAGGAGGAGCTGTCCGCGGCCACGGACACCGTGCTGCGGCTGGACCTCCCCGACGGCACCCGCGAGGTGACCGTGACCCGCGCGGACTTCGAACGTGCCATCGCACCCCAGCTCGCGCTCACGACGGACGCGTTCCGCCGCACGATCTCGTCGGCCGGTCTGCGCGCGGACGACCTCGCGAGCGTGCTGCTCGTCGGCGGGTCCTCCCAGATCCCCCTGGTGGCCGACACGCTGTCCAAGGCCGTCGGCAAACCGCTCCGCGCCGGACTGCACCCCAAGCTCTCCGTCGCCCTGGGCGCCGCTGCCCTGGCGCGCAACGCGCTTCAGCGCTCCCCTGCCGTGCCGGCCGCTGCTCACCGGTCCGCCGTGCCTGCTCACGCGGTGCCCGGACACCCGGCGGGGCCGCAGGCTCCTGCGGTCGGGCCGGTCCCCGTGGGCGTGCCGGTGCACGCGAACCTGCCGACTCCCTCGGGTCCGTCGGTGCCCGCGGGCGCGTCATCGCCCGCAGGCCAGCCACCGTACGCAGGCCCGTCGCCCGCAGGCCCGTCGTTGCCCACAGGCCCGTCGATGCCCGGCATCCGGCCCGTCGCCTCCGTCGACGAGCTCCCGGTGCGGCGTCGCAACGTCACGACTACACCGCCCACCAGGTCCGCGCGCAAGCGGAACACCGCGGTGATCGCGGCAGCGGCCGTGACTGTGCTGGCCGCCGGCGCCATCACCGCGGCGGTGGTGCTGACCTCGGGAGAGGACTCCGGCGAACCGCCGGCCCCGGCCGCGGCGAACGGCACCAGCGCTCCCCCGGCGTCTTCCGGCCCCAGGTTCCTGCACGACGGCCGGGACGTGGCGCCGTTCCACAGCATGGTCGGCTCCGAGGCCAACTGGGCGGGCACCGCGCTGACGGCGGACGGCAAGGCCTCGCAGCAGGCGGTCGCGGTCCGCCCCGCCGACGTCAACGGCTCGAAGGACGGGCGGCAGGTGACGTGGACCGGCAAGGGCGCGGCGCAGTTCTACGTGCAGAACCCGCAGGGCCGGCTGGACGCGACGTCCTACCTGAAGCAGGGCACCCTGACGTTCGACGTGGTCGTCGTGAAGGCGCCCACCGCCGAGGTGTCGCTCGCCGCCCACTGCGGTTACCCGTGTGCGGCGCAGCTCAACGTCACGAAACCGTTGCAGCGGCTGCCGGTCGGGCAGAAGACGACGATGCGCATCCCGTTGAGCTGCTTCGCGGGCAAGGGCCTGGACACGGCCGCCGTCGACGTGCCGTTCCTGGTGCACACCACCGGCGCGTTCGAGGCCAAGTTCGCCGAGGTGCGGTGGGAACCCCTGGGGACGACGGGTTCGGCGCCGGTCACCCCCTGCGCCGACCTCTCCTGAGCTTCTCCCTGACGTGACCAGCGGTTCCAGCCCGGGCTGGAACCGCTGGTCGCGTTGGCAGCTCAGCCCACGGAGGCCAGCCCCTCCTCCGCGGCGACCCGCGGCGTCCCGCTCCTCATGAGCAGTTCGAGATCGGCGGCGGTGAGGGTGCGGGAGGCCGCCGTGGTGGCGAGCCGCTGTGCGAGCCGGTGCACGTCCCTGGCCGTCCGGCCGCGGGTGTGCGGCAGGAGGTCGCGCAGTGCGGTCGTCACCTCCTCGGGCACCTCGTGCCCGCGGCGGGTCAGGTGGCGCACGACCAGCGCCGCCAGCTGGTCCACGTCGTAGTCCTCGAAGTCCCACCGCTGCGCGAAGCACCCGCTCAGCTCGGAGGAGAACTCCAGCAGGCGGGCCAGCGCGAGGTCTTCACCGCTGAGCAGGACGACGGGTCCGGCCGGGTTGCGCCGGGTCACCTCCACCAAGGCTTCCAGCACCTCGATGCGGCGTTCCGCCGAGTCGGCGGCCCACTCGTCGTCCACGTCGAGCAGCAGGACACCGCCGCGCGCGTCGTCGAAGGCCGTGGCCATCAGGCTCATCGCCTGTCCGGGCCAGCGCGGGCACAGGTCCGTGCCGAGCGACAGCCGCGTCACGTGACCGGAGTCGACCAGCCGCAGCTCCGCCAGCGCCTGCGCGTAGTGCGCGGCCACCGCGCGCCGTCCCATGCCCTTGCTGCCCGACAGCACCACGTTCGCGTGCCGGCCGACGCCCTTGTTGCGCGCCTTGAGCCCGCACAGCTGCACCAGGGTGCGGCCCAGGGCTTCGCGGACGCCGGTGAGCCCGGACATCGCGACGACGCGTTGCCAGCCGAGCGTCGCCTCCACGGCGGCGACGGGGTTCGTGGCCGAGTCCGGTCCCGCGGTCCTGGGCGCCACCTCGCCGAGCGCGGTGACCTCGGCGGCGAGGTCCTGGCCGGTGAGCCGGTTCAGCTCGGTGTCCTTGTCCGGTGGGGCCAGTGCGAGCCGGGACGCCTGGTTGTTCACCATCGACTCGAACAGCTTGCGGGCCACGCGGCCGTTGCCGAACGTGTCGTTCTTGGGCACGCGCTCGAAGTAGTCGGTGAGCGCGTCGACCGCGTCGTCGGTCAGCTCGTAGTAGTGCTTGCGGCACAGGTTGGTGGTGATCGTGACGAGCTCGTCGACGCTGTAGTTGGGGAACTCGATGGTGCGGGAGAAGCGGGACGCCAGACCGGGGTTGGAGGCGAGGAACTGCTCCATCAGCTCGGAGTAGCCCGCCACGATCACCACGATCTCGTCGCGGTGGTCCTCCATCATCTTCATCAGCGTGTCGATGGCCTCCTGACCGAAGTCGGGGCCGCTGCCGCCCGACCCGCTCGACAGGGTGTAGGCCTCGTCGATGAACAGGACGCCGCCCATCGCCTTCGTGACGACCTCGGCCGTCTTGATGGCCGTCGCACCGATGTACTGGGCCACCAGGTCGGCCCTGGCGACCTCGATCATGTGTCCCTTGGCGAGGATGCCGAGCTCCGCGAGGACGGAGCCGTAGAGCCGTGCGACCGTCGTCTTGCCCGTGCCGGGAGGACCGGCGAAGACCAGGTGGCGGCTCATGGGCGGCATCGGCAGGCCCATCTGCTGCCGCCGCTGGGACATCTTGATGAGGTTGATCAGACCGAGCACCTCGTGCTTCACGCCGTCCAGGCCGATCAGCGAGTCGAGCTCGGCCAGCGGGCCGTCCAGCTCGGCGCCCATCGCACCGCCGAGCGCGGACGACGCCGGGGACGCGGTGCCGGAGGGGTGTTCCGGCGCGGCCGGCCTGGGTGCGGGAGCCGCGGGCTGCGCGGGCCGCTGGGAGGCCTGCTCACCCGTGGTGATCCCCGTGACGGACAGCCGTTCGTGCTCGACCGCGCGGCGCACCGGGCTGCCGCCGCTGCCGGTGACGGTGCAGTCCGCGACGGTCACCGCCTCCTCGGTGTCCAGCAGGACGCCGTCGCCCGCGCTGTCGGTGATCTCGCACCCGCGCACCTCTCCCCGCGCGCCGCTGAGCAGGTGCACGCCGTGCCGCCGGGCGGACCTCACCCGGCACCGCACCGCCTGCAGGACGCTGCCCGCACCGGCGCTGAGGCCGTCTCCCGCCGCCGCGACCACCTCGCTGTCCTTCATGGACAGCGAGGCGTCGTTCGCGTGGACACCGCCGCCACGGACCAGGGTGGAGGCGAACTCGCCCCGTGCTCCGCTCAGCACGGTGACCAGGTGCTCCGCGGACCCGGTGACGCGCACGTCCGTCACCTCGGCCTGCGCCGACTCCGCCAGCGAGATGCCCGCCGCGTCACCGACGTCGATCACGGCGTCGGCGAGCAGCAGCCGGGACTGGCCCTTCACCAGGACGGCGGGACCGCTCGCCGGGGTGGCGCGGAAGCCCTTGAGCTCCACCGCGGACCCGGAGTCGACCAGCACGGCGCCGCGGTCGCTGCCCTCGACGGTGAGCTTGCCGAACACGGCCTTGGACGCCGTGTCGACGACCACCCCGACCGGGCTGGCGCCGACGCGGCAGTCGTCGAACCGGGGTGAGGCCCCGCCGGTGACGTAGACGGCGTTGCGGCCGGCCGAGGTGAAGTGGCAGCCCCGCAACCGGGGGGAGGCACCGCCCGCGATGTGCGCGGACTGCACGCCCGCGCCGGTGAACACGGAGTCGGTGACGGTGACGTCGCCGGTGCTGCGCACGTAGAGGTCGAGGCTCGCGCTCTGGCTGATCTTGACGCCCCGGACGTCCGCGTTCGCCTCCTGCTCCACGACGAGCGCGGGCTTGTCCGCCTCGACGATCTCGCAGTCCTCGACGACCAGCCGTGCGCGGCCGTTGGCGCAGATGCCGTTGCCACCGGCCTTGCGCACGGCGACCCGGCGCAGCACGAGGTTGCCGTCCTCGGTGACCACGACGCCGGAGGAGGCGTTGCCGACCACCTCGGTGTCCTCGACCGTGCTGAGGACACTCGACGTGACGACGATGCCCGCGCCACCGGTGCTGGTGATGGCGCACCCGCGCAGGACCAGGCTCCCCCGCCCCTGCACGAGCACCGCCCACGAGGACGCCGAGACCCGGCAGTCGTTCAGCGCGACCTCACCGGCCCGGATGTCGACGGCCGGCACACCGGAGTCGGTGCACGTGAGCACCAGGCCGGAGAACTGGGCCGCCGCGGCGGCCACGACCGCGACGCTGCCGGTCTGGGCGACGAGCTCCACCGTGCCGGCTCCGTCCTCGGCGGTGATGGTGACCATCCGCTCGATGACGAGGTTCTCCTCGTAACGGCCGGGCAGGACGCTGATGGTCGCGCCGTCGCGGGCTTCCCGCAGCGCGGCGCCGATCGTCGGGTAGGCGCCCGGCCGGTCGGTGGCGACCACCAGAAGTTGCCGGTTCATCAGCTCTCCTCGTGGGTCGTGGTCCTGGTGAGCCCCGGCCGCTGGACGAAGCGCGCCAGCGACGACTCGGGGACCCGTGCCTCCTGCGTGCCCGCCCCCCAGGTCTGCACGCACCGCCGCAACGAGTTGAGCGCCAGCTCGTCGAGCGCCTCGCGGTTGCGGTCGACCTTGCCCGTCGGGTCGATCTCGCCGGCGGCGAGCTCGCGCAGCAGCAACCGGCCGCGCGCACCGTCAGCGGGAGGGGTCAGCTCCAGCACCTTGAAACTCGTCCCCGGCACGAAGAGCACGCGGTCGGCGACGGCGTCGACGTCCGGTTCCAGCAGCTTCGTCCGCCGGGCCGTCATCGACCAGACGAGCACGTCGACGTCGTTCTGCTCGGACTGGCGCGCACAGGGCGCGCTCAACGCGTTGATGAAGCCCCACTCCGTGACGAGCTTGCGACCGCCGTAGAAGTCGAGCTCCTGCTCGGTCAGGGAGGTGGAGAACACCGCCGGTCCCCGGTGCGACGGCAGCCTGCTCAGCCCCGACACGACGCAGCGCGCGAACGGCACGTGCGGGCCGACCCCGCCCGAGCGCAGGGACTGGTCGAGGCCGTCACCGCTGGGCGACAGGTACAGCCGGATCGCGACGGCGTCGGTCAGCACCGCGCCGGACGACCGCTCGATCGCGCCCTGGAACCCCGGGTGCTCCGACAGCACGCGGTTCACGGAGTTGGCCACGGCCGCGTACTCCTGGCTGAGCGTGCGGCGCAGCCAGCCCCGTTCCTCCTCCAGCCCGCGCTGCGGAACGAGCGCCGCCGCGGCGGCCGCCGGGGTCGGTTGCACGACCGTCACCACCGGGCGTGCCGCGGCCTGCGGCGGTGCCGGTTCTTCTGCCGCAGGCGGCTCCTCGGCCGGGATCGCGGCAGGCGCGGTGACCGCGGGTTCGGTGACCGCGGGTTCGGCCGGACGCTCCGGTGGCGGAGCAGCAGCGGGTTCGGCGACGGTCAGGTCGGGTGCCGAGGGCGGGAGCAGCGGTGGCGTGCTCGCCGGAGGCGCGGAGACCGGTCCGAAGTCCAGCACTGGCGCGGAAGACGCCGGCGCTGGCGCCGACTCGGAGACCAGCGGCGACTGCGCCGGCAGCGGGTCCGCGACCAGCTGCCCGTTCTCCAGGCGGACCGTCGCCGTCTCGAACGACGGCTCCAGGGCGAACGGCGCGTCGGTCGGCGCCGTGGTGAACTCGCGCGGCAGGTGCGGTGCGGGGGCCGGCAGCGACGGGACAGCGGGCTCGGCCACCGGCAGCGGCAGCGGCGCGACCTCGGTGGCCGGGGTCAGCACCGGAGCGGCGACCGGCTCGGCCGGCTGCTGTTCCACGACGCCCCACGCCTTGCCGCCGACCTGGTTGCGCTGCCGCGCGACCGCCAGTGCGGGCACCAGCTCGCTCACCCGGCGCGTCTGCGAGTCGAGCCTGCCCAGCAGGTCCTGGGCCGCGCGCCGCACCTCCGGTGCCACCGCGTCGACGCCCTCCTCGAACAGCACCAGGTGCCGCTCGCCGTCCGGTTCGGCCGTCCTGACCGCCGGAGCGTGGGCGACCTCCTGCTCCAGGCGCACCCAGAGCCCCGCGGGGACGACCTCCAGCAGCACGTCCTGGGTGTACCGGTAGACGGCCGGTTCGACCTCCTCGATGCCGAACAGCGGGTCCCGGTAGCTCAGCAGGGCCGGCAGCGGTGCGGCCTGCCCCTGCTGGGCGGGGAAGTAGGCCACCTCCAGCGCGAACGGCTGCCAGCCCGGCGTGCCGTCGGAGCGCAGGGTCACGATGCGGGGATCGGTGCGCGACCCGACCGGCAGACCGTTGTAGCAGGTGATCTGCTCGCCCAGCGCGTCGGCGACGTGCTGGCCGTACGGGCCGCTGTCGGGCAGCGTCATCGGGCCGAACCTGACCACGCGCAGCTTGGCCCGCAGGTCCTGGGGCAGCCAGCTCCAGAACCGGGTGATGTCGTAGAGCGTGATCGGAGGGGCGCCGGGGCAGCCCAGCACGATCGTGCAGACGTCGGGCTGGCACGGCATGGTCTCGATCAGCCGCTGCCGGTGCTGCATCAGCAGGCTCTCCGACCCGCGCGGACGCAGCCACACCCCGCCGGGCAACGGCTCGCTCACCGCGCTCGCGCTGGTCGGCATGACCTCGGCGAGCGCGGACACGGTCTCCCAGGTGGGCCTGGGGAAGCGCTTGCCGTCCCGCTTGGGGGGCTTGCCCGGCTGGAACCGCACCCACCCGGTGCCCCAGCCCGCGTCGACGAAGAGCGAGCCGCCGACGCCCGGCATCACCGTGCCGTCGGGTGCGATCACGGTGCGGCCGAGCCGCTCGGAGAACCACTGGCCCGCGAGCACCGTCGTCTCCCTGGTGCGGCCACCGATGACGAGCCGCACGCCACGTCGCTTGCGGGGCAACAGCTTCGCCGCGGACTCCCACGTCGTGAACGTGCTCGACGGTGGCAGGTCGACCACGACGAGCTCGTGGTCGGGGTCGGCGGCGAGGTTCAGCGCCATGTCGCGGACCTCGTCGCGCAGGACATCGCGCGGGTGCACCACGAGGGCGTTGCCGATCGTGTGACTGGTCATGTCCCGGTCACCACCGCGGTGATCCGGCCTCCTGGTCAGCAGGCTCACTCAGCCACGTCCTTTCCCACTCACGCCCACGGCGGCCCGGCTGAGGCCCGGACCGCTGGGAATCTGCGCCAGCACCCCGGCGGCGACCGGTACCGGTGCGACACCGCCGAACCCGAGTGCGCTGATGCTGTCGTCGTCGGCCAGCCGGTACTTCAGGCCGCGATCGGTGATGAGGTAGCGGTCGGGCTTCGCACCGGCACCCTTCGGGGCGGGCACCGACGCGGCGAGCACCCCGGTGCCGGGCTTCGCGCGCACCCCGACCCGTTCGTTCATGCCGAACCCCGCGTCCGCGCGGTCGACCGTGACGGCCTGGCTCACGACCTCCGCGCCGTCGGGTTGCTGGCGCAGGCAGAACGCGCGCTCCCCTGCGGGAACCGGCTTCGCGGCCAGCAGGTCGGGAACGCGCTTCACGAGCGAGTCGTCGTCCGAGTGCGGTGCGCTCGCCAGCGCCTCGGACCCGATCTCGACGGCGGCGCCGCCGTTCTTGGCCTGCAGCAGCACGGCCTCGGTGCGCGACACCGGGGCCAGGCCGTCCTCGCGCAGGACGGAGAAGTTCTCGACGCCGTTGCCGGCCACGTGCCGGAACACCGTGCCGACCGGCCGCGCGACACCCCCGACGTCCACGTTCTTCTTGCCCTGCTGGGGAATGACCGCCGGTCCCACTTCGGGGCCGTCCGGCAGCGCGGAGAGCCACACGGGCGGCGCGACGGGCGGCTTGCCCCCGCCGAGCCCGAGCGCCAGGGGGACGAGCGGGTCGGTGAGCCGCAGCTTCCGGTTGCCCCACACCACGTACTGCTGGCCCTCGGCGGACGCCACCCAGAGGTACTCGGTCCCGGCGACGGGGGCCGAGGGCACGTCGGGGTCGACGGTCATGCTCATCAGACCGGTGCCCTCCACCTCGACGCCGGCGCTGCGCGGCAGGCACAACAGCCAGTGCCCGGCCACCAGCGAGGAGGCCGGGGGCACCGGGTCGGGCGCGTCGGGGATGCCGACCGGCTGGCCGCGTTCGAGACCGGCGAGCGAGGCCCGTGAGATGGACTCGACCTTGGCGCCGGCGCCCTTGAGGAGCATCGCGGACGCGTGGTTGAGCACGGGCACGAGCTGTCCCCGCTCGTACACGAACCGCGTGCCGCTCTCCTTCTCCACGAGGATGGCGTTGGGCTTCTTCCACGCCGTGTTGCCGCCGGGGTTGATCAGGCCGTACACCCAGAACGCAACGCCGATCAGCAGCGCCAGCACCAGCCCGAACACCAGGCCCATCAGGGCGCGCCGCGCGGGTGCCTCGCTGTAGTTGGTGTCCCCCAGCAACAACGCCGAGCTCATCCGGCCGACGAGCGTCTGGTAGGCGTGGACGTGGTCCTTCTTGGTCTGCACCGCTCACCCCGCCAGTCCGCGGGCCCAGGCGAAGAGGCCCAGCGCGTGCAGGACGAACGGCACCAGAGCGAGGCAGAGCAGGTTCTCCACGACGTCGCCCAGGTGCGGCCAGATCGGCAGCACCCGGCGGTAGGACGGGCGCAGCGCCGCCAGCACGAGCAGCAGGGCGGCGGCGAACAGCATCAGCACGCCGAAGAGGCGCTCCAGGTCGCTCATCCCGGACAACATGTGCAGAGCGGGCAGCACCGCGCCCCAGGTGCCGGCCAGCGCGAGGGACGTGCGCTGGCCGACGTTCAGGAACTCCCGTGAGCGCAGCAGCACCAGCGCCGCGAAGAGGCCGCTCAGCGTGTAGTCGAGCCAGCCGGGGTCCGCCACCAGGTAGACGAACCCGACGGCGAGCACCGCGGACGCCCCTGTCGCGAGCACGCTCAGGTAGCGGTCGGCAGTCCCGGTCTGCTCGATCACCTGCGCCGCGGGCATGGGCTCGACGTCGATCTTCATCTCGTCGGCGTTGCGGGGCAGCTGCGGGCCGCGCAACCGGGCGACCCTCGTCGCGAGCTTCGGCGCGAACAGCAGCAGCGCGAAGAAGGCGCTCATCAACGACGCCGCGATCTGCAGGCGGGTCAGCTCCAGCCCGAGGTGCAGCCACACCGCCAGCACCATCGCGATGCCCGCGACCGCCGCGCACCCGAACGGGACGATCGGCAGCTTCGGTGCGAGCAGCCGTTGCACCACCAGCAACACCACCGACGTCGCCATGAGCACGACGCCGCAGATCAGCACCCCGTGCGGGTCCAGGGCGAGCGCCCCGTCCACGCCGGCGACACCGATCAGGCCGGCCAGTCCGGCGTACCCGCAGCCCGCCACCCCGATCAGCCCGGCGAGCACGCCGTCCTCGATGGTGCGCGCGACGAGCACGGAGGCCAGGCACAGCACCAGCGCCAGGACACCGGCCGTGATCGTCGCCGCGACCGCGCTCGCGTTCTCGAACAGCGAGACGGCGATGGCGAGGAGCACGAACCCGCTCAGGCTGAGGAACAGCTTCCGGTTCACCGCCTCGTTCCAGCGGTTGCCCTGCCGGTTCACCGCCGTGGCCATGCCCTCGGCCACGTCGTCGAAGTCCAGCTCCGGCAACGGGTCCTCGGCGCGGGAGAGGTGGAACTGCTCACCGTCGAGCCAGTCCAGCGTCTCCGGCGTGCCCTCCGGGTCGAACGGGGCGCCGCCGAGCCGTTGCAGCACCCACGAGCCGTACAGCTCACCCTCGTGACCCCGGTCGTGGTCGCGCACCACGTGCCGCACCAGCGTCGGCAGCAGCACCGCCACCGTCGTCGAGACCGGCACGGAGAGGTCGGCCTTGCCGCTGGGACCGTGCACGGTGATGCGACAGAGTTCGGAGGTCGTCGTCACATGCCCTCGTTCCGCGCGAACGCGCCGACACCGGCCGGCTCGTCCTGCGACTTGTCGACCGGCACGAGACCGGTCTGGATCAACTTGACGCCGCGTCGCGTCACCAGCTGGGCGCGGCCCTGCGGCAGGGTGCGCGGAGCGGCCTCGCCGAGGAACTTCCCCTCCTCCTTGGGGTAGGAGAAGAGCAGCGCGGGCGAACCGAGCTCCCACAGCCGGCGCATGACCGGGTCCATCATGCCGCGCAGGGCGTTCGCGCTGCTGCGCGCGACGATCAGGTGGAACCCGATGTGGACGCCCTGCGCCAGCAACGGCAGCAGCGTGTCGAGCGGGGTGCCCATGCCGGTGCCCGAGGTCATCAGCTCGTAGTCGTCGACGACCACGAACAGCTGCGGTCCCTCCCACCAGTCGCGCCGGCGCAGCTGCTCGGACGAGATGTCCGGGCCCGGTACCCGCTTGTGCAGCGACACGGCGGCCTTGGTCGCGAGCTCGGTCAGCGCGTCCGAGCTGACCACGTGGCCGATCCTGTACTCGTCCGGCACCATGTCGTCGAGGTCGCGGCGCGAGTCCGCGACGAGGATCTTGGCCTCACCCGGCGGGAAGCCCTCGACGATCGACCGGATCACCAGCCGCAGCGCGTTGGTCTTGCCGGTCTCCGCGTCGCCCATCACGAACAGGTGCGGGATGGCGTTGAAGTCGTGCCACACCGGGTTCAGGCGCTGTTCGTCGAGGCCCAGGCACACCTTCAGGCCGCCGTTCTGCGGCTTCGGCAGGTCGACGATCGGCAGCCGGGTCGGCAGCAGCCGCACACCGGGCGCGCTGCGGCCCGGCCAGAAGGTGCGGACCTCCTCCACGAACGACTTGGTGGCGCTCGCCAGGTCCTCGGTCGCCGAGGACCCGTCCAGCCGCGGCAGGGCGGCGAGGAAGTGGAAACCGGAGCTGGTCAGGCCGCGACCGGGCTGGTTCGGCACGGTGGCGGCCTTGCGGCTCTGCACCTCCGACTCCATCGAGTCGCCGAGGCGCAGCTCGAACCGCGTGCCCAGCACGTCGCGCAGCCACGGCCGGATCTCCGACCAGCGCGTCGAGGACACCACCAGGTGGACACCGAAGGAGAGGCCGCGGGCGGCGATCTCGGTCAGCTTCGTCTCCAGGTCGCCGAAGTCCTGGCGCAGGGTGAACCAGCCGTCGATGATCAGGAACACCTCGCCGTGCGCGTCCTCGACCCGTCCGGCGCGCCGCGCGGCGCGGTAGTCGGCCATCGACTCGAAGCCGTGCTCGGCGAACGCCGCCTCGCGCAGCTCCATGACCTGCACGACCTCTTCGAGGGTGCGCACCACGCGGTCGCGTTCCATGCGGGTGGCGACCGAACCGACGTGCGGGAGGCCGCTGATCGACATGATGCCGCCGCCACCGAAGTCGAGCCCGTAGAACTGGACCTCCTCGGGGGTGTGGGTCAGCGCCAGGCCGAGGACCAGCGTGCGCAGCAACGCGGACTTGCCGCTCATGGGGGCGCCGACGACACCGACGTGGCCGTCGGCTCCGGACAGGTCGGCCACCAGCAGCTCGCGCAGCTGCTCGTAGGGCAGGTCGACGACGCCGACGGGCACCCGCAGGCGTCCTCGGGTGCCGGGGTCGTCCACGCACATGCCGAGCTCGGGGTGCGGCACCACGCTGGGCAGCAGTGCGTCGAGGCTCGGCGACGCGGACAGCGGCGGCAGCCACACCTGGCGGGCGGCGGGTCCCGCACCGGCGAGCCTGCCGATCAGCACCTCCACCACGCTCGGGGCGTCCTCCGCGGGCGTCTCCGCCTTCTCCTGCTTGGCCTCCGGTTCCGCGGGCTCGCTCTGCCGCAGCTCGTGCACGCGCGGGCTGGGCTGGGTGTAGAACGGCACGATCTCGCCCGCCGCGCGGTCCTCACCGCTGATCGCACCCTGCTCGGGCGCGCTCGTGAGGCAGGGACCGGACACGTACGCGCCCTTGAAGCGCGTCAACGTCGTCGTGTCGAACTTGAGGTACCCGTTGCCCGGCCCGGGAGGCAGCTCGTAGGCGTCGGCGACACCGATGACGCTGCGCGACTCCATGGAGGAGAAGGTGCGCAGCGCGATGCGGTAGGACAGGTGGCCCTCGACGCGGTGGATCCGCCCCTCGTCGAGGCGTTGCGAGGCGAGCAGCAGGTGCACGCCGAGGCTGCGGCCCAACCGTCCGATCGAGACGAACAGGTCCATGAACTCCGGCTTGGCGCTCAGCAGCTCGGAGAACTCGTCGACGATCACGAGCAGCGTCGGCAGCGGCGGCAGCTGGCCACCGGTCATGCGGGCCTTCTCGTACTCGAACAGCGACGAGTACCCGCTCTCGCGCAGGATCTCCTGGCGCCGCGTCATCTCACCGTTGATCGAGTCCTGCATGCGGTCGACCAGCGGGAGCTCGTCGGCGAGGTTGGTGATCACCGCGGAGGTGTGCGGCAGCTTCTCCATGTTGAGGAACGTCGCGCCACCCTTGAAGTCCACCAGGACGAAGTTCAGGGTCTCCGACGAGTGCGTGGCCGCGAGCCCGCACACCAGGGTGCGCAGCAGCTCGCTCTTGCCGGAACCGGTGGCGCCGATCAGCATGCCGTGCGGTCCCATGCCGCCCTGCGCCGACTCCTTGAGGTCGATCTCCACGACCTCGCCGTCCTCGGTGACGCCGATCGGCACCTGGAGGCGGGCGCGCTGCGGCGTCTTCTGCCGCCACATCGCGTTGACGTCGAACGTGTGCAGGTCGCGGATGCCCAGCAGCGAGGGCAGCTCGAAGTCCGTCTCGAAAGGACGGTCCACGACGTCGACCGTGCCACTGGTGCGCTTCGGCGCGATCAGCCGGGCGAGGGCGTCGGCCTGCACCACGCCGAACGAGTCGTGCCGTGCGGTGCCGGTCTCGTCGCCGACCGGGTAGGTGACCTCGCCGTCGCGGCAGGTGAGCCGCAGCACCTTCGCGCCACCGGGCAGCGCGCCGGTGGCGTCGAGCAGCACCGTGTTGCGCAGGCCGGGGCCGAGCAGCGGGGAGTGCTCGGGGATCGACGCCAGGTGCGCGACGACCACCACGAACGGTTCCACCACACCGGGCAGGACGGACTTGTCGTGGTCGCCGCGGTCCGTGACGTCCTTGCCGAGCAGGTCGACCAGCTCGTCGTGGTCGCAGGTGAGCATCCGCAACGGGCCGGCGGCGTCGCGGGCGGTGGGGTGCGCGAGGTGCGGCAGCCACTTGACCCAGTCCCAGTCCGCCTGGTTCGAGGGCGCGGTCAGCACGGCGATCCGCAGCTCGTCCGGCGCGTGGAAGGTGACCAGCTGACCGATCATCGCGCGCACCAGGCCGACGACGGCGTCCGGTTCGCCGGCGAGCTCGATGCTCGTGAAGCTGCGCAGCCCCACCGAGATCGGGATGCCGGTGACGGTCCGGTAGGTCTCGCTGAAGCGCCGCAGCGAGATCGCCGACAGCGGTTCGAGGTCCTCGATCGGCTTGGTCGACGGCGGCAGGAACTCCATGGCCGCCTGCTGGGTGCCGAGCCCGATCCGCACGCGGGCGAAGTCGTCGTGGCTGCCCCGCCGTTCCCACAGCCGCGGCCCGGTGGCGACCGACCACAGCCACGACGGGTCGGGGTTGTCCCACGCGACGGCCGCACGCTGCTCGTTGCTCGTCTCCCTGGCCCGCCGCCGCAGCTGCCCGATGTAGCGCAGGTAGTCGCGGCGTTCCGCATCGAGCTTGCGCTTGCGCTCCCCCGCGTTGCGGAAGAGCTGGTTGATCGCCATCGCGACCATGCCGATCGACATCGCGCCGGCCATGATGAAGATGAACGGCGACCCGCCGCTCGATCCCATGGAGGAGAAGATCAGGATCATGGCGATCGGCCCGAGCGCCATGGGCAGGAACATCAGCACCGAGCTGAAGTCCCGCACGGCGGGTTCGGGCATCACCGGCGGTTCCTGCAGCTCCTCCTGACCCTCCGGCATCGGGGGCCCTTCGGCACGCGGCCCCCGCTTCGCCGTGACGGTGCTCATTCGATCACCCCCGGCGCCGCCTTCTTCCTGCCGCTGTCCGCCCACACCCCGGTGTCCTGCTTGAGCAGGTCAGCCGACGTGCGCTCGTCCTCCCCGTCCTGCTCGTCGTCGGTGTCGTCCACCGGCTCCTCGTCCTCGGGGGCGTCGAGACCGGCGCACCCCAGGCCCGACACGTTCGGGTCGAACCGGGGCAGGTAGGACGACATCTCGATCGGCCGCGCAGCCGTCTCCTCCTGCACCCGCACAACCCCCTCACGTCCCGCGCTGTGCCCCCACGCCGTCGAGTCGCGCAACGTGTAGTCAGGCTTCTCCGGCGCGCTCTCCTCCCGCAGTGCGGCGGCGGTGGGCAGCCAGGGCAGCCCACCCGACGCACCGGCGTCCCACGCGCTGAAGTCCTCTTCCCCGCCGGCGTGGACGAGCGCCACGCGGTCGTCGTCGAACGGGGCGATCAGCGGCTCGGTCAGCGGTGCTCCGGGCGGGGTG
Source organism: Lentzea sp. NPDC036955 (assembly GCF_055608005.1). Lineage (NCBI taxonomy): Bacteria > Bacillati > Actinomycetota > Actinomycetes > Pseudonocardiales > Pseudonocardiaceae > Lentzea > Lentzea sp. NPDC036955. The sequence goes on along the minus strand of NZ_JBVJRC010000014.1, from coordinate 78,629 downwards.
TCGGTGATGGGCAACGGCACGCCCACGAGGGCGTCTTCGCGGCGCCTCTCCCCCGGACCTGCCGGGGCCGCCGGGGCTGCCGGAGTCGCCTGGGCCGCCGGGGTTGCCGGAGCCACCGGGACCAGCGGAACCGGCGGGATGATCGGCAGCACCGGTACCTGAGGCGCCGGGGGCTGGGGCGCCGCCGCCTGGGACGCAGACGGCTGGGGTGCAGGGGGCTCGGGCGCGGAGGGCTGCGCCACCGGATGCTCGGAGGCAGGGGCCTGGGGCACCTGGGCCTCGGCCGCCGGAACGTGAGCCGCCGGAACGTCGAGCGCCGGAACCTGCGGCACCACGCCCCCGGCCGCCGGAGCCTGTGGCACCAGGGACTCGGCCGCCGGAACGTGTGCCGCAGGAACCTCGGGCGCCGGAGCCTGTGGCACCAGGACCTCCGACCCCGGACCGTGGGCCGCGGGGACGTCGAGCGCCGGAACCTGCGGCACCGACCCGTCCTGCGTCCACGGCTCCGGCCGCCCACGCGGCGCCTCCGCACCACCCGGATCACCGGTGGGCACCGCGGACGCGTGCTCCCACGGAGCCGTCTCACCGTCCACGAGACCGGACGCGTCCGAGCGTTCGGCCGCGCCGGCACCACCCGCCGCGCCACCCTGTCCGGGCGCCATCGGCATGGGCGGCATCATCGGCGAGCCGGCACCAGGCTGAGCAGCGCCCTGCGGTGCCGCACTCCACTGCTCCGGCGTGCTCTTCTCCTGGCCGGGCGTGTTCGGCTCACCGACACCGGGCAGCTCGACGCCCTCCCACGGCTTCGCCTCCCCACCGATGAGCCCGGCGGCGTCCGGACGCTCCCCAGCACCCGAACCACCACCGGTACCCGCACCAGGCGCACCCGGCGGCATCATCGGCATACCGCCACCGGGCATGCCGGCACCGGGCATCGCAGAGCCGTTGTGCTGGGACGAAGCCCATTCCTCCGGCTTACCCCCCACCTGACCGATGGCCTGCGGCTCACCGACACCGGGCAGCTCGACGCCCTCCCACGGCTTGACCTCGCCACCGATCAGCCCGGCGGCGTCCGGACGCTCCCCAGCACCCGAACCACCGCCAGTGCCCGCACCGGGCGCACCCGGCGGCATCATCGGCATACCGCCACCGGGCATGCCGGCACCGGGCATCGCAGAGCCGTTGTGCTGGGACGAAGCCCACTCCTCCGGCTTACCCCCCACCTGACCGATCGCCTGCGGCTCACCCAGACCAGGAGCGTCGACGCCCTCCCACGGCTTGACCTCGCCACCGATCAGCCCCGAGGCGTCCGGACGCTCCCCAGCACCCGAACCACCACCGGTACCCGCACCAGGCGCACCCGGCGGCATCATCGGCATCCCACCGGGCTGCCCGCCACCGGTCATGCCGCCGGGCAGCAAAGGAGTGTTGTGCTGGGACGAAGCCCACTCCTCCGGAGTCGACGGCAGCTCGGGGACGCCGCCGTGCGGGTCGCCCAGGCCGGGGGCCTTGGAGCCCTCCCACGGCTTGACCTCGCCACCGATCAGCCCCGAGGCGTCCGGACGCTCCCCAGCACCCGAACCACCACCGGTACCCGCACCAGGCGCACCGGGCGGCATCATCGGCATACCGCCGCCGCCGAGGGCGTTGCGGTCGTCGTTCGACGCGCCCGAACCCTTGCCCGCGGTCCAGTCCTGGGGGCTCGGCACCTCGCCCGGCTTGAACTCACCGGGCTTGAAGTCACCCGGTTTGAACTCGCCCGGCTTGAAGTCAGCCGGAGGCGCACCTTGGCCAGCACCGGGCGACACCTTGCCGCCGGGGAACTCGCTCGGCTTGAACTCACCGGGCTTGAACTCACCGGGCTTGAACTCACCGGGCTTGAGCTCACCCGGCTTGAGCTCGCCGGGCTTGAAGTCACCAGGAGGCGTGACCTTGCCACCGGGCGGCGTCTTCCCACCGGGGAACTCGCCCGGCTTGAAGTCACCCGGCTTGAACTCACCGGGCTTGGGCACGTTGGGAACAGGCGTGTTCCCGCCACGACCGGACGCCGGCGGCTTGGAGCCCACGAACGAGCCGACGGGCGGCGGAACCGCTCCCTGACCACCGGGGAGGCCACCGCCACCGGGACCGTTGCCGGGGGTGAACTCACCCGGCTTGAAGTCGGGCGGCGGCACGTTCCCACCGGCGGACTTGCCGCCGGGAAGCTGGGAAGCGTTGAAATCGCCCGGTTTGAACGAGTTCGGCGAAGGCACGCCTCCACCGCCGGGGAGGCCGCCTTGGCCTGGGCCCGCTCCAGGGGTGAACTCGCCGGGCTTGGGGATCTCCGCGCCGGAGCCACCGAGTCCGGAACCGGGACCGCCGAGGCTGCCGGGGTCGAACTTGCCCGGCGGTGGCGTGGCGGAGAAGTCCCCGGGACCACCGGCACCGCCGAAGGCGTTCCCGCCGGGCATGTCCGACGGCTTGAAGCCGGGAATCTCCGGGGACTTGACCTCGGGGATTTCCGGGGACTTGACCTCGGGGATCTCCGGCGTCTTGATCTCGGGGACTTCCGGGACCTTGCCCTTGGGCGGCGGCGGGATCTCGGACTTGGGCGGCGGCGGGACCTCGATCTTGGGCGGCGGCGGGACCTTGGACGGTGGCGGAACCTTGATGTCCGGCGGCTTGAAGCCGGGGATCTTGATCTCCGGAACCTTGATCTTGGGAGGCTTCGAGTCGGGCCCACCGCCCAACGGGTCCGGCTTCGGGATGGTGGTCAGCGTGGTGTCGTAGGCCTGCTTCTCGTACTCCGCCGCCAGGGTCTTCAGCACCTGCCGCATGTCGCGGTCGAGCAGCTTGACGATCTCGGGGAACTTGCTGATGTGGACGAGGTTTCCCTTGTCGCTCTCGATGATGACGTCCTCGCCCTTGATCGCGGCGATGCGCTGCGCTTCACGGGCGTAGAACTGGTCGATGTCGTGGACCGTCTTGATGGCCCACGCGAGGTAGTTGCCCGCCGCCCACAGCTGTTCGGGCACCGGGGCGAGCCGGGCCGCGCCGCCGTCGATCTGCATGGCGTGGGCGGTGAACGACTTGGAGAACTCCTCCATCAACCCCATGAAGGCCTTGGACGCCTCGCCCTGCCACGGGCCGCCCTCGCCACCCAGCGCCTTGGCCTGCTCGGCGATGCTCCTGCCCGTGGAGGCGAGGATCTCCTTAACCATGCGGAAGCTCAGCGCGGCGTCCCACAGCGTCTGCGGGTCCGAGGCGGCGCTCGCCCCCAGCTCGGAGCGCTCCTCGGCACCGATCGCGGCCGACCCGGTGATGCGGGCCATGATCTCTTTCCAGCCCCACGAGTCGTAGTCCGATGTGGACGAACCCGACCCGTCGCCGGTCGCCACCACGGCACCGTTGTCCTTGACTTCGACTTCCTGGCCGCCGGGCTTGGGCGGATCTTCAGCCATGGTGGTGCCTTCGTGTTGCGCGGGTGCACTGCCCGCAGGGCCGACAGGGGTGGACGCGACGCCGGGGAGGCCGTTGCTCGGACGACGCCCTAGGAGGCGGGGGTGGCTCCGGAGATCGCCTTGCTGACCTCGGCCCTCGCACCCGCGATGTGCTCGTTGAGGTCCTTGCCGGTGGCGGCGTTGAGCTCCTCAGCGGTGTCGTAGGCGCGCGCGAGCTTCTCGAGCTCGTCGGCGACCGTCGTGATCGCGTCGATGCTCCTGCGGAGGAACTCGCGGGTCGTGGGCTGGATCGCCGTGCCCTCACCGCCGCTGACGACCTTCACCTGCAGCTGGTGCGCGTCGTAGAAGATGCCGGGAGCGACCTTGACCTTCTCGATCTGCTCCAGCGCGGTCTTGAGGGTCGGGATCAGCGAGCGGATGTTGGTGGCGAACGTCTTCAGCGCCTCGGTGCTGACGCGGATGCCGCGGCCGGAGTGGTCCTTGTTGCGCGGCACCTTGGGCGGCGGGTACTTGTTCGCGAAGTGCTCCCCCTCGGGACCGCCCCAGTCGCCGAGACCGTCCCTGGGCCCCTCGGCGTCGTACTCCTCGGGGTTCTTCTTGGCCTCCTCGTACGACTCCTTCTTCTCGATGCGGTCCGCGATCGTCTTCTTCTCGTCTTCGGTCAGCTGCCGCGTGGTACCCGGCATGGTCACAGCCCTTTCTCTTCGATCGGTGTCACAGCGGAACGGGGGCGTCGCCGGGACGTCCGGCGACGCCCCGGGGACTTACTTCACGCTGTAGCCGCCCCAGGCGTTCATGCCGGTGTGCTCGATCTTGAGGTAGCCGCCGGTGATGTTGTTGAGGGCGACCTCGGCCGAGTTCAGGCTGTGCGGCATGCGCGCGGCGGCGGCGTCCCACTGGGACTTCGCCACCATGTACTGGTCCTTGGCGCCGTCCTGCCAGTCCCCCAGGCTCTGGAGGATCTGCTGGTGCATGCTCTCCAGCTCGGTCTGCAGGCGCTTGGTGACCGCGGCCATCTGGTCGCGGACCGAGTCCGCCATGCCGCGGTCAAAGGTGTAAGTGGGCAAAGCACTGTCCTTTCGATGGCTGAGCGGGGTGGGGTGTGGCGGCGATCAGAGGCCGGCCAGGCCCGGACCCACGGGGATGCTCGACGCGGTCTCGGTGTTGGAGCTCTCACCGGCGGTGATGACCTGCCGGTTGCCGTTCATGACCTCGATCATCTCGCCGAGCTTGTTCACGATGAACGTGCAGTCGTCCATCCAGGCCCGCATCGAGGTGTCGAAGGCCGCGGACGCGTCACCGGTCCAGGTCGACTTCAGCGTTCCGAGCGCGTCGCCGACGGTCTGGACACCGCTCTTGGCCACGTTCTGCGTGTTGCCGAGGTGGCCTGCCGCCGCCTGCATTCCCGGGGTAGTAGTTGACACTCCGGCCATTGGCTGTCTCCCTATGTGAACGAGCTAGTGGTCGCTGACAAACGAAGCTTGCTCAAGCAGCGCCCCGCCGCAGAAGAGCTTGCTCCCACTCGCCGGACCGATCAGCACTCTGCGGACGTTCTTTCCCTTCCACACACCTTTGGTGGCGCGTTCGCCCTCGCCTCCGGTGAACCGCAGGTGGCAGGCTTGTCCGGATTCGGACAACAGCGTTTGCGGTCAACCGACCGAGGCCACCGGACGCGCGACATCGCCATTCGCCGAAGATCGCCAATGCGAATGCGCGAAAGCAATGAGAACAACGAAAGACCACGCACGGCCGAAGAACGCCGAATCCGGCGCTCTTCTCACCGGACTCCCAGGACAGCGCCTAGGACGTCACCGGTGCGGGTTCGTCGACGTCGCACGACGCGAGCAGCTCACCGACCCTGCGCGTGACGTGGTCGTGCGCCATCAGCTCGGCCTCGCTCGACCCGGTCTCCGTCACGAGGTAGTGCTCGCCGTCCGTGCCGCACCACGTGAGAGCGGGGAGGGCGGAGGACCGGCCAGCCCCGGAGAACCCGATCCGGCCGGTCGCGGGAGGTCCGTCCGCGGCACCCGACCGAGCAGTGGACCAGCGGCCCTCCGTCAACAGGTCGGTGATCGCCACGGCCAGCTCGTCGGGTCTGATCGAGGACAGCCACAGCTCGCCGCCGGCGAGCACGGCGAGGACGGCGTCGTCCGCACCGCGGGCGGCGAGCGCCTGCAGCGGATATCCCACGAAGGCGACCAGGTCGACGGCCTCGCGGTAGTTCCCGAGCAGGTGCAGCATCCGGGTGAGGCGGGCGTCCGCGCGGCGTCCGCGGTCGGCCAGACCCCGGTTGACCAGCTCTCGGTAGACCTCTTCGACCAGCACGGCGCCGCATTGGGACCGTCCCCCGGTCTTCGGCACCATCAGGGGGTACGGCATCGGGCCGGGGCAGACGTCCGCCCACAGCACCTCGAAGTCGTACGTCGACAGCGGGAACTGCGGCATGCGCATCCCCCGAGTCAACACCGCGGCGGGCCGCCGTGCAGCCCGCCGCCCGTGTTTGAGCCCGTTCGATCGCCCGGTCCTTCCCACTCGGTCAGAAAACGGGCGATGAGGTCACGAAATCCGGGCCAGCTCGATCTCCACGTTGGCGCAGCGGGTCGGCATCGCCATCTCGTCGAAGACGGTCCACGCGTACTCGAGCAGCTCGCGCGCCTCGTCGAGCGCACCCGCGTCGATGCAGCACCGGCCCTCCCACAGCGCCGCGTCGGCCGCGAGCCCCGTGGCCCCCACCTCCTGCTGCATGACGCGGGACCGCGCGAACAGCGGCACGGCCTGGTCGCACCGGCCCATCGCGTGCAGGCAGCGGGCCATCCCCTCGACGAGAATGGCCGTCAGGCGGTTGCGGGACTTCGTCTCCTCGCCCGCCTGGCCGCGGCGCACCGCTTCCTCGTGCAGCGCCTCCATGAGAGCAAGCGCCTGCTCGTGCTGTCCGTCGAGCAACAGCAGCGCACCGAACCGGTATCGGACCGGCAGCTGCACGGCCCAGAAGTCGTAGGAGGCGGCGAGCTCCACGGACTCCCGTGCGTGCTCCATCGCCGTGGCGCGGTCGACCTGGGAGTACTCGAAGTAGGAGGCGTAGGCCAGCGCCCACATCCGTTCCAGCCGGTCGCCGGCCACCTCGGCGCGGCCCAGGGCGAGCAGGTGCTGTTCCAGCGCGGCCTTGGTGTCGGCCACCATGGAATGCGCCCACCCCAGGAAGTTGAGCTGCTGCGCCTCGGCGGTCACGTCGCCCAGCGCCCGTGCCGCCTCGACACCGGCGCCGAAGACCTCGACCCACTCGACCACCTGCCAGCGGTCGTCGGAGTACCAGTGCATCGCCTGCGCGAGCGTCAGCACCTCGCTGTGCCAGCCCGTGCGCACCGCTTGCCGGAACGCGGCCAGCCAGCTCGACCGCTCCTGCTCCAGCCACGACCGCGCCTCGTCCAGCGTGTCGAAGACCTCGTTCGCGGGTTCCTCCGGCGAGAACCTCCTCCCCGCCGCGATCGCCATGTCCAGCAGGTGCTCCACCACCGCTTCGGTCGTCAGCGCGCGGTCGGCCTCGTCGTGCTCGGCCTCCCAGCGCTCACGCGCGAACAGCCGCAGGAGGTCGTGGAAGCGGAACCGGCCCTCCGCCGGACCGGCCAGCACCATGCTCGCGTCCACCAGCTCGTCGAGCTGGCCGAAGGCCTCCGACTCCGTCAGGCTTCCGACGACCTGGGTCAGCTCCACGCCGAAGTCCGCGCCCGGCACCGCCGCCAGCCGCCGGAACAACATCCGGCCCTCCGGTGACAACCCCCGGTAGGACACCTCGAACGCCGATCGCACCTGCAGGTCTCCCGCGGACAACGACGACAGCCTCGTCCGCTCGTCCCGCAACTGGCCCACGAGGTACCTCAACGTCCAGTGCGGCCGGCTCGCCAGCCGGTTCGCCGCGATCCGCAACGCCAGCGGCAGGTTCCCGCACAGCTCGATCAGCTCACCAGCCACACCGGGCTCGGCCCGCACCCGGTCCGCCCCGACGACGGCCTCCAGCAACGCCTCCGCGTCCCCGTCGTCGAACGGTTCCAGGTGCAACCACCGCACACCCTCCAGGCCCGCCAGCGTCCGGCGGCACGTGACGAGCGTCCGGCAGCCCGGAGCCGCCGCGAGGAACGGCCGGACCTGCGCCTCCGAGGCCGCGTTGTCCAGCAGCACCAGCACCTTCCGCTTCTCCAGCAGTGCCCGGTACCGGCTCGACTGCTCGTCCACCACCGCGGGGACCTCCCCCGGTCCCACGCCCAGCGCTTGGAGCAGCCGGTCGAACACGACCTCCGCGGGCAACGGCAGCTCGTCCATCCCGCGCAGGTCGACGGCCAGGCACCCGTCCGGGAAGTCCTCGCGCCGGAGGTGCGCCGCGTACGCCGCCAGGACGGTCTTGCCCACGCCGGGCTGCCCCACGATCGCCACCGTCGGGTTCGCCTGCAACAGCCGTTGCAGCTCCGCGAGGTCCGCTACCCGCCCGACCGGGTGGGAGGGCAGCGGCGGCATCTCGGCCGAGCCTGCGGCCGACACCGCGGGCCGCCGCCTGCGCCCCTGTTCCGCGACCCGCAGGAACTCCTCGCGTTCCTCCGCGCCCAGCTCGAAGGCGTCCGCCAGCACCTCGGCCGACCGGCGCTGCGCCGCACGGGCCCGGCCCTGCTCCAGCTCCCGCAACGCCCGCACGCTGATGCCCGACCGCTCCGCCAGGCCCGCCTGGCTCAGCCCAGCGGCACGCCGGTACCCCAGCAACAGCTCACCGAAAGTCGTCTGGCCATCCGAGTCGCGCACGAGGCAAACGTAACCGCCCGCTCCGGGCCGATCGAGACAGCGACACCCGTTCAGCCCAATCCGTTTCCATCACACCCTGGTGCGTGGTGCTCCGCCAGGGCGGTCAGCGCGGCGTCCACCCGCTCGCGATCGGTGCGGTAGACCGGAGCGTCCAGCAGCTCGCGCGCGGAGAGCAGGCAGCGCCGCGCCCGGTCCGGCTCCCCCGCCGCGCGCCACGCGAGCCCCTCCCGGACCGCCTGGTCCGCCTCGTGGTGGGCCGACTCGTTCTCGACGGCCAACCGGCGCGCCTCGTGGTGGCTCTCGGCCGCCTCCCGCCACCGGCCGAGACCGGCGAGGCAGAGGCCGATGTTCTCCGTCATCAGCATCATCACCCAGCGCACCACCTCCTGGCCGGCCTCGTGCCGGTGCTCGTGCGCCTCGGTGAGCAGGGTCTGGTGCACCGCCAGCGCGTCCTCGTAGCGGCCCGCTTCCTGGAGAGCCACACCGAGGGTGCTGCGCATCCAGTACCGCATCTCGAAGAAGCCGTACTCCGCCGACAGCTCGTGGGCCACGCGGAGGTGGGCCAGACCCTCCTCGGCCTTCCCGAGCCGCGTCAGCTCGACGCCGAGGTAGCAGTGCGCGAACGCCTTCCCGCGGTGGTCGCCGATCTCCTCCGCGAGCGCCAGCGCACGCGAGCTGGTGCGGAGGGCGAGCTCGTTGTCGTTGCGGCACATGTACTGCGCCCAGCCGAGCTGGTTGAGCATGTCCACCTCGGCCACCTGGTCGCCGAGCCGCCGCGCGGCCTCCAGACCGAGCCGGTAGACCTCGTCCCAGCGGTAGTCGAACTCCTGGCTGTCCGCGAACCAGTGCATGGCCTGCGCCAGACCGAGCACCTCGGCGTGCCGGCCGAGCGCCGCCGCCTCGCGCTGCGCGGCCGACCAGTTCGTGCCCTCCCGCACCAACCAGTCCCCCGCGCTCTCCTGCGAGGGGAACGGCGAGCCGTCCGCGTCGGCCGGGCTGCGGAACACGGACGCCCCCGCGGCCGTCGCCGTGTCCAGCAGGTACCGGAGGGTGTGGTCGCGCAGCTGCTCCCGCACGTCCTCCGGTTCCTCCTGGGCCAGTCGCTCGGCGGCGAAGAGCCGGAGCAGGTCGTGGAACCGCAGGCGTCCCGGCGACCGCGCGGTGTCCAGCAGGGACGCCTCGACCAGTTCGTCGAGCAGTGCGCCGACCTCCGGCCGCGGCGCACCCGTGGCCACCGCGGCGAGCGCCTCGTCGAAGTGCTCGCCGGGGATCACCGCGAGGCGCCGGAGCACCCGGCGTGCGAACGGGGACAGCCGCCGGAACGACACCTCGAACGCGGACCGCAGCTGGAGGTCGCCCGCCGACAGGGAGCTGAGCCGCATCCGTTCATCGCGCAGCTGCGACACGAGGTAGGACAGCGACCAGTGCGGGCGCGTGGCCAGCCGGTTGCCCGCGATGCGGATCGCCAGCGGCAGGTTCCCGCACAGCGCCACCAGCTCGGCGGCCACGTCCGGTTCCCCGCGCACGACGTCGTCGCCCACGATCGAGGCGAGCAGGGCCACCCCGCTCTCCGCCGTCAGCGGCGCGACCGAGATCCAGCTCGCGGTCGTCAGGCCGGCCAGGACCCGGCGGCAGGTCACCAGGGTCACGCCGCGGTGGCCCGTGCCGAGCAGCGGCCGCACGTGCGCCTCGTCGACCGCGTTGTCCAGCAGCACGAGCACCCGCCGGTCGCGCAGCAGTGCCCGGAACAGCTCGACGCGGTCCGCCTCGGCCTCGGGAACACCCCTGGCGGGCACGCCGAGGGCCCGCAGCATCCGCTCCAGCGCCTCGTCCGCCCCCATCGGCCGGTCGCCGGAACCGCCCAGGTCGACCGCGAGGCAGCCGTCGGGGAAGTGGGCGGCCAGCCGGTGCGCCGCCGCGACGGCGAGCGAGGTCTTGCCGACACCGGGCGGTCCGGTGACCACGACGACGCCGGCGGGCTCCGCGGTGCCGAGGCCGATCAGCTCGCACAGCTCCCGTTCCCTGCCGACGAGCTCGGTGACCGCGGGCAGCGAGTGGAGCATGGTGGGGTCGACGGGCTTGGCCGTGCGGCGACGGCCCTCCCTGGCGAGCGTCAGGAAGACCTCCCGGTCCTCGCCGGTCAGGTCGAGGGCGTTCGCCAGCACCGCGGCCGAACGCTCCTGGGCGGAGCTCGCCCTGCCCCGTTCCAGGTCCCGCAGGGCGCGCACGCTCATCCCGGACGAACGGGCGAGATCGACCTGGGACAAACCGGACTCCCGCCGGAGTCTGAGCAGCACCTGACCGAAGGCGGGAATCGCATCATCCGGGACGCTCACGGTCAGCATTAGACCTAGAACAGCGGCTTGATAATTCCTTGATGTTCGCGCGGATGACGACTACCGGCGAGATCGGCACCGACTCGGGTAATGCTTCCCACCAGGCAAAACACCGCTGACGTCAGTTCCGCGAGGGCACCGTGGCACCTCATGGGGTGAATTCACTCTGCACGTCCACACCATGATCGATGTACGTTCGGACACTCTTTCCAGCGCCGCGTTACTCCCTTTCAGTGAATTTCCCGGAAGACCACGCAGAATCTCCCCCGCCGTTCTCGGGTTACCGCCTGGGCTGCTGAACCGGAACAGCCGCGTCCTGCGGCGCGGGGAGCCCGAACCGCTCCGCAACCTCCTCCGGCACCTCCAGCGCACACGTGCCCGCCCTCTGCTTCCCGTCCGGCCAGTACCAGCGCCAGCCGTCGGCGGTGGGCCGGGTCACCGCGACGCCGAGCCGCGCGGCGAGGTCGGCGGCATCGATGCCGGGGTTCACGTCGTCGTGCGCGGTGAAGAGCCGGACCGCCTCGTCGCCGTTCCACCCGGCGGCCCGCAGCACGCGGCGCACGTCGTCCGCACCGAGCGCGACGCCGCGGTCGAGCACCAGCGCCACGACGTCGTCCTCGGCGGGCAGGTACCGGGCCGCGGTGGAGAGCGGGCCGTCCGGGTCGGCCCCGACGAACACGCCCGCGTCGACGCGGACCGCGCTCGCCGCGGGCAGGTCGACGCTGAGCCGCTCGTGCCGGTGGAACGCGGCGTCGCCGGCGAACACCGACTCGGGCGCGGACCAGCCGTGGCGGTGGGCGAGGTCGCCGAACTCGGGCAGCGCGTGCAGGCGCTGTTCCGCCCGCCGCGGGTCGCCGAGCGCCACCAGGTTCCTGCCGTCGAGCCGGACCGCCCTGATGTGCACGGCGCTGCTCCCGCCGTGCAGCACCTGCCCCGGTCCCGCGGCGAGCCACGACCAGAAGCCGTACTGCGACCGGGCGGTCGTGAGCTTCGTCGAGACCGGGACCATGCGCTCCCCCGCAGCCGCGGCGAACCCGCCCCCGAAGGCCGTTCCGCCCGGCTCGGGTGCGAGCACGGCGCCCAGCGCGGCGAGGTACCCCGCCAGCTCCGGCTGCTGCCTGCGGCGCACCGGCAGGTCGACGAGCTTCAGCGCGGCGCCGAGCCCGCTGACGTGCGGGCGACCGGGCGCGGCGGTGGGAGTGAGCACGGGCAGCCGGGGCCCGGTGAGGTCCGTGGCCGCGAGCTTCTGCATCGTCCTCGACCACCGGTCGGTCAGTTCGCGCCAGGCCGCCGGGTGCTGGTCCGCGGCGGCGGCGGCGAGTTCCCCGGCGCGCGTCCGGATGTCCGCGAACTCCTCTCGCGCGAAGGCGATCCGGTCACGCACGCGGCTGCCCTGCACGCGGCCCAGTGGCCGGTCCCGGTGCGTGCGGAAGTCGACGGACGTGGCGGGCAGCGCGGCCGCCATGGCACTCACGACGGCGTCGCCGGCGTGCAGCATCGACACGATCGTCAGCGCCCGGTCCCGCACGGCGATGTTCACCGCGGCGGGACCGCCGGTCGTCTGGAAGTGCCGGGGCTCGTGCCCGGCCGAGGCGAACAGCGACTCCGCGAGCGCGTCCGGGTTGCCGAGCAACGCGGTGAACAGCGGGTCGCCGAGCACCTTCGCGCGGGCCGGGCCGGTGAGGTTCACCGTCGCGAGCACCGCCAGCCGTGACTGCACCGGGGCGCCCACCGGGTAGGAGATCCCGTGCAGGAGGGACCCCTCGGTGGTGAAGGGGTCGTGGCCCTGTTCGAGGTGCCGGGCCACGTCGGTCAGCAGGTGGACGAGCCGGTCGGGACTGAGCGGCCGGACTGCCCGGTGGTCACCGGACCGGGCACCACCGGCACGGACCGGTACGACCGTGGCGGCGAGCACGGCGTCGTTGAGCACCGCGCGCACCTGGTCGCGCAGAGCCGTGCCGGACACGGTCCCCAGCGCGTCGTCCAGGTTCCGCACCAGCTCCGCCGTGCCGTCCGCGAGGTCGTGCTGTTCGACCGCGCCGGACGACAGCGCGACCACCTCGCCGGCCCAGTCCGCCAGATCGGTCTCGGACAGGGACAACCGGGCACGTCCGCGGGTCGCGTCGCGGTACGCCGAGGTCAGCCTGGTCCGGTGCCGCGGGTCCGCGTCGGGCTGCGGGCGACTGGTCGCGGGCGAGATCTGACCGGCGGGCGGAGCGCTCTGGCCGGTGCCGGCGCCGGGTGGTGTGAAGCCGAGTGCGCGCGCTCCCGCCAGGTCGACCTGCAACCAGACCTCGCCGTCCACGCCGTCCACGCCGTTCTGCCCGGTCGCGACGGCGGCGGAGGTCCTCCCGTCCCGGTACCCGAGCGTGAGCGTGGGGCGCAGCTCCGCCAGCACGAGGTAGGCGCTGTCCTGCCGCACCTCGGCGGGAACCGGCTCGGCCTCGCGGGAGGCGTACCGCGAGGCGGCCAGCGTCCGCTCGACCTCTCCCGTGCCGATGAGGTTCTCCGCGATCGGACCGGCGAGCAGGGCGGCCTTCCCGGTCACGTCCTCCTCGGTCGTGACGACCGGGCCGGTCCCCTCCGCCGTCGTCTTGCGCAACGACGCACCGGGGATCGGGCCGAACAGCTGCCGCCTGCCCAGGTCGAAGGTGATCTTCGCCGTGGACACGGTCCTGCTGCCGACGTCGACCTGGTAGCCGTCGGGCGACAGACCCGCCACGAAGCGGGCGGCCAGCTGGGTCGCGGTCGTGGACACGAGCAGCCCGTTCGCCCGGCCCGCGTTCAGCTCCGGCAACAGCTCCGCGAGCCGGGCGTGCAGCCCCTCGGCGTGGAACGGCGTGGCGTTGATCGTGGCGTCGACGGGCAGGCCGGTGCCGTGCGTCAGCTCGCTCAACGGGGTGTCGATCGTCTCCAGCGGCGTCCTGGCGAGGTCCAGGACGGACGGCACCGGCGTCTGGACGGCCGACTCCAGCGTGAAGCCCGGCAGCACCTGCATGTCCCGCACCGGTGTCTGCCGCAGCCCGGGCAGGTGCCTGCGGTAGACACCCGACCGCGCCCAGGGCCGCACCTGCACGGTCACCCGCATGCCGTGGCCGTGCCGTCGCGCCTGACCGGACCACCGGTAGCCGACGGTGGTCCGGGACAGCACCCGGTCGTCCTGCCCGCGGCGGGCCGCCGCGGCCAGCTCGACCGCCGGGTTGACCAGGCCGCTGGTCACCACCGACCCGATCCACTTCGGAATGGACGGCGGCAGGGCCACGCCCGCGGACCCGGTCCACTCCGACCGCTCGCCCCCGCTCGACCGCCGGGTCGTCGTGACCTCGGAGTCGACCAGGAAGGCCTCCTCCACGCCCAGGTCCGCGCCGTCGACGCGCTGCGCGCTCACGACGACCAGCTGTTCGAGCTTGCCCGACTCCCCCAGCCGCTCGCCGAAGATCGGCGAACCACCGTTGAGGACGTTGGCCAGCACCTGGTCCCCGCCGAGCTCCAGCCGCCTGCCGAACGCCTGCACCATCTCGTCGTGCAGCCCGGCGAACTGCTTGCGCACCTTGGGATCGGTGATGGTCTGCTCGTAGTCGCGCAGCAGGTCCCGGAGGTCCCGCACCATCCGCAGGGCCAAGTCCGGCCGCAGCGGCTCCGGCATCCCCAGCTCGATGCCGGCCTCGCTCGTCGAGGTCGCGGGCGGCGTCACCGCGTCCGCGTTGTGCGCGGCCTCGTACGCCCGGAGGTCGTCGGGCAGCAGGACGTGGTCGAGGTCGTGCCGGCTGAGCTCACCGATCCTCGGCACCTCGCTCGCCGGAATCCACAGCGTGACGGCCCGCGGCACGTACTTGCGCCGGTCGCCGCCGGCCACCGGACCGTCGTGCTGATCGCCGAACGGACCGGTCCACGTGTGCCGGGCCGACGTCGTCAGCCGGTGCCGCGCGTCGAACTCGACCAGGTAGCCGCGCTCGACCCAGGCGACCTTCGTGCGCGCGTCCACGGTGGTGGTCTCGGTGGTCTCCGGTCCGCGCAGGTAGGAGGCCGCGGCTTTCGCCTCGGCCGTGGCCACCTCCCCCAGCTTCACCTTCGCGGTGAGCCCGGCGTTCGGTCCGGTGCGCCGCTGCCGGTGCGACTCGACCGTCGTGTGGGTGGCGTTCGAGCGGGTGAACTCGTGGGCTTCGTCCACACCGATGATCCGGGCGTTGCCGTAGGTGCTCGTCAACGTCGCCGTGCCGGTGATCCTGCGGCTGCCGAGCTCCAGCGGCGCGAACCCGCTGTCGCCGTTGTAGTTCTCCAGCCGCAGCTCGTCGCCGGGTCCCTCGGCGAGCCCCAGCCTGCCCTGCCGCGACTGCCAGCTCACCCACTGCTCCAGCGCCCGGCGCGACACGTCCTGCGCGTCGTCCTCGCCGGAGCTGCCCAGCTGTGCCGGACGCGCGCCGACGAGCCGGCTCTTCGCCAGCTCCTCGGCCCTGGCGCGGGAGCCCTCCGGTTCGGGAACCGCCAGCAGCCCGGCGGTCTCGGCGCCCAGGCGGGTGATCGCGGCCATCGAGTCGACCTCGAACCGCTTCGGCAGGTCCGCGGCCCGCTCGAACTCCGCAGCACCGCCCGGCCGGGTCCCGGCGTCGACCCAGTCGCTCTCGGTCCCTGGCTCGACCGGTCCGGCGTCCACCGCACGACCCGGTCGCTGGGCGACCGCGATCTCCAGCTCCGCCGCGATGCCCGTCCGGAGCTCCGCGTCGGCCGCGGGGTCCGGGCGCTCGGACCACGTCATCGGCGGGTCCAGGTCCGACCAGTCGGTGCCGGTCCGCACCTCGATCTCCGCCGGGTGCCGGTAGAGGTGGACCGGGACGTCCTCCCCTGTCCAGGCGCGCTCCTCCTCCATCGTCTCGCTGATCTGGCCGCGCCGCTGCTCGGACCGCGTCACGCCGGCCGTGCCGCCGAGCTCGACCGGCCCGGCGTCGCCCTCGACCGCGACCTTGAAGCCCTTCGACCGCGTCCGCTCCGCCGTCAGCTTCGTCGTCTCGCTGGTCGCGACGAACCCCTGCAGCTCCTTCGTCGACGCCTTCTTCACGTACTCGCCACCACCAGGGGCGACCACGCCGCCGAGGAACAGGTCCTTCTCGGCCCCCGGCAAGGAGATCCGCTTCGGGTCGCCGCCGAAGAGCGCCCTCGGGTCGTCGACCAGGGCGTCCCGCAGACTCCGCTGAACGTCCCGTGCGTCCTGCGCGCCGGAGACCACCCCGTCTGCGTAGAGCCTCCGCACGACCCGGCTGATGACCGCCTCACGGGACACGTCGCTGAGCTTCCACCGGCTCCGCGCGTAGCCGGCGACCTCGTCCGCGCTCAGCCCGGACCGGTCCCGCGCGCCGGCGGCCCGAACCGTCCCCGCGGGCGCCGGCTCGTCACGGGCACCGACGTTGTTGCCGCTGTCACTGTCCACAGGGGAGAAGAGCAACACCGCAGCGGCTTCGACGTGCAACGCCACCAGCGGTTTGTCCTCACGTCGGAGGAACCCGAACGAACGGTGCGCGTCGTCGGATGACAACGTTGCCAGCCGGTACCTCTTGCCCTCCTCCGCCATCACCACCAGGAACGGGAAGCTGATCGTGTCGTCGACGAAGTCGCCCTTGATCCGCTCGGTCAGCTCGTGCCGCACCTGCGACACCCGCTCGGAGAGGTTCTGGTTCACCCGGCTGCAGGACACACCGGCCCCGATCTTCACCCCGACCAGGCCGGCGAGCTCCTCACCGGCGTTCACCCCCAGCTCGAACCCGGCCTCGTGGGTGCCCGCCGCGACCACCGAGTGCCGGTGACCCGCCGCCACGGTGCGTCCCAGCGACCGCGCGGCCGTCTGCGCCAGACCGGTTGCGGACGACTGCCCCTCCAGCGCTTTCCCCTGGCGCACCACGATCTTCACGGGCTTGTGCCCCGGGAAGCTGAACGTCTCCTCGACCTGCTCGCCGGTGACGAGGCGCTTGCCCTGCTTCGGTCCGAGGTCGTCGAGCCACCTCTCCAGCCGGGTGATCTCCTGGTGCGACCCCGACAGCCGCAGCGAGGACTTGACCGCGCTGAAGACCGTGTCGATGCCGACGAACCGGACGTGTTCGAGCGCGTCGCGCGCACGTTCGAAATCAGCGTGGCTGCGCGCCCTCGCGAGGGCGTCGGGGGTGGCGGCGAGGTCCGGGTAGCTCAGCGCGGGGCTCGCCGTCAGCGGGCTCTCCGGCGGCGGGTCGCCCTGCTCGCTCGGGGCGGAACCGAGCTGCGGCCACGACAACGTCATCGTGACCGACTGCTTCCACTCCACCGGCTCCGGCCGCTCGCGGTGGAGGTGCCGCTTCGGTGGCTGGATCCGCAGGCGGTGGTGCACGTCGTGCGACGTCCGGGTCACCCTGGCGCCCGCCTGGGTGATCTCCACGGTCTCCCGTGTCGTCGCGGTCGTCGAGGTGCGCCGCTCCGACGCGGTGCCGAGCACGCCCTGCACCGAGAACGACACGGTCACCGGCCCGGCCGGCACCGATCCCTGCACCGGGTTCACCGGCGTCGAGACCACCTCGGCCGACGTGACGTCCTCCACCTGCCGGACCGTCTCGGACCTCGTCAGGTCCGCGGTCGTGCTGACGGCGTGGTGGTGGGGTGCTCCGATGCCGAGCGCGTGCACCTCGACCTCGAAGTCCTCCCACACCTCGCGGATGCCTTCGAGCGAGCGGTCCAGCTGCTTGAGCTTCGCGTCGGAGAACGTCACGTCGACCCACCGGCCCAGTTCCGCCGAGTCCTCGCCGAGCTCCCGCAGCTGGTCCCGCAGCGCGCTGCGCAGGTGAGCGAAGTCCGGTTCCCCGTCGACCTGCGGCTGGTCGACCTGCGCCCGCCAGGCGCGCGCCTCCTCCGCGGCCGTCACCCAGGAACCGGTCGTCGACAGGCTCGTGCCACGCCGGTGCCGCACCGACCTCCGCCTGCCCGGTCCCGCCGGACTGCCAGGACCACCGGGTGCCCGGTGCACCTCCGCGGGGCTGAGGAGGCTCGTTCCCCGCCGCGGCCTCGACGCTCCGCCTCTCAGCGCGGGCTTCAGCCCGGCCTCGCGCGCCAGCTGTTCGGCGAGTGCACGGACCGGTTGTCCCGGGGGCAGGCCCTCCTCCAGTTGGTACAGCCGGTACGCGACCAGCTCCACCACTTCGTCGTAGGCCAGCTGGAACCGCGACCCCGGCACCGCGAACTGGTTCACCGTCAGCGCCGCCAGGGTCCGCAGTGACGCGACCCGTTCCGGTGGCAGCTGCCGCCACTGCTGCGGCAAGCGGTCCACCTCGGCGACGCTCGACAGCACCGACGACGACGGGACGAGCGGGTGCGGTGCCGCGGTGTGGCCGCCCTGCTCGGGCAGGGCGCTGCGAAGTTCCGCGCCGGCATCCTCCCCTTCGGACTCCGGCCGCGGCGCCGCCGGGACGACGGTGTGCCGCGGCAGGCCGGCGACGGGGCGGTCGGGGAACACCGTGGCGAAGTCGTCCAGCGGCACGTCACCGATGAACAGGTCCAGCACGTCGGTGAACCGCCGCGGCATGCGCAGACCGCCTGCGGGCACCGCGTCCGGGCTCCACCGGCCCATCAGCGTTCCGCTGACGTCGAGCCCGCCACCCTGGTTCGTGGTCTCGTCGACGAGCCCCAGCATGTGGCCGAACTCGTGCGCGCTGTGCTCCTGCGACTGACCGGGGTGCCAGTTCGTCTGGTCGACCAGGCGGCCGGGGTCCATCGTCACCACGTGGTGGACCGCGGACGTCCCGTCGGCGGGCAGGAGGCGGAACCACAGCGGCTCACCGTCCGGTCTGCGCAGCGGCCCCCCGTCGCGTCCGCTGTTGAAGTAGCGGTCCACACCGGCCTGAGCGCTGCGCAGCAACGCCTCCCGCGTCGCCTCGTCGTGGCGCCCCTCGGGGTCGAGCGCGACGCGGACGGTGACCTCGGTGACCGGCCCGTCCCCGGTCGCGAACCGGCGCACCTCGAACGCCGACCTCTCGACCGCGTCGTGGCCGGGCAGTGCGCGGATGCGGCCCCGCTGCACCACGCCCGTGCGCTCCGGCTGCGCTCCGGCGTCGAGTGCCCCGCCGGGCGTCACCGCATCTTCGATGGCGTCGGCGTGGTCGGGCAGGAGGTGGAGCAGTCGCCGCAGCGGCTCGGGTTCCCGGTCGAACAGACCGCTCACGCCGACGGGTTCGCGTTCCGCGAGAGCGGACAGGGCGTCGTGGACCAAGTCGATGGACACGCCGGCACCGGAGGCTGTCTCCAGGTCGACGCGTGCGGCGATGTCGGCGAGCGCGCGGTCCACCCGCCGTTCGGCGGCAAGGGCGTAGAACTCGCGCATCTCGACGATGGCGGCCCGCGACTCGGCGTCGGCGTGTGCCCACGAGGTGTCGTACGGGCCCACCAGGTCGGGGAAGCCGTACACGTGCGAGTCGGTGAGCACCAGCACCGGCACGTCGACGGGATGGCCGTCGTCCCACCTCGCCGGGAAGTTCCGCTGGTCGTCCATCAGCTGCTGCTGCACCGCCTCGGCGGTGCCCTGGTACCGCCGAACCATGTCGGCGCCCGCGGCACGAGCCCAGTCGTCGATGCTCAACGGCCGTTCGGCGTTCACGGACGGGTCGAACACGACCCACTCGCGACTGTTCGGCGTCACCACGGCGACCGCGACGGCGATGTGGAAGTCCCACTCGACCTCGGCCGTGCCCAGCCCCGGTCCCCCGATGACGACCTTGCGCGGGTCGGCTCCCCGCTGCTGGAGCGCGACGGCCATCCGGTGGGCCCGGTAGGTGCAGCCGTCGTCCGCGTAGTCGTGGGGCAGGCGCCGCTCGCCGAAGAGGTGGTCGTCGAAGGTCAGCTCGCGCAGCTGCGCGAACCACGCGTCCGCCTGCTCCCGCGACACGGGGTCCGTGATCACGTCGCCCAGCAGGTGGTCGACGTAGGCGGACTCGTCCGGCCGCAGTCGGCGCAGCTCGGTGCCGAGGTCCTCGCGGAACTCGTCCCAGTAGGCGTCCTCGACGACCCTGATGGTTTGGGGGTCCCTGCCCAGACCGTCCAGCAAGGTCACCGCACCCTCGAAGTCCTGGCGCTGGACACGGGCGTCGACCTCCCGCACCAGCTCCCGCACCGACGGCAGCTCGGCCGGGTCGGCATCCGGGCCCACCGCGATCGAACCGAGGGGCATCTCGGCGGCGGGGTCGGCGAGGAACGTGGTCACCCGCCCCATGACCTGCAACGCGCGCTCGTAGTCGGCGCCGGACAGCCGCCCGTCCTCGTGCGCGGCGGACAGCGCCTGCGCCAGCTGGTACGACCTGTCCTGCGCGCCCGGAACCTCCATGAGCCGGTGCAGCTCGACCAGCAACCGCCTGCCGTTGACGGCGGGCTGCTCCAGCGTGGAGACGACGGACCGGTGTGCGATGTCCGTGGCCTGCTCCGGTGCCACGGGCGTCTGGGCGCGCACGACTTGGCTGACGGCGTCCGGGGCCTGGCTGACGGTGTCCGGGGCCTGGCCCGGTGCCTGTGGCACCTCCGTGCTCGGAGGCAGTGCGGCGGTGACCCGGCCGCCGGAACCCGTGGCCGTTCCCCCGGTCTCGACGGGTGGTGTCTCGTTCGCGGAGACCTGCCCCGCGGCGACGTCGCGTCCGCTGGGCCGGTCGTCGCTGGTCTGCTGGGCCGACGGCGCGGACTGCGGGTCGTTCACAGCCGCCGGGTGGGTGGCGGAGGAGTCCGCAGCCGGCTGCCCGGACGGCGGGGAGGCGGTGAGTCCGTGTTCGGCACGCGGCTGCGCTCCCAGCGGAGCGTCCTGACCACCGGTGATCGGTGCCGTCCGCACCTCGTCCCGCAAGGCGGGCGACGTCTGCGGGGTGAACGGCACGTCCGCGGCGGAGGACTCGGCTGCCAGAGGCACGACCGCTGGAGAGGAACCCGCCGCCGGAACCACCGCCGGAGAAGACCCGGTTGCCGGAGCCACCACCCCCGCAGAGGGCCCGGCCATCAGAGGCACCACCGCCGGAGACGAACCCGCCGCCGGACGCACCACCGCCGCAGAAGAGCCGGCCATCGGAGCCATCACCGCCGAAGGCGACCCGGTTGCCGGAGCCACCACCGCCGAAGACGACTCGGCCGGAGAAGACCCGCTGGCAGGTCCGGCCTGCGGCCCGTTCCCGGTCCCCGACACAGCGGGAGGCCCACCGGCGGGAACATCCCGCGGAACCCCGACCGCGGCGGGAACACCGCCTCGTACAGGCGCCACCCGCCCACCGAGCGGCACGTCGGCGCCACCGTTCCGCATCGACCCGGACGCCGGGCCCGTCACGGCACCCGGCCGACCGCCTCCGGACGCTCGCGCGCCTCCGTCCGCGTGAACGCCTCCCCCGGCAGACGTCCCGCCCTTCCGCCCCGGCGGAACCGCACCACGAGCCGCGCCTCCGCCTGCCCACGTCCCGGCCCCATCGGTCGCCGACAGGTTCCTTTCCGCCACAGAACCAGGCGCGTCCTCCTCGGCAACAGGCCCGTTCGCCGGCGCACCTCCGGCATCGCCGATCGCCCCCGGCACGGGCACCTTGACCGCGTCCCCGTTGACCAGCCGGTCGATCGCGTCCCCGGCGTCGTGCGCCTTCTTCGCGGCGGCACCGCTGAAAGCACCGCCCACCGCACCGGCCCACAGGTCGTTCAGGCTGCCGCCGAGGACCCCCGCGGCACCGGCGCCCACCACGACGTCGGCGACCGCCTCCGCCGCGCCGTGAAACGCTGCCGTGTCCTCGACGCGCGGCTTCCACCGGCCCGCGCCCAGGTGCATGGCGCCGGCGAGGCCCTCCGCCGCGCCACCGGCCACGAAGCTGATCAGCGAGCTGGTGCCGTCCCAGCGGTGGCGGTTGCCCTCGGCGACCTGGGAGAGCTGTGCGATGGCGTCCTGCACGACCTCCTCGACGCCGCCCTCGACGGCCTCGCCGATCAACCGGATGGCCCAGTGCAGCCGCATCGAGATCTGCTGCACGGCGATGCGCGCCGAGGTGATGAACGACGGGACGAGCGGCGCGGTGAAAGGGCTCGACAGCGCCCACAGGATCGACGCGGCGAAGAAGGCGATCTCCACCATCATCGCGTAGACGGAGTGCTCGACGTTCAGCGCGAGGTCGAGCAGGCTGCTCGACTGCGCCCCGGCGATCAGCGCGATGCCGGGGACCTGGCCGAGCACGCGGGTGACCTGCTCGCGGAACGCGCGCCCTGCGCGGCCACCGATGGCGTGCTCGACCGAGCTCACCAGCTGCGCGACGCCGTCCGCCAGTTCCTGCAGCGTCCGGCCGCTGTCCAGCCAGTGCTGCGCGAGCGCACGCGTGGCCGCCACGTCGACCTTCGGCGCCTGCTGCCCTGCCACGAGGACCCAGAGCCAGTCGAACGACGGATCGAAGTGCAGGCTCACCGTTCCTCAGCAGACGTCCGTCGAAATCCTCGCAGCAGCAGCAGCGGTGTCAGCGGCGGCCGTCACCGTCCGGCTTCTGGCCGGGCGCGTTCCCGGGGCCCATCGCATCCTTGAGTTTCAGCGAGATGTCCGTGGCGTTCTCCTCCGTGCCCACGCAGAAGGCTCTGAACTGCTTCACGCTGCCGGCGATGACGCCGATGGCCTTCGCCAGGCTGGCGAGGCCGTTCAGGTACTCCTCCGAGCGCTTGTAGTACTTGGGGGCGAACGCGTTCCAGCTCTCGTCGCCCTGACCGGACGGCAACGGCGCGTAGGAGGCGAGCTCCCTGTTGCTGTTCGCGTAGTGGCGGAACCGGTCGGCAGCCGACTCGAAGCCCGCCGCACCCCGGTTCAGCTGGTCGGTGTCGACGGAGATCCGCCCCGACCCGTCTCCGAGGTTGAACGGGGCCGGCCTGCTGCTGCCGCCTCCGCTCTGCTCGTCACCGGAAGCGTCCTCGCCGGGGTTCTCCGACTTGATCATCGCGCTCAGTCCCTGATGTTCATGACGTCACGGGTGGTGGGGCGCAGCTCGGGCGTGGGAGGCAGCAGCGACTGCAGGTCCACGTCCCCGGAGAAGAGCTTGCGCGCGTCGACCCCGGGAGGGAGCGTCGGCGCGATCACGTCCGCGGCCTCGTCCGCCACCTGCTGCTGCGCGTCCGTGATGGTCTTCAGGACCGCGGACTCCAGTTCTGCCGGTGTCATGCGCTTGTAGGCGCCGCTCGGGAACTTCACGTCCTTCACCACGCCACCGTGCCCGACGGTCACCGCCACGACCCGGCGGGGAGCGGTGACGGTGCACGACAGCTCGCTGAGCCGTCGCTGCGTCTCGCGCAGTTCGGCGAACTGCCGCTCGTACTGGCTCTTCAGCTGCTCGACCTGTTCGGACTGGGGATAGGACACCGCACGCCTCCCTCGGCCTGCTCGCCGTGACCGGACATCAGCAGTAAACGGGCACAAGCAGAGCGTCCGCCCCCGAACGGACCGGTTCCGAACCTGAAAGGAACCGCATGATGCCCAAACGCACCCGATGCGGCGGTACCGATTGAGACGCGGCCCTCAAGAAGGCAGAGTTCGAGTCGAGAGATCGATTACTTCCCGGTGATATGGCTGCAAACAGCCGTGTCCCCACCCGGTGGACCAGGGGTAAGTTCGAGCTTCCCGGCAGCCGCGTCCTGGCACCGGCAGGCACCGGCGGTCGACAGGCAGCTTTGTCGTTTCGCAAACCTGCCCCCCGTTCTCGCTGGCCTTCCGCGTGGCTCGCACGGTCTCCTGTGAACATGACTTCGCAGACCGCCTGGCCGGACGGCCGGCGCCCCCTGGCACCAGGGCACGCAAGCCGCACGGCCATCCGGGTCTTGGTCCACGCCTCGGACCCGCTGATCGCATCGGGCCTGCTCGCGATGCTGCGGCCGACGCCCGGCATCGAGATCGTCACGGACCCGCAGAACGCCGACGTCACCGTGGCCGTCGCGGACGACTGCCTGCAGGAGGCGTTCCAGCCCGGCACGTCCCGCCTCGTCCTCATCGCGGACGAGCTCCGCCAGGCGGAGCTGTGGACGGCCATCGAGCACGGACTCGTCGTGCTGGTGCCGCGCGCGGAAGCCACGGCCAGGACGAGGCTGCTGCGCGCCATCACCGACGCCCGCGAGGGACGGGGCGACCTGCCCGCCGAGCAGCTGGGCAACGTCCTGCGGGGGCTCAAGCAGCTGCAGGAGACGACCCTCGGGCCGCGCGACCTCACCCTCGCCGGTCTGTCGCTGCGCGAGACCGAGGTGATCAGGCTCCTCGCGGACGGCCTCGACACCGCCGAGATCGCGGAGCGGCTCATCTACTCCGAGCGCACCGTGAAGAACGTCCTGCACAACCTGCTCAGCAGGCTCAACCTGCGCAACCGCGCCCACGCGGTCGCCTACGCGTTGCGCCACGGCCTCATCTGAGACCGGCCGCGGACGGCCTCCCGCCGTCCGCGGTCACAACGCCGTGACGCCGACCAGCAGTGGCCCCAGCAACGACTCGAGCCACGCCTGAGCGCTCGTGGGCCCGTCCTCGCAGCAGTCGCCGCACGGGTTGAGGGCGGCGAGCACGTCGCCGATCAGCCGGCACCAGGCGTCGACGTCCTGTGCGGTCTCGAGCAGCACCACGCCGCCGGACTCCGGCAGCGTGCGCAGGACGCGCCGTGCCGCCTCCGCGGTCTCCGCCAGGTGCACCGGCGCCCACCACGAGATCTCCCAGTCGGCAGCACCCGCGGGCACGTGCTCGCGCACGATCGCGGTGATGCGCTCGTCGTACACCGGTTCGTCGGCGACCAGGCGACCCGAGCCGCGGGTGCTGCCGTCCACCCACCGGCACCGGGCCAGCCACCGCTCCGCTATCAGGACGAGCCCGTCCGCGTGGGACCGCAGCAGTTCGACCTCACCCCCGGACAGCACACCGATCATGCCTTCGTCGCCACATCGGTCCCAACGGTTCACCGCTTCGTCTCCTCGCAGCGCGTGCTCTCACCTCTTCCGTCCGCCGCACGAGCTGACCGGGGTCTGCCGGGCGCGGAAAGATCAAGCTAACGGGCGGCGAAGGACCAAACGAGACCCGAAGTCGTGATCGGCCCCTCCAGCCTCCGAAAGCTGCACCGAAGGCCGCGCCGCGGGGCGCGTGAGGAGAGGCTCGTCAGTGGACGGAGACACCGTGTCGCCCAGCGGAATCGACCCCCGGTTGCTCCGGCGCTGCGCCGCGGAGCAGCAGAAAGGCCCGCGAGCCGCACCCGTGGGCGAGCCGGCGGCGGAACCGGACGGGGCGGAGGTCGCCGAGCAGCCACCCGCCCGGCCGGGCACGCAGTCACCTCCTCGCGACCACGCGGAGCCGGCGAGCGGGAACCGGTCCTCCCGCACCCCGGTCACGACCGCCGCGCCTCCGGAGCGACCGGTGCCTCCGCCTCCGTCCTGAACCGCGGTGCGGCGGAGTCCTGCTCGGCCGGCGTCTCGTCCTGCCCCGGCCCCCAGGGAACGACGCGCACGCCCGACTCCTGCCGGAACCTGTCGTGGACGGCGGACACCTCGTCGTCGCTCATCATGAACGTCTCGCGCATGAAGTCGCCGGTGAGCCGGACGGAGGCCGGGCCGCCGGGGTTGAACAGCACGTCCACACCGTCGGCCAGCAGCATCACGAGCTCGTCGAGGTCGATGCGCCGCCACTGCGGTGAGCTGACCCTCCTGCGGTGCGGCTCGGCGGTGGCCACGACGACGCAGGCGATGTCGTCCGGCGACTGCACGACCAGCGGCTTGCCGTCCCCGTTCAGCGCGATGTCGAACAGGCAGTCGCGCAGCATCAGCTGGATGTGCTCCACCTCCGCGCCGCCGTGCAGGACCAGCCTCAGCACGGCGTCCAGCGGGTCCGTCGGCGAGTGCTCGTCGGCGGGTACGTAGTCCGGGTTGGCCCGGAACCGGCCGACGCGGCCGTCGGCCTCCACCGGCCACAGCCCGACGACGGCCTGCGCCGGCGGCAGTTCGTCCTCTTCGGACGGAGCCCACGCCGGGTCCATGAGCAGGAACCAGTTCTCGAGCGGCCCGCTGTCCCTGGTGTCCTCGGTGCTCTCGGTCATGTTCTCCATCCTCGTCCCTCACGTCTTCGCCGGCAGTGCCGACGCCCTGTTCCCGGGAGCGCTCGTGCTCACTGGTCCTGCGGTTCTTGCTTGATCTTGGGGAACTCGTACTCGTCGGAGTAGTCGGCCAGCAGGATTCCGAAGGGGTTCGCGGCGGGGTCGACGGCGTTGTCGAACGCGACCTGGACGCCGCCACCGACCTGGAGGAGGCCCTCGGGGTGGTTCGGGTCCGGGAACACGGCTTCGATGCCGAGGAACACGACGTTGACGCGATCGTGGTCGATCTTGCCGTCAGGGGTGAGGACGGAGTTCGCGAAGGCGGTCGAGTTGCCTGCTCCTTCGGCGCTGATGAGGTTCTGCTTCGTCCTAGAACCTCCGTGGAACAGGTATCCCGGGTAGTGCGGGTGCAGTCCCCTCCACTGCGCTTCCTCCTCCAGCTGCCCGTCGTGGTCCTTGCGGAAGTCGAACATGCCACCGAGGTAGAACTCCAGGAACTTCGCCTGGCTGAGCAGCGGCTGCTGGTCGACCGGGACGCTGCCGGGTGGGTTGGCGAGCAGGAGCTGGTACTGGCCGACCAGGACCTCCTCCCGGGGCTGGACGTGCCGCTGCTTCACACGGCCGACGTAGATGAGGTCGGTCGGGTGCTGGGGCCGCGGGGGTGCGATGGTGATGCTCTCCGGAGTCGGGTTGACCGCGGTGGCCACGATGTGGCGCAGGCGCTCGGTCATGTTGTACTCGAGCTCCTTCCACAGCGCGCGGAACTGTTCCGGGGTCATCGGGGGCAGGCGGTGGTCGTCGGGGTCGGCGGCGATGCGCTCGACCAGCTTCTTGCCCCTGGCGACCCGGACGGTGATCTGGTCGACCTCGGCGCGGATCACGGGGTGGATGTCGCCGTCGGGCCCGGCGAGCATCGGCGTGACCGCGTAGAGCGGGTTGGCCGGGTCGCGCCAGGGGAACTGCTGGTCCATCCCCATGATCGGCTGCAGGCTGTGGGTGATCGCGTGCGAGACGTACAGGTCCTGGGACAGCGCGGCCTCCTCGGCCGCGAAGGTCTGCTTTCGCCGTCCCTGGTCCAACCACGTCATGCCCTCGACGTCGGGCGGGGTGTCGTCGGCGATGTTGTAGAGGTGCGCGACCTGGTGCGTGGCGATCAGGCCGCCGGACAGCTCCGAAACCTGCGAGGGCGTGAACTTGGACGGGTGCTCCAGCATGGCCAGCACCCACTGCCCGACCACCCCGCGGGTGACGGGGTCGACCGGGGCCCCACCGGAGTCCCTCGTCAGGTCCAGGGCGGGGTGCACGTTGGCTTGGACGTGCTCCAACGCCTCCAGCAGCGTGGCCAGGCCGTGTGCGGGCGGCACCAGGGTGACGATCCGGTCGCGCACCTCGTCCGGCAGATCAGCACGCACCGGTGCGGCGGGTGCGGCGACGACGTCGGACGGGGTCTCGTGCGAGAGGGTGTGGACGTGCTCGGCCAGTGCTCCGGTGACCAGGCCGCCGGAGAGTTCCGCGACCTGCGCGGGCGTGAACCCGGACCGGTGCTTCAGCATGGTCGACGCCCATTGGCCGACCAGTTCCCTGGTGGTGGGGTCGGTGGGGATGCCGCTGGAGTCCCTCGTCAGGTCCAGGGCGGGGTGCGCGTTGGCTTTGACGTCCTTCAGCGCGTCGAGCAACGTCCCCAACCCGTACGCGGGCGGCACGAAAGCGATCACCCGCTCACGCACCACGGCCGGCATGTCCGTGCCCATCGGCACAGCGGACTCCACAGGGCCGGCCGCGACATCGGCCGGGGTGTCGTCAGGGACGTCGTGCACGCGTTCGTCCTGCCGCACAACGATCAGGCCGCCGGACAGTTCCGCGACCTGCGCGGGCGTGAACCCGGACCGGTGCTTCAGCATGGTCGACGCCCACCGGTCCACCAGCTCACGGGTGGCGGGATCGGTCAGGACACCGCTGGGGTCCTTCTCCAACCCCAGGGCGGGGAACACCTTGGCTTTGACGTCCTTCAGCGCATCGAGCAACGTGCCCAACCCGTACGCGGGCGGCACGAACCCGATCAGCTGTTCACGCACCGCGGCCGGCATCTCCACGAGCTCGGTCGCTCGATAGTTGTCGTCACCGTCGAAAACGACGTAATGGGTGGGGACGTCTTCGCCAAAAGCGCTGTGGGTCGACAGCCGGCCGTCCTCGCGGATCGCCCTGAGGTTGCGGCCCAGCACCTCCATCACCAGCTGCGGAGCCAAGAAGGCGCTCTGCCTGTTCGAACGTCCCGGCGTGCGCAGACCGGTCTCGACCTCATCCGCCGGGAGCCCGAGCTCGTCCCGGCTCCGCCCGCCCCGCTCGGGCAGCTTCATGCGGCGGTAGGTGTCCGCCGTGGCGTTGCGCAGACCCGTCACGGACGGTTCCTGGCCGAGGCGCCCGAGCCGATCCGACAGCACGGCCCCGGGCACGGACCTGAGCACGGCTTCGTAGAAGGAGTCCGGACCGGTTGTGACGTCGACGATGCGCAGCCCGAGCCCCGCGGCGGCGACGGACTGCTCGGCGTTCTCGACCCGGGCTTCACCGGGGGCTTGCTGACGCGGGGCTTGCTGACGTGAGGGCTGGGTTTCCGGCGCCGGCCGGTTCCCGTCGTGCGAGCCGCTCTCCACCGCAGGGGGTGGTTCCGCGTGCGATGGGGCGGGGCCGGACGGTTCCGGCGGAGTGTGAACGGCGGAGATCCCATCATCGATCACGGTCACACGCGGCAGGTCCGGTGCGTGGACCGAGCCACCACCCTGGACGACGGCGAGCGGGGCGGTCGCGCGGTAGTGATCGGCACCGACGTGAACGACGTAATAGGTGGGGAGGATGCGACCGAGGGCGAGGGTGGTCGCCAACCGGCCGTTCTTGCGGATCGTCTTGACGTCGACGCCCAGCACTTCGGCGATCAACCGCGGGACCAGGTCGTGACCCGGAACGGGCGAACGCTCCAGGACGAGCAGTCCTTCCTCCACCTCGCCCGCCGGGAGCCAGATGCGGCGGTAGGCGTCCGCCATGGCGTGGCGCAGACCCAGCGCTGTCGCTTCTCTGCCGAGTTGCGTGAGCCGGCGCGACCACACGTCCTCGGGCACGGACCTGAGCACGGCTTCGTAGAAGGAGTCCGGGCCGGGAGCGACCTCGACAACGCCCAAGCCGAACCCAGCGGCAGCGACGGACTGCTGGACCCTGTGGATCAGATCCGCCAACCGCGCTTTCCTGGTGGCCACACCCGACACGCGAAGAGCCAGGACGATCACCTTGTCGGTGTCGT
This sequence comes from Lentzea sp. NPDC036955, assembly GCF_055608005.1. Lineage (NCBI taxonomy): Bacteria > Bacillati > Actinomycetota > Actinomycetes > Pseudonocardiales > Pseudonocardiaceae > Lentzea > Lentzea sp. NPDC036955. Next base: position 49,732 of record NZ_JBVJRC010000014.1, on the reverse strand, counting down.
CGGGGTACTCGGCGAGGTGCACGCGGATCAACTCCCCGATCCGCTCATCATCGAGGTTCTTGACGGGTACCGACGCTGTGACGACCTCGTAGACCAGGGCACGCACCCGATCGGGGTCGACCTCGGAAACCTGACCGCTGACAGCGTTCACGATTTCCCGGACCGCGCTACCAGGATGGCCGCCGTGGTACTCCTTGATCAGATCCTTGATCTGGTCGTCGGTCCGCACGCCGTGATCCCGGCTTCCCGCGTTCTCCTGAGCGGGTGCCGGGGCGTCCGGCGCCGACCAGCTCCCGCTGCCCGTCGCCTCGTCGTTCCGCGGGGCGGCTTCGAGCCGGATGGTGGCTCGGTAGTGGCCGCTACCGTCGCGAACGACGTAGAAGGTCGGGAGCTCGTCGTTGATCAGGACGTTCTCGGCCGCCAGCCGGCCACGTTTGAGAGTCATCGTCTTGACGTTGACGCCCAGCACCGCGGGCATCAACGTCGAGACCCAATGGCTGTTCCGCACGTCCCGAGGCCCCGGGTTGCGCACGCCTTGCTCCACCTCGTCCGCCGGGAGCCCCAGCTCGTTCAGGCTTCGTGACTCCAGGTGGGGCAACGGCATGTTCCGGTAGGCGTCCGCCGTGGCCTGGCGCAAACCCAGCGCCGTCGCTTCCCTGCCGAGTTGCCCGAGCCGGCGCGACCACACGTCCTCGGGTACGGACCTGAGCACCGCTTCGTAGAAGGCGTGCGGGCCGGTGGTGACCTCGACGACGTCCAGCCCGAGCTCAGCGGCGGCGATGGACTGCTGGACCAGGCGGAGCAGGTTGAGCATCTCCTCGTTGTCGAGGGAGACGCCTTGCTTGCGAACGGCTGCGGCAGTCGAGACCTGGTCGGCACCGGGATGCTGCTCGAGGTGCTTGCGGATCAAACCCAGGACGTGGGTTCGAGTGAACTTGTTGCGATGCCGGACCGGGGTTCCCATGACGTCGCGGAGCAGGGCGGCCACTCGCGCGCGGGAAGCTGCGACACCCTGAGCGAGGACAGCGTCCACGGTGTTCGTGATGCTGATCTTGGGGTGGGCCTCGTGGTAGTCCTTGAGCACGTCCTTGATCTGGCTCGGACTCCACGCGCTGTCGTCCTGCTCACCGGTGAGCTGGAAGAGCAGGAGTCGCAACTTCCCTTCTGTGCCGGTGGCGTGCGGACCGACAGCCTTGAAGATCGCCGCGAAGTCGTCTCCGGGATGCTCGGCGAGATGCCTGCGGATCAGGTCCCCGTCCCGCGCGTCATCCGCGTTCTCCTGAGCGGGAGCCCGGGTTTCCGACATCGGCCGGTTCTCGTCGTGCGAGCTGCCCTGGACACCGGCGGACGATCCCGCAGCGGTCACGAGCGGTCCCGGTGCGCCGACCGGCGCCTGGGCCGAGGCATCCGGGACGGTCGCCTGGTAGCTGACGCCACTGTCGTGAACGATGTAGTGGGTGTCCCGGTTGTCGGAGAAGGCGTCGCTGGTCGACAGTTTGCCTTCTCTGTCGATCGTCTTGAGGTTGATGTTCAGCACGTCGACCATCAACTGTGGAGCCAGGTCGTGGATGCGCGCGTCCCAGCGCCCTGGAGTGCGCAGGTCGGTCTCGAGTTGATCCACCTCCAGCGCATCCGGGTGCTGCTCGCCCAGCACGCGCAACCTCAGGCGGCGGTAGGCATCCGCCGTGGCGTGACGCAAACCCCGCACGGACGCTTCCCGGCGGACTTGCCAGAACCGGGTCCACCACACGTCCTCGGGCACGGACGCGAGAACGGCTTCGAAGAAGGCGTCGTTGCCGGGCGCGACGCGGACGATGCGCAGCCCGAGCGCAGCGGCAAGGGCAGACCGCCTGACCTCCCAGATCAGATCCGAAAACCGCGATGTCTGAACGGCAACACCGTGCGCACGAGCAGCAAGATTGATCATCTTGTTGGTGTCTTCGAAGTACTCGTCAACGTGCTTGCGGATGAAGTCCTTGATCTGGTCGTCACGGAACTGCCGGCGCCGGACCGAACTCGCCATGACCTCGTAGATCAAAGCGCGCAGGTAGTTGTCGTTGGGCACACGGCCACGTCGGGCAACGGCACGCGCGATGGCCTTGACACCGCTGCCGGGATCACCGTCGCGATACTCCTTGATCCAATCCTTGATCTGGTCGTCACTCGGCGGTTCCACAGCCACCTGTGCAGCGGATGGGGCCGGCACGGCGGGTGTCACAGGCGCGGCGGGTGTCACAGGCGCGGTGCCGCCGGAAGCACGGTGGATGCGCTCGACCACGTCCGCCGTGACCAGGCCGCCGGAAAGTTCCGCTACCTCCGCGAGCGTGAACGCACGCCGATTCCCCAACATGGCCACCACCCACTGGCCGACCAGTTCCTGGGTGGCGGGGTCGACCGGGACACCGCCGGCGTTCCTCGTCAGGTCGAAAGCGGGGTACTCGTGGGTTTGGACGTACTCCAAGGCATCGCGCAGCGTGTTCCAGCCGCGGTCAGGCGGCACAAAGGCGATCACCCGTTCACGCACGGCGGTCGGCAGGTTCTTGTGCTCGGTCGCCTGGTACTTGTCGTCATCGCGATGAACGACGTAATAGGTGGGAAGTTCGTCATCGAAACCGACATGGGTCGACACCCAGCCGCTCTTGCGGATCGTCTTGAGGTTGACGCCCAGCACGTCGGCCACCAACTGCGGAGCCCAGTAGCCACTGTGCGCGTTCTGATGCTCCGAAGTGCGCAGTCCCTCCTCGACCTGGTCCGCCTCCAGCTCATCCGGGCGTTGCTCGCCGGGCTCGCGCGACCTCTGGCGCCGGTAGGCATCGGCCGTGGCCTGACGCAACGCCGCCACAGGTCCTTCCTGCCCGAACCGGTCGAGCTTGGCGGACCACACGCCCCTGGGCACGGACCTGAGCACGGCTTCGTAGAAGGAGTCCCGGCCGGCCGCGACGTCGACGATCCGCAGCCCGAGCCCGTCGGCGGCAATGGACAGCCTGGTGTCGTCGATCAGCCTCGTCAACCACGTGCTTCCGAGGAGGACCCCCTGCTCACGAACAGCCCGAGCAGTCGACTCGGTGTCGTCGAGGGGGTTCTCGACGAGGTGCTGGTGGATCACACGCTCAGCGGCGCGCTGTTCCTCGACCGTTCCCGGCTCATCCGACCCGTGCCTGACGAAGTGCGTCAGACGCTGCAACCGTTCGTTCCTGACCTCGCCGACCAGCCTGTGCAGGTGGTCGTCGGAACCGGTGACGCCCCATCCGCGAACCGTGGCGACAACCGCAGCGTCGCCGTCGTCGGGATGACGGGCGACGTGCTCGCGGATCAGGTCCACGTCCCGCTCGTCAGCCGACTTCTCCTGAGCGGGTGCCCGGGTTGCCGGTGCCGGCTGGGTCTCGTCGTGCGAGCGGTCCTCGGTACCGGCTGTCGCAAGGGGTTCCGCGCGCGACGGCCCCGGTTCGCCGACCGGTGCGTGGATCGAGGCGTCCTGGGCGGCGTCGAGCGGCGCGGTCGCCCGGTAGTGGTTGATGCCGTCGTGAACGACGTAATAGGTGCGGAGGCCGGGGTCGATGTCGACGCCGTTGGTCGACAGCCCGCCGTCGTTCGTGATCGTCTTGAGGTTGATCTTCAGCACTCCGGGCACCAACTGCGGAGCGAAGTCACCGCTTTCGCTTGCCCAGTGCCCCTGGGTGCGCAGCCCGATCTCGATCGCGTCCGCCGGCAGGCCCAGGTCGTCCGGGCTCTGCCAACCCAGCTCCAGCCTCCTCAGGCCGCGGTAGGCGTCCGCCGTGGCGTGGCGCAAACCCAGCACCGTCGCATTCCTGCCGAGTTGCGTGAGCCGGCGCGACCACACGTCCTGGGGCACGGACCTGAGCACGGCTTCGTAGAAGCAGTCCCCGTCGCGTTCGATGTCGACGACTCGCAGCCCCAGCCGAGCAGCGGCCGCAGCGGACTGCGCGGAAGGGCCGTGCTCCTCCGCTGACGAAGTTCCCAGCCCCTCCTCCACCGCACCCGCCGCGATGCCGTGCTCCCCGGTCGCCCTCGGCGTGGCCCGCTCGTCCCGAACAGCTTTGATCAGCTTCATCATCTTGTTGGTGCCGCCGGCGCCGTTACGCTGACGAACAGCCTTGACGATCGCCTTGACGTTGTCGCGGGGATGGTCGGCGATGTGCTCGCGGATCAAGTCCTTGATCTGATCCTCCTCCGACCCGCCCTGGATTTCCGTGACCTGGCTGACCAGGAGCCGCAACCTCTCCTCGGTGCCGATGGCGCCCCGCGCGGTGACAGCATCGACGATCGCCTTGAAGTCGTCTTCGGGATGCTCGGCAACGTGCTCACGGATCAACCCGGTGTTCCGCTCATCAACGACCTGGCGAACCAGGTCCCCCAACCGCTTGTCGCCGCCACTGGCGCCCCGCGAACGAACAGCCTTGACAGTCGTCCAGACACCCGCATCAGGCGTCTCGGCGAAATACTCGCGGATCAACTCGATGACCTGACTGTCACTCGACTTGTTACGGGCCTCGGCCTGGGTTCCCCTGGCGTCGTGAACCAACGATGACAAATACAGGTCGGCGCCAGTGGCGCCCTGCCTGCGAACAGCCTTGATGATGTCTTTGACGCGCTCGCCAGGATTTTCGTCAAGACGCTTCCGGATCAAATCACTGATTTGATCTTCACTCAACCCACCATAGGCCTGGACCTGGGTTCCCCTGACCAGGTGAACCAGGTTCCGCAACTTCCCGTCGCCGCCGATGGCACCTCGCAGACGAATGGCGTCCCTGACCGCCACGACGCCGGCATCGGGATTCTCGGCAAGGTGCTCCCGGATCAAACCTTCGATTTCCTCGTCACTCGAGACACCAGAAGACTGGGCCTCGGTTCCCCTCGCCTTGTGAACCAGGTGCCGCAGCAGCTCCTCGCCGCCGGTGGCGCCCCGCTGACGTACGGCCTCGACGAGCAGCATGATGCCGGCATCAGGATTCTCGGCAAGGTACTCCCGAGCCGCAGCGATGACCTGATCGTCGCTCAACCCCCTGCGGGGACGGGACGGTGTTCCCGGTACCGGCGGGTTCTCGCCGTGCGAGCCGTCCTCGGCGCCCGGCAGCACCGGCGCTGGTTCCGTGGGCGACGAGGCGGGGCCGGACCGCACCGGCAGATCCCGATCGGCGAGCGGCCCGACGGCGAGCTCGCTCGGACGTGGCCGGTCCGGGTCGCCGACCGGTGCGTGGATCAAGGCGTCCTGGGCGGCAGAGAGCCCGGCGGTCGCCCGGCGGTGCCCGGTATCCGGGATCATGTCCTTGAGCCGGTCGTCACTCGGCAGGTCCGCATCCCCCGGCACCGCAGGCGCAGCGGGTGCGGCAGGCGTGGTGTCGCGAGCGGCACGGTGGATGCGCTCGACCGCCTCCGCGGTGACCAGACCGCCGGAGAGCCGCGCGATCTCCACGGGCGTCAACGCAGGCCGGTTCTCCCGCATGGCCGACACCCACTCGCCGACCAGCTCCGCGGTGACGGGACTGACCGGGACGCCACTGGGCCCCCTCGTCAAGTTCAGAGCGGGGTACTGGCGGGCTTGGACGTGCTTCAACGCATCGAGCAGCGTGTCCCTGCTGTGAACGGCCGGCACGAAAGCGACGACCCGCTCGCGCACCTCGTCCGGCAGAGTCGCGCGCTCGGTCGCCTGGTAGTCGTTCCCATCACGGTGGACGACGTGATAGGCGGGAAGTCCGTCGTCGAAGCCGGGATGGGTCGAGACCCAGCCGTTCTCGTGGATCGTCTTGAGGTTGACGCCCAGCACGTCGACCACCAGCTGCGGAGCCCATTGACCGCTTTGCGCGTTCTGGTGCCTCGACGTGCGCAGACCGTTCTCGACCTCGTCCGGCGCCAGTTCGTCCGGGTGCCGCACGCCGAACTCGCGCGCCTTGAGCCGACGATAGGCATCCGCCGTGGCGTGGCGCAACGCGGTCACGGACCCTTCCTGACCGAGCTTGGCGGACAACACATCGCCGGGCACGGACTTGAGCACGGCTTCGTAGAAGGAGTCCTTGCCGGGTGGGACGTCGACGACGCGCAGCCCGAGGTCGCTTGCGACGGTGGCGAGCCTGATGTCGTTGATCAGTTTCACCAGTCCCGAGGTCCCGAGGACGACACCCCGGTCACGAAGGGCCTGAACGATCGACTCGTTGTCGGCGAGAGGATCCTCGACGAGGCGTTCGTGGATCGAACGCGTGATGGCGCCGTGGTCCTTGACCGCCCTCGGCTCGTCCGCCCGCCGCCTGACAGCGCGCATCAGACGCTGCAAGCGTTCTTTCCGCACCTCGCCGATCAGCTCGTGCAGCCGGTGGTCGGAACTCGTGGCGCCCCCTGCGCGAACCATCGCAAGGATCGTGCTGTCGTCGTCATCGGGATGACCGGCAATGCGCTCACGAACGAGTTCGAGGTCCCGCTCGTCGTCCGACGGCTCGTGGGCGGGGACGTTCGAGGCGTCGTCGAGCGAGGTGGTTGCCTGATAGTGGTCCACATCGTCGTGGACCACGTAATACGTGTCGAGGCTGTCGTCGATGACGACGCCGTTGGTCGACAGCCGACCGTCGTGGGCGATCGTCTTGAGGTTGATCTTCAACACTCCGGGCACCAACCGCGGAGCGACGTCAACGCTCTCGCCGTCCCACTGTCCTGAAGTGCGCAGACCTTCCTCGACCGCATCCGCCGGGAGCCTCATGCCCTCCAGGCTCCGTCCGCCCAGCTCGGGCAGCTTCACGCGGCGGTAGGCATCCGCCGTGGCTTGGCGCAACCCCGCCACGGACGCGTCCACGCCGAGCTCGTCGAGCCGGTCCGACCACACCCGCTCAGGCACGGAAGCGAGCACGGCGGCGTAGAAGTGGTCGCCGTCGGGTGCGATGTCGACGACACGCAACCCAAGCGCAGCAGCAGTGGCAGTGGGGCTGTTCTCCTCCAGGGACAGGGCCACCAGCTCGTTCGCCACCGCGCCGGCGACCGATGGCCTGCTTCGCTTGTGCTGTGAGGTCACCACACCTTCGACGGAGGAAACCGGACGTTTCGCCGCGGAGCCGGACGCGCCCGGCTCGTGCCGCCTCTCCCCGCTGCGGTCCTGGTTCACCCTTTCTTCCGCCTGGCGGTACAGGGCCTGCCACTTCTCGTGGGTGGCCGCCATGCCGATCAGGCCAGCCGCCTCGATGGCGGTCTCGAAAGTCCCACCCGCGAGGATCTGCCTCTGCAAGAACTCGGCTTTCTCCTCGTCGGACCCGAACAGGTACGGCCGGGATTCGGTTCCCGTAACCCTGTGGTACGCGTTCAGGAACCGCTCGTTCCTGACCCGGACGCCCTCCGCGCGAAGTGCTTCACGAACCTCCTCGGCGGTGCTGTGACCGAAGAGGTGTTTCCGGATGAGATCCTCGATCTGCTTGTCGGTCCAGGTTTGCTTCTTCCTGGGGACGACACCCGTGGCCTTGTAGTAGAGCTTCAGGAGCCGCGTGTCGCTGCCCGTGACACCCTGCAGACGCAGAGCGTTGAGGGTGTCCTTCTGCGTTTCGCGAGGATGCTCGGCATGCCGCCTCCGGATCTTGTCCTCGATCTCCTCGTCGCTGAACCTGCTGCCCACGTAGGCCTCGCCCCCCGTGGGTAGCGGTTGCGCGCTCGACGAGGAGGCATCGGGTCGTACCGGGAGGTCCTGATCGCCGGGCGCTCCACCGTGGAGCCCGCGCGGGCTCGTCAGTCCCAGGTCCTTCGCCAGTGTGCGCACCAAATCGTCCGGGCTCAGGGCCGGAACCGCCGACACCCCCTGGTCCGTGGTGTAGAGGTGGTGGGCGACCACCTCCACGGCGAGCTCGTGCTTGTTCCGCTGCTCCACCTGCTGCGCACTGGGCTCTCCCAGGGACATGGGCGGCACCGAGTGGCGTTCCACGATCTTGCGCGCCTGGTCGTGGAACGCGCTCAACGCGTGGGCGGGCATCTTCTGCCACCACACCGGAGCCGGCTGCCGCGGATCCGTCCACTCCGGCCGCTGCTCAGGCCCGGCCGGAACGGTCCGCGGTGAACCGCTGCGGGCAGCGTCCAGGTCGTCAAGGCCCGCGAAGGACGTGGTGCCCGACTCCGTCCTGATCGGTTCGCCCGAGACCTCGACGACCGCCTCCTCCGGCGGAGCCGCTGAGTCGGCACGCGTGGACACACCGTCGCGGACGGTGGCCGTCGAGTCGACCTCCGGCTTCGACTCCGGGTCCACAGTGGAGGGAGTGTCGCCGGCCGGGTCGGTGTCCGCGGTGTCCGCGACCTCAGCGGCGGGCGCGGCGTCATCGGCGGGCGCGGCGAGCGGCCGGGGTGGCGGAGTGGAGCCGTCCTCGTGCGAGGCGGGTGGTGCGTCGTCCGGGACCGGTGGTGCGTCGTCCGGCGTCGGCGGCACGTCCTCCGCAACCGGCACCTCAGCCAGAACCGGTGGGGCGTCGTCCGACATCGGCGACACATCACCTGACACCGGTGTTGCGTCGTCCGACAATGGCGACACGTCACCCGACACCAGCGGCAAATCCTCCGACAACGGCGACACATCACCCGACACCAGCGACAGATCCTCCGATGACAACGACGACACGTCGTCCGGCACCGGCAGCACGTCGTCCGACAACGACGACACGTCGTCCGAGAAGGGCGGCAACTCCACCGACAACGGCGGCAGCTCCACCGAAGCCGGCCGCACCTCCTCCGGACTCGGCGGCACATCACCACGGACGGGCGGTGCGTCGTCCGCAGCGAGCACGGCCCGCAACTCCACCCGGACGTCCCCGGCCTCCGCGACGTGCCTCATCTCCACCTGGACGGGCGGGCGCGGCGCCGATCCCGCACCACGCCGGGCGGAGCGCGTGATCTCCGCCATCACCGCCGACACCGCGGCGGCCGGTGCCGGACCGGTGAGGTCGCCGTGGGCGACGATCTCCAGACCGGTGGCGGAGAGCTCGCCCGCCCGTCCGAGGACCCGGCCGACGCGGACCCGGTCTGCGGGGGTCAGCCGGGGCGCTGCCGGGGACAGGCGGATCTCCGCGCTGGGGTTCGGGCCGGGACGCGGTGCGGGCACCCGTGCACCGGACTCGTCCACGGCAACGGGCGTCTCCGTCGTGTCGTCGAGGAGGTCCCGCAGCTCGGCCGGTGTGTCGCGGGGGCCGAGGTCGAGCGGCGGCAACAGGTGCTCGTCAGCGGGTTCGGTGAGCGTGCCGACCTGAGCCTCGTGCGCGTGCAGGGCGTCCCACCAGGCGTCGAGCGCGTCGGCGTGGGCGTTCTCCGCCCGCGCCAACGCTTCCGCCGAACCCTCGACGTCGCGTTGAGCGGCGTCGAGGGCTCCCGCGAGGGCGGACGCTGTGGCCACGAGCGTCGCGTCGGCCGCCGCGAGGGTGCGGGCGGTGTCGGCGAGCTCGGCGGGGATGCGGTCCTGGTGGTCGTCGTCGACGAGCACGACCGCGTCGCGGACCTCGAAGTCCACCACGGCGGCGCGGTCGCGGTGCCCCCTGCGGCCCTTGGTCCTGGCGACGAAGCGCACCTCGATGTCGTTGAGCCACAGCCCCGCCAGGCCCGTCGAGCTCGACGCGGGAACGGACTCGCCGTCGTGGTGGTGCTCGGCCTCGGCCTCGCCTTCGGAGCCGGTGCCGCCCACCACCCGCAGCGGCACCGCGAACGCCGCGCCGCCGCCGAGGGTCTTCTGCTCGCCGAACTTCTCGTGGCCCGGCGGCTGTGTGCCGCCCGGACCGAGCAGGGGGCCGGCGGCCATGCCGAACTCGGCGGCCGACTCCTCCGCCACGGTCTCGGTGCCGGAGCTGTTGCCCTGCGTCGAGACGGTGGTGCGCGCCGAGACGCCGGTCAGCGTCGGGGTGCCGGTCCTGCGCGCGTGCAGTTCGAGTGACCGGCCGCCGCCGAGCGGGATCTCCAGGGGCGTCCCGGTGGTGGCGTGCAACGGGAGCAACGCCTTGAAGCGCGGCCCGGTGAGGGTGGTGCGCAGGGCGCTGCGGACGTCCGCGGGGACCTCGCGGAGTCCCGTTCCCTCGCGGTGGGCGAGCTCGGCCGCGGCGACCAGGTCACCGACGTCGAACCTGAGGTGCCCGGCCCAGCCGCGGCCCAGGCCGGTGTCGCCGCGCCAGCGCGTGAGCGCGTCCGGTTCCGCTTCCTCCTCCGGCTGCACGACGGGGGCCACGACCGCGGCGGGGCGTGCGGGGACCGTGTCCTCCGGCAGGTGCAGGATCGAGACGTCGTGCGCGGCACCGGCCTCCGCCACCCGCCGGCCGTGCCGTTCGACCGCGACGGTGAACTCGACGGGCGCGTGGAACCTGGCGAACGTGCCGGCCGTCTCGGCGCTGCTCTCACGCACGACCTTGTGCGTCTTCTTGGTCGTCTTCTTCTTGCGTCCCAGCAGGACGTCGCCGATGACGCCGCCGCCCATCATCGCGTACGGGTTGCTGCGCGAGACGTTCTCGTCCGGCGCCGGGCCGCCGGCCTGGAGTGCGGGCAGCACCACCGGCTCCAGCCGCAGCAACGTCCTGGTGAAGGTGCGGACCCGGGAACCGAGCGTCGTCGTGCCCCTGGTCTGCTTGACGCCGCCGTGTTCGAGGCCGGCGAACACCGGCCGGTCCAGCAGCTCGTTGGTCATGACGACGTCGTAGGTCTCACCGGTGGTCCGGTCCTCCAGGCGCAACGGCTGGGGAACGCCGCCGCGCGCGGAGTCCTCCAGCGTGGTCTGCGCGTCGGAGAGCCACGAGCTGATGGCCGCGTAGTTGTCGTGGCCCGTGCTCAACGGTGAGAGCGGGATGAGGCGGCGGGCGCGCTTGGGGCCGAGCGAGCGTTCGAGGTCGCGGCGCAGCTCGGGCAGCACGGACCGCAGGTCCACCACGCCGTCCACCACGCCCAGGCCCACCGACAGCGGTTCGCCGGGACGCAGGAACGCGGGAGGTGCGACGACCCGGTCCCCTGCCGTCTCCCCGGTCTCGTCGTCCACGGCTGCGGCCGGGTCGTCCGCGAACGCGTCGGCGACGGCGGAGGGAGCGGCCGGTGCCGTGCCGGCCAGCGTGGTGACCGCGAGCGCCGCGAGCGCGGACGTGGCGGGATCGCTCCTCGTGGCCAGGTCGCGGACGCGGGCGTCCTCTTCGGCCTGCTTCGTGCGGATGGCGTCCAGCTGCGCGGTGGTCACCCAGGCCGTGACGGCACGCGGAAGGTCGAACTGCTCGTTGGCCGTCGCCGGAGCCGCGGGCCGCAGCACGCCCCAGGCGTTGCGCCAGCGGCGCGACCGCACCTCCGCGACGACCGTGGTCCGCACACCGAACCGCACGAGGTGCAGGCGCTCGGGCTGACGGACGGTGGAGGTGCCGGTCGCGACGTCCGTGGCGACGTCCTCGGTGCTGGACTTCTCCAGCACCATCGGGTCGCCCTCGATCACCAGCAGCGCACCGGGTTTGACGGTCGCGCCCTCCTTGCCGTCGGTCGTGACGTCCTTGTAGAAGGCGAACGCCGTCAGGTCGGCCGCGGCGGTCACCGCCGCGGTGAACTCCTTGCCGGCACCGACACCCGTCTCGACCGCGGCGGACGTCACCGCCTGCCGCCAGCCCTCGCCCAGCACCTCGACGTCGCGGGGCTGGAAGGAGACCTCGGCCGCCGCGAACCGCTTGACCCGGCGCCGCGCCCACTGCAGTCCGCGGACACCGGTGGTGCGGCTGAAGACGCGCTGGTCGGCCATGACCGAGTCGGGCGACAGCACGGTGTCGACCAGCACGCTGTTGTCCGACTCGGCGAACGAGAAGGCAGGGTCTCCCGAAGCGCGGGTGAGGGCGTCCTTCACGGCGGCGCGCACGTGCGCCAACCCCTCGAAGCTCAGCACCCTGATGCCGTCGAGGTCACGGGAGAGACCGCGGCGCAACGGGTCGGCGGACACCGGGGCGTCCGGTTCCGGTCGCAACCGGACGTGCGGCTGGTCCTGGCGTCCGGCGGTGCGCTCCACGACGATCGGGTCGGGCCGCATGCGCGACACGTGCGCCTCGGGAACCCACACGTCGGCTTCGACGCGGAACGTCGTCTCCTCCGAGGTGGCGCCCGATTCCGGGTCGACCAGGGTGACCGGCTCCGTCCGCGGCACGTGCAGGCCGGGCCGGCCGATGCTCAGGCCGCGCACCATCGCGTTGTGGCGCTTGTAGGTCTGGCCGCTGAGCGTCCAGTCGACCGTGGCGGTGAAGCGGTGCTTCGGCTCGGCGACGACGGCACCGGTGTCGTCGAGCGCGCCGCCCTCGCGTCGTTCCTCGCCCCGCTTCGCGGTGCGGCCGGAGAGCCCGGACCTGGTCCAGGCGAAGGCGCTGTAGAGCGACGCCACGACGACGACGGCGCGTTCGGTGATCGTGGCGGTGACGCGGCCCGCCGCGCCGATGCCGGTCGACTTGGTGCGGGACTTGGTGTGCTGGGTCGCCTGCGTGTCGGAGGTGGTGACCACGGCGGGGTCGGCGGCGGTGCGCACCTCCCCGGTGTCGCGCAGGTCCGACATCGACGCCTTGAGCGTGAACGACACGTGGTAGTCGTGGCCCCAGCCGTGCTTGGGCTGCACCGGGATGCGCAGACCGTCCGCGGACAGCGCCCGGTCCGCGAGCAGACCGAGCTCGCGGTCGGTGAGCAGGCGCCGCAGGGCGTCCCTGCGGCCCAGCGCCTCCTGGAGCTTGCGGCCGATCGTCCTGCCCGCGGAGGGGTCGTCGAACTGGGACAGGAACCGGTCGCTGCTGAGGTACCACCGCTTGTGGCCGGGAACGGTGCGAATGGAGTTCTCGATCAGGCCGAGGACCTGGGACGCGACCTGCGACACCTCCAGCGACGCTCCCGCGAGGGCCCGGCCGGACTCCAGCGCCTCGGGCCCGTAGAGGCGGCGCGGCGGCACGGCGTCCGTCTCCGGTGCGACTTCGGCCGTGACCTCACGCCACTCCACCGCGCGCACGTCGCCGGCGAAGGTCATCGCGGGCTTGCCCGGCACCCGCACCTGGAGGTCGAAGACGCGTTCGACCTGCTGCGCGCGCCCACGCCGGGTGCTCGTGTGCTTGACCTCGCCGGAATGGCTGATGGACTGCTTGTGCGCGCTTTCCACCCCGCCCATGACCACCGGACCGGCGACCAGGCCTGCGACGCCGAGGTCGAACCCGGGGCCGGCCATCATCTTCGAGTTGGCGCCGTGGCTGGCGGTGCCCGAGTCGGAGACCTCCGCACCGATCGACTCGACGTCGGTGAACGTGACGTCGTCGAGCGTGCGGAGCACCACCGGTTCCTCGCGCTCGACCAGGCGCATCTCGACGGCGCTCGGCGTGTGCAGCCACGCGACGAACGGGTGCTTGCCGGTGAACAGCATCTCGGACCGGACCCAGCCGTGCCCGCGTTCGGCCTGCTCGGCGGTCACGGCCATGTCCTGGTAGCGCTTCTTGAACGTGCTGTCGTCGAGGAACTCCCTCAGGTTGCTGCGTCCGGGACGGCCCGGCTTCACCAGCGAGCCCGGCAGCGCGGAGACGACCTTGTCGAACAGCCGGTGCTCGCCGTCCGCGTCCGGCGGCAGCGGCCTGCCCCGGTAGCTGCCCGGCGCGTTCCGTCCGATGTGGACCGACTCGACGAAGGCCGGGCCGTCCGCGAGAACGCCTCCCGGCTCCCCGCCCGGCACGTCGGGCACCGAGAGGTCGGCGACGACGTCACCGACCTCGACGGGGTCGCCGACGACCCGGCCGCGGGCGTCGCGCAGGGTCAGCTCGATCCACACCGGCACCGACACGTCCCGCGTCGGGAACGCCACGGCCACCTGCCGGCCGCCGCTCGCCGTCGCACTGGCACCCACCGCGACCGAGTTGCTGGCGTCGGTGGAGGCCCCGACGGTGCCGACCGCGGTGAACCCCGGGGTGGCGGGGATGAGGACCAGCGCCAGCGCGGAGTTGGCCTGGGCCGCGCTCGACGCCGCCGAGAGCGTCGCGCTGCCGGTGGGACCGTCGAGCCCGACCGACCGCGACGCCGTTCCGCTCTCCGTCGCGCCGTCCCAGAGGTAGCGCGTCCTGGCGTGCAGCTCGTAGTGCTTGCCGCCGATCTCGACGTCCTCCGACCGCCCGTCGCCGAGGAACCCGCCGACACCGGTCTTCAACGCCGTCACGAAGTGCTCGACACCCTTGCGCTCGCCTTCGGGCAGCAGCGCGTCGATCGCGGCGTCCACCGCCGCGCCGCCCGCGATCTCACCGCGCTGGGTGACGAGCCCCGAGGACCGGTCGCCGGGGAGGTCGAGGCCTCCGGCGGTTGAGGACTCCTCCGCGGAGGGTGCGCCGTCCTCGACCGCAGCACCGTCCACTTCGGACCTCACCAGGGTGACGAGCGGGATGTCCTCGACCGCGGGATCCGGCAGGAGAGAGGCCGCGTCCTCCCGCGTGCCGCTCAGGTCCGGCTCTGCCTCGCGACCGTGCACCGCGTCGGCCACCACGTCGCCGGTGAAGGGCTTCGGTGGCATCGGCACGAAGGACGTCGCGGGCAGGGCCTCGTCGTTCACGGAGCCCCCGGCAACGCGCAACGCGGCCTCCAGGCGGTCCGTGCCGGTGCCCGAAGGCTCGTTCGCGAGGGTGAACTCGACCCACTCGACGGGACCGTTCTCCCCCACCGCCACCAGGTCACCGGCCGAGTCGAACCGCACGTCCCCCGTGGTGGCGAGCACCGGCGCGCCGATCCGGTTCGCCAGGTGCTGCGCGAGCTCGGTGCCTCCTGAGGTCAGCAGGACGACGCGACCGGCGGGCGTCCCACCCTGCCAGTCGACGCTCTGCCGCTCACCGATCCCGCGTTCCTCGGCAGCGGCCGCGAAGTCCGCGACCGACCGGGTCTGACCGTTCCACAGCCGCACGTGCCGGCCGTCCGGTGTCAGGCTCACGGACAGCAGCAGGTCGTCGCGTCGGCGGGGCAACCGGTCCAGCAGGGCGAGCACCTGGCGCAGCTCGGTTTCGGGTGCGGGGAAGACGATCGCGTCCTTCCTGCCGACCTCCTGCGAACGCAGCGTGGCGTCGACCTCGGGGCTGAAGTGCCAGGGGCCGCTCATCGCCGCGCGCTTGACCAGCTCCTGCTGCGCCACCGGGCTCAACGGCAGGAGCTCCGCGAAGGACAGCAGGCGGTCCAACCAGAACTCGCGGTTCTCCACCCGGCCGCCCGGCGCGAGCAGGAGCGGTTCGCGCATCATCGCGGCGATCCGGTCGTGCGTGCTCGCGTCCGTCGCCGCCCGGTACATCGCAGCGCTGATCTCCGACTGGACCTGCCACGTCGCCGGGTCGAGGCTGCCCGTCCAGAACCGGAACTCGACGCGGCGCAGCGCCTCGTCGGGCTCCCCGAGGTGTTCGAAGTTGACGGCCTCGTTCCTGTTCGCGTTCAGCGACCACACGACGAGCTGGTCGTGGGTTTCCGCGCGCGCACCGTCCGCGTACTCGTCGACGGAGTGCGGTGGCACCGGGTTCGGCCCCAGCAGGTCGATCCTGCGGTCCTGGCCGTCCGCCTCGACGCGGTTCCCCAGCCAGAACAGGACCTCCTCGTTGGCCTTGGCCAGCTGGGCAAGGCGCACCGCCTGCTCCGCGGTGAGACCGCCGGGGAGGCTGACGTTGACGTGGCCGCCCATCGCGCTCGCGTCGGGCGTGTCACCGTCCGCGTCGGTCTGCCGCCGCACGGTGCTGAGCACGGTGCGAAGGCCCTCCCACGCTTCCCTGCCACCGTGCAACACCGGTGACACGAGCTCGGCACCGTCATCGTCCGAGTGCTCCGCCACCAACCGGTAAAGCCCATCGGACGCGGAAGGGGCCTCGTCGTAGAAGCGGACGCCGTCGTCCCACCTCAGGAAGCCCTGCTCCTCCAGGCGGCGACCGATCTTCTCCGGCACACCGGTCTCGAACTCGACCTCCAGCCCGAACCTGGCCTCCGGAGACGCGGTCAGGCCGCCCGGGATGCCGGCGGGGTGGAAGCCGAGCGGGTTGCCGCCCCGCTCGACGACGGCTCGCGCGCGGTCGTAGATGCCGGTGATGTGCCGCAGCCGCACGGCTCGGGCACGGGTGAGCAGGGCGTCGAGGGCGTCCAGCCGGTCCTGCAACGCTTCGGCCGCCGTCGGGGGGAACGTCTCCGCCGGCCGGTCCACGACCTGCCGCCAGTGCGCGGCCCGGTCACGCAGCTCGGTGCCGAACGCGCCGGGCAACGCGGTCAGGTGCCGGTCCAGCTGAGCGAGTCCGTCGGAGATCGACCGGAGCAGCTCGGGCACCGACCTGTCCCCGGGCAGCGGAACGTCCGCGGTCCGCACGACCTCGTCCGGGTCCACCAGCGGCGAGGTCCGGTCGGGCCGCACGGGGTTCCAGCCCTCGACGGGCCCGAGCTGGCTGACCATCGTCCGCTCGATCATCCAGGCGTGCCGCGGCTTGAGCACCGGCAGTCCATCGTGGACAGCCGGTCCCATCGGGCCGTCGTCTGCCACGACGCGGCTGCGCGAGTCGTCGGCGAGGAACACCCGGCGCGGGTCGACGTGCTCGTCCACCAGCCCGACGAAGTGCAGGACCTCGTGGGCGAGCGCCTCGCGGTCGTCGGAACGCCACCGCGTCTGGCGGCTGGCGTCGTCGTCACCACGGGGCCGGATGTCGACGTCGGAGTGCGCGAGCTCGTGCGGCCCCGCGAACTCGACCCGCACGTGCAGCTGGTCGCCGCCGGGAAGCCGGTACCCCGCGTTCGCGATGGTGTCGAGGCCGCGCTGGACGTCGGCCTCCACCTCCAGCCGGAGGTCCGGGGCGATGTCGCCGACCGGCCGCAACCGGACGGTGAGCTCGCGGACGTGCCGGTCCCCCACCTCGATCCGGCGCACGTCGTACCGCACGCGCTGGACGTACCCCGCCGGTCCGCTGCGGGAGAGCCAGCCGCGGGCCGGGTCGAACAGCTCCGTGTCGACGGTGCGGACCCCGGCACCCGCACGCAGGTGCTCCCAGTCCGACGGCCGCAGTGGCGCGTCCTGGGGGTCGAACCACGGCGCCTGCTCGGCACGGGAATGCCGCCAGCGCTCGTCCTCGACCACCGGACGCGGGCGGGCGGGTTCGACCTGATGCGCGAGGTCGACCGGTGACGCGGTCTGTTCCGATCGCGTCGCCACCTCGTGGTGGGACGGGTTCTCGTCCACCGCCGGACCGCGCCGGACGGGCTGCGCCTGAGCACCGGAGCCGAGTCCGACCGGCTGCGGGGACTGCACGGTCGCCGAACCACGGCGAGCGAGCGGCGCGAACGCCTCGTTCATGTCGTGGATCGCCTGCGGGAAGCCGGGTCTCGCCTCCACGGCTGCCAGCTGCCGCGCGCCGAGGATTTCAGGTGGGAGTGTCACGATGACGCGGGCGGGCGGCTCCGAGCCGGGTGTCGCGACGTCGACGGTCACGCTGACCCCGATGACCCAGGGGTCCACGCCCAAGCCGAGCCGGTCGAGCTGCGCGCTCTCCGCGGCCACCGCCGCGCGGAACATCCGCTCGATGCCCTCGGCACGCGCTTCCGCCAGCGCGCGGTCCACGCCGTCGAGAGGCATCTCGTGCACGATGATCTCCACCGCGGGGAGACCGGCCTGCTTGAGAGCCCGCCACGCTGCCGCGCGCGTCACCAGGCGCGCCGTCTCCCGGACGTCCGCGGCCTGCAGGTACGACAGGTAGGTCTGGCCGGGGTCGAACTGCACGGTGGTGTCGTCGATCCGGTACGCCACGAGATCGGACAGCGGTACCTCGGGGATCGGCGCCAGCGGGTCGGCCGCGGTGAAGCTCCCCTCGTTCTTGACTGCCCTGACCGCGTTGTTCGTGTGCACGCTGACGACGTTCGTGGCGGCGAAGACCTGGGACCCGTGGTTCCGGTCCAACTCCCGCTGGAACAGCTCCGCGGCGGTGGGGGTCGTGGGCGAGATCGAGGAGTTGAGCCAGCACTGCACCAACGCGACCGGCGTGTCGGAATCCGGAGCCGCCGCGGCGAAGAGCGTCGTCCCCGCCACCACCGCAGCGCTGTCGACACCGTTCAACGTCTGCGTGTCGCCGAAGACGAAAGGACGATCGGTCTGAAGACCGAACATGAGCCCACGAGGGGCACCGTGCCCGTCGACGAGCCACGGGACACGACTGGAGCCCGCCCACGGTGCGACGTAGGCCTTCATCACGGCGGTGCCGCCCGGTCCGGTCATGACCTCGCGGAGGTAGTACTGCAGCTCCACCTCGTCGCTGTGCCGCGCGGCGGCGGACATGTGGTGGTCATCGACCAGGGTGAGCGGGAAGTACTGGCCGTGCTCGCCCAGCCGGTCGCTCACCAGGGGACGGGTGATCACGTCGGCGGAGGACGCCTTCGACGGCGGAGAGGAGAGGAACTCCCCGCTCTGCAGGGAGATCGTCCCGTCCTGGTGCAACGTGGCGACACCGCTGGGCGAGTACGTCCACCTGGAGTACCCACCGGCCGCGAAGACGCTGGAGAACGCGTCGAAGTCACCGGCCACGCCGTTCAGCGCGAGCAGCACGACACCTCGGCCGTTCTGCTCGCCGGTGTCGGTGGTCAGCGCGGCGCGCAGCTCGTCGTCCGCGCGCATGACCTTGGCCAGAGCCGCGGGGGTCAGGTCCACAGCTGCCTGGTCACGGCGCACCGCCTGGACCCCGCGCCTGCCGGAGCTCGCGATCAGGAAGACCGGGAGCCGGTCCAGCCACGGTGACTGCTCGCTGCCCTGGGCCACGCGGAACGACTGCACGGTGTCCGCGGTGACGTTCTCCGCCCACTGGCTCGCCCGTTCGAACTCGGTCTCGTCTCCGGGAGCCCTGAGGTAGACGGCCACGGCGACCTCGTCGCGGTTGCGCAGCACCACCGACTGGAGATCACCGGCGCGCAGGGGGGACACGAGGGGGAACTCGGTGGCGGGGTCGTGGGTGACCGAGTCGTCCCTGATTTCGACCGCACCGTCGGGGGCGTAGACGTCGGTGAAGAAACCCGCCTCGTGCAACGCTCCGGCGAAGTCGAACCCCAGCTGGCCGAAGTTCGCCTCGGTGCCGGCGAAGTTCGCGAGCAGCACCACGGGACGGCTCGGATCGGCCTCCAGCGCGGCCCGGGAACCGCTGTCGGACAGCCACAACCGGCCCAGGTCCCCGCCTCCGAGCTCCAGCACCGCTCCGGCCTTGGACCGCACGCGCACGAACGTGCCGTCGGGAGAGTCCACCACGACGACCAGGGGCGAGCCGGGTGCCCACGGACCCGTCGGCCCTTCCGTGCGGCCCGTCCGCAGGGCGTCCGCGAAGTCCTGGATCGTCGCGGCTTCCAGGCCCGCCACGGGGAACCCGGTCACCGGGCCGCCTGCGACACTCACCACGTCGCTGGCGGTCGGCGTCCCGCTCTCCTCGACCCGTGCGTCATGGGGGATCACCAGCGCGCCCTCGTCGGAGAACTTGAGCCTGCCCCCGAAGTCGTGGCCCTGCACGGGTCCGGTGAGGTCGCGGAGGGTGGCCAGCAGCTTCGCGTTCGCTCCGCTCACCGAGCCGGTCGGCAGTGACTCGTCATGGGTGAACAGCAGCAACTGCGGGCGCACCGGACCGGCCGTCGCCTGGCGGAACAACGCCGATCCCGCCAGCATGTGCGCCGCCACCTCGGCGTCCACGGGCAGGGTGGAACCGTCCACCAGGGGCAGGGTGTACCCGTTCTGGCCGTGTTCGCCCACCAGCGTCACCGGGCGGGTCCGGGCGCCCGTCGTCGCGGGAGCCCACTTCCCGGCGCGGTAGTGGTGCACCACGTGACCGTCCGCGTCCTTGAGCTCCTCGGCCACCAGTCGCTGGGACTGGTCGGTGGACAGGGCCATCGACCGCAGCACGTCCCCGTCGAGGACGCCGGGGGTGGCGAACCCGATGCCCACCAGGCCGCCGTCGTTCCTCCTGAACGAAACCCAGCCGACATCACTCGGCCGGACCTGGGAGACGGGCTCGTAGTAGCCGTCGTTGATCACCACGGTGCTGTTGGACGGGCCGAGCCCGAGCGGATCGGTGGCCGCGCTCACGAGGTGGCGCGATCCGGCGTGCCACAACGCTTCCGCGAACTCCTGCGCCGCGCGCCGGGACGCCTCGGGACGGTCGGGGTCGGCACCGACGAGCCGGATCGGCGTGGCGGGGGTGACCCAGCGCCGGTAGGCGGGCGAGTTCCGGACGCGGAACGCGAGGGTCGCCGGCGTGACCGGCACGCCCCGGACGAGGAACCGGTCCCCCACGAGCGTCGCGTAGACGTAGAACGACTTGCGCGCTCGCGGGTTGACCGGCTGCCGCGCGTGCAGGAACACCCAGGGCGGCTCGTCCGGCAAGCCGGAGCCGAAGCTCAGGCCTCCCGCCGCGGCCGTGGTCGGTGCGTGCTCGTGGCCCTGGGGCCAGTCCGGCAGGTCCACGACGACGCTCACCGCGGTCGACGGAACCGCCAGCTGCAGCACGTCCGGCGCCGGCTGGGAGGGGTCCACCGCCTGGCCGTCCCGCAGCAGGGCCGCGACGACGGTCGTCTGCTCGGGCCTGCCGGAGATCAGGACGACCGGCATCGCCGAGCCGGAGTCCTGCTGGAGCGTCACGGCGGTGGCGAGCCTGGACCTGAGCACCGCCAGGTCCGCCTGTTCGGCGGGGTCGGAGAGCTGGTTCGACACCGGGTCGACGTGGAAGAGGCTCGCCTGCGCCAGCTGCTCTTTGACGACGTCGCGCAGTGCGGGCGTGACCGGTGGCTGCACCAGTTCGAACCCGGCCGGGATGGAGCCCGCGTCGCTCGCGGTGTCCGAACCGGAGTCGTCGCTCTCCGCGCCGGGGACCGGCGTGGCGGGCCGGGGCAGGAGGGCGACCGGCGGTGCGGTGTCACCTCCACGCGTCGTGCGGACACCGTCCGAACGGTCCACCGTCCTCGACGGACCGTCGAACGCCGCGCGCGAGACCGCGACGGTGGCCCGCCCGCTGCCGGAGTTGCTCATCGCGGGGAAGGCCGCGCCGATCGCGGTACCCCGCCGGTCGCGGAACAGCTCCCGGATGCTCTCATGGTTCCCGGTGCTGACGACGTCCGAGTCGGCTCGTGCCTCCAGCGCCACCTCGATCCTGACCTCGTGCGGCCCGACGCCGTGGTCGCCCTGCGGCCCCCTGGTCGTGATCCGGACGTGGTCGACGTCCACGGGCATACCGCGGTCGGCCATGTCCTGCGCCTCGTCGGCCAGCGCCGCGCGGAACCGGCGCTCGACCTCGACCACCCGCGCGGACGAGAGCAGCCCACCGGTCTGCGGGTGCGCCGGACCGCGGCTCGTCCCGCCGCCCACGATGGTCACCGCCGGCATCGCCGTGACCCAGTGCTCCTGCGCAAGCCTCAGCTGCCGCCACGCGGCGGCCCGCACCACGGCACGAGCAGTCGTCTCGATCTCGGCGTCCGAACCGGCGAGGACGTCCGTTCCGGCCGGGTCGAACGCGGCGGTGACCGCGGGAACGTCGTTGGCCGCCAGTTCCCGCAGTTCGACGGGCGGGCGTGCGCGGCCGCCGGGAGGGACGACCTCCACGATGTCGCCGCCGTCCTCGACCACGTAGTTGTCGCCCTTGCCGGGCAAGAGTTCCCGGGTGGCCGCGAACATCCTCGGGACCGCCCGCTGCGGCGCGACCGACCGCCACGCCCGCAGGATCGCGCTGGCCATGCTCTCGCCGCTGTCACCGGGTTCGACACCACCCACGAAGCACATCTCGAGCATCAGGGCCGGGGTGGTGTTCGGATGCGCCTGTGCGAACAGGTGGTGGCCGCTGAGAACGGCAGCCGCCGCTCGCGGGTCCAGCGGGACCGCGTCACCCAGCAGGTAGGGCCGATTTCCCGGCAGCGCCGCGTACACGGCCGACCGGTTCCCGTGCGCCCCGGCGTACCAGGTCTCAAGCCCGAAGAAGGGACTGAGCTTCGGCACCAGGGTGTTCGCTCCGGTGCCGGACGAGTCCTGGAGCACGCGGCTGGAGAAGTAGAAGTCGCGGTAGCCGGCGCTTGCTCTGCCCGCGTCGTTCACGTCGTCGACCAGATCGAAGTCTGCTGACGGGAAGATCACACCGTGAAGACCGTGGAGGTCGTTCTTCTTGGGGTAGGAGACGAGGCTGGAGATCTCGACGGGTGGCGTGGCCGCACTGTCGAACCGGGGCACCTCCACGACGACTGAACCGTCGGACGAGAACCCCATCCGTCCACCGGACCAGTGGATCCTGCGCGAGTAGCCGCCTCCGGCGAGGCCCGTCGCCAACTCGTCCGGCCCCACCACGGGACCGTCGATCGCGGCGAACACGACCGACGGTTCCACCAGGCCCGTACCGTCGGCCTCCGTCGGTCCGCTGCCGAGGAGGAACCGCAGCCTCAGGTCGTTCCGCAGCACCGTCATCATGACCTGCGGGGTGACGTCGAGATCGCGCAGTCCTCGCAAGGAGGCGCGATAGCCGACCGGACCGGTCCGCACGAGGACGAACCCCGGCGTGCTGTCCTCGTTCGACCAGCTCGCCGTGACCGGAGTGCCGTCCGGAAGCCTCGGGAACCACAGCGAGTCGTCCTCCGCTGCGGCGGCCCACGCCTGGACCTGGGCGAAGAAGTCGTCGTCGCCCAGGGTGCGCACGACCAGGGCCCTGGGGTCGCCCTCCCGGTCCAGCACCAGCGTCACGTCGAGGTCACCGGCTCGCAGCCCCGACACGTCGGTGTAGCCGGTTCCCGGATCAGCGATCGTCGTGAGGTCGCCGCCGCCCCGCAACGCGTACACCGTCGGGAACAAGCCGGACTCGTGCAGCCGTGTGACGAGGTCGAAGGCGAAGGTGCCGAAGTCCTGCTCACCGGACAGGTGCGGTTTGACGATCACCACGGGACGGGTGGGATCGGCCGTCAGCGCCGAGAAGAAGCCCTGGTCGGACAACAGGGCCGTTCCGCCCCAGGCACCATCCACGTCGACCTGCGCGCCGTCGCCGAGAGTCGCGCGGGCGGCACCCGCGGCATCACCGGGGGCGGCGACGAAGAACGGCCGTGCGGCGCCCCACGGCCCAGGAACCACGAAACGGCCGCTTTCCACGGCGTCGGAGAACGCTTGCAACGTGTCACGTGACCACGGGCCCGTCTGCTCCGCGCCGGGAAGACCGAACACCGAACCGGAGCGGAACACCGACGTCGCGTCGACCGGCAGCGGGTGGTGGCCGAAGAGAACGCCGGTCGCCACTATCGTGACGCCGTCCGTCCTCATCCCGATCTCGCCGGCGGCGGTGTGGGTTTCGAACGTCTTCCCGGTGGCTCTGGAGAGTTCGGCAGCCAGTTCAGCGGTGAGGCCGAGCGCCTGTTGCGGGTCCCCCCAGACGTTCCGGTTCAGCAGCACCAGGGCCGGTTGCTCGGGTCCCGTGACCGCGGTGAGGAACTCCGGCCTGTTCACCAGGAACTCGGCGGTCTCCCGCGGGGTCGACAGCAGCATCCTGCCGTCTTGACCGACCGCGAGGTCGAAGTGCCCTGGTTCCGGGGTCGACGACAGTGCCACCACCAGGGGGCGCACCCGCCCCGGTTCGGTGAGCACCGCCCACGGAAGCGGCAGTTCACGTCCCTCCGCCCTGGGCCGGCCCGGAGGAACCACCGCCGAGACCCGTTCCGCGTGCACTGTCGGGACGGTTCCCGGTAGAGGGGTGAACCAGCGTGCTCTGGAGACGTCGAACCCGATCAGAGCGCCGGTCGAGTTCGTGATGGGACCGGAGACGACGTTTTCGGAGGTGGTCAGGTATTCCCGGTCGAACAGCAGGTCGGCCGGCTCCAACAGGGTGCGGAGATCGTCCGGTTGGTCTTGATCGACCCTGGTCCACACCGGTCGGTTCGGCGCGTCCGCCAGAACCACCTCGGCGAACCGGTGGACGAAGTCCTCGGCGGCACGCACCTCGCCAGCCGGATCTTTGGTCAACGCGTCGGGCGAGCTGAACAGGAGGATGACGCGAAGGGGCAGCTCCCGGTCGAGCGACCGGAAGGTGTCCGAGTCGCGCACCACCCGGCCGGCGGTGTCCGCGTCGAGCAGGTGGTCACCGGCGACAGCGTGACCGTCCTCGAACTCCAGCAGGACGAACGCCGATGAGGTCGCCGTCCAGTCGCCCTCCCCGAGCCACTCGTGCACCCGCTGCGGCCACCCGTCCGATTCCGACTCGTCGGACACCAGGGCGATCGCTTCGCGTGCGTTTTTCGTCGGTGGGTAGGTGACAACGGCGTACGGGGATGTCGAGGGGCTTCCGGCGGTACCGGCCGGACCGGCGGGAGAAGCGCCGCCGGGCAGTCCCTCGCGCTCGCGCTCGACCACCTGGGTCCCGGTCTCGACGGCCAGGTGCGCCGCCAGGTCCTCCGGCCTGTCCCCGTCGCCGACCAGACCGCGGAGCTCCTGGTACCTGCGGTAGGCCACCAGCGTGACGATGGCGTCGTGGTCGAGGTTGTCCTGCGTGGGGACCTCGATGAACAGCGGGGGCCTGCGCACGTGCCGGTCGACGATCCGGCGCGCCTCCTGCCGCAGCGCGTCCACCTCGCGTTGCGGCGCCTTGCCCCAGCGGCGGTCCACCTCTCCCACCTGGTCCAGGCGCGAGAGCAGGTCCGGGGCCGCGGTGCGGGGAGCCTCCTGCTCCTCGACCTCCGGTGCCGGATCGGGGGCGACCTCTTCGTCAACGACCTCTTCGTCAACGACCTCTTCGTCAGAGACCTCCTCCTCGGCGATCTCCTCGTCGGCTTCCCGGCGTTGCTCGGCGGCGATCTCGCGGTCGTGCTCGGCCTTGGCGGCCCACCACTCCTGCTTCGCCTTCTCCTCCTCGCGCACGGCCGCGCGTTCCGCCTCGACGGTGGCGGCGTGGGCGGCGGTGACCGCACCGGACTGCGCGATGACGCGGGCGAGTCGCGTTTCCTGGTCCACGAGCCTGCGCAGAGCCGCGTCGGCGGCCGCCCACTCACCGCGCCGCCGCTTCACCTCCTCGCGGTGGTGCTCCCTGGACTCGGCGGGTGCGTTCTTCCACTCCTCGCGCGCCCGCGTGAACTCGTCGCGACGCTCACGTGCCAGCTCCCGCTGGGCCTGGACGAGGGGCCGGATGTCCTGCCGGTCCACGATCGCGGTGGAGCGCCGCTGGTCGGCGGCCTCCAGCGGCCGGGCGGCGACCTCCACCCGGTCGGACGCGGCGATCCGGGCCCGCTCGGCCTTCAGCCAGGCCTCGGCCTTCTCCGCGAGCACCGTCGTGGAGTCCACCAGCTGGTCGGGCAGCTCCCTGCCCGTCAGTTGCGTGGCGTTCGTGTCGTACATTCGCACGGCGAACGCGTCGTGCACGCGGCGGTCCTTGTAGGCGACCGCTTCCGTCTCGCCGTGCTGCGTGCGGGGACGGGCGACGACACGGGTGTCCACGCTGGCGACCAGTGCCCGGGTGAGCTTCTCGTCCGTCCTGGTCTCGGAGCTCATCGGCTCGGCGCTCCTGGACTCGTCCGTCCGGGAGAGCTCGCTCTCCTCCAGCTCGGGACCGAGCGCGGTGTGCGTGGTCCTCGTCGTGGAGGCGCCCTTCGCGTCGAACGGGCTGCGGAACGGCTTCGTCCCGGACTCGGTGCCCTTGCCGGAGCCGGTCGAGGTCGCCTGGCCCAGCGCGCCGAACGGGGCCGTGTTGAGCAGCTCCGCCTCGTTGCCGCTGGTGAAGCCGACCTCGGTCTCCTCGGACCGCACCCGCTGGGCGTCGATCCGCACACCCGCGCTCGTGCTGGCGAACCTCGGCGTGCGCGACGGCCGGAAGTGGATCTCCACGTCGTGGTCGAGGCCGTCGTGCAGGGAGAGCACGAACCGGCCGTCCAGCGCGGCCTGGAACGCGGCGCGCACGCTCGTGGGGGTGATCGCGGTCCGGAGCACGCGCAGGACCTTCGGAGTGATGTCGACGCCCGCGGCGCGCAGCACGTCCACCGCGTCGCGGCGCAGGACGTCGATGTCGCCGAAGTAGTGCTCCGCCCAGTGGGCGCCGAGGTCCTTCATCGGCGGAACGGGCGTGCCGTCGGGCAGCGTCGTCCGCCACGCCACCATGTCCTCGTCGCTCAGCGGGCCGGTGCGGACACCGCTGTCCGCCTCGGCCGAGCCGAACCGGCCTCCCCGCACCGGCGGGGGGAACGCCTCCTCCGCGAGCTTGGTGACCTCGGCCTCCTCGGTCACCTCGACCGAGCCGTAGTCACGTCCGTGGCGCTGGACCCGCAGCGTGACGTCCAGGCGTCCGGTGTGGACGGCGACCGGGCCCTCGACGGTGGCCGACTGGCTGTACTTGGTCCGTTCCTCCGTGGACTTCTTCAGCTCCCTGCGGCCGAA
The DNA here is from genome assembly GCF_055608005.1 of Lentzea sp. NPDC036955. NCBI lineage: Bacteria > Bacillati > Actinomycetota > Actinomycetes > Pseudonocardiales > Pseudonocardiaceae > Lentzea > Lentzea sp. NPDC036955. Next base: position 23,412 of record NZ_JBVJRC010000014.1, on the reverse strand, counting down.
GATCCCTTCGAGACCGGGCCCCGCGCCCGCCTGTCCCTCGGTCCGCTTGGGCTTGGCGTTCTCGTCCTGCCCACTGCTCGGGTCGGTCGTGCCGGGGTTGCGCACGACGACGGCCGCGCGGGACGACGCGATGGCGGTGAACAGGGTCCGCACCCGGCTCGTGACGCCCTTCGCGCCGAGCTCCGCGCTCACCCCGGCCTTGAGCTTCGCGACGTTCCGCACCGCGCCCTGGGAGGGTTCCTCGGTGAACGACGCGTCGATCACGAGCTCGTAGGTCTCGCCGTGGAAGCGGTCCTCCAGCCTGTTCGGGGCCACCTGCCCGCCGTTGATCAGGCTGTTGACCATGCGGTTGGCGTCCGACAGGAAGTTCTTGACGCTCGCGATGTTGACGTTGTTCGGGTCGAGGGTGGAGTCCGGCAGCAGCCTGCGGGCCTTGTCCGCGCCGATGGCGGGGTGGCGTGCCAGCTCGTCGCGCAGGGCGTCGACGTGCTGCTGGAGGTCGATCGGCCGGCTGATGCCGCCGAGGCCGACCGACTGGCCCTCGGTCCGTCCTGGGCTCAGCCCCGGCGGCACGGCGAGCGTTCCGTCGGGGCGGGGCGCGGCAGGAGGGGTGCCGGTCGCGAGCTCCGCGAGCTGGTCCGCCGTCACCCAGGCGAGCACGGACTCCGGCAGGTGGACCACCTCACCGGCCCTGGTGAGCGGCTTCGGGGCGGTCAGGCCGAAGGTGAGGTTGTTCTTGTGGACGGCCTCCGCGACGACGGTCGCGTCGACGTCCAGGCGGACCAGGAACATCTTCTGCGGCAACTCGCTGATCGAGAGCTTCTCCGCGGTCTCGACGTAGCCGGAGTCCGACCGGCTGTCGCTGCCGCTGTACGGCGATCCGAGGAGGACCAGGATGCCGCGGGGCATCGCGTGCGTGCCCTGCTCGCCGGCCGTCAGGCTCCTGTCGGTCAGCACCGGAACCCCGACGACGTAACCGCCGAAGCTGTCCGTGGGGCCGCTGACACCGGTGACCTTCGACGTGCCCTGGACCTCGCGCACGACCTGCTGGTACTCGTGCGCGGTCACGGGTGTCGCCGACAGGCGCGGGGCGAAGGTGACGCCCCAGCTGCCGAACAGGTCGTGCACCCGGCGGCCGTGCAGCTTCTTGGCGGAGTCGATCACCAAGGTGTCGCTGAACAGGCGCAGGTCCTGCGTCAGCTTCTCGGAGGCGAGCTCCTCGCTGACCGTCTGCGCGATGACGCCGGTGCGGCTGCGCACCACGGGGTCGTGACCGGAGGCGGCGCTCATCACCTCCAGCGCGGCCTGCTGGAGCTTCTCCGCGCCGTGGAACGACACGATCTCGACGTCGTCGAAGCGGTGCGACATCGGCGGGCGCAACGCGTGCGGTGCGGGCGGGTCTGGCAGCGTGCGCGTGGGCGTGGGCACGACCGGCGCGGCGGGCTCGGCGTCGAACGGGTTCCCCGGTGCCAGCAAGACTTCGGGGACCAGCGTGCGCATCTCGACCGAGATCTCGCCGGGCACGCGGGGCATCTCCGCGTGCGTGGGCAGCTGACGACCGCTGCGGCCGGGGATGATCCTGCGCACGGCCTCGGCGTGGCGGCGCTCCGAGTCGACCCTGAAGTCGATCGTCAGCGTGGACTTGAACTGGCGGACCGCCCGGTCGCCGATCTTGCCTTCCTCGGTGAGCGAGTCGCCCTTGCGCCGTTCGACCCTGCGCTTCGCCTTCGAGCCGAAGGTCGTCTCCTTCGACCAGTTCCGCGCTCCGCGCACGCCGAACAGCAGGACGCCGAACGCGGTGGTCGAGGGCCCCGAGCCGGGAAGGAGGCCCATGAACCGCAGCTGGGGTCCGCCGCCGACCTCGGCCGACCTGGAACCACCGCTCTCGATGCCGTCGGTGGCCTTGCCGACGTAGACCTCTTCGAGCTCGTCGGCGGTGAGCGGGTCACCCTCCTCGATGTCGCTGACGCGTGCCGTCACGGTCACCGTCGTGCGGTAGTCGTGGAACCAGCCCTTGCGCCGCACCGGGATCAGCAGCCCGCCGTCGCTCAGGCGCCGGGTGAGGCGGGCGATCTCGTTCTCGTCCAGCGCTTCCGCGAGCGATCGGCCCCGCTGGATCGCCTCGACCGCCTTCGCGGTGAGCCGCCCGTCCTCGACGTCGCCGTCGGTGAACTGCCGGACGAACATCGAACTGCTGACGTACCACCGCCTTTGCAGCGGGACGTCGTGCAGCAGCGGCACCAGCGCCTGTTCGAGCAGCCGGCCGCTGTCGACCTCCTCCACCACACCGAGGATCGCCTTGCCCCGCTCGAACTCCGGCGGCCCCTGCACGGTCCGGTCGGCACCACCGCGGAACCCGCCGTCCTCCGGGTCGGGCCCGGCGAGCCCGACCCGTGCCGCGTTGCGCCGCGAGGTCCAGTGCAGTGCGGTGACGTTGCCGTCCAGCTTCCAGGGCCGCTGCCCCTCCTTGCCGACCTGGCGGACCTCGATGTCGTAGACCATCTCGTAGCGGACGGCGTCGCCCGTGATCTTCAGCGCCTGCTTGCCCGCGGTCGAGCCGGAGACCTTCCCCGACGCGTTCCGCTCGACGCTCGCGCTGCCCGTGAGGCCACCCGCCGCCATGACACCGGGGATCGGCTCGCCGCCACCACCGATGAAGCCGGACAACGCGAACTTCCGCTTCACGGCGTACTTGCCGGAGTGCTCGAAGTGCGCGTGCGTCCGCTCGGTGATCTTGACCTTGTCCCTGACCTGGTCGACGCGCACCCACCGCGCGACGGCGCGCATCTCCAACTGCGTGCTGCGCGGACGCCACTCGAACCCGCGCCCACGCCCCTTGAAGATCGGCGGTGAGGCGACCCACCCCTTCTCCGGGTCGGCTTCGCCGTCGTAGACGGCCATCTTCGGCAGGTTCTCCGCGATCGTGCTCTCGCTGAAGAACTCCTCCACGACCTCGCGGCCGTCCGAACCGAGCGCGGTCGCCTTCGCGAAACGCGGCTGCAGGCGGGACAGGACCTGCTCGGCGAAGGTGGCCGTGCCGGGGTTGTTGACCACGGCCGACTCGGTGGCGACGCCGCGCGGCAGGCCGGTCAGCTCCGGCAGGCGGGTGGTCTCGTCCCCCTGCTTCTCCTGCCACACCGGGTCGTCGGCCACGAGCCGCTCGCGGTCCGCCCTGGTGACCGGGGCGATGTCCGCTCCGACGACGTCGCCGATCCGCGGCCCGATCTCCTCGTGGAGCACCGCGCGGCCCGCGTCGTCCTTCGTCGGGAGGTCGGTCGGCACCGTGAGGGTCACCCGGCCGCTGACCTCGACCTCCTGCTCCCCCTCCGGTGACATGACCCTGCGGCCGTCCTCGTCGAAGAGCCGGAACGACAGGGTGACCGGGACGTCGGCCTTCACCGCCGGGGTGTGCTCGACCTTCGTCGACCTGCCCAGCTCCTTCTTCTGCTCGCTGCTCACCTGCTCGACGGGCGCGGCGGGGATCGTGGGCATGACCTGGACCACGACGCCGGGCAGACCGGTGAACTGCAGGGGCGGCGAGAGGTTGTTCTGCCGCGTGCCGTCCTCCTCGACCGAGGACGACGTCTTGGTCTTCGACGAGGCGACCTGCTTGTTCTCGGCCTCGCCGAGGACCACCACGCGGTCCCAGTGCGCCGTGGCCTTGACCTCCAGGCTGTGGAACCGGTCGTCACCCTTGACGGTGGGACGGCTGCCGTGCTCCTGGAACGCGCCGGCGACCGCGTGCTCAAGCCCCTCGGACAGCTCGGCGGCACCGTCCCACTTCTGCACGCCGGGTGCGAGGCGCCTCAGCGCCTGCTCGACCTCGACGCGCGTTCCGTCGTCCCCGCGGAGCACGTCGATCTGCTCGGCGGCACCGAGCCCGCGGCTGTCCCGGAGGTACTGCGGGAGGCTGTCGCGCAGCCGTTGTTCCGCCGACTCGGGTGTCTGCTCCTCCGGTGTTGTGCCGCTTTCCTGTTCCTCGTCGGGTTTCTTGACGGGTTCCTTGTCCGGCAGGGCGAACCGCACCCGGCGCCCGCCGGCCCCCTTCTCCTCCGTGCCCCGGTACAGCCGCGGCTCCACCGCGCCCGTGGGCAGATCGGCCGTGACCCGTCCGCGGGGGACGTCGGCGAGCAGTTCGACCGGCCCGATCACCCGCGACAGCACGGACAGGTACCGCGAGGGCACCTCGACCTTCGTGACCGCCCGCGGCACCCCGTCCGGCCCGGTCCGCTGGTGGCGCCCCATCAGCGTGCCCTCGACCGTCGGCCGGTTCGCGCCACCGGTCTCGTCCACGAGCCCGAACATGTGCCCGACCTCGTGCGCGGAGGCCAACGGCCCCTGCCCCGGCGTCCAGTGCGTCTGGTCCACGTCGTGCTCGGGGTCCAGGTGCACAACGTGGTGCACCACAGGCGAGCTCCCGTCGTGCGGAACAACCCGGAACCGCAGCAGGTCCCCGTTGTCCGTGCGCAGGTCCGGCCCGTTGAGGTACTGGTCCACCCCGTCCTGGGCGTCCCGCAACACCTCCCGCCGCACGTCCTCGCCGAAGCGGCCTTCGGGGTCGATGTCGACGACGACGGTCAGCTCCGTCGTCCACACACCGTCCTGCACCGCCCTGCGCACCTCGAACGCCGACCGTTGCACCTCCGGTTGGCCGGGCAGGCCGCGGAGGGTTCCCCGCTGGTGGGCGGGGGCTTGTTCCAGTGCGTCACGGCGGTACTGCTGTGCGGGGGTGGCTGGGGTGGGCTGCGCTTCCAGGTCTGGCTCCGACTCCACGTCGGAGTCGTCGGTCAGCGTGTCGTCGAAGACGGATTCGGTGTCGGTTTCGCGGTCGGAGTCGTGGTCGGTTTCGCGACTGGTCGCGCGGTCGGTCTCGCGGTCGGAGTCGCGATCGGTCGCGCGGTCGGAGTCGCGGTCGGTCGCGCGGTCGGAGACCGTGTCCACCTCGGCCGCGTGCGGCGTCGGGGTGTGGGAGACCTCCGGGTTCTGGATCTCCGTTGTCCCGCGGTCCACTCCGAGCTCGCTCGGCGCCTCGACCACCGGGACCACGTCCGGCCTCACCGGCACGTGCTGGGGTGCGGGTGTTTCGACCGACGAAGGCACGGGCGGTGCCACGACATCGTCCCGGCCAGGTCGGCCCATGGGCTGCCCGGTCTGCGGCTGAACTTGCTGGGGTTGCCCGGTCTGCGGCTGCCCGGTCTGCGGCTGCCCGGTCTGCGGCTGCCCCGTCTGCGGCTGCCCCGTCTGCGGCTGCCCCGTCTGCGGCTGCCCCGTCTGCGGCTGCCCCGTCTGCGGCTGCCCCGTCTGCGGCTGCCCCGTCTGCGGCTGACCTTGCTCGCTCTGGGGCGTCTGGGACTGACCCGGCTGAGGCTGATCCGGCTGAGCCTGGTCCGGCGGAGGCTGTGGCGTCTGGGACTGCGGTGTGTGGGACTGCGGTGTGTGGGACTGCGGTGTCTGAGGCTGCGAAGCCTGAGGCTGCGGCGCGCTGGACTCACGCCGTTCTTCACCCACGACATCGACATCGGTACGCGTTTCACCCCCGACGGTCGGCGGCAGCTGCGAGTGCACGGCCCCTGGCGGGGGAACCTCCGACCGAACCCCGCCCGAATCCTGCGGACTCAACGCCGGCGAGTCCAGACGCGGAGCGTCCACAACCGAAACGTCCCCACCCTGCGGCGAAGGCGAGAACCCACCCGGCTGCACCCCACTAGGCTGCGAGCCCGGCGTCTGCGAGCCCGGCGTCTGCGAGCCCGGCGTCTGCGAGCCCGGCGTCTGCGAGCCCGGCGTCTGCGAGCCCGGCGTCTGCGCC
>NZ_JBVJRC010000014.1:0-17508 GCF_055608005.1 Lentzea sp. NPDC036955 | reverse complement strand
AACCCGGCGTCTGCGCACCCGGCGTCTGCGCACCCGGCGTCTGCGCACCCGGCGTCTGCGCACCCGGCGTCTGCGCACCCGGCGTCTGCGCACCCGGCGTCTGCGCACCCGAGTCAGGGCGCGTGGCCGCGCCCGTTGCCGGGGGTGCTTCCACTACGGGTGGCACGGAAGGTGTCGGGTGGCCACCCGGGACCTGCTGGCCACCCGGAACCTGCTGGCTACCCGACCCGCCGGCGTTCCCGGCCGGACCGCCACCCGGCACCGCGCCGGGAACGGCACCGCCGGGCACACCTGCGCCCGCTTCCGGCCGTCCGCCCGTGCCTTGGCCAGAGTTCGCGCCCTGGCCGGGATTCGAACCCTGACCGGGACTCGCGCCGCCGCCGACGACCCCCACACCCGACGGCGGACCAGCCGCGCCCTCGGCCTGCGGACCCACGCCGTCCTGCCGATCGTCGGAATCCGCACCGTCTCGACCGGCACCACCAGGCACCCCACCACCGGGCACCCCAGAACCAGGCACGCCAGCACCGGGCACACCCCCAGCGGGCACACCCCCAGGCACCCCACCGCCCCCGACGGCAGCGTCGGCCCCATCGCCCCCGGCCGAGCCCCCCTCGCCGCCCGCCGCCTCAGAACCGTTCCCCCCGGAACCATTCTCGCCAGAACCATTCCCCGCAGACCCGTTCCCCCTGGAACCATTCCCCGCAGAACCATTCCCCCCAGGACCGCCCGCACCAGGAACATCCGGCGCATCCGGCCGACCGATCTCCCCGATCGGAGGCGACTTGATGTACCCGGTCTCCCGAAGGTGGTCCTCGATGGCATTGCCCGCGTCGTCGGCCTTCTTCTGCGTGCCACCGCTGAACATGCCGCCGACAGCACCGGTCCACAGGTCGTCCATGCTGCCGCCGAGGATGCCCGCGGCGGCGGCGCCGACCACGACGTCGGCGGTGGCCTCGCTGGTGCCGTGGAACAGCACGTTGTCCTCGACCTTGGGCTTCCACGCCCGCATGCCGGTGTGCATGCCGCCCGCGATGACCCCGGCGCCGAGGCCGGCGACGCCGCCGACGATGGTGCTCTGGACGTCCCACTCGAAGCGGTTGCCCTCCGCGAACTGCGCGATCTGGGCGATGGCGTCCTGGAAGATCTCGTCGATGCCCTCCTCGATGCCTTCCATGATCAACCGGATCGCCCAGTGCAGCTGCGCGCTGATCTGCTGGATGGCGGTCCTGGCCGCGGTGATGAAGGCGGGCACCAGGGGTGCGGTGAACGGGCTCGCGAGCGCCCAGAGGATCGAGGCCGCGAAGAACGCGATCTCGATGAGCATCGTGTAGATGGACTGCTCGACGCTCAGCGCGAGTTTCAGCAGGCTGGTCGACTGGTTGTTGGCGAGCTGGACGATGCTCGGGACCGCGTTGATGACGCTGGTCACGCGGTCGCGGAACGCGCGGCCCACGCGGCCGCCGATGGCGTTCTCGACGTTGCTGACCAGGTCGAGGACGCCGTTCGCCATCTCGCCGAGGGTGCGACCGCTCTCGACCCAGTTCTGCGCGAGGGCACGGGTGGCCGCCACGTCGATCCTCGGGGCTTTCTGGCCCGCCACCAGGATCCACAGCCAGTCGAACGTCGGATCGAACTTGATGTCCATTCAGTCCACTCCGAACTGCCGCTCAGCTCGCCTGCCGCGACGGCTCCTCCCTGGTCATCGAGTGCGCGGTGCGGACTCGATCGGACCGCGATCGTTCCGCAATCCAGCCACTCCGTCGGGGCAGGATCAACACGAACGGCCCAACCGGGAACCACAAAGGAAGTCTTTCCTGCCTCAACGCACCCCGGACCGGGGTCAGTGGGCGGGGATGCGGGCGAGCTCGACCTCGACCTCGGCCCGCTGCTCCGGCAGCGACAGCTCGTCGAAGGTGGCCAGCGCGCACCGGAACAGGGAGTCCGCGACCTGGTGCTCACCCGAGTCGAGGCGGCAGCGGCCCTCCCGGAACGCGGCCCGCGCCGAGTGCACGGAGGCACCCACCTTCTCGAAGAGGCCGCGCGCCTCGGCGAACATCGGCGCCGCCCGGCCGCACTGCCCCACCGCGTGCAGGCCCCGGGCCACACCCTCGATGCACATCGCCAGCAACCTCGTGCGGGACAACGCCAGCTCGCCGTTCTGGTTGTGCCGCAGTGCTTCCTGCAGCAGGTCCTCCAGCACCGCGAGCGCTTCGCGCGGCCTGTTGTCGAGCAGCAGCAACACGCCGAACTGGTAGCGCACGGTCATCCGCACCGTCCAGAACCCGAACGGGGCGGACAGCTCGACGGCCTGCCGCGCGTGCTCCAGGCTGTTCTGGCGGTCGCCCAGCATGAACTCCTGCGCGGTGACGTGCGCCAGCGCCCACACCCGCTCCAACCGGTCACCGGCCTCGTCTGCGCAGCGCAGGGCGATCTTGTGCTGTTCCACCGCGCCCGCGCAGTCCTGCGCGGTCACCAGGGCCCACCCGAGCAGGTTGCGCTGCTGTGCCTCCGCGGTCACGTCGCGCAGCGTGCGCGCCGCGTCGACCCCGGCGCCGAAGACCTCGACCCAGTCGACGCCGTGCCGGTCGTCGTCGGCGTACCAGTGCATCGCCCGCGCGAGCTCCACGACCTCGCGGTGCCGCCCGGTCCGCGCCGCCTCCCGGAACGCGGCCAGCCAGCTCGACCGCTCCTGCTCCAGCCACGACCGCGCCTCGTCCAGCGAACCGAACACTTCGTTCGCGGGTTCCTCCGGCGAGAACCTCTCCCCCGCCGCCGTCGCCATGCCCAGCAGGTGCTCCAGCACCGCCTCCGTCGTCAGCAAGCGGTCGGCCTCGTCGTCCTCGGCCTCCCAGCGCTCACGGGCGAACAACCGCAGCAGGTCGTGGAACCGGAACCGGCCCTCCGCCGGACCCGCCTGCACCATGCTCGCGTCCACCAGCTCGTCGAGCTGGCCGAACGCCTCCGACTCCGTCACACCCCCGGCCACCTGCGTCAGCTCCACACCGAAGTCCGCACCCGGCACCGCCGCCAGCCGCCGGAACAGCATCCGGCCCTGCGGCGACAAGCCCCGGTACGACACCTCGAACGCCGACCGCACCTGCAGGTCCCCCGCGGACAGCGACGTCAGCCTCGTGCGCTCGTCCCGCAGCTGGTCCACCAGGTACCGCAACGACCAGTGCGGCCTGCTCGCCAGCCGGTTGCCCGCGATCCGCAACGCCAGCGGCAGGTTCCCGCACAGCTCGATCAACCCGGCCACCGCGTCCGGCTCGGCCCGCACCCGGCGCTCACCGACGACGGCCTGCAGCAACGCCTCCGCGTCCTCGTCGTCGAACGGGTCGAGGTGCAGCCACCGCACCCCTTCCAGGCCGGCCAGCATGCGGCGGCACGTCACGAGCGTCCGGCAGCCGGGAGAGGTCGTGAGGAACGGCCGGACCTGCGCCTCCGAGGCGGCGTTGTCCAGCAGCACCAGCACCTTCCGCTGCTGCAGCACCGCGCGGTACTGGCCCGACTGCTCGCTCACGGCGCTGGGCACGTCGCTCGGCGCCACGCCCAGCGCCCGCAGCAACCGGTCGAACACGACCTGCACGGGGAGCGGTTGCTCGTCGACCCCGCGCAGGTCGACCGCCAGGCACCCGTCCGGGAACTCGTCGCGCATCCAGTGCGCCGCCGACGCCGCCAGCACCGTCTTGCCCACGCCGGGCTGACCGACCATCGCCACCGACGGACTCGTGCGGATGCACTCCTGCAACCGGGACAGCTCCCGCCCCCTTCCCACCCGGTCCACGGGCAGGGGCGGCAGCTCGGCGACACCGGAGACCGACACCGGAGACCGCCGCCTGCGTCCGTGCTCCGCGACCCGCAGGAACTCCTCCCGCTGCACGGCGCCCAGCTCGAAGGCATCCGCCAGCACCTCGGCCGACCGCCGCTGCGCCGCACGAGCCCGGCCCTGCTCCAGCTCCCGCAACGCACGCACACTGATACCCGACCGCTCCGCCAGACCCAGCTGACTCAGCCCAGCGGCACGCCGGTATCCCAGCAACAGCTCTCCGAACGTCGACCAGCACTCCGACTCGTCCACTAGACCAATGTACCTGATAATAGGAATTAGCGGTCACGCCGTGAAGGAATGACGAAAAGCGGACGTACTCGGTACGGGATGCTCCGGTGCGAACGAGCAGGATGCGCGGTCCACCAGGGCGGATTCCGCCGACGTGCTTGCACCGCACCTCACCGGCGCACTAGGCCGGAAAGCGCACCACCGCCGCGCCGGAGCCGAGAACGGGAAGAACCAGTGACGAACGCCGAAGAGCTCGCCGACGTGCAGGACGCCGTGTGGGAGTGGCTGGCCGCCGACCTGAACTGCAGCCTGGCCCGGTCCACGGTGCTCCGGCCCGATCCGGGCGCGTGCCGTGCGGCGCTGCGGCGGTTGCGGCTCAGCGCGGAGTCGCGACTGGGCGCGATCGTCCTCAACACCGGCGGCATCCTGCTGCACGAGAGCTGGGTGCGGGTCTACGGCGGGTCGGGCGGTGGACCGGAGGGCATGCCCGGCATCGCCGAGGTGAACGGCGTGCACCGGCCGGCCGCACCGGACGGCTTCCACCGGCCGGCCGAGGTGGACCGGCGGCCGGCGGCCGGGCTGGTGGTCGCGCACGACGCGCTGGGGGGCGTGTTCGTGCTCAACGGCCCCGAGCCCCGCTCGCACGGCAGACCGGGCCGCCCGGACGACGTGATCTACTTCAGCCCCGCCACCCTCGCGTGGCAGACCACGGGACTGGACCACGACCGCTGGCTGGACTGGCTCGTGAACGGCGGCGCGGCCGGGCACTACCGCGAGGTGCTGTGGCCGACGTGGCGGGACGACACCGCCGGGCTGGGTCCGCGGCAGGGCATGTCCGTGCACCCGGCTCCCTGGTCGGCGGAGGCCGAGGACGGCTTCACCCCGCCGGTTCGCAGGCCGGCGCCCCTGCAGGAGGTCCTCGACGGACACGTGGCGGCCTGCGTCCGGCTCGGCCGCCCCCACCCCGGTGCACTGGGGACCGTCGAACCGCGAACGCCGCGCCGGCGCCGCACTGTCCAATCCGGACGGTGAGGCGAACGCACCCCCGGCACTCCGCGCGCGAGGGTGACGTGGTTTCCTCCCGCTGAGAACATCATCGGTACAGACGGACACATCACCCTGCCCCTTTGCACCTCACGGGTGGCGGGGTTGAATGGTCCGCGTGACAGAGCTGCGCGATGAACCACCCGGTCCGTCCTTCGGCCACTGTCTGCTGAGGTACCGGACCTCGGCGGGCCTGTCGCAAAGGGAGCTGGCGCTCGCCTCCGGGTTGAGCGTGCGCGCGCTGCGCGAGCTGGAGCACGGACGGGCCGCGGCCGCTCAGGAGAAGTCCACCGAGCTGCTGGCGACCGCGCTGGGGCTGACCGGCGACGAACGCGAGTCGTTCCTCCTGCTGGCCAGGGAGGGCAGGCGCAGGTCCAGCGCATCCGGCACCAGGACGATGCTGTACGGCTTGCCCGCCGTGCCCGCTCTGGTCGGCAGGGACGACGAGCTCGGCCGGCTGTCCCGCGCCGCGCGGGCAGGGGGCACCACGGTCGTGGCCGGGCCTCCCGGTGTCGGGAAGACCTCGCTCGCCGTGACCGCCGCGGACCGTCTGAAGGGGCACTTCCCGGACGGCTGCCTCGCGATCGACCTGCGCGGTGTGGACGACCAGCCCGTCCAGCCCGGGTTCGCGCTGGAGCGGATGCTCACCGCGCTCGGCGTGCCCGCCGGCCGCGTCCCTCCCGGGGAAGCCGCACGGAGCTCGCTCTTCCGCACGCTGATGCGGGACCGCCGCACCCTGGTCCTGCTGGACAACGCCGCCGACGAGGCGCAGGTGCTGCCGTTGCTGGCCGGTGCCGACCACAGCTTCACGATCATCACGTGCCGGCGTTCGCTCCCGGACCTGGACCTCGCGGACCTGGACCCGGTGCAGCGCCTGGTGCTCGACGTGCTGCCCGAGCAGGGCGCCGTCGACCTCCTGACCACGATCGTCGGCGAGGACGTCGTGCTGGCCGATCCCGCCGCCGCCAGGGAGGTGGTGGACCTGTGCGGCAACCTCCCGCTGGCCGTGCGGATCGTCGGCAACCGGCTGGCGACCCGCCGGCACTGGTCGCTGTCCTACCTGGCCGGACAGCTCCGCGACGAACACCGGCGGCTCGACTCGCTCGCGGCGGGCGACCTGCGGCTCAGGCCCGCCTTCGAGCTGTCGCTGCGCAGGCTCAGCCCCGCGGCGCAGGAGGTGTTCCGCAGGCTCGCCCTCATCCCGGGAGCCCACTTCAGCGAGGAGCTCGCGGCGGTCGTCACCGGGGTGTCCGCGCAGGAGGTCGAGGCACAGCTGGACGAACTGGTCGAGGCATCGCTGCTCACCGTGACGGCCGCGCGGATGCGGTTGCAGTTCCACGACCTCGTCCGGTTGTTCGCCGGGGAACGCCTCGCGGCGGAGGAACCGGAGGACGTCAGGGACCGGCTGCAGGACGCCCTTCTGACCCACGTGCTGCGGAAGACCACCGCCGCCGCCCGGCTGTTCCTCGCCACGGTGGCGGACGTGCCGCCGGACAGCCCGTTCGGGTCCCAGGAGGAGGCGAGGGAGTGGCTGGAGCAGGAGTCCACCAACTGGCTCCTGGTGCTGCACCGGGCGACGGAGGCCCACCGGTACCGCGAGGTGGTCGACTGCACCTGGTCGTTGTACAACTACGCGCACGGGCGTTACGCGGGGCATGACTGGACCGACGTGTTCGAGCTCGGTGTACGCGCTGCGAGGCAATTGGGAGACCAGAAGGCGGAGGCCGACCTGCTCACCCAGTGGGGAGCAGCGTTCCAGTGGGGCCACGGCGACAGCGAACGCGCTCTGAGCACCATGTTCGAGGCGCTGACCCTCGCCGAGGAGATCGGCCACCACCAGGGCGCCATGGTCGCGCACTCGGCGCTGGGGTGGCCGCTGGTGTTCGCGGGAAGGCCCGAGGAGGCGCTGCGGCACGCCGAACTCGCTTTCGAGATGTCGGAGCCGTACGACTTCTTCGAGACCCGGTTCTGGATGCAGCTCGGGTGTGGTGGTCTGCGGCTTGCGACCGGCCACTTCGCCGAGGCCCTCGCCGTTCTCGCCCCACTGCTCGTGGAGGCCTCCGAACGGATCGGTGAGACGAACCAGGAGGTGGCCGGGAAGACGGTGGTGCTGGTGCGGATGAACATCGGCGACTGCCTCGCCGGCCTGGGTCGCTGGGCCGAGGCCGCCGAGCACTACCACGAGGTCGTCAGACTGCTCGGGACGGACCGACCCACCTACCGCAGCCGGGTGGAGCTGCTCGTGTGCGAGGGCACGGCGTGGCGCCAGGCGGGCGACTTCAAGCGCGCACGCGAGTGCCTCACGCGCGCACTCGACCTCTGCGACGACCCCGCCGACCGCGGTGACCGCGCGCCGGCGGAGGCCGAGCTGGCCCTGTTGCCGGTGGCGGAGACCGCCACGCCCGGATGACGTTCTCCCGAACTTCATCCCCGTTCCACATCAGTCGGCCATTCAAGGCAGGGAGAGTGAGGCCATGAGTGCCACCCGCACCTCGGCGTCCGAGTCGCCGTTCGGTGAGGTCCTGCTGAGCCTCCGCACGGCGGCGGGACTGACGCAGGCAGGCCTGGCCCTCGCCTCCGGGATGAGCGTCCGTGCGTTGCGCGAGCTGGAACGCGGCCGGGCGAGTGCGCCGCAGGAGCGTTCGACGGAGCTGCTCGCCGACGCGCTGGGACTCGCGGGGGGTGCCAGGGACTCCTTCCTCTCCCTGGCGAGGCAGGGGCGTCGCCGCTCGGCCGGGGCCGCGAAGAACGCGGCGTTGCGCAGCCTGCCGGCGGTGCCCGGCCTGGTCGGACGGCAGCAGGAGCTCCTGCGGCTGTCCCGCGAGGCCGAAGCCGGTGGCGTCGTCGTGATCGCGGGACCACCGGGGGTCGGGAAGACGTCGCTGGCGGTGGCGGCGGCGGAGGACCTGCTCTCCTCCTTCCCCGACGGCTGCCTCGCGCTGGACCTGCGCGGCGTCGACGACCGGCCGCTCAGCCCCGCCGCGGCGCTGGAACAGATGCTGGCCTCGCTGGACGTGCCGCCGTGGCGGATGCCCGCGACGCTCGACGAGCGCAGTTCGTTGTTCCGCAAGGTGTTGCGCGACCGGCGGGTGCTCGTGCTGCTGGACAACGCCTCCGACGAGAGCCAGGTCAGGCCGTTGCTGACGATGAGCGAGGGGTGCCTGACGGTCGTGACCTGCCGGCGCGTGCTCGCGGGGCTGGAGTCGGCGCGCTGGGTGCTGCTGGACACGCTGACGCAGGACGGTGCCGTGGAGCTGGTCGCGGCCGTCGCCGGCGAGCAGGTGGTGCGCGAGGAACCCGAGGCCGTGCGGGAGCTGGTGGCGCTGTGCGGGAACCTGCCGCTGGCGGTGCGGATGGTGTGCACCCGTCTCGCTGCCGGGCGCGACGGGCGATCGGTCGCCGCGCTGGCGGGTGAGCTGCGGGACGAGCGGAGGCTGCTGGACTCGCTCTCGATGGGCGACGAGGACCTGCGGACGGCGTTCTCGACGTCGTACCAGGCGTTGTCGCCGCGGGCCCGGTCGGTGTTCCGCCGGCTGGCCGCCGTTCCCGGCGTGCACTTCGACGACGATCTCGCCGCTGTGGCGACCGGTGTGCCGGTGGCCGAGGTCGGTCTGGTGCTGGACGAGCTCGTCGAGATGTCCCTGCTGACGATCACGACCGAGTCGGTGCGCTTCCAGTTCCACGACCTGATCCGCATCTTCGCGCGCGAACGCCGGCTTGCGGAAGAGCCGCAGGACGTGCGCGACGAGCTGCGCGACGCCTTCGCCACGCACGTCCTGGACCTGGCGTCCGCGGCGGGCGGGCTGTTCTTCCCGGACGTGCGGGAGGTGCCGCGGGACTGCCCGTTCCGCTCGTACGAGGAAGCGGCCGAGTGGCTCGACCGGGAGGCCTCGAACTGGTTGGCGGTGCACCAGGAGACCGCGGCACTCGGCCGGCACCGCCAGGTGCTCGACTTCGCGGATGCGATCCACTGCTACGCCATCGGCCGCGAGCAGAAGCACCGCTGGAACGAGGTCTTCGAGCTCGGCCTGAAGGCCGCCAGGGCACTGCGCGACCGGCGCGGTGAGGCCGAGATGCTGAACCTGCTCGGCGCGACGCAGCACCGCTGCACCGACGAACAGGAGCTCGCGCTCGCAACGCTGCGGGAAGCGATGGCGATTGCGGAGGAGATCGGACACCGCCGGATCGTCATGTCCGCCAACTTGTCCACCGGGCTGGTGCTCGCACACCTCGGCAAGTTCGCGGAAGGGCTCGAACACATCACCTTCGCCTATGAGGGGTCCGGGGAGTTCGACTACTTCCAGCACCGGGTCTGGACGTCCCTCGGCCTGGGCGTCTGCCTGCTGGCAGCAGGCAGGTTCGCCGACGCGTTGGAGCGGTTCGCGTCCACACTCGACCAGTCGAAGCAGAACCGCGACCAGACCAACCAGGAGACGCTGGACCGGATGTTGGCGTTGCTGCTGACGCTCATGGGCGACTGCCTGTCGGCGTTGGGTCGCTGGAAGGAAGCGGCGGAGAGCTACCACGACGCGAGGACGACGATCGGTGAGCTCCAGATGAGCTACCGCACCGAGGGGGAGCTGGCGCTCAACGAAGGCGTCGCGCGGCGCCGCACGGGTGAGGTCGAGCAGGCTCGGGCCTGCCTGACGTTCGCGCTCGGCAAGCTCGACACCCTCGGCAACCGCGGGCAGCGGGAAATGGCGGAGGCGGAGCTCGCGCTGCTACCCGGTTGATGTCCGGTCGGGAGCAGGCAACCACTGGCGCCGCGGGTCGAACGGGCGGTGGCGGGCCCGCACGTGGTCGGCGAGCAGCGGCAGTGCCGGGTGGCGGTTCGCCTCGTGCCACAGCAGCGACCAGGGGTAGACCGGCGTGGGATCGACCACGGTGAGCTGGACGACGTCCCGGTGCACGGGGAACTGCCTGGTGTTGCCGAACGTGATGAGCTCGGCCGAGGCCCCGATCTCGTCCATCACGTGCTCGCCGCCGAACACCGGGCCCGAGCTGTCGATCCGCACGCCGAACTCGGCGCTGAGGAAGCGGTAGTACTCCGCCCACTCGCTGTCGCCGGTGTTGCCGGGCATCCACGCCGTCAAGCCCGCCAGCTCCGCCATCGGCACGCGCCTGCGCCGGGCGAGGCGGTGCCGGCGGCCGACCAGCACGGGAATCGGTTCCAGGCAGGCGGGGACGCACTCGATCCCCGCGGGAAGGGGTCCGGTGACGCGGCCGAACGCCGCGTCGACCGAGCCGTCGGCGAGTGCCGCGTGCCGGGAGACGGCTCCGCGCGAGATGACGACGTCGACCTCCACGTCGCCGGCCTCGTAGAAGGAGCGGACCAGGTCGATCGGTGCGGCGACGCGGGCGAGCACATCGATGCGCAGCGGGCGGCGGCGGGCGTGGAGCATCGCGGTCGCCTGGTCGGCCAGGCCGATCAACGCCCTGGCGTGCGGGAGGAAGGCCGCACCGTCCTCAGTGGGACCGGCACCGGTGCGGGACCGGGTGAGGAGGACGACGTCCAGGTCGGACTCCAGCCTGGCGATCCGCTTGGACACGGCCTGCTGGCTCAGGCCCAGGTGGTCGGCCGCCTCGGTGAAGTGCCCAGTGTCGACGACGGCGAGGAAGGCCCGGACGGCACCGAGGTCCATCGACAACTCCTGGTTGTTGTTCGTCGGCGTGTCGGTTGTTGGACACCACCGCGCGGAACTTGATCTGCTCAGCGACGTCGAGTCTGCCAACAACCACCAGGAGTTCAAAGTTGTCTTCCGTCGAGATCCCGCTGACCGGTGGCATGATCACGCAGGGCGTGGTCCGGGTGGGGGACACGGTGCGGCGCCCGGTCGGGCCGCATTCGCCGTTCGTGCACCGGCTGCTGCGACACCTGGAGGACGTGGGGTGCGAGGCCGCGCCGAGGCTGCTGGGCATCGACGACAGGGGGCGCGAGGTCCTCAGCTTCCAGCGGGGTGAGGTGGTGACCGAGTTCCGGGCCCGCGACTGGTCGTCCGCCCAGGTGACCGCCGCGGCCCGGCTGTTGCGCCGACTGCACGACGCGACCGCGGGAGCGCCGCTCGCGGGTGCCGAGGAGACGGTGTGCCACAACGACTTCTCGCCGCTCAACGTCGCCTTCTCGCGCGGTCTTCCCGTGTCCGCCTTCGACTTCGACCAGGCGGCCCCCGGTCCCCGCGTCCACGACGTCGCCTACGCCGCGTGGTTGTGGCTGCTCGGTCCCGAGATCACCCACCCGCTCGACCACCAGCTGGGTCTCCTGCGCACCTTCCTCGACGCGTACGGCCTGGCCGAGGACCAGCGCCGGGGTTTCGGCGGGCGCATCGTCGCGAGGGTCGAGGCCGAACGCGACTTCCACGCACGCGCCGGACGCGTCCTGGGCCCCGGGACGTGGCTGCACGACGAGATCGCCTGGTTGACCGAGCACATCGCTGTCGTCGATGCGGCGTGTTGACCGTTCGACACCTCATCGACACGATCCGTTGACGCCCGAGTTGCCGTCGTGCTCTCATTTAGCTCGACCGAAGGATGTTAACGCTAACACTCATTCGAAACCGCACAGCAGCTCGCCTAATGAGCCGCACAATCGAATGTTGTTAGCGCTAACTCGACGATTCGCCCCGTTCGACGATGATCGGAGCCGTCATGAACCGAGGGACCCGCCTGCTCACGGCGTCCTCTCTCGTCGTCGCATCGACCCTCGTCCTGCCCGCAACGCCGGCGTCCGCGGCCACCCTGCCCGTCGGCGCGCGGTCGCTGGAGGCGGTGAGCCACCCCGGCCGGTTCCTGCGCCACGCCGACTTCCTGGGCCGCCTCGACGCCGTGACCTCGGCCAGTTCCGCCCAGGTCCGGTCGGACGCCACGGTCACCGTGGTCAACGGGCTGGCGTCACCGTCGTGCTACTCGTTGCAGGCCGCCAACGGGATGTTCCTGCGCCACCGCGACCTGCGGGTGCGCCTGGAGGCCAACGACGGCACACCCACCTTCCGCGGGGACGCGACGTTCTGCCCCGCCGACGGCTCGGTGACCGGTTCGGTGTCGCTGGTGTCGTTCAACTACCCCGACCGGCGGTTGCGGCACAAGAACTTCGAGCTGTGGGTGGAGTCCTACCAGGACACGGACAGGTTCCGCGCCGACAGCTCCTTCAAGGTCACGGCACCGTGGCAGCCGAAGACCGCCAAGGGCCCGGTGATACCCGGCCTGTTCGCCGACCCGCACATCACCCACCTCAACGGCCGCTTCTACCTGTACCCGACGACCGACGGGTACGCGAGCTGGTCCTCCCCGTACTACAAGGCGTTCTCGTCGACCGACCTGGTGAACTGGACCGACCACAGCGTGGTCCTGGACCACGGACCGGACGTCTCCTGGGCCGACAACTCGGCGTGGGCGCCCGCGGTCGTCACCAAGAACGGCCGGTACTACCTGTACTTCAGCGGTGGCGCGGCCACCGGTGACACGCGCAAGCACCTCGGCGTGGCCGTGTCCGACTCCCCCACCGGCCCGTTCCGCGACGCGCTCGGCCAGCCACTGGTCCGGGCCGGCACCCACCCCGGTCAGGCCATCGACCCGATGGTGTTCACCGACGACAACGGGCAGTCCTACCTGTACTGGGGCAACGGTGCCGCGCACGTCGTGCCGTTGAACGCCGACATGGTCTCCTTCGACCCGGCGGCGGTGCGCACCATCACCACGCCGGGGTTCCGCGAGGCGTCGTTCGTGCTGAAGCGCAACGGCACCTACTACTTCATGTGGTCCGAGAACGACACCCGTGACGAGAACTACCGGGTGGCCTACGCGACCGGTCCCTCGCCGCTCGGGCCGTGGACCGCACGTGGTGTCGTGCTCCAGAAACGCCTGGAGCTCGGCATCAAGGGCACCGGCCACCACTCGGTGGTCCAGGTACCGGGCACCGACACCTGGTACGCCGCCTACCACCGGTTCGCCGTACCCGGTGGCAACGGCACCAACCGCGAGGTCGCCGTCGACCGCATGACGTTCAACGCCGACGGCACCATCGCCCCGATCGTCCCCACCCTCTGACCGGAGGAGAACAAACCGTGCAACGAACCACGTCGCGCGCCGCCGCGGCCTTGGTCGCGGCGCTGCTGGTGCTCACCGCACAGGTCCTCGTCGCCGTGGACCGGGCATCGGCCGCCGACCCGTTCACCGGCTACCTGATGGCGCACTTCACCGGTGAGTCCGCGAGCGGGGAGCAGCTCTACCTCGCGCACAGCAAGGACGGCCTGCACTGGACCGACCTCAACGACGGCGCACCGGCGCTCCTGTCCACCGTGGGCACGAAGGGCGTGCGCGACCCCGCGATCGTCCGCTCCCCCGACGGCAGCCGCTACTGGATCATCGCGACGGACCTGCGCATCGCGAGCGGCACCTCGTGGGACGACGCGGCCAACCGCGGCAGCAAGTCGCTGGTCGTGTGGGAGTCCACCGACCTGGTGAACTGGTCGGCGCCGCGGTTGCTCGACGTGGCCGGCGCGATCCCCGGCGCGGGTGACGCGTGGGCGCCCGAGGCGATCTTCGACCCCGCCTCCGGCGACTACGTCATCTACTGGGCGACGAACGCGACCCTCAACGGTGTCAAGAAGCACCGCATCTACTACACGCGGACCCGCGACTTCCGCACGGTCAGCGCGCCGGCCGTGTACATCGACCGCAGCGGCAACCAGGGCGTCATCGACACCCAGATCGTCGAGTCGCCGACCAGCACCGGCGGGTTCCGCTACTACCGCGCCTCCGCGGACGGTCACATCACCATCGAGGGCAGCAACTCGGTCCTGGGAACGTGGACGCGGATCGGCGACCTGTCGCACATGGGCATCTCCAACGGCGCCACCGGCGGCAACGTCGTCGAGGGACCGATGTGGATGCCGTTCAACAACCGCAACGAGTGGGCGCTGTGGCTCGACCAGTTCGCCACCGGCCGCGGGTACATGCCGATCGCGTCCACCAACCTCGGCAGCACGCGGAACTTCCGCACCGTGTCGGACTACTCGCTCGGCGGCACCCGCAAGCGCCACGGCGGGATCATGGGCCTGACCGCCGCGGAAGAGAGCCGCGTGCTGGCCAAGTACGGCACGAGCCGGCCGGTGAACCGCCTGCAGTCGTTCAACTTCCAGGACCGCTACGTCCGGCACGCCGACTTCGACGTGCGCATCGACGCCAACGTCAGCCCGGCGCAGGACGCCCAGTTCCGGATCATGCCGGGCCTGGCCGACCCCTCCGCCGTGTCGTTCCAGTCGGTCAACTACCCCGGCTACTACCTGCGGCACGTGAACTACGACTTCGTGCTCGCGCCGCTGGACGGCACCACCCAGTTCGCGGCGGACGCCACCTTCCGCCAGGTCGCCGGGCTGGCCTCGTCGTCGTGGAGCTCGTTCCAGTCCTACAACCACCCCGACCGCTACATCCGGCACTACGCCTACCTGCTGAAGCTGGAACAGATCACCACCGCCACGGCGCGCAGCGATGCCACGTTCCGCCTGACCGGCTGACCACGCCACAGCTCGGGAGGGGTGGGTGCCGGCTGGCGGCCACCCCTCCCGTCCCCACCCGACCCAAGGGCACATGCGCGCACTCACCTCCCGGCTCGCGGCACTGGTCGCGGCCGTTGCCCTGCTCCTGGGCTCCCACTCCCTCGCCGCACCGCAGCGCGCCGTCGCCGCCGCCGAGCCCGGCTACCTGATGGTGCACTTCACCGGTGACTCCGCGATCGACCAGCAGCTCCACCTCGCGCACAGCAGCGACGGCCTGCACTGGACCGACCTCAACGGCGGCGCACCGGCGCTGCGCTCCACGATCGGCACGAAGGGCGTGCGCGACCCCGCGCTGGTGCGCTCGCCCGACGGCACCCGGTACTGGATCGTCGCAACGGACCTGTGCATCCGCTGCGGCTCCACGTACACCAACGGCAGCCCCAGCCTGGCAGTGTGAGGGCCAGGGGTTCGAGTCCCCTCAGCTCCACAATTGGATACAGCATAAGAATCGCCCGCTGACCTGCGTAAGCAGGTTCAGCGGGCGATCTTGCTTTTCCGTCCCAAGTGGACGGTTGTATGCCTAACTGGAGCAAAACTGGAGCACGGTCCCGAACCTGGCGAAATAGGGTCACGGAGCTGCTCCAGAATCGGTCATCCGGTCGGGTGGTTGTCCACAAGACTTTTGTTCGCCTGCTGACGTGTCGGCGATGGCGTCTGGTACGTCGGACCGTGCTGCGCACGATGCGGGCGGGTACCGCGTGTTCATGGGCTGGCGCGTGCGTGATGGCGGTGGCCGGACCGCTGCCGTCTGCCGGGTCGTGAAGGTCCGGACTGAACGAGGCCGCTGCCGTTCGGTCATCACGCTGCGGCAGGTAAGTCGTGCCCGAAGTTGGTGGCTGACTTGTTCCCATCCTTGTGGTGCCCTCGGCGGGAGCACCAAAGGATGGGAACAGGGCTGACCAGCGGTTTCAGGTCGGATGCTTGGTCGTGCGGGCCAGTTTCATGTTGTAGTAGTCAGGTGACGCTCGCGTGCGGTGGCGTGCTGCTGCCGTTTCGGTGGTGCCACAGCACTACGTCGCGGATGACCGCCGCCTGTTGCAGGGCAAGACGCTCAGCTTCGGCGCCGTCAACGAGATTGATCTCGAAGACGACGTCCGTCGCTTTACGTTGCTGCTGGCGGCGGGTCCGCTGCGTGGAGTTGGGCGTCGTGTTCATGCTGCGGTCTGAACCTCAGCATGTCCAAGTGCTTCGCGGTCGGCCAGATCCATGCCGCCCCACACGCCGTAGCTCTCGTCAGTGGTAAGTGCCGTAATGGCACAGGTCAGGCGGACCGGGCACAGGCGACAGATCTCTTTGCAGTCCGCCGCAGCCTTGCTTCCTGACTCGGCGTCGATCCAGTCGACTTCCCGTTCTGCGTTTCGGCATGCTGCGTGCACGTGCCACTTCGGTGCACGCAGCGCCACGAGTGTGGTCGTACGGCCGGACGAAGAGGACCACCGAGAAGGTAGTCGACGAGGTGGCGGGAGGCGGTGAGGTTCACCCCGAGTAGTGGACACCGAGTTAGCAGGACCTGGGGTTCTGCTGAAAGGATGTCCTCATGCCTCCTCGTAAGCGCCGTTCGTACACGGCTGAGTACAAGGTTGAGGCTGCGCATCGTGTGATCGATTCCGGCCGGACGATCAGCGAGGTTGCCCGCGAGCTGGGGATCGACGCGGGAATGTTGAGCGTCTGGGTCAAGGATGAGCGGCGCCGGATCGCTGCGGCCGAGGCCCACGGGGACACGCCTCTGGAGGCGGCCGAGCAGGCCGAGCTGCTGCGGTTGCGTAAACAGGTCGCCGAGCTCGAGAAGGACAACGCGTTCCTGGTAAAAGCCTCGGCGTACTTTGCCGCGAGCCTCCGGCTACTACGCCTACGTGAAACGTTGTGCCGCAACGGTGTTGACACCTCGTCAGCAGCGTCGCGCAGACCTGGAGGTGAAGATCACCCAGGCGCAGAAGGACTCTGACGGCACCTACGGATCGCCACGGATCACCGCGGACCTGAGGGATCAGGGCGAGGTGGTCAGCGCCAAAACCGTCGCCAAGGTCATGGCCGATATCGGGATCGAGGGCATCAGCCCACGCACGTTCAAGGTCAGAACGACGGTCTCCGACCCGGCGGCGTCGTTCCCGCCGGATCTCGTCGACCGCGAGTTCGATCAAGGCCGTCTGGACGCCGTGTGGCTCACCGACATCACGTACTTGTCTTGCGGTGAGGGCGAGATGTTCCTGTGCGCGATCCGGGACGGGCACTCCCGCACGGTGCTCGGCTACAGCGTCGCCGGCCACATCAGTGCCGAGATGGTCACCACCGCCATCGAGGCGGCCGTGACCGTCCGCGGCGGTGAATGTCGTGGCACGGTCCTGCATTCCGACTGCGGCGGCGAGGAGTACACGGCGAATCTGACCGCACAAGCGTGCTTCCGGCACGGGCTGCGCCGATCGATGGGCGCGACCGGGATCTGCTGGGACAACAGCCCCGCCGAGTCGTTCTGGTCGACGTTCAAACACGAGCACTACTACCGGCACTTCTACGCCACGAAGACGGAACTCGTTGCCGCAGTTGACAAGTGGATCCGTTTCTACAACAGTACGCGACGGCACTCCGCGCTCGGGATGCGCAGTCCCAGCGACTACGAGAAGTCACTCCGAGCGGCTGCCGGAATCTCTTAGAGGTCCTAACAGAATGATCAACGTGGTGGCGTGCAGCATGTCGGATGTGGATCATGTTTGACCGTGAGGAGGGGTCAGTCGCCGCCGTGGATCGTCTCGGACGATCTGTGGGAGCGGATCGAGCCGTTACTGCCGGTGGTGCCGCGCAGGCCGCGTAATCCTGGTCGTAAGAGGGTGCCGGACCGGCAGGTGCTGTGCG
>NZ_JBVJRC010000013.1:118448-225141 GCF_055608005.1 Lentzea sp. NPDC036955 | reverse complement strand
ACGCGGGGTTCTCCTCCTGCGACCCGGGCCGGATCTACCTGCCGGTGATCATGGACCCGGTCTACGGCTACCAGGGCCTCAACGTCGAGGCGCAGGCCCGCAGCCAGTCCTCGCTGCTGAACTGGACCCGGCACCTGATCGCGGTGCGCAAGCAGCACCGGGCGTTCGGCCACGGCGACTTCACCGAGCTCGGCGCGTCGAACCCCACCGTGCTCGCCTACCGCCGCACGCTCGGCGCCGACGTGGTGCTCTGCGTCAACAACCTCTCCCGCTTCCCCCAGCCCGTCGAGCTCGACCTGGCCGAGCACGTGGGCAGCGTGCCGGTGGAGCTCACCGGCGGCGTGCGGTTCCCGGCGATCGGGGAGCTGCCGTACCAGCTCACCCTGACCGGTCACGGCTTCTACTGGTTCCAGCTGACCTCCGACGTGGAAGGTGGCGACAAGAAGTGACGACGAGCGAGGCCGTCGAGGTCGTGCCGGAGCAGCTGGACCGCTGGCTGGTGACCCAGCCCTGGTTCCGCGGCCGCGGGCCGGTGGAGTGCGAACGCGTGACCGTGCTGCGCGACGGTGACCCGACGCTGGCCCACGTCGTGCTGGCGGCGGGCGGACGCCGCTACCAGCTGCTGCTGGGCGTGCGCGACGAGCTGCCGGAACGGCTGGTGCACGCCAGGATCGGCGCCGCGGGCGACCGCCAGGTGTACGAGGCGGTGTACGACCCCGAGCTCACCGCCGTGCTGCTGCGGCACTTCGAGGAGTCCGCGCAGGTGGCGGGCCTGCGGTTCCGCGGCGACCTGCCGCCGCGCTACACCGACGCGCCGGTGGGGCGGCCGTTCCCGGGCCCGCAGCGCAACTGCTCCATCGTCTACGGCCAGCGTCACGTGCTGAAGTTCTTCCGCGAGCTGGTC
Source organism: Lentzea sp. NPDC036955 (assembly GCF_055608005.1). Taxonomy (NCBI): domain Bacteria; kingdom Bacillati; phylum Actinomycetota; class Actinomycetes; order Pseudonocardiales; family Pseudonocardiaceae; genus Lentzea; species Lentzea sp. NPDC036955. The sequence continues at coordinate 224,237 of NZ_JBVJRC010000013.1, read as the reverse complement.
GCGGGCGACAACCCGGAGCTCGTGCTGCACACCGCCCTGCACTCCATCGACGACCCGCACATCGCACCGCCCCAGGGCGCGCTGGAGTCCGAGCTGGACGGGGAGCGCACCACGTTCGCGGTGCTGCACGAGTTCGTCCCGCTCGGCGCCCTGGGCTGGCCGATGGCGACCGCGAGCGTGCGGGACTTCCTCGCGAGCCCCGGCACGGACCCGCAGGCCGCGGGCGGTGACTTCGCCGCGGAGGCGCGCCGGCTCGGCCGGGCCGTCGCGCGGGTGCACGCCGACCTGCGCGAGACGCTCGGCGAGCAGACCGCGGGACCGGACGAGGAGGCCGAGTTCGTGGCGGCCCTGCACCACCGCCTGGACGCGGCACTGGCCGAGGTCCCCGCGCTGGCACCGTTCGAGGCGGGCCTGCGCGCCCGGTTCGACGCCGTCCTGGCCGCCGCGGAGCCGGTCCGCCTGCAGCGGGTGCACGGCGACCTGCACCTGGGCCAGGTGCTGCGCTCACCGCACACGTGGGTGCTCGTCGACTTCGAGGGCGAACCCCACGGCGGTGCGGCGGAACGGGCCCGGCCACGTCCCGCGGAACACGACGTGGCCACCGCCCTGCGGTCCCTGCACTACGCGGCGGCACAGCTGCTGGTGGGCGCGGACGACGTGGCCACCCTGCTGCCGCGGGCCGCTCGGTGGCTGGACCGCAACCGCGGCGCGTTCTGCGACGGCTACGCCGAGGTGGCGCCGGACCGCCGTCCCGGTGGCGCGCTGCTGGCCGCGGTCGAGCTGGACCGGGCGGTGCTGGAGGTGTGCCACGAGCAGCGCTACCGTCCCGAGTGGACGGTCATCCCGCTGTCGGCGATCGCGGAGGCGGTGACCGGCGAGCCCGCCTGGCTGGTGTAGCCGGGTTTCGGACGGCGGCGGGCCTCAGCGGTCCGGCCGCCGTCCACGGCCGGCGTGATCGCATCGTCGGTGCGGTCGTTGTCGGCAAGCTCGTGGTGGGACCGCGAGCCAGGTCGTCGTCGGCTCTCCGCGTTCGGCACCGCCGCCCGCGGCTCAGCCGGACTTGAGCAGGTTCTGCGTGTCGCCCCGCCGCTGGGTGCCCACGGTCGCGTCCGTGCCGATCAACGGCACCGCCGTCGTCCGCACCGGTTCGAGCACCGGGGTGGCCTGGGTCCAGCTGCGCAGCAGGTGCCGGCACAGGGACGCCTCCAGGGCGATCGCGGCGGCAGCGGCGTGCAGGAGGTCCTGGGTCCGGCCGGGGTGGGCGGACAGGTGTTCGCGGCTCTCGTTCAGCATCCTGGCCCAGCGCTCGTCCGGCGCCTCCGCGACGGACCGGACCGGGCGGCCGCCGACGCGGTGCAGGCCCGCGGTGAGGCGGCGGTCGAACAGCAGCGCGATGCCCGCCGCCGCGGTCCGGTGGCCGATGGCCGTGGCGGTGGAGAGGGCCAGTGCGCTCATCGTGTTGTGGGCGGCGATGGCGACGGCGGGCACGCGGTCGATCGCGGGCTGCGGCTCGTGCAGCGACTTCGCGGTGACGAGCTCGCGCAGCTGCGTGGTGGTGGCCTTGGTCTCGATGAACGTGTACAGCGCGGTGTGGCTGCTGCGCATCAGGCTGATGAGGTGGTCGCCGATGCGGGCGGGGGAGGCGGTGTCACCGCCCGCGTCCCTGACCATCGGCGCGGTCATCTCCCGCAGGGCGGCCAGCCACCGCTCGCTCAGCAGCGCACGCCACCGCACGACCTCCGGCTCGGCCGCGCGCTCGGCGCCGACGCCGTCGAACTCGCCTTCGTGCAGGGCGATCCACAGGGCCAGCTGGAAGTCCGGGTCGGCCACCAGCCGCGCCGGCTCGTCGACCGCCGTGAGGGCGGGGGGTGCCGTGCGGACGTCGAGCAGTGCGGCGATGACGCCGGCGCTCAACGGTCCTCGGGCGGTGGGCAACAACATCAGTGCCTCCGACGGGGGTGATCGCGATCCCGTGATCACTTACCCCTCCCGGGGTTCGTCAAACGCCTTCCCGGATTCCGGTACCCGGACGTGGGTCCGCGCCCTGCCGCTGAGGCGCCGTACAGGGGCGGCGAGGTCGCGTTCTTCAGGTCGTGTCCGGCTGACCGGACACGACCTGAAGAACGCGCGAGCTGGAGCACCCGCAACCCCGATGACGGCAGGTCGGCGGTCATCTCCCCGGGGGACGACCGCCGCCGACCTCCCGGCCGACCCGGCTCAGGCCGTCCGGGACCCCAGCAGTTCCAGCATCTCCGGCAGGTCGAAGAACCGCGCCACGTCGAGCGCGGACCTCGGCCCGAGTGCCGGGTCCGCCCCGGCCTCCAGCAACAGCCGCACGGAGCGCTCGGAGCGGCGGAACACCGCCGCCCCGAGCGCGGTCTGCCCGCGGTCGTTGACCCGCCCGGTGTCGGCGCCGCGCTCCAGCAGCGCGGCGACGGTGTCGGGGTGGTTGTGGTACGCGGCCAGGACCAGCAGCGAGTCACCGGCGCCGTTGGTGAGGTTCACCGGCACGCCCGCGTCGAGTGCCTCGGCCAGCCGCTCGGTGTCGCCGGTGCGGGCCAGGTCGAACATCGACTGCAGGAACGCGAGCTCCTCCTCCGTCAGCGCCCCGGTCATGCGATCGTCGCCGGGAACCGTTCCCACACGCGGTGGGCGCCGAGCAGCGTCATCAGCTCCGTGAACACCTTCGTCGCGTCCTCACCGGCCACCACGCCCGCGGCACCGGTGATCCCGGCGGCCTCCAGGGCAGCGCGGCCGGTGCCCCACGCGCCGATGGCCTTGGCGTGGCGGAAGCACTCCTCGACCATCAGCAGCACGCGCGGGTCGACGGTCGTGCCCGGCGCGCCCGCCTTCGCGTCCCTGGCCGGCACCGCGTCCGGGCCGGGCGGGGGAGCCGCGGCGAGCAGCAGGGCGTCGAACTCGATCGACCGGGCCGTGAGGAACGTGCGCTGCGCGACCAGGCCGGAGTCGCCGATGGGGCCACCGGTCGGCGCGATCAGCAACGGCACCATCCCGCCGGCCAGGATCGTCTCGCGGACGGTCCGCACGCCGTCGAGGTCGGCCGGGTCGACCACGATGCCGATGAGGCGGCCGTCGGTCGGCCAGGTCTTCCCGACCTGGGAGAGCGCCGGGCTCGGCGTGACCTTCCTCGGCCGCACGGTGGGTTCGGGCGCGGGCAGGCCGAGGCCGCGGGCGACCTCCGCGCACAGCGTCGGGTCGACGTTGGCGAGCACCCGCAGCTGGCGTTCCTTGATCGCCTGCTCGTAGCACTTGCCGAGCTCGAAGGTGAACGCGCGCACCACGTGCTCCTTCTCCACCGGCGACAGGCTCAGCCAGAACAGCCGCGGCTGCGTGAAGTGGTCGGCGAACGACACGGGCGACTGCCGCACCTTCGCCGACTTCGGCAGCGGCTGCGCCACCTCGACGAACGCCCGGTCCTCCACGCCCGCGGTGAACGGGTTGCCGCCGTCAAGCGTGTTCGGCCGGTACGGCGCCACCCCGGCGTGCACCGCGTGCTGGTGGTAGCCGTCGCGGAACATGTCGTTGACCGGCACGTGCGGGCGGTTGATGGGGATCTGGTTGAAGTTCGGCCCTGCCAGCCGGGTCAGCTGGGTGTCCAGGTAGGAGAACAGCCGCGACTGGAACAGCGGGTCGTCGGTGACGTCGATGCCGGGCACCAGGTTGCCGAGGTGGAACGCGACCTGCTCGGTCTCGGCGAAGAAGTTCATGGTGTTGCGGTTGAGCGTCAGGAGGCCGACCGGCTGCACCGGCGCGAGCTCCTCCGGCACGATCTTCGTCGAGTCCAGCAGGTCGATGCCCTCGAACGTCTGCCGCGGGGTGTCCGGGAAGATCTGCAGGCCGAGCTCCCACTGCGGGTACGCGCCGGACTCGATCGCGTCGGCGAGGTCGCGGCGGTGGAAGTCCGGGTCGAAGCCGTTGGCCATCTGCGCCTCCTCCCACACCAGGGAGTGCACGCCCAGCTTCGGCTTCCAGTGGAACTTCGCGAGCGCGGTCTCACCCTCGGCGTTGACGAGCCGGAACGTGTGGACGCCGAAGCCCTCCATCGTCCGGTACGAGCGGGGGATGCCGCGGTCGGACATGTTCCACAGGACGTGGTGGGTGGCTTCGGTGTGGGTGGACACGAAGTCCCAGAACGTGTCGTGCGCGCTCTGCGCCTGCGGGATCTCCCGGTCCGGGTGGGGCTTGCCGGCGTGGATGATGTCCGGGAACTTGATGCCGTCCTGGATGAAGAAGACCGGGATGTTGTTGCCGACCAGGTCGAAGTTGCCCTCCTGGGTGTAGAACTTCGTCGCGAACCCGCGGGTGTCGCGGACCGTGTCGGCCGAACCGCGCGAGCCCAGCACGGTCGAGAACCGCACGAACACCTGCGTCTCCACGCCGTCGCCCAGGAACGCGGCCTTGCAGACGTTGGCGGCCGTGCCATAGCCGACGAACACGCCGTGCGCGCCGTAGCCGCGTGCGTGCACCACGCGCTCCGGGATGCGCTCGTGGTCGAAGTGCATGATCTTTTCGCGCAGGTGGTGGTCCTGCAGCAACGTCGGGCCGCGGTCACCGGCCTTGAGCGAGTGGTCGGTGTCGTACAGCCGCGCGCCGGCCGATGTGGTGAGGAACTCGCCCTGCTGACCGTTGGCGAGCTTCGGGGCACCGGTGGGCGCTCCCGTCGGTGACACCGTCTCCGGACCGGTCTGGTCCTGCTTGGGCGGCAACGGGCCCCGCGGCTCGGTCGGCTCCTCGAGCGAAGGCGGCTCGCTGTTCGGCACGCCGGGGATCGGCGGGTTCACCATCTCGGTGACCTTGTCGACCGCCTTCTCCAACGCCGCCTTCACGCGCTTGCCCGGCTTCTGGGTCGCCACTTGCTTCCTCCTCGGAGCTTGAACGTCAGCCAGGCAGTACCCGCCTAAACGCCATCTATGCGTGACAACCCGTCCGAGTATTGGTCAGCGCCGCCGTTTCTTCTCCTTCGCCTTCTTCTCCTTCGCGGCGGGCGCGGGCACGATCCGCTCCGCGACCGCAGGTGGCGCGGCGGCCAGCCCCGGTCCACCGGCCTCGACCCACTCGACGACGCCGTCCACCACCTCGTCCTCCAGCACCGACCCGACCCACACCGGCCGGGCGCCCGCGGCCCGTTCCCGCGCGCCGGGCAGCACGACCACGACGTTGGACACCTCGCACGCGTCCAGGCAGTCGGCGACCCGGACACCGGACAGGCGGGAACGCAGGACCGCGAGCTGGTGGTCGTGGTCGACGTCGGGGTGCTTGCGCGCGGTACCGCAGCAGCACCCCCGGCAGACGGTGATCTTGGGCGTCATGCCCTGAGTTCTACCCACCGACCGGCCGCGAGGGGTGTGAACGTGCTGCGGTTCTCAGTCCCGCGATCCGGGCGACCGGCCGATAAAGTGCCGTACCCCTACGGATGCGGACCCTGATTGTTCCTCACCGGACACCGCCTGACAGTGATCGGCAGTGAACTGCCGCCGTCCCTGCCTGAAGGCGAGCGTTCCTGATCCGAGAGGAACTGAAGTGAACAGAACACCACGGTCCTGGGGTCTGCTGGCCCTGGTCGCCGCGGCGGCGCTGGCCCCGGTCAGCACCGCGCACGCGGCACCGGAGAACGCCCAGCGGACCGCCCCGGCGGCCACCTACCTCGGCGACACCGTCCCTGCGAACCTCGGTGACGTCTCGCCCATGTTCGCCGGCGGCCAGAACGCCACGGTGAGCGAGTTCCCCGGCATCGTCGCGGGCATCCGCGCCGGTGGCTCCCGGCCGGAGGGCCAGACCTGCACCGGCACGGTCGTCGCCCCGCGCAAGATCCTCATCGCGGCGCACTGCGCGGACGCGGAGGGGGAGAAGAAGTTCGTCTACGGCCTCGACGACCTCAAGGACTACCGGGGCGGCGCCGGTTCCGGGTTCGCCGTGAACGTCGTCAGCTACAAGAAGCACCCGCGGTACGTCAACTTCGACCAGGGCTACGACGTGGCGGTCGTGACCGTCGACCGCGACATCGCGCTCAAGGGCGGGGCGGCCTACCCGAAGTTCGCCACCTCGGCGGATGCCGGCGGCGCGGCACCGGGCAAGACGGGCCAGGGCTTCGGCTACGGCAAGAAGGACTTCAACGACACCTCGCAGGACGTCACGCTGGACAAGGCGAGCCTGCCGGTCGTCGACGGCGACCGGGTCTGCCAGGGCGTCGGCGCGGGCTTCAAGTCGGCGACCATGATCTGCGCCGGCTACTCCGACGGCCGCACCACGATCCTGCCCGGTGACAGCGGTGGCCCGCTGGTCGTCGACGGCAAGGTCTACGGCGTCGCGTCGTGGAGCCGGTCGGACTTCAAGTGGTACTCGATCTACGGCCGCCTCGACAACGACATGGGCGACTGGGTGAAGACCGAGGTCGGCGAGCAGCCCCCGGTCGGTGACTTCGGGCTGACCGTCGCGCCGGGCAGCGGTTCGGTCGCCGCCGGCAAGGCGCTGTCCGCCGCGGTCAACACGACCGCGGGCTCGGGTGGTGCGGAGAACGCGACGCTGTCCGCCTCCGGCCTGCCCAGCGGCGTGAAGGCGGTCTTCCAGCCGACGTCGGTCACCACCGGTGGCTCGGGCAAGGTCACGTTCGACGCGAGCACCACCGCTCCGAACGGCACCTACGAGATCACCGTCACCGGCACCACGTCGAGCGGCAAGACCGCGTCCGGCAGGTACTCGCTGACCGTCACCGGCGGCGGCGACCCGCAGCCGGGCGACTTCACCCTGGCGGCGACCCCGAGCAGCGTGAAGGCGGCCAAGGGCAAGTACGTCTCGACCACCGTCGGCAGCACCGGCGACGGCCAGACCATCACCCTCTCAGCCTCCGGCGTGCCCACCGGCGTGAAGGCGGCCTTCCAGCCGTCGTCGATCGCCGCGGGCAGCGCGGCCAAGCTGACGCTCGACGTCTCCACCACCGCGGCCGCCGGCACCTCGTCGATCACGGTCACCGGCACCGACGCGGGCGGCAAGACCGCCACCACCACGGTCTCGCTCACCGTCGAGGGCACCGAACCGCCGACCGGTGAGGTCACCGTCACCGCGACGCCGTCGTCAGCGACCGTCAAGCAGGGCCTGCTCGCGCAGACCCTGGTGAAGGCCGCCGGCGGCACCGGGAACCTCACGCTGACCGCGTCCGGGGTGCCCGCGGGCGCGCAGCTGTCGTTCAACCCGGCCACCATCGGCCAGAACGGCAGCAGCAACGTTTGGATCTTCACGAACTTCTCCACCCCGCCCGGCACCTACCCGATCACCGTCAAGGCCACCTCGGCGGACGGCAAGACCGGCACGACGACGTTCACGCTGACCGTCACCCGCTAGCAGCAACAACGACGTGTGGGGTGTGACCGCTTCCCGCGGTCACACCCCACACGTGTTCTCGCTGCTGAGCAGGTTGCCAGCTGTCGTGCCTTCGCCCCCGAGTTCCCGCCCCTGGCTCTGCCGGCGTCTGCAAGTACCACCAACTGGTACTTGCAGACGCCTTGGGCAAGCAAGGAGGGGAGGGGCGGACAAGACTTCTGGCCCCGGGTGTTCAGACCGTGAGAGTCCAGGAGTCGATGGTGCCGACGTCGTAGGTGTAGACGTCCTTCACCTGGAGCTTCCACGTGCCGTTGCGCGTCTCCGAGGAGAGGTCGACGGTGTAGGTCTCGTGGACCCCCGCCGAAGACGACGCGCCGCCGGCCTTCTTGAGCACGTAGGACCGGCCGGACGGGCCGACCAGGTCGATGGCCAGGTCACCGGTGTAGGTGTGGTTGATGTCGACCTTGACGGTTGCCGAGGCCGTGGAGTTGCCGGTGCAGCCCGAGATCGTGACCGAGGACGAGACCGCGGTGCCGTTGTCCGGGATGGACACGTCCTCGCCGTTCGTGCCGGGGCCGCACTCCGGTGCCGGGCCGCCGCCGATGAACCCGCTGTGGAGCAGCTTGTTCGGCGAACCGGAACCGGGGTTGGTGACCTTGCCGCTCGTGGCGCCGTTCACCAGCGCGTCGCGCAGGGCCTGGGGGCTCGCGGACGGGTTGGCCGACAGGTACAGGGCCGCGACCCCCGCGACGTGCGGGGTGGCCATGGACGTGCCGGACATGTTCGTGGCACCGCCGTTCAGCCCGAGCGAGGTGATGTTGTCACCCGGCGCGAAGATGTCGGTGCAGGTGCCGTAGTTGGAGAACGAGGCACGGGCGTCGTTCGACGAGGTCGCGTTCACGGTGATCAGCGCCGCGATCTTCGCGGGGCCGGTGGAGCAGGCGTCGGTCGAGCTGTTGCCCGACGCGACGGCCATCTGCACGCCCGAGCTCACCATGCCGGCGATGGCGTCATTGCCGATGTCGGCGGTGTCGAACGTCCAGGAGGCGTTGACCACCGCGGGCTTGCGGGCGTTCGCGGTGATCCACTCGATCGCCTTGACACCCGCGGAGTCCGGGCCGTTGCCGGTGCAGCTGGTGCCCAGCATCCGCACTGACACCAGCTTCGCCTTCTTGACCACGCCGTAGGTCTTCGACCCGACCGTGCCCGCCACGTGCGTGCCGTGGCCGGAGCAGTCCTGGCCGTTCTGGCCGTCCTCGATGAAGTCCGCGCCGACGGTGGCACGGCCCTCGAAGTCGGCGATGCCGGTCTTGATGCCGGTGTCGGTGACGTAGACGGTGACGTTCGACGCGCCCCCGTCGGGGTAGCTGAACCTCTTGTCCAGCGGGAGGTTCGCCTGGTCGATCCGGTCCAGGCCCCAGGTCGGGTTGCTCTGCACCTCGGTGGCCCGCGCCGTGCCGTCCTGGTAGACGGCCTTGACCGCGGGGTCGGCCGCGAGCCTGCGGGCCTGCTGCGAGCTCAGGCCGGTGACCTGGAACCCCTGCATGGCGCGGGAGAACACGGTGTCGAGGGTGCCGCCGTAGCGCTGGACCAGCGTGGAGGAGGCGGCCTGGACACCGGCCAGCGAGATGCCGCCGGCCGGTTTGAGGGAGACGATGAAGCTGTCGCCGGGGGCGGGGTGCTCGGCCCGGACGAAGTCGGCCTCAGCGGCGTGCGCCGCCGGGGCGGTGATGACCGAGAGCGACGCCAGCACGGCGAGCCCGAGAGCGGTGCGTTGCATGACAGGTCCTTCCGGGCGTCGTCAGAACGTCAGGGTCCAGGAGTCGATGGTGCCGCTGTCGTAGCTCCACACGTCCGTGACCTGCAGCTTCCACGTGCCGTTGCGGTCCTCCGCGGACGCGTCGACGGTATAGGTCTCGTGCACACCGGTCGTGGACGACGCGCCGCCCGCCTTCTTGAGGCCGTACTTCGCGCCGGACGGGCCGACCAGGTCGATGGCCAGGTCAGCGGTGTAGGGGTGGTTGATGTCCACCTTCACCTTGGTGGTGGTGGACGCCTTGCCGGTGCAGTTCGAGACGGTCACCGAGGAGGAGACGGCGGTGTTGGTGTCCGGGATGGACACGTCGTCGCCGTTGGTGGCCGCCGCGCACGGCTCGGGGTCGGGGCCGCCGCCACCGATGAAGGAGATGTTGAGCAGCTTGTTCGGCGAGCCCTTGGTGTCCGAGATCTTGTCCGGCGTCGAGTTGTTCACCAGCGCGTCGCGGACCTGGGCAGGGGTGGCAGAAGGGTTCGCCGAGAGGTACAGCGCGGCCGCGCCGACCACGTGCGGGGTGGCCATCGAGGTGCCGCCCATCGACGTGGTGCCGCCGCCGTTCTTCGTGGAGGTGATGTTCGAGCCGGGCCCGAAGATGTCGACGCACGAACCCCAGTTGGAGGCCTGGCCGCCGGTGTAGATCGAGCGCTTGTCGGCCGAGTCGCTGGCGGCCACCGTGATGGCCTCCGGCGTGCGGGCGGGGGAGGTCTGGCAGGCGTCGCCGTTGTTGTTGCCCGCCGCCACGCCGAACGTGACGCCCGCCGCGATCGCCCGCTTCACCGCGCTGTCCACAGTGGAGTCGGCGCCGCCGCCGAGGCTCATGTTCGCCACGGCCGGCTTCTTCGCGTTCTGGGCGACCCAGTCGATGCCCTTGATGATCTGCGAGTACTGCCCGTTGCCCGAGCAGTCGAGCACGCGCACACCGACGAGGTTGACCTTCTTGGCCACGCCGTAGGTCTTCGACCCGACCGTGCCGGCGACGTGCGTGCCGTGGCCCTGGCAGTCCGAGGCGTCCGGGTCGTTGTCGATGAAGTCGTAGCCGTCCTTGGCACGTCCCTCGAACTCCGGGTGAGCCTTGTAGATGCCGGTGTCGAGGATGTACGCGGTGACGTTGGAGGCGGTGTTCGGGTAGGTGTAGCGCTGGTCGAGCGGCAGGTTCGCCTGGTCGATCCGGTCGAGGCCCCAGGTCGGGTTGGTCTGGGTCTCTGACATGCGCGCCCAGCCGTCCTGCTGCACGTAGGCGACCTGCGGGTCGGCCGCGAGCCGCCGGGCCGCCGCCTCGTCGAGCTTCACCGCGAAACCGCGCACGGAGGCGACGTAGGTGTTGCTGACCTTGCCGCCGTGCTTGCGGGCCAGGTCGAGTGCCTTGGCGTTCGTGGTCGGCGCGTCGCTCGCCCCGTCCTTGAACACCACGATGTAGCTGCCTGCGACGGGCTGCGCCACCGCCTTGACCTCGGCCTGCTGGGCGAAGGCGGGGGTCGCCGCCGCAGCCGCGGCGCACAGGGCGGCCACACCGAGTCCGGCCGTGACCAGCCGGCGGGATGTGCGATCGAGTCGCATCTGAGGTTCTCCGTTCTGGGCCGCCTCGGCAGGGAGTGGGCGGCCACGTGCGGATCACCATCGGTCGCGTGCGCACCGCGAACAATCCGGATATCGCTACGTAGGGATACCCGTCTTTCGCCTAAGATCAGTCCGGATGAGTCGGACACCGAGCCAGCGCCGGCCCGGCCCCGCCGCACTGGTGCGGACCAGCTCCCCGGTGCTCGTGGGGCGGGGGGACCAACTCGGCACGCTGCGCGCCGCCGTGCCGAGGCACCCCGCCGTGGTCATGGTCGAGGGCGAGGCCGGTGTGGGGAAGTCCCGCCTGGTCCGCGAGCTGCTCGACTCCGACCTCGGGCCGATCGCCGTGCTGATCGGGCACTGCCAGCCGGTGGGGGAGCCGTTCCCGTACGGGGCGGTGCTGGAGGCGTTGCGCGACTGCGCCGAACGGCTCGCGCGCGGTCCGCGGCTCAGCCCCGTGACCGGTGTGCTGGGCGCGTTGCTGCCGGAGATCGCCGAACACCTGCCGCCGCCACCGCCGCCGACCGGGGACCCGCGGGCCGAGCGGCACCGGGTGTTCCGCGCGGTGCGGGAGCTGGTGAGCGTCCTCGGGCCGGTGCTGCTGGTCGTGGAGGACCTGCACTGGGCCGACGACGGGTCGCGGCAGCTGCTGCGGTTCCTGATGGGCGACCCGCCCGCGAACCTCTCGATCGTGGTCACCTACCGGCGCGAGGACGTGCCCGGCGGGGTGCCGCTGGGGTCGGCGTACCGGCCGCCCGGTGGGACCACCAGCGCGGTGCTGGAGCTCGAGCCGCTCGACGTGGCCGAGGTGCGGGCGCTGACCTCGGCCATCCTCGACGGCGAGCCGGTGTCCGCGGAGTTCGCGGCCAAGCTGCACGAACGCACGGCGGGCATCCCGTTCGTCGTCGAGGAGACCCTGCGCGCGCTGCGGAACCCGGCCGGTGCCGTGCACGCCGACGGTGCCACGGCGCGGCGGCTGCTCGACCACGTGGACGTGCCGGTGCTGCTGCGCGACGCGATGGCCGAGCGGCTGGCCGCGTTGCCGGTGACCGCGACCCGGCTGGTGCAGGCAGCGGCCGTGCTCGGGGTACCCGCGACGGCCGAGCTGCTCGGTGCGGTGGCCGCCATCGGGGAGAACCGGGTGCGCACGGCGTTGACCCACGCGCTGACGGGCCACGTTCTGCACGAGGCCGACGCACGCACCTACGGCTTCCGCCACGCGCTGGCACGCCAGGCCGTGTACGACACGTTGAGCGGACCGGACCGCCAGCAGCTGCACAGCCGGGCCGTCGAGGCGTTGTCGCAGGTCGAGCCGCTGCCGTTGGTGCAGCTGGCCGAGCACAGCGAACGCGCTGGTCACACCGCTGAGTGGCTGCGCTTCGGCGAGGCCGCCGCCGACCGGGCCGCCGAGCGCGGTGAGGCCGGGACCGCCACCGCCCTGCTGCAACGGCTGCTGTTCGACCCGGCCGTGCCCGCGGCCGACGTGGACCGGCTCGCGATCAAGCTCGGCGAGGTCGCCCACCGCGGCCTCGACCAGCACGCCCCGACCGAGGCGCTGGAACGCCTGCTGTCCGACCGGCGGCTGTCCGTCTCGGCGCGCGGCGAGGTGCGCCTGTTCCGCGGCCTGCTGCTGATCCGCCAGGCCGGCGGCCTGGAGGAAGCCCGCGTCGAGATCGAACGCGCCGTCGCCGACCTGGGCGAACGCCCCGACCTGGCCGCCCGCGGCGCCGCCGTGCTGGGCCTGCCCTACCTCGGCACCACCCCGGTCGGCGAGTGCATGCCGTGGCTGGACCTCGTCGAGGAGCACCGCTCGTCGACCGGCGACGCCGAGCTGCGGCTGTCGCTCTACGCCAACCAGCTCGGCTCGAAGATGCACACCGGCGACCCGTCCGTGCTGCGCGAGCTGGACTTCACCCCCGCCACGACCCCCGGCGAACTGCGCCAGCTCGCCCGCGCCCACTGCAACCTCGCCGACGCGCTGGCCACCACCGGCCACCTCGACCTGTGCGGTGACCTGCTGCGCGACGGCCTGCGCCTCGCCGCCGAGTGCGGCGCCCCGTTCGTGGTGAGCACCGCCCAGGCCACCCGCGTCCGCCTCGACTGGCTGACCGGCCGCTGGGACGGCCTCGCCGACCGCGCCCAGACCCTGCTCGACGAGTACCGCGACCTGTTCCCGGTGGCCAGCGAGCTGAACCTGGTGCTCGGCTCGCTGGCCACCGCGCGCGGCGAGTGGGCGGAGGCCACCAGCCACCTCACCGAGACCGGCGCGTTCGCCCCGGAGGAGTCGATCGCCCCGGTCGCCATCGCCGGCTGCGCCGCACTGGCGTGGACGGTGCTGTCGCAGGACGAGGTCACCCGCGCCTGCGTGGACGTGGACCGCGGCCTCGCCGTCGTGCGCGCCAAGGGCGTCTGGGTGTGGGCCACCGAGCTGGGCCCGGTCGCCGTGGCCACGTTCCTCGCCGCCGGCCGCGAAACCGACGCCGAGACCCTGATCGCCGACATCGCCCGCGGCATCGAGGGCCGCGACGCACCGATGGCGGTGGCCGCACTGGCCCAGTGCCGCGCCCGCCTCGCCGAGGCCCGCGGTCAGCTCGACGTCGCCATGACGCTCTACCGGGAAGCCGCCGACCGCTACGCGGCGCTGCCCGCGCCGTACTTCACGGCCCTGGTGACCGAACGCGAGGCCGTCTGCCTGCTCCCGACCGACCACGAGAAGGCGACCGAGGTCCTCTCCGCCCTGGTGGACACCTTCGACGCGCTGGGCGCGACCCGCGACGCCGCCCGGTGCCGCCACCTGCTGCGCAGCATCGGTGGCGGCAAACCGTCCCGCCGCGGCCGCCGCGGCTACGGCAACGAGCTGTCCCCGCGCGAACAGGAGGTCGCCCGCCTGCTCGCCGCCGGCCACACCAACCGCAAGATCGCCGACGTGCTGTTCCTGTCGCCGCGGACCGTGGAACAGCACGCGGCCAGGGTGCTGCGCAAGCTCGGGGTGTCGTCGCGGGCGGAGCTGCAGGCGGAGGACCTGGGCTGACCGGTTGCGCGGTGGTGTTCAGCCGAGCAGCCTGGCGCACGCCCTGGCCATGCTGTCGCGGTCGTCCGCTGACAGGGCCCGTCAGCGGCTGTCAGGCCCTGCCAGTCGCACGTGCGCCCGGTGCCAGCGCCTCCCACCAGCCTTCTGGGCGAACACCCCAGAGCTGATCAGGAGTCCACCCCATGCACGTCACGATCATCGGCGCCGGTCTCGGCGGCCTCACCCTCGCCCGCGTGCTGCACGTGCACGGCATCGAGGCCGCGGTCTACGAGGCCGAGCCGTCACCGACCGCCCGCGCCCAGGGCGGCATGCTCGACATCCACGACTACAACGGCCAGCTCGCCATCACCGCCGCCGAGCTGATGGACGAGTTCCGCGCCATCGTCCTGGAGGGCCGCGAGGCCATGCGCGTCGTCGACCGCAACGGCACCGTCCTGATCGACAAGGCCGACGACGGCACCGGTGGCCGCCCGGAGGTGCAACGCGGCGAGCTGCGCACGTTGCTCATCGACTCGCTGCCCGAAGGCACTGTCCGATGGGGGCACAAGGTCAGCAGCGCGCGCACCCTCGACGACGGCCGCCATGAGGTCACGTTCGACAACGGCACCGTCATCGCCACCGACCTGCTCGTCGGCGCGGACGGCGCCTGGTCGCGCATCCGCCCGCTGCTGACGCCTGCGACCCCCGAGTACGCGGGCACGTCGTCCGTCGAGACCTTCCTGCTCGACGCCGACACCCGCCACCCGGGCGCCGCCGCACTGGTCGGCGGCGGCATGATGATGGCCGCCGCGCCGAACAAGGGCATCCACGCCCACCGGGAACGCGGGGGCACGCTGCACGTCTACGTGATGTTCACCGAAGCGCAGGAGTGGTTCGACCGCTTCGACTTCACCGACCCCGCCGCGGCCACCGCCGCGCTCGCGCGGGAGTTCGACGGCTGGGCCCCCGAACTGGTCGCGCTGATCACCGACACCGACACCCCGCCGCTGTGGCGGCCCCACTACGGCCTGCCCTCCGGCCACCGCTGGGAGCGCGTGCCGGGCGTGACGCTCGTCGGCGACGCCGCCCACGTCGCCGCACCGGACGGCGAGGGCGCCAACCTCGCGATGCTCGACGGCGCCGACCTCGCGCAGGCACTGGCCGCGCACCCGCACGACGTCGAGGCGGCGCTGGCGGAGTACGAGCGGAAGATGTTCGGGCGCGTGGAGGCGGGCGTCGACGAGGAGCAGCTGCTGCAAAGCCTGTTCGGGGAGAACGCGCCGCAGAACCTGGTGGACCTGTTCGCCGAGCACCAGGCATCCTGACCCACGAGGAGCCGGTCCGTCAGACCAGGTCCGCCGGGGCACGGGCCGCGAGCGCCTCCGCGTCCGCCACGCCGAGCCGCCGTCCCCGGACCTGCCGTGCGCGGCCGGAACGCCGGTCGCACCCGCAGGTCTCGAAGCCCTCGTAGCGCAGCCCGGCCGCCAGCGCCGCGGCCACGGCCCTCCACCCGGAGTCTTCCGTGCGCCGCGGCGCCGTGAAGTCGTGGCCCGCGAACGCGTACCGGCACACGCCGCCGACGGTAGCAGGAGCCGCTCAACGTCCGAAGTGGACGAACCGCACCGCGGTGTGCAACGCCCGCGCCACCGGCTGAGCACGTCTTCACGACCGGCGACGTGCGCGGAGTCCACCACCCCGTTTCGGCCACCTGACCGGGTGAAGTTCCGCTCGAACGACGGCAGCGGCTGGCTTTTCGGCCGCGCGGTCCGGTAAGCCCTCCGGCGTGCGTTTGCCTCACGCGGTTTGGGTCGGCGGGCTGCTGGTGCCCGCCCTGCTCGCCGCCACCGGTGTGTTCGTCTACGGCAGTGGCGTCGAACGGTCGCTCGACGCCGATGTCCGCTCGGCGCTGACCAAGGCCGGCTACCACGGCGTCGTGGCGGTGGACGGGCGGTCGGTGGTGGTCAGCGAGGTGGCCCCGCGCGCGGCCGACGCCGTGCGCGCCGTGGTGTCCGACGTGGACGGTGTCGCCACCACCGAGATCCGCGCGGCCGGCCCCGAGCAACTGCTCGTGGCCGTGCGCGGCGCGGAGGTCCTGGTGTCCGGCGCGGTCGCCGACGACGCGGAACGCCGCGCGCTGGTCGACGCCGTCCAGACCCCCGGTCACCGGGTCACCGCGGCACTGCGCCTGGGAGGCACCCTGCCGATCCCGCCCGCGGTGGTCGGCCGGCTGGTGTCGGCCGCGTTGTCCGCCAGGGTGTCCGAGGTGACCACGACCGTCCACGGTGGACATGTCGCCGTGGCTGCCCGCGTGCCGGACGAGGAACGTGCCACCGCGGTCCGCGAGGCCATCCGCCAGGCCGCGAACGGCCTGCGGGTCACCGACCGCGTCGAGGTCGGCCCGTCCACCACCGCCGGCGACCTGGACGTCGCGGCCCTGCACGACTCGATCAGCCGCATGGTCAACGGCAACGGCGCGATCCGGTTCGTGCAGGGCACCACCGCCTGGGAGGGCCACGGCCCGGTGCTCGTGCACCGCGTCGGCCGCATGCTCCTGGTCGCACCCCGCGCCTCCGTCACGCTGGTCGCCCACGGCACCGACCCGGTAACGGCCACCACACGCGGCCAGATGGTCCGCGACGAGCTCGTGGGCCAGGGCGTCTCCCCAGCCCTGATCGCCGTTGAGACCCGCCCCGCCCCCGACGGCGAGTACGACCCGGCCACCCGCCAGGTCGACGTCGTAGTCCGCTAGGAGTTCCCGTGCTCTGGTTGTTCTCGCAGATGTTCCTGCTGTGCCTGGCGTCCTTCGCCGCCGGCTGCCTGCTCACCTGGCTGGCCGTGCGCAAGCGCCACGCCGAGTCCCCGAAGCCCCGCCTCGCCCTGCCCGCACCCCGCACCGAGAACCCGATCGTGCGCCAGCAGCCGCTGCTCCAGGTCGCGGACGAACCCGTGGTGACGGTGCCCGCCGATGACGAGGAAGCGTTGCCCGTCAAGGGGAACTCGCGAACGATGGTCTACCACACGCCGGACTCGCCGTACTACCGGCGGATGAAGGGCGACGTGATGTTCGGGACCGAGACCGAGGCGCTGAAGGCCGGGTACCGGATGTGGACGACGAAGGCCCGCGTGAAGGCCTGATCGCACTTCTCCAGACCCCTCCGACGTCGAGGAAGGCCCCGTCGATCTGACTAGCAGGTAGTGACTTGCCGCACAAGCGCAGGTATAACTTGTTCTCATGCGGCAAGAGTGAGGATGATCACATGAACCACACAATGACGTGTGATAACGGTTTCAAGGGTCCCTCTCGACGTTCGTTCTTGACTGGAACAGGTTCTATTTTAGGTGGCATGGCCCTGGGTGCCGGTCTCGCACCGGCGGCCAGGGCGAGCACGATCGCCGACGCGGCGGTGGTTCCGGCGCTCGTCATCGGCACCGGGTACGGCGGGTGCGTCGCGGCGCTGCGCCTGGCCCAGGCCGGTGTCGACGTCCACATGGTCGAGATGGGCATGGCCTGGGACACGCCCGGTTCCGACGGCAAGGTCTTCGCCAACACGACCACGCCGGACCAGCGCTCGTTCTGGCTGCGCACCAGGACGAAACAGCCTTTGAGCAACTTCCTCGGCTTCCCGATCGATAAGGCGATCCCGAGGTACACCGGCATCCTCGACGCCGAGGAGTTCGGCGGCATCACCGTCTACCAGGGCCGCGGTGTCGGCGGCGGCTCGCTCGTCAACGGCGGCATGGCCGTCACGCCCCGGCGCGAGACCTTCGGCGACGTGCTGCCCGGCGTGAACGCCGACGAGATGTACGGCACCTACTACCCGCGGGCCAACGCCGAGCTCGGCGCCGGGCTCGTCAACCCGGCCTGGTTCGACAGCACCGCGTGCTACCAGTACGCGCGGGTCGGCCGCAAGCACGCCCAGCGCAGCAACTTCCCGTACGTGTTCGTGCCCACCGTGTACGACTGGGGCTACATGGAACAGGAGGCGGCGGGCACCGTCCCGAAGTCCGCGCTGGCCGGCGAGATCCTCTACGGCAACAACCACGGCAAGAAGTCCCTGCAGAAGTCCTACCTGCCCAAGATCAGGGCGACCGGGCGGGTCACCATCTCGCCGCTGCACCGGGTCGCCTCGGTCCGGCCCACGACCGGCGGCTACGCGGTCACCGTCGAGCAGCTCAACACCACCGGTGACGTCATCGCGACCAAGTCGGTGACCGCGGCGAAGGTGTTCTTCGCAGCGGGCAGCGTCGGCACCAGCAAGCTGCTGGTGAAGCTGAGGGCCACCGGTGCGCTGCCGAACCTGAACGGCGAGGTCGGCAAGGGCTGGGGCGACAACGGCAACGTCATGTGCGGCCGGGCCAACCACATGTGGGACGCCACGGGCGCGCTGCAGTCGTCCATCCCGACGCTGGGCATCGACAACTGGGCGGCCGGGGGAGCGTTCGCGGAGGTGGCGCCGCTACCGACCGGGATCGAGACCTACGCCTCGTTCTACCTGTCGATCACCAAGACCCCGCACCGCGCCGAGTTCTCCTGGAACGCCGCCGCGAACAAGGTCGACCTCAACTGGCAGACGGTGTGGAAGGAGAAGTCCATCACCGCCGCCAAGACGATCTTCGACAAGATCAACGCGAAGGAGGGGACGATCTACCGGACCGACCTGTTCGGCGTGTACAAGATCTGGGGCGACCACCTGACCTACCACCCGCTCGGCGGCGCGGTCCTGGGCAGGGCCACCGACGCCTACGGCCGCCTGCGCGGCTATCCGGGGCTGTACGTCATCGACGGGTCGCTCATCCCCGGCACGACCGTGGTGAACCCGTTCGTCACCATCACCGCGCTCGCGGAACGCAACATCGAGAAGATCATCGCCACGGACCTGTGACCGGGTCTGTGAAGTCCTACGTGGACGCTCCCAGCTGACTCGGCAGCACGCAGACCGCGTCGAGCCCGAGCACGTGGTTCAACCGGCCGAACGAGAGCCACGCGCCGATGCTCATGGTCAGCTCCACGATCTCCACCTGGCTGTACGACGCGGTCATGCGGGACCAGAAGTCCTCGTCGAGACCGTGGTGGTCCAGTGCGTACCGCTCGGCGTACTCGGCGGCCATCCTGGTGCGGTCGTCGAAGGCGTCGGTGGTGCGCCACTGGGTCACCGCGTCGAGGAACCCGTCCTCGACCTTCTGCCCGTCGCGCTCGGTCCGCCAGTCGAGGCAGAACAGGCACCCGTTGATCTGCGCGGTCCGCAGCCGGGCCGCCTCGAACTCGCGCAGCCCGAGCGTGGTGTGCTGGTAGACAGCGAGCGAGAAGTTCGCCGCGGCGACACCGATGCCCGGCACCATCTCGCCCCACACGTACCCGATGGGGTCCTTGCCCTGCGGGATGTCGACGTTCACCGCGCACTCCTCCCCAGCTTGCCCGCCACCGGTCGCAGCGGCACGTCCAACGCGTCGTAGAGACCGGGTTCCGCCGCGGCCAGCCAGTCGATGGCGTTCACGAGCCGCCCGACCGCCGTCGCGTTGCCGCCCGCGGACCGGTTCTCGCCCTCGTCGTCGGCCTCGACGGACACCTCGATGCGCGGCCGGCCCTCGATGATCACCTTGTGCGCGCCGTCGCCGGAGGGCGGCATCGGCCAGTCCGGCGCGCAGGACGGGTGGATGCGCGTGACGTGCTCGATCACGATCAACGGCTCGCCGCCGACGACCCCCTGCACCTCGAACCGGATCGCGCCCTGCGTGCCCGCCTCGAACTCGCCCATGGTCCGCGTCGTCACCGTCTCGTCGAGCGCGCGCCGGTCGACGGTCTCGCGGATCTCGTCGACCTCCACGCCCAGCGCCCTGGCCATCAGCCGGATCTGGCCGCCCCACACCATGGTCGGCACCGTCGCCATCAGCATCGGCGCCTGGTAGTCGAGCGGCTGGCCCATGCCGATCAGCCACCGCACCGCGTCGGGCTGGTCGTAGGTCGAGTAGTCGAAGATCTCCTGGCAGCGCACCGCGTCGATCCGGCTGCCCAGTCCGCTGATCAGCAACGGCAGCACGTCGTTGCCCCAGCCGGGGTCCACACCCGACACGAACAGCGACCCGCCGCCGTCCGCGATCGCCTTCAGCGCCGGGTCGCGCAGCTCCGGCGGCGCACTGCGGTGGTCGTAGAGCGCGTACAGCGACGGCGTCACCACCACCGCGCCCGCCGCGATCGCCCTGGTGATGTCGGCGAGCGCCTCGGCCGGCCGCACGTCACCCGAGGCCGCGTAGACGACGGCCCGCGGACCCGTGGCGAGCACCGCGCCGATGTCGTCGGTCGCGACGATCCCTGTGTTGTAACCGGTTCCAGCAAGCTCACCGGCGTCGCGTCCCACCTTGTTGGCGTCGTGTACGACCACCGCGGTCAACTTCAACCCAGGATGGGCCTCCACGGCCCGAATTGCCGCACGCCCGACGTTGCCCGTGCCCCACACCACTGTGGCGATCATGCGCTGTAGCCTAACTAGAACACGTTCCAGTTTCTAGTGCAGTCCCGTTCCCGCTCCCAAATCCACCCGCAGGGCGTAACCCCCTGCCTTCCACGGCATCTGCAACAAGCGGGGTGGGGCTAGGGTTTGTGGAGTTGGACGGTCAGCTCCTTGCCTGGGTGCAGGAGAAGGGACACGGCCAGCGTTTCGCGTTCGACGAAATCGCGGTGCGTGTGAACGGCCGCCGCGACGTCCTCGGGTGCCGTCAGGACGACCTCGATGCGGTCGGAGACGTCGAACCCGGAGTCCTTGCGGGCCTGCTGCACCAGCCGGACCACGTCCCGCGCCAGGCCCTCCGCCTCCAGCTCCGGCGTGAGCGCGGTGTCGAGCGCGATCGTCACGCCCTGCTGCGCACCCACGACCCAACCGCTGCGCGGCGCCTCGGTGACCAGCACGTCATCCGGCGAGAGCGTGACGGACCCGGCCAGCTCGGCCGCACCCGTGGCGCGCAGGGCCTCCGCCAACGAGCGGGGGTCCGCGGCCGTGATCGCCGCCGCCACCTCCTGGGTGCGCTTGCCGAACCGCTTGCCCAGTACGCGGAAGTTCGGCCGCACCTCGATGTCGACCACCTCGCTCGCGGCGTCGAGCGGCAGCACGACCTTGACGTTGAGCTCGTCACCGACGTCGTCGAGCAGCTCCCGCGGCAACGGAACGCTGACCAGCGCGCGGCTCAACGGCTGGCGGATGCGCAGACCCGCGGACTTGCGCGCGGCACGGCCCAGCTCCGCGACCACGCGGGCACTCGCGACCTGCGCGGACAGCTCGGGGGAGACGCGGGCGGGATCGCTGACGGGCCACGTGGCCAGGTGCACCGAGTCCGCGGCGGCGGGGTCGTGCGGCCTGATCACCCGCTGCCAGACCTCCTCGGTGATGAACGGCACGAACGGCGCCAGCAGCCGGGTGAGCACCTCCAGGCACTCGTGCAGCGTCGCCAGCGCGTTCTCGTCGCCGCGCGAGAACCGTTGCCGCGACCGGCGCACGTACCAGTTCGACAGGTCGTCGACGAACCCGGCGAGCAACCGGCCGGCCTGCGCGGTGTCGTACTGCTCCATCGCAACGTCGACGGCGGCCATGAGCGCGTGCAGCTCGGAGAGCACCCACCGGTCGAGCACCGGCCGGTCGGAGCCTGCGGTCCACGTGGCACCCGAGGCGTGGAGGCTGAAGAACGAGGCGGTGTTCCAGTACGTCAGCAGCACCTTGCGCACGATCTCGTCCAGCGGCCCGGCACCGACGCGGCGTGCCGACCACGGCGAGCCCGAGCAGGCCATGAACCACCGCAACGCGTCCGCGCCATGCGTGTCCATCAACGGGATCGGCTCGATGATGTTGCCCAGGTGCTTGCTCATCTTGCGGCCGTCCTCGGCCAGGATGTGGCCCAGGCACACGACGTTCTCGTACGGCGACTTGCCGAACACCAGAGTGCCGATCGCCATCAGCGTGTAGAACCAGCCGCGGGTCTGGTCGATCGCCTCGCAGATGTACTGCGCCGGGTAGGTGGCCTCGAACGCCTCGACGCTGCCGGGCAGGTGCGGGTAGCCGAGCGAGGCGAACGGCATCGCGCCCGAGTCGTACCAGGCGTCGATGACCTCCGGCACCCGCGTGGCCACCTCGCCGCAGTCCGGGCAGGCGAACGTGACCGCGTCCACGAACGGCCGGTGCGGGTCCAGTGTGGACAGATCAGCCCCGGCCAGCCGCCCCAGCTCCGCCCGCGAGCCCACGGCCGTGACGTGCCCGCCGTCGCAGCGCCACAGCGGCAGCGGCGTGCCCCAGTAGCGCGTCCGCGACAGCGCCCAGTCGACGTTGTTGACCAGCCAGTCGCCGTAGCGGCCGTGCTTGATGTGCTCGGGGAACCAGTTCGTCGCCTCGTTCTCCCGCAGCAGCTCCGCGCGCACCTCGGTCGTGCGGACGTACCACGACGGCTGCGCGTAGTGGAGCAGCGGCCAGTGGCAACGCCAGCAGTGCGGGTACGGGTGCTCGAAGTCCTCGTAGCGGAACAGCCGGCCGGTCCGGCGCAGCTCCTCGACAGCACGGGGTCGGCGTCCTTGAAGAACCTCCCGCCCACCAGCGGCACCTCTGCCAGGAACCGCCCGTCCCGCCCGACCGGGTTGACCAGCGGCAGCCCGTTCTCCCTCGCCACGGCCAGGTCCTCGGCGCCGAACGCCGGCGCCTGGTGCACCAGACCGGTGCCGTCGGTGGTCGTCACGTAGCCGGCGAGCACCACCCGGTGCGCGTCGGGGATGTCGATGAGCTCGAACGGCCGCTCGTACCGCAGCCCGGCCAGCTCCGCACCGGTGAGCGCCGCCAGCACCTCGGCGTCGCCGAGAACGGCCTCGACCCGCGGCTCGGCCACCACGAACACGCCGTCCCCGGTGCGCGCGACCACGTAGGTGACCTCCGGGTGCACGGCGACCGCGGTGTTGGACACCAGCGTCCACGGCGTCGTGGTCCAGATCAGCAGCTCGGCGCCGTCGATGCCGTGCAGCGGCTCGACGAGGGGGAGTCGCACGTAGGCGGACGGGTCCGTCACCGTCTCGTACCCCTGCGCCACCTCGTGGTCGGACAACGTGGTCTGGTCGTTCGCGCAGTACGGCGTGACCCGGAAGTCCTCGACCAACCGGCCGTCGGCGTGGATGCGCTGCAACGACCACCAGACGCTGTCGACGTACTCCGGCGTCATCGTCTCGTACGGGTGCGCCAGGTCGATCCAGTAGCCCATCCGCTCGGTGAGCTGCTCGAACGCGCCGACGTGCCGCAGCACGGACTCCCGGCAGTGCGCGTTGAACTCGGCGACGCCCATCCGCTCGACGTCGGGCTTGCCGGACAGTCCGAGCTCCTTCTCGACCGCCAGCTCCACCGGCAGCCCGTGGCAGTCCCACCCGGCCCTGCGCGGCACCGAGCAGCCCTTCATCGTGCGGTAGCGCGGGAACACGTCCTTGAACACGCGCGCTTCGACGTGGTGTGTGCCCGGCATGCCGTTCGCGGTCGGTGGTCCCTCGTAGAACACCCACGCGGGCCCTTGGGCGGTCTGCTCGACGCTGCGGGCGAACACGTCGTTGTCCTGCCACCACCGGATGATCCGGCGGTCCAGGTCACCGAGGTCCACCTTGGACGGCAGCGGGCGGGCGTTCTCGCTCATGCCGGCCATGATCCTCCAGTCGCGCGGTCAGGCGCCGAGCGGCGTGCGGAGCTTCGCGGCCCTGGCTGCTCCGTACCTGGTGGTCAGCAGCTGGTCGACCAGCTGCTCGGAGGTCAGGCCCTCGCGGTTCTTCTGCTGGTTGAACGCCAGGTCGGAGAGGTCGAACAGGGCTGGCAGGTCGAACTTCCACACACCGTCCTCGAGGCCGAAGCCGATCATGCCCGACGCCTGCTCGCCCCGGACGGCGTAGCGGGCCAGCGCGACGCCGTTGTGGATCGTCGGCCGGCTCAGCGCGATGTCGCGGGCGTCGTCCGCGTTGACCAGACCCCGGTCGATGATCGTCTTCACGAGGTCCTGCGGCGAGCCGGTGCGCAGCACGGCGTGGTCGAGCTCGGCGCGCATCGCGTACGTGAGGAGGCGGGCGCTCGGCCGCTGGGTCGCGACCGTCTGCTCGGTGCCGGTGACCGCTTCCCGCCTGATCCCGTCGTAGATCTTGAAGGTGTTGCTCAGCAGCACGGGGAGGGCGGCGGCGCCGTCCTTGGCCAGCGCGGCTTCCCGGTAGGTCTCGAAGGCGGCGGAGATGGCCTGCGGATCACCGGCGGACGTCGGCACGGTCGTCGGCACGGTCGTCGGCGCGCCGCTGGACGCCCCGGTCGAAGGCGGTGTGGCGTCCGGAGCCGGGGTGGTGCAGGCAGCCGCTGCCAGGCACAGGACGGCCGCGATGAGTCGCTTCACGGGCGGAGCGTAGTCGACGAAGCAGGCCGGGACCGCCGGGTTTTGACAACGCAGGCTAATGGCATTAGCTTTTGGCTAACGACATTAGCCGAGGCTCTGGAGAACAGCGTGACCGAGCACCTGGAGATCGACGGCAACACCCTCGCCTACGACCTGATCGGGCAGGGGCCGCTCGTCGTGCTCGCCCACGGCATCGGCGACAGCCGCCACTCCTACCGCTTCCTCGCCCCGGCACTGGCCGCGCGGGGGTACCGGGTGGCGAACGTCGACCTCCGCGGCTGCGGTGACTCCGGCGTCGGCTGGGACGGTTACAGCCGCACCGACATCGCGGGGGACCTGGTGGCCGTCATCCGCCACCTGGGCGGCCCGGCGGTGATCATCGGTCAGTCCATCAGCGGCGGTGCGGCGACGATCGCGGCCGCCACCGCGCCCGACGTCGTCGCCGGTGTCGTGGAGCTCGCGCCGTTCACCCGCGCGCAGTCCTTCGACGTGGGCGGGCTGCTGCGGGTGCGCCGCTTCCGCGCCGGGTACGCGCAGCTCGCGAAGGTCATGATCGCGGGCAGCCTGCCGGGCTGGACGAGGTACCTGGACCTCGCGGTGCCGGTGAAGCCGGCCGACTGGACCGCGGAGCTCGCGCGCATCGAGGCCAAGCTCGGCGAACCCGGCCGGATGGGGGTGCTGCGGGCCATGTGCAAGACCAGCCCCGCCGACGCCGGTGCGCGGCTGGCCGACGTCACCTGCCCGGTGCTCGTCGTCATGGGCGACGCCGACCCCGACTGGGCCGACCCGCGGGCCGAGGGGGAGAAGGTGCTCGCCGGCCTGCCCCGGGGTCGCGGTGAGCTGGCCGTCATCGAGGGTGCCGGCCACTACCCGCACGTGCAGACCCCGGACGAGGTCCTCGCGCTGTGCCTGCCGTTCCTGGTCGCGACGCTGGCGGACCGCCCCGCCGAGCTGGGTATGTCCGACACTAGCCAGGTGTAGGCTCCCTGCATGCCCATGCAGATGAAGGGCCCGTTGGCCGCGCTGGACCAGTGGCAGCCGGACCGGTGCTCGATCGCGCTGGCGCTGGACGTCATCGGCACGAAGTCGGCGGTCCTCCTGCTGCGCGAGGCCTTCTACGGCACGACGAGGTTCGACGCGTTCGTGCGGCGCGTGGGCATCACCGAGGCCGTCGCGGCCAAGCGCCTCAAGGAACTGGTCGAGGCCGGCGTGCTCGCCAAACGCCCGTACCGGGAGCCCGGCGCGCGCACGCGGTACGAGTACGTGCTGACCGACATGGGCAACGCGCTGCTGCCGGTGGTCGTCGCCCTCATGCAGTGGGGCGACACCTACCTGCGCGAGGACGGCCCGTTGCAGGTGGTGGCCGCCGAGACCGGTGAACCGGTGAGCGTGCACGTCGTCCCCTCCGGCGCCGGGTCGCTCACGCCGGAGGGGTTGCAGGTGCGGATCAACCGAGGAGCAGGCACGTCGTGACGGCGTGCGCGATCACGCGGCCGGATGCGTCGGTGACGCGGCCCTCGGCCGTGGCGGTGCGGCGCCCGCTGGACACCACCCGGCCCTCGCACGTGAGCGTGCCGCTGCCGAGCGTGGCCGGGCGGGTGAACTTGATCGTGAGGTCCAGCGAGGTGTAGCCGGTGCCCGCGGGCAGCCTGCTGTGCACCGCGCATCCGAGCGCGGTGTCGGCGAGCGTCGACAGGACACCGCCGTGCACCGAGCCGATCGGGTTGTAGTGCCACTCGGCCGGTGTCAGCTCGAACCGCGCGTAGCCGTCACCGATCTCGGCCATTCTCAGGCCGGTGGTCTCGGCGGCAGGGGGAGCGGGCAGGTCGCCGCTGCCGATCTTCTTGAGGAACTCGGCGCCGTCCAGCTCGCTCGCCGCCCGGGCGAGCAGCCGCGGGTCGCTCCAGCCGTAGGTGCGGGTCCGGTCCACCGTCAGACCCTCTCGATGATCGTCGCGTTGGCCAGTCCGCCCGCCTCGCACATGACCTGCAACCCGAACCGGCCGCCGGTCTGCTCCAGGGTGTTCAGCAACGTCGTCATCAGCCGCGCCCCGGACGCGCCCAGCGGGTGCCCGATCGCGATGGCGCCGCCGTTGACGTTGACCTTCGCCGGGTCCGCGCCGGTCTCCGCCTGCCACGCCAGCACGACCGGCGCGAACGCCTCGTTGACCTCGAACACGTCGATGTCGTTGATCGTGAGCCCGGCGCGGGCCAGCACCTTGTGCGTGGCGGGGATGATGCCGGTGAGCATGAGGACGGGGTCGTCGCCGGCGACGGCGAACGAGTGCACGCGGGCCCGTGGCCGCAGCCCGTGCCGCGCCGCCGCCTCCTCGCTGGTGACCAGCACGGCCGCGGCGCCGTCGTTGACCGGTGAGCTGTTGCCGGCGGTGATCCGCCAGTCCAGCTCGGGGAACCGCGTCTCCCAGTGCTCTGCCCGGAACGCCGGTCGCAGCCCGGCCAGCACCTCGGCGGTCGTGTCGGGGCGGATCGTCTCGTCCACCGCCAGGTCGGTCACCGCCACGACCTGCGCGTCGAAGAGCCCGTCCTTCCACGCCGCGGCGGCCTTCTGGTGCGACTCGGCGGAGAACTCGTCGAGCCGCGCCCGCGACAGGCCCCACCTCCGCGCGATCAGCTCCGCGCTGATGCCCTGCGGCACCAGCCCCTCCGGGTAGCGCGCGGCGACCTTCGTCCCGAGGAAGTCCCTGCCCAGCGCCTGCGACCCGATCGGGACGCGGCTCATCGACTCGACCCCGGACGCGACCACCACGTCGTAGGCGCCGGCCAGCACCCCCTGCGCCGCGAAGTGCAGCGCCTGCTGGCTCGACCCGCACTGCCGGTCCACGGTCACGCCCGGCGCCGACTCCGGGAACCCGGCCGCGAGCGCCGCCCACCGCGCCGTGTTGCCCGACTGCTCGCCGACCTGGCCGACGGCGCCGCTGATGACGTCGTCGACCGCGGCCGGGTCGAGCCCGGTGCGGTCGACGAGTGCCTTGAGGACCGCGCTGTGCAGGTCCACCGGGTGGATCTCGGAGTACGCGCCACCGGGCTTGCCCTTGGCCAGCGGGGTGCGGACGGCGTCGACGACGACAGCCTGACTAGTGGAAGGCATAGTCAGGACGCTACCCCCTGACTGTGCTCAAGCCAAGCCAGGTTGCGAGGGAAAACCGCTGTGCCGGATTTGGTTAGATCATCTCCGTGCGCCCGTTGCCGGGCGCGTGACTCCTGGGGGAAACAAGTTGAAGAAGCGCATTTGTGCTGCCGTCGTGGCGATCGCCGCCCTGGCCACGACCGCCTGCGGTGGTGAGCCGGCTGCGGCGCCGCCGGTCACGACGACCACCACGACGACGGCGCCGCCGACCGCGGCGGAGCTGGACCTGCGCGCCAAGGCGGCGATCGCCCCGCCCGGTGCGTTCGACGCCCTGGGCGGCAAGGTCGGGTCGAGCACACCCGCCACCGACACCGACCCCGGCCTGGAGGGCGAGCCGGTCACCTTCGTCTGCAAGACCAGTGAGCTGTTCGCCGACGGCATGTCGGTCTCGCGGACGCGCACCTGGGACGGGCGGGTGGACCTGTTCCAGCGGGTTCACGCCACGGCCGATCGCCCGGCGGCCACGCTGGTCGAGCGGGTGCGGACCTGGGCGCAGCAGTGCACCCAGTACCGCGGCGCCGACAAGATCAAGCTCGAGCTCCCGCTCACCAAGCCGCAGGGCGTCGACGACTTCTACGCCTACTGCGAGACGACCGAGGACCCCGCGCTCATCGACTGGTCGTGCCACGCGGTCATGGGCCGCGGCACGCTCATCACGGTCGTGGTGGCGTTCGGCCCGACGCAGGCGGCGGCCGAGGCGCAGCTGACCTCCGCGGTGCCGATCTTCGCGGAGACGTTCGCGAAGGCGTGACCGTACGCGCCGGTGGTCCGCCACAGCGACGGCGGACCACCGGGTTGCACAACGCTCACATCGAAACTGTTGCGCAGATCTCGCCTGCTCAACAGCCACTAGCGCGGTGCCGTGCTCCATCCGGCCCTTGCTAAAACGTTAGCGCTCACAATCGTGGCAGATATCTGCCATCGGCTGCCCGCCCGCGCCCGGCGTGCTGGAAGGTGGCGGTGATCCGCGGGTGGCTCCCGGCCGGTTCGCGGGGTGAGCGAAGGGGAGAGCATGGGGAGCACAGCCGTGAACGCCGCGAGGTCGCTGGTCGCCCTCGCGGTGCTGGTGTCCGCCGCACTGCTGCCGGCCTCGGCAGGTCAGCTCCGCGCCTCCGCCGCCGTGCAGGAGACGTTCTACGTCGCACCGGACGGGAACGACTCCAACCCCGGCACGCTCACGGCGCCGTTCCGGACGCTGCCGCGTGCACGGGACGCCGTGCGCGCGGTGAACGCGAACATGTCCGGCGACATCCAGGTGCACCTGCGCGGCGGGAACTACCCGGTCACGAGCACCGTCGAGTTCACGCCGGGCGACTCGGGCACGAACGGCCACCGGGTCCTGTACTCCGCGTACCAGGACGAGGTGCCGGTGCTCAGCGGCGGCGTGCCGGTGACCGGCTGGACGCAGCACAGCGGCAACATCTGGAAGGCGCCGCTCAGCCGCGCGAACAAGCTGCGGGCGTTGTACGTCAACGACAAGCGCGCCTTCATGGCCACCAAGACGATCAGCTCGCAGGGCTGCTACGGCACCTACACCGTGACCGCAGGGCAGGCGCCGTGGGCGTGGGAGTCGGGCTCGCAGTGCGACGGCGCCCGCTACAACCCCGGCGACCTGCCCGCCATCACCCGCAACCCCGCCGACATCGAGATCGAGACCGCCACGACGTGGACGACGGCCATCGCCGGCGTCCGCCAGATCACCACGAGCAGCGACGGTGCGAGCCGGGTGGCGTTGTTCCAGCAGCCCGGCGGCGCCATCGCCCAGGGCGCGTTCAACGGCAACTTCCAGTCGGGCGGCAGCCACAAGTTCATGAACGCCTACGAGTTCCTCGACGCTCCGGGCGAGTTCTACTTCGACCGGTCGAGCCAGACGGTGTTCTACTACAAGGCCGACTCCGACAACATGGCGACCGCGTCGATCTTCGCGCCCAACAACGTCTCAACGCTGCTGCGGATCGCGGGCACCTCCACGGCCAACCGCGCGCGCAACATCACGTTCTCCGGCATCACCGTGCAGCACTCGGACTGGAACCTGTTCACCGTGGCCGGGTCGTCGTTCAAGCAGGCCCAGCAGGGCAACCTCGGCAACACCGCCTACGCCAAGGGCAACTTCCACGTCTACTACTACCGCAACGTCGACACCGCACCCGGCGCCGTGCAGCTGGAGAACGCCGAAGGCATCGCGTTGCTGCGCAACAGGGTCCAGCACACCGGCGTCGACGGCATCAGCATGGTCAACGACGTGCTGAACACCCAGCTGGTCGGCAACGTCACCAACGACGTCGCCGGGTCCGCGATCGTCGTCGGCCACCCGCAGCACGTCTACATCGGCGACCACACCTCGTCCAACCGCGAGAAGTACACCGCCCAGGCCGAGGGCCTGCCGAAGAACATCGAGATCAAGAACAACTACCTCTACGACAGCGCGGTGCTGTTCAACGGCCACAGCCCGATCTCCGCCTACTTCGCGGACACGCTGACGGTGCAGCACAACCGCATCGAGAAGGCGCCGTGGAACGGCATCACGCTCGGCTGGGGCTGGTGGAACTTCGACGGCTCATCGGGTTCCATCGCGCCGAACCGGCCGACGACCACGGCCCGCAACAACACCGTCAGCCACAACCACATCATCGACACGGTGCAGCGGCTCAACGACACCGCGCCCATCTACACGCTGGGCAGCCAGCCGGGCACCACGATCACGGACAACTACCTGCAAGGCGTCCCGTCCGGGCACAAGTACGGCCTGCACCCGGACGAGGGGTCGGCCTTCATGACCTTCCGCGACAACGTGCTCAGCGTCGACAAGAACGTCACCTGGCTGGTCAACTCCGACGACTTCGGCCGCAAGCACGACCTGAGCATCACGCAGACCTACGGGCCGATCAACAAGGTCTCGCAGAAGGTCCTGCCCAACAGCACCATCCACGACATCCTGGTGTCCTCGGACTACGTGTGGCCGGCCGCGGCCTACGGCATCGCCGTGCGCTCCGGCCTGGAGGACGCCTACCGCGACATCGTCCCCGCCGCCAACCTCTCCCGGCCCGACTACGCGCTGCCCGCCAGCACGTTCGTCGGCGCGGGCACGGCCTCGATCTCGATCCGCAGCACCGGTGACGCGACCAGGACCGTGTGGCTGGCGCCTTCCGGCACCACGAACTTCGCGGTGGGACCGACGATGACCAGGGCCGGTGGCACGGCGACGACCATCGACGTCCCGGCCACCAACGGCGACTACCGGCTGTTCGTCGTGGACGCGCAGGGCGTGCGGTCGGCCGAGTCGAAGTCGCTGGTGCGGCGCCAGGGCGGTGGCAGCCAGCAGAGCGGCACGATCGTGGGCGGCCAGTCCGGCCGGTGCGTCGACATCAACGGCGCGAGCACGGCCAACGGTGCCGCGGCCCAGCTGTGGGACTGCCACGGCAACACCAACCAGCGCTTCACCCTCACCTCGGCCAAGCAGTTGCAGGTGTACGGCACCAAGTGCCTGGTCGCGAGCGGCGGCGGCACCGGCAACGGCACCGCGGTCGTGATCGGGGACTGCGCGAACCAGACCAGTCAGCAGTGGAACGTCAACGCGAACGGCACGATCACCGGCGTGCAGTCCGGGTTGTGCTTCGACGCCAACGGCGCGGCCACCGCGAACGGCACCAGGATCATCCTCTGGACCTGCAACGGTGCGGCGAACCAGCAGTGGAGCCTGCGTTCCTGACCGGCTCGAAGTGGCCCCTTACGCGGCGGCGTGGGGGGCCACCAGAGTGGCAGCCATGACTAGAGCACCGATCTTCGACGAAGAAGCCCGGTCGAACGGACGGCCCAGGTGACCACCGTCGAACAGCGGACGAGCCTGAAAGCCCCCGGAATCCTGCTCGGGGTGGGCCTCGGCGGGTTCGCCGACGGCATCCTGCTGCATCAGCTCCTGCAGTGGCACCACATGTTGAGCAGCACGAACACCGACAACGCCGGAATCGACTTCTACGACCCGGACACCGTCTCCGGGCTGCGGATGAACACCGCGTGGGACGGCATCTTCCACACGGTCTGCTGGCTGGCGGTCCTGCTGGGGCTGGCCGTCCTGCACTCCAGGGTCACCGAGAACCGGCGCGGGACGTGGACCTCCCGCGCGCTGTGGGGGTGGGTCCTGGTCGGCTGGGGCACGTTCAACCTCGTCGAGGGCGTGCTCGACCACCACCTCCTCGGCGTGCACCACGTGCGCGGCGGGCCGCACCAGCTGTGGTGGGACCTCGCGTTCCTGGCCCTGGGCGCGGTTCTGGTCGTGGGCGGCTATCTGCTGCAACGCAGTCGGCGTGACTCCTGATGGACCACCACGCTCACGGCCCGAGCATCGGCGCGTGGCTGCCCATCGTCCCGTTGTTGTCGTGCGCGGTCGTCTACCTGCTGCTCGTCGGCCGCGCTCGACGGTCGAACCCGGTCCTGGGGTGGAGCCCGTGGCGCACAGCCGGGTTCCTCGGCGGCATCGCCCTGCTGGCCGTCGCATTGCTGCCGCCGGTCGCACCATGGGCACACACCGACTTCCGCGGCCACATGGCGCAGCACCTGCTGATCGGCATGTACGCGCCGTTGGCACTCGTGCTGAGCGCACCGGTCACACTGCTGCTGCGAACGCTGCCGGTCCGTGCGGCGCGTCGGCTCGTCGCGGTGCTGCACAGCCCGCCGGCACGTTTCGCGGCACGACCGGCGGTCGCGTTCCTGTTGAGCACCGGCAGTCTCGTGCCGCTCTACTTCACGTCGCTGTACAACGTGATCACCGCCGACCCGGCGGGGCACTGGCTGCTGCACGCGCACTTCCTGGCCGCCGGGCTGCTGTTCGCCCACGTGATCGCCGGCCCCGACCCCGCTCCGGCCCGACCCGGCGTCCGCACCCGGCTGGTCTACCTCGGTTGCGCCATCGCGGTGCACGCCGTGGTCTCCCAGCTGCTCTACGGCGGCTTCTGGACCCGGGTCGACGCACCCGCCGCCGAGGTCCGCACCGGTGCGGAGATCATGTACTACGGCGGCGACATCGCCGAGCTGCTGCTCGCCGCGATGATCACACCGCTGCTCGGCGAGCGCCGTGCCCGGCGGACGAACCACCCGATCCAGCGACTGTCCACTCGGGCGCGTCGGCTCGTCAGACGCGGCACTCCTCGACAGGCTGTCACGGCACAAAGACCGGAAAGCCTGAGAGGACCGACGTCTCGATGATCCGAATCGTGCCTGCGAAGGACCAGCAAGTGCGGGTGACCTGGGCGCTGCCCCGGCACGAGCCGTCAGGACCCGTCAGCGTGGTCGGCGACTTCAACGGCTGGACGCCGGGCGTGACCGAGCTGCGCGCCCGGTCCAACGGCCGCCGCACCGCCGCCGTCGTCGTCCCGCGGGGCACGACCCTGCGCTTCCGCTACCTCGGCTCCGACGGCCACTGGTTCGACGACGAGGACGCCGCCGCCCGCGACGACCACGGGTGCCTGATCACGGTCTGAGCCCGCGACCGGGCACCTTCGGCGTGACCGGCGCGCAGCCCTGACCGCCTCGTGAGGCGGCGGCGTCAGGGTTTGGTCTGGTACTCGCGGGCGACGTCGACCAGCAACTGGTGCATCGCGAGCTCGGCCGGTGCGCGGAGCCGGTCCTGGCGGTGCGCGAGCAGCACCCGGCGGGCCGGCACGTCGCTGCCCAGTGCGAGGACGCGGACGTCCGGGTTCGGGTTGCGCACCGCGGTCCTGGGGGCGAGCGCGACGCCGAGGCCGACGCTGACCATGGCCTGCGCCTCCTGGTAGTCGTTGGCCTCGAACGCGATCCGCGGGGTGAACCCGGCCGCGCGGCAGCTGCGTTCGAGCACCTCGGCGACCGGGTGGTCGTGGGCGCGCACGATCCACTCCTCGTCGGCGAGCTCCGCCATGGTGGTGAACCTCTTGCGCGCCAGGCGGTGGTCGGCGGCGACGACCAGCACGGTCGGGTCGTCCAGCAGCGGCGTCAGCGAGATGTCCGGCACGTCGACCCGGTTCCACGCGTAGTCCCACAGCAGCGCGATGCCGACCGTGCCGTTCTCCAGCAGCTCGACCAGCTCGTCGAACCGCGTGCTGCGCACGTCCAGGCGCAGGTCCGGGTACTGGCGGCGGAACCGGCTGACGACCTGGGGGAGCAGCGCGCTCGCGACGGTCGGGAACACGCCCACCGCGATCGTGCCGCGGCGCAGGCCCGCCAGCTCGGCGAGGTCGGCCTCGGCGGCGCTGAGCCGGCGCAGCACGTGGCGGGCGTGACCGGCCAGCACCGCTCCGGCCTCGGTGGGCCGCACGCCCCTGGCCTGCCGGTGCAACAGCGGCTGACCGGCCTCCACCTCCAGCCGGCGCAGCTGCTGGGAGACCGCCGACGGCGTGTAGCCGAGCTGTTCCGCAGCGGCGGTCATCGAGCCCGTGTCCACCACGGCGGCGAGCAGTGCGAGGCGTCGGACGTCCAGCATGGGGCGCTCCTCGGCAGAAAAGTTCGATGCGGTCGTTTCACTGTGCGATGACTTCCGTACAGCTGTGCTTCAGGCTAGCCATAGCCATTGAACAGCGTTTCTCGGCCTCGATGCTGATCCATGGGCATTGATTAGGCTGTTTGAGCGTGAAGGAGGGCTTCACGGGTGTGCAGATTCTCGTGATTGTGTTCAACCTCGGTGCACGTCACGGTTGCCGTCATTCCCCGGTTGTCACGGCGGTGTTGCCACCGCCCGCGAAGGAGTGGCTGTGCGAGAGATACCGGCGACGTGGATGCGCGGAGGCACCAGCAAGTGCTGGGTGTTCGAGCGCGATGTGCTGGCGGTGCCCGGTCGCAGCGTGGACGAGGTCCTGCTGCGGCTGTACGGGAGCCCCGACCCGCGCCAGGTCGACGGTGTCGGCGGGGCGACGTCCACGACCAGCAAGGCCGTGGTGCTCGCGCGGAGCGATCGGCCGGGCATCGACGTCGAGTACACGTTCGCCCAGATCGGCATCGCCGACGGGCGCGTGGACTGGACGAGCAACTGCGGCAACTGCTCGGCCGTCGTCGGCCCGTACGCGCTGCGCCGCGGCTGGGTGACGCCCACCGGAGACGTGACGACGGTGCGGATCAACAACACCAACACCGGCCAGCTGATCGTGGTCGACGTGCCGACGCCGGCGGGCCGCGTCACCGAACAGGGCACCGACCGCATCCCCGGTGTCGCCCAGCCCGGTCTCGGCGTGCACCTGTGGTTCGTCGACCCGGCCGGCCGCACGACCGGCGCGTTGCTGCCCACCGGCAACGCCGTCGACGTGGTGGACGGCGTCCGCGTCACGCTCCTCGACGCCGGAGCACCGGTCGTCCTCGTGCCCGCCGACGAGCTCGGCGCGAACGGGGAGGCGTCCCCGGCCGCGCTCGACGCCCAGCCGGACCTGCTGGACCGGCTCGACCGCATCCGCCGCACCGCCGCCGTGCGCATGGGCCTCGCCGCCGAGGCCGAGCAGGCCGCCCGCGCCACCCCGAAGATCGCTCTCGTCAGCGAGGGCCGCCCCGGCCGCTCGGACGTGACCGTGCGGATGATGTCCATGGGCCGGACCCACCCCGCGCTGGCCGTCACCGGCAGCGTCGCCCTCACCGCCGCCGCCCGCACCGCGGGTACCGTCCTGTCCCGGTTCACCGCCGGTGACGAGGAGGTGCTGCGCCTGGACACCCCGGCCGGAGTCGTGACGACCCGCGCGGACACCCGCGACGGACAGCTCGCCATCGGGGTCACCCGGACGACGCGCCGCATCGGCGACGCGACCCTGGTCCTGCCCGATGACGAACCGCTGGAGCTCCCGCTCACGGAACTGGCCGCCCTGTCGGCCTCCTGACCCGACCGTCCTGCCCGGGCGGAACCGTCGGGGCCGCATGACCCAAGAGGACAATGATGTCATCACAGCTGATCGCCATCCTGGTTCTGGGCGGCATGTTCGTCATCGCCACCGTGTTGCCCGTCAACATCGGGATCCTCGCGCTGGTCGCGTCCTTCCTCGTCGGCACGTTCGTGTTCGGCTTGGAGGACAAGGAGATCTTCGAGGGCTTCCCCGTTTCGCTGTTCATCACCGTCGTCGGCGTGACCTACCTGTTCTCCGTCGCCAAGCTGAACGGCACGATCGACCTGCTGGTGGAGGGCGGGATCCGGCTGGTGCGCGGCCGGGCGATCCTCGTGCCCTGGGTGCTGTTCGCCGTCGCCGCGACGCTGACCGCACTCGGCACGTTCACCCCGGCCGCGGTCGCACTGCTGGTGCCGATCGGCATGAGCTTCGCCTTCGCCTACCGCATCAGCCCGCTGATGATCGGCATGATGGTGATCTGCGGTGCTCACGCCGGCGCGTTCTCGCCGATGGCGGTGTCCGGCGCGCTGGTCTACGGCATCGTTGCGAAGTCCGGTCTCACGATCTCGCACGCCGCGTTGTTCTTCGCGAGCTTGGGCTTCAACGTGCTGCTGGCCGCCGTCACCTACGTGATGCTGCGCCGCCGTGGTGAGGAGAGCTTCGTCGAACGCCCGGACGACGTGGCCTCCGGCGGCGGGGTGTCCGGTGGTGGGGTGTCCGGTGGCGGGGTGGCGGAGCCGACCGGTGGTGGCGTCGCCACGGCGGTCCGCCCGGAGGCGGTGGCGGTGACCTGGCGCCAGCGGGCCACCCTCGCTGCCCTGGTGGTGCTCGTCATCGGCGCGCTGGCGTTCCACCTGCAGATCGGCTTCCTCGCCCTGGCCGCGGGAGCCGTGCTCGCCCTGCTCGACCGCGAGCACCTCGGCAAGGCCGTCGAGGGCATCAGCTGGCCGACGATCCTGCTGGTCGCGGGCATGGTCACCTACGTGGGCGTGCTGGAGCACTCCGGCACCATCGACTGGGTCGCCCACGGCGCGGTCGGCCTCGGCGCCCCGCTGCTCGTGGCGCTGGTGCTGTGCGTCATCGTCGGCGTCACCTCGGCGTTCGCCTCCTCGACGGCCATCCTCACCGCCACCATCCCGATGGCGATCCCGCTGCTGCTCACCGACGCGCTGCCGGTCGCGGGCGTCGTCGCCGCCATGGCCATCTCCACCACGATCGTCGACGTCTCCCCGTTCTCCACCAACGGCGCCCTGGTCCTCGCCAACGCCCGCGGCGTCGACCGCACCCGGTTCTACCGCCAGGTCATCTCCTACACCTGCGTGATCGTCGGCCTCGGGCCGATCGCGGCGTGGGCGGTGCTGGTGCTGCCCGGCTCGTTCTGAACCGGAACAGCCCTCGGGGCGGACGTCACCACGGCGTCCGCCCCGAGGGCTGCCCGGTTCAGGCGCCTTCGTCGCGCAGCGCGTGCACCATGCTCCGCAGCACCCGGAACGCCTCCGCCCGCTCGCCCTCGGTGAGCCCCGCCAGCATCCTGACCTCCACCGCCCGCACCGCCGCCGACGCCTTCTCCAGGCTCCGCCGCCCGCGGGGGGTGAGCCGCGTGGGCAGCACCTTCCCGACCGGCGCCGCCGCGGGCCGGGTCACGTACCCGTCCCGCTCCAGGTTCTGCAGCAGCACGTTCATCGACTGCCGCGTCACGAACGCGCGGCGGGCGAGCTCGGAGTTCGACAGGCCCGGCCGCTGGGCCAGCAGCTCCAGGCACGAGTAGTGCGTCACGGTCATCCCGAGCGGGCGCAGCACCTGCTCCATGGCCGCGCGCAGGACGCTCGACGCCTCCTTCAGCAGGTAGCCGAGTGACGTGTCGAGGTCGATGCCCGCGTCGTCTTGACTCATGTCAGTATTCTGACATAACGTGGTGCGTGTCAGAAAACTGACACGTAGTGGAGGAGCCACGCCATGCCCGTCACCGGACCCGACTTCATCTCGCTGCAGGCCCGCGACCTCACGGCCTCGCAAGCGTTCTACGAGCGCTACCTCGGTCTCGTCCGCTCGCCGGCCGGGCCGCCGCACGCGGTGGTCTTCGAGACGAAGCCGATCGCGTTCGCGCTCCGCGACGTCGTCCCCGGCACCGACCTCGACGCCGTCGCCCAGCCCGGCATCGGTGCCGCGATCTGGTTGCACGCCACCGACGTCCAGGACATCCACGACGCGCTGGCCGCCGACGGGCACACCATCGTCGCCGCGCCGGTCGACGGTCCCTTCGGGCGGACGTTCACCTTCGCCGACCCCGACGGGTACCGGATCACGCTGCACGACCGCGGCTGACCGCCCGAGTCGCCGGGAGCGGGCCCGTCGTCCAGGGTGGTGGGCGGACCGGCTTTGACCCTCAAGGCCCCACGACGACGGAAGGGTTCCGCGATGAACGTGCTGATCGTTCTGACCTCGCACGACGAGCTGGGGGACACGGGCCGCAAGACGGGTTTCTGGCTGGAGGAGCTCGCCGCGCCGTACTACCGGCTCAAGGAGGCCGGTGCGACGCTCACGCTCGCGTCCCCGAAGGGCGGCCGGCCGCCGCTGGACCCCAAGAGCGACGAACCGGACACGCAGACCGACGACACCCGCCGGTTCGCGGCGGACCCCGAGGCCGAGGCAGCGCTGAGCTCGACCGTCGCGCTGAGCGCGGTCGACCCCGCCGACTACGACGCGGTGTTCTACCCCGGCGGGCACGGGCCGCTGTGGGACCTCGCGGAGGACACCGACTCGATCCGGGTCATCCAGGACACCCTGCGGGCCGGGAAGCCGGTCGCGCTGGTGTGCCACGCGCCGGGCGTGCTGCGGCACGTGACCGGCGAGGACGGTGAGCCACTGGTGAAGGGGCGGTCGGTCACCGGGTTCACCAACGGCGAGGAGGACGGTGCCGGGCTGACCGACGTGGTGCCGTTCCTCGTGGAGGACGAGCTGAAGGCCAAGGGCGGCGACTACTCGAAGGGCCCGGACTGGGGTTCCTACGTGGTGCGGGACGGGCTGCTGATCACCGGGCAGAACCCGGCCTCGTCCGCGGAGGCCGCCGACGCCCTCGTCGCCCTGCTGCGCGAGGGCGTCTGACTGCCGCCGGGACGGCTCCGGCGGGGGCCGTCCCGGCAAGCCGGTGCTGCTCGACGGTGGTGCTCTTCAGAGCCGCCGCGGTCCAGGCCGACAGCGGCGGGACCGCCGCCACCGCCGTCATCCGGGAGCTCCTCACCTGACCGTCAGCACCAGGCCGTCCGGCCCGCGAACGATCCGGCCGGCCGTCGGCGGCGGGAAGTGCGTGCCCAGCACGAGGGTGCCGGTGTCCGCGAGCGACTCGAGCAGCGCGCGCCGGGTGGCCTCGGCCTGGACCGGGTCGACGTCGGCGCAGCTGGTCACCTCCGGGTGCGCGACCTGCACCGGGTGGTGCAGGCAGTCGCCGGTGACCAGGGCGGTCTCGCCGCCGCTGGTCAGCTCCACCGCGACGTGCCCCGGCGTGTGCCCCGGCGTCGGGACGAGCCGCACCCCCTCGGCCACCTCTGCGCCGTGCGCGCCGACCTCGACCAGGTCCAGCAGGCCGGCGTCCTCGACCGGGTGCACGGAGTCGCGGAACACCTGCTGCCGCGGCTCGTCCAGCACCTGCCCGGCCCAGAACTCGCGCTCCAGCCTCGACGTGGCGTACCGCGCGTTCGGGAACAGCGGCACCCACTCGCCGTCCACGAGGTGCGTGTTCCAGCCGACGTGGTCGGTGTGCAGGTGGGTGAACAGGACGAGATCGACGGCGTCGGGCGTGGTCCCGGTGTCCACCAGCCGGTCGTGGTAGCCGGTGCGCAGGTCGTGCCACGCGGGGTTGGCCCGCTGCTTGCCGTTGCCGACACCGGTGTCGATCACGATCCGCCTGCCGTTGCCGACGACGACGAAGCTGTGGGTCGCGAGCCGCAAGGCGCCGTCCGCCGCGGCGAAGTCGGGGTGCATCCAGTCGTGGCGCCGGACGAGGTCGGGCGTCGCCGCCGGGAGCAGCCACGGTCCGGTCTCCGGTGGTGCGATCGCTTCGTCGACCCGGTGCACGGTCAGGTCCCCGACGGTCCAGGTGGGCACAGGCCGACCTCCTGAAGCTAATTCTTCGCGTTAAGCGGACGGTAGTCTTGGCATCGGCGTTAAAGCAACATCTTTGCTTTAGGCTGGTGTCGTGGACCGCAGAGGGACAGCACGTCCGGGTGGCCGGAGCGCCCGCGTGCAGGAGGCCGTGCACGCCGCCGTGCGAGAGCTGGAACCCGAGCTGGGACGGGAGAAGCTCACCGTTCCGCTCGTCGCCGCGCGGGCCGGTGTCACGCCCTCGACCATCTACCGCCGGTGGGGCGACCTGCAGGCGCTCCTGTCGGACATCGCGGTCGAACGCCTCCGGCCGGACTCGCCTCCGGAGGACCGGGGGAGCCTCATCGCGGACCTGCGGGCGTGGGCGGGGCAGTTCCTGGAGGAGATGTCGTCCGCACCCGGCCGCGCTTACCTGCGTGACGCGCTCATCGGCGATCCGGGCGTCAACGCCCTGCGGTGTTCCGACTACGCGGCCGACCAGATAAGCGTGATCCTCGGCCGTGCCGCCGCGCGCGGGGAACCGGCCGTCGACACCGAGACCGTGCTCGACCGCGTGGTCGCGCCGATCGTGTACCGGGTCCTGTGCCGTCCCACCGCGATCGGTCCCGGCTACGCCGAGGGACTGGTCGACGACCTCCTGCGGAGCTGAGGGAACGCCCGGTCGCCGCGAATACCATCTTCGGCCATGGTCCGCACCACTCCGCCGCGTCCCGTCGACGTCACGGCGCACTTCCCCGAACTCGCACCGCTGGCCCGCACCGCCGTGCGACTGCACCCGCGCCCCGGCGCACCGACCGCCGCGGACAGCTCCATCGGCGGCCCGCTGCTGTGGCCCGCGGGGGAGGAGTGGCCGGCCTGCGCCGAGCACGCCGGCCCCGAGCTGCACGGTGCGAGCGTGGCGGACGTGTTCGCACGGCGGCGGATTCTGACCGAAGCGTGGGCACGGCCGCGGGCCGAGGGCGTGAACCTGTTGACAGCGGACGAGAAGGTCGTCGTGGACGGGGTCGACCACGGCACCGGGATCGCGCAGGACGGGCCCGCACCGATGGTGCCGGTGGCCCAGCTGTACGCGCGGGACGTCCCCGGCCTGCCCCGCCCGGACGGTGCCGATCTGCTGCAGGTGCTGTGGTGCCCGTTCGACCACGAGGACGAGGGGTGCGCGCCCCGCACCGCGCTGCGGTGGCGGAAGGCGGCCGAGGTGACCGACCCGCTGGCCGAGGCCCCGCAGCCGGCCGCGGTCGAGGAGCACTACCTGCCGCAGCCGTGCGTGCTGCACCCGGAGGAGGTCACCGAGTACCCGGCCCCGCACTGCCTGCCCGCCGAGCTCCGCGAACGGGTGCGGCGGTGGGAGGAGCAGGAGGACCAGCACTACCAGTACGCGCTGTCCGTGTCCTCCGGCTGCAAGGCCGGTGGGCACGGTCCGTGGAGCTTCTCCGACCCGTTCCCCCTGTCCTGCCCGGACTGCGGCGGGGCCGTCACGCCGTTGCTGACCCTCGCCACCAGCGAGTGGGACGGCACCACGAGCTGGCGGCCGGTCGAGGACGCCGACGCCGGCGGTGCGCTGTTCCCGCACGACAACGAGCCGACGATGCTGTCGATCGGCCGCAGCTACAACCTGCAGTTCTACGCCTGCGCCGACTTCCCGGCGCACCGGCACGTCACGAACATGCAGTAGCCGACTCGTAGGATGACGCCGTGTTCGCCCTTCTGCGGTCGGTGTGGGACGAGCCCCGGCCGGTGCGCGGGGCCGCGCGGCTGTGGTGGGACTGGGCGCTGGTCGCCGTGCTCCTGCCGGTCGCGGTGCTGGAGGCGGTGCTGCGGCCGGACCTGAGCTGGCGGGCCGGTTCGGTGGTGCTGGCCGTGGTGCTGCTGCCGTTGTTGCTGGTGCGCCGCAGCAGGCCGTTGCTCGCCGCCGGTGCCGCGTTCGGCGTGGCCGCGGTCGCGTCGCTGGTGTTCTGGGGCGAGCCGGACCTCAACACCCTGGTGTTCCTGCTGCTGTTCCCGTTCGCCCTGTTCCGTTGGGGATCGGGGCGGGAGGCGGTCGTCGGGCTGGCGGTCATGCTCGGCAAGGTCGGCCTGTCGGTGGCGCTCGGGTTCCTCGGCGCGGGGGACGCGGTGGCGGGCAGTGCCGTGCTGGCCGCGGCGTGTGCGCTCGGAGCCGCGGCGCGCTACCGGGGACGGGCGCGGGCCCGTGAGCTCGACCAGGTCAAGCTGCTCGAACGGGAACGGCTGGCCCGCGACCTGCACGACACGGTGGCCCACCACGTGTCGGCCATGGCGATCCGGGCGCAGGCCGGGCTCGCGACGGCGGCCACCCGCCCGGAGGCGGCGACCGAGGCGCTCGTGCTGATCGAGTCGGAGGCCTCACGGGCGCTCACCGAGATGCGCACGATGGTGCGGGCCTTGCGCCGCACCGACTCCGCGGACCTGGCGCCCAGCCCCGCGATCGCCGACGTCGCCCTGCTGGCGAGCCCCGGCCGGCCCGGTCCCGAGGTGGCCGTGCTGATCGAGGGGGCGGCCGACGACCTGCCGAAGTCGGTGGGAACCGCGGTCTACCGGCTCAGCCAGGAGGCGGTCACCAACGCGCGCCGCCACGCCCGGCACGCCACCCGCATCGAGGTGCACGTCGACGTCGGCGGCTCGGCGGTGCGGCTGCGGGTCAGCGACGACGGCGACCCGGTCACCGCACGCACCACCCGCGGACACGGGTTGATCGGCATGGAGGAACGCGCGGACCTGCTCGGCGGCACCTGCGCGGCGGGCCCGAACCCCGGCCGCGGCTGGACCGTGACCGCCGTGCTGCCGCTCACGGGGGCCGCCCGATGAGCATCCGCGTCGTCGTCGCGGACGACCAGGAGATCGTCCGCACCGGACTCGCGATGATCCTCGACGCTCAGCCGGACATCGAGGTCGTCGGTGCGGCACCGGACGGGCGGCAGGCCGTGGAGCTCGCCAGGAACGTGCGGCCCGACGTGTGCCTGTTCGACATCCGCATGCCCGGCATCGACGGCATCGAGGCCACCCGCCTCCTCGCCGGCCCCGGTGTCCCCGACCCGCTCGCCGTCGTCGTGATCACAACCTTCGACCTCGACGACTACGTCTACGCCGCTTTGCGGGCGGGCGCGAAGGGGTTCCTGCTCAAGGACGCCGGCCCCGCGCTGCTGTCGCAGGCCGTCCACGCCGCGGCCGCCGGTGACGCCCTGATCGCCCCCAGCGTCACCGCCCGGCTGATCGAGGCCTTCGCGGACACCGGTCCCGCCGGTCCCGCCGCGCAGCTCGCCGACCCGCTCACCGAACGGGAGGAGCAGGTCCTCGCCGCCGTCGCGGGCGGGCGCACCAACGGCGAGGTCGCCGCCGAGCTGCACATCACGCTCAGCACCGTGAAGTCCCACATCGCCAGCCTGATGGCCAAGATCGGCGCCAGGAACCGGGTGGAGATCGCCATCTGGGCCTACGAGACCAGGCGCGTGCGCGGCGGTCTCCGGCAGCGGTCAGCCGAAAGTACGACGACCGCACCCGACCATCGGCCAGGATGACCGAAGACCTTCTCCCGATGAGCCGGCCCCGCCTCCCGCGCCACGATCTGGGGCATGACCTCCACCACCCGGCGGGACCTGCTCGTCCCGGCCGCGATCATCCTGTTCAGCCTCGTCCCCGTGCTCGGCGGCGCACTGCGGCTGACCGAGCTCGGAACCGGCGCGGAGATCACGCCGGACAACGCGCGGTTCTTCGCCTCACCCGTGCCCGTCGTGGTGCACGCCGTCACGGTGAGCGTCTACAGCGTGCTCGGCGCCTTCCAGTTCGCTCCCGGTTTCCGCCGCCGCAGACCGGGGTGGCACCGCGTCTCCGGCCGAATTCTGGTCCTCTGTGGACTCCTGGGGGCGTTGTCGGGGCTGTGGATGACCGTGTTCTACCCCAAACCGGCCGACGTGGGCGCGTTGCTCACCGGCTCCCGGCTGGTGTTCGGCACCGCGTGGGCGGTGTTCCTCGTCCTCGGTGTCGCCGCGGCCCTGCGCAGGGACCTCGCCGGCCACCGCGCGTGGATGGTCCGCGCGTTCGCGATCGGGCTGAGCGCCGGCACGCAGGCCGTGCTGATGGGACCCTGGATCGCCTTCAGCGGCCCGCTCGACCAGCTCACCAAGGCGGTGCTGATGCTCGCCGCCTGGCTCGTCAACCTCGCCGTGGCCGAGTGGGTCGTCCGCCGCCCGGTGCGGTCCGCCCGCCCCGCGCTCGC
This sequence comes from Lentzea sp. NPDC036955, assembly GCF_055608005.1. NCBI lineage: Bacteria > Bacillati > Actinomycetota > Actinomycetes > Pseudonocardiales > Pseudonocardiaceae > Lentzea > Lentzea sp. NPDC036955. Next base: position 180,822 of record NZ_JBVJRC010000013.1, on the reverse strand, counting down.
CCTCGGGGTGACGCGGTGAAGGCGATCGTCCAGGACCGGTACGGCTCACCGGACGTGCTGGCGCTGCGTGACGTGGAACCGCCGTCGGCCGGCAGCGGCGAGCTGCTCGTGCGAGTGCACGCCGCCGCCGTCAACGCCTACGACTGGCACATCATGCGCGGAGACCCCTACCTCGCCCGCCTCACCGGGATCGGGTTCACCGCTCCCCGCGCCAAGATCCGCGGCCGCGACTTCGCCGGAACCGTGCAGGCGGTGGGCAGGGACGTGCGGCGCTTCCGCCCCGGCGACGAGGTGTTCGGCGACCTCGGTCCCGCCGACGGGGCCTTCGCACAGTACCTGCGCGTGGCCGAGGACCTCGTCGAACCCAAGCCCGCCTGCCTGAGCTTCGAGCAGGCGGCCGCGCTGTCGTTGGCCGGGCTCACCGCGTGGAAGGGCCTGTGCGACAGCGGGGGACTGCGACCCGGTCACCACGTGCTGGTCAACGGGGCGTCCGGCGGCGTCGGGACGTTCGCCGTGCAGATCGCGAAGTCGGTGGGCGCCACCGTGACCGGCGTGTGCCGGACGCGGAACGCCGAGCTCGTGACCTCGTTGGGCGCCGACCACGTCATCGACTACACCGGCTCCGACTTCACCACCGGCAGCACGCGGTACGACCTCGTCCTCGACCTGGTCGGCAACCACCCGCTGGCAGGACTGCGCCGCGTGGTCCGTCCCGGTGGGACGGTCGTGCTGTCGGGCGGGGGAGTGTTCGAGGGCGGCAGCCTCGTCGGTCCGCTGCGGCTCCTGCTGAAGGCGAAGCTGCGGTCCGCGTTCGTCCGCGACCGGCTGCACGTGCTCACCACCGCGCCCGACCGGACGGTCCTCGCGGAGCTGCGGCGCCTGGCCGAGTCCGGTGCCGTCACGCCGGTCGTCGACCGCACGTTCTCGCTCGCTCAGGCGCCCGATGCGATCCGGTACGTGGAAACCGGGCACGCCCGCGGCAAGGTCGTGATCACTGTCTAAAGCCCGCCCGCCGCCGCGACCGCCTCGGTGACCGCCGTGATCGCCGGACCGGCGGTGCCGGGCAGCCGGGCGACGAGGATTCACCGGACCTCCCGCGCTCCGGTGCCGAAACCCCGCGCGGCCACCCGGCCGCATTCCTATACTCCGGACCATCCTGACTGGACGATGGGGGCTGCGGTGAGCGGGAACAAGGTCTTGGTGGCAGGGGCGAGCATCGCGGGACCCGCGCTGGCCCACTGGCTGCACCGGTGCGGCGCCGAGGTGACCGTCGTGGAACGGGCACCCGCGCTGCGGCCGGGCGGCCAGGCCGTGGACGCGCGCGGCGTCGCCAAGGAGGTCATCCGGCGGATGGGCCTGGAGGACGCGGTGCGCGCGGCTCGCACGGACACCGCCGGCGCGCACACCGTGGACGCCGACGGCACCGTGCTGGAGACCTACCGCGCCGAGGACGACGGCGGCGACGGCTACATCGCGGACATCGAGATCCTGCGCGGAGACCTCTCCCGGGTGCTCCACGACGACACCCGCGACCACGCCGAGTACGTCTTCGGCGACCGCATCGCCGAGCTCACCCAGGACGCGGACGGCGTGGACGTGACGTTCGCGAGCGGCACCCGGCGCCGTTTCGACCTGGTGGTCGGCGCGGACGGCCTGCACTCGTCGCTGCGCGCCCTGGTCTTCGGGCCGCGCGAGCGGTTCCTGCGGCACCTCGGCCTGGTGCTGGCGTTCTACAGCGTGCCCAACGAGTTCGGCGTGGACCGCTGGATGATCGACCACCAGGACCGCGTCACCGGCCGCTCCGCCGGCCTGCGCCCCATCGGTGACGACACCAGGGCGATGGCGATGCTGTCGTTCCCCGCGGCCGACTTCACCGTCGACCACCGCGACGTGGAGGCGCAGAAAACCCTGCTGCGCGAACGGATGGCGGGCATGGGCTGGGTGACGCCGCAGATCCTCGCGCACCTCGACGACACCCCGGACTTCTACCTCGACCAGGTCGCCCAGGTCGTCATGGACCGCTGGTCGCACGGCCGCGTGGCGCTGATCGGTGACGCCGCGTTCAGCTCGTCGCCGATGTCCGGCGGCGGCACCGGCCTGGCGCTGGTCGGCGCCCACCTGCTGGCCGGTGAGCTCGCCACCGCCGGCTGGGACCCCGAGGCCGGGTTCGCGGCCTACGAGCAGCGGATGCGGCCGTTCGTGGAGGCCAACCAGGAGATCGGCCGCATGCACGTCCACAGCCTCCTGCCGCAGACCGAGCCCGCCCCCGAACCGGACATGGAGGCGTTCACCGCCCTGATCGACCGCGCGATCAACGGCGTCGAACTGCCCGACTACCCGTTTCTGGAGCCGGCGAAGTGACGAGCCTGCTGCGCGTGTCCGTCGTTGCGCCGGAGCACTCCGCCTGGGGCAGGACCGAGCTGAAGCTCCTGGTGGACGACCGAGACCCGGTCGAACCGGTGTTCTCCGAAGGACCGCGGGAGGACCCCGACGTGCTGCTGGGGCCCACCAGCCCGCTGCTGCCCGGTGACGAGCCGCGTGAGGTGATGATCGCCGAGGCGGACTGCACGTGGGGGTGCTGCGGCGCGGTGTTCGTCCGCGTCCGCCGCGAGGGCGGCGAGGTCGTCTGGGACGGGTGGCGCAACCCCGACGACAACGGGCTGTCCCTGCCGGAGGTCCGCTTCGACCTGGCGCAGTACGAGGCCGAGCTCGCCCGCGCCGACCGCGACCGGTTCTGGGAGTGGCCCGGCCGGGAGGTGGCGCGGCTGGTGCGCGACGGGCTGCGCGAGCACCCCGCCGTGCTGGACCGGTGGGACAGCGGCGTCGACTGGGCGCAGTCCTTCCCCGGCACCCGCGACCAGGTCGACGTCACGTTCACCTCGCCACCGCGGCACGTCGTCGACAAGCGCTGGAGGACGACCCGCGAGTCGTTGGAGCACAAGCAGTTCGTCCTGCGGTTCCCCGTGACCGAGGAGCCCGTCGAACGCCAGGCCGAGCACATCATCGCGACGTTGCGCGACAGCGACCCGCGAGCGAGCGCCGAGGTCTGCGGCGGGTACACCGCGCCGAAGTGACGAGTCCTGGGTGTGCCACACCCAGGACCACCGCGTCCTGCCCGGGACGCGAGAAGTGGCCGATCCTCGACGTCATGAGCAACGACGACAACATCGACGTGGTGGGCATGTGGGTCACGGCGGACGGCCACATCCGGCAGGAGCTGCACGCCGACGGCCGTTACGACGAAGCCCGCGGCACCCGGCGCAGCGCCTACACCGGGTCCTACTCCGTGACCGGCGCGCACCTGGACTACGTCGACGACACCGGGTTCACCGCGACCGGCGACATCCGCGACGGCGTGCTGTACCACGAGCACCTCGTGCTGTACCGGGAGCCGGCGGCTGGCACGTGAGCAGGGCGTGGTCTTCGCGGCCTGGGTTCCCGCTGTGCGCCAAGTCGTCCACTCGGCACTGGGTTTCGCCCTGCCGCCGGGCGTGCCGGACCACCCGCACCAGTCCGAGACCGAGGTGCGGGAGACGACAGGACGAAGTCATCGGAGGGTTCGGTCGATCGACGAGCAGGAGTGGCCTCGGCCTCCTGGACTGACACCTCCCACACATCGGTTCTTTACGTGCCGCGGCATCTTCGCTACGGTCGGCTCTGGGAGCGCTCCCAGAATTGGGGTGGCGGCCTGTCCGTGACGCGCACGAAGGAGTGCTGATGTCGGGAACAGCCAAGAAGCGCCGTACCGTGCTCGCGGTGCTGGGGGCGGCGGTGGCCGTCGCGTGCACGGCTCTGACGGCGGTCGCGGGTGGCGCGAGCGCGGCGCCGTTCGGGTGCCGGGTCGACTACACGACCACCGACTGGGGCAGCGGCTTCAAGGCCGACGTGACCATCGCGAACGTCAGCTCGGCGGCGGTGGACGGCTGGACGCTGACCTACACCCACGCGGGCAACCAGACGTTGCAGCACGGCTGGAGCGGCACCTGGTCCCAGTCGGGCAAGAAGGTCACCGTCACCAGCATGAGCTGGAACGCCACCGTCCCCGCGGGCGGCAGCGTCAGCGCCGGGGCGAACTTCTCCTACAGCGGCAGCAACGCCAAGCCGACGGACTTCGCGGTCAACGGCACCGACTGCACCGGCACCGTGCCGACCACCACGACCACCCCGCCGCCCGACGGTTCCGCACCGGAGCTGCGCGTCTCCGGCAACAGGATCGTCACCGCGCAGGGCGAGCCGTACCGGCTGCTGGGGGTGAGCCGGTCCAGCGGCGAGTTCGCCTGCGTGCAGGGCAAGGGCATGTGGGACGGCGGCCCGGTGGACCAGGCGTCGGTGGACGCGATGAAGACCTGGAACGTCCACGCGGTGCGGATCCCGTTGAACGAGGAGTGCTGGCTGGGCGTCCACGGCTCGCCCGGCGGCGTCGCCTACCAGCGGGCCGTGAAGGAGTACGTGGACCTGTTGGTGTCGAACGGCATCAACGTGATCCTCGACCTGCACTGGACCTGGGGCGCCTACCCGAACGGCCCGGACTGGCACTGCAAGGACGAGCACGCGGTGTGCCAGAAGCCGATGCCGGACGCGCAGTACGCCCCGCAGTTCTGGACCGGCGTCGCCACCGCGTTCAAGGGCAACGACGCCGTGGTCTTCGACCTGTTCAACGAGCCGTACCCGGAGATCGCCAGCGACTGGAACAAGACCCTCGGCTGGCAGTGCTGGCGCGACGGCGGCACCTGCACCGGCCTGCCCTACGAGACCGCCGGCATGCAGGACCTGGTCGACGCGGTGCGGGCCACCGGCGCCACCAACGTGCTCATGCTAGGCGGCCTCGAATGGGCCAACGACATGCGGGAGTGGCTGGCCCACAAGCCGGTGGACCCGTTGAACAACATCGCGGCGTCGTGGCACGCCTACAGCTTCAACGCCTGCGCCAGCGAAGCCTGCTGGGACACCCAGATCGCCCCGCTCGCCGAGCAGGTTCCCGTGGTGGTGGGGGAGTTCGGGCAGGACAACTGCGGCTTCGACTACATGCAGCGGTTGGTGGACTGGGCGGATGCGCACGAGCTGAGCTACCTCGCGTGGACCTGGAACCCGTGGGGGTGCAGCTCCGGCGCCGTGCTCATCAAGGACTGGAACGGCACGCCGGAGCCCGGTGTCGGTGAAGGCTTCAAGGCCCACCTGCTCAGCCAGGACCCGTACGGCGCCCGGTAAGGCTCAACCGCCCGAGTCTGGTCCGCGAGCACGTGCTCGCGGACCAGACTCGGGCCTTTTGCGGCACCCGGCGGGATCAGCCCCGCACCACCGCGTCGAGCACGCCGGGGAACCGGCTGTCCAGGTCCTCGCGCCGCAGCCGCAGGTACAGATACCGGCCCTCGCGTCGTTGTTCGACGACCCCGGCCTCCCGCAGCACCTTCCAGTGGTGGCTGGCCGTGCTCTTGGTGATGTCCGGCAGGATCTCCTGGCAGTTCAGCTCCTCCGCCGCCGCCAGCGTCCTGACCACCCGCAGCCGCAGCGGGTGGTCGAGCGCCGCGAGCACCGCCTCGATGGTGATGTCCCCGCGGGCAGGGCCCTCTTCGGTCTTCACACACCCGATTGTACGACTTGACTCGAACTGTTACGGTTCGAATCAAATCGAACAGTTGAGGTGGGGCGTGATGACGACCGAACAGGTCAAGCAGGACGTGGCGGCGACGTTCATGAAGGCGCTGGCCGGCCAGGACTGGGACCTGCTGCGCGGGATTCTCACCGAGGACGTGACCTGGACGCTGCCGGGCGACAACCAGGTCTCCGGAACCGTGACCGGCCAGGACGGCGTGGTCGACCGGGTGCGGTTGATCAGCGGCTTCGGCGTGGACTTCGCCCTGCTGCACGTGCTGGTGAGCCGGGACAACGTCGCGCTGAACCTCCACAACACCGCGATGAGGGGCGAGGTCGTGCTCGACGAGCACCTCGCCACCGTCCTCACGCTGGCGGACGGCAAGGTGTCCCGGATCGAGACGTTCCTGTCCGATGTGGACGGCATGAACCGCTTCTTCGCCTGACGAACTGCGGGGGATGCTCACGCTCGTGACCGGTCTGGTGGCCGAGCTCGGCGTCGAGGACCCCAGCAGCTCGTCACCCTCGCCGACGGCGCGATCAGCCGCGCCGTGCTCCTCAACGACCCTGATTACCGGCGGCACGCCCGTGCCGCCGCGGAGGTCCTCCTCGACCACGCACCACGCGGCGGGCGGAGGTGAGCGGCCGTCAGTCCTGCGGCGTCAGGTAGCCGCGGGAGAACGCGACGGCCACGGCGGCCGCCCGGTCGTTGACGCCCAGCTTCGCGTACACGTGCAGCAGGTGCGTCTTCACGGTCGTCTCGCTGATGAAGAGCCGCTTCGCTGCCTCGCGGTTCGTCGAGCCGCGCGCGATCAGCTCCAGCACCTCCAGCTCGCGCTGCGACAACGGTGCCGGAGCCGGTCTGCGCACCTGCCCCACGAGCCGGGTCGCCACGGCGGGGGAGAGCACCGCCTGCCCGCGTGCGGCGGCTTCCACCGCGCGGACGAGCTCCTCCCTCGGCGCCTCCTTGAGCAGGTAGCCGGTGGCGCCGGCCTCGATCGCGGCCAGCACGTGGCTGTCCGTGTCGTACGTGGTCAGCACCAGCACCCGGGACGGCACCCCGCGCTTGGTCAGCTCCCGGATGGCGGCGACCCCGTCCGTCCCGGGCATCCGCAGGTCCATGAGGATCACGTCGGGCCGCAGGCGTTCCCCGGCCGCGATCGCCTCCGCACCGTCACCGGCCTCGCCGACCACCTCGAAGCGCGGGTCGGAACCGAACATGCCGCGCAGCCCGTCGCGCACCACGGGGTGGTCGTCGACGATCAGCAGCGAGATCACCGCACACCTCCCGCGGGGATCGCCGGCACCGCCACGGTGATCGCGGTGCCCCCGCCCGGCTCGGACTCGACGTCCAGCCGCCCCGCGAGCAGCTGCACGCGCTGCCGCATGCCGGCGAGCCCGAAACCGCCGTCCGCGGAACCGCCCGTGCGCTGGGCGTCCGGTGCGAATCCCACCCCGTCGTCCAGCACGTCGAGCGTCACCAGGTCCTCCATGTACGACAGGGTCAGGGCCACCCGGCCGGCCCGCGCGTGCTTCGCGACGTTCGCCAGGGCCTCCTGGGCGGTCCGCAGCAGCGCCACCTCGACGTCGGTGTGCATCGGCCGGGCCTCACCGGTCGTGGTCAGCACCGCCTCCACCCGGTTCACCCGCGACCAGCGCCGGGCCACGTCGCCGATGGCGTCCGGGAGGCGCGTCCGCTCCAGCGCGGCCGGCTCCACCGCGTGCACCGTCCGCCGGGCCTCGGTGAGGCTCTCGCGGGCCAGTTCCACCGCGTTCGCCACGTGCCGGCGCGACACCACCGGTTCGTCGGCGGCCTGCTCGGCTGCCTGCAGCTGGGTGAGGATGCCCGCGAGGCCCTGGGCGAGGGTGTCGTGGATCTCCCGCGCCATCCGCTGCCGTTCGTCGAGCACACCGGCTTCGCGCGCCTGCGCCAGCAGCTGGGCGTGCAGGCCCGCGTTCTCCGCCAGCGCGTTCTCCAGCTCGGCGTTCGCCCTGTGCAGCTCCACCAGCGCCCGCTTCTGCCGGTGGTTGCGCCGGTCGGACATCACGTCGGCGGAGAAGGCCGCCGTGGCCAGCACCGCCGTGACCGCGCTGACGGCGGGCCACTTCCACCACTCGTCGGCACTGATGCCGTCCGCCCCGCCCACGTAGGAGATCGCGCAGACCGCGGCCGTGACGACCACGCCGGCGTAACGCCACCGACCCTTGAGGTACTGGAACGCGTGCACGTAGCCGATGAAGGCGAAGAAGCCGAACCACGGCGTGACCAGCACCAGGCAGGCGGTCAACGCCACGAGCCCCGCGTAGTACCAGGCCATCCGCGCGCTGTCGCCGTGCCACTGCGGGTGCGAGGTGTGGAACCACACCACCCACGCGGTGAGCACGGCCGAAAGCACCAGCACCTCCGGCAGGTGCAGGGGAGCGCCCCAGAGCGGTTGCAGCAGCGTGAACACGACGCTGACCACCAGCAACGGGTACGGGAGCAGCTGCAGGACCGCGGTCTCCCTGTGCTCCCAGCGGTCGAACTCCTCGCGCAACTCGGCCTCGACCCCCACCCCGGGAATCATCGCACGACCGTTCCCAGGGCAAGGGGAGCCGTTGCTAGACAACCGCACGCACAGCGCGCACCCGGCGCAACGCCCCCGAGACCGCCCAGCTCGCAGTAGCGGCGATCACCAGTGCCAGCAGGAACTTCGGCACGGGCGCCGCGTCGAGTGGCTGCAAGACCGCCACGACACCGACGATGACGGGCGCGTGCACGAGGTACACGGCGAAGGCGTTGTCGGCGAGGTACCGGCTGAACCGCGACGAGCCGGCGACGAACCGCGCGAACACCCGCAGCAGCACCAGGACGACGCCGACCGCGAACGCCGACTCCCACAGCGCCAGTGCCAGGTGCGGGAGGTCGTACCCGGCCAGCTCGCCGGCCGCCACGAACCCCCGGTACCCGCCCAGCGCCAGCGGCACGAACGACGTGACCACCAGGACCACGCCGAACCAACCCGTCCGCTGCGGCAGCGACTCCAGCCACCGGCGCCGGTACGCCACGACACCGGCGAAGAAGAGCAGCACGTACTGCGGCAGGTAGGAAGGGCTGGGTAGCCCGAGCACCGGCTCGTCCGTGCCGAGCGGGACGAGGATGCGCCAGCCGTACGTGGCCACGGCGAGCACGAGCGTGAACACGAGGAGATCCCGCCGCCGCAACGGTTGTGACCGCACCGGCGCAGCGGTCCCGCGCAGGTGCAGGAACAGCGCGTACCCGAGCGAGAAGATCAGCAGCACCTCCAGGAACCAGGCGGGCCCGACCTCCCAGGCCGTGAAGTAGTAGGCCACGAACGACGGCCGGGTGCCGGCCGGCAGGGCGAGGTAGGTCGGCAGGTCGAACAACGGGCGCAGCAGCACCACGAACGCGAGCAGCGGAATCCCGAGCCGCCTCAGCCGCTCGACCGCGAACGCGCGCGGCCCCCTGCGGTCGGCCGCACCGGGCGCGAAGTACCCGGACAGCAGGAAGAAGAACCCCATGAAGAACGACTGGTTGACCACGAGCAGCAGCGTCAACGGCACCGCTTCGGCCTCCGACGCCGGCGGTTGCCAGTTCGGCCAGACGTCGATGGTGCTGTAGGGCGCCGCGCAGTGGTGCACGACCACGAGGAACGTCAGGAAGATCCGGAGGTTGTCGAGGTAGCGGATGCGTGCCGGACGAGAGGTGCGGACGACGTCGGACAATGCCATGCGGACAGCCTGCCGCTGCCGCCCGCGCACCGGATCGACCACGCGGACGCGGATCACGGCGGGCGCGGTGGACCCCGTCCATCCTCCGATCGGAGGATGGACGCCGTCAGCACGGCAGGGTTCGACGCTCCTCATCGGACAGCCGCAGCGCACGGGCCAACGCCGGGCACACCTGTGCTGACGGCGTCGCCACCGGTCCCTGCTCGAGACCCGCGGGTGGTTTCATCGACGTCGGAGATGTCACACCGGAGCCCGGTCCGCCGATGTCTTCCAGGGGAGGTCGATCATGGCGAGGGATGCGAGGCGCCGGCCGCTGGCCGGTGGGATCGTCGTGGGGATGTTGTTGCTGCCCAGCGCGGTCAACATCGCCACGGGGGCGTTGCCCGACACCTGGGCCCGGTTCGCCTGGGTGGGCGTGCCGGTCGCGGTCGTGCTGACCGCGGTCCTGGTGGTGCTGGAAAGACGCGCCCGCGCCGAGGCCGCCCCGGAGGAGCCGCGCGGCGGCAACCAGTACTACGTCACCGGCCCCCAGAGCACGCAGATCAACTCCCCGCAGGGCACGGTCAACGTCCAGTACGGCACGCAGCAGCAGCCCGATCGCCGGGAACCATGACCGGCGACCAGCACTTCGTCACCGGGTCCGGCAGCGTCCAGATCAACCACCCGCAGGGGCCGGTCACCGTGACCGGAACGCCGCCGGCGCACCGGCTCGAGCCGTTCTCGTTCGTCCCTGCGGTGGACCCCGCGCGGCTGGCCCACCAGCCCAGCCGGCTGCTCGACGCGCGCAGCCAGGTCGTGCCGTTCAGCGGGCGCGACGACGAGCTCGCCGCGCTGGCGAGGTGGAGGGACACCGCGGTCGCGCCGATGTCCGCCCTGCTCGTGCACGGCCCCGGCGGACAGGGCAAGACGCGGCTGGCCGCGCGGTTCGCCGAGGTGTCCGCCTCCGCCGGCTGGGAGATGGCGCTGGCCCGTCACGCGTCCGAGGCGGCTTGGTCCGGCGCGACGTTCGAGCCGCGCACGGCCGGCGGTCTGCTGGTGGTCGTGGACTACGCCGACCGGTGGCCGCACCTGGAGCTCGTCGCGCTCCTGCGGGAGCTGGGGCAGGTGGGCAGACCCGTGCGGGTGCTGCTCGTCGGCCGGACGGTGCAGTGGTGGCCCGCTCTGCGCGGTGAGCTGCGGGAGATCGGTGCCGACGTCGGCGACCTCCTGCTGCCAGACTTCGCCGACGGCACTGACGACCGCGAACGCGCCTTCGCCGCCGCCCGCGACCGGTTCGCGGCCGTGCTCGGGGTGCCGGCGCCCGTCGACGAGGTCGCGCGCGGCCTGGACGGCGACGAGTTCGGGCAGGTCCTGACCATCCACATGGCCGCCCTCGTCACGGCCCTGCGCGCGCGGCACCCCGGTGGGCCGGTGCCCGACGGCGTCGAGGGCATCGCCGCGTACCTCCTCGATCGGGAACGCATGGGGTGGGAACGCCTGCAACCGCGTCCGGGGTTCAGGACGACGTCGGCCGACATGGCCCGCGCCGTGTTCACCTCCGTGCTCAGCGACAGCATGTCCCACCGCGACGGCCTCGCCCGGCTCACCCGCCTGCGGCTCGAAGCCGCCCAGCAGGTCCTCGACGACCACCGGTTCTGCTACCCGCCGCACGACCGCTCCCGGGTGCTGCAACCGCTCCAGCCGGACCGCCTGGCCGAGGACTTCGTCGCACTCATGCTGCCGGGGCACGACATCACCGGCTACGACCCGGACCCGTGGGCCGGTGACGTGCCCGGCGTGCTGCTCGGTGTCGACGAACCGGACGCGGCGGTGCCGTCGACGGTGGCCAGGACGATCACGGTGCTCGCCTCGGCCGCCGGCCGGTGGCCGCACGTGGGCCGGCAGCTCGGCGCGCTGCTGAGCGAACGCCCCCAGGTCGCCGTCCACGCCGACAGCGCGGCGCTGATCGCGTTGGCCGAGGCCAGGCACGTCGACACGGACGTGCTGCTCGCCGTCGAGGTCCACCTGCCCGATGATCGCCAGGTCGACCTGGACGAGGGCGCCGCCGCGGTCACCGAGCGGCTCGTGCGCGAGCGGGTGACCGACACCGCCCGGCTCCAGGACGTCGCGTCCTGGTGCTCCCGGCTCGGGACCCGCCTGGGGCACGCCGGTCGCAAGCAGGAGGCGGTCCGGTACGGCCTCCAGGCGCTCGCGGCGCTGAGCCGGCTCGAAGAGCTCGACCCGCGGACCTACGGGGTCGACGTCGCGCTGTGCCTGATGCGCGTCGGCGCCCACCTGTCGGACCTCGGCCGGCACGACACCGCGGTCGGCTTCACCGGTCGCGCGGTCGAGCTGCTGCGCGCCAAGACCGAGGACTCGGCCCGTGCCGGCCTGGCACTGGCCCTGTCGAACTACGGCAACCAGCTGCAGAACGTCGGCCAACGCGGGAACGCCGTTGCCGCCGCGGAGGAGTCCGTTGCGCTGCACCGGGTTCTGGAGGGCACCGCCGCCGCGGACCCGCCGATGTTCGCGTTCGCGCTCACCGCTCTCGGCACGAGGCTCATGGCCGTCGGCGAGGACGAAGCGGCGCTGCGGGCGCTCGGCGAGAGCGTGGAGAGGTACCGGAGCCTGGTGGACTCGGCCCCGAAAGCGCACCTGCCCGGCCTCGCACGGGCGTTGACGAACCTCGGCACCGCCTGCTTCCGGCTCGAACGTTCGGCTGAAGCACTCGAAGCCTCCGCGGAGGCCGTGGACATCCGGCGTGACCTCGTCGCGGTGAACCGAGAGGCCTACGCGCCCGATCTGGCGCTGTCGCTGATGAACCACGCGGGTCGGCTCTGCGACGTCGGCCGGGACGCGGAAGCCACGGCCACCGCCGACGAAGCCGTGGCGTCGGCCAGGAAACTCGCCCAAGCCGACCCCGTGCGCCACACAGCCCTGCTCGCCGCAACGCTGTCGAGCCGCGGCAGCGTCTACGCGCAGGTCGACCGCGACCGCGCGGTGGACTCGTTGCGTGAAGCGGTCGCGTTGTACGAACGCCTGGTGGTGAACAACGAAAGCCATCGGTCCATGTTGGACACAGCCCTGCGCAACCTGCGAATCCTCGATTCCACACCGGCGGCCGGTGCCTCCCGGACACCGCAGCCGGAGACCGTCGAGTTGTTCAACCGCGGTGTGCTGCTGGAGAAAGCCGGTCGCACGACCGAAGCGGAACACTGCTACCTCGGAGCCGCCGACGCGGGTCTCGCCGAGGCGATGTTCAACCTCGGTCATCTGTACCGCGCGGGTGGCCGGCCTGCGGACGCCGAGCGCTGGTTCACCGCCGCCGTCACCGCGGGCATGACCTCGGCGTGCTTCAACCTCGGCGCGCTGTGCCTGCAACAGGGGCGCCGGGACGAGGCCCGCCGGTGGTTCCACGCCGGCGCCGACGCGGGCATGGCGATCGCCATGACGGTCCTGGGAAGCATGTACCGCGACGACGGCGCACCGGCCGAGGCCGAGCGCTGGTTCATCGCGGCCACCGAACGCGGCGAACCGGAGGGCCACTACCGGTTCGGTCTGACCCTGGCGGAACAGGGCCGGCACGCGGAAGCCGCCGTCCAGCTCGCCAAGGCGGCCGAGGCGGGCCACGCCGACGCCGCCAAGGAGCTCGCCGACCACCAGATGCGGCACAACCAGACGCACCAGGCCCACAGGTGGTGGCGCATCGCCCGCGCCGGAAGAGCTCCCGCGCCACCGCCACCGACCGCCGCACCGCAGTCGGACCACCCCCTGGTGCAGGCGGCCCTCGACCGCGACATCCCGACGCACGTCGTCTCCCCGGCCGGTAGCGTGTCCGTGGCGGCGGAGCTGCGCGAAGCCCACGTGAGGCAGCTCCTCGACGCCGGACGGCTCGACGACGCCATCGACACCTACCTGGGCGCCGCACGGGATGCCGAGGCGCTGCTGGCCCACAGCCCCACCGGCTCCGACCTGACCTACAGCCTGCTCAGGCAGCGGGCCGTCGACCTCTCCAGGGCGGCAGCCCTCCAGCAGACCGCGGGCCGCACCACCGAAGCACTCGCTGCGAGCCAGACGGCGGTCACCACACTCGGTGAGCTCGCGGCCCGCTCCGGTGACACGGCCACCCACGCCCGGGCCCAGCGGATCTTCGCCGCGATCCGCGCCGACGCGCGCACCGAGCTGGACCGGGCCGTCGTCGAGGTCGAGGAGGCCATCGCGACGTTCTCCCAGCTCGGCGGAGCGGACTACGCGGAGGGTGAGCTCCGGTTGTGCCGGATCGTCCTGAGCGCACTGCGGTCAGGACCGCGGAACTAGGGCCTGTGCCGAGGTCCGTGTTCGCGATAGCCGGGCCTGAGGCCGCCAGGAACCACCTCAGGCGCGACTCTCATCGAACGGGACCTCGACACAGGCCCTAGTCGTCGAGGCACCGGCCGTGGGGCAGGAGCCCTCCCAGGAAGCTCCCGCCCCCTCCACCCGGCACGCTCGTGACGTACCCGACGAGGCAGGCGTTCGCCGCGACGGGCACCGCGTAGAGCAGGGTCCCGGAAGGCGCGGGGTCGTCCGGGCGGGCGATGCGCACCACGCTGTTCACGAACCCGGCCCGTTCCAGGGCCGTGCGGCGGCGATCCGCGTCGTCGGTGACCGGTGGACGCCTGGAGGGCACGACGCACCTGTCGTTCGGCGCGGAACTGCAGCGCGAGTCGACCGACATGGCGCGCTGAACGTTGTTGTAGACCTGTTCAGCGGCGGTGCGCTGCGCGGAGGTGAGGGGCGTGCGCCGGGCGATGTCGGCCGCGACCCGCCCGCAGTGGTCGTCCTTCTCGTCCTGCGCCGTGATGCACGAGACCGAGGTCCCCGACGACGAACCCGTCGGCCGGTGCCGGGTGCTCAGCCACCACGCGCCTGCGAGCAGGCAGACCGCGAGCGCGAAGCAGACGACCAGCGTGGCCTGGCGGCGCCGTGATGGCATGACCCGTGTCACCGCGGCTCGCGCGGCGGGGCAGCCGGCCCGGTGCGAGCCCACCGGGCCGACGCCCGTGCCCCGAGCAGCAGTCCTGTCGCGACGGTCAGCAGCTGGACACGCTGCACCAGACCGGCACCGGGGTGGTTGACCAGCACCGCGGACAACACCCCCGTCACGGCCAGCAGCACCGCCACCACCCAGGCGCTCCACCAGCGTGTGCTCCGTGCGAAACCCACGGCGGCAACCAGTGCGCTGAGGAACGTCAGCACGCTCGTCACCTGGTGCAACTGATGTCCGAGCGACACCGACCCGCTGCTCTCCCGGGCGCGGCACACCATGTCCACGCTCGGCGCGCAGTCCAGGGCGAGCGCGGTGTCGGCGAGGGTCGCGCCCGCGAAGACGAGCACAGCGGCGACGACCAGTCGTCCGCGCATCCCGCGGGCGGCGAGCAGCAGGCAGCAGGCGGCCAGCGAGTCGGTGACGCGGAACAGCCACCGGTACGGCTGGTCGTCGGCGAGCAGCTCGCTCACGTAGCTGTCCACTGAGGACAACCCGGTCGGCAGGACCAGCTCCAGCAGCCAGCACGAGTACAGGACCGCGGCAGCGACCAACCACCCGTGCGGCCGGCGGGACGACAGTTCCCGCATCACGCTCGCCTCATCCTTGCGCCATGCTGTGTCCCGTGGCCAACGTCGTGGGATCGACCCTGCACCTGCTGGTGGACGGACCGGCGGACGCGCCGCCGGTGGTGCTCACCTCGGGCCTGGCCGGCGCTGTCGCCGACTGGGACGCCGTGACCCGCCTGCTCACCCCGTCCGCGCGGGTGCTGCGCTTCGACCGGCCCGGCACCGGCGCGAGCACCCCGTCGTCCGAACCCCCGTCGGCCCGGCGCGAGGTGGCGGTGCTGGACGCGGTCCTCGACGTCGCCGGAGCCCCGGCCGTGCTGGTCGGGCACTCGCTCGCCGGCCTGCACGTGGAGGCGTACGCGCGGTTGCGCCCGGAACGCGTGCGCGGCGCGGTGCTCGTGGACCCCAGCCTTGTCCCGCCCGGAGTCGACCGCCCGTTCGACCTCTCCGCCGTGTTCGCGCAGGCCCTGCTCCGGGTGGGCGCCGCAGGACCGGCCGCACGCTGCGCCGGTCCGCTGCTCCGGCTCTTCGGCAGGCCACCGGCCACCGCCGCCGTGGTCGAAGAGCTCGCCGGTTATCCCGCTTTGGTCGCGGAGGTGGACGCGTTGCGCACGCACCCGTTGCCGGACGTGCCGTGGCAGGTGCTCACGGCGGGAGGGACGCTGGGCGGCGCGAGGTCGGCGTTGCACATCCTCACCGCCCACGGATCGATGGCCTCCCTTTCCGCTCATGGCCTTCATCGCATCGTGCCAGAAGCGTCGCACATGGTGCAGTTGGACGATCCCGGTGCGGTGGCCGATGCGGTGCGGCGCTGCCTCTCGTCGTCCTGACAGTTCCCGGCCGCATGTTCAAGATCGGCGTTGCACGCGGCGTGCGGATGCCGGGTCACCGGCGGATCTCGCGCACGGGCATGACGGCGATGTCGTGCATGCGCCAGTCGGCGTCGCGCAGCCGGTGGCTGAGCCGGTCGAGGCGGTCGACGAGGTCGTCGGTGCCGGGCCGGGGTACGACGAGCATTTCGCCGACGAACACGTGGCCTTCTTCCCGCAGCCGGATCCAGGCGTCGGTGACCCAGGGCTGGTCCAGGGCGAGTGCGGTGAGCTGGGCGGGCAGGGGGTGCGGTTGGTCGTCGGTGACGGTGCGGGGCCGGCGGTCCATCAGGTCGGCGACGGCGGTGCGGGTGGTGCGCAGGCCGTCGCGGACGATGTCGGCGGAGATGATGATCGCGGCGACGGCGTCGGCCCACCACAGCCCGGCGCCGATGCCGAGGATGCCGAGGACGGCGGCGCCGGCGGTGAGCCAGTCCGCGCGGTTCATCTCCGCGTCGGCGTGCAGGACCTTGTCGTGCAGTTGTGCGGCCAGCTTCGTCTTGGCGCGGCCGAGCAGGATCGCGGGGACCATGGTGGCCAGCAGGACGGCGATCATCGGCCACCCCAGCCACACCGCGTGGTCGAAGACCTCGATCAACCCGATCGGCGGGCGCTCGCCCTGCACGAGCCGCAGCACGGACTCGACGAGGATGTAGCCGCCGAGGATCAGCAGTGCCAAGGCGGAGGCCAGGAACGCGATGGCCACCGAACGGTGATGCCCATAGGGGTGTTCCTCGTCGACGGGCCGGTTGCGGTAGCGATCGGCGACCAGGAACGCGATGGGCGGCGCGAGAGCGAGGATGTCCTCCACCCAGGCCGCTTTCATGGCCTGCGACTGGCCCAGCACGACGGCCAGCACGGTGATGGCCACGACGAAGAACGCGACCGTCCACCATTCCAGGCGCACGGCCCGGCGGTGCAGCGCCGCCTTGTCGGGCGGAAGCTCGAAGCTGTCGTGGATCGCGGCCATGTCACGCCCCCTCACGGCGGGCGTCGAGCAGCAGCCGGCGCACCTCGTCGGGCTTCAGGTCCAGCAGGAACCGCTCGACCGTGCTCTGCCAGGCGTTCTCGCCGGCGGGCACCGCCATGACGTGATCGGCACTGGACAGGTGGATGCCGGAGTCGGTCAGGCCGGCCGCGTCCACCCGCCAGTCCGGGACGACAGCGGCACCGCCGGGGCGTTCGGGAACGTCGGCGACGGGGACGGCGGTCGCGTCTTCGTCGGACAGCAGCGCGGCCTCGGCGCTGCCTTCCCGCACCAGCACCCGTTGCCCCGTGATGTCAGCCGCTGCTCCCGCGGGCACGGCGACGACCATGTCCGTGGTGAGGTAGTCGGTGGTCAGTGCGACGTCCTTCTCCCAGGGCGACTCGGCGTCCAGCCCCGCGACGACGAGGTCGAGGCTGCGTTCGGACAGCGCGGTCATGAGCTCGGCCTCACCGCCGGACACCCACTGCACGCGCGCGCCCAGGCTGTCGGCCAAGCGCTGCACCAGGACCGTCTCGGCACCGCCCGGTGCCTGGTTCCCGTCCGTGATCGTCCACGGCGGGCGGTGCGCGACCCCGACCCGGAGCGTGCCCTCCCGCACCCGGTCCAAGGTGCCGTCGGCGTCGCGCGGCCACTGGCAACCGCCCACCGACACCAGGACCAGGACCACCGCGGCCGCTCGTTGCCACACGTGCCGAGCCAGTGCAACCGATGCCATGCGGGTGATGTTGCCCAAGACCACCCCGTTCAACCATCGGATGATCCACTCAGGAACGCCTTTCACAGGCGCAACCGGGATGAAACGCCCGAAAGCGGTGTCTTCTCACCGCAGCCACCGGAACGGCACCGCTCGCGCGGGGGAGAACGCGAGGACCGGGGTCAGGCGGGCACCCGGTAGTACCCGCCCGCCGTGGTCAGCAGGTACGGGTGCAGCGCGTCCGAGGCCAGGCGGGACTGTGCGCGGGCGAAGCCGTCCTCGAAGGACGACTGGAACGCCATGAACACCACACCGGTCTCGGCAGGGGTCTCCTGGTAGATCCACGACCGGCGCAGCATGCGCGGCGCCGGGGTGTCCCCGGTGCGCGGGTTCATGGCGCGCACGTGCGAGTTCAGCGGGATCGCCACACCGTCCGGGTCGCCGGCGTAGTCGGGGACGCGGCCGGGCGGGGTGCCGTCGAGCCAGGTCCCGTCCGGGTGGCGGCCGATGATCCTGGCCTGCGCCTCGGCGCTGTCGGCGTCCCACAGCGGGTGGGCCAGCCGGATGACGCGCAGCGCGGCGAGGGTGTCGCCGTCGGGCAGCAGCACCGACTGCTCGTTGGTCTGCCCCTCGACGAAGCCGAACGGGTTGCGCTGCAGGGGTTTGCCGTCCAGCGGCGGGGCGACGTCGCGGTGGACCGGCACCGTCCACACCGGCGTGAGGCCGGGCAGCTCGGCGAGCACCTCGGCCAGCCGGTCCGCGCAGTCGTCCCGGTCGTCCCCCTCGACCTGGACGAACGCGTCGGTGCGGGACCGGTCGCGGTCCAGGGTCTCGCCGGGGAAGTCGGGCATCACGGGCACGTCCGCGAGCGTCGGGCCGAGGCCGACCATCACGTCGTCGCCGCGCACGCCGAGCAACCGCGCCCTGGCGTCCGTCCCCCGTGCCCGCAGCAGGGCCAGCGCCCCGGCCGGACGCGGGGTGCGCAGCACCGGGTGGGTGCCGGGCGGGTCGGTGCCCGGTGTGCCGCAGCCGGACAGGCCCAGGCACGCCAGCAGCGTGCCGAGGCCGGCGCCGACCAGCAGGTCGCGGCGGTCGATCACCGGGCGACCGCGACCACGAGGTCGTCGAACGAGGGGTCGTCGTAGCCGTCGCTGCACCGCAGCACCGCCCCGTCGCCGGTCTCCTCCACGACGATCCCCGCGTTGCCGACCCACGCCTGGTCGACGCCGGCGTCGTCGACCCAGGTGTTCCACATCCGCACCAGCAGCGCCCCGCGCCCTGACCGGCGCACGGTCAGCTCGACCAGCGGCGGTGCGGTGTCGGTCCACAGCACCACTTCGGCGAGCCGCTGGCCGTTGACCTCCAGCACCCCGCCCCTGGCCTTGACCACCAGACCCTCCCGCCGGTCCCGGCGGGCGCCGGTGAACGCGATCCGCAGGGTCTGGCCGTCGGCGGGGTCGGGCAGCTCGTAGGTCATCGTCACGCGCTGCCCGGCCACGTCGAGGGGCGCACCCCGCCCCTCGGCGAACAACTCGCCCAGCTTCTTGGCCATCACAGTCCCTCGTCAGTACCCGGGGTGCCGGAACGGGTCCCTGGCCGCGTGGTCCTGCGGCCAGCGCGGCACGACCCGCTTGCCGCCGTCGCGCATGGGGATCGGCTCGTGGGACAGCTCCATCGACTCCATGCCGCCCTTGTCGGGATTGTAGCGAGTGGGCGGTTGCCCGGACCGCATCCTGGCGAGGTCGGCGTCGGACCACTGCCGGCTCGCGCTGGGGTGCTCCGCGGCGTTCTTCCAGTACCGTGACCGCACGGTCGACCAGGCCGGGTCGTTGCCCGCCGCGGTCTTGGAGTAGATGTCCTGACCGCGCTGCCAGCCCTTCCCGTTCGCCGCCTTCCACCCGTTCTGGATGTCGCGCATGTCCGCGGCCTTCGACAGCCACTTGCCGATCCCGGCGCCGAGCATCCCGCCGAGGCAGCCGGCCGCGGCGGCACCGCCGACGCCGCCCCAGCCCCAGTCGACCTTGCGCCCGGACAGGCGCTGCCCGGCGTAGTCCATCGCCGCGTCCATCGCGGCCCCGCCGAGGCAGCCGAGCAGCAGCGGGTTGGTGCCGTTCGGGTCGGTGGCGTTGGCCGGCGAGTTGCCGACGTAGGCGTAGAGGTTGCCGCCGCCCTGGTAGCCGATCGGGTCCTCGGAGATGAACCGGCCCAGCGCGGGGCTGTAGTAGCGCTCGCGGTACTGGAGCAGGCCGGTGCCGTCGTCCTGCCGCCCGGTGAACGACAGGTCCGAGCCGCGGGCGTCACCGGTGGTGGCCGGCACGCCGAACGGGTCGTAGGACTGGGTCGCGGCCAGCGTCCCGTCCGCTCGCCCGAGCGCCAGCGGCGACCCGAGCCCGTCGGTCAGGACGCTGTCGGTGATGCCCGCCTTGGCCCGCCCCGCCCACTTGTCGGTGCCCATGGCGAGCAGCCCGGCCGACAACGTGCCCGCGGCGTCGAGCTCGGCCGCGGCGTTGGCGCCGTCGTAGACGAACCGGGTGGTGGCCGAGCCGACCGTGCGGGTGTCCCGGACCCCGGTGGGGCCGTAGACGTTGGTGCTGGTCAGCCCGGACCGGCTGGTGCCGGTCAGCTCGCCGCGCGCGTTCCACGTGTAGGTGGTGGTGCCGTCGGAGAGCAGGTTGCCGTCGTTGTCGTAGGTCAGCGCCGTGCCACCGGCGGAGACCAGCCGGTTGCCGTTGTCGTAGGCCAGGTCCGACCTGGCGGCCGGCAGCGCCACATTCGCGAGCGAGCCGGTGACCGAGGTCCGCCTGCTCACCGCGTCGTAGGTGTAGCCGAGGTCGCCCTTGGCGGTGCCGTTGTGGCTGTAGGCGATGCCGGTGACCTGCCCGATCGCGTCCCGGGTGAAGGCCTGCCGCCAGCCGCCCGGCAACGCGACCGCACTGGCCCGCCCGGCCGCGTCCCGCGTCACGGTGACCGTGTCGCCACCGCGGGTCGCGCCGGTGAGCTGGTCGGCGTTGTCGTAGGTGTAGGTGGTGGCGGGCAGCCCCGGCACCGTGACACCGGTCGTGCGGCCGAGGACGTCGTAGGTGTAGCCGACCGTGCCGTTGGGTCCGGTGGTGGTGGCGAGCCGGTCGAACGAGTCCCAGGTCTGGCTGGTGGTGCCGCCCGCCGTGTCGGTGAGCGTGGTGAGCCGGTCCAGGGCGTCGTAGCCGTAGGTGATCTTCGACTGCTGCGTGCCGGCGCCGGTCACCCCGTACCTGATGCTCGTCGGCCGGTTGAGCTGGTCGTAGGTCATCTCGGTGCGCAGCCCGGCGCGGCTGACCGTCGCGGTGACCCGGCCGGTGCCGTCGTAGGTGGTGGTGTCGGTGCGGTTGAACGGGTCGACGCGGGTGACCGCCCTGTCGGCCTTGTCGTAGGTCCACGAGGTCGTCTTGCCACGCGGGTCGGTGTAGGCGGTCCGGTTGCCGTTGGCGTCGTAGGTGAACGTGCTGACGCCGCCGAGCGCGTCGGTGACCTTCACCGGGTTGTTCAGCGCGTCGTAGGCGACGAGCTTGCGCGCCCCCGCCGCGTCGGTCCACAGCACCGGCCGGCCGGCCGCGTCGTGGAAGGTCGTCGCGGTGCGGCCGAGCGCGTCGCGCACCCCGGTCAGCGTGCCGGACTCCCAGGTGAACGTGGTGGTCGCGCCCGCGGGGTCGCGCAGGGTCGCGACCTGCCCCGCCGACGTGCGGGTGGTGGTCGTGGTGCGGCCGAGCGGGTCGGTCGCGGTGAGCAGGTTGCCCTTCGCGTCGTAGGTGAAGGTGCTGGTGCGCCCGGCCGCGTCCTTGGTGGTCGTCGGCTGGTCGTACGGCCCCCAGGTGGCCTCGGCCGAGGTGTACTCGCCCGCGGTGTCCGCGAGGCCGGTCGCCTTCACCACCCGGTCTGCGGCGTCGTAGGTGTACTCGGCGCGCCGGCCGTACGGGTCGACCACGGCGTCGAGCCGGTTGCCTGCACCGCGTTCGTAGGTGGTGGTCCGCGCCAGCGACGTGCCGAAGGCGGTGGTGTCGGTGGCGACCATCCCGGTGGCGGTGAAGGTCACCCGCCGCACCGACCCGTTCGGCTGGGTCACCCTGGTCTCGGTGACCTGGTTCTGCGCGTCGAGGGTGTAGGCGAAGGTGAAGGAGCCGCCGTCGGCGATGTCCTGCCGCGACACCCTGCCGTTCGCGTCGTAGGCGACGCTCAGGTAGGTGTTGCCGCGCCCGTCGGTGATGCCGGTGACCCGGTTCGCGGTGTCGTAGGTGTAGGTGGTGACCTTGCCCGCCGGGTCGGTGACGGTCGCGAGCCGGCCCGCCGTGTCGTAGGTGTAGCCGACCTGGCGGCCGATGTTGTCGCTGGCCCTGATCACGCGGGCCGAGGCGTCGTACTCCAGCCCGATCCAGCGGCCGTTGGGCGAGACGATCTGGGTGACCTCGCCGTTGGCGCCGCTCGGCCGCACGAACGTGACCTCGTTGCCGTTGCGGTCACGCATGGCACGCGGCCTGCTGTACCAGGGGAAGAACCACTTGGTGCCGTCCCGCAGGGTCAGCACCCAGTCGCCGTTCTCCTGCGCGATGGTGGAGCCGGTGTAGCGGCCGGGGGAGCCGACCGCGGCGAACACCGCGTCGCCGTAGCCGGTGCCGGGCGAGGTGCGGACGTAGTGCGCGCGCCCGCCGCCCGGGGTGTAGAGGTCGACCTCCTGGTACTGCTGTTCGGAGGCCAGGTACATGTTGTGGTCGGCGCCGGAGTTCAGCCCGAAGTCGCGGCTGTGGTTGTCGCCCTGCCAGTACTGCCGGTTCAGCGCGATCGGCACCGTGTCGTCGAGGCCGAGATCGGTGTGGGTGTCGGTCAGCAGACCGGTGGACAGGTCGACCGGGTCACCGGAGAGCTTGTCGAGCAGGTCCTGCCACCACGGCTTGTCCGGCTTCGGGTTGCCGCCGGTGTTGAACATCGCGCCGTCGAGGGTCCACAGCTTGGTCTTCTCGTCCGGGATCACCCGGCTGGCGTCCGCGTTGACCTTGCCGTGGCCGTAGACGTACCACTGCTTCTCGGCCGGGTCGTAGTTCCAGAAGTCGACGACGGTGCCGGCGGGCAGCTTGGTGTAATTCGGGTACACCACGCTCGCGCCGTCCGGGAAGATCGTCGCCCCGCCCGGCTGGACGGTGAAGAACGTCGGCACGATTCCGTTGCGCGGCAACGGGTAGGGCGGCCGGTCGATCGGGATGGCGGTGATGCCCAGCTCCGTGACGACCTTGCCGTCCATGTCGCGCACGACGGTGCCGGCCGGGATGTGGACCTCGAGGCCGGGGATGGCCGGCGTGGTCAGGACCGTGTCGTTCGCGGTCGGCGCGGCGAGCTTGACCGTGTGCGCCATGTCCAGCTTGGGCAGCCACACCGGCGCGTCCAGCGGCGTCGTCCTGCCCCGCTCGACCCTGGCGTGGATGCGGAACGTGCCGTACCTGCTCTTGCCGGTGGCCGCCGCGTACCCGTCGACCACGATCATGGTCGCGTTGGCGCGGACACCGGACAGGAGGAACCGGCCGCTCGCGTCGGTGGTGGTGCGGATCGAGTCGACGCGCACCGGGATGCCGGCCAGCGGCCTGCCGTCGAGCCCGAGCACGTGCCCGCTGATCGCGGTGA
Source organism: Lentzea sp. NPDC036955 (assembly GCF_055608005.1). NCBI lineage: Bacteria > Bacillati > Actinomycetota > Actinomycetes > Pseudonocardiales > Pseudonocardiaceae > Lentzea > Lentzea sp. NPDC036955. Next base: position 157,730 of record NZ_JBVJRC010000013.1, on the reverse strand, counting down.
CGCCCTTGGGCGCGGTCAGGTCGGTCACCGGTGTGGCCGGGCCGCGCCGCGTCAGCCAGTCACGGCCGTCGAGGTTGCCCGCGTCCGGCGTCCAGGCCGCGTCGAGCCGGTCGTCGCGGACCAGCGTCGCGGCGTTCGGGGAGGCCGGGTCGGGGTCGACCCGCAGCGAGTCGTCCCGCAGCCGCGCCGGCAGGAGCTGGGGCTTGGTCCTGGTCTCGTGCTTCGGTTCGGCGACGGCCGTGGCCGCCGGAGCCTGCTCGGTCCGCTCGTTCTGCTTGGCCTGCTCAGCCGGTGGTGCGACCGCCGCGGCGAGGGCGGTGGCGGTCCGCGCGGTGAAGGTCGTGGCGCCGGTGTTGATGCCGTACGGGCCGAACCACACCTTGTACGTGCCGGTCTGCGGCAACGTGCGTCCGGTGACCTCGGTGTTCATGTACTGGTCGGTCAACCGCTGTCCGTCCGGCGCGATGATCTGCCAGGCCGCGCCGCAGCAGCCCAGCGAGCCGGAGGTGTTGCTGGACCCGATGGTCACGGCCTGGCCGGCCGTGCCGGAGAAGGTGACGAAGGCGTCCTGGCCGGGGTTGGTGACCGTGACGGTCTTCGCGGTGCCGTCGAGGGTGATCGTGCCCGCGTCGAGGTCGGCCGGGACGGTCCACGCCTTGAAGGTCGTCGAGCCGGTGTTGGTGCCGTACGGCCCGAAGGAGATCTTGTAGGTCCCGGTCTGCGACAACGTCTTGGTGTCGACGGTGGAGTTCATGTACTCGTCGGACATTCGCGTGCCGTCCGGGGCGAACACCTGCCACGCGGCGCCACAGCAACCCAGGTTGGCCGACGTGTCGGTGGACTGGAAGATCACTCGCTGGCCCGTGGTGCCGGAGAAGGTGACGTAGCCGTCCTGGCCCGGGTTGGTGATGGAGATGGTCTTGCCCGTGCCGTCGAGGGTGATCGTGCCCGCGTTGACGTCCGCCGGGACGGTCCACGCCTTGAACGTGGTCGAGCCGGTGTTGGTGCCGTAGGGGCCGAAGGAGATCTTGTAGGTTCCGTTCTGCGGCAACGTCTTCGTGTCCACCGTGGAGTTCATGTACTCGTCCGACATGCGGGTGCCGTCCGGGGCGAACACCTGCCACGCGGCGCCGCAGCAGCCCAGGTTCGCGGACGTGTCGAGGGACTGGAAGATCACGCGCTGCCCGGCGGTGCCGGAGAAGGTGACGTAGCCCTCCTGGCCGGGGCTGGTGATGGAGACGGTCTTGCCGGTGCCGTCGAGCGTGAGGGTGCCGGCGTTGAGGTCGGCGGGCACGGTCCACGCTTTGAACGTGGTGGAGCCGGTGTTGGCGGCGTAGGGGCCGAAGGAGATCTTGTAGGTTCCGGTCTGCGTCAACGTCTTGGTGTCGACGGTGGAGTTCATGTACTCGTCGGAGATCCGCGTGCCGTCGGGTGCGAAGACCTGCCAGGCGGCGCCGCAGCAGCCCAGGTTGGCCGACGTGTCGAGGGACTGGAAGATCACCCGCTGGCCCGCGGTCGCGGAGAAGGTGACGTAACCGTCCTGGCCCGGGTTTGTGATCGAGACGGTCTTGCCGGTGCCGTCGAGCGTCAAGGTGCCGGCGTTGAGGTCCGCGGGCACGGTCCACGCCTTGAACGTCGTGGAGCCGGTGTTGGTGCCGCGCGGGCCGAACCAGATCTTGTACGTGCCGGTCTGGGGCAGCGTGCGCGTGTCCACAGTGGAGTTCATGTACTCGTCGGACAAACGCGTGCCGTCCGGCGCGATCACCTGCCAGGTCGCGCCGCAGCAGCCCAGGTTGGCGGACGTGTCGAGGGACTGGAACAGCACGCGCTGACCCGTCGTGGCCGAGAACGTGACGTAGGCGTCCTGGCCGGCGCTGGAGATCGTGACGGTCTTGGCCGTGCCGTCGAGGGTCAGCGTGCCCGCGTTGAGGTCGGCGGGCACCGTCCACGCGGTGAACGTGACCGAGCCGATCAGCACCGACGACGGGTCGGCCACGATCCGGTAGGTGCCGGTCTGGGGGAGCGTGATCGTGTCGAGGGTGTCGTTGGCGTACTTCGTGTCGCCGACGCGGGTGCCGTCCGGTGCGACGAGCCACCAGTACAGGCCGCAGCAGCCGAACTGCGACGACGCGTTCGTGGACTGGACGGTGACCCGGTTCCCGGCCGTGCCGGCGAAGGTCGTGTACGCGTTCTGGCCGGGCTTGGTGAAGGTGACGGTCTTCGCGGTGCCGTCGAGCGGCTGGGTGCCCGCGTTGAGGTCCGCCGGGACCGACCACGCGCTGACCGTGACCGACCCGGTGTTGGCGCCACCCGGATCGAGGAAGACGCGGTAGGTGCCGGTCTGCGGCAGGGTGGTCGTGTCGAGGGTGTCGTTGGGGTACTTGGTGTCGCCGACTCGGGTGCCGTCCGGTGCGACGAGCCACCAGTACAGGCCGCAGCAGCCGAACTGCGACGACGCGTTGGTGGTCTGGATGATGACGCGGCCGCCCGCCGTGCCGGAGAACGTCGTGTAGGCGTTCTGGCCGGGGTTGGCGACCGTCACCGTCTTCGCGGTGCCGGACAGGGACTGCGCGCCGGCGTTGAGGTCGGCCGGCACCTTCCGCACGGTCACCGTGGTGGTGCCGGCGGTGTCGGTGTCGTTGCGCAGGAAGATCGTGCGCAGCCCGGGACCGCTCGTGGGGCCGGTGTCGATCCAGCCGCCGGTGCCGACGCAGCTGCCGGTGGCGGTCTGCCGGTTGCGCTCGTCGTGGACGCGGGCGTACAGGCCGCAGGAGCCGAAGGTGCCGTCGCTGAGCGAGAAGGCGAACCGGTCCCCGTCGGCGGCTGAGAAGTACCGCACCGCCCACTTGCGCGCCGCCACCGGCACCTGGGTCGCGGTGCCCGCGGTGATGGCCGCGGCGGTGTCGATGCTCGCCGGGTCGATGCCGGTGGGCGGCACGACCAGCACGGCCGAGCTGGTGCCGGTGCCGGCCGGGGTGCTGAGCGACACGGTGCCGGTCGCGGCACCCGGCGGAATCCGGACGGTGAGGGAGCCGCCGGAGCGTGCGGTGACCGCGGCCAGCATCCCGTTGACCCGCACCAGGTTGTTGGCGAACTCGGGGTCGGAGTTGGTCGTGGTGACGGTGACGGTCGACCCGGCGGCGGCGATCTTCGGCGTGACGTCGGTGACGGTCGGCTTGTCGTTGCGGACGACGGTGACCACCGGGCCGGTGCCGGTGCCGGTCGACGTGGTCACGGTGACCGCGCCGGTCGTCGCCGACGTCGGCACGGTGACCGTCAGCCGGTCGGCGGCGGCCGTCTTGACCGTCGCCGTGACACCGTTGACCTTCACGGTGTTGGCCGCCGCGGTGGTGCCGAAGCCCTTGCCGGACACCACCATCGCGTCACCGGGACGCACGATGCCGGGCACGGTCGACAGGACCGCGACGGCCGGCGTGCCGAGCCGCTCGACCGACAACGGGTTGCCCGCCGGGTCGTAGGTGTACCGCGCGACCGAGCCGTCGGCGCCGACCACGCCGGCGACCCGTCCGAGCGCGTCGTACGCGTAGGTCGCGGGACCGGGTGGTGGGTCGACGAGGGGTGCCGCCGCGCGGGGTGCCGCCACCTCCGTCCTGGCCGGCAGGTCGCGGGGAGCGGCCGCTACCGGCACGCCGGTGGCCGTGACCGCCGAGGAGACCACCGCCACCACCGACACCAGGACCGAGTACTGCCGCAGCCTCGTGTGCACGTCGTCTCCTCGACCGCTCGGCGCGGGGTCTGCCGACTCCCCCCGGAACTATCGCCGGTCCCGCCGCCCGTGTGTCCACTCAAACCGGAAAACCGAGAAAATTACTCGTTTGTCGTAGCGACCGGGACGAAAAAGACCAACGAGGCGGCCGATCGGTTCATCGTGTCCGCCTATGACGAGTTCATCAACGGCTATGGCTGCGGCTTGACAACCGGGCAGGATTTTGTGCTGCTGCACGACATCCGGAAGCTCCAAAGCCCAGGACGCGCGATCCCAACGGGTTTGCTCACCCCCCAGGTGACGGGCGTTGTCCAGCCATCTGACCGGTGCACCCAGCCGCGTCACCGGTGCCGCACGGTGCACCGGGGCGTGACGATGGTGGAGCCGGTCCGCGGTGGCGCTTCCGCCTGCCCGGACCACCCACACAGCCACAACAAACGGAGTCGTGTCACCGTGCGCACCCTGATCGACCGCACGACCTGGCGAACCCTCCTGGGGTATGCCGAACCACAGCGGCGCACCATCCTCTGTGGAGGGTTCCTCGTCCTGCTGAGCGGTCTCGCCGCCGCCGCGCTGCCGTTGGCGGCCAAAGCGCTGGTGGACCGGCTGGGCTCGGGGGAGGGGGTTGCCGGGCTGCTGGCGTTGCTCGTCGGCATCGCGCTGGCCGGTGCCGTGATCGCGATGGCCGGCGGTTACCTGCTCGAACGTGCCGCGGAGTCGGTCGTGCTCGGGGCCAGGAAACGGCTGGCCGCGCGGTTGCTGTCGTTGCGGGTGCCCGCGGTGCAGCGCGCCGAGCCCGGTGACCTGCTGTCCCGGTTCACCGGCGACACGACGTTGCTGCGCGAGGTCTGCACCCACGCTCTGGTCGGGCTCGTCACGGGGTCGGCGACGACCGTCGTGATGGTCGTGATGATGGGGGTGATGGACCTCGTCCTGCTCGGCATCACCCTGGCCGTGCTCGCCGTGGTGGGGCTGCTCGCCCTCGCCGGGATGCCGATGATCGAGAAGGCCTCCCACGCCGCTCAGAGCGCTGTCGGGGAGACGGGCGCGCGGCTGGAGCGCGTGCTCGGGGCTTTCCGGACCGTGAAGGCCGCGGGTACCGAGGCCGTGGAGCTCGCCGCCATCGAGCGGGGTGCGCAGGACGCGTGGCGTGCCGGTGTGCGGTCGGCGCGGTGGGAGGCGCTGGTGCACGGCTTCAACGGCCTTGCGGTGCAGGCGTCGTTCCTCGCCGTGCTCGGTGTCGGTGGTGCTCGCGTCGCGACCGGGGCGATCCCGCTGTCCACCCTGGTGGCCTTCCTGCTGTTCCTGTTCTTCCTCGAAGAGCCGATCGGGCAGCTGCTGCACGCCGGCAGCAAGCTGCAGATCGGACTCGCCGCGGTGCGCAGGCTGGGCGAGGTCGAGCAGCTGCAGACCGAACCGGTCGGCACGGGCACCACCGCCGCGGCACCGGGTGCGGCCCGCGTGAGCTTCTCCGGCGTGCGGTTCCGGTACGGCCCGGACCTGCCGGAGGTCCTGCGCGGCGTGGACGTCGAGGTTCCGCCGGTGGGCCTGACCGCGTTCGTCGGCCCGTCCGGTGCCGGGAAGTCCACGCTGTTCGCGTTGATCGAGAGGTTCTACGAGCCGGACTCCGGCCGCATCCGCCTCGACGGCCGCGACCTCGCGGACTGGGACCTCGCCGAGCTGCGCGCGGGCATCGGGTACGTCGAGCAGGACGCACCGCTGCTGTCCGGGTCGTTGCGCGAGAACATCGTCTACGGCCGCCAGGACGCGACCGAGCAGGAGATCCGCGACGTGGTCGCGCACACCCGCCTCGACGCGCTCGTCGAGCGGTTGCCGGACGGGCTCGACACCCCGGTCGGGCACCGCGGCACCTTCCTGTCCGGCGGTGAACGGCAACGGGTCGCGCTCGCTCGCGCGCTGATCACCCGGCCGCGGTTGCTGCTGCTCGACGAGATCACCTCGCAGCTCGACGCCGCGAACGAGATGGCGATCAGGGACGTGGTCACCGCCGTCGCGAAGACCACGACGGTGCTCGTGGTGGCGCACCGGCTGTCGACGGTGACCCAGGCCGACCGGATCGTCGTGCTGGACGGCGGAACGGTGCGGGCCACCGGCACCCACGACGAGCTGGTCGGTCAAGATCCGCTGTACGCGGAGTTCGCCACCACGCAGCTGCTCAGCGGCTGACCCGGCGGCAGGCTCAGCCGCGGGCGGTGACCGGCAGGCTCAGCCGCAGCCGGAAGCCGCCGTCGGCGGTGGGGCCGGTGTGGAGCGTGCCGTCCAGCAGGGCGGCGCGCTCCCGCAGCCCGACCAGGCCGTGCCGTGCGCTGGGCAGCGCGAGGTGCGGCCGCGTGGGCGGGGTGTTGGTGACGGTCACGGTGAGGTCGGTGTCGTCGTGGCTGATCTCGACGGTGGCACCGGCGCCGGGCGCGTGCTTGCGCACGTTGGTCAGCGCTTCCTGGATGGTGCGGTAGATGGCGCGCTGCACCGGCGGTTCGAGGCCCTCGGGTGCGGTGCCGACCATGCGGGCGTCGATCGCGCTGTTCGCGATGAGGCGCTCCAGGTCGGTCAGCGTGGGCTGCGGGGTGAGCTCGGTGGCCGGGGTACCGGAGGCCCGCAGCAGGTTCACCATGTGCCGCAGCTCGTCGAGCGTGTTCACCGACAGCAGGCGCACGTTCTCGGCGGCCTTCCTCGCCTCCGGGTCGGGGGTGCTGACCTGGAGCGCCCCGGCCTGCACCGCGATCAGGCTGACCTGGTGGGAGACCACGTCGTGCATCTCGCGGGCGAGCTGGTTGCGTTCGCGGGCCAGGATCGCCTCGGCGTCGAGCCGCCGCTCGTGCTCACGGGCTTCCTTGACCTCCTCCAGCCGCAGCGCCAGCTCGTGCCGGGACCGCAGGAACTGGCCGAGCAGGACCGGTGCGAACGCGGTCATCGTGGCGTAGATGACGCCGAGCAGGGTGTAGGTGTCCCAGATGGTCGGAGCGAACTCCGACATGGGGAACGCGAAACCGGCCGCGGCGAGCAGCCAGCACCCCGCGAGCAGCCACCAGTCGCGGTAGCGGCTCGAGACCACGTACAGCGCGATGATCGTGGGGACGATCGCTCCGGGGAAGAGCACCGCCGGCAGCGTCGCCAGGAAGGCGGGCACCGGGACGCGGTGGACGAGCAGGAGGGCGGCGACGGCGACCGCGATGGTGACGATCCCGCCCGGGTCCTCCTCGCTGACCATGGTGAGCACCCCCTCGGCCACCGCGAGTGCGAGCGCCGCCGCGTCGACCAGCCACCGGGGCGGGCGGCGGCTCACCGCTCGGTCCCGTCGAGCAGGCCGGCGCGCTGCGCCACCAGGGCCGCCTGCACCCTGCTGCCCACGCGCAGCTTCGTGAGGATGGCGCTGACGTGGTCCTTCACCGTGCCGACGCTGAGGTGGAGCTGCGCGCCGATGTCGGTGTTGGACAGCCCCTCGGCGATCAGCACGAGCACCGCGCGTTCGCGTTCGGTGAGCAGGCCGACCTGCTCGGAGGCCGGCGAGCCCGAACCGGAGCCCAGGTACCCGTCGACGACCGTGCGGGTCACCTTGGGGGACAGGACCACACCGCCGCAGGCGAGCGTGCGGACCATCTGGGCCAGCTGCTCGGGCCCGGTGTCCTTGAGCACGAACCCGGCCGCACCGGTCCGCAACGCCGTGGCGATGTACTCGTCGGAGTCGAACGTCGTGAGCATCGCCACCACCGGTGGCGGCTTGAGGCCCTGCAACTGGCGCAGGACCGTGAGGCCGTCGACGTCCGGCATCCGGATGTCGAGCAGCACGACGTCCGGCTTCCGCAGGCCGATCTCCCGCACCGCCTGCGCCCCGGTCGTGGTCGCGACCACCTCGATGTCCCCCGCCGCCTGCAGGATGAGGCGGAACCCCGTCCGCACCAGCTCCTCGTCGTCCACAACGACCACCCGGATCATGCACCGCTCCTTTGTGGATACTGTCCGTGCAGTGTCCCCAGGAGTCGTGCGAGCGCGCCATCCGGGGACCGGCCGGGCCCCTCCGCCGACCGGCGGGCGCGACCAGCCGGTCGGCGGAGGGGAGCCGGCGCAGGGGAGTCGGTTCGGGGGAGCCGGCTCAGCGGACGTGCTTCGCCAGTGTGGTGGCGAGGTGGAGCAGGTGCTCCAGCGGTCCCCTGCGGAAGAACCGCGACCAGACGCCGGCGAACACCGTGACGCCGACGACGAACACGAGCACCGGCACCCAGGACGCCGTGGACTCGGCGCCGGTGCTTCCCGATGCCCCGGCCGGTTGTGGCGACAGGACGAAGTGCCCGACGTAGGCGGTCAGCGACATCGTCCCGACCGCGATGACCGGCGTGGCCAGGCGGCGCAGCAGCGGCAGGCGGTCGAGCAGCACCGTCGCGCCGACGACCACGGTGATCGCGACTCCGACGCAGCCGATGACGTCGAGCGGCATGCCGCTGTGCGGACCTGCCGTGAGCAACGACCACGCCGACCCGACGGCGTCGGCGCCGAGGTCCTCCGGTCCCGCCTTCCCTGCGACAGAGGGACGCTGCACCTCCGCAGCCGACCGGACGCCGTCGAACAGCTGCGACATCAGCCAGGAGGTGCCGTAGGCGAACACGGCCAGGGCGGGACCGAACACGGCCAGCCGGCGCCGCACGGTGCCCGAGGACAGGTCCAGCCGGCCCAGCGCCATGCCGGAGACGACGAACGCCATCCAGGGGAGCGCCGGGTAGAAGCCGGTGAGCAGGAGGTCGAGCACCCCGACACCACCGACGCGGTCGAGCGGGTCGTGGGCCTTGAGCGCGGCCGAGACCGGGTCGCTCAGCAGCGACCGGAGCCCCAGCGCCAGCGGCGGCAGGACGACGGCGAGCGCGGCCGCGACGATCGCGAGCGTGCGGGCGCGCAACCGCACCAGCGGAAGGGCGAGCAGGAAGTAGAGACCGTAGAAGGCGAGGATCACCACGCCGCCGTAGACGGTGGCCATCACCGTGCCCAGCGCCAGCAGGACCACGGCCCTGATCGCGATGCGGGCCTTGGCCTGCCGTCCGGCCACACCGGTCCTGGGTTCCAGGCGACCGGCGAGCAGCACCAGCGAGAACCCGGCCAGGGTGGCGAACAGCGCCGAGGACCGGCCCTCTGCCAGGTGGCGCACCCAGATACCGATGCCGGACGTGGCGTCTGCGGCCGGGCCGAGGTGCACGACGTACATGCCGAAGACGGCCAGTGCGCGGGCCAGGTCCACCCCGACCAGCCGTGCCGTCGAGGGTGTGACCGGTGTGCCGGGCTGGTGGGCGGTGGAGATGTCCTGTGGTGGCAGCTGTTTCACACAGCCACCTTTTCGGTGCGGCCCGGTGGCGGACCACCTGTCAGGTCGCGGTGCGCACCCCGCCGGTCGGCCGGAACCGCCCGGCCGACCGGAACCGTCCGCAGTGGACGGTCATCCCTCGTCGTCGCCGCCGAAGAACTCCTCGGCCATGCCGCTCAACGCCATGCCGCCGAGCACACCGCCCGCGGCACCGGCCGCACCGGCGGCGAGCATGCCGCCCATGCCGGCTCCGCGCCGCTGGTCCTGCTGGTGGTAGTGGTGGTCGTCGTCGTGACCACGGCCGCGGTAGCCCTGCTGCCCGCCGTACCCGGTCGGGGGGCCGAAGGCGGGGTGGTGCCCGGGTTGCCCGCTGAACGCGGGGTTCTGCGCACCACCGAAGGCGGGGTTCTGGGCGCCACCACCGAACGCCGGGTTCGCCCCGCGCTCGGCGACCTGCGCCAACCAGCCGCTGATCGCGGCCACCCAGTCGGTGACCAGCGCTTCCTGGTGGGAGACCCGCAGGTGCCCGGAGGTGTCGCCGGCGATCGAGAACCCGCCCCGCCGCCGGTCGGCTTCGAGCACCACGTGCAGCTCGTGCGCGGTGGCGACGAAGGTCAGCTCGACCTGGCTCACCCGGCCCGCGAACCGCCCCGGCGGGAAGAACTCCAGCTCCTGGTAGAAGCCGAGCTCGTGCGGCACACCGGGCAGCCGCCCGTTCTCCACACCCGCACCGCGGAACGAGAACCCGAGCTGCCCGAACGCGTCCAGCACCTTGTTCTGCGACGGCAGCGGACCGACCAGGACCGGGTCGAGATCACCCTTGTCGGGCGCACCCGCGACGACGAGCTCGGTCCGCAGTCCCACCCCCATCCCGGGCAGCGCCGCACCGCCGACCGCGGTGATCGGCGTCTCCCACGGCAGCTCCAGCTGGAACGGCACCGCCACCAGCTGCCCCGCGGGCACCCGCACACCCTGCTGCACCACCGCCCGGAAGAACTCCGCGCCACCGTGCTCGTCGTCGCGGGCGAAGGCGAACCCACCCCGCTCGACCTGCGCCACCAGCGACAGCACGACCTGGCCGATGTCGGCGTCGGCACTGCCGCCCTGGATGCGCACCTGCCCGGTGACGGGCTGACCGGGCACGGCGTGCGGCGAGTCCAGCACGGTGTCGACGGACGGGCCACCGATGCCGAAGGCGCTCAGCATCCGATTGAACATGAGAAGCTCTCCTCCTGGGACGAACGGATCGAACCTGTTGCCGTGTCCCAGCTTCGTGAGCCCGTCGGACCGTGCACAGCTGCCGGACGTCCGGAACACCCCGCTACCCGGCTGGACCTGACCCCGCCGATCGGCGGGGTGGGCCACGTCCCGCCGAGGCTGAACCTGTCCTCGGTAGCCTCGGCGGTGTGATGGACGATCGTCGCGGCGTTGCCCCAACACGCACCCACTCGGTGCTCGTCGTCCTGTTCGACGGCGTGCAACCCCTTGACGTCGCGGGTCCTCTGGACGTGTTCTCGTTGGCAGCGCGTTGCGTCGGAACAGCGGACACCCCGCCCTACGTCGTTCGCACGGCCTCACTGGGCGGCGGAACGATCCGCGCGGCCGGCGGCCTGCGGGTGGTCCCGGACCTCGACCTCGCCGCTGCCGACACCCCGGACCTGCTCCTGGTGCCGGGCGGTCCCGGCGTGGGGGACGTCGACGAGCGGCTCGTCGCGTGGCTGCGTGAGCGGGCTCCCGGTTCGCGACGAGTGGTGTCGGTGTGCACGGGGGCGTGGCTCCTGGCCGAGGCCGGTCTCCTGGACGGGAGACGGGCCACGACGCACTGGGAGTCTTGCGGTCACCTCGCCGACAAGCACCCGCGGGTGCGGGTGGAGACCGAACCGATCTTCGTCCAGGACGGCCCGTTCTACACGTCGGCCGGTGTCACCGCGGGTGTGGACCTCGCCATCGCCCTGGTCGAGGAGGACTTCGGCCGCGCGGTGGCCCACGAGATCGCCCGTCTGCTGGTGGTGTTCCTGCGCAGGCCGGGGAACCAGGCCCAGTTCAGCGCGCAGCTGTCGGCCCAGGCCGCGTACTCCGACCCGCTTCGGGACGTCCAGCACTGGGCCACCGCGAACCTCGCGGCGGACCTGTCCGTTCCGGCGCTCGCGGGCAGGGCCGGGCTGTCGCCACGTCAGTTCGCTCGCGCGTTCGCCGAGCAGGCCGGCGTGACACCGGGCCGCTTCGTGGACCTCATCCGGCTGGAGGCCGCGCAACGCATGCTGGCGGACACCGGGGAAGGGGTGCTGCGGATCGCGCGCCGGTGCGGGTACGGGACGCAGGAAGGGATGCGCCGCGCGTTCCTGCGCGAGCTCGGTGTGTCGCCCACGGAGTACCGGCGCAGCCGGGCCTGATCCGGGACGGATGGCAGATTCGTTGGGGTGCACGACATGGGCACGGCGACCGACCGGACCTACCGTTGCCCACAACGTCTGACTGAAGGGTCCCGACATGCAGGTCGCCATCGTTCTCTACCCCGGCTTCACCTCCTTGGACGTCCTCGGGCCCTATGAGGTCCTTGGCCGCCTTCCCGACACCGAGGTCGTCTTCGTGGCCGAGAAGCCGGGCCTGGTGGTCAACGACCTGAAGAGCCTGTCGATCGACGTCGTCGCCACCCTGGCCGATGTCACGGCACCCGACGTCGTTCTCGTCGGCGGAGGCCCGGGCCAGGTGGAGCAGATGTCCAACCACGCCTTGCTGGAGTGGCTGCGCACGACCGACCGGACGAGCAGGTGGACGACGGCCGTCTGCACCGGCACCTTCCTGCTCGCGGGTGCCGGACTGCTCGGCGGACGCAGGGCAACCACCCACTGGGGCGGGCTCGACCAGCTCGCCGAGTTCGGTGTGACTCCTTCGAAGGAGCGGGTGGTCGTCGACGGTCACTACGCGACCGCGGCCGGCGTGTCCGCCGGCATCGACATGGCGTTGACCCTGGCCGGTCTGATCGCGGGCGACGACGTGGCGCAGACGGTGCAGCTCATCATCGAGTACGCGCCGGAGCCGCCCTACGACGCGGGTTCGGTGGACTCCGCTCCCGCGGCCGTGGTCGAGAACGCGATGCGGATGATGTCGAGCTGAGCCCACCTCCGGCGGATCACCGCCGGTGACATGCCGGTGGGCACGAGTAGAGGACGAACGCTGACCGGTACTTGCGACACAGTGCCCTTGTCATCGGAAGCGTCCGGGGACGAAGTCCACTCGCAGTCAACGCAGGAGAACAGTCATGCGAACCCGTCCGCTCGGCCGCACCGGCATCCAGGTCAGTCCCTACGCGCTGGGCACGATGCTGCTCAACTCGTACGGCAACCCGGACCAGGACGAGTGCGTCCGCATCGTGCACCGCGCCCTTGACGCCGGCATCAACGTCGTCGACACCGCCGACGTCTACGGCCCCGACGGGGAGTCGGAGACGATCCTCGGGAAGGCCCTGCGCGGCCGCCGCGACGAGGTCGTGCTGGCCACCAAGTTCAACGGCGCCATGGGCACCGACCCCAACCAGCGCGGCAGCTCCCGCCGCTGGATCGTCTCCGCCGTCGAAGGATCGCTGCGCCGCCTCGGGGTCGACCACATCGACCTCCACCAGGTCCACCACCCCGAACCCGGCACCGACGTCGAGGAGACGCTCGCCGCGCTGACCGACCTGCTGCGAGCGGGCAAGGTCCGCGCCATCGGGCACTCCAACCTGCCCGCCGCGGAGATCGTCGAGGCCCAGTGGGTGGCCGAGCGGCGCGGGCTGGCCCGCTTCCGCTCGGAGCAGCCGCACTACTCGATCCTCAACCGCGGGATCGAACGCGAGGTGCTCCCGGTGTGCGAGCGCTACGGACTGGGCGTCGTGGTGTGGAGCCCGCTGGCGATGGGCCTGCTCGGAGGCCGTCTGCGCAAGGGCAGCGCCGAGACCGCCTCGGCCGGCCGCCTGCACTGGGCCGGGAAGCACCTGACCGACGAACGCAAGCTCGACGCCGTCGAAGCACTCGCACAGGTCGCGGAGGAGGCCGGGGTGTCGTTGCCCCACCTCGCACTGGCCTTCGTGACCGCCCACCCCGCGGTCACGTCCGCGATCATCGGCCCGCGCACCCTGGACCAGCTCGACGACCTGATCGCGGGAGCCGACACCCTGCTCGGCGACGACGTGCTCGACCGCATCGACGAGATCGTGCCGCCGGGCACGGATGTGGGGCCCATGGACGTCGCCCACGTCACCCCGCCAGTCGCTCACCCTCATCTCCGCCGTCGTCCTGTTGCCACCCGCGCCGCACGGCAACGGTCTCCGCAGTGAAGGTCGACGTCGGACAACGCCGGGCTCGTCTCGGTGTCCGGCACCACCTGGCCACGGCCGCGACCACAGTCCAAGAGGTCATCGAGGGCGTCGTCGCGCTGCACGCCACCGACCCCGCGACGGTGTACCTCTCAGCGGCCGCACGGCTCATGCGCCCGGCCGTTGCGGAGGTCGAGCACGCGCTGTACCAGGAGCGCACCTGCTTGCGGCTGCTCGGGATGCGCCGCACGATGTTCGTGACAGACCTCGACACCGCGGCTCTGGTGCAGCACGGTTGTTCCGCCGACGTCGCGACGAAGCAACGGCGGCTGCTGGAGAGAGAACTCGGGCAGCAGGGACACCCGGAGAACGTGCCGGAACCGGCGACGTGGCTGACCGAGGTCGAAACCGCCGTCGAGGCCGCTCTGCACAGGCTCGGGTCGGCGACAGCGACGCAACTGGCCGATGAAGAGCCACGGCTGCGCCAGCAACTGCGGATGTTCGAGGGCAAGCCGTACGAGGCGATCGGCAACGTCACCAGCCGGGTGTTGTTCCAGCTGGCGGCGGACGGCCGGATCGTCCGCGGCCGTCCACGCGGCACGTGGCTGAGCACGCAGTACGTCTGGCACCCCTTGCGGGACTGGGTTCCGGACGGCCTGCGGTCGTGGGAGCCCGACGCGGCGCGGACGGAGCTGGCACGGTTGTGGTTGCGCGCGTACGGTCCGGCGCCGGTGTCGGACCTGCGGTGGTGGACGGGCTGGACGGTCAGCCAGACCAGGAGCGCCCTGGCCGGGGTGGCGACGGCGGAGGTCGATCTGGCGGGCGTGCCGGGGCTGGTGCTGGCCGACGACCTGGAACCGGTGCCCGTGCCGGAGCCGTGGGCGGCGTTGCTGCCGAGCATGGACCCGACGTCGATGGGCTGGCAGGACCGCGACTGGTTCCTGGGTGAGCACCGGGCGGCGCTGTTCGACCGCGCGGGCAACATCGGCCCGACGGTCTGGGTGAACGGCCGCGTCGTGGGCGGCTGGGCGCAGCGCGCGAGCGGCGAGGTCGTGCACCGGCTGCTGGAAGACGTGTCGTCGGACGAACGGGAGCTGGTGGAGGAGGCAGCCGGCCGCTGTGCGACCTGGCTGGGCGGGGTCCGGGTGACACCGCGGATGCGCACTCCGCTGGAGCGCGAGCTGGCGGCATGACCGCCGAGGACGTCTCGGCGGGGATCGGCTGCACGGCTCACCGCCGGGTGACGTCGACGACGAGCCGGGTGTGTCGACGGACCACGGCGCGCGCCTGGCGCTGAGGCTGCTCGGCCTCCCTGATCGCGTCCACCCGCAGCGCCAGCTGCCGGAACGCGACCTCAGCGGTCACGAGCCCCAACTCGGCTCCAGCGCACCGGTGCGCGCCCAGCCCGAACGACAGGACGTCGCGTGGCCCGGTGTCCGGCGTGAGGAACCGGTCCGCCACGAACGAGTCCGGATCGCCGAACCTGCCGGGATCCCGGCCGAGCGCACCGAAGCACACGAGCACCACGCTGTCGCGGGCGATGGGGACACCGGCCAGTTCGGTGTCCTGCGCCGCGACCCTGACGCCGTACTGGACAGGAGGGTCGTACCGCAGTGCCTCCAGGACGAACGACCTCAGCAGTGCGTCGTCGTCGCGCAGACCCGGCAACAGGTCGTTGTGCGCCGCGAGCTGACGCAGGCCGCTGCCGAGCAGCGACGCGGTGGTCGCGGTGCCCGCGCCGAGCAGGAACACCAGGTTGCTGACGAGGTCCCGCTCGTCGATCTGGCTGTGCTCCCTGAGCGAACGGACGAGCGGAGCTTCGCTTCCCCGCTTCGCCAGGACCGTGTTCGTGATGTGGTCGACGAGGTGTGACGATGCCTCTTCGGCGGCTGCGAGCGCCTTGTCCGGCGGGTGCATCTCGTTGCGTTCCAGGAACCTGTCGAGCCAGCCGGCCACTCGTTCGCCGTCGTGCCGCGGCAGACCGAGCAGTTCGCCCATCACGGAGTCGGGAATGGTCGTGAACGACCGGGTGGCGTCCACCAGGCCGTCGCCCTCGCCGAACGGCGCTGTGCCGGCGCCGGCGTGCCGCGTGATCATCGGGCGCATCCGCTCGACCTGGTCGGGGGCGAAGAAGCGCGCGATGAGGCGGCGGGCGGGTTGGTTGTCGGGTGCGTTGCGGAAGAGCAGGCTGCGGTAGAGCAGATCGGTCGACGGGACCGTGTACCAGGTGGGCCACAGCCGGTCGGCGTAGTGGCGGTCGGGTACGGGGAAGAGCTTTGGGTTCACCAGGACGTCCGCGCACTCCCGGTAGCCGGTGACGAGCAGGCGCTGAGGGGTGATCGGCAGCACCGGCCAGTGTTCGACCAGCTCGCGGTAGTGGCGGTAGGGCGCGGTCCGCCCCTCGGGGGACAGCAGCCGCAGCAGCACGTCGTGAGGACTGGTCACGGCATGCCGTCCCGTCCGCTCAGCACGAGTCCGGACAGTGTCACGAGTGGACTGCCGTCGGCCGTGCCGGCGATGCCGTCGGCGACACCGTCCACATGCGTCACGTGCAGGTGGATGCCGTTCTTCGCCTGTGCTGCCAACGCGAGGTCGTTGTGCCCGGTGTGCAGCCTCAGCTCGGCGATCGAGTGGGGCGTCGCGTACCGGTGCGGGGTGTCGATGGCGCAGGCGGTCTGCAACAGGGCGTCGACGAGCAGCCACGGTGTCCGGTGCGAGGCGAAGAACTCGCCATCTGCGAGTGGGGGTTCCCAGCGAGCCGAGGTCGTGCCGGTCGTGAACCTGAGGTCGCGAACCTGGTCGAACAGGCCCGACATGGACATCGTCGCCGGCGCGCGCCGGACGCTGAGCTGACGGGGCCGGGCAGGCGTGACGGTGCTGTCGGTGGTGCCGCCGACCGGAACCAGAACCTCGACGTGGTGGACACGGCGGCTGCGGTGTCCGGCCCTGAGGTGCGATCGGACGGTGACGCGCACGACGCCGGCATCCGGACCCGCCGGCGTGAACGACGCGGCCAGGGTGTACTCCGCAACCTGGGGGTCGACGGCGATGGGAGCCTCGAAGCGGACGTCCAGGAACCTGTCCACGACAGCGCCGCCGGTGAGGTGGCCGGTGACGGCGGCCGCGAGCTCCAGCACGAGCGCACCCGGCACGAGCGCGCGCGACTGCCGCACGTGGCCCCGCAGGTGGTCGTGCCGCGAGAGGTCAAGTCGCCAGACGGTGTCGTCCCGGTCGGTGTGGGACGGGTTGCCCACGTAGGGGAGTCCGGCACCGTCGCCCACGAGGCCGGGGAACCGCGATCCCACCAGCCGCCACTCCGCTTCGCCCAGCAGGACCGGTGCCGCGTGCCGCCCGAGGTGGTTCGCCGGCACCAGCGTGGTGAAGATCCGCTGTCCCTCGGCGTCGCTGATCAGGCCGAGCTGCCCGGTCTTCGCCGTGTAGTCGGTGAAACCGCTTCGTGGCCCCAGCCCGGACTCACCCCACAGGCTCCAGCCGATCGCGCACTCGGCGCCCGAGCTGCGGCCGGACTCGTACCGGGCGGCCGCGTTGAGCACGTCGTTGGCCGGTCCGTAGTCGATCTCGCCGGGCAGGCCGAACGCACCGGCGACGGAGCTGAAGTGGCACCACGCGAGCGGCACGGGGTCGCGGAACGCCGCCCTGAGGTTGTGGTAGCCCATGACCTTGGTGTCACGCACCCGCCGGAACGTCGAGAGGTCCTTGGCCCTCAGCCTGCGGGCGCCGCTGATCCCCGCGCCGTTCAGCACCAGGTCGATGCGGGGCGTCGTCGCGGTGATCACCGCCGCCGCGCGCCGGACCGCGGCGGGGTCCGTCACGTCGCACCCCAGGTAGTGCACCCGGTCTGCCCCGATCCGGTCGCGCAGGGCGGCGATGGTCGCACGCGCCTCCCGCGACCTGCGGCAACGGTCGTAGGTCGCCCGCAGGCCACCGATGTGGGCATCTGGGTCCTCGTGGTGCCTCCTGCGCACGTAGTCGGCGCTGCTCAGGTCACCGATCTCCGCGGACTCGGCAGCCATGGTGTCCGGTTCGGTGCTGCCGAGCAGCCACAGCACCGACGGCGGAGGGTTCATCGCCTCCAAGCACCGTGCGGTGATGCCACGTGCGCCGCCCACCGCGACCACGACGGGGCCGGTGACGGCTGGGTCCTCGACGGCAGGTGACGGCTCTTCGAGCGGGAGAAGTCGTTCCTCCCACCTGACCGCCGGGGCCGACCCGGTCCGGTAGTAGGCGACGGGCAGGCCTCTGCCGCACCCGGACTCCGCGCGAAGCCGTGCCAACGCGGCAGCGAGGCCGACGTCGTCGGTGACCACGGCGAGCACGTGCGCCGCCGGCAGCTCCCACGCGACCGACTTCGCCATCCCGGTCAGCAGCGCGCAGTGCGGATGTGGTGTTCCGCCGTCGAAACGGTCGAGCACGAGGAGCGCGACCGACGAGTTCTCGTGAGCCGGGTCGGCACGCTGTTTCAACGCGACGAAGGTCGCCTCCTGCAGGGCGAGAAGACCCGGACGTGGCGCGTCGGGCCACGCGGCACCGCGCAGGGACGTGATCACGCACAGCTGGTCGCTGACCGTTCCCGCCGAGGTGACGAGGTTCGTCACCGCCTCCTCGTCCCAGGTGGCCGCGGCGTCCGGCACGAGCACGACCGTCACCTCGTGCGCCGCGATGGCGCGCACCTGGCCCGCGATCTCCGCGTCGTCGGTGAGCACCAGCGCTCCGGCGGGCAGCGGATCGCGTTCGGGGAAGCGGGCCACAGCGGGACGTGGCACCAAGCGGAGGTCGTACGGCCGCACAGTCGTCTCCACCGCGTCCGTGGCCGTCATGGCAGCGGTGGGAGCACGTGGACGGTCGGGCCGGACTCCGCGGAGAACCGTTGGGGCAGGGTGTCCCGCACGACGCTCCGGATGACGTCGAGCACCCCGTCCGCGGCGAGGTAGCTGGTGCTTCGGCGTGGCGGTGCCGCCGCGGGTGCGGGCGTCAGTTCGGTTCGCACGCGTGCGAGCACCTGCCAGCCACGGGCGGCAGCGGTTTCGGGACGGGCGAGCGCCACCGCGAACGCACCCTCGGCGCTCTCCCCGCCCTCGCTGACGACCGAGCCGGTGCTGCCGAAGGCATCGGTGTTCCACGCCATCACCAGCGCGAGATCGATGTCGCCCCGGCGCAGGTAGCAGCCCGCGGTGTGCACGGCGGCGAGCCCTGACGCCGCTCCGGCGTCGACCATCATCGTCGGCCCGCGCAGGTTCCTCCGGTTGCTGATCCACCCGAGTGCGATGGACGACATGCGTCCCACCAGGCTGTACGGGCCGATGGCTCGGCTGCGGTCGTGGAGCTCTCGCAGGTACTGCTCCGCAGCCGCCTTCTCCTCGCCGTCCAACGTCGCCGCAAGCCCGTCACCCAGGCACCGCACGGTGGACTCGACAGCCGATCTGCTGACGCCGTACCGGGCGCCGAAGACACCCGTGCGTTCCTCAAGTCCCTGCCACCACGGTGTGTCGTCCCCCGATCCGGCCAGCCGGCCCGCCAGTTCGGCCGCGAGCAGCTGACTCATGTCCAGCTGAGCCGCGACCTTGGGCACGATCAACGAGCTCGCGAACGGAGGAAGCGGGTACGGGGCCTCGAACCGGGTCGTGTCGGCGGGATCGTCGCCTCGGGACAGCCGGTGCGCGACCGACTCGTCCTCCGGCTTGCCCGGCAGCAACGCGCTCCACCGCACCAGCACCAGCTCGTCGCAGGACGCGGGCGGAGCGGACCGCACGGCACGGGTCCGCGTGCCGGGCGGGCAGAGCAGCTGATGTCCGTTGATGCCACCGAGTCCACAGGCGAAGACCCCGACGAACGACCGTTCCTCCGCCGCCAGCGGCACCGGTGCCGACGGCACCCGGACGGAAAGGGAGCGGGCGTACTCCGGCAGCGACGCGTGGTTGGGCTGCCGGGGCACCGTCGACCGGTGCAGGCCGATCGCGGCCTGGATCAGCGAGACGATCCCGCAGGCCATGCCGGTGTGGCCGAGCATCGCCTTGTTCCCCGTGACCCACGGCGTGCCACCGGCGTGGGCGGCGGCGATGGAGCGCAACTCCGTCGCGTCCCCTGCCAGGGTCGCGGTCCCGTGCCCGATGATCCACGAGACCTCGGCGCCGACGACGCCGTTGACATCTCTGGCCCGCGTCATCGCACGGGTCTGGCCCTCCTGGCTCGGTGCGAAGATCGCTTTGCTCTTGCCGTCGCACGCGGCGCCGAACCCGGCGAGCACCGCGAGCACCGTGTCGCCGTCCCGCAGGGCATCGCTCATCCGCTTGAGCGCGACGACGCCGGCGCCTTCGGAGAACACCGTGCCGTCCGCCGCCGCGTCGAAGGCGCGCAGCTGTCCCGTGCGCGACAGCGTGCCCATCTCGCCGAAGTACACCTGGCGCAACGGTCCGTGTGAGCTCACGCCACCGCAGAACGCGACGTCCACCTCGCCGTCCAGCAGGTGCCTGACGCCGAGGTCCACCGAGTACAGCGCCGACGGGCAGATGTTGTCGGAGACGAGCACGTGCGTGTCTGGAGGGAGCAGTCCCTTCGCGGCGCGGACGGCCTGGTGGTGGGGGAGGAACTCGGTGTGTCCGCGGTGCGCGCAGGGGTCCGCTTGCGCGAGCTTCCGCCTGATCGCGTCGCGCCGGTCTCCCGGCAGCCGTGCCGCGGTCTGGGCGGCGAGGGCGTCCGCGGCGAGCGCGAGGTCCATCTCGTAGCTCGTGTCCGTGGACGAGGCGAGGAACAGACCGGTGCGGCCGGTCGGACCGGGCGACGTGGTCGTGACGCATTGATGCAGCGCACGACGCAGCCAGGACACCTGGAGGTCGCCGGCGTCGTCCCCCGGCGCCGTCGGAACCTCGCCGAACCGGAGTTCGTACGGCTCACCCGTGTCGCTGTGGGTCAACCGCGCCAACGATTCGAGCCCGCGGAACCGGGCGGAGGGCCCGAACACGAGGGGGCCGTCCTGCGCGCGCCTCCACAACTCCTCGACGTCGTCGCAACCCGGCGTCACGACACCGGCGGCGACGACGCAGACCTGGTCGGCGTGCATCGGATCAAGCCGTTTCCCGCGCCGCACCGGCGTCTTTCAGCAGCTGGGCCACCGTGCGGACGGTGATGGTCGCGGGCGACTCGACCTGACCGAGCTCGACCGACCACCGCTGCTGGGCCTTGACCAGCACGAGGTGGTGCTGGAGGGAGTCCAGGCCGAACTCGGCTTCGAGGTCGACGTCCGGGGTGACCATGTCCTCCGGGATCTCGAGCGCGGCAGCGTAGCTTTCGCGCAGGTAGGTGGTCACCACGTCGTCTGAGCTGGTCATGGCTGACTCCCTGGGGCTGGTGAGAAGAGTGGTCAACTGTCGGACATCGGTCTCGGTCACGCGTTTCCTGAACGGCGCCCACACCCGCGCCCTGCTGCCGAGGGTCTCGGAGACGAGCCGGGTCAGCGTGTCCTTCAGGCCGCATTCCACGAACTCCGCCACCCCCTCCGAGCTCAGCTCCGTGACGGCGTGGCAGAAGTCCAGCGGCCGCACCATCTGGAGCGCGGCGAGCAGGACCAGGTCGTCGTCGGCTCCCACCGCGCGCCCGAGCACAGGTGACCACACAGCCGTTTTCAGGGGCGCTGACCGGATTCCACGTACGGACTCCAGGTACCGTTCGAACGCGGGGCCGAGCGTGACGTGGTGCTGGGCGTAGGGGCCCGCGCGCAGTGCGGTCACCGTGGTGCCCTGCGCACGGGCGTGGTGCGCCAGCCGCTCGACCTCTTCCGCCGGGCCGGAGAGGATCACCTGCGTCGGGCTGTTCACCGCGGCGACCACGACGCTCCTGGCACCTGCCACGACCGCTGCCGCTTGGCAGGACGACAGCATGAACGCCGCGGTGGCGGCATCGGCGTTTGCGTGTGCCTGCAACGCTTTGGCGCGTTCGCACAACAGGCGGGCGCCGTCCTCGACGGTGATGCCCTCCGCGGCGACCATCGCGGTGATCTCACCGAGGCTGTGTCCGAGCAGGACGTCCGGGCGAAGCCCGAACTCCTCCAGGAGCACCCGGTGACAGCTCAGTTGTGCGTGGTAGGTCTGCATCTCGCTCAACGGGCTCCACGCCGTGGGCTCGGGCTCGCTCAAGACGGACGGCCACCCGAGGTCAGCCGTCACGGCGTCGATCCGGCTCGCGAGCTCGGCCGCGTGCCGTCGACCTGCTGCGTAGTGGGCGAACGGATCAGTGAAGAGCGATCCGAGGCCGGGAAAGACGAATGCGGTCTTCATGGAATCCCGTCATGTCGAACCTCTGCGCTGCTGTGCGGATCGAAGCTGACCTGTCCCGCTGGACGGTATGGCATCAGGACTTCGCCTTCCACGAGCCGTCCCATTCGATGGAACGACCCGTTCCGGCGTGCCTCACCGAACATCCGGATGGGCGTGCCGCTTGATGTGACCGTTCTGCATGACGAAGTCGACGTTCCCGGTGCAGCCGATGTCCTCGAAGGGGTTGCCGGGCATCGCGACGAGGTCGGCGAGCGCGCCGGGGCGGATGGTGCCGCGGTCGGGGGTGGCGAGCAGCGCGGCGGCTTCGGAGGTAGCGGCGCGGAGCGCGCGCAGCTCGCTGATGCCGTTGGAGACCATGGTGGGGAACTCGCGCCAGTTGTCGCGGTGGGGCAGGACGCTGGCGTCGGAGCCGAACGCGATCCGGGCCGCTGAGCCGGCGGGATGGGTGGCGCACTGGTGCAGGCGGTCGGCGTGCGTGCGGAAGGTGTCTCTGAGGTGGTCCGGCTTGTCAGTCCAGAAGTCGTCGTCGTCGAGGTGGCGCAGGCATTCGACGGTGACGAACTGGGTGGGGACGAGCCAGATGCCCTTGTCCGCGAGCACGGTGAGCGTGGAAGGGGTGGCGAGTGAGGCGTGTTCGACGGAGCGGACGCCGGCGTGGGCGGCGCGCAGGACGCCTTCGTCGTTGAACGCGTGGACAGCGGTGGGCATCCCGAGGTCGCGCGCGGTGGCGACGAGGGCGTCGACTTCCGCCTGGGAGTAGGTGACCAGTTCGGGGTCGTCGTGTTCGGAGCCGAACCCGCCGGTGCCGGCGAACTTGATCCAGTCCGCGCCCTGCCGTGCTTCGACGCGGACGGCCTGGACGACCTCGTCGACGCCGTCGGCGAGGGCGCCCAGCTCGACGCCGAAGCGTTCGCCCAACCCGGCGGACTTGTCGCCGTGGCCACCTCTGCCGGAGATGATGCGCGGCGCCACGATCATGCGCGGACCGTCGACGACCCCTTCGCGCTGCGCTTGCTTCAGGTCGACGGTGACGGACGGGGGTGCGCACCCGAGGTCGCGCACCGTCGTGAAGCCGTTGTGCAGCAGGGTCCGCAACGACGTCAGTGCCGCCAGGGTCTGCGCGCTGACGGAGGTGTCGGGTGGCAGGTCGGGCACGACGTGGACGTGGCAGTCGATGAACCCCGGAACCAGGGTGCGATCGCCCAGGTCGACCACCTCCGCTCCCCGCGTCCGCGTCGGGCCGACCTCCTCCACGCGGCCCCCTGCGACGAGCACCGAGGTCCGCCCGGAAGGACGGTCGGCGATCCCGTCCCAGAACCGGTCGGCGACCACGATCAAGGGGTTCGTCGCGATTGACATCGATTGCCCTTCACTTTCACCGGTCGACTGGTCGCAGGGCCACTCTTTTGTGGGAATCCGCACCCGGAAAGCGCAGTCCCGGTGGACGTGTTGCTGCTGACCGTAGGCTCCTGCGCCTGTTCGAGTGACGGGTTTCCCTCCATTTCGATCTTACCAATGAATGAGGTGCTCCGTGGTGGATTAGCGGGCTTCCCGTGCGGGCATCACCAATTAAGGGAACTGTGCGGTTGAATTCCGAGCGAAATCGAATACGCGTGAATACCGTGGAGGACGACGGTGGAGGACACGACGGCCGGAGACCGGTCATTGATCTTGGGCGAGAATTCTCTCGACCCGCGAACGGTGGCAGAGGTCGCCTCCCGTGAGCTCCGCGGCGGGATACGGCTGTCCGACGGGGCGGCCGAGCGGGTCGACGGCAGCGCGGCGCTGCGCGGGGAACTGGTCGAGGCCGGACAACCCCTGTACGGGGTGACCACCGGTTTCGGTGACAGCGCGCGCCGGGTGGTGTCCGCGGACAAGGCGGTGGAGCTGCAGCTGGGCCTGGCCGAGTACCACTTGGCGGGGGTCGGTCCGCAGACCCCGCCGGAGGTGGTGCGGGCGGCGATGCTGATCCGGGCCAACTGCTTGGCCAAGGGCGCCTCCGGGGTCCGCCGCGGCCTGGTCGAGCTGCTGCTGTCCTGTCTGGAGAACGACCTGGTTCCCGTTGTGCCCCAGCGCGGTTCGGTCGGCGCGAGCGGTGACCTGACGCCGTTGTGCTACATCGCGAACGTCCTGCTGGGCCGGGGCGAGGTGGTGGTAGGGGGTGAGCGGCGGCCGGCGTCCGAAGCGCTGCGGGAGTGCGGGTTGACGCCGTGGGAGCCGGAGCCCAAGGAGGTGCTGGCGCTGATCAACGGCACGTCGTTCTCCTCGGCCTTCGCGGTCGTCGCGCTGCAGCGCGCCACCCGCCTGGCCCACGCCGCCGAGGTGTGCACGGCGATGGCCTGCGAAGCCCTCGACGCCGACCGCAGCCACTACGACCCCGTGATCCACGAGCACAAGCCGCACCCGGGGCAGCGGGCGAGCGCTGAAGCCCTGCTGTCGCTGCTGGACCGGTCCGGCCTGGTCGAGGACCACCCCGCGTCCCTGGGCGATGACGACCAGGTCGACGGCGACTACGAGGAGCTGGACCAGCCGATCCAGGAGCCGTACAGCCTGCGGTGCGCCCCGCAGGTGATCGGGGTGTTGCGCGACACCCTCGACTGGGTCGGCCGCTGGCTGGAGGTGGAGATCAATTCGGTGGACGACAACCCGCTGTTCGACACGCGCACGGGCCAGGCGTACAGCGGCGGCAACTTCTACGCGGGCCACGTCGGCCAGGCGATGGACTCGCTCAAGGTGGTGACGGCGTCCATCGGCGACCTGCTGGACCGGCAGGTCGCGCTGCTGGTGGACGAGCAGTACAACCGCGACCTGACCCCGAACCTCATTCCCCGCGTGGACGACGACGACCCGCACGCCGGGCTGCGCCACGGTTTCAAAGCCGCCCAGATCACCTGCTCCGCCCTGGCGGCCGAAGCGCTGAAGAACACCATGCCCGCCACCGCCTTCTCCCGTTCCACCGAGTGCCACAACCAGGACAAGGTCAGCATGGGCACCATCGCCGCCCGCGACGCGCACACCGTGGTGGAGCTGGTGGAGAACATCGCCGCGGTCCACCTGCTGGCCTCCTGCCAGGCGTTGGACCTCCGCGGCGCCGACCGGGCCGCGCCCGCCACGAAAGCCGTGCGCGACCTCGTCCGCGAACACGTGCCGCCGGTCGAGGACGACCGCGGCGTGGGAGGTGACGTCAGCGTCGTCGCACGACTGCTGCGCACCGGGGCCGTCATGCGGACCGGTGAGCGGTGAACGCCGGCCACAGCGCTCTCGGCGCGTCGACCGGCCTGCCGGAGGGCACCGGCGTGACGATGGGCGTGGAGGAGGAGTTCCTCCTGGTGAGCCGCGGTTCCCGGCTGCCGGTCGGCGACGCCGCAGCGGTGCTGGCCGGTGTGCCTCCCGCGGACCTGCCCGGTGAGAGCCGCGTGGTGCACGAGCTGTGGGACACCCAGGTCGAGGCGACCACCGGAATCTGCTCCGACCTCGCGCAGGTGCGCGACGAGCTCACCCGCAACCGCGCCGCGCTGCGACGGTCGGCCCGGTCACTGGGCCTGGAGCTGGTGCCCTCGGGACACCCGCTGTTCGGCGCCGAGACCGCGCCTCCCCGGTGCGACGGCCACTACGGGTGGATGAGCGAGACCTACGCCGGGGCCCTGGCCGACCAGGAGATCTGCGGCTGCCACGTCCACATCGGGCTCGGCGACCGCGAGATCGGCGTCGCCGTGCTCAACCACCTGGCACCGTGGTTGCCGACGCTGCTGGCGCTCACCGCCAACTCACCCTTCCGGCGAGGCCGGGACAGCGGGTTCCACAGCTGGCGGATGATGGTGCTGACCCGCCTGCCGGCCTCCGGCATCCCGCCGTGGTTCGGTTCGACCGCTGAGTACGACGCCGACCTGGCCCGCCTGCGGGAGTGCGGGCTGCTGCCCCCCGACCACGGCGGCCTGCGCCTGGCCCGCCTGTCCGACCACCTGCCCACCGTGGAGGTCAGGGTCGCCGACACCACGGCCACGACCGACGAGGCGGTGCTCCACGCTGCTCTGGTCCGCGGTCTCGTGCGCACCGCGCTAGGCGAGCTGGACGCCGGCCGGGAGGCCCGCCGCCTCGGGGACACCGTGCTGGGCGACGCGTTGTGGGCGGCCGCTCGACACGGCCTCGACGGCCCGGCCGTGGACCCGTGGAGCGGCACGCGCACAGCACCGGGCGCGATGGTGTCCCGCCTGTTCCGGCACGTCGAGGACGCACTGGCCGCGACCGGTGACCTCGACGAGGTGCGCACGCTGCTCCACGCGGTGCTCACCGGCGGCAACGGGGCCATGCGGCAGCGCCTGGCCGCTGTTCTGCACGGCGTGCCCGGCGCGCTCGACCTGCTCGTCCGGGACGCGGAAGGTGGGACACCGCCACCGGCCGGACCGGTGACACCACTCAGGAGGTGAGCGACGTGAACGACGCCCTGCTCGGAAAGCACCTGATCTACACCTACGACAGCGGATGGCGGTACGAGTTGTACGTCAAGAACGCCACCGGCATCGACTACCGCATCCACAGCGGGCCCGTCGGCGGCCGGTGGGTCAAGGACCAGGCCGTCCACATCACCCGCCTCGACTCCGGCGCCCACACCGTGTCCTGGACCGAACCCACCGGCACCTCGGTCGCCCTGGTCGTCGACCTGGAGCACCGCCAGTTGCACGGCGCGATCTTCTTCCCCCGCTGGGTGTGGGACGACCCCGCCGAGACCGCGTGCTTCCAGAACGACCACCTCGACCGGATGACCGCCCTCCGCGACGCCGGACCCACCTACCCGGTCGAGGTGGTCGACGAGGCCGCGCGGATCACCTTCGTCGACCAGCGGGACACCGACGACGACACCGTGATCGACCGCGCACCCGAGGACCTGCCCGACGGGTACGCCGACCGCACGCGGTGAACCGGCCGGCTCAGGCGCGCTGACCGGTCAGGTCCGCGCAGAGCTGGTCGATGAGCTCGGTGGTGACGTGGGGCATGACGGACAGGTGCGCGCGCCCGTCCACGTCGAGCAGGTGCCAGGCGCTCATCGCCTCGTCCTCGGGGCGGTCGAACAGCACGACGTTGCCGCCGGGGAAGCGGGTCGGGTTGAGCCCCGCTTCCCCCAGGCGCCGGACCGCGTGCTCGGTGACCTCCAGGCAGTGCCGGACCCGTTCGGCGAGCCCGTCGCGTCCCAGTCCGCGCAAGGCATACCACAGCAGCAACGGCGACAGCGCGTCCCGGGACCCGCCGATCGTGTCGTCGTCGCTGCCCACCGCCACCCCCGGCCTGCGGATCGCGTCCGCGTCCACCTCGCGCACGAGGACCGCACTGCTGGGCAGGGGCGACCCGATGATCTTGTGGCCGCTGATCGACACGCTGTCCGCGCCGTCGGGGAACGACCAGGGGCGGCGTGGTCGACCGAACTCGGCGAGCGGCCCGCCGAACGCCGCGTCGGAGTGGACGAACACCCGGTCCACCCCCGCGTCGGTGGCGGCCCGCCGGATGCCGGGGATGTCGTCGACAGCGCTCCTGCCGGTGGTGCCGATGGTGGCGACCACGACCGCCGGCACGCCTCTGCTGCCGATCTCGTGCCCGAGCGCGGCGAGATCCAGCACGCCGCGCTCGTCGACGTCCACCGCCACGTAGGGCATGCGCAGGAGCTTCGCGATCTTCGGCATGGAGTAGTGCGCCTCGCGCGAGGCGAACAGCACGCCGTCCGGGTACCGCTCACGCGCCACGTAGGCCGCGAACAGGTTCGCCTCCGTCCCGCCGTGCGCCAGGTGACCGAACACCTCGTCCGGTGACCCGCCGGCGAGCTCGACGAAGAACGTCATCACCGCCTGTTCGAACGGCTTGGTGTCGAGCCCGTACTCGCTCGCCTGGTCAGGGCTGCCCGCGTTGTTGAGGTGCATCGACAGGAACGGGGCCAACGGGCCGTAGTCGAATTCCAGGTTGACCGGAAAACCGGTCATGTGCCGGGAACGCTCTTGGACCGAGGCCGCGAAGCGCTGCAACAGTTCGACGTCCGCGCCTCGGCGGGCGTCGCCGTGCACCGGGATCCGCAGTTCTTCCGGTGAGAACACGAAGACCACCTATTGGGCAGGAGCACCGTCGTCACCGCCGTGCTGCCCGCGCTCGCCCTGCGGCGGCAGACGATGTCGTTTCCGACATGGACCGTGTTCCATCATGCCGGGCAGACGACGGCCACCGTCAGCGCGAAACAGGTGAAATTCGATCCGCCCGTTCACGGACGCGGCTTCACACACCTGCGGCGCCGCGGCGAGGAATGGGCGACCCGTTGCTCCTCGCGGGTGAACCGCTGACCAGACGCTGTCCCAGCCGGGGTGTCCACTTCTGGTCCGAGCCGTTCCGCGCCCTTCTTCGTTCGCGATCGAGGTGGAATCTCGACTTTCGCCGGAAATTGGAATAGATCGACACCGGGGTGCGAGCTTCACCTAATCGAACCTGTTGTTCCCAGTGTGTTCCGAGTACGAATGAACACCGCCACTTGCAATCTTTGGAGGATTCATGTCACCTGTCGACTCAGTCGGCCGCTCGTTCACCCGAAGAGGGCTGGCAGCAGCGGCGCTGACAGCGTTGTTGCTGCCGTTGACCGCGCCGGCGCCCGCTCACGCGGCCTTGGTCAACACCTACACCAACCCCGGCAACTTCACCTTCACCGTGCCGGCCGGAGTCACCGCCGTCACCGTGCACGTCGTCGGGGCAGGCGGCGGGGGCGGTGGCAGTGGTTGGGGGTTCTTCCCCGTGCCCGGACCCGGTGGTGGCGGCGGCGGAGGCGGGGCGAACGCGACCTGCACGCTGGCCGTCACCGCGGGTGCCGTCCTGAAGATCTCGGTCGGTGCGGGGGGCACCGGAGGCGGTCCGCGCGAGGGCGTCTACCAGGCCAAGGCCGGCGCGTCCGGTGGGAGC
The DNA here is from genome assembly GCF_055608005.1 of Lentzea sp. NPDC036955. Lineage (NCBI taxonomy): Bacteria > Bacillati > Actinomycetota > Actinomycetes > Pseudonocardiales > Pseudonocardiaceae > Lentzea > Lentzea sp. NPDC036955. Next base: position 129,183 of record NZ_JBVJRC010000013.1, on the reverse strand, counting down.
TCCGGCATCACCATCGGCACGACCGTGCGGGCCAACGGTGGCGGCGGTCAAGGCGGGCAAGGTTCCCTCGGCGACAACACCGGCGGGGTCGGGGGCAACGGGAGCAGCTCGGCGAGCTGCAGCGGCACGGTGGTCACCACAACCCCCGGCGCTGCTGGAGCCACCGGAGGCAACGGTGTGCTGAGCAGCGGCGGAGGTCCAGGCGGTGCGCCCGGTTCGACGGTGCCCGCCGAATGCGCGGCCGGCACCGGACGAGGGGGCAACGGCGCCAACGGCGGTGTGTTCAACGGGTTCACCGGCGACGTCGGCAGCAACGGCTGCGTCGTCCTCAGGTACTGATCCGGCTCTGTCCGGACGAGGCCGCTGACCCTTCCTCCTCGCCGGTGTGGGGTCAGTGGCAGACCTGACTGATCAGGTCCGGTGCGGTAGGCAGGTGCTTGAGAGTTGAGCTCCGTGCCGCCGCCTGCGTCCACTCGGTCGGACAGCTCGGGCGGAACACCGCAGTGCCTCGTTTGTCGCAACGCCAGCCTGTTGACTGCGGGTAATCGCCCGAGAACACTGGGTGTTCCCGAGGTGAGGAGTGGTCTGGTGAAACTGCTGAAGAGGATTGTCCGTCGTCGCTTCGCCAAGCCCGGTTACTACGCCTACCCGGCGGTGTGATCCGGTCCTGTTTCCGGGCCGCCCGCTCGGGCGGCCCGGACCGGGAGCCGTCCGCGTGAGAGACCCGCGGCAGGCGTTGACCGCCGTGGCGCGGTCCGGGGGTGGCGTGGTCGAGTTGCGGCCCGGTACGTGGCTGGTGACCGATCCCGCCACCACCGAGCGCCTGCTGGCGAGCCGGCACGCCCTGACCGCCAGGACCGAGCGGGGCGCGGATGTCATCTCCTGGGGCGAGGACGGCCTGGAGCGGTGGATGGCGGCCCGCCGCGCCATGCGCCCAGGACTGACCGCGGCTGCCGCTGCCCGGTTCGAGCCGACCACCGGCTCGTACGCCCGACGGGCCGTCACCGGGTGGGCGTCGATGACGAGCATCGACGCGATGGCCGAAGCCACCCGCCTGATGGCGGCGGTCAACACCCACTACGTCCTGGGTGAACCGGCCCCGGTCATCACCGCCCTCGTCGGGAACGAGCTGTCGACCGCGCAGCGGACCCGTTTCCCCGTGTCCCGCCGGTTGCCGCGCAGGCAGCTCGCCACGTACACCGCCCTGCGCACCCACCTGCGCGACCGAACGCCGGCCAGAGGACTCGTCGCTGACCTGGCCGCCGCGGGACTGGACGAGCGGAGCACCACGCTGGCGGTGCGGGCCATGCTGCTGTCCAGCCACCACGTTCCTGCCGCCGCCTTGGCGTGGGCGCTGCACGAGCTGTCCCGGTGTCCCGATCTCCAGCGGAGGGTCCGCGACGAGGCCACCGCACTTCCGGACCCTGGCGCCGCTGACCTGCCCCTGTGCCGGGCGGTCGTCAGGGAAACCCTGCGCCTGCACCCGCCGATCTGGCAGCTGCGGCGCGTCCTGGACGCCCCCGTCCCCGGCTTCCCGGCCGGCGCCGAGGTGCTGTTCAGCCCGTACGTCAACCACCGCGACCCGGCAGTCCACCTCGACCCGGACCGGTTCGACCCCCACCGGTGGACCTCCGCTCCGCGCCCTTCCCCTGGCTCCTACCTGCCCTTCGGGCTGGGGCACCGCTTCTGCCCCGGCTCCCACCTGGCCACCGCCGAACTCACCGTCGTCCTCGCCGCGGTCCTCGCAGGTCACCACGTCCTGCCGCGCCAGACGCCCAAGCCGCTGCGAGGTGTCCTGAACGCACCGCACCGCCTGCGTGTGGCCCTGGTTCCGCGTCCCCGGTGAATCGGTGTTGTCGAAGTTCTTGGTCGCCTGTCCTCCTGCTCACGCGGACGATGACTGGAGAGCGCTCTCCCAAACAGCGTCCCGCTGGGCGTCCGGAAGTGTCAAGAGGGCTCGTTGACATCGCTGACCTGCGTTCGTAACATTCGTCGGCAGGGGCTGTGAGAGCGCTCTCCCGCATCTCTCATCCCCAGTCGACCCTGCAGGAGACGCAATGTCCCGCCTCCGCTCCATCGGCACAGTCATCGCCGTACTCGTAGGACTCGCAGTAGTGCCGGGCCCGGTCAGCGCCGCGCCCTCACTGCTGTCCCAGGGAAAACCCGCCACCGCCTCGTCGACGGAGGGCGCGGGCACCCCGGCATCCGCTGCTGTCGACGGTGACGCCGGCACCCGCTGGTCCAGCGCGTGGAGCGACCCGCAGTGGCTGCGGGTCGACCTCGGCGCGTCCTCGTCCATCACCCGCGTCGAGCTCGACTGGGAGGGTGCCTACGCCACGGCGTTCGAGATCCAGGTCTCCGCCACCGGTGACGCGTGGACGCCGGTCCGCTCGGTCACCGGTGGCACCGGCGGCCGGCAGGGCTTCGACGTCAGCGGCACCGGCCGGTACGTCCGGGTCCACTCGACACAGCGCGCCAACGGTTACGGCGTCTCGCTGTGGGAGTTCCGGGTGTTCGGCGAGCAGGGTTCCACCCCGCAGCCGGGCACCGGGGTGCGGGTGACCGGCTCGCAGGGCAACTGGCAGCTCACCGTGGACGGCCGGCCGTGGACGGTGAAGGGCCTGACGTGGGGCCCGCCCGCCGCGGACGCCGCGCGGTACATGCCGGAGCTGAAGTCCATGGGCGCCAACACGGTGCGCACCTGGGGCACGGACGCCTCCACCCGCCCGCTGCTGGACGCGGCGGCGGCGAACGGGCTGCGCGTGATCAACGGCTTCTGGTTGCAGCCCGGTGGCGGTCCCGGTTCTGGCGGCTGCGTCAACTACGTGACCGACGCGCAGTACAAGGCGGACACGCTCGGTCAGATCCGGCAGTGGGTGACCGCCTACCGGGACCACCCCGGCGTGCTGATGTGGAACGTGGGCAACGAGTCCATCCTCGGGCTGCAGAACTGCTACTCCGGCGCCGAGCTGGAGAACCAGCGCGTCGCCTACGCCAAGTACGTCAACGAGGCCGCCCGCGCGATCCACGCGATCGACACCAACCACCCGGTGACCAACACCGACGCCTGGACCGGTGCGTGGGTGTACCTGAAGGCCCACGCTCCCGACCTCGACCTGTACGCGGTCAACTCCTACGGCAACGTCTGCAAGGTGCGGGAGGACTGGGTCGGCGGCGGCTACACCAAGCCGTACATCCTCACCGAGGCCGGCCCGGCCGGTGAGTGGGAGGTCCCCAACGACGCCAACGGCGTTCCGGCCGAGCCCACGGACGTGCAGAAGCGCGACGGTTACACGCAGGCGTGGAACTGCATCACCGGCCACACCGGCGTTTCCTTCGGCGGCACGCTGTTCCACTACGGCACCGAGTACGACTTCGGCGCCGTGTGGTTCAACCTGACCCCGGCGGGCAAGAAGCGGCTGTCGTTCTACTCGGTGCAGCGCGCGTTCGGCGGTGCGACGCCGGCGAACACCCCGCCAGTGGTCTCCGCGATGACCGTCCCGCAGACCGTCGCCGCCGGTGCGCCGCTCACGATCGACGTCGCGGCGTCGGACCCCGACGGGGACGCCATCGCCTGGTCGGCGGCGTTCAACAGCAAGTACGTCGACAACAGCGGCGGCCTCGCGAACGCGCCGGTGCGGGTGAACGGCAACCGGCTGACCGTGACCGCACCCGACCGGCTCGGCGTGTGGAAGGTCTACGTGATCGCCGAGGACGGCCGCGGCAACATCGGCATCGAGACGAGGTCCGTCCGGGTCGTGGCACCGCAGCCCGCCGGGGTGGACGTCGCGCGGGGCAAGGCGGTCACCGCGTCGTCGTACCAGCAGGTCGGTGACGGCGCCCCGTTCCCACCGGCCAACGCCGTCGACGGCAACGGCGCGACCCGCTGGGCCACCGACTGGGCCGACCCGCAGTGGCTGCGCGTCGACCTCGGCGCGGTGACGACGTTCCAGCACGTGCAGCTGGTGTGGGAGGGCGCGTTCGGCCGGGCGTACGAGGTCCAGGTGTCCGACGACGGCACGAACTGGCGTTCGGTGTACGGCACGACCACCGGCAACGGCGGCGTGGACTCGATCGACGTCACCGCGACCGGGCGGTACGTGCGGCTGTACGCCACCCAACGCGGAACCGGCTGGGGTTACTCGCTCTACGAGCTGGGCGTCTACCGCAGGTGATGCCCGGCGCACCAAACCGGCCCACGGCACCACATGATCCGGTTAAGGTGCCGGAATGGCGGAGAGCGGATTCGTCGAGATCCACGGGGCCAACCGGGGCAACAACGTGTTCCTGCACCTGTTCGCCGTGGCGTTGATGCTCACCGGACCGATCGTCTACGCGGCCAACGACGACAGCACCGTCGGCATCGTGCTCACCGCGGTGCTGGTGCCGCTGGGCATCTCCGTGTGGCGCGGGATCGGGCGGGCCGAGCGGCGGCTGCTGCGGCTGGACGAGGTGGGTCTGCCCGCGACCGCCCACGTGCTGACCATGGAGCCGATCAGCGAGGACGCCACGGTCCGCGTCCGGCTCTGGATCAGCGGCCCCGACGTGCCCGGCTTCGTGGCCGAACACGACGCCAGGTACGACCCGAGCCTGCGGCCGGGCAACGAGCTGGTCGCGACGGTCGACCCCGACGACCACCACGACTTCGAGCTTGACTACTAGGGCTGGGCACGGCCGGAAGCACAGCGGAATGGCATTATTGAAAGCGCTAATACTATTTTCCGCCCTTTGCGGCTTGACGCTCTCGCTGATCTCGTGACCTGCGGGAAATAAATATTATCGTCTGGACGTCCCTCTTTTGGTCGAGCACTCTGCTGTGCACACCCGGCGCGCCGCCCGCCGTCCGTCGAGAACAGCCGAGGAGAGACGATGAACGGTTGCACCGCCGCCCTCAAGCTGGCATCGGTCGTGGCCCTGGCAGCCGGTCTGGTCGTGACCGCGCCCGTCGCGCACGCCGCAGCCGATCCCGGCCAGCTGGCTGACGTCCTCGCAGACCGGCTCGGAGCCGCGAGCGCCGGGTCCTACGTGGACGGGGGAGGAAGACTCGTCGTCACGGTGACCGACCGGGCCGCGGCGGACACCGTCACCGCGACCGGTGCGCGTGCCGAGATCGTCAAGCACAGCGCGGCGACTCTCGGTGCCAGCGCCGCCGTCCTGGACCGCACGGCGCGGATTCCCGGCACCTCCTGGGGGATCGACCCCGCGACCAACCAGGTCGTGGTGTCCGCCGACGCGACCGTCACCGGCTCCGCGCTCGCCCGGCTGAGGTCCGTGGTCGGCGGTCTCGGCGACACGGCACGGCTGGAGCAGGTCGGCGGCTCGTTCCGGCCCACCATCACCGGCGGTGACGCCATCCTCGGCGGCGGCGTGCGGTGCTCGCTCGGGTTCAACGTCAAGACGCCCGGCACCAGCACCGCCTACCTGCTGACCGCCGGTCACTGCGGCAACCTCACGTCCACCTGGAGCACCTCCGGCGGTCAGGTCGTCGCGTCCCGCACGGGAACCAGCTTCCCCGGCAACGACTACGCCCTGTTCCGCTACACCAGCGGCATCAGCCGGCCCGGCTCGGTCAACCTGTACAACGGCTCCCAGCGCGACATCGCCCGCGCCGGCGACCCCGTGGTGGGGCAGACCGTCGGCCGCAGCGGCAGCACCACCGGGTTCCACCGGGGCAAGGTCACCGGCCTGAACGTCACGGTGAACTACGCGGACGGCACCACCGTGACCGGCATGATCGCGACGACGGTCTGCGTCGAGGGCGGCGACAGCGGGGGGCCGCTGTTCGCCGACAACACCGCACTCGGCCTGACCTCGGGTGGCAGCGGCAACTGCGCCAGCGGCGGCCGGTCGTTCTACCAGCCCGTCACCGAAGCCCTCCGTGCCTACGGCGTGGCGATCTACTGACGTCCACCGTCACTCCACAATGGATTCTTCAGCGTCGAGGAGCGTTCCATGACAGTCAACCGTCGCCGTCTTCTGCTGGGCAGTGCGGCTCTGCTGGCGGGCACCGCGGGTGCGACCGGTGCGGCCGGTACCGCCGCCGCGGCGCCGGCGGGGTTTCCCGACTACCGCTACCGCAGGCTCGCCCTGGTCAAGAGCAAGCTGCGGTACAACCCGACCGGTGAGCTGATCTTCCCGACGATCCGCGGCACCAAGGACCGCATCCCCGGCGCCAGGGCGGCCTACTACCTGTACTACGCGCCGCACGACGCACCGGGCGGGATCTGCCTGGCCTATGCCAACACCCTCGACGAGGAGTTCACCGAGTACCCGGGCAACCCGATCATCACCCGCAGCTGGCCCGGCGAGTACAGCGTGAGCCACGTGTCCTCACCGCACGCGATGTGGAACGACGACGTCAAGCGCATGTACCTGTACTTCCACGGCGAGAACACCGTGACCCGGCTGGCCAGCTCCGCCGACGGCATCAACTTCCGCTACGAGAAGGAGGTCCTGTCCACCCGGCTGATGCCCGCGGGCACCACCGAGACCTCCTACGCCAGGGTCTTCCGCCACGACCTGCCCGCCCGCGGCGCCCGTTACGTCATGGTCTTCATGATCAACAACAAGACCAACCACCGCGACATCGGCTGGGGCTGGTCACCGAATGCCCGCGACTGGACCTTCTCCCAGACCCCGCTCGTCCGCCACCAGGACGTCGGCGCCGTCAACATCGGCGGACCCCACCTGCTCTTCCGCAACAACAGCGCCTACGTCGTCTACAACACCGACATCGGCAGCGGCGGCAACATCCTCATCACCGAACTCGGCCGCGACTTCACCCAGCGCCGCCACCTCGGCGTCTTCCACGACTCCCTCACCGGCGCACCCGACAACGGCCGCTCCGCCGCACCCTCGTTCGGCACCTACCAAGGCCACGAGTACATGATCTACGAAGCAGGAGACCGGCTCGCGGGCAACATCGCCATCGCACGAGCGCTCTGACGGCTTCGTCAGAGCCGGGCCGCGAACACCCACCGGTTGCTCGCCAGCGCGTCGTCGGGCTCCGGTCGCGGACCGCGCCCGAACTCCGCGGTGAAGTCGAACGGGGTCGTCACCCGCGTGACCCAGCCCCTGTTCGCGAGATCACCGGCGGAGTCCGGGCGCGGTTCGGCGTCGAACAGCCTGAGCAGGTCGACGCCGATCCGCTGCCTCGCCGCCGAGTACACGGCGCTGGAGCGGACCTCCGGCCGTTCCACGCCGAGCTTGACCTCGAACGCCATCGAGCTGCCCCGCGCGCTCAGCTCGTCGACGACGTCGATCACGCGCCGTTCCGCGTCGCCGGGCAGGTAGAGCAGCAGGCCCTCGGCGAGCCAGACGCTCGGCGCGGCGGGATCGAACCCCGCGTCGCGCAACGACGTCTTCCAGTCGTCGCGCAGGTCGACCGCGATCGGCACCCGGTGTGCGCGTGACCTCGCACCGAGGTCGTCGAGCACGTTCTGCTTGAAGCGCAGCACCGGGTCCTGGTCGAGCTCGAACACCACGCAGCGCCGCGGCCAGCCCAGCCGGAAGGCCCGCGTGTCGAGACCGGCGCCCAGCAGCACCACCTGCCGTGCCCCGGTCTGCGCCGACCGCAGCACGAAGTCGTCGAGCACCCTCGTCCGCAGGCCGAAGTACCGCCCGAGCCTGCCCCACAACGGGTCGTCGTCGCCGTCCGGGACCGCGTCGAGGCGCAGCGGCCAGTCCTCGCAGGTGCCGGCCGCGCGCACGAAGTGCTCGGCGTACTCGTCACGTGCGAGCGAGTCCGGCCGGTGGGTCTCGATGGCACGGGCCGCGGCGACCATGAGGGCGGTGCGCGCGACCCCGTGCTCTACGGTCTGGCTGCCGTGTCCGGTACCCGGCACCTGTCCTGCCTCTCCTGGTCGTGCCGCACCGGCGCCGACCACACGTCCGGGTCGGCCAGCGTCGTCAGCCGGGCGCCGTAGACGGTGGCCATGAACCGCTGGACCGTGTCGTCGGGCAGGTGCAGGCTCGTCGTGCAGTCGGTCAGCACGCTCACGTGGAAACCGTGCTGGAACGCCGTTCGCGCCGTGGTGTCCACGCAGACGTCGGCGTACAGGCCCGCGAACACCAGGTGCTCGACGCCCGTGCGGCGCAGGTGCTCCTCGAAACCGTCGCTGAGGAACGCGTCGAACCGCGCCTGCTTGGTGAACACGCGTTCTCCCGGCAACGGCCGCACCTGGTGGAACTCGGCTCCCCACGTGCCCTCCAGGCACTTGGGACTCTTGCCGAGCACCAGGTCGCGCCGCCGCCAGCTCGGGCCCTGGTGCTCGACGTCGCCGTGGAACCGCACGAACAGCACCTCCACCGCCCGGTTCCTCGCCACGGCGACGGCACGGGCGGCGTTGCCGGCCACCGCGTCCAGCGCGGCGGGGTCGCCCCGGTACCGGGCGGCGACGGCAGGGCCGGTGCAGAAGTCGTTCTGCAGGTCGATGACGACGAGCGCCGTCGTGCTCACGCTTCGCCCGCCGGCACCGGTGCCGCGTGCCGGCCGCGATGACCCGGCTCCCGCAGCAGTTCGAGCACCGCGGCCACCACCTCGCCGGTCGAGTTCCGCCCGCCGAGGTCCGGGGTGCGCACACCCTGGTTCGCCACGGCGGTGAGAGCGCTTTCCGCACGCGCGATCGCACCGGTGGCCCCGGCGTGCCGCTCCGCGATGGCCGCTGCCGCGCGGATCGTCGCCGTCGGGTTGACGATGCCCAGGCCCTCCAGGTCGTCGGCAGAGCCGTGCACCGTCTGGTACTCCACCAGGTTCTGCACGTCGGGGTGCAGGTGGAGGTTCTCGGTGCAGCGGTTCTCCTGGCGCTCGCGGCCCAGCCGGTCGAGCAGGACGACGTGCATGACGTCGGCCCACTCGTTGGACCCGATGACGACGCTGCGGGCGGGCAGTCCGTGCTCGATGATGTTGCGGTTGACCGTGTCCGGCTGCGCGAGCCGCAGGTCCACGCCGTGCCGCGCACCGATGTCGGCCACCCACTCGCCCAGCGCACCGTCGAGCAGGTGGAACTTGTAGGCCATGACGACCTGCCCCAGCGGTTCGCCCGGCCAGTACCGCCTGGCCTGCCGCAGCGCGGCGAGGACGACCTTCTCGGTGATCTCCCTGCTGAAGACCGTGGTGCGGCGCACGACGCCGGGCTCGTGGTGGTTCTCGCCGGTGTAGAAGCCCTGGGCCTGGTCGCGGACCAGGAGCAGCGAGGTGTCCCGGCCGGCGATGAGGTCGACCTTCACCGCCTGCAGCCGTTCGCGGACCAGGTACAGCGACTGCGCGTTGATCGCGGTGCGGAAGACCGCGGTCGTGCCCGCGCGTGCCTGTTCGCGGCAGAACTGCTCGTAGTGGTCGGCGTCCTGCCCGGTCAGCAGCCCGACCTCCGCGACCCCGCTCGCCTCCGCCTTGAGGGAGAAGTACGAGTGGTAGAGCCTGGGGGAGCGGACGATGCGGACGTCCCCGAACGTGGTCACGACCCGTTCGAAGACGTCGGCGAGCTCAGGACCGGTGCCGCGGCCGACGGCGAGCCCGATGGTGGGGACCAAGGCGTTCCTCTCCTGCTCGTCGGCCGGTCAGACCCTGCTGGTGACCAGGTGGTCGCCGGGGATGCCGGTCTTCGCGGGGCTGTAGTAGTCCTTGATCCCGGCGACCCAGGTCGACACGGTGATCTCGTCGTCCGGCGTGGGCCCGAAGGCGTCGAACAGCGCGTGGATCGCGTCCTGCTCGAACCCGATCGCGGTCATGAGCGCCAGGAAGACGGGCCGTTCGATGAGCCCGTCGCCGTCCGGGTCGCCCAGGTCGGCGAGCGCCTCGGCGAACTCGCTGATCGTGTGGTCGAACCGCTCCGGCGCCAGCACGCAGGCCGTGAACTCCTCGAAGGTGATCGTGCCGTCGCGGTCGGCGTCCAGTTCGGTGACCAGGGTCTCCCAGTAGCGCTCGAACGCTTCGCGCATCGCGCTCTTGGCCGCCTGGCCTGACTGCGGTGCCGCCGCCACGACATCGTCCGCCATGATCTCGAAGTCCTCGGCCTGGAGGTGGCCGTCCCCGTTGCGGTCGAAGAGGCTGAAGACGACCGCGACGCGGTCGAGGGCGTTGCTCTGCATTGCTGGACCACTCTTTCCGGGTGAACGTGATCAGGAACCGTGGCGACCGTAGCCCGGAGAAGGCACGCGACTGACCGGTCATGACCGCAAAGTGTGAATTTCGGCTGGAGCCGTCCGAATCCCCCGGATGTGGGTGTTGCTCCCGGGTCTCGGCACATCTGGAGCGCATGGTCGTCGTCGGAGGCGCACTGCCGGGTTCTTCCGTTACTGCGAACGATTCGCCTCGCCGCGGTCGTTCTCCCGATCGGGGGGCGGCCTGCGACGCACCGTGCAGGCGTAGACCGGCGCCCTTCGGGGTAGAGGAGATCGAGTTGCGGACAACCCCACCAGTGAAGGGCACACCGATGAGCGACAAGAACGTCCCCGCCGACGCGGCCGAGCAGGCCGGCGCGGTCCGCGAGAAGGCGACCGCCGTGGCCGCTCAGGTGAGCGAGAAGGCGACCGTCATCGCGGGTCAGGTCGGTGAGAAGGCCGGTGCGGTCGCCGAGCAGGTGAGCGGGAAGGCCGGTGCGGTCGCCGAGCAGGTGAGCGGGAAGGCCGGTGCGGTTGCCGAGCAGGTGAGCGGGAAGGCCGGTGCGGTTGCCGAGCAGGTGAGCGGGAAGGCCGGTGCGGTTGCCGAGCAGGTGAGCGGGAAGGCCGGTGCGGT